>DASXFS010000013.1:0-49132 GCA_036489415.1 Occallatibacter sp. | reverse complement strand
GTCCCCTCGCAATCATAGCGAGTGACCGAAGGTCTACGAGCGTGTGACCGGCTCAAAAATGAGCGAACGTGAAATGACTCGAATCGTCTAGCGAGCCGCCTCGGCCAAGAGTGCTGAAGCGACCCCCGAATCTCATGTTCCCCGCCGTAGCGAGCAAGAGTTGACACCATACTCCTGGATTGCCCAGGCAGGTTGTCGTGGCGTCACAGGGCTCGTCCCTCAACCACTCTGCATGAAACTCAGGCTTGCCCTTTGGGGGCAAACTTGAATGTTCTTTTTTTATCACAGCTGAAATGGGAGCGCAAGCCGGATTGCAGCGAACGGCGCGGAAACGCATGCCAAAGGTCATTGGTTGCAACGAAATGGAGGGGACGCGGCTCAGTTTGAATAGACGCGCACGTAATCGACCAGCATCTGCGATGGAAATACGGTGGTGTTGTCGGGAGATCCTGGCCATGTTCCGCCTACCGCGAGGTTCAGCAGGATGAATTCTGGTCCTGTGTCAAAGGGCCATGTGCCGGTCTGGGTTGAGGGGGTGTAGGTGGCATAGATATTGCCCGGGCTGTCAACGTAATACTGAATTTGGCCTTTGGTCCAGATCATGCCGTAGGTGTGCCAACCGGCTGCGGAAAATCCGGTTGGATGGTATTGAATGCCGCCGTTCAGGCTGGTTCCATGGATTGACCCCTCAACCCAGTCATAGCCCGCGTTCTGCGGGTTGCTGCCATCGATGTGCTCCATCACGTCAAGCTCGCCGCAGGCCGGCCAGGAGCTGGTGACGATGTTGTCGCCGAGCAGCCAGAAGGCGGGCCACATTCCCTGCGACTCGGGCAGCATCATGCGCGCCTCAACGCGTCCGTACTGGAAGCTGAACAGGCCTTGAGTCTTCAACCGCGCCGACGTGTAGACCGCTGCGCCCGGCGTGGGGCGCTGGGCCACGATGTGGAGATAACCGTCTGTGCCCACGTAGGCATTGGGGCTGGCCGGATTGCACGGCGACACGGCGGAAGCCCACGCGCAGTAAGTCTCAAGCTCGCTGTTGCCGCAACAATTAGTTCCGATGTCATAGGTCCAGGTTGCCGGATTGGGCTGGGCATTGCTTGCGCCGGAGTTGGCGAATTCTTCAGACCAGACCAGCGTGCCGGAGGCGATGCTGGGCGTGAAACTCTTGCTGGTCACGCTTGATGCCGAGCTGCCCGCGACCGTGGCAACAGCGTTGATGGCGATGTTAGAGTCCACCAGGATGGGAGCCTGATATTGCTGCGAGGAGGTACTGGGCGTTGATCCGTCGAGAGTGTAATAGACGGCTGCTCCGGGCGTTGCGGAGGCCAGCGTGACGATGAGCGCGCCGTTTTGAGCGCCATTGCTTGACGACGTGGCAATGGTGGGAGCGGCGGCGGTTGGCGTGGGCGCAGGGGTAGGGGACGGCGTCGATCCGCCACCGGTTCCACCGCCTCCACATCCGCACAACAAAACACTCGACAAAAGAGCTGCTGCCAGCATGAGACCACCTACGAGTATTTTTGCAGACCCGGGAGAAAAACGAACGGCCGCGGACGCTGACCCCCGCGAAGGGCAAACCTTGCGGCCGTTCCAAATTACATGTTCGCTCCAGGAGGACATACATGTTCTCGTCTGCTTATTTCCACTGTGACATAAACGGCAATAATTATATGCAAAGTTGGCATGGAGAAAATTTCGGCCGCTCCAATCCGGCCCGGCGTTTATTCGGGAGCGGGAGGCAGGTGCTGAAGGAAAGCCTGGCGCAGCCTGGCGCTATCTGCCTGGTCAACGGCCTGCTCTACGCGGGTGCGCAGCTCGGCCGAGGGCGCCGTGCGACCAATAGCTTCGATCGCGTCCGGCGCTTCCCTGCCGTCGCGGGCAATAGCCGCCAACAGATAGTCCATGGCCGCCGGCAGGCGCGTAAGGGCTATGGCGCTGAGCAGCACGGAGCTAAACCAGGCATCGGCGCCCGCGCGCAACCGGGCCAGCAGCGCGGCCAAAGCCTCGGGAGTGCGCAGGTCGGCCAGCGCGAAGGCAGCCTCGGCGGCAGTATCGTCGCCTTCGGCAAGCGCTTGGGAAACCAGCGGAATGGCGGCCGGCCCCTCGAGCGCCAGCAGCGAAGAATAGATAGCACCCAGCACTTCCGGCTCGTCTTTTGCAAGCAAAGCACGCAGGCGCAGGAGCAGCGCCGCGCTCACGCCGCCGACCTGTGCCATGGCGCGCGCCGCCTCCATGCGCACGGTTTTGTCGGTGTCTGTCAACGGCTCCAGCAGTGCCGTCAGCAGATCGGCGTCGGAGATGCCGGGGCAATCGACCAGCGCATGTGTGCAGGTGCCGCGCAGGGCTCCGGCCGTGTCCGACTGCCCGCCCCAGACCGGCTCAAGTTGATGGTGCTTCATGCCACGCAGGTAGGCGTCTTTGGTGCGGTGTTCCAGCTTAACCAGAGTCTTCGAGAGCGCGTTCTTCGCCCAGCACTGCGGGTCAGTTTTGGCTGCGTCGATGAAAAAGCGATCGAAGGCCGCGAGCACATCGGGCAGCAGCGCGGAGAGCTCAGCATCCGCAACCAGTTTTGCCGCCTTGGCTACCAGAAAGTTGTTGCGGTGCGCGAGCGCCTTGCGTAAGTAATCGACCTGATCGGCATTCGGGCCGTCGCTGACCTTGAGGGCCTCGCTCAGCGCCTCCAACACGGCAAGCTCCTTGTCGAAGCCGCGCGGCGTGGAGTCTCGTGAAGGAGAGCTTTGCTTCGCAGAGCGGGATGTTTGCTTTGCGCTCATGGGTTTGCAATCACCAGGCCCGACGCGGAAGATGCGCGACGACACTGCTCGAAAGCTATGCCGCCGGGTCGTAGTTCAGGTTAGGCCCGAGCCAGCGCTCGACCTCTGCAACGCTCATTGCCTTGCGCTCGGCATAATCTACGACTTGATCGCGGTCGATTTTGCCGAGCGAAAAGTATTTCGATTCAGGATGGGCGAAGTAGAGGCCGCTGACGCTCGATCCGGGCCACATGGCAAACGATTCGGTAATTAGCATTCCGGTGTTGGCCTGCACATTGAGCAAGCGCCAGAGCGTGCCTTTTTCGGTGTGGTCCGGGCATGCCGGATAGCCTGCGGCCGGGCGGATGCCGCGATACTTCTCCTGGATAAGATCCGCGGGACTCAAACCTTCCGCACGGCCATAGCCCCATTCATCGCGTACGCGCTTGTGGAGGCATTCGGCGAAGGCCTCGGCCAGACGGTCTGCGATGGCCTCGGCCATGATCGCGTTGTAATCGTCATTGTCGGCCCGGAAGCGGTCGCATAGCTCCTTCAAACCGATACCGCTGGTTACGGCAAAGGCGCCGATGTGATCGGGCAGCGCGGTCTCCTTTGGCGCGATGAAGTCGGACAGAGACCGGCAGGGCTCGCTGCCTTCCTTGTTTGCCTGTTGGCGGAGGAAATGGAACCGTTCAAACACGTTGGCGCGCGCGCCGTCAGTATACAGATCCACATCGTCGCCCACGGCGGCAGCGGGGAAAAGGCCGTATACGCCACGCGCGGTGATCAGGTTCTTTTCGATGATGGTGTCGAGTAATGCGTTACCTTCAGTGAATATCTGGCGCGCCTGCGCACCGTAGTCCGGGTGGTCGAGGATGCGGGGATAAACACCTTTCAATTGCCAGGTGTGGAAGAACGGCGTCCAGTCGATGAATTCGCGCAGCGTGGCCAGGGGGAAATTGTCCAGCACGCGCACGCCGGTGAACTCGGGCGTGGGTATGTCTTCGGCGCGCCACTCGATGGGCGTGCGCCGAGCGCGAGCGGTCTCAAGGGAGATGAGCTTCTGCCGTGGCGCGGCGTGGGCCTTGCGGAGCGCCTCGTAAGCGGCACGATGCTGGGCCACGAACGCGGGCTTGCCCTCTTCACTGAGAAGACTGGTGGTCACGGGCACGGCGCGGCTGGCGTCGAGCACGTGAACCACCGGCTCGCTATAATGCGGCGCGATTTTTACGGCTGTGTGCGCGCGGCTGGTGGTTGCGCCGCCGATGAGCAGCGGCAACTTGAAGCCCTGGCGCTCCATCTCGCGGGCCACATGCACCATCTCATCGAGAGACGGCGTGATCAGGCCGCTGAGCCCAATCAGGTCGGCATTCTCCGCCTTGGCTCGCTCCAGGATTTTTTCGCAGGAGACCATGACGCCCATGTCGATGACCTCATAGTTATTGCAGGCAAGCACGACGCCGACAATGTTCTTGCCAATGTCGTGAACGTCGCCCTTGACCGTTGCCAGCACAATCTTTCCCTGCGCCTTGACCTCTTGTCCAGCAGCGGCCATGGCCAGCTTTTCAGCCTCCATGAAGGGCGTCAGGTGCGCCACGGCTTTCTTCATCACGCGGGCCGATTTGACTACCTGGGGCAGAAACATCTTGCCGGCTCCGAACAGATCGCCCACCACGCTCATGCCGGCCATCAGCGGGCCTTCGATGACCAACAGAGGACGGCCCAGCTTGACGCGTGCTTCCTCGGCGTCGATTTCGATGTACGCGTCAATGCCCTTGACCAGCGCGTGCGAAAGACGCTCTTCGACGGTGCCGCTGCGCCATTCCTCGGCTTTCTTTTCACTGACCGTCTTGCCGACATTCTTCAGCTTTTCGCCGTGATCGACGAGGCGCTCAGTCGCGTCGGGGCGGCGATTGAGCAGCACGTCTTCAACCAGCACCTTGAGCTCCGGCTCAATCTCCTCGTAGACCTCAAGCATGCCGGCGTTCACGATGCCCATGTCCATGCCGGCCGCGATGGCGTGATAGAGAAACGCGGAGTGCATGGCCTCTCGGACTTTGTCATTGCCGCGAAAGCTGAAGGAAATGTTGGAGACGCCGCCCGAGACCTTGGCGTGCGGCAGGTTGGCCTTGATCCAGCGCGTGGCGTTGATGTAGTCAACCGCGTAGTTGTTGTGCTCTTCCATCCCGGTGGCGACAGTAAGAATGTTGGGGTCGAAGATGATGTCTTCCGGCGGGAAGCCCACCTCGTTCACGAGTATGTTGTAGGCACGCTCGCAGATGCGGATTTTTTCTTCGTAGGTGGCGGCCTGACCCTGTTCATCGAAGGCCATGACCACTGCAGCAGCACCGTACTTGAGTACGGCAGCCGCATTCTGGCGAAACTTCTCTTCGCCTTCTTTCAGCGAAATGGAATTGACAATGCCCTTGCCCTGCAGGCACTTGAGGCCCGCCTCAATGACTTCCCACTTCGAGGAATCCACCATGAACGGAACCTTGGCGACCTCGGGCTCACTGCCCAGCAACTGCAGGAAGCGCGTCATGGCCGAGACACCGTCGATCATGCCTTCGTCCATGCAGATGTCGATGACGTTGGCGCCGTTTTCCACTTGCTGCCGGGCCACGCTTACGGCTTCCTGGAATTTACCTGCCTTGATCAGCTTGGCGAATTTTGGTGAGCCGGCCACGTTGGTCCGTTCGCCAATCATGATGTAGACGCCCGGCTGCTGGGTGAAGGGCTGCGATCCCGACAGGCGCAGAGGCTTGGGCGGCGTAGCCTCGCTCATGCCGCAACCTCGACCGGGCCCAGCTTGCGCGGAGCCTGGCCTTCAAGCGCCTTGGCAATGGCCGCGATATGCTCCGGCGTATTGCCGCAACAGCCGCCGGCAATGTTGATCAAACCCGCCTTGGCAAAGTCGCCGAGATAGCGGGCCATATCCGGCGGTCCCAGATCGAAGCCGGTTTCCGAAAGCGGATTGGGCAGGCCGGCGTTCGGGTAGCAGGAGATGGCCACGTTCGCCTTTTCAGACAGCTCGGACAGGAACGGATACATCAGATCGGGGCCGAGAGAGCAGTTGAGCCCCACCGACAGTGGTTTTACGTGTTCGACCGCATTCCAGAACGCCTCCGTGGTTTGCGCGGAGATGAGCGTCTCGCCGCCACGGCCAACGGCCGCCGAGATCATCACCGGCAATTCCCGGTTGCCGGCTGCAAGGCCGTCCTGATCGAAGACCTCGCGGATGGCGACCAGCGCGGCCTTGGCGTTCAACGAGTCGAAAATTGTCTCAACCAGCAGCAGGTCGGAGCCTCCGGCGATGAGGGCGCGCACCTGCTGCGCGTAGGCGGTCTTCACCTGATCGAAGGTGACCACGCGGAAGCCCGCGTCGTCAGCATCGGGCGAGTTGGAGAGCGATACGGTCAAGGGGCCGATGGCGCCGGCGACAAAGCGCTGGCGGCCAGTCTCGTTCGAGACACGATCAGCCCATTCGCGGCACTGCCGCGCCGATTGCTCATTGATCTCCCACGCCAGATTGCCGAGGAATGGATCCTCGATGATCTTCTGGTAGAAGGCGGGATCTTTGCGGCCGCCGTGCTCGCGCGGGTCGTCCACGAAAAACTCACTCTGCGTGATGCTGGTGGCGCCGAAGGTGTTGGTCTCGATGATGTCCGCCCCGGCCTCAAGAAAGCGGCGATGGATGTCGCAGATCATCGCCGGCTGCGTCAGGGAGAACAGGTCGCCATTATTCAGCAAGTCCTTGGTCGCGTTCTTGAAACGCTCGCCGCGGATGTCGGCTTCCGTCATGCCATAGGTGCGGATGGTCGTGCCCATGGCTCCATCGATGATGGCAATGCGGCTCTCAAGGATTTTCTCAAGAGGATGTTGAAGAGTTCTGGTCATTTTTCTCCGATGAGCCTGAGACCCTCAACTCCGCGAGGGAGCGGAGGGTGCACTGATCAGAATAGCTGTTGACCCGGAACACGCCAAAGTGATCCGGAACCAGAGAGGGGGTCGCCGGTGAGCTATTTTGCCGCGGTCAGAGCGCTCACCGGCACCAGCATGTCCTGCTTGCGCATGATCAGGTTGGTAGCGTTCAGCGTGGCCAGCTCAAAGCCGTGGCCGTGGGTGATGGCGTCTGTGGGGCAGGCTTCCACGCAGTAGCCGCAGAAGATGCAGCGGTTGTAATCGATGTTGTAGACCTTGGCGTAGCGCTCGGAGGATGAGATGCGCTGCTCTTCGGTGTTCTCGGCGGCTTCAATAAAAATGCAGTTGGCGGGGCAGGCGGCGGCGCACAAGAAACAGGCCACGCACTTTTCCAGGCCGTTTTCGTCGCGCTGCAGCACATGCGCGCCGCGAAAGCGCTGCTCGAAGACTGCTCCGCGCAGAGGACCCTTGCCGTCAGGATAATTCTCTACCTGGGTGGGTTCGAGAATCTCCCGGAAGGTGATGCTCATGCCCTTGGCAATGCCGGCGATGTTGCCCACGATCGACATAAAGCCAGTATACGATGAACCGGTGGAGAGATTCACGATGCGCATGAGAGTTTGGGCTGGAGTCTGCCTTCTGGCTTGCAATATAGGAGCGATCATGGCGCAGGGAAAAAATCCTGGCCCCTCTATGCCAAGCGCCGCGGGACAGAGCCAGCCGATGAGCACGGACATGGCCAAGCCGGCGGTTGCGGCCGGTCCGCTGAAGATCACATTCGGAGACAAGTCCGCCGAGTGGACCCCGGCAACGCTGGCCGCGCTGCCACATAAGACAATTACCGTCTACAACGAGCACGCCAAGGCTAGCCAGACCTATTCGGGGGTTGAACTGATTGACCTGCTCAAGCCCCTGGGCGTGGCGGAGAAACCTCACGGCAAGGACTTCCGTCTCTACCTCGTGGCGGAGGGGTCCGATGGGTATCAGGTGGTCTACTCGATGGGCGAGGTGACGCCGGACGTTCACGACGCTACGGTGATGGTTGCCGATACCATGGATGGCAAACCGATTGCCGCAAGCGGGCCTTTGCAACTGGTGGCTACCGGTGAAAAGAGGCCGGCCCGCTGGGTGCGCAACCTGGTGGCCATCCGTGTGCGGACGGCCGAGTAGCTGCACACCCCTGAGGCGTAGATCCCCGCAAGACTATTGGGGATGCTCGTCTTCCCGCTTGGGCGCTACCGGTTTGGCCGGCGCGCGCGAGGCGGGTTTGGCCGGCGCCGCGTGTTGCGCGGGCCGCGCTGGAGCCGCATGCGATGCGGGCCGTTCCTCAGCCCGCGGCTTGGCAACTGGCGCATGGGCCTGTGGATGCGGTGTGGCGCGGGGCGCGGCTGCAGGACGGGCCGGCGTTGCCCTTTCAGGCGCTTTACGGGCCGGCTCCGCACCTCTGGCCGGCGCATTGCCGTGCGCGGGTTGAGCGGCATTTGGCCGCGCTTCCATGCGCATCATCGCGGGCTGGTTGCGGGCAGGCGGCGCAGCCACCGGATGCACGTCGCGATCGGCCACTAGCGGCTTGGCGATCGCGGCGCTGGCCGGACGGCCATGATTCACAGACGCGAACTGGGCCCGGTTGGTGCTGGCCGCATGCGCATTTTCAACCTGCGCGCGCATGGGCGCGGCATGGGGCTCGCGCAGGGCCGCCAGTTCCGCTGGCCGCGGACGCACCCGGATTCCGTTCGGTCCACCATTGAAGCTCTCGCGGTTGTTGTTCACAATGACGGTGTGGTTATAGACGTTATGCACCACATTGACGTTGATATTATTGACCGAGCGGTTGTAGAAGAAATGACCCGAATTCCAGTAGCCGCCCTGGTAGCCTACGCCGCCGTAGCCGAAGCCATAGTTCACGCCGCCATAGAACCCGATATGCGGACCCCAATAACCGCGGAAGAAGCCGTAGTGGCCGCCTGTATAACCCCAATAGCCGGGTGTCCAAAGCGCGCCCTGGTAGGGAGCCTGCACCCAGACGCCGGGAACCCAGTAGTAGCCGGCCGAAGCATAGTTCCAATAGCCGGGCGTCCAAAGATAATCGTCGCCGGGCGCTGGAGGCTGCTGGTATTGGGGCATGGCCGGAGGAGGCTCAGGAGCCGTATCCACGGGCTGCTCTCCGTAGCTGGAATCGTCCGCCGTTTGATCGGAGGACTGATCGTACGAGCCGGCATCAGCCGGAGGAGGAGCAGCGCTGGAAGCGGCTGGCGCTGGAGCCGGAGCAGCACTGGATGCGGCTGGCGCCGGAGCGGAAGCGCTCGGTGCGGCGCTCGTATCGCTTGAAACCGGGGCGAGATTCGCCGATGCTGGATCGGACGAATCCGGCGTGGCCGCCTGGCCATTATCGGCCGCGTTCTGGCCGTTATTGGCGGCGTTCTGATTCGATTTGCATCCGGCGGTGGAAAGCAAAACCGCCAGGGCAAGCAGAGCAAAGGGCGCAAATCGGGGAAAACGATTCATAAGTTCTCTCTCCAGTTCTCTCTTCAGGACCTTGGATGCGGTCCGATCGTCCGATGTGGTCCAGCAGTTCCAGAGGGCCACGGCTCTCCAGTGTATGCCACGCAACTGGCGCGGGGCGAACACAAAACTGCAAAGCTTTGCGGATGAGCTATTTAGGTTGGGGCCTGGACCGACCGAGAAAAGAGTTGCGGCCTCCCACCCTTTCCGCAAAAGGCGCGGAAAGGATGGGGCACCCGAAGTCTCGTTCACACTTGATTTGAAAATGTCCAAGCTGTTTAATGACGAGAGCCAGGCGGCGTGGACTTGCCGTGATTGTTTGCCGGCGGGGTGGTGATGGGCTTGCGTGCCGGGCGCGGATTGACAAGTTCCTGGCACAGCGCGGAGTCCTGGCCTCGCGCCAGCCCAGGCAGAGCTTCGCCGGCGCGGCAGACGCGCTGCTTCATGGCATCGGCCTCCTTGCCGCTCAGCAACTGGGTACGCTCAAGGCCGCTGAGAGGATCCAGATCGTAGCGGTAGACGTAGTCTTCCGCCGGCTTCTGCTTGCCGTAGTCGAAGCGGCTCCAGGTGCAAATAAATTCGCGGCCATTGGGTTCGGCGAGGCCGGCGTATACCTGGGTCCAGTCCACTCCTGGCGGCCCGTTTGCGCTCCATACCGGCACTCCCCGGCCACCGCGCATCCAGCGGGCTGCCCAGGTGTGCGCGCGCAGGTCATAGTAGAAGGCGGTGAAATAGGTGTCCGGCGTGCATCCTGCGCAAGTGTCGTAGAGCGCGGCCAGCTCCTGCGGCTCGCCTTCGGCAAAGGTCATCCAGTCCAGCCAGCGCAGGTTTACGCCCTTCACCAGTTGTGTGAGCGCATGGTTGGTGAGCGAAACGCTCCATATCGTAAAGGTGTCCGCGTTGGGCGGCGACTGAGGCGTGGCTCGATTCGTGGTAACCACCAGCGCCGCATCGTACTGCACGCCGATCTCGCGGATTGCGGTCCAGTTCTCGACCGCCAGCGCCCGCGTGACCCATACGATGACATCCTGATCCTTCGTCGAGTGGAAATCCATCCAGCGAAAAGGATCGGGGCCCTGCTGGGCGCGCAAGGGAGTTAAGACAGAGAATACGGCGAACACGAAACCGGCGACGCGCCAAGGGAAAACAACCCGCATGGTTTCAGGTATACCAGAGTGCGGAGACTGACCGGCAGCCGCAGGCCATTGCTTGTTGTGGTTCGGGGATTGAAACAAGATTGAGGCTGAGGCTGTTGCGGGCTCACTTGCCGGCGGCGAGCCGGGCAAGATTGGCTTTGGCCTGGGCATGGCCCGGCTGAATCTGCAAGGCGTGCTCGAAGGCCGCGCGGGCTGCGGCAGTCTGGCCGCCACGTGCCAGCAGAGCGCCGAGGTTGTTCCAGCCGTCGGCGTCTTGCGGGTCAAGTTCCAGGGCTCGCTTCTGTTCGGCAAATGCCTCTTCGGACTGACCCTGCGCATCGAGAACTTGCGACAGCGAGGAATGCACCTGGGCGTCATTCGGCGCGAGCGAGGCGGCAGAGCGCAGCTCGGCCAGTGCGTCACTCATGCGGCCCGTTTGCGCATAGGCCGCGGCCAGCTTCTCATGCGCATCGGGCGAGGCCGGCCATGCGCGCAAAGCGGACTGCAATAGTTTCACCGCCTGATCCGGCTGGTTCGCTCCGGCGGCGATCACTCCAAGGTTGTAAAGCGCCGTGAAGTCTCCCGCGTCCAACTCCAGCGCGCGGCGGAACTCTTTCGCTGCCTCATCTGTACTGCCCGCGCCCAGCAGCGCCGCACCCAGGCCGCTGCGTGTCTCAGCATCCTCCGGGCAGGCGGCCAGCAGCGCGCGGAATTCTTTCTCCGCCTCCGCATACTGCGCTTGCCGAACTGCAAGCCGCGCCAGGTCGAAGCGCGCGTCGCAGCCGCCGAAATCGGCCGGAGAAGCTATAGCGATAGCGCTCTGGTAGCGCTGCCGCGCCTGCTCGAGTTGCCCCGCGCCCTCGAGCGCCGCGCCCAGCGCAGTGAGCGTGCGCGCATTAGATGGCTCCAGCTTCAACTCCTGCTCATAGGCCTGGGCGGCGGCCGTGAATTTACCCTCCCCGGCCAGCGCCGCCGCCAGGTTATAGAGGCTGACACGATCCCGCGGAGATTTGGCCAGCCGGTTGCGCATCCACGCCTCTTCAAGCAGCAATCGCGGATCGGGCGCGTTGGCAGGGGTGTTCACCGGCAACACCTGCAACCAGAGGTGCGACATCTCATCCGTCGAGCGATTCCCTGCCCGGACGCGCACCGGCGGCGAGTCTGGGTTGTGCGGATTGTCAGGCGAGTTGTCGTATGTGTACTTCATGTGCAGCACCGTGCCGGCCGGCAGTTGCACCGGCTGGCGGTAGTGATAGACCGACTGGCGGTTGATGTCCCAGTCCTTGATCCACACCAGCCACTTCTTTTCGCCGTTGGGCAGAATGGCCCAGCCTTCAAGATCGCGGCCCAGGTAGTGCGCGTGCGGATAGACGCCAAGCACTTCGACATCGACAGGCAGCTTGAGCGAATCCTGCACGACGAAGCTGACGTCGCCGGCGGGAATGTCGAGTTGATCGTCGCCATCCAGTTGCAACAGCATGGGCAGGTGAACCGGCGGGTCCTTGGTGAAGTAGAGGCCCACCTGCGCGGTGACCGTCTCGGGCTTGCCGGAAGGCTTCATGTGAGTATTGAGCACCAGATCGTTGCCTGGGTCCAACCGCCAGGGCATTCCCTCGGGCTCAACCAGGGCCGGCGTGTCCGGCTTCCAAAACAGAAAATGGCTATCGGGGTCGAAACGATTACCCGCATCCATGAGCAGTTCCATGCCCGGCACGCCGCCTTGCCAGTCAGCGGGATGAGCGCGGCGCAGACTGCCGGTGCGGTCGATGAGCAGGTTGGCATGGTGGACCACGCGTGGCGGGTTGGGCCGGATTTCCATGGCCCTGACATAGTGCGTCTCCTTGAGCGGATAGGGCATGATGAGATTGCGAAAAACATCCGTTCCGCCTGCAGGCAGCGTGAAAGGCTTCGCGGTTTCGAGAATCAGGTCGGGCTTACCCAGTTGCCAGGCGGTGTCGTAGTGCGGCGGAGCAGGCGCGGCGGCCAGATCGCCCTCGGGCATGCCACCCTTGATCCATCGCTTCAAGAGCGCCTGCTCTTCATCGGTCAAACGGCGCACATCGGCGAAGTCGCCATAGCCCGGCTCCGGCAGCCAGGGCGGCATGAAGCGCGACTGGGTAACGATAAGTATCTGCGGAGCCCAACGGCGAGCGTCGGCATAGGTCAGCAGGCTGAACGGTCCCGCGCCGCCGGGATGATGGCAGGTGGTGCAGTTTTTATAGAGCAGCGGCGCGATGGCGTGGGACCATGTCTCGGTTGCTGTTCCCGGCACGGTAAAGGCGGGTGGATCCTGGCTGGTTGCCGCAGGCGCTGCGTGTATCTTGGCGGGCGGGCGGCAGAGCACATAGAAAAACAATGCCGGCAGCGGAACCAAGGCCAGAATGCGGAGATTCTTCATCACTGCAGGAAGACGATGGAGCAGCCGACGGGCGGCCCTCCAGGCTGTGGGACAGGTTTGCCGGCCAGCGCCGCGGTGATGGCCGTCTCCAGTTCATGGTGCTCAGGCTGCGGGCGCTGCTGGCCGAGCGAGATGTAGCGGTCGTCGATGCGGCCGTGGTACACCTCGCGCAATTCGCCGCCCTGAACCAGGAAGACAGCAGCCTCGGGCGTGACGGTTGCATGGGCGCGAGCGACGAGGCTCAGTTTCGGGTCAAGAATCGTATCGCCGGTGATTGCGTAGTCGCGGTTGTGGCTGGCGACCACTTGAGCTGTCTCGCCCGGATTGGGATAGACCCACCAGAAGTGGACGCCCTGGGCGGAATACTGCTTCGTCAGCCGGGCAATCTCCGGCACATAACGGTTGGCGATAGGGCAGTCCGTGGCCGCAAAAAACAGCACCACCACGCGCACGCCGGAACCGGCAAGCCGGCGGACAGGCTGTCCACGGAGATCGGTGCCGAAGTCAGTGGGAGGGGCGGCGTATGCCTGGAATGACGCCAGGTAGAATATAAGAAATATCCAGCCGAGTCGTTGCACTGCTAAGCCAACCGCTCCAGAAGCTGTTCAAACTTTTCCACCTTTTGCCGGTTTCCTTTGGCGCTGTCGCGTGCTGCCGCGTATAAATCCTTCAAAGTGCTCAACAGTTTGAGCTTTTCCTCCGTAGGATCGGCAGGATAGCCCTCAGCAAATACCCCAAGGATTTCATCGGGACGGCCTTGAACGCAGACCTCAAATAACTCCGGATTCCCCTCTGCAACACCGAAGTAGTAAGAGGTAATCAAGGATTTAGGGAGCGGAATCTCTGCAATTTGAGCAAACGTTCCATCGTCCACCGAAGCCTTGAATACCTGCCCAGGCCGTTCCCCCCAAGGCCCCAGCGGACCGGCGGCCTTCCATTGAAGCTTACCTCCCGCAGTGAGTTGCGCCAGTTTACCAGCAAGCCGAATCGCCGTCTCCTCTACGCTCATTGTTCCTCCTCTTCAATACTTCGGCTCAAAATGCCAGACAGACTGCTCATATCGCCAACAACCCTTTGCGCGATCTCAATCAGGGCGCTTCGGCTGGCTTCGGTTTTTTGTATTTCCCTGGATATTGCACTTACAAGAGTAAACGCCACGTCCAGTTTACCTCCGTTTGTCCGGAGCCGTGCTCGATGATGTTCGCGAACGTTCAGACACTCGGCGATAAAATCACGCGCTTGATGGCTTGCGAGATCGTCCTGATCCGTCTCAATGGCCGTTAGAAGATTGAATGCAATCCGTTCAAGTCTCCTTACGTCGTCCGATGCATCCCGCCTATAAACAGCTTGACGAGCATCTTGAGCGGCGGTTTTCGCGCCAGTGGCCTGCCGAACTGCCCAGAGCGTGAATGCCAGGCTGACGATTCCCACGCCGGAATTCGACCAATCGAACCAATCGCGTGGAATGGAATTATCGAGCAGAATCATTTGGGATGTTCTTCTGGAGGCATCATATTCGCATAGCCTGGTATCCGGCTACAGCCCCAGCTTGCTCCATAGCGCATCGACCTTCGCTTTAGTCGCGCGATCCATTTCAATCATCGCCGGCCAGGGCCGCTCGAAGCCTTCGGCCTTCCATTTGCGCGTGGCGTCAATGCCAATCTTCGATCCGTAATTGGGCAAACGCGACGCATGGTCCAGCGAGTCAATGGGGCCGAGCGTGAATTGAATATCGCGCTCCGGATCAATGTTGTTGGTCACGCGCAGCGTCACCTCGCCAATGTCCTGCACGTCGCAGTCTTCGTCGACCACAATGATGCATTTGGTGAACATCGCCTGGCCCAAAGACCAGATGGCGTTCATCACCTTGCGCGCCTGGCCCGGATAACTTTTCTTGATCGACACCAGCATCAGGTTGTGGAATACGCCCTCGACCGGTAAATTGATGTCGATGATTTCCGGGATAGTCATCTTCATCGCCGGCAGAAAGATGCGCTCTACGGCCTTGCCCATCCATGCGTCCTCCATAGGCGGCTTGCCGACGATGGTGGCAGCGTAGATGGGGTCCTTGCGGTGCGTAATGCACGTCAGGTGGAAGACAGGGTACTCGTCCGTAAGAGTGTAAAAGCCAGTGTGGTCGCCGAACGGACCCTCACCGCGCAGCTCGCCCAACTCGACGTATCCTTCGAGGACGATTTCCGCGTGAGCCGGAACCTCTAAATCAACGGTTTCGCATCGAACAATTTCGACGGACTTGCCGCGCAGGAAGCCGGCAATCATGAACTCTTCCACTTCCGGCGGCGCGGGAACGATGGCGGAAAATGTCGTTGCCGGGTCAGTGCCGATAGCGACAGCAACCTCAAGCCGCGAGCCTTTCAGATTGCCCATTGCCACCTGCGGCAGCCCGCCGATGGGACCGTCTGGAATGCTGACCGCTCCGCCAGCCGACTCAGCCATGGCGGCTACGCGCGCCACCAATGGATCGGCGTCGGAAGCCGAAGCCACAGCCCCACGCAGCGCCTCGCGATAATGCTCGGCAGCTACTTTCTGCCGCTGCCAGTGCATGCCTGTCGTCTGCCCGTCGTAGACCTGCATGCGATACATGCCGATGTTGCGCTTGCCGGTGCGCGGGTCGCGCGTATGCACGCAGGGCAGAGTGATGAAGCGTCCCCCGTCATGCGGCCAGCACTTCAAAATCGGAAACTGGTTGAGATCGAAGTTGGATTTGAGAATCACTTCCTTGCAGCGCGCCTCTTTAGCGCTGACGGTTTTAGGAAATGCGCTCGTGAGCGCGCCAAGTTGCGGAAGCATTTTGAGCTTGTCGAACAGGCCTTCCGGCGCTTTCACGTTCATCAGGCCCTTGATGCGTTCGGCGATCTCGTCGAGCCGCTCCACGTTCAGGGCCAGCGCCATGCGCCGCTCACTGCCGAACTGATTGATCAGAACTTTGTGGCCGGGATGGCCTTTGATGTTTTCAAACAGCAGCGCGGGGCCGCCGGGAGCATATTTCGCGCTTCCCTTGGCACCCGCTTTCGCGCCGATTTTCGACACGCGGTCGGTAATTTCCGTGATTTCGAGCTCGGGCGAAACTTCTTCGTGGATGCGCTTCAGTTCGCCCGCTCTTTCAAGTGCTTTGATCCAGTCGCGCAGATCGTCGTAAGCCAAGGGAGTACTCCTCCACGGCAGCAGCCGCCGTGTAACTCTCCAGCTTAAAGCGTTCGGGCGGGTTGGAGCGGCGGCTTGGCCATTTTGACCGCGTCGACCGGGAAGCCCAACCGCTTCCATTCGTCGTATCCGCCGCGCAGGGGACGCACGCGCTCGATGCCGAGTTTGACCAGAGTCATGGCGGTTTTGGCCGCCGTGGCCTCGCTGGGGCAGGTGCAGAAGAGCACGATGTCACGGTCGCGTGGAATCTCGAGGTGCCGTGCGGCCAGCGAGTCGGGCGAGAAGTGGAGCGCGCCGGGCAGCGTGAACGGATCCGGCAACAGTTCCAGCGGATGGCGCAGGTCCACAATGTAGACCGGCTCTCCTGCATCGAGCTGCCGCTTCAGTTCCTCCGGCTCCAGCCGCGCCGCGGCCAGTTCCTTGAGCACCAGGCGGCGGCGAAAGACGCGCGCCACAAAGAATCCGAGAATGCCCAGCACCAGCAACGCTCCGGAGAACCTTCCCGCCCAGTTCAGCAGCGTGGGATCGCGCTTGAGCGCATCGCCAAACAGCCGGCCGGCGGCCAGCAGAGCGCCAACCCAGATTGTTGCTCCAATAGCGTCAAAGAGCAGAAACCTGCCATAGGCCATGCCGTTCTGACCGGCTACGGGCGGAGCCAGAGTGGCCAGGCCGGGAACGAATTTGGCGATCATGAGCGTAACCTCGCGGCGGCGGCCAAACGAGTCCTGCGTGCGTCGGACGCAGATGGTGGGCTCCATGGACATTTTGCACAGCAGGCGCAGAACGTGATGCCCATATTTGCGGCCAATCAGGAACCATGTGCTATCGGCCGTCAGCGCCGCGATCACCCCGGACGCGAGCGCCAGGGAAAACCTGAGCTGACCCTCGGCCGAAAGCGCGCCGGCAGCCAGCAGAATAGGCGTCGCCGGCAGAGGAATGCCGAACTGCTCCACCAGAATCCAGGCAAAGAGCAGCAGGTAGCCGTAGACGAGCAAGACGTGGATGGGGAGTTCCATGGTTTCCTCTTCAGTTGAGCTTTCGTTTCAGTGTTTGACCCCGGCCCAGTCAAGCGCCGCGGCTCTGTCGGCAAAGGCGCGCATCTGGATCGGTGTGCCGTCTAGGAAGGTATACACATCGGCCAATCTTACTTCGTTCCACGCATCGCTGCCCTTTAACCGGAAGCGCGCATAAACAAAGACCACCACCCGATGATCGTGAACAAGAAACTTCTCCGGCTCGCTGGCGCCTTCCGCCCATCCGGCGCGCGAAGCGGATAGATAGCCGGCTACCTCCGACGGCCCGTGATAGGTCCCTCCGCCCGGAAATTCCGCAGGCTCGGTCCATTCGATCTGCGGATCGAGCGACTTGACTGCCGCGGCAATGTCGTCGCGATTGAATGCCGCATAGGCTTCACGGAGAAGAGCAATGGCGTATTTCTGATCCTCGGCAGACATGGCGCGCTCCTGCGCTAGGGCCGGACGGCAGCAGGCCGCGACCAAGAGGACCACGGCCAAGGGAAGAATTTGCGTGCGTTTGAGAAGCAAGGAAAAATCTGGACCTCCGGAAAAGCTCTGAAGCGCCCGCTCTCCTGGTCTCGGCTTCGGTCTTGCTTTCTCGGTCTTGCCTTCTCATCTTCAAAAACGGCGTGTTGAGAAAGCGGCGAGCGGGCCTTCTTATACTATCGGATGTTACAGAAGCGGATTTCGCTTCATCGCTTACGAACCGTCTGCTTCCGGTGGGTCTTGGATCGTGTCGAGCGCAGTCCATATCGACCTGATCTCGGCGCCGTTGCCCGGCGCTGGCCACGGTTCCAACCAGATGCTGTTGCCAATCGACAGAAAAGCCGCTCGAAGGCGGCTTTTGGGTGAAACCCTGAAACAGATCGGCCGGATTTACCTGGGAAGCTGTTGTGCGCTGACTGGTGTGGAAAGTGGCTGCTCGGTGGGTTGCGCCGTGGCAATCGGTGTGGCAGCCTGCGCTTCCTGCTGGCCCTTGGCGGCAAAGTAGTTGCGATCTGCCAGGTTCTTATAGAACTCGCCCGTCAATTCCGCCGCGCGGGGACCGAAGGTGGGCCGGCCGCCTTCCAGGAAGAAGACCGTCACCAGGCTGCCCTGGGGCGAATCGGCGTAGGAGGTAAACCAGCCGAACCGCGTTCCATTATCCGAGCAGGTGCCGGTCTTGCCGAAGACGGGAAAGTCGTGAAAGTTGGCGCTCAGGCGGCGGGCGGTTCCATACTCGACCGCGCCGGCCATGCCGTCCTGCATTTCCGGAACGTATTTGGCGATGTCGAGGGTCCGCTTCACCTTGGGTTCGAAAGCAGCTATCTCGGCTGGTGTCGTGGGGTGCTGCAGGTAGTAAAGCGTTCCGCCGTTGGCCAGGGCAGCCACGTAAGCGCCCAGTTGCAGCGGGGTGAGCGATACGCCCTGTCCGAAGCTGCACATGCGGCCTACGCCGCCCTCCGATGCGGGCAGCGGATGGTCAGGATATTCGCCCAACTGTTCGCCGGGAATGTTGTAGCCGGCCAGTTCGCCGAGCCCAAACTCGTTGGCATAGTGGCGCACGCGCTCAAAACCCAGTTCGCGGCCCAGTTCTTCAAAGTAGAGATTGTTGCTCTTGGCCAGCGCAGTGGTCATATTCATGCGGAAGCCGGGAAGCTGCACCATGGTATCGCGTGTAACCAGCCCCTCAGAGAGCGCGGCCATGGCCACGGTGATCTTAATGGTGGAGCAGGGCTCGGCGCCGGGAGAAAGAGCAAGCTTCTGGTTGACCATGGCCAGGATGCGGCCATTGGATGGATCGATCACCACGGCGGTGCCGTTCATGCCGTCGAGCGCGTCAATGGCGGCCTGGCGAACGACGGGGTCTTCGCCGGTGGTCACATCGCCGGCGAAGATGTCTCCGCTGGCAAAGGAACTGGCGGTAAAGCGTTCAAAATAACGATGACGATGGGTGGTCAAAGAGGCCCGGCGGGCAGTGGCTACGGCGCCGTGTGAGGTGAGCCTCGCTCTGCGCCCGGCTGGCGCGGCTTTGGCCACGATGCTGGCGGCTGTCTTATGAGCAGTAGATTTGCCGGCCGGCCTTGCAGTGCGGGCCGCGGTGTGGGCGCCGGTATGGCGGCGATGCGACTCCGAAAGATGCGATGCGCCGGTCCGAGCTCCGGTCCGGGTGTGATGCAAACTATGCGGCACGTCCAACGGCGCTGCGTGTGCTGTGACTAAGCCTGCGATAAGCAAGGCGGGAACCAATCCGAATGCCCAAATGCGCGAAGTCTTCATTCCGCCTACATCCTCTCAACCATGAAGTTCGTGCCATGCATCCGACTGGGGGGCGGCGCACTTCTTGCCTATCGGCCATTTCGCGTGCTCATTCAGTCAAGGCCGCGAACGGGCTAGTTTTTCCCTGCAATGCAACATGCCATGCGACACGCAAATGCGCCGGACAGAGGCGCAATCTCAACCAGCCCAAAAAATGAGGACCCCAAACGATAAGACGGTAATTGCTTGCATAGTATACGGAAGAACGACACTGCCGCTATTGCACTTCCGGGGGACGGCTTGCTTCCCCGTGGCTATAAAGCCACTATACAGGTCCCAGCTTTCGGATTCCAAAGGGGAAAGCCCACGATGGGGCTCCCCCAATTCCATTTTAGAACCGCAACCGCCTCAGGAATGCAGGCGTATCCAAATCTCTTTGCGCTTCTTCTTCTGTTTCAGGAAAAACCGCGGTGGCTGGCTGGGCGCGATGTTCTTCCGCCTCCGCACCAGCCCGACCGCCGTTCCCAAAATCGGATGCGTAATCTCTGGGCAGCGGCGTGTATAACGGCTCCTCGGACATCTCGGCAAACTGTGGCCTAGCTGCGGCTGCCACCAGCTCCGGTTCTCCTTTTGCGCGTCCGGCCACAAATCCAGAACCGAAATCGGGCTCGAACAGGGGCTCGGGAATAACCGGGGCCTGGGTAGCTTTGGCCGAAACGCTCACCTTCCCGACCGTAGAAGCAGTTGAAGAGGCAAAGAAAAACGCCTCGTCAGATTCCGCGGTGTCAGACTCATCCTCTTCAACCTCGCTGAGAAACGGCGCCGGAGCCGGAGCCTTCGCGACGACGGGGACCGCAGGCTCGTTCATCCAGTTGCCGGGTGCGACGACCGGCACGGAAACGACCGGCTCTTCGGCTACCGTGACTTCGCCGATGCTCAACATGCGCGCGCGCCGCTCCGGCATCTGGTCGCGGAAGCCGGTGGCAATGACGGTGATCTTGACTTCGTCTTCCATCTTCTCGTCAAGCACCGCGCCGAAAATGATGTTGGCGTCTTCATGGGCCGCAGACTGAATCAGCGACGAAGCCTCGTTTACCTCAGACAGCTTCAGCGAGCTCGATCCGGTGATGTTGATGAGGATGCCGCGCGCGCCGTCAATAGCGCCGGCCTCAAGCAGCGGCGAAGCCATGGCGGCCTGCGCCGCTTCAACCGCGCGGTGTGCGCCGGAGCGGATGGCCGTGCCCATGACGGCGTGGCCCATGCCGGCCATGGTGGTTTTCACGTCGGCAAAGTCGCGGTTGATGATGCCGCTGATGGTGATGATGTCGCTGATGCCCTGCACGCCCTGGCGGAGCACGTCGTCGGCAATGCGGAAACTCTCAAAGAAGCCGGCGTCCTGAGCCACAACCAGCAGCTTCTCATTGGGAATCACGATCATGGTATCGACGCTCTCAAGCAGCTCTTTCATGCCGCGCTCGGCTTGCTGCAGGCGGCGCTTGCCCTCAAAGGCGAAGGGACGCGTGATGACCGCAACAGTGAGGATGCCCATCTCGCTGGCCAGCGAGGCAATCACCGGTGCGGCGCCTGTGCCGGTGCCGCCGCCGAGGCCGGCGGTGACGAAGACCATGTCCGCGCCTTCGAGAGCCTCAATGATTTTTTCCGAGTCTTCAAGCGCGGCGCGACGGCCCACGTCGGGGTTGGCTCCGGCGCCGAGGCCGCTGGTGAGGCGGACGCCGAGTTGCAATTTGACGGGCGCCTGCGACAGCTTGAGCGCCTGCACGTCAGTGTTGGCGGCAATGAACTCCACGCCCTCCATGCGGGCCTGGATCATGCGGTTGACGGCATTGCCGCCGCCGCCGCCCACGCCGATCACCTTGATGCGGGCGCCGCGCACGGGCTCATCGTGATATTGAATGCGCATCTCTCCGGCTTGCTTGCTTTCGTTTTCCATAGCGGCTCCGCCTCCTGTTGGGTTAAAAACTGGCTGCAAATATGGCGCGCAGCTTGGCGCGCAGACTATTGTTTTCCGCCGCCCGCGTTACGCGCGTGCGGTGAGCGTACAAAAGCATTCCGATGGCTGTTGAGAATCCAGGATGAACCAGTTCACCGGGCATGTGTGAGAGGCGCACGGGCAGACCGGTGCGCGCCGGCACCCGAAGCTGGCTCTCCGTCACGTCCAGCATGCCGGGTAACATGGAGCCGCCGCCGGTGAGCACGCAGCCGGCGCCGAGCGCCTCGAACACCGCGCCCTGGCGCAGACTCTCTTTCACGAAATAGAGCAGCTCGCGCGCGCGTGGCTCCAGGATTTCGGCAATGGCGCGCAAGCGCAGCGACTGCGGCTGCGGATTGGCGATTTCAATCTCTGCCAGTTGCGGGACAGACGTGACGACGACGTGACCATACTGGCGCTTGAGTTCTTCAGCCTGCGCCAGCGGCATCTGCAGGCCCACGGCAAGATCGTTGGTGAAGTGCGCGCCGCCGATGGGCACCGATGCGGTGTGGGCAACGGCTCCCTCAAAAAATACAGCGAGATCGCTGGAGTGCGCGCCAATATCGAGCAGGCATACGCCCAGCTCGCGCTCGTCGGCGGAGAGTGTGGCTTCAGCGGATGCAATGGACTCGAGAACGGCTTCTGTAACCTCGAGTCCCGCACGGTTGGCGCAGGTCACCGTGCTTTGCAGCGCGCTGCCGGAGCAGGTTGCGATGTGCAGGTCGACTTCGAGACGCGCGCCCACCATGCCCACGGGATCGAAGATTCCGGGCTGGCCATCAAGGATGAACTGCCGCGGCAACAGGTGAAGAATCTCGCGGTCCGGAGGCCGTTCAACCGCGCGCGCACGCTCGACGGCGGTGCGCACATCGTCGCGGGTAATCTCGCGCATGCGGCTGCCCAGTTCAAAGCCGCCATTGGTATTGATGCCGCGAATGTGCGGGCCGCCTACGCCTACGGCGCACTCATCGATATTGATGCGGGCCATGTGTTCAGCCTGCTCGTTGGCTGCCTTCACGGCTTTGGCCGCCGGAGACAGATCGCTGATGAGCCCTTTGCGCATGCCCGCCGACTCAATCACGCCGTGCCCGCGATAGCGCAGCGCACCCTCGTTCAGGTCCCCCGCGAGAACACGTGTATGCGCGCTGCCAATGTCCAACACGACGATCAGGTTGTCCTGCTTCTGGCTCATGCGCTCACTGCCCCTCGGCCACGGACGCTGCCGGTTGGGTTGATGGAGAGGTTTTATGCCGATTCACGTTGAGCGCGGCGTGCTGCACGGCCGCGTGCTTCTTTTCTCGTCCCGCCTTGTCGCGTGCGGTCCTAAGCCTGGCCGCGCGCTGCCTGGCTTCACGCTGCCGTGCTGCGAGCACCTCAACCGAGACTGCTTTCGGCGACGAAGTTTTGGGCCGGTTTGCCGCGGCCCGCTTTGCGCTTGCCTGCGTGACCATCGCTCGCACGGGCTTTACGACCGCTGCCGGCCGGGCTTGTGTTGCAATGGCGGTGGTACCGGCGGTGAGCGGGCTTGCTGCCGGTATCTCCGGCGAAGGCTTGGCCAGGGTTGCAGTGTGGCTTGGCGCGTTCTGGCTTGGTGCAGTGGCGCTGTCGTCTCCCACCGCCGCGGCCACGGCATTCGTGCCTGGCGTCATTTCCAGCACCACCTGATTGTCGTAGCGCAAATCTACCGCGGCCAGCTTGGGATACTGCTGCCGCCACTCGGCGATATGCGCCTTGTAGCGCTGGTAGCGTTCCAGAAAACGGTCTTCGCCGAAGTGGCCCAGAATGTCTGTCCCCTGCTCAGGCAACAACACGCGGGCGTCCTGCGGATCTGTCAGATCGATCTCGGAAAGCTGTTCGGAAAGATGCTGTCCATTGGAGTCCAGCTCTGCAAGCAGGCGCTCGTACACGGCCATCCGCGCCCTGCGCATAGACAACGGCTCTTGAGGGTCCAGGCCCGTGACCACCGGAAATGAGTAATGATGCTGGGCCATCATCGCCGGCGGCATGTTGAGCAGTACGCCGTCCGCGTCGACCAGGCCGATCTGCTGGCCCTGGCGCACAAACGCCACCGGCTGCCGCTCCACCACTGAGACGCGAATCTGGTCCGGCAACAGGCGCATCACTGTTGCCCGCTGCACCCAGGGAATGGCTTCCAGTTGTTTGCGGCGCTCGCTCAGCGGAACAAAAAAGATGTTGCGGCCAATGTCTTCGCCAAAGACCGGCAGCATCTCCGCACGGCTAACTTCGTTGAGACCGGTGGCCTCAATATTGCCGGCTCCGGCTATGCGGAAACGGGAGTCGCGACCGAGATAAGTCTTCAGCGCGAAAACACCAGTCATGCATCCAGCCAGGACTGTGAGAGCGCCCAAACCCAGAAAAACCCGCCCGGCGGTTGAAGCAGGACGCCACCATTGCCCACTGGACGCGCCAAATCGCTCTCCGCCGAAACGTGAGCCGCCAAAGCGTCCCCCGCCATCGCGCAAGGAGTCGTCGTCGTCCGGGTCTCTCATCTCCAGCGGCATGCCGGGAAGTGCGCGCCCATTCGGAGGCACACCCGCCTGCACGCGCCGGAAGCGGGATTCGCCGGGCGTTTCATCCTCCCAAATCAGAGGCCGGGATTGATTTCTACCTTGGTTAGCCACGCCTGAGCAGGGTCGTGAAGAGTCGCCAGCTTTCACTATAGGCTGCACACTATATGCTTTTTCCCGCAGTTAGAGCGGGGGGAATCCAGGTTGTAACGGGGCTGGAAACAAGAAACAACGGTGACCGGGCTAGCAAAAAACTTTAACAATTCAGGCGAGGGGTCCCGTTCCGCGCCTTCCCACATAAAGCGCCGGGATGGGTTCCGGTTTGCGCCAAGGTGATCCTCGCCCGACAGCAGTTCGGTTTGACAGAAATTCGTTTATAAACGATGCTAAAACTGTGTACGAAATTCGCCATTACCTGACGGGGCGCGATAAGGACGTCTTCATGCAGTGGCGCGGGCGGCTGCGCGATATAAAAGCAAGAATTGTTGTCGACCGCAGAATCAACCGGATGGAATTGGGGCAACTTTGGCGACCACAAGTTCTGCCGCGACGGCGTGTGGGAAGCGCGCATCGACGTGGGCCCGGGCTATCGGATTTACTACGCCATAGCGGGCGCTCAGCTAGTTCTGTTGCTTTGCGGAGGCGATAAGCGAACGCAAAGTTCGGATATCGACCGAGCTTGTGAATACTGGCTGGACTGGCAACGGAGGAATAAGGAATGAAGGACCGAAATCACGATGAAGCCATGGCAGAACTATTCAAGGACGATCCTGCCTATGCCGTGGAGTTGCTGAACAGCATTCTCGAAGACGGAGAACAGGGCGAACTGCTCATCGCCCTGCGTCAGATGACCAAGGCCTTTGGCGGTGTGCAATCCGTGGCAGAAAAGGCTAACCTGAACCCGACCCAGCTCTACCGCACTTTATCTGAGCAGGGAAACCCCGAGCTCCGCAGCCTGTCCGCCGTCCTCAAAGCGATGGGCCTGCGCCTCGCTGTCGAGCGCGTCCACGCCGCCTGAGGCACTTGACGCAAAAGATCAGACCCCGGGCTGTGCGACGGGCTGCCGCGCCAAGTGCCCGACTCTCGTGACGGTCTCGGTCTTATGGCCAGGACGGCACGCCACGAATTCTCGCCTTTTCCCGGAGATCGAATAAGCTACCCACATGCCCCGCTCACGACTTTGGCTTTCCGCCTTGTTGCTTCTTAGCGTCACTGCCGCGCTGGCCGCGTCGGCCCAAACCACACCCGCCTATCGCTACTTCCGCCTGGGCAACGCAGTCAATATCACGACAACGCCACGACCCGGCTATGCCCTGATGGGTGGCGGCGCCGATCTCGACGAAGCCTTCAACTGGCTCTGCAGCCACGCCGGAGGCGGTGACTTGCTGGTGCTGCGCGCCACCGGCGACGACGCTTACAACCCCTACATCCAGAAGCTTTGCCATTTGAACTCTGTCGCGACCATCGTCATTTCCAACCGCGCCGCCGCACTCGACCCGTTTGTTGCGCAGGCCATTCGCGATGCTTCAGCCCTGTTTATCGCCGGCGGGGATCAGGCCAACTACGTCAACTTTTGGCAAGGAACGCCGGTGCAAGCGGCGCTCAACGACGCCATCGCCCGCGGCGTGCCGATTGGCGGCACCAGCGCCGGCCTGGCGGTGCTGGGCCAGTACGCCTACACCGCGCAAAGCGATAAACCCGACGGCCCGGATCTCGACACCAAAACCGCGCTCGCCAATCCATTCGGCCCGCGCATCACACTCGACCGCAACTTCCTGAAGATTCCCATACTGCAAGGCGTCCTCATCGACTCGCACTTCGCCCGGCGCAACCGCATGGGCCGGCTGCTGGTTTTCCTGGCGCGGCTCACCCAGCCTGACGGGAAGTCAACACCGGGAAGGGACTCAAGAATTCGCGGCATCGGCGTTGAACAAGGCGTCGCGGTGCTAGCCGACCCGGATGGGCACGCAACGGTGATCGGCCATGGCAGCGCTTATTTCCTGTTGACGAAAGGTTTCGTTGACGATCTGCAACCGGGCAAGCCGCTCGCGTTTCGCGATGTCACCGTGCAGAAAGTCGGCCCCGGCCACGCCTTCAATCTGAAAACCTGGACCGGCGACGCAACCCAATACAAGCTCTCCGTCGAAGCCGGCATCCTCCACTCCACCCAGGCGGGTGGCGCGTTCTATTGAGTTTCAAGATGCAGGCGCACTCGATTTTTCAGTCTAGAAAATGACGAGTCCCGAAGCGGATTTTTATTTCGATCTTGCAACCGCGTTCAGCCTCTTCGCTTTCTTAACACCCAGGTCGTCATGCAGCGATAATCCTGAACAATAGTCGTCTTCAGCGGATCCACAAGCACGGCGTTCATCTCGTCGGTCAAGCCCAGCAGCATGTCCTGGTTCACCAGGAACCACTCCGAGCCGTCGGCAATCTTGAATACATTGCCGCGGATGCGCTCAAAATCCATTCCAATCCTCGAACCCAACCGGCAGAACAGCATTCCGCCTGGCTTCAACACGCGCCACAGTTCCGTCAACATGGCGCGAAAATGCCGGTCGTCCCGCGCAAAGTGAAGCACCGCATTACAAAGCACCACATCCGCAAACCCATCGGGAAACGGCATTCGCTCGATCGATCCCACCTGAAAGTTTTCCGCCGGCAATCCGGTTTGGAGCGATGCGGACAATTGGCGCACGTGCTCCACCCCTTCGACATTCTCGTCGAGCGCAAATATCTTGCAGCCCTCGCGCAGCAGATGCACCAGGTTGCGTCCGTATCCGCAGCCCGCATCCAACACCCGCATACCGGGCTCGATGTTGCCGCGCAGAATCTGATCGAAGACGTAAATATCGATCTGGCCGAACTGCTCCTGAATGCTCGAAGCCACAGCAATATTATCCTTTTCCTCAGCGAGCCTTGTCTTTAGCGGGCATTCTCTTCAGCAGCTTAAGCGGTGAGCAACGGCGATGCAGATGGGCTTTGCCCGGGCCCGGGTTCACGCCGAGCTCGATTCTACGCCGCTGTTGAGCGCGGCCAGAATCTGCGGCCCCAGCTGGCTCACATTACCGGCCCCAAGGGTTAGAATCAGATCGCCTTTCAGGGCCTGGGCGGCAACAGCTTCGGCAGCGGCGGGAAAATCCGCGACGAATTCGGTCCGCGGCCCTTCGATTCTTGCCGCCAGCGCCTCCGCGGTGACGCCGGGAATTGGTTCTTCGCTGGCCGCGTAGATGGGCAGTACGGTCACTGTATCCGCATCGGCAAACGCGCCGGCAAACTCGTCCAGCAGATCAAGCGTACGCGTGAACCGGTGCGGCTGAAAGACCACATGGATGCGTCTGTGGCCGCACTCGCGCGCTGCGGCCAGCGTGGCGCGAATCTCGGTGGGGTGGTGCCCGTAGTCGTCCACCACCGTCACGCCGCGCGCCGTGCCGCGCAACTGGAACCTGCGATCCACGCCGCGGAATCGGCTGAGCCCCTCGGCAATTTTTCCCGCGGGAACATCGAGCTGCCGGGCAATGGCTACGGCTGCGGTCGCGTTCAGCACGTTATGCCTTCCGGGCACATGCAATTCAAACGGACCCAGCGGTCCAGCGGCGGTATGAACCAGAAACTGCGCGAAGCGTCCCAGCTCCGCGGCGAGAAATTCCAGGCGGTAGTCGGCATCCTCGGCAACCCCGTAGGTAAAGACGCGCCGGCGCGCGCGCGGCAAGATACCCTTCAACAAGGCGTTGTCTACGCAGGCGGTCACCGCGCCATAAAACGGAACCTTGTCCATGAAATCCAGATAGGCACGCTCCACGTCAGCCATATCGCGATAGCAGTCCATGTGTTCGCGGTCGAGGTTGGTCACCACGGCCAGAATCGGCGACAACTTGAGAAACGAGCGGTCGCTTTCATCGGCCTCGGCCACCAGGTATTGCGTTGTGCCAAGGCGGGCATTCGATCCCAGCGCGTCCACGCGGCCGCCCACGACGACGGTGGGGTCGAGTCCCCCGGCTGCGAGCACCGATGCAACCATGGATGTGGTCGTTGTTTTGCCATGCATGCCGGCGATGGCGATGCCGTATTTCAGCCGCATCAGTTCAGCCAGCATCTCGGCGCGCTGAATGACTGGAATTTTGTGCGTCTGCGCTTCCAGCACCTCGGGGTTCAGCGGGCTCACAGCGGAGCTGGTCACCACCACCGTAGCCTCACCCACATGACTTGCGTCATGCCCCTCATGAATCGTGGCGCCCAGGCTGGCCAGCCGGTCCGTGACCGCGCTGCGGCGCAGATCGGAGCCTGAGACCTTCATGCCCAGGCTGAGCAGAATTTCGGCAATGCCGCTCATGCCGATGCCGCCGATCCCGATGAAGTGTACGTGCTGTGAGGTCGTGAACATGGAGGGCGAAACTCCACTGTAGCATTCACGTCCAAGCAGCAAAAATGCTCCGGCCACAAAAAATGCCCCGGATCAGGGCCGGGGCATTCTTTGTTTCCCGGCTTTGATTGAAGCCGGGATGCGAGCGAACTGTCAGGCGTTGTTGCTGCCGAACTTCCGCGTCGTCAAGCAGGCGAGTCCAAGCAGACCGGTTCCCAGAAGGAACAAGGTGCCTGGCTCGGGAGTGGCGTAAATCTCCGTCTCAAAGTACTCCGTCTCGCCGGGATCGCTGCCGGTGGATGCGTAACCCCAGATCCAGTCAGCGTTTGAAGAGATGCCGGCGATGGGACCGCCATTATCTGTCGACCACGGGTATGTGGAACCGATATTGGCGCCTTCGCTCACGGGACTGCCGGTGGAAACACCGAAACCGCTGGCTGAATAATTCCAATCAGATGTGCCAGTATTCAGGCTCTGCGTGCCATTGGCGAATTCCAGGGATCCACCGCTCAAGTTGAAGCTGCCGAGGACTCCGCCCCACTCGCTCCAGTTAACGGCCTGAACCTGCAGATAATAGGCCGTACCGGGCGTAAGGGACACGCCGGAAAACGAAATCGCGGCTGGCCAGTTGCTGCCGCTGGCGATCAGCGTTCCGGTGCCAGTTGGGGATGTGCTGAGATAGAGATTAAAGGCGTTATCGACAGTCAGTGTCCCGGAGAGCGAGTCTGCGGAAGCGGCAACAGCCGTGCCCATCAGCAGCGCGAAGAGTGTAGTAAAAGCAAAACGTTTGGTCCAAGTCAACTTCACTTTAAAAGCCTCCAATGATTCAAGCGTCGTTTTCGGCGGTGGGTGGATGCGGCAATTCGCAGATGAATGCCGGATTTCCCCCTCCACTCGATTTCAGCTGGTTGCTGTTCTTAATGCAAGCAGGGGGCCAAAGGCAGAGTTATTAAAATGAGCTAGTTAGATCAGAACAGGAGGAGCATGTGTGCAACTTATTGCACACTCCTTGCCGGAAAAGCCCTCTTCTCTTCCCTCGCCCTGCTCTTAACGATGGCCGAGGGGACCTGGCGATCCAGCCGAGACGAACGCCCTTCAAACTCAAGGCTTGCCATTTCTCCGGATGGGTGCGAATCTTTTCTACGGCGCCGCAACTAATCGGCTGGAATGCTGTTCTAAATACCAGAAGCCGGCAGGGCGAGAAGCCCGGAAGCTGGCGGGTGCTGAACGAAGATGGACCCCGGGTCCCAGGTTCAACAGGACAGGGCAGCACGAGGAGGATTTATGCGGAGATTTCGCCTGGTTCTGTTTGCAATGCTTCTGATGGCTGTGCCGTTCGCGACGACGGCAGCAAGAGCTCAAGTGGCTGTTGGGGTTGGAATCGGCCCCGCAGTGGTTGCCGCTCCCATGGATTACGGTCCGCCGGCTTGCGATTGGGGTTATTACTCTTACTACCCCTACGCTTGCGCGCCTTACGGCTACTATGGACCGCAGTGGTTTAACGGCGGCATCTTCCTCGGAGTCGGCCCCTGGTACGGCTGGGGCTGGGGTCGTGGTTACGGTTACGGCCGTGGCGGATACGGATATGGTCGCGGCAGCTACGGATTCCGTGGTGGATATGGTTACGGACGCGGCGGCTACGGTTATGCCCGCGGCGCTTATGCCGGACGCGGAGCCTACGGCGGCGCAGCTCGCGGTGGATACGCGGCTCGCGGTTACGCCGGCGGAGCACGTGGATACGCTGGCGGCGCTCGCGGCGCGGCACCTGCGGCACGCGGTGGATATGGCGGCGGAGCCCGCGGCGGTTTCGGTGGCGGCGGCCACATGAGCGGCGGCGGTGGACATGGCGGCGGTGGCGGACACCGCTAACTTAGGGGTTCCCGCAGCTTGACCCAGATCTCTGCGGAAGTCCCCAGCAAAGCCCGTTCGCTTCGGCGAGCGGGCTTTGTGTTTGTGCGGGAAATCTCATGAAATCCCCCGTGAAATCCCCTATGAATCCTTCGCCTATCGCGGCCCTGAATTTACCGGTGCCCCCGCGGCCAGAGCCGCCAATCGGTCTGCGATCCGCTCGGCGGCATCCGGATGGGCCTGGGTTCGCGCCGCGGCTCCCATGACCGAGAGCTTTTCTGGATTCGTGAGGAGATTGCTCAGTGCCTCCAGCAGCCTGCCGGGAGCGCCTAGATCCGGTTCTTCCAGCATGACGGCAGCTCCGGCGGCCACCATGGCTTCGGCGTTGCGCTTCTGGTGTTCATCGGCTGCAGCGGCAAAAGGGACCAGCAGGCTGGGCTTACCGGCCGCGGCCATCTCGGCCACAGATGAGGCTCCGCTGCGGGCCATCACCAGGTGGGCTTCGGCAAAGCGGGCCGGCATGTCATCGAGAAATGGCTCGACCCTCCAGCGCGAAGGATCGGCATTGGTTGCCGCGTAAGCGGCCAAGGTTGAATCCAGGTTGCGCGCTCCGCTCTGATGCAGGACTGTAAGACCGGGAACCGCTTCAAGCAGCGGCACAATGATTTCAGGTAGATGGGTATTGAAGATCCGCGCGCCTTGTGAGCCGCCGAAAATGAGCAGGCGCGGAGCGGCGCTGGTTGGCGGCTCAAGTGCAAAGAACTCCGGACGCACAGGAATGCCGGTGATCTCGCAGTGCGCAAACCATTTTGCAGCCGCCGGAAAGTTCACCGCCGCAGCCTGTACGCGCTTGCCCACTAGCCGGTTCGCCAACCCCGGCATCGCGTTCGGCTCAAAAGCCATCGCCGGAGTATGCGTCCAAAGCGCCGCCGCCATTCCGGGGCCTGAAGCGTAGCCGCCCACGCCGAAAACCGCGCCGGGCTTGAACTCGCGAATAAGCCGGCGGCAAGCGAAGATGCTGCGCGGCAGATCCATCAGTGTGCGCAGCCGCGTCATCAGCGAAACATTTTTGAGCTGGCCCACTTCAATCAGTTGCAGCCCAAAACCCGCGGCCGGAACCAGGCGGCTCTCCATGCCGCGCGCGGTGCCCACGAAGAGCACTTCGGCGCCATGCCGCTTCACCAATTCGCGGGCGACGGCCAGCGCCGGAATGATGTGGCCGCCCGTGCCGCCGCCGGCAATGAGAACGCGCAGATTCGCCAAGCCTAAACCTGTTTCCCAGTCCCTGTTTCCCGCTTTTCTTACTCCGCTTTCCGCGTGATATTGAGCAGAATGCCGATGCTGGCAAGCGTGACAAACACCGAAGTCCCGCCGGAGGAAATCAACGGCAACGGAATCCCTTTTGTGGGCACCAGCGACAGCACCACGCTGATGTTGAAAAACGCCTGCAGCAGAATGGTCGTGGTAATACCAAAGGCTACCAGCCGCGCAAATGGATCCTGCGATCGAAACGCCGCGCGCAATCCGCGCCAGCCAAATACCGCAAACAGCAACACGATCAGAATCGATCCGATAAATCCAAGCTCCTCGGCAATGTTGGCAAAGATGAAATCTGTGGAGGCCTCCGGCAGATAAAACAGCTTCTGCATGCCTTCCATATAGCCGCGGCCGGTGAGCCCGCCGGTGCCCACGGCAATGAGCGACTGGTTGATGTGAAAACCCGCACCCTGCGGATCGGCTTCGGGATTGAGAAACACCAGCACACGCTTGAGCCGCCAGGAAACCAACAACAGCAATGCCGCAAGCGGCGGCAGCGACACTCCCAGACCCAGCAGCAGATACTTCCACTCCATCCCGGCCAGCACCAGCATCAGAGCCGTCACACCGGCCACCACCAGCGCCGTGCCCAGGTCGGGCTCTTTCACAATCAGCAGAATAAACAGCACCGGCATCACAGCGGCCTTCAGCAGGGTATTCTTCCAGTCGCGCATGGCATCCAGGCGCGTATGCAGAAACCAGGCCAGAAACAGGACTGCCACCGGTTTGGCTAGTTCAGATGGCTGAAAGGTGAAGAAGCCGCCGAAGCGAATCCAGCGATGCACGTTGTGCGATCCGGGGAAAAACAGAACGGCAGTCAGCAGCAGCGTGGTGACGCCCAGCGCGGCATAAATGAACTGTTTGGATTTGTAAAAATTTGAATCAATCTGCATCAGAACGAGCATGGCCAGCACGCCGGCCAACGCCCAGCCGGCCTGTCTGCCCACCGATGCATACGGGGAGTTGTAGCGCTCCTGCGCCACCACGGCCGAGGCGGAAAACACCATGACTAGCCCCACCACCACCAGCAGCAGCGTGGTGAAGAAGAGCCACTTGTCCACGCCTACGCGTGCTGCCATACCTTCCACCCCCGGCGCTCGCTCACCAGTTCCTTGAAGGCACGGCCGCGCTGCTCATAGTTCTCAAACTGGTCATAGCTCGAGCACGCCGGCGCCAGCAGCACCACCTCGCCGGGCCGCGCCGCGGATGCCGCCGCGCTCACCGCATTGTCCAGCGTTTCGCAGGAGAGAATGGAGACCACGCCGCGCAGTTCGTTCTCGATTTTTGCCGCGGCCGAACCGATGGTATAAATGGCGCGTACCCGCGCCCGCAGCAACTGCGACAGTTGCGTATAGTCTGAGTTTTTATCCTTGCCGCCGAGGATGAGATGAATGCCGGAAGAAAACGAGGCGACCGCCTTGGCCGTGGCGTCCACGTTGGTGGCTTTGGAGTCGTTGTAGAACTCGACGCCGTTGATCTTGGCGACAAACTCCAGCCGATGCTCGACCGCCTGGAAGCTCTCCACGCCGCTGCGGATTTGTTCAGCCGAAACGCCCGCCAGCCGCGAGGCGCACACTGCTGCGAGCACATTCTCCACGTTGTGCGCCCCTTTGAGCGGGACGCCGCTCAAGGGCATGATCGTCTCGATGGGCTGGTCCTTGCCGGACCTGTAGAGCACGGACCCATCCTGAACCCACGCGCCCTGCAGCACCGAGTGCTCAACAGAAAAAAAGTAAACCTTGGCCACGGAGCGGGCCGCGGCTTGAGCGGCGCGCACATTGTCAGCGTTCAGCACCACGGAGTCGTGCTCATCCTGCGCGGCAAAGATGCGCTCTTTGGCCAGCGCGTAGTTCTCAAAGCTGCCGTGACGATCCAGATGGTCAGGCGTGATATTCAGGATCACAGCAATGCTGGGATGAAACCGCTCCGTGCTTTCGAGTTGAAAGCTCGATACCTCGAGCACAGACCAGGTTTCGTCCGTGCTCTGGTCAATGAGCGCAACAACCGGCACGCCGATATTGCCGCCGACGAGCGTGCGAACGCCGGCCTTCTGCAAAATCTCCCCCACCAGCGCCGTCGTCGTGGTCTTGCCGTTGGAGCCGGTAATGGCCAGCGTTTTTCCCTTGAGGAAGCGCGCCGCCAGTTCCAGTTCGCCGATCACCTGCAACCCAAAGCTCTTCACCTGCGCCAGCTCGGGCGTATTCAAGGGAACGCCGGGGCTAACCACGATCAGATCCTGGCGGCGGAAAGTAAGCAGGCCATGGCCGCCGGTCTCGACCATAATGCCCTCTTCGAGCAAGGCAGGAATGTCCTTGGCCAGCGCCTCGGCGCTGCGCACGTCGGAAACCGTGACATGAGCGCCGCGATGGCGCAAAAACAGAGCCGCCGCCAGGCCGGATTTACCGAGCCCCACCACCAGAACTTTCTTGCCTTTTAGGTCCATCATTTGGGTGAATCCTTCTGGCGCACGCGACTCCTCTATTTTGCACTGCCGTGTGCCGTGCGTGCGCCGTGTCTAACGGAGTTTCAAGGTAGTAAGTGCAAACAATGCAAACACCAGGGCGCCAATCCAGAAGCGAACAATAATCTTCGATTCGCTCCAGCCCAACTGCTCGAAATGATGATGCAACGGCGCCATCTTGAAGATACGCTTTCCGTTGCGTAGCTTGTAACTGCCCACCTGCAGAATGACTGAGGCGGCCTCAAGCAGGAAGATGCCGCCGATGAAGGGCAGCAGCAGCTCCTGGCGGATAATGATGGACACGGTGCCGATGGCTCCGCCCAGAGCCAGCGAACCCACGTCGCCCATGAAGACCTCGGCAGGGTGCGCGTTATACCAGAGAAAACCGATGGACGCGCCCACCATGGACCCGCAAAACACGGTCAGCTCCCCAACCAGCGGCATGCGTTGCAGTTCGAGGTAATCGGCAAAGACCACGTGGCCGCTGACATAAGTGAGCACCGCCAGCGCGGCGGCGGCAATGATGGTGCAGCCGATGGCCAGGCCGTCGAGCCCGTCTGTGAGGTTCACCGCGTTCGATGAAAGCGTGAGCACAAAAATCACCACCGCGACGAAGGGAATAAATGCGAACAAGGCCATGTGCGGCAGCGTGGCCGGCCACGCGTGCCACAGCAGATCTGGACGCAGGCTTTTGAAAAACGGCACTGACAGCCGCGTTGAAAACATCTTGAATTGATCGAGCACCACCAGCGCAACGCCCACCGCGGCCCCAGCCAGGCCCTGCCAGAACAGCTTGGCGCGCGCGGTGAGGCCCAGGCTGCGCCGCCGCACCACCTTGGTGTAGTCGTCGGCAAAGCCAATCGCTCCGTAGGCAAGCGTGGAAAACACCGCGACCCAGACGAACGGATTGGAGGGGTCGGACCAAAGCACCGTAGGCAGCAGAATGGCAATCACGATGAGGATGCCGCCCATGGTGGGCGTGCCGGACTTCTTCAAATGCGACTGCGGCCCGTCTTCGCGGACAAACTGGCCGATTTGAAACTCGCGCAGCTTCTGGATAACCCAGGGCCCAATGAACAGAGCAATCAGCAGCGCCGTGAGCGAGGCAAAGGCGGTGCGGAAAGTCAGATAGCGGAAAATGCGGAATGGGTGAAAAAACGGGTAGAGCTTTTCATACAGCAGCCAATAAAGCAAGTGGCCTCCAGAGCCGGAACGAGGCGGGTTTCACTGTGATTTTACAGGGTCTGGAGGACTGTGGAAGAGAAGACTATTGCTTAGCCACTTCCTGCCGTTCCCGTTCTGCATGGAATGCGTATTGGCGATCAGCGTTGCCCTGGTTCTTGGATGGAGAAGAGTCATGCCTTCGCCGCTGCCGCTCCGCCAGTACTGACGATCTCGATGGTCCGCTCCAGGTGAACGCCGCGCGAGCCCTTGACCAGCACCACGTCGCCGGGGCGCACCGTTTGCTTGAGCCAGCGGCCGGCTGCTTCGGCGTTGGGCAGGAAGAGCGACGCCACACCGCCTGCGGCTGCTGCCGTGGCCAGATGCACAGCGTTGCCCTGCACGCCAACTACCAGGTCGAGACCGGCCTCGGCGGCGGTGAGGCCGCAGGCGGCGTGCATCGCGGCGCCGTATTCACCAAGTTCGAGCATTTCTCCAGCCACCAGGATGCGGCGCCTGGCCGGACGCGCCGCGAGCGTGCGAATCATGGAGCGCAGCGCCTCGGGATTCGAGTTGTAGCAGTCGTTCAAAATGGTCGCGCCGTCAATCTCGATCACCTGTCCGCGCTTGTCTCCCGCGGTAAGCGAAGCCAGCGCCGCAACGGCCGCGTCCAGATCGACGCCAGCTTCCAGCGCCACCGCCAACCCCGCCATCGCATTCGACGCGTTATGCGCGCCCAGCAATTGCAGGGTAAATTCACCCGCATGTTCACGCGCGCGAAACTTCAAGTGCAGGCCCCGCGCATCTTCGCGCGCGTCCACCGTCTGCGGATCGGCGCAGGGGCCTGCGCCAAAGTAGACCACGCGGCCGGGAAAGTCGCGGCCAAATTGGGAGACGTATTGGTCGTCGCAGTTGAGAAAAGCCACACCGCTCGAAGGCAGCGCCGCCACCAGTTCAAACTTGGCGCGCGCAATACCTGCCTGTCCATCGGGAAAGTTTTCAATGTGCGCCGTGCCCACGTTGGTCACCACGCCCCAGTCGGGCGCGGCGATGCGCGCCAGCGTGGCAATCTCGCCTGCGTGGTTCATACCCATCTCAACCACGGCGACGTCGTGCTCCGGCTCAAGACGCAGCAATCCCAAGGGCAGCCCAAAACCGTTATTCAAATTTCCGCGCGACTTGTGTACGTTGAATTTGGCGCCCAGCGCCGCGGCCACCGCTTCTTTCGTCGTCGTCTTTCCCGCCGACCCGGTAATGGCCACCACGCGCTTGCCCCAACGCCTGCGCACATGCCCAGCCAGGGACTGCAAGGCAAGCAGCGGATCTTCGGTAATCAGCAGGGGCCGCGCCAGCACTGCGTCCGGTAAGGAAGCCACACGCGCCCGCGACACGACGGCGGCAACGGCTCCCCGCTCCAGCGCGCCTTCGACAAAGTCGTGCCCGTCCAGCCGCTCGCCGCGCACGGCAAAGAACAGTTCCCCTGCGCCCACCGTTCGCGAGTCGATGGAGTAACCGCTCACCATCAGCGCGCCTGCACGGGCCACGTCCGCCGGAGCTTCCAGCACCGCGCCCGCGCCAATTGCCGCTTCTGCCAGGGTGAGTTTCACTGCAAACCACCATAGCCCAAATCCTTCAACGCTGAAAGCGCAATCTGCGCGTCGTCGAAGGGAATGGTGCGTCCGGCCAGAATCTGCTCTTTCTCGTGCCCCTTGCCGGCCAGCAAAATCACATCGCCGGGCTTGGCGGCGCGCAGTGCAATGCCGATCGCAGCGGTCCGGTCGTGCTCGACGGTGTATTGAACTCCGCTGGACTTCAACCCCGGCTCAATCTCGGCAAGAATCGCCACCGGGTCTTCCGAGCGCGGATTGTCGCTGGTGGCCACCACAAAGTCGCTGCCTGAGCCCGCGGCCTGGCCCATCCTGGGGCGCTTGGTGCGGTCGCGGTCGCCGCCACAGCCGAACATGGTTGTCACGCGGCCGCCGCTTCGCGCCGTCATCTGGCGGGCCAGAGCGATCAAATTGCGCAGCGCATCGTCGGTGTGCGCGTAGTCCACAATCACGGTGAACGGCTGCCCTGCATCCACGGGCTGAAAGCGCCCCGGAACAGGCTTGAGTTGCGGAACAAACTCGACCAGCGAAGCAAACGGAATTCCGCGCGCGTGAGCCGCCGTAAACGCAGCCAGCAGATTCAGAATGTTCACCTCGCCTGCCAGTTTTGACGTCACGCGTGCCGCGCCTCCAGGCGTTTCCAGATCGATAACCGCTCCGCCCGGAGTGAGCGTGTAGCTCGACGCGCGCCATTCGCCTGCGCCAATTCCGTAAGTCCTCACCTCCGCGCCTGCCTTGCGCGCAGCCTCGGCCAACTCTTCTGCGCGAGAGTCCAATGCATTGATCACAGCCACGCGCGGCGCCGGATACACCGTGCCGTCAAACAGCAGCCGCTTGGCCGCGAAATATTTCTCCATGGTCTGGTGATAATCCAGATGATCGCGCGTCAGATTCGTAAATACAGCCACGTCGAAATTCACTCCCATCGACCGGCCCTGGTCGAGGCCATGGCTTGAGAGCTCGGTTACCAGTTCGGTGGCGCCACGCGCCGCGCCCTCGGCCATCAACTCGAACAGGTCCCTCGGCTCGGGCGTCGTATGCACGCTCGTGCGCACTTCGCCGGCAACGTGGTATTCAATCGTTCCCACCAGCACGGTGGTGCGATCCGCCAGGTTCAGCAGCGCCTCGATGAGAAATGCCGTGGTGGTTTTTCCGTTGGTTCCTGTAATGCCCGTGGCTGCGACCTTGCGCTCGGGATGGCCAAAGAACGCCGCCGAAGCCTGCGCCAGCGCGCGCCTTCCATGTTCCACTTCCAGCACCGGAACGCCAGCCTGATACACCAGCAGATGATCGAATGCATTTGAAGAGTCCGTAATGATGCCCAGCGCGCCCGCGGCGATGGCCTTCTCGATATAACGATTGCCGTCCGTCGAGCCGCCCTTCATGGCCACGAACACCGCGCCCGGCTTCACCTTGCGCGAGTCATACTCGACGCCCGTCACGGGCTCATCCAAGCCTCCGCCCGCGCCAACGGCTGTTACTTCCGCGGCTAATTCTTTCCAGTTCATATCGTGTTCCATTGTAGATGGCTCAATTGCATTCAATGTTCTGAGAATCGAGTCTGCGTTTCCGACCTTAATTCAGAAGGAATTTATGCTTCTGCTTGACATGCAACTAAAATGTTGCTTATTATTCGGCTCATGGGCGCTGATTTCGACAAGGTGTTCAAAGCGCTCGCAGCCCCGGAACGGCGGCTGCTGCTCGACCGCCTGCGCGCCAACAACGGGCAGACGCTCTCGCAGCTTTGCCAACATCTCGATATGTCCCGCCAGGCGGTCACGCGCCACCTGAATCTGCTTGAAGAGGCAACGCTTGTTGCCACCGTCTGGCAAGGGCGCGAGAAGCTGCACTACCTCAATCCAATGCCGATTCACGAGATTGCCGAGCGTTGGATTGGCAAGTACGAACGCGGCCGTTTGCGCGCCCTGGCCGAATTGAAATCGAAACTGGAGGAAGATAGCGATGGCTGAATCGCAGTTTGTTTATGTGACCTTTATTCGCACCACGCCGGAGAAACTCTGGCGGGCATTGATTGAACCCGAATTTACACGCAAATTCTGGTCGGACACCGTGCAGGAATGCGATTGGAAGGTGGGCGCGCCGTGGAAGATCGTGGTTCCTGATGGCCGCGCAGCCGATACCGGCGAAGTGCTGGAGATCGATCCGCCCCGCAAGCTGGTGCTCACATGGCAGAATCATCTCTTCGCGGAAATGAACGCGGAAGGTTTTTCGCGCCTCAGTTACGAACTTGAAGCCAAAGGTCCCACCGTCAAGCTGACCGTGACCCACAGCATGGAAAGAAAAGACTCGAAGCTGATAAAGGCGGTTTCAAACGGATGGCCGCACATTCTTGCCAGCCTCAAGAGCCTGCTTGAGACGGGCCAATCACTGGAAGGAACCGATCGCTGGCCTGATGGGATCTAGGCTGTGTCGCCATACAGATCCGTGCCAAAAATGCACTCAAGGACGAGGGCTGGCCGCTGCATCTGTGTCCGCCCAGTAGCCGCCGCGGGCGGTGATGCGCAGGCCGGGATGGTCCTTGAGTTTCAACTCGACGGCATGGAAACCGGGATGCGGCGACTGTGGCTGAAAGCTCAGGATATAGCGGTTGGGCACGTGGTTGGATATGGCGAGCAGGTTATTCACCAGGGTGCGCCTGTTCTCAAATTTGAAATATTCGCCGCCGGTGAGCTGCGCGACTGTCTCGGGAACGTTGCGCTCGAGGCCGTCAGAGGCGCGGATGGCGGCCATTTTGGCCAGCGCCAGCGGAGGAATCAACTGCGTAAGGCAGTCGTAGGCCTGCACGGCCTTGTTGTGCGTGGCTTCCGGGTCGGGGTCCTTGCCCATGCAGCCGTGCGGAGGGTTGGGGTAAGCGTTGGCGCCGAGCGCGAATCCGCCGTCGGTTTTGTAGATGGGGAGTTCGTGATAGCCGTAGTCAGCGGCGTCCGCTTTCCCGGTTGAGAAGCCGAGGCTGTAGATGGCCGTATTCGTGTCACTGATGGCGCGCAGCGCGTCGTCCATGGTGGCGTGGCTGCCGCGGTCGTTTGTTTCCGAGAGCAGCAGGATGGCGCGGCGATAGTTGGAGGGCTGCTGGCGCAATAGGCCCACGGAAAACTTGAGGGCATCGAGGATGGCCGCGCCCTTGTCGCCGGGATCGAGATCGTGGAGCGTGGCGCCGGCTGCATCCACGTTGGGGTTGAAGTCTTGCGCCAGCCACGGCGTGCTGTCAAAAGCCACCACGGCCACGCGATGTGGAACGCCGCCCACCACGGCGTCAAGCACGGCGCTCAGGTTGCGATAGCTGTCGAGCTTGCCGCGGCCCGCGCCGCCGACTTCGACCACGACCACCAGCGCCAGCGGTTCGCTGCCCGTGTCTTCGTCCAGCGTGAGCGGCCGCTCGATGCCGTCGTCGGTCACGCGGAAATCGGAGGCCTTGAGCGTAAAAACCAGCTCGTCTTTATCGTTCCTGACCAGGGCTGGAACCAGCACCACGTTGGACCGGGTGCGCACAGCGGGCGGTGTCGGATTCTCCGGTGCTGGAGTTGGCGGAGTCTGCGCCCATGCAACTGAGGACGCGAGCAAGACAATTGCGGCACAGAGCTTCATGGGCAGGCTCCTTGTGGGCCAGTGTAGCTGCTTCAAGCTGGAGCCAGGTGGAATGCCTCGCCCGCCTGGCAACCCCGTTGCGGCCGGTAATCTGCCTGACCGCCCTCAACTTTAGTAGACTCAACGGCAGCATGTTTGTTTTCAAACCGACCCAACCTATTTTCCGCGCCGCAGCAGCATTTTCCGCCCTTGCAGCGGCGCTGATCTTCGTTTTTGCCAGCCAACCGTGCCTTGCGCAAGGCACGCATCTGTGGACTCAATCGCGCATGGATGAGTTTGAAAAGGGCACGCAGCAAGGGGTTGCCGTGACCAGCGACGGCCACCTGCGCGCGGGGCCTGGCTTGACCGATGTGCTCACCACTCCTTCGACGTTTGTGTGGTCGGTGGCGGCGGGCAAAAATGGCGAAACCTATGTGGGCACGGCCTCGCCGGCCACGGTGTTACGCGTGGGCAAGGATGGCAAGGCCTTTACGCTGTTCGAGACCAAGGACGTAAGCGTGCAGGTGGTGCGGCTGGGACCGGACGGCGCTCTGTACGCGGCCACGCTGCCCAGCGGCAAGGTTTACCGGCTGAAGGCCAATGCGACGGTGAAGCAGGACGAGACGAGCGCCACGGTGGTCTTCGATCCCGGCAAGCTGGAAAACGGCAAGCCGGACGAAAAAAGCTCTACCGGTAAAGAGTCCGAGGACAAGGCAGGGGAAGGCAAAACAGACGGCGATAAAGCGGATGGAAAACCGCATTACATCTGGGACCTGACCTTCGATGCGGTGGGGCGATTGTATATCGCCGCGGGCGGACCGGCGGCTGTCTATCGTGTTGACCCGTCCAAGCCGGACGCAAAGCCGGAAGAATTTTTCAAGAGCGACGAGGAACACATCCGCTGCCTGGCCTGGGATGCGAAGGGCAACCTGATCGCCGGCTCGGATGGATCGGGCCTGGTTTACCGGATCGACCGTGAAGGTAAGGGCTATGTGCTTTTTGAGGCTCCACGGCGAGAGATTACGGCGCTTGCCATCGCGGCGGATGGGACGATATTCGCCTCCAGCGTGGGCGACAAGAGCCACAATCCGCTGCCCCCGCTGCCGGTGCAAGGCGCAACCTCAATCACCATTACCGTGGTGCAGCCTGGGTCATTGCAGGCGGCTAACAACAGCGTCTCAGTGCCGGAGGGAAGCGAGATTTATGCGCTCACCGAGGGTCAGGCGCCGCGCAAGCTCTGGGCCGACAAGGATGAGGTGGTCTATGCGCTGGCCGCACAAAAAGACGGCCTGCTGGTGCTGACCGGCAACCGCGGGCACATCTTCAAAATTGCCGATGACGGAAGCTATGCCGACATCGCCCACCTGGACGCTCAACAGGGGTTGAGCATGGCTCCGGTGCAAGGCGCGGAGGGTGCAGGCGGCATCCTGATCGGCACGGGCAATACCGGCAAGCTGGTGCTGCTGGGCGCGATTGAGAAGCACGAGTACGCGAGTGACGTACTCGATGCTGGCGCACTGGCGCGCTTTGGACGCGTCGAGGTCGAGCCCGGTTCGACAGGTTACGAGCTGCTGACGCGCTCCGGCAATGTGGAACAGCCGGTGCGTGGCTGGTCTGAGTGGCAGCCGTTGAAAGACGGCTCCATCGCTTCTCCGCCGGGGCGTTTCTTTGAGTGGAAGGCCGTGCTGCATGCCAGAGGAATGCTGGGCAGCGTGGGCGTGAATTATCTGCCCGTCAACTCCGCGCCGGTAATCGACGATCTGCTGGTGGTGACGGGCGCGCGCATCAATCCGCAGACCCTGCCTCAGAATCAGATTGGCGGCGTGCCACAAGCGGTGAGCATCAACTTCCCTTCGTCAAGCCAGAACACCATCAGCTTTGACGGAACCTCGTCCGCGCCGTTGCAGGCGATCAAAGACCGGACGGCCATTACCGTGCGCTGGGCTGCTCACGACGATAACGGCGACGACCTGATCTATTCGCTCTACCTGCGCGGAGACGGTGAAACTGTCTGGCGATTGCTCAAAGACCAGATCACCGACAAGGCGTACAGCTTTGACGCAACGCTCATTCCCGACGGCGGCTATGAAGTGAAGGTTGTGGCCTCCGACTCGCCCTCCCACACGCCCTCCGACGCGCTGACCGGGGACAAGATCAGCGAGCGGTTTGAAGTGGACACGACACCGCCCATGGTGAGCGGACTGAAGGCGACAGCGGAAGCAAAGCCGCGCGTGAGCTTTGACGCCGAGGACGGTTTCTCGCCCATTGCGCACGCCGAGTACTCGCTGGACGCGGGACCGTGGCAGTACGTTGAACCCGTGGGCGGCCTGTCGGACTCAAAGCATGAGCACTATGAATTTGGCCTGCCGGCATTGGACGGCAAGACAGGCGAGCATTTGGTCACTGTCCGCGTATACGACCGGCATGACAACGTGGGCGTGACGAAAACAGTCTTCACGGTTCCGGCGAAGTAGGCCGTTGCCGGCAACGCAAACCAGCGCCAGCAAGGTAAAGCCTGATGCGATTTGAACTTTTTCTAGCGGCGCGTTATCTGAAGGCCAAGCGGCGGCAGGCCGTGGTGGGCGTGGTGACCGCCATCTCCATTGCCGGCGTGGCCGCGGGCGTGGCCGCGCTCATCATCGCGCTGGCCATCACCAACGGCATGAGACGCGACCTGCAGGACCGGCTGCTGGGCAACTCGGCACATGTGCAGTTGATGCGCATCAAGGGCGACGGCATTCGCAACTGGCAACCTTTATTCAACCGGTTGCGCCATCTGCCGCATGTGACGGCGGCTTCACCGGGGCTTTACGAACAGGTGCTGGTGACGCGCGGAGCACGGGATGGCGGCGCGATTGTGGAAGGCATTCTTCCCGACCAGGAAAAGACGGTGAGCGATCTGCTGAGCACCGCAACGCCGGACGCGGTGCGCGCGCTGGAGCCGCAGCCTGAAGAACCGGGGAATCACGAACTGCCGCCGATTGTGCTGGGCCAGGACCTGGCCGAGACGGTCGGGGCCGGCATCGGCGACCGCGTGACGCTCATCAGCCCCCAGGGCGAAATGACGCCCTACGGAATGATGCCCAAGGTTGTGCCGTTCCGGCTGGCGGGCACATTCCACTCGGGGTTTTACCAGTACGACGTGCAGATGGGTTTTCTGCGGCTGGCCGATGCGCAGCGGCTGTTCAGCGAGCCGGATCTGCTGTCGGTGATCAGCTTCAAAGTGGACGACCCCGACCGCGCGCCGGAGATCGGCAAGGAGATTGAGCGGGCGGCCGGCAAGGGCTACATGACCAACAACTGGATCGAGCAGAACCGCGAATTGTTTCGCGCGCTCGAGGAGGAACAGATTGTCACCTTCATTGTGATTGCGCTGATCGTGATTGTGGCCGCGCTCAATATTCTCATCGCGCTGACCATGATGGTGATGGAGAAGACGCGCGACATTGCCGTGATGATGAGCTTTGGCGTGGAGCCGAGGCAGGTGCGCCGCATCTTCCTGATGCAGGGGTTGCTGATCAGCGTCATCGGCACCGTGCTGGGCCTCATTCTGGGCTACCTAGCCGCCTGGGCCGGCGGGCATTACCACTTCATCCATCTCTCGGCCGAGGTCTATTCCATCGACACGCTACCCTTTGCCCCGCGCGCCGTACATGGGGTGATCGTAGCTGCTGCGTCGATTGGGATTTCGCTGCTGGCGACGCTTTATCCGTCGTCGGCCGCGGCGCGCGTATCGCCGGCGGAGGCGCTGCGGTATGAGTAACCCGAGATGAGCCAGCTTTTGACGATGTGACACATTCTGTGACACAATCTAAATATGCCCAGTATCAACACACGCCAACTTCGCGATACTCGCCAGCTATTCGCCTGGCTCGACGCCGGCGAGGTGGTCGAACTCCGCAAGCGAAACCGAGTCGTAGCCCGAATTGTGCCCGAGTCGCCCAGAATCGAGCCTGCGGTGTGGCCGGATTTTGGGGCCCGGCTCAAGGAGTTGTTCGGCGACCGCGTCTTGACTCCTGTTGCCGATCTGATCGCTGATCGAGAGGACAGTCGCTATTGATCGCCTGCTACGTAGATTCCAGCTTTCAGGTAGCCGCATACATCCGTGATGCACATTCTCCTGAAGCTGTCCGGCGCTTGTCGACAGGGCCTTCTATTTGCGTGACCCCGTTCAACCGCAGCGAGTTGGCAAACGCAATCTATCGGCAGGTATTTCTTGGAAAGCTCTCTTCCGCCGTTGCTCAGCAGGCATGGGACAACTTTGAAAAAGATTGCCGCCAGGGAGTCTGGGACTGCCGAGAATTCCCTCATCGCTCTTGGGAAACCTGCGTAGACCTTGCCCGCCGCTTCGCATCCACTCTAGGAATCCGCACTCTGGACTCCCTGCATGTGGCCTGTGCGCTTGAGTTACGCGCAGAGCGCTTCTGGACCTTCGATGACCGGCAGGCCAGGCTGGCCGAAGCAGTTGGGCTCGACACGAAGGGCTGATTCCCTGCCCTCGGCAAATCTTACTGCGGAGTGATGATGCCACCGAGCGCGTGGCGGCGCGGCAGCACGATACCGCGATGATCTACTTCCGGCGGAGGGCCGACGGGTCGAGCATCCATTGCGTCTGCGGCGCGTTCAATCAAAGCGCCTCCGCAGGCTGGGCACCAGTCGGCTTCGGTGTCCGGAGCAAGCACAGCGTGGCAATGGCTGCAAACACGTTCCATACCTCCAAGATAGTCCATCCCCCCACCGAAGACGGCCCCTCATGGCGCGCAAGCGCCGTCTGCCCCACCGCAGGTGGCCGGTACACTGGAGGTATGCACCCTCCCGTTCGCCTGGTGGCCATTGATATGGATGGAACGCTGCTGCCGACCTTTGCGCAGAAGATCAGCGCGCGCACGGCATTTGCGCTCAAGACGGCGCAGGAGGCGGGAATTACCGTCGCCATCGCCACCGGCCGGCGCACGAACTATACGGCTCCGCTGCTCGAAGGCCTGGGGCTGCGAGCGGATATGCCCCTGATCACGTCCAATGGTGCAGTGACCCGCACGCTGGGCGGGGAGCCGATTGACCGCCAACCCATGGAGGCGCGCGTGGCGCGCGGGCTGTGCGGGCTGCTAAGGGACTTCGGAGCGGTGGTTTTTACGTTCGACCGGCCAGGATGCGCCGACCTGGTTCTGGAGGATCTGGAAGAGACGCATGGGCAGATTTCCCTGTGGATCGAGGCCAATCGCAATGCCATTGAGATCGTCAGGCCGCTGGAGCTGGCGTTCGCCGACGGCCAGGACCCGATTCAGGGCATGGTGACCGGGCCGGTTGAGAAAATGCGCCTGGCCGAGCTGGCGCTGAAGACCAGCGAATGGAACGAAAGCTGCGATAGCGTAAGGACCGAGTACCCGGCGCGCGACCTGTCCATTCTGGACCTGCTACCGCCGGGGGTTTCAAAAGGCTGGGCGCTTGAGCGGCTGGCCGGCCGGCTGGGCGTCAGCCGCGCGGAGACCATGGCCATTGGCGATAACTGGAACGATGTGAATATGCTGGAGTGGGCCGGGCAGAGCGTCATGATGGGCAATGCCGCTCAGGAGTTGCGCACCATGGCCAAAATGCGCGGCTGGAAACAGGCTCCGCCGAACGACCAGGAGGGCGTGGCTCAAGTGCTGGAAGCCGCTGTGGCCAAGGTTCTTGCTGCAAATGTGTAATGGGAACCGGTAGGATTGAAATAGCGTTGTTGAGAAAGTGTGCTGTTGGGAATGCGTAGAAGTCTTTTCATCTCGGTAGCTGTTCTCAGCGGCTTGGCTGCGACGGCGTGGGCAGGCGAGCGCGTGACCCTGCGCAACGGCTTTGAGATGCGCTGCGACCACCACGCGGAGGTGGAAGGCCGGATGCGGCTCTACCTGGGCACGGGTCAGGACAACTACATCGAGTTTGTGCCGCAGGAGATTGCCGGCGTGGAACAGGTGGCCGATCCGCCAGCCGACAGCGTGCCAGCCGCCGCGGTAAAAGAACCGGTTTCAGAAGCAACCTCGGCCGGCCCCGAAACCGCCAGGGAAGCAAAACTCTCTCCGGGCGATCTGCACGAGATGCTGGCCAAGGCGGGTGGCGAACACAACCTGGACGTGGACCTGCTGGCCAGCCTGGTGAAGGCCGAAAGCGGCGGCAACGCGCGGGCCGTGAGCAGCGCCGGGGCGCGCGGGCTGATGCAACTGATGCCGGGAACGGCGGCCGAGCTGGGCGTTGAAGACAGCTTCAAGCCGGACGAGAATGTACGCGGCGGCTCGGCTTATCTGGATGCGCTGCTAACGCGCTACCACGACAAACTGGCCCTGGCGCTGGCAGCCTACAATGCCGGCCCGGCGGCGGTGGACAGGTACCACGGCATTCCCCCTTACAGCGAGACGCGGGCTTACGTGGCGCGGGTGATCCACGAGTTCAACCGGCGCGTGCTGGCACGTGAGGCGCTGGCTCGGCGTACGATCGCGTCGGCAGGCGCATCGAACGGCTACGGAACCCGCTAAGGAACTCCGCAGCGAGTCCTTCTTCTCTATCCTGCATTCCTTCAAGAGCTAAAGCCCTTAGCCCTGTGGGCACAGGGGTATGAATGCAGATACGCCCGCGCTGGCTTGGGCTGGCTCGCCCTGGCAAACCTATAGAATCGATAAGGCCGCTCAATTCTTAACCGCGGAACGGAGAACGCTTGAAGAAGACGCATTGGATTCTGGGCCTGGTGGTGCTTGTTGCCGTGGCGGCTCTGGTGATTTGGGGACGCAACCGGATGCACTTCGATTTCGGCGTCTTCCGCTCGCAACTGGCGCTGGCCAACTGGGGCAAGATCGGCATCGCCATCGGCTGCATCTACCTGGGCTACATCTTCCGCTCCGTGCGCTGGGCTCTGCTGTTGAGGCATAACAAGAAAGTGCCGCCCCTTGCCCTGCTGGGGACGCAGGTCATGGGATTTACCGCCGTGGCGTTGATTGGGCGGGTTGCCGACCCGGTTCGTCCTTATCTTGTCTCAAGAAAAACCGCCCTGCCGCTGAGCGGCCAGATCGCCGTCTACATTGTGGAGCGAATGTTCGACCTGGGTTCGATGGCGCTGATCTTCTCACTGGTTTTGCTCACCACGCGCGAAGCGCTTCCGCATCCAGAGTTGCTGATGAAAGTGGCCAAGGGCGGACTTTTGGCCACGGTCGCGCTGGCGATTTTTACTATCAGCGTGCGGCTGGCCGGGGGCGCGGTGGCCGCATTCATGGAAAAGAGCCTGGGGGTTGTTTCGCACAAGCTGGGCCACGCCGTGGGAGAGAAGATTCGCACCTTTCGCACCGGCCTGGACACCATGCGCTCGTTGGCCGATTTCGGCGGCGCGGCGCTGCTTTCGCTGGGCATGTGGATGCTGATTACGCTGGCGTACCTCGAAACGACCCGGGCTTTCGTGGCCAGCCCGCAACTGGCGTCGATGACGCTGCCGAAATGCATGGTGCTGATGGCCGCGAGCATGGTGGCCAGCGGATTCCAGCTTCCGGTGCTGGGCTGGTTCACGCAGATCGGGCTCGTCGCCGCGGCCATGTCCAGCCTGTTCGCCGTTGCGCCGGAGCCGGCAACGGCCTGCTCGGCAACCCTGTTGCTGGTCACTTTCCTGTGCATCATCCCCGTGGGGCTGATCTGGGCGCAGTTTGAACATGTGAGCCTGCGCAAAGTTACTGCGGAGAGTGGACATGCGAGCGAGAACCTGGCCGACGATAAGCTTGCCCAGGCCAACGAATCGGAAGGCTAGAGCGTTAGCGGGTTTCCATGTCGTCGAACAGCGGCTGATCGGACACCAGTTCCGTAACCGGCTCCGCTGGAATCGCCGCGTGCGTGAAAAGAATCTCGTCAGGGCCGACCGTTCCGCCCGTCATCAGCATGCTCATGGCCTGCTCCATGGTCAGATTGGTCTCCTGCACGCGGTCAATGGGCATAATCTGCAACAGGCCCGACATGGGGTTGATGGCGTTCGGCAACAGCACGGCGGCAAGCACCTGCCCGTTCGCAGAATCAATCAGAGTCCTGGTAAGGAAGCCCAGACTTCTCTGCCCCGGCATGGGGAACTCAACCAGCACAACCCGCTGCACCGAGTCGTCCTTGGTCATCATGGTGTCAATCAGCTTGCGCACGGAGCTGTAGATTTTGGCCACAAAGGGCAGCCGTGCCAGCGCGCGCTCAAATATCCTCAGCGCCTGCCGACCCACCACCTCCGATGTCACGCGGCCCACACCGTAAAGCAGGGCCAACGTGAGCAGGACGGCCAGCACAAACTGCAGCCAGGGCTCGCTGGTCCAATCCCCAGGAAACAGCGCGGCTAGCAGCCACACAACCGGCAAGCCCACCTTGGCCAGGATGCCGACCAGGAAGCTGAAGATCAGATACGTCACCAGCAGCGGCCCAATGGTGATGATGCCGGCCAGAATATTGCGCTGCAAGCTGCGCAGGGTACGAGCTAGGACTGGGTCCACACGACTCTCCTGGGTTCAAGTATAAAGATGCGAAGAAAGGCCTGCGCGGATGCGTGGCCAATTGGAGGGGGTCAGTCTGAATCTCAACGGAAGATCAGGAGTTTTCGGGTTGCTTGACGCAGGATCGACTCACCTGGTTTCCGATAAGCCGACTGGTCGTTACGGATCTTCGCTATGCGCACCAGAGTAGAGGCAGCAGTCATCTTCTCTTGACATAGTTTGGCTATGGCAGTAGCGTCTTATTAGCATAGCTTGGCTATGCTAGAGGTTCTTGTTTGGTTGGAGAGGTGTTGTTTGAATCGAGATGAGATTCCGCCGGGCACGCTTTACCTGCTGATCCTGAAGACGCTGGCGCGGCATGTCGAGCTTCATGGATATGAGATTGCCAATTCGATTCAGCGTACTTCCGACGATGTGCTGCAGGTCGAAGAGGGATCGCTGTATCCGGCGCTCCAACGAATGTTGATCAAAGGCTGGGTGACGGCGGAGTGGGGGACGACGGCTGGAAACCGGCGTGCGCGCTATTACAAGCTGACGGCCGCGGGGCGCAAGCAGTTGGCGTTGGAGATCTCGCAGTTTGAGCGCGTGATGGGGGCAATTGGACGCGTGATCCAGACAGCGTAAGGAGTGAGCGATGCATAGAATCCATGAGCTGTTGCGCCGTTT
>DASXFS010000037.1:0-16066 GCA_036489415.1 Occallatibacter sp. | reverse complement strand
GTCGTCATCCATGGCGTGACTTCACAGCTTGTGAGAAGGCGAATTTTTCGAAGAGGTTTTAGCGCCTGCCATGGTGCCGCGCCCTAAGTGCCACTCATATCCCACAAAAGTAACGCCAACGTTGGCACCGTAACCTCCGCTTGAATTACGACGGGAAGGTGCGCCGCCCCCGATTCTCTTTGCCTCTTTACGCGGCGTGGTCAATGATTGCATCTCTGCAACTTCTGATCTCACTGCGCTCCCCTCGCTCCAACCGCATGGGAGTCCAGTCGGGTCAATAGTCGATAAATCGAGAGAGCTTCGCCTGGCAGGCGTATCAAGGAGTCTCCAAATGAACAGTCGCCTCATCGGGATTCGGTTATATATCGAGAACTTTATAGAAACCGAAAAAGGCCAGGACCTGGTCGAGTATTCCATGGCTTTTTCCGTGATCGCCCTCGGCACTGTGGCGGGCATGGCCAGCGTGGCCACCGCTGTGCTCGCCGTCTTCAGCACCATCACCAACATCTTCACCAGCAAGTTCAACTAGGCACCACAAGGCGTGTGCGCCCGCGCCAGCCCGGCATTTGTGCCGGATCTTTTTGCTGCGTGGAAGATTTCGTCGCGAATGTAAGCCCTCTAAGTCGCGGGCACGTTCCGCCGCCCAAAAGAGCAAAAAAGCGCCCCTCGGTAAGTCCTGCCTGGATTCAATCCAGATCTGGCAAACCGGAGGGGCGAGGAGCCGCAATCACAAGAAAATGGGCTGTCCAGCGAAGCCGTTGCACACGGATCGCTCCATGCGCAGGGCTTGCTCTTGGCACATTTTCTGGACCGAGCTTCAATATAGGGGTTGCATTCCAATCTCAATAGGTTCCATCGGGTAGCATTTCCGCGGCTCGGGTGTAAACCTTTATCAATATTCGGGTTAATACAGCGTAGACAACTCCCTTTTCCAGACGTATGATACGCAATACAGTTCGTTTCATTTCCACTGTTGCACTGTATTTAGCCGCGCACCCCCATCTATTGCTCCAGGCCCACAATCCCCTTCAGGCCGCAGAAGCTTCCGCGCTGGATCAGTCAGCCCCAGGAATGACGCGCGGCTGGAGGAGTTGGCATGCCCGTGGGCGCAAAATCCGTGCAGGAACCCGCGCAGCCAATCTCTGCCCCGGAGGCCGCAGCCATCCGTGAACAATTGGAACGCCTTCTCGCGCACCCTTTGTTTTCAAATAGCAAGCGCTATCCGGTTCTGCTGGCTTACACCGTTGAGCAGACCCTGAAAGGCAGCGGCGCCGAGCTCAAGGAACGCAGCATCGGCATTGAGGTCTTTGGCCGCTCCCCCAGTTATGACGCCAATGCTGACCCCGTGGTCCGCATCACGGCGGGTGAAGTCCGCAAGCGGCTGATGCAGTACTATTACGACTCCGCCCACGCTGGGGAGCTGGTGATCGAACTGCCCAGCGGCTCTTACGTTCCCCAGTTTCGTGTGCCGGAACCGCAGCCCGTGGTCGAGATCCCCATATCCGCGCCTGAACCGGTGCTGCAATATGCCACTCCTGTGCAAGCTCCGGCTCTGCCGCGGCCCGCTCCCAAGCGCCGCTGGCTGTTTCTTGCTTTTCTCTTTGGTCTGGCGGTCGCTGCAAGCTTTGCCATCGGCTGGAAGCTGCGCGATTTCCGGGATTTTCAACCTCCCACGTCCATCGATCGCTTCTGGGCGCCCATCACGGATGGCACCACGACGGCCACTTACTGCCTGGGCGAGCCGGCCAAGAATATCGACGTTGGGTCGATCAATTCCTTCGATGCACCGGTCAGCGGACCGGACCCGGAGCCGCTCTACTTTCGCCTGCATCTGTCAGGACATTTATCCCTGGCTGACGTGATTACTCTCACCCGCACCGCCGCTGCTCTCGAAACCAGGCACAAGGCGTTTCGCGTGCTTCCCGCCTCTCAGGCCAGCTTCGCGCAACTTCGCGAGGGCCCCATTGTGCTCATCGGCGGCTTCGATAACATATGGACGCTGCGCGTGACGCAGAAGCTTCGTTTCGGATTTGAATCCAAGGACGGCGTTGCCCTTATCGTGGACCGCAAGAGCCCGAAGCAGACCAGTTGGGCCACGGCCTGGGATCTGCCTTATCAGAAGCTCTCGCGCGATTACGCGATCGTTGCCCGCATCCACGACAGCACCACTGGACAGCCCGTGATCGTGGCTGCGGGAATTTCCGAAGAGGGCACCGAAGCCGCGGGCGAGATTCTCTATAACCCCGTCTACCTCGATTCGCTGCTGGCCAAGCTTCCTGCCAACTGGGAAAAGTTGAATATGGAAGCCGTCATCGGGACACAGGTCATTGAGGGCCATCCCGGCCCGCCATCTATTTTAGCGGTTGAGACCTGGTAGAGTTTCGAGCGACACAAATTGTGTGGAAGCCCGAGCCGATTCAGAACAACGGTGTGTCTAATCGCATGAGCTGGGCATGATGCCGATGCGCTTCAAGCAAGAACACGCTGCGCGTGAGGTTCAAGATGCAACGTGACTAACAATGGGCACAAGGAATGGCGCAGGATCAGAAGCGCGAAATGGCGATGACTTTGCATCGCCGTCCGCCACGACGGCGGACTTCCATGACCGGGAAACGCCGCTCCCTGCTGAGCCATGCAAGTGGAACGAATAACTCGCTGGCCTGAGCGCACCGGATAAGTGAAATTTATGTGTTGTTTGAATAGAACTACTTTGACTTGGCCTTCTGCGCGGCCCAGCGCTTGCGCTGCGCATCGGCAATCCGCTTGCGCGCCTCAGGGCTCAGTACGCGGCGCTTCTTTCCCTTCGCCTTGGCCGGCGTCTTCTTCGCTTTGGGCTCGGCTACCTTCCTGGCAACGGCACCAGTGGTCGCCAACAGGCTGCGGATTTGCGTGAGCTTTGCAATTTCTTCGTCAATTTGTGCAAGAATCGATTCAATAGCCATTCGTCAAGCTTAACCCAACAATTCGATTTTGCACAATTGCAATAAAAGTTCTCACGCTTACACAGGACCAAATCTCTCCGTCTTGCTCAAGACACATGTCTCGGATGACTTCTATAGGTCGAATGTATTAGTGCCATCAAAGGCGCTGCTTGAGATAGTTCCTTTGAGGAACAAGAAAAATGCGGCTTCTCTCTTGGCCTTGATCTTTCTCTTGGCGTTGATTCAAAGATAAGTCGCTTGCGTGATCTCTAACTGACAAACAAACACTAACTTCATCTTCAAGCACGTTACGCATGCGCGGCTGGAGTACAAGCATCGCCGCATCTCATCGCGTGCGGATGTTCCCAACGGACCCGCAATGTTAACGCCTGAAATACCAACCTGCACACCGCCTTGGAGTCTGTATCAGAGCGCAGCAAATAGAACGGGGACAGGCGCGGTCGCCTATCCCCGTTCAAGATTTCATGCTTCAGTTTGCAGGTTCGGCTATGCTCCGAGATACTCAACATGCACATAAGTGCCGAGCCGTACGTTGTAAGCCAGGTAATAACCTGGGTGGTCGGGATCCTCGTAAATCACGATGTCATCGGAATCCCACAGCCAGCCGTCACAGAAAGCAATGTCGGCTGCCGCGATATCCCAATACCATCCGTTAAACCAGAACCTGCTGGGGCCGCCGCCGCCAAGACGCCACTCGTGGCCACGTCCAAACCCGCCGGTAAAACGGCCATGCTCAAACGGATGGTCTAGATGGTACCGCGCATCGTCGCGACCGGTGTCGTGACCTACCCATTTCTTTCCGTCCACGTGCGGCACATTCGGATGGCCGGCCTTGTCACTGTAGTTGCGATTCGGTTCTACGGCATGAGGCGTGCCCTTCATCGGAGCTGGGCCGCTCCTCGGAATAGCCTGATGGGGAGCGGCTGGATGGCCCCCGCCTCCGGATGCAGGACGTTGTGCGAACGCTGGTACAGCAACAACGAGCAACGTTGCAAAAGCTAGCTGAAAGGCTTTCATGGCTTCCTCCGAATGGCCTGCGGGAAGGCAGTTATGCTTTACTGCCTTTTCCCTGTTGCGGGTCATCCCAACAACAATAGATGAAACACCCTTAAGATTTGCAAGTTGCGGTGCAATAAAAATGCCCCTGTGCTGCGAAGTCCGCACAGGGGCACGAGTTTCGATAAGCATCTGTTTAGACGCCCACGGCAACCGGTGCGCGCCGCCAGGCGTACAACGGGAAGCGGTTGGCTAACTCCGCTACCTCGCCACGAATCCTGTTGAGAGCCGCATCGTCATTGCGCAGGTCCAGGGCCTTGGTAATCCAGGCCGCGATCTGGCGCATCTCCGGCTCCATCATGCCGCGCGTGGTGAGCGCAGGCGTGCCCACGCGAATGCCCGAAGGCTTGAGCGGCGGATTCACATCGTAAGGAATCGAGTTCTTGTTCACCGTAATGCCCGCCTTGCCCAGCGCCAGCTCCGCTTCAGAACCCAGAATGCCCTTCTCGAACACATCCACCAGCATCAGGTGGTTATCCGTGCCGCCGGAGATGATGCGGAAGCCGGCCTCTTGCAAAGCCAGGGCCAACGTCTTGGCGTTGGCCACGGTTTGCGCCGCATAGGTCTTGAACTCCGGCCGCAGCGCCTCGCCAAAAGCCACTGCCTTGGCCGCCACAATGTGCATCAGCGGTCCGCCCTGCTGGCCGGGGAAAACGGCCTTGTCCACCGCTGCGGCCAGGTCTTTACCGCAGAGGATCATGCCAGCGCGCGGCCCGCGCAGCGTCTTGTGGGTCGTGGTGGTGGTGATGTGCGCGTGGGGTACGGGCGAAGGATGAACGCCGCCCGCCACCAGGCCTGCGATATGCGCCATGTCAAACACATACACCGCGCCCACCTTGTCGGCAATCTGCCGCATACGCTCGAAATCCCACAGTCTCGGGTAGGCGCTGCCGCCGCCAATAATTGCTTTTGGCTTCTCGCGCAGCGCAATCGTCTCCAACTCGTCGTAGTCGATCAGCTCGGTGTCTTTGCGCACCTGATAAAACGTGGGCCGGTAAAGCTTGCCGCTGAAGCTGAGCCGGTGACCGTGGGTCAGGTGGCCGCCGTGCGAAAGATCCAACCCCAGAATCGTATCGCCCGCCTGCAGAACCGCCGCATAGGCCGACGCATTGGCCTGCGAGCCGGAGTGCGGCTGCACATTCACATGCTCGCCGCCAAAGATCTGTTTGGCCCGGTCGCGCGCCAGGTTCTCCACCACGTCCGCGTACTCGCAGCCGCCATAGTAGCGGCGGCCCGGGTAGCCCTCGGCATACTTATTGGTGAAGGTAGAGCCGGCCGCCTCAAGCACCGCCTCAGAAACAAAGTTTTCGCTGGCGATCATCTCCAGCCCCTCATGCTGGCGGAGAGTTTCTTGGTCAAGGGCGGCGGCTATGTCGGGGTCGGCCTGGGCGAGGGCGAGAGAAATGCGGTCAGTCATACAAAGATTCTAGCCGTTTTTGCGGGATCAATGGTACTCAGAATAAAGGGGGCCGAACTGCCCCTTTGGGACGCCGAAACTGGCCTGGGCCGAATTTCATGGCAGCGACCTTGAACTTCAGCCCAGGCAATTGTCCTCAATCGGCTCCTACTGAGTAAACTTGGAAGGTCGAAGTCTGCATCGACAATTGAGGTTCATGTGAATTCCTGCTGGAAGCAGTTCTTCCTTTCGACGTTTCTTGCTTTCGCATGGATGCCGGCCCTGGCGCAGGCGCCAGCCTCTTCAGCCACGGCTGTCGATCCAGGTCTTCTGGCCAAGGCCGCTACAGGCAACGCAACGGCAGAACTTCAGGTAGCCGACGCCTACGCAGCCGGTACGGGAGCTCCGCGCGAACCCCGGCAGTTGGCGGCGGACTATAAACAGGCCGCTGCGTGGTACCAGAAGGCGGCCGCACAGGGCAACATCCCAGCCCAGATTCACCTGGCCGATCTTTATCGCGATGGCCGCGGCGTGGCTCGCGACATGACCCAGGCCGTCGCCTGGTACCGCAAGGCCGCCGAACTGGGAGACGCCGGCGCGCAAGGCACGCTGGGCCTGCTTTATTCGGTTGGCATGGGCGTGCAGCGCGACGATGTGGAAGCCTACTACTGGCTCAGCCTGGCAGCCCTAGCCAAAGGACCTAACCAGGCAAAGTACACGGCAAACCGGCAGAGCGTGGGCGAGCACATCACCACCGACCAACAGTCCGCCGTGGAAGACCGCGTGGCTGCATGGAAAGCCGCCCATCCCCACGCGTCTAGCCCTCAATAGCCCCAAACGACTCCCCTTACGCTGAAACGAACTACCCCACTGCACTCGTACCGCTTCGCCCTCGCGAGCGCTCGCTCATTTTGCAACTCTTTTTGTAATTCCTGTTGACATTCTGACTATGCTGTCGTCCTATAGGTAGAAAGTCAACAGGAGTACTGCACATGGGTAACGACAAATCGGACGTACTGCAAGGCACGTTGGACCTGATGGTGTTGAAAACGCTTGAAGCCATGGGACCCCTGCACGGCTATGGCATCGCCCGCCGCATTGAGCAGGTGAGCGGCAACGCGCTCAGTCTGAACCAGGGAACCATCTACCCCGCGCTCCTGCGCCTGGAGCAGCGCGGCTGGGTAAAGTCCGCGTGGGGTACGTCGGAATCCAATCGCCGCGCCAAGTTCTATTCGCTCAGCCCCCGCGGCCGCAGGCAGATTGAAGAGGAAACCGAAAACTGGGAGCGCATCGCCGCCACCATGTCACGTTTTCTCGCGCCTTCCAATTAAGGAGCCAGCCATGGACCGGATACGGATTTTGCTCAGCCGCTGCGCGGCGCTGTTCGGCAAACAGAAACTCGATGAGGACCTCGACGAAGAGTTGCGCACCCATATCGAATTCGCCATGGACGAAAAACTCAAACACGGGATGAGTCAACAAGAAGCGCGCACAGCGGCACTGCTGAAATTTGGCGGAGTGACGCAGACCAGAGAGCGCTACCGCGTGCAGCGTGGGCTGCCATTCGCCGAGACTCTCATGCGCGATGTCCGCTATGCCGTGCGGCAATTATGGAAGTCGCCGGGGTTCGCGGCGACCGCGATCTTGACGCTGGTCCTGGGCATCGGCGCCAACACCGCCATCTTCAGTGTGGTTGAGGGCGTTCTGCTGGCTCCGCTGCCTTACCACCAGCCTGATCGCCTAGTGATGGTGTTGGAGAGCCGTCCGAGCCTTAAACAGATGGGTATCTCCTATCCTGACTTTCAGGATTGGCAACACGGTTCCCGCTCATTCGAGCGCATGGCCGCGCTCACGTCCCGCAGCTACGATTTGACCGGCCCTGGAACATCCGCGCACCTAGACGGCATGGAAGTCACTTCCGGTTTCTTCGCTATGCTAGGCGTGAAGCTGGTTCGCGGCCACGAGCTTTCACCGTCAGAAGATCGCCCACATGAAGCGCACACCGTTGTCATCAGCAATCGCTTGTGGAGGGATCGCTTCGCATCAAACCCGGAAGCGCTCGGCAGGACTATCATCCTCGACGGAGCGGACTTCACCATCATCGGAATTCTACCTCCAAAATTTCGCCTATGGAGCGACATCGATGTGTATACGTCGCTTGGGCAGGATGAGCCCCTGCTCTATCACGACCGCACCATCCATTCGATCGTCTGCATTGCCCGCATGAAGCCGGAAGTGAGCATGGCTCAAGCGCAAGGGGAACTGGACGCCGTTCAAGCGAATCTCGATCGTCTCTACCCCGCCGCAGATCGGAACCTTGGGATCAATATCGAACCGCTCAAGCAGTCGATCGTTGGCGATGTCGGTGGAACACTCCTGTTGCTCCTGGGAGCGGTAGGGATTGTTCTGCTGATCGCCTGTACGAATGTCGCGAACCTCTCACTGGCGCGCGCTGCAGCGAGGGCACGCGAATTTGCCATTCGTTCCGCATTGGGGGCTAGTCGGGTGCGCATGGTGCGGCAGTTGTTGACAGAAAGCGTGCTTCTCGCGCTCACGGGCGGTTTGCTCGGCTTGATGGTCGCAATACTGGGAGTCCGCCTGGTGCTCGCAAAGTTTCCGGATCTCGTGCCGCGTAGTGAGAACATCCACTTAAATATTCCTGTCCTTCTTTTCGCCTTCGGCATTTCGCTCACAATCGGGATTCTGTTCGGTCTCGCGCCGGCTCTCGACGGTTCGAGTGTCGATGTGCAAGGTTCTCTCAAGGCCGGGGAGCGTGGTTCTACGCGTGCTCATCCTCGCGCTCAGAGCATTCTGGCGATGATCCAAATGGCTTCGACTCTGGTGTTGCTGGTGGGTGCCGGCCTGCTCTTGCGCACGATTCTTCAATTATGGAACGTGAATCCTGGCTTTAACAGACAGCATGTCATTATGTTCGAGGTGGGGCTTTCGCCTTCGCTGAGCGCGACAGCGTCGAGCACGCGAACCGCTTATAGGCAATTGCTCGACCGCATACGCGAGGTGCCCGGCGTGCGGGCGGCGGATTTTACCAACATCGTTCCGCTGAGTGAACGCGACAATGGCGGCCCATTCTGGGTCGGCGCTCAGCAATCCACTCCGATGCAGGACGCGCCCCATGCGCTCTATTTTGAGACAGGTCCGGAATACCTTAAGGTGATGCAAATTCCGCTGCTTCGGGGCCGATTCTTTACCCCGGCAGACAACTCAGACTCCGAGCCAGTGGTCGTCATCGACAGCATCCTTGCACACACTTATTTTCCCCACAAAGATCCTGTGGGTCAGCTCATCACCGTGGCGCACTGGCGGACTGCCCGCGTAGTCGGCGTGGTGGGGCATGTGAGGCATTGGGGTCTGGGCGACGCCGGCACCTACAATCCCAGCCAGATCTACATTTCGTTTTACCAACTTTCAGACGAGTGGGTGCCGGCGTTTGCGCGGGATTTATCCGTAGCCGTTCGCACTCCGCTCGATGTCGCGGCTATCATGCCTGCAATCGAGAATGTCGTTTACGGAGCCGACAAGGACCAGCCGATCTATAGCGTTCAAACCATGCAGCAAATCGCTTCGGACTCCATGACCTCGCAGCGGCTTCCCGCGATTCTGCTCGGGACGTTTGCCTTCCTCGCGCTATTGCTTGCGTCGGTTGGAATCTACGGCACAATCTCGTATTCGGTGGCCCAGCGCGGGCAAGAGATTGGCATCCGTATGGCGCTGGGTGCAAAGAGGCGTGATGTTTTGCGGATGGTAATGGGCCAGGGGCTGCGCATAGCCGTTGCGGGCCTGGCCATTGGAACCGCCGCTGCGCTTCTGCTTGCCCGCCTGCTCTCGAGTTTCTCGCAGTTGCTGTACGGAGTACGAGCAAACGATCCTTTGACATTCGTCGCCGTATCTCTCGTGTTGATGACGGCGGCGCTCGTCGCCTGTTGCGTTCCAGCACGGCGCGCGGCTTCCATCGATCCCATGCGGGCGTTGAGAACCGAGTAGGAGATGAACATGATCCGAATCTTACTTAGCCGGTGTGCGGCGTTGTTCGGCAAGCGGAAACTCGACAACGATCTCGACGAAGAGCTGCGCACCCATATCGATTTTGCGATTGAAGAAAATGTAAGGCGCGGCATGAGCACACAACAAGCGCGCACCACGGCGTTGAAGGAGTTTGGCGGCATGACCCAGACAAAAGAAACCTATCGTCAGCAGCGCACCCTGCCGTTGCTTGAAGTGTTCGCGCAGGACATTCGCTACGCCCTGCGCCAGCTGCGCAAGTCGCCCGGCTTCGCGCTCACGGCTATCGTTACACTCGCTCTCGGCATTGGCGCTAACACCGCTATCTTCACGCTGGTGCAGGGCATTCTGCTGCGCTCACTGCCGGTGGCTGATCCGTCGCAGCTTTATCGCATTGGGGACAAGACTGACTGTTGCTACTACGACAGCTTTCAAAATGACGATGGTGACTTCGATCTGTTTTCGTACGACCTCTACCGGCATTTCAAACAGTCCGCTCCAGAATTCGAGCAGCTCGCGGCCGTCGAGGCAGGCGGCGACGGCTTCAGCGTGCGCTATGGCTCGTCGCCTGCCAAGCCGATGCGCTCTGAATATGTCTCCGGCAATTACTTCTCTACGCTTGGTGTCGGCGTGTATCTCGGCCGTCCTCTCATTGAGAGCGACGACAAACTCGGCGCCACGCCCGTCTTGGTGTTCAGCTATCAGACGTGGCAGACGGAGTTCGCGGCAGACCCCCGCCTCGTTGGTTCTACAGTCTATGTGCAGGGGCATCCCTTCACCGTTGCAGGCATTGCGCCGCCCGGCTTCTTCGGCGATCGCGTCGTCACGCGCCCTCCCGACTTCTGGATGCCGCTCTCCGCCGATCCTGTCATGGAGGGAGCAAACTCCAGCCTGGTGCAAAACGATGAAGACTGGCTCTACGCCTTGGGCCGGGTGCGTCCCGGTATCAACTTGAACGCGTTGCAAACCAAGCTATCCGTCGTATTGCGTCAATGGATCATGACCCGCCCCGCTTATACCGGCCACGGCGGCGCGGCTCTTGTGCCCAGGCAGCATGTTGTCATCGTTTCCGGCGGCGGCGGCATTCAAAAACTACAGCAGCAAACCGGCAAGGGCCTGCGCCTGCTCATGATTCTTTCCAGCGTCGTCTTGCTGATCGCCTGCGCCAACATCGCCAATCTGCTGCTGGCCCGCGGCACCACGCGCCGCGCGGAAGTGGCAGTGCGCATGGCCCTGGGTGCAGCGCGGCGCAGACTTATCCGGCAAATTCTTACCGAAAGCGTGTTGCTCAGCCTGATCGGCGGCGTGGCAGGTCTCGCCGTCGCTTACACGATGTCGCACATGATTCTGGCGCTGGCATTTCCCCAGTCTCCCAACATGCCTGTGCAGGCCAGTCCTTCTTTTGCCGTGCTCGGATTCGCGTTCATTGTCTCTTTGCTCACCGGCATTATCTTCGGCACCGCGCCCGCGTGGCTCTCCTCGCACGCGCAACCCGCGGAAGCATTGCGCGGTGTGAACCGTTCAACCAGAGACCGCTCGTCGCTGCCCCAACGCTCTCTGGTCGTTCTCCAAGTCGCGCTCTCTGTCGTTCTGCTTGCCGGCGCATTTCTCATGACTAAGTCTCTCACCAGGCTTGAGCATCAAAACTTCGGCTTCGACACGGCTAACCGCTACATCCTCGAGTTCGATGCCGGAGGTTCCGGCTACACGCTCGATCGCCTGCCCGCGCTCTACCAGCAGATTGAAGACCGCATGTCCGCATTGCCGGGAATGGCCAACGTAAGCCTGGTGCGTTACCTTCCGCTGGGCGGCAACATGTGGGGCAGCAAAGTAACTCTGCAAGGCCACCCCGCGCCGGGACCAAATGACAAGAGCTTCGCCGTCTGGGACCGCGCCAGCACGCACTTTCTGGATTCGATTGGAGTGCCCATCGTGCGTGGCCGCAACTTCAGCGCGCAGGACACTGCCACTTCCACGCCCGTGGTCATCGTCAATCAAGCCTTCGTCCGCGAATTCTTCCCCAATGAAGACCCCATCGGCAAGCGATTCGGCACCGGCGGCCCGGAAGACTCGGGCGCCTTTCAGATCGCAGGCGTCTTCGCCGACTTCAAAATGACCAACCCGCGAGTGGAAGAGCGGCCACTCTTTTTCCGCGCACTGAGCCAGCAATACACCGGATACAAAGATCCCGCCGCGGACTCCGCAGAGCAAGCCTCCATGTTCGTCCGTTTTGTCATTCTCGACTTTGCCCGCCCGCAGTCCAATGTCGAAACACTGCTTCGCCGCACCATGGCCGGCATCGATCCCGGCCTCACCATTGACCGCTTCGCCTCCTACGATTCCGAGGTAGCCGGTAATTTCAATCAGGAACGTCTCATCGCCCGCCTCACGAGCCTCTTCGGCATCCTTGCGCTCATTCTCGCTTCGGTCGGTCTCTACGGCGTCATGTCCTACTTCGTGGCGCGGCGCACCAGCGAAATCGGCGTGCGCATGGCGCTCGGCGCTACCCGTTCAAGCGTTGTCGCATTAGTACTGCGCGGCGCGTTGGGCCAGATCCTCGTCGGCCTCGGCCTGGGCATTCCGGCGGCGTTGTTTGCGGGTCACATGATGGACAGCCTTCTTTACGGCATCAGCGGCTACGATCCATTCGCCTTCATCGGCGCAACTCTGGTGCTCGGAATCTGCGCCGCCGTTGCCGGCTTCATCCCCGCGCGCCGCGCGGCTTCCATCGACCCCATGCAGGCGCTGCGAACGGAGTAGGAGGCAAATATGGATTTCATACGCGTGTTGATGCGTCGATGCGCGGCGCTCTTCAGCAGGCGCAAGCTCGACGCGGAGCTGGACGATGAGTTCCGTGCGCACATTGACCTGGCGATCGAAGAAAATATGCGCGATGGCATGACCCGGCGGCAAGCGCGCACAGCCGCACTGCTGCATTTCGGAGGAGTCACGCAAATCAAAGAGGCGTACAGAATGCGACGTGAATTGCCCTTCATAGAGCAGATGGGCAATGACCTGCGCTTTGGCATTCGACAGCTCGTCAAAAATCGCGCCTTTGCAATCACCGCAGTATTGACACTGGCGCTTGGCATTGGCGCAACGACGGCGGTCTACAGCGTAATCCATGCGGTCCTCATTGATCCATATCCATACCAGGGCGCCAGCCGCATGGTGCATTTGCACTTGTATGACAAAGAACCGTTTCCTGACGATCTGGCGCTGACCGGGCCGCAGTTTGTGCATTTTCAAAAGTCGTCCGTGCTTGATGGTGCAATCGCTCAGGATCCGTTCAGTATGGCTTTGACAGGCGAAGATTTACCGGAGCAGGTGCAGGTGGATCGTATTTCTCCGAATGCCTTCCAATATTTCAGCGTCCCCGCATTGATTGGTCGTGAATTCGGCGCATCTGACTCATCGCAAGTTGCCGTCCTGAGTTTCGCTTACTGGAAGTCTCACTACGCAGGCCGCTCCGACGTGGCGGGCAGAACGGTTCAACTGGACCATGAGAGCTACACCATCGTGGGCGTCGTCCCGCAGCGCTTCGGGTGGGCGGGAAGCGACATCTATATTCCTCTCGTCTACTCATCCGATTTCCGTCGTATTGCCAATGTTTATGCGCGCATCAAGACCGGCGTGAGCAACGAAGCGGCTGAGCAGGCATTGCAACCCATGCTGGATGCCTTCGCGAAGGAAACACCACAGAACTTTCCGCAGAAGTTCAAGGTTCATCTGGTTCGCTTGAACGACATAGCCGTGGGGCGCTTCAGCGGAGTGCTGGTGATTCTATTTATCACCGTCCTCTTTCTGCTGTTGCTTGGCTGCGTGAATGTGGCCATTCTGTTGCTTGCGCGCGCTGGAGCCCGTCGTCCTGAAATTGCCATGCGCAAAACCCTGGGGGCCACGCGCTTGCGCATCGTGGGCCAGTTACTCGTCGAGGTTCTGCTGCTGTCGGTTTCCGGCGGCGTCCTGGGAGTAATACTTGCTTGCGCAGGCGTGCGTCTGGTTACGCATTACCTGCCGCAAAGCGTATTTCCATCCGAGGCGCAGATTGCGCTCAACATTCCTGTTTTGTTGTTTAGCGTAGGCGTGTCCATGCTTACAGCCGTTGCAGCCGGCCTTTGGCCTGCGTTGCTGGCCTCGCGCACCCAGCTTCGCCAGGCCACGGATGCCGCGTCTGCCAGATTAGCGGGTAACCGGGGAGTGAACATAAGCCACATGTCTCTGCTGGCGTTGCAGGTTGCTCTCACCGTTCTCCTGCTCGCTTGCTCGGGAGCCACCTTGCGCAAGCTGTCGCAACTGGTTCATGCGGACCTGGGCTATGACCCGCACAATCTTGTCTCCGTCAGCATAGCTCTGCGCGATGGCGCTTATCCGCATTGGCAACGCCGGATCAATTACTACGATCAGATTCTGAAAACGATCTCGACCAATCCGAGCGTGGCCTCCGCAGCCATTGTCGAAGGCGATCTTCCGCCTTCCATTCTGGACTCGGCAACGTTGTCGCTTTCGGGATCCAGCTCGCGATCCGACGGGAGCGTGATTCCCCAGCAGGTGAGTCCGAGTTACTTTTCAACCCTGCGTATTCCACTGCTGCGTGGCCGCGTCTGGAGTGACGCAGAGGCGTTGCATGCGAACAGGCTAGTTTTGATTAACAGCGCCATGCAGCGGCGCTATTGGCCGAACGAGAATCCCATCGGACAAACTATCTTGCTCAACAATGGCGTGGTCACGACGAACGTATGGACGCTGGCCGCGCCTGGCAATAATGGAAGATACGAAATCATCGGTGTCGTCGGTGACTCACCAAACCGTGGCCTCGATGAACAGGTTGCGCCCGAAGTGTACCTGCCTTATACCATGCGAACCTTCGACTCCTTCAGCCTCGTCATCCGCACCAACGGCGACCCTTCAAATTTGCTTCATGCAATCAAGGAACAGGTTCACGCGATCGATGCCACGCAGGCTGTGGGAGCCATGACCACTGCCTCCTATTTATTGGAACGCGACAGCCTGGGACGCGAACGATTTGTCGCCTGTCTCTTTACAGCGTTCGCGTTGCTGGGGCTGGCATTCGCAGCCAGCGGCCTCTACAGTATTCTGTCTTATCTGGTGAGCCAGCGGACTCGCGAGTTTGGCGTGCGCATGGCTCTCGGCGCAAAGCGGCGCCACATTGTGGGCCTTGTAACATTGCCTGCGTTTGTTGCCGTCCTGATTGGAAGCGCATTTGGTCTGCTAGCAAGTTATGCATGCAGCCGTCTGTTTGCGCAGTGGACCAGTGGCGACGCCCGCGATCCAGTCATGCTTGGCTTTGTTCTTCTTCTCATGTTAGCCATCGCTTTCGCGGCATCGCTCATACCCGCCTGTCTGGCCACTTCGATTGATCCCATGCGCGCGCTGAGAACAGAGTAAGAAGATGATTCTCTGTTCTCGCGTGTCCTTGCAATGAATCCGATTTTGGACAGATGCTCCGGGCCGATCGTCCGTTATCCTAAGCTGGATGCAGAACTCCTTCGCGCGCTCGCGACGTCTTCTCTTGGCTCTTTTCGTTTGCCTGTTCGCCGCTGGACCGGCTTGCGTTTCAGCTCGCGCACAGTCCGGTTCCGTCACGCTCATGCCTGCGCTGGTTGAGGTCGGCTCGCCGGAGTTGATTCGCGTTGAAGCTCCAGCTACTGCCCGGCTTGACGGCGAGTGGCTGGGGCATAGGCTGGAGTTCTTTCGCGGCCGCGAGAATCGCGCTTGGTTCGCTCTCGCCGGAGTGGACGTGGAGGCTCCTATTGGCCCATCGACTTTGAAAATCGCAGTGCATCTCCTGCAAGCCACAACACGCGATCTCACCCGCACCATAGAAATCCACGCCGCGCATTACCGTACCGGCACACTCACCGTTTCTTCCCGATTTGTCGAGCCCGGTCCCGATGCTCTCAAGCAAATCGAAGCTGAAGTAAAACTCAAGGCAAGTGTCTTCGCATCTTCTGCCGCGGACCCGTTATGGGCCGGCAGCTTTCACGCCCCCGTCACTGCGCAGCCAACCGACAGCTTTGGCACGCGCCGCATGTTCAACGGCAAGCTGGCCAGCGTTCACAAAGGAATGGATTTTCGCGCCCGCATGGGAACAGCCATCCGCGCCGCCAACAGCGGCATCGTTGTGCTGGCGCGCCCGCTCTACTACGAGGGCAACTGCGTCGTCATCGACCACGGCATGGGCCTGTTCACGCTCTCCATGCACTTCAGCCGCATTGACGTGCATGAAGGCCAGCACGTAGCCGCCGGCGAGCGACTGGGCTTGAGCGGCGCCACCGGCCGCGTGACTGGGCCTCATCTGCATTGGGCCGTCCGCTGGCAAGGCGCTTACCTCGACCCCGCCAAGCTGCTACGATTGGATTTGAATGCTGTGCGCTAGCGTGAGACTGCTTCTTCTTCGAGCTCCTGCTGGGAAGCTGCGCCTGCAATTTCGGCTGCCGCTTTTTCTTTGCGCAACGCCTTGAACGCCCGGTACACAAACCAGCCCAGATACCAGCCGTCAATGTACTTGTACGGGGTTTCGCCCGTTGTATAGTGGCCGCAGGGCAGCACGCGCGGCTCGAAGTTCAGGCCATAATGCTTGAACGCTTCCACCACTTGCAGCGAATACTCGCGCGGAAACGTCAGGTCG
>DASXFS010000004.1:0-37166 GCA_036489415.1 Occallatibacter sp. | reverse complement strand
AGCTCCTCCAGCGTCTCCTCGCCTACGTCGTAGGCCAACAGAAACTCACGGCGCAAATCATCCCCGTATGGCTTCGCCATCAATTCACTCGCCGCAGAGTCTCGACAAAGCAAGGCTACACCATTTCAGGAAATGCTATAGTGCGGTGTCCCAAAAGTTCATGGCATAAATGAACATCCCAAAAGCAGGTCGCCTTCGGCTTGGCTCAGGGCAGGCTTTCGACTCATTTTGGCGCAGGAGCGCGCCAGAGTTCGCTCAGGATGACAACGCGATTTGATACGAATTTTAGGGACAGGACTCTAGCGGCTGAAGACCACGTACCGGCGGCCACAATAAAGCCGGAAGCCGCCAGCGGGGTTGGTCATGACCTGCAAGGGCATGGGCCGCTTGAGACCTGCGTCTGTGACGGTGTTCACGGTGAGCACGTCGTGCGCGCCTACGTCGGTGACTACAAACTTGTCACCGGCTATGAATCCCACGCCGTAGATGCCGGCGGGTAGGCTCTCGGAGCCGAGCTTGATGGGCACCTCGGTGATGAAGTACGCCTGATACTTGGACGCGACGCTGGTTGAGTAGCCGCTGGTGTCAACCAGGGTGGCCAGCACAAAATAGCCGTCTGCAAACTTCACGCCGCCTGAGTTGCGCAACTGCGTGGTGGCCGACTGGCCCTTGTAATAGACGCTGGCTGGCAACAGCTTCTGCATGTCGACGGGCTTCAACACTGTATCGGCACTCTGCGATCTGGCGGCCAACGGCGCGGCCATGACGGCTACGGCCATGGCTCCGGCGGCGACAAAATTAAAAATTGCGGGTAAACGCATGGTGCAATCCCTCTGTTTTTCTCACGTGTTCTTCGTAACGGAGTATACCGTACCAGCCGAGACAACGGCCGCGGCGGTAGTGAGTCAACTCGGCAGTAAAACGTCCCTCGGGGGTTAAAGCCCAACAGATTTTGTGAGCTGACAATGTACGGGCTAAAGCCCGTACCCTTCAACTAAGACTCGCGTCATTCAACGAACGCCCGCATCATTCAAATTGGCCCACTACGGCTGCGGCGGTGGCCGTGGCATGGACCGCGCGTGCGTCTAGAGTGCGTATAGATCGACGTAGTCGTTCACTGCCATGCGCTCCAGCCGATCGCGATCAAGCGAGGCTTCGAGAATCCGTTGCTGGCGGTCTTCGGCGAAGCAGCGGCGGAGGTTGGTCTTGAACTTTTCTACGAGCAGGGGCAAGCCTTCCGCGCGCCGGCGGCGATGGCCGATGGGGTACTCGACCGTCTCCTCGAGCACGGTGCCGTCGTTCAGTTCCACGCGCAGAGCGTTGGCGATGGAACGCTTCTCAGGATCGTGATAATCACGACTGAAGGCAGGTACTTCAACGCACTCCATCTTCGCGCGCAAGGCGTCGATGCGCGGGTCGGTGGCGATCCAGTCTTCGTAGTCGGCCGCGGTCAGCCGGCCGAACAGCAGCGGAATTGCGATCATGTACTGCACGCAGTGGTCGCGGTCAGCGGGGTTGGCCAGCGGGCCTTTCTTGTCGATGATGCGCAAACAGGCTTCGTGGGTGCGGATGACGATGCTGCGAATGTCTTCCGCGCTCTTGCCCAGCTTCTCCATCTGCGCGCGCAGAGCCATCGCGGCTTCCACCGCCGTCTGCGCGTGGAACTCGGCCGGATAGCTGATCTTGAACAGCACGTTCTCCATTACGTAGCTGCCATACGGCCGCTGGAACTTAAACGTGTGGCCTTTGAACGATACGTCGTAAAAGCCCCACGTCTTCGCGGTCAGCACGGAGGGGTAACCCATCTCACCGGCCTGCGCCATCAACGCAAGACGAACAGCGCGGCTGGTTGCGTCCCCGGCGGCCCAGCTTTTGCGCGAGCCGGTGTTAGGCGTGTGGCGATACGTGCGCAGGCTCTGCCCATCCACCCATGCCAGTGAGAGCGCAGCGATGGTCTGCTCGCGGCTGAGGCCGAGAAGCTGGCTCACCACGGCGGTGGAAGCGACCTTCACCAGCACCACGTGATCGAGACCCACTTTGTTGAATGAATTTTCGAGCGCGATGCAGCCTTGAATTTCGTGGGCTTTGATCATCGCGGTGAGCACGTGCCGCATGGTGAGGGGCTGCTGTCCGTTGGCGACGGCAACACGCGAGAGCCAGTCTGCCGTGGCCAGGACGCCGCCCAAATTATCGGACGGATGCCCCCACTCCTCCGCTAGCCAGGTGTCGTTGAAGTCGAGCCAGCGAATCATGGCGCCAATGTTGAACGCCGCCTGCACCGGATCGAGATGGTAGCTGGTGCCGGGAACGCCCGCGCCGTTGGGCACCAGCGTTCCGGGTACAATGGGGCCAAGCAGCTTGGTGCATGCCGGATATTCCAACGCCTCAAGGCCGCAACCCAGCGTGTCTATGAGGCAATGCTGCGCGGTTGAATACGCGAGATCGCTGATGATCTCATAATTCAATGCGTAGTCGGCAATGTCGGTGAGAACATTATCTGGCGCGGGACGTTCGTTGCTGATGTGCGAAGACACTTGCTCTCCCTTTACTGCCGTTCTTCGATCGGAACGAACTTCTGGTTTTCAGGCCCGGTGTAGTTCGCAGATGGTCGAATGATTTTTCCGTCCTGGCGCTGTTCGATGACGTGCGCGGACCAGCCGGCTGTGCGCGCGATCACAAACAGCGGCGTGAACAGATCGATGGGCACGCCCATCTGATGATAGGCAACCGCCGAGTACCAGTCGAGGTTGGGAAACATGCGCTTGGCGTCGCTCATCACGCTCTCGATGCGCTCGGCCACGTCATAGAGCAGCGGCTTCTGGCTGGAAAGCGACTGCGCGATGGCCTTGATGATGTCGCTGCGTGGATCGCTGATGGTATACACCGGATGCCCGAAGCCGATAATCACCTCGCGCTCACCGACGCGGCGGCGAATATCGGCTTCCGCCGCATCCGCGGACGCGTAGCGCTCCTGAATCTCCAGCGCCACTTCATTGGCTCCGCCGTGCTTCGGGCCCTTGAGCGCGCCAATTGCGCCGGTGATGCATGAATAGAGATCGGAACCCGTCCCGGCAATCACCCGCGCGGTAAATGTGGACGCGTTGAACTCATGCTCTGCGTACAGAATCAACGACACCTGCATGGCCTGTGTCCATTCTGCGCTTGGCGGCTTGCCATGCAGCAAATGCAGAAAATGTGCGGCGATGGAGTCGTCATCCGTCTCGACATCGATCCGCTTTCCGTTGCGCGCAAAGTGGTGCCAGTAGAGCAGCATCGACCCCAGCGAAGCCAGCAGTCCATCCGCAATCGCGCGCGCTCCTGCATCGTCGTGCGCCGCGCCTTCCGGCTGCATGCAGCCCAGCACGCTCACGCCCGTCCGCAGCACATCCATGGGATGCGTTGATGCCGGCAGCAATTCCAGCGCCTGCTTTACCGCAGCGGGCAAGCTGCGCAAGGGTCGCAGACTGGCCTTGTAGGCAGCGAGCTCGGCCGCCGTGGGCAGCTTGCCATGCACCAGCAGGTACGCCACTTCCTCATACTCGCAATGCGCCGCCAGGTCCTTGATGTCGTAACCGCGATAGTGCAGGTCATTGCCGCTGTGGCCCACCGTGCAGAGCGCGGTGTTGCCCGCCGGTGTCCCCGACAACGCTACCGACTTTTTCGGTTTGAACGCGATCCTTGTTTGGCTAGATTCTGTCTCGCTCATTTTCAACCTCTCGAATTATCGGGTTAGACTGAACCGCGAGGCGTGGTCGCTTCTGCGATCGAACAATCCCGCAGGGGCTAAAGCCGTGTTCTGACTTAGACAGCACTTTCGGCACGACTGAAGTCGTGCCCTGTTACAAAACAAGTTCCGAAACCCGCTCTAGTCTTTGCCCTTCGCAAATAATTCATCCAGCTTCTTCTCGTACGCATGGTAGTCCAGATACTTGTACAGGTCCGCGCGTGACTGCATCAGCGGCACCACGCTCTTTTGCGTTCCCTCGGCGCGAATGGCCTCATACACCTTCAGCGCTGCCGCGTTCATGGCGCGGTAGGCTCCGCAGCAGTAAAGAATGATGTCCACACCTGCGCCGGCAAGCTCATCGCGCGTCCACAGCGGCGTCTGTCCGAACTCCGTAATGTTGGCCAGAATCGGCACGCCGACCGCCTTGCGGAATTCCGTGTACTGCGCAAGCTCCGTCACCGCTTCGGCAAAAATCATGTCCGCACCCGCCGCCACGTAGGCCTGCGCCCGTTCAATGGCAACGGCCAGCCCTTCATTGGCCAGCGCATCGGTCCGCGCCATCAGCACAAACTGGTCATCGGTGCGCGCATCGACGGCGGCCTTGATGCGGTCGACCATTTCGGCCGCAGGCACAAGCTCCTTGCCTGGCCGGTGTCCGCAGCGCTTGGCGCCTACCTGGTCTTCTATATGGATTGCTGCAGCACCTGCCTTGATCATCGAACGGATCGTCCGCGCAATGTTGAACGCGCCACCCCAGCCGGTGTCGATGTCCACCAGCAGCGGCAGCGCGCTCGCATCCGTAATCCGCCGCACGTCGGTCAGCGCGTCTTCCATGGTGCTGATGCCCAAATCCGGCATGCCCAGCGAATTAGCGGCCACTCCGCCGCCGGACAGATACAGCGCCCGAAACCCCGTCGCCTCTGCCAGTCGCGCCGTGTAGGCGTTAATGGCACCGGCCACTTGTAGCGGCTTTTCTTCCCGCACCGCGGCGCGAAATTGTTCACCAGCCGATATTGGATTTTGCCTTTGCTGCATGCAATGCCTTGCGCCGGATGATAACAGCCCTCACTACCATTGTTTCCCAATGGGCCCTTGCGGTGCGACAATCATCGGGTTGGCGCCGTCCTTATTCCATAAGGGACTTCGCCCGAAGGAGAACATCACCATGAAACGACTGCTCGTATGTACAGGCCTTCTGCTCGCCGCCGCCACTGTCTATGCTCAGATGAACGCGGCGAAAGCTCCGCCCGCAAGCCCGGCCGCCACTGCTTCGGCCACCATCGGCGGAAAAAACATCACCATTGCCTATAGCTCGCCCCGCGTCAAAGGCCGCGAAGGCCGCCTGTTCACCAAAGACGGCAAAATCAGCAAGGACCCCACCTATCCCGTGTGGCGCGCCGGCGCCAACAGCGCTACCAAGCTGCACACGGACGGCGACATTGAGATTGGCGACCTGGATGTGCCCAAGGGCGACTACACGCTCTACGTCGACATCTCCGACCCCAACAATTGGGTGCTCGTGGTGAACAAACAGACCGGCCAGTGGGGCACAAAATATGACAAAGCCCAGGACCTGGGCCGCGTGAAAATGACCATGGCCTCGCCTATGGCCATGCTGGAGAACCTGAAGTACACGCTGGTGGATAACGGCGGCGGCAAAGGTTCGCTTACGCTGGCCTGGGAAAACAAGAGCGGCTCGGTGCCGATCAGCGCTCACTGAGGCGCGGCGGGTTGAATCCACTCGCACTGAATCCATTCCGAAAGACAGGGCGGCGTTTTGCTGATCATTTGCCGCCCTGCCGATACAATAGTGAGAGTGGGTGTTGTTGTTCCCGGAAGGATCTTCGCCTTGCCTCTCTATGCCTATCGCTGCACGCAATGTGGCCACCGCTTTGAAAAGATCCAGAACTTCTCGGCCGAACCGGAGACCGAGTGTCCCAAGTGCCACGGTGTGCTGGAGCGCCCGCTCACCGCGCCGCGACTCCACTTCAAAGGCGCCGGCTGGTATGTGAACGACTACGCCGCCAAGAGCAGCGAGCCCGCATCCGAATCCGCCTCGGCTGAAACAAAGGCTTCTGGGGGTAAGACTGATACCGCAGCGCCTGCGTCCACGACCGCTGCCGCATCCGCCGCAGCGTCCAGTTCTTCCTCGCCCAGTTCTTCCGGGCCAAGCTCTTCCACGTCCAGCTCAAGCTCCTGAGCTGGCGCGCCTTTTCGCGCAGAGGCGCTGGGCCGTATCGGCCTAGGCAATCCCTTCCTGCCTGAGCCGGGCCGCAATCACGTCGGTATATTTATTACCCGAGCCGGTATTGAACAGGACGACCCGATCGTTCTTCGATAGAAAGCCCGTTTGCAGCAAACGGTCGTAGGCAGCCGTGGCAGCCGCACCCTCCGGGGAGAGCAGCAGCCCTTCGTGCCGGCCCCAATCTTTGAGCGACGCAAAAATCTCGTCGTCCGTAAGCGCCACGACCGTCCCACCCGAAGCCCGCACGATGCTCAGAATCTCTGCATCGCCATACGGCTTGGGTACACGCAGCCCGGAGGCAAATGTGTGTGCGTCCTCCCACATGCGGCCCGTCGCGTCTCCCTGCTCAAAGGCCCGCGCCATAGGTGCGCAGCCCGCCGCCTGAATCGCAATCATCTTCGGCCGCTTGCCCGTGACCCAGCCGAGCTGCTCCATCTCCTCAAACGCCTTATCCATGCCAATCAGCCCAACGCCGCCGCCGGTGGGGTAAAACACGGCATCGGGATATTCCCAGCCGAGCTGCTCCACCAGCTCGTAGCCCATGGTCTTCTTGCCCTCCACACGAAACGGCTCCTTCAGCGAGGAAACGTCGAACCAGCCTTCGGCAGCCTTGCGCTCCGCCACCATGCGCCCGCAGTCGGAGATCAGTCCATCGACCAAAGTCAAATGCGCGCCGTAGACGTGGCACTCCACCTGGTTGGCCAGCGGCACGTCCTTGGGCATAAAAATGTGCGCTTCGATTCCCGCAGCAGCGGCGTACGCCGCCAAGGCTCCGCCCGCATTACCGGCTGAAGGCGTAGCCAGCCTCCTGATTCCATAGTGGCGCGCCATGGTCACGGCCATGGCCAGCCCGCGCGCCTTGAAGGTTCCCGTCGGATTCGCGCCCTCTTCTTTGAGCCACACGTTCGCGTTGCGCCGGCTGCGCAGCATCGGCGTCCAGCCCTCGCCCAGCGTCACCGGCTCAACCGCCGGCAGCACCGCGCTATATCTCCACATGCCGCTCCAGCGCGCATCGTCAGCGCGGGTGCCGATGCGGTCGCGCTGCTGCAATCCCGATGCCGCGGTCAAATCGTAGCGAACATAGAGCGGACCGGCGCAGGCTGTACATACCGTCTGCGGAGTGGCTGCGTCGAGGTGCAGATGGCAGCGCGAGCATTCAAGAAAAGCAATCGTAGGCATGGTCATAGGATAATGGATTCCTCGCATCCTCAAGGACCATTGATGACAGAAGCCACGCCGCCCGCCGTTGACCAATCCCGCAGCCCTTTGCTCATCACGCTAGCCGTGGCCGCGTCTTTGCTTTATGCCGCCGGCGTGGTTGCCGCTGTGACGCACGCGCCGGCTGCGATAGGCACCGGGATGCGTGGCGCGGCGATGGCGCTGCTAATCCCTGTTGCTCTACGGCGCCGCTCGCTGCTTGTGTGGACGTTCTTCGCCATGCTGGCGGGAGCCGAGCTTGGCGCTGACGCACCGGCATTGGCCGCGCAGACTCGCTTTCTCGGCGACATCTTCCTCCGCCTGATCCGCTTGATCGTCGCTCCGCTGATCTTTGGCGGCATCGTCACCGGCATCGCCGGCCACAACGAACTGCGCAGCGTAGGCCGCGTGGCGCTGAAGTCACTCGTTTTTTTTGAGGTGGTCACGACCTTCGGTCTGCTGCTGGGCGCGGTGGCCATCGACCTCACCCAAGCGGGCGCAGGCGTCACGCTTCCGGCCATCGTGCAAGCCGTGGCGCCTGCCGCCCATCCGGAAACCTGGCAGCAGATTCTGGTCAACATCTTTCCGGAAAACATCGCCAAAGCGGTCGCCGACAATCAGATTCTCCAGGTTGCCGTCTTCGCATTGCTCTTCGGCGCCGCGCTGGCCATGCTGCCGGAAGCGAAGCGCGCTCCAATGGTCAACGTGCTGCAGTCACTCACTGAAACCATGTTCAGCCTGACGCGCATCATCATGGTCACCGCGCCCATCGCCGCCGGAGCGGCGCTGGCCTACACCGTAGGCAGCATGGGCCTGGCCACGCTGCTGCCTCTGGGAAAGCTGCTGGTCACCTGCTACGCCACGCTGTGTATCTTCCTTGTTGTCCTCGCACTCATTCTTCTTTTCGCGCGCATCCCCTTGGGGCGCTTTGCCGCCGCAGTCGCAGAGCCGGCAGCACTGGGTTTCGCGACTACATCGTCAGAAGCCGCGCTGCCACTGGCTATGGAACGCATGGAGGAGTTTGGCGTTCCGCGCTGGATCGTCTCTTTCGTCATCCCAACGGGCTACAGCTTCAACATGACCGGCTCAAGCATTTATCTCTCCATGGCCGCACTGTTCGCCGCCCAGGCGGCGGGCTTGCACCTCACCGTGATTCAGCAAATTGTGCTGCTAGCTACGCTTATGCTCACCAGCAAAGGCATTGCGGGTGTGCCGCGGGCGACGCTGGTGATTCTGATGGCCGTGGCCAGCAGCTTCCAGATTCCTGCCTCCGCGGTGCTTATGCTGCTCGGAATCGACACGCTCATGGACATGGGCCGCACTGCGATGAACGTTATCGGCAACTGCCTGGCGGCCGCCGTAGTTGCCCGCTGGGAAGGCGAGCTGAAGAGTCAGGCAGCTCCCGAATAAATTCAGAAAAGAGGATGCCGAGAGACTCACTCATTCCAGCTCGACTGCATGTGTTTCGGTTTCCTCGTCGATTCGCAGTGATTTTTCACGCCAGTCTCTAAGAAAACTGAAACTCCATAGAACCCTCTTGAGCGCGGCTCTCAAAGTGAGAGCCGACCCATTGTCCGCAACTATCTGGTATCCCATGATGCACGCTCCGGGGGTTGGTCTGCCGCGGACGAGAGGCCATATGTAGTAAAAGACCAACGCGGGGATTGCAATGGCGAACATCATTGCAAAGAGCAATCCATCGCCAGGGGCAGGGGTAGTTCTCTCGAAACTCCATGCGAAGACGCCTGTGCGCCTCCACTCCGCGAGAACTGGCAGCAGACCCAGAATCGGGCTCACGGCCATCATGGCAAGAACGAAATCCAGCCAAAACGCAGCTAGCCGCCTCCACCAGCCGCGAATTGTGCTGCCATGGTTCGCGGGCGAAGAATACATGAGAAGAAAATAGAGACCAATCGTCAGAGCCGTGTAGCAGAGTGCCCAAGGCGCTGTTCCGCCCGCAATCAGATACTTATCACCCGAAGACTCTCCAGATAGGCCGATTGTGGTCGGCGCATCCAAGGAGTACGCTACCAACACTAAGCCCGCAAGAAGTAGAAGGAAGAGCCAACGAAAGTGTTTTACGTTCATCTCGCAGACCACTATACACGCAGGACGGGGACGCGGCCCTCAACACGCAACAGGTCGGCTTGGCGTGAAACCCATCTCGAGCCCGCTAAGATCAGTAGAGAAGATGCCCCTCCTCGACCCCATCCCGTCTCCGGTGGAACACGCTGACTTCACCACCCTCGAGTGGGAGCCTCTGCTGGCGCTCGTCGCCGGTTTCGCCGCGTCGCCTGTCGGACGCCAGGCCATCCTTGATCTCAGACCATCCACAGATGAAACGTGGGTACGCCGTCAGCATGACCTCACCGCCGAACTGCGCCTTATTCTCACCGAGCAGGTTTCCATCCCTTGCGGCGGACTGTTTGACCCGACGCAACTGGCCGCCAAGGCGCAGATTCCCGGCGCAGCGCTTGAAGCGGCGGAGCTCCAGGCCATCGCCCGCCTGGCCAACGACGTAGGCGCCTGGCAGGCGCTGTTGCAAGCGCCGCCCGTGCGGTTGGCCGGAAAGCTGCCCGGCCTGCTGGAGCGCTCTTCTGCTCTCACTCAAAGCCTCAGCCCTCTAGCTGAAACCATTGAGCGCACCATTCAGCCCGACGGCACACTGGCCGACAACGCCTCGCCGGAGTTGAACCGCATTCGCCGCGAGCAGGAGCGGCAGCAGCGCCAAATTGAAGAATCGCTCCGCGCTGCTTTGCGTAAGCTCTCCAGCGACGGCGCAACTCAGGAAGACCTCATCACCATCCGCGGCGACCGCTTCGTCATCCCTGTGCGCGCCGAGCTGAAGCGCCGCATTTCGGGTGTCGTTCACGGCGCCAGTTCTTCGGGCCAGACGGTCTACGTAGAACCACTCGAAACCATCGAGCAGAACAACGAGCTCGTCCGCCTGATGGAGGAAGAGCAGGCAGAAATTCACCGCATCTTTGTTGCGCTCACCCGGCAAGTGGGCGTCTATGCAACCGGCCTGGTCGAGGGCGCACGAGTCCTTGCGCTCGTCGACAGCCTGCAAGCCCGCGCCCGTTTCGCTCGTGAATATGACTGCGTCGCACCGGCCTTCACTCCGCATGCGCTCACGCTGAACGCGGCGCGGCATCCGCTGCTTGAAAAGCGCCTGCGCGCGACTGGCGGCAGCGTTGTTCCGCTCACGCTTGAGCTCACTGAAAATGCTCGCCAGCTTATCATCAGCGGACCGAACACCGGCGGCAAAACCGTTACGCTCAAGACCACGGCTCTGCTGGCCATGATGGCCCAGGCGGGCCTGCCCATCCCCGCCGCGGCTGCCGGCTTTCCGGTTTTCAACGCTTTCCTGGCCGACATCGGCGATGCGCAATCGATTGAAGCCGCGCTCTCCACTTTTTCCGCGCACATTACCAATCTCGACCGGCTCTCCCGTCTTGCCGGCCCGCGCGCTCTGGTACTGCTCGACGAACTCGGCTCCGCTACTGACCCGGAAGAAGGCGCGGCTCTCGCCGTGGCCATCGCCAGCTACTTCCTCACGGCCGGCGCGTGGTCGCTGATTTCCACGCACCACACGTCGCTCAAGGTTTACGCGGCCAATACGCCCGGCGTGCAGAACGCGGCCGCGGGCGTGGATGAGCACACCCTCGCGCCTAACTATCAGCTTCGCCTCGGCGTGCCTGGCGCGTCTGCCGGTATTCAGACGGCGGAGCGGCTGGGCCTGAATGCGGCAATCATTGCGGCCTCACGACAACGGCTCAGCTCACAACAAATTGACATCGCCCGCTTTCTCGACAGAATGCATAGCGAGCTTGCGGCCCTTGAAGTCGAGAGAAAAAATGCACGCGAAGAACAATATGCGCTGAACCAAGCCAGAGCAAAACTCGCCCGTGAAGGCGACATCGAGCTGCGCAATCGCACGCGCGAGCTCGAAACCAAGCTCGCTTCCTTGCTCAAAGACTTTGAATTCCAGATGCGCGAAACCGTGCGCGCCATTGAGGATCGCGCCGCGCAGCAGAAGCTCTCCAAAGAAGCCGAGCGCCGCATGACCCGTCTGCGCCGCGAGTTTCAGGAGAGCTTTAACCAGACGGTCGTGGCCCACCGCACCGGCGCCGATCAAGGTGATGCCAACGCCCAGCCTCACTTGCTCAAGCACATCGCTCCCGGCGACCAGGTGCGCATCAAGTCCATGAACAAGATCGCCATTGTGCAGCGCGAAATCGAAAAGGATTTGTTTGAAGTGGCTCTCGGCCCCATCAAAATGCGGGTTAAGCGCGACGAGTGCTCCGCACCTTTACCTCTTGGTGGAGATCTCGCTGCACCGAAGAAGGCTGATCCGTTAGCCGCCGCCCGCAAGCAGAAGAACGTTCACGTCACGGTGACCAGCGCCAACTCGGACGACATGCGCATGGAGATCAACCTCATCGGCCGCACCGTCGACGAAGCTACGGGCGAGCTGGAAACTTATCTCGACCGCGCGTTTTTGGCTGGCCTGCCACGTATCCGCGTCGTCCACGGCCACGGCGCGGGTATCCTCCGCCGCGGGGTCCGCGAGTTCTTGAAGGGCCACCCACATGTAGCTACCATCGCCGAAGCGCCACAGAATGAAGGTGGGCAGGGGGCTACGTTGGTGGAGCTGAGGCAGTAATTGGTCGATAGATAGAGAGGAGGCACCAATGCTGGACGAACTGAAAGATAAGACCTTTGCGGATGAAGCGGAGGAGATCGCATGGTGGGAAATGAACGAGGCCGCGCTTTCCGACGCCTTTGAGAAGGCGACGGAGGAGGGCAAGGTCGGATACAGCACAGTCGTGATTACTGGGGATTCGTCCCTTGCCAAGGTACTGCTCGACCCCGACGACATCGCCAAAGCCCGCGTCCAGGCGGCTGAGCGTGACCTGCGCTACCAGACTTACCTGAAGATGATCATCCACGAAGCGCTGCGCAACGCAGAGTCCAGCCGCCGATCGGCAAACTCCTGATCTGGCCGCGACGATGACATCTCATTGACAATTCACGCTTCTCCATCCGGTATGATCGCAAGTAGATTTTTGGAGAGCTTCCGATGCGCAAACTGATTTTGATTCTGACGTTCTGTGTAGCCTGCGCCACCCTGGCGGCGCAGCCCAAAAGTATTTACGACTTCACCATGAAGTCCATTGACGGCCAGCAGGTGAACCTGGGCAGCTACAGCGGCAAGGTTGTTCTGCTGGTGAATGTGGCCAGCAAGTGCGGATACACGCCGCAATACAAGGGCCTGGAAGCGCTTTACGAGAAGTACAAGGACCGCGGCCTGGTCATTGTCGGCATCCCCGCCAACAACTTTGCCCAGCAGGAGCCGGGCACCAACGAAGAGATCAAACAATTCTGCAGCAGCAAGTACAGCGTGACGTTCCCGATGATGGCCAAGGTCAGCGTGCTCGGCGACGACCAAACGCCGCTCTACTCGTTCCTGACGGGCAAGGAGACGGACCCGCAATACGCCGGCGACATCAAGTGGAACTTCACCAAGTTCCTCTTTGACCGCAGCGGCAAGCCAGTAGCCCGCTTTGAGCCCGCCATCACTCCCGACTCACCCGAAGTAGCCGCCGCAATCGAATCCGCGCTCGGCCAGTAGACCCATCAACAGCTTTTCCGGTTGTCTGCAGAAACAGCCAAAGCTATCGGTACCCCACCCTGGCGGCATATTTTGCCGCCAGGGTGGATAGCACGATCCAGAGCGTTCAGAGTAGGCCCCAACTACATTGAAGCCGCGACCGCAGCAGTGGCACCCTCGTGGCAAACAACCGCTTGCGCATGGTTCGCCGCATTGGTTTTCGTCATCGGTCCCGCAGTAGCCACGTGCGCATTTTTCATCGCATGCAGGAGCTTCACCAGGCGCGCAAATCCCTGTTCACGCGCCGTTTTGTTCCCCGGCACGGTGTTGGTGGGATCTTCCCCGGCCCGCATGAATCCATGCCCCGCGCCATCGTAGGTGACCGGCTCGTAGGTCTTGCCCGCAGCCTTCATGGCCGCGACGGTAGCCGGAACCGTGGCTCCGATGCGCGCATCGTTCCCTGCGTAGAACCCATACACCGGCGCGGTAATCGGTGAGACATTTGCCGGCCCGGGGCCGTAGAAGACAAAGGCCGCCGACAGATCTTTACGGTGCGCCGCGAACGCGAACGACTTGCCTCCGCCCCAGCAGAATCCAACCACGGCAATTTTGCCGTCGCCCGCAGGCAGGTGCTTGCCGTAGTCTGCCGCCGCGTCGAGGTCGGCATTCACCACATCCGGGTCCAATCCGGAAACAGCCTTGATGGTCGCGTCCTGCGAAGGAAACTCGCTGGACCCGCCGCCGCCCGGCCCAAAGCCCGTCAGCAGATCCGGCGCAATCACGATGAAGCCCTGCGCCGCGAGCTCATCGGCCATCTCCTTGGCCCAGTCGGTCAGCCCGAAGATCTCATGGATCAGCACCACCACCGGCGCTTTGCCCTTTACTTCCGGATACACGATAAAAGCCTGCACCGTGCGGCTGCCGTGCTTGAGGGTAACGTATTCGTGATGCCGTGGGGAAGCGTCAAGCCGGGCTTTGGCCCAGTCTTGCGCTTGGAGCGCCGCGAACGGCAAGAAAATTAGGAGAACAAGCACGGAGAGGGGGCGGGAAAGCGAGGCGAGTTTCATGGCCAGAGTCTAGACGGACCCGAGTGGGCATCGCAAGGTTTGTTTTTTCAGACTCCAGACTTCGCGTGTAGTATTTTCGCTATGGTTGATTCGAGAGGCCGCCCTTGGATGCGAATGAATGGACCGCAGCGCCTAGTTCTCTGTCTGCTTGGAGTGGCATTCTTAGGTTTGGGGCTCATTCGGGGATTCGGCTTCGCCGTCGGCTATTCTGCCGGGACAGCGCCAATTTGGCTCCCTTTATTCGTTTTTCTCTATTGGTTAGCCGGGAAATTGAGGCCTCATTGAAGAGCCATTGCGGAGTGCCGGTCGCTGGGTAACGAAGATGTCACAAGGAGCCTGCAATGTCAGCAGACGATTTCAATCTATTCTACTGTTTGAGAGAAACCGGTTGGGCCCTAACTGAAGAAGGAAATGAACCTGACAGCTGGGTGCGAATCTATGAGGTCAGGGTTTACCAAGGATCACCCTTTGGAAAGGAGAGCCGTCATTGGAATCTCATTAAAACAAATCCTAAGTGGACGAAACAGCAAGCCGACCTGCTGGAGGAGAATATCCCACGACCACAAGCGTCGCGCGAACTCTCCCCCGAGTCGCTTAGCATTACCACCTCTGGGATTTCTAATTCAAAGCGCTAGCTAGCTGCCAAGTACTTGGTTGGGCAAGGTGCAAGCCTCAGGCCATCGCCTCGCGGCCCATCGGCTCAAAGTGGAGCTGGTTCGATTTGCGGTCCACGTCGATGCGCACGTGCGATCCATGCAGCACCTCTCCGTTGAGGATCTTGATCGCCAGCGGGTCCTGCACCATCCGCTGCAATGCGCGCTTCAGCGGACGCGCTCCGTACGCCGCATCCGAGCCCGCAGCCAGAATCAGCTGCCTCGCCGGTTCCGTCAGCTCGAGCGAGATCTGCCGGTCTTCGAGCAGCTTGCGCACTTCGTTCAGGCGCAGTTCCAGAATCTGGCCCAACTGCGCAGCCGCGAGCGAATGGAAGATTACGGTATCATCCACGCGGTTCAGGAACTCCGGCCGGAAGTGCTCGCGCAACACGCGCATCACGGACTCGCGCGCCATGTCGAAATCGTGCTCCGTCTTCAACGTGTCGCCGGTCAACAGCGCAGCGCCCAGGTTCGACGTCATAATGAGCACCGTGTTCTGGAAGTTCACAGTGCGTCCCTTGGCGTCGGTCAGCCGTCCGTCGTCCATGACCTGCAGCAGGATGTTGAATACATCGGGATGCGCCTTCTCGATCTCGTCGAACAGGATCACCGAGTACGGCCGGCGATGCACCGCCTCCGTCAACTGTCCGCCTTCGTCGTAGCCCACATATCCCGGCGGCGCGCCAATCAGCCGCGCGACAGCGTGCTTCTCCATGTACTCGCTCATGTCGATGCGAATCATGGCCTGCTCGTCGTCGAACAAAAATTCCGCCAGCGCACGTGCCGTTTCCGTTTTGCCCACGCCCGTCGGACCAAGGAAAATGAAAGAACCGATGGGTCGTCTAGGGTCGCTCAAGCCCGCGCGTGAGCGCCGGATCGCATTGGCCACCACGGTCAGCGCAGCGTCCTGCCCAACCACGCGCTCCTGCAGACGCTTCTCCATCTCGACGAGCTTCTTGACTTCGCCCTCAAGCATGCGCGAAACCGGAATCCCGGTCCACTTGCTCACAATGCCGGCAATGTCTTCCTCGTCGACCTCTTCTTTCAACATGCGGGCCATGCCTGCGTTGCCTTCCTGTGCGGCGTCAAGCTGCTTGAGCTCGGCCTCCAGTTTGGGCAGTTCTCCATATTGAATCTGCGCGGCTCGCTCCAGCATGCCCTTGCGCGTTTGCTCTTCTGCTTCAAAGCGCAGCGCCTCAATCCGCTTTTTCAGATCGCTGATGCGGCTGATCGCCTCGCGCTCGCGCGTCCAGCGAGCCCTGAGCGCAGTAATCTCCTCAGTCAGCGCAGCCACTTCGCGCTCCACTTCTTCCAGCCGCTCGCGACTGTTGGCGTCGGTCTCGCGCTTCAAGGCTTCGCGCTCAATTTCGAGCGAGGTCTTTTCGCGTTCCAGCTTATCGATCTCCGTGGGCACTGACCCGATCTGAATGGCCAGCGAAGCCGCGGCCTCATCCACCAGATCGATCGCCTTATCCGGCAAAAAGCGGTCGCTGATGTAGCGATGCGACAGCGTGGCCGCAGCCACAATCGCCGCATCCTTGATGCGGACGTTGTGATGCGCCTCGTAGCGATCCTTCAGCCCGCGCAAAATCGCAATCGTGTCTTCCACGTTGGGCTCGCCAACGTAGACAATTTGAAAACGCCGCTCCAGCGCCGCGTCTTTCTCAATGTATTTGCGGTACTCATTCAGCGTGGTTGCGCCGATGGCACGCAGCTCGCCGCGCGCCAACGCCGGCTTCAGCATGTTGCTGGCGTCAATCGCGCCTTCAGCCGCGCCTGCGCCAACCAGCGTGTGCAACTCGTCGATGAACAGCACAATCTCGCCGTTCGATTCTTCAATTTCTTTGAGCACGGCCTTCAGGCGGTCTTCAAACTCGCCGCGGAATTTCGCGCCGGCCAGCATGGACCCCAGGTCCAGCGAGATGACGCGCTTATTCTTCAGGCTCTCCGGCACGTCGCCGGAAACGATGCGCCGCGCGAGGCCCTCAACGATGGCTGTCTTGCCCACACCAGGCTCGCCAATCAGCACAGGATTGTTCTTGGTGCGGCGGCTCAACACCTGAATCACGCGGCGAATCTCTTCGTCGCGCCCGATGACGGGGTCGAGCTTGCCGCGCTGCGCCAGCTCGGTCAGGTTTTTGGCGTATTTTTCCAGAGCCTGAAATTTCCCTTCAGGATTCTGATCCGTTACGCGCTGCGATCCGCGCACCGCCGTCAACGCTTTCAGAATGGCCTCATGCGTCGCGCCCAGCGCCAGCAGCGCATCGCGGGCGAGGTCGCCTTTGGCATGCGCTATGCCCAGCAGGAGATGCTCGGTGGATACATACTCGTCCTTGAAGGTGGCGGCCTCGCGGAAGGCCTGTTCCAGCGCCTTGTTGAGCGCCTGGCTCAGCCCCGGCTGGCTGGCAGCTCCCGCTACGCGAGGCAGTTTCTCCTCGATCTGGTGCAGGTCATGCTCCAGCCGCTCGGTGGGCACACCGATCTTGCCCAGCACCGACGGAATCACGCCCTCGCGATCCTCAATCAACGCCAGCAACAAGTGCACCGGCTGCACCTCAGGATTGCCCAGCTCCGCGGCGCGACCCTGCGCCTGCTGCATTGCCTGCTGCGACTTCACCGTAAATTTGTCCCAACGAATTGCCATGCTCCTAAACTCCTAGCTGCCAGCTTTCTGCCACCGGCTTTTCTGCCGGCCGGCAAAGCCACAGCCATTCACGTACTGAGATTGTCTTCCTCTATCTGCGGATGCGCAAAAATCAAGCGCCGGGGGTGCAATTCACATTGCGAACCCGTCCGGCGCCTGCGATGCCATGCCGCTCGTTCACCGCTAGAAAAATAACAGCAGAAGCCAGCGGCTCGTTGCCCCCTTAGGCGGCGACGCCAAGCTTGATCTGCCGCGGCTGCGCTTCGGCCTTCTTCGCCAGCTCCAGCTTTAACACGCCGGCCGTGTAGCTGGCCTGCACGTTGTCAGTATCCACTGAAGTCGGCAGTGTGAAGGCCCGGAAGAAGCTGCCATAGCGCCGCTCGATGCGATGGAAGTTCTGCTCTTTCTCCTCGGCCTCGAACTTGCGCTCGCCTTTGACCGTCAGCGTGTGATTTTCCACGCGGATGTCCAGGTCCTTCTCTTCGACGCCCGGCACTTCGAGCTTGAGAACGACTTTCTGCTCACCCTCATAGATGTCTACTGCCGGAGTAAAGCGCGTGGTTGCACCGGCACCTTCCTCGTTCAGCTCGCGGAAAAGGGAGTTGACGCGGTTCTGCAATGCTACGGCTTCACGAAACGGTACCCAACGATTGATTGTCATCACTCTACATCCTCCAGAAACGTTTTGAGATTGCGGGGCTAGAACCCCCGAGGTTCCAGCCACTCAGAACATCTGATGGGCACTATAGCATAATCGATTCATAAAATATGCGCGTATTTAACTCATATTTTAATGTACCCATAAACCTCTGCATTTGAATGAGTTGGAGGAGTCCTCTGGTGTAGGAATGCCTCCGTGGCGCACAAATGCACACGGGAAGGATCGAAAAGCGTTAGAGCATTTCCGGAATACATGTAGACTTTTTGAGGGGCGTGCAAGGTGGCTTTTTCTTGAGGAAAAAGCCACTTGAGTGCCCGGCTTCGGTATACAGCAATTCCGAAAATGCTATAGTGGCTTCTCGCTTTGGATAAGGGTGCTGGACCGGGGCCTTCGGGACTGCCCAAAAAACTCGACATGGAGCTGCGATTGCGCCGATGTGGGACTTCAAAAAGTAGGCACAAAACACGACAAAAGGACGCTCCAAGCGTTGCAGTTTGACCGTGGGCGTCAACCTCTGAAGTATGTTTCCCGGGAATCTTGTGGCTTCCGGCCGCCGCTGAATGCGGCTAACTCCATTCAGAGTGGTTCGTGGGAGCTCAGCCTCAATGCGACGAGGAGCCGTCTTCCTTGCTGCTGGTTGCAAAAAGGATCGATGCCACAAAGACGGCGATGATGACCGGTACGACGATAAACGGAGAAGTAATGTGCATGGCGCAAGCTCCTGTTAGTTAGAGTACCAAAAGGGCCCTGCTTCAGGACCCCTTGCGTCTTTCTTCGCTCGCTTCACTGCTTCGGTCCGCCATTGGGATAATCCACACGGATGGTCAGGATCTCGTAGGGATGAATGGGCACTTTGACCTCGTCGCCCTCCGCGGTTGGGTGCGAGACAGGCAACGGGCTGCCCTCTGCCGTCTCCATCATGTTGGTCACGGTTGCTCCGGTGGCGCCTGCCGGAACGTGGAATTCCGCCGTCGCGTCCTTCCCTGCCCACTCATACACGCGGAAGATCAGCCCGTTCGCATCCTCCGCCTTTTTGACCGCCGTCAGCACCACGTTCTCCGGCTCGACCGAAGCAAACGAGTGCTCGGCGGGCAGAGAGCCGGGATGAGACGAGGTGACGACGGCCGTGAGCGGGTAGTTGTACTCATAGCCGTGCCGCACGGTCATGGCGTCCTTCCATGTGCCGGCGTGGGGATAGAGCGCGTAATGGAAGTGGTGATGTCCGCGGTCAGCGTCTGGATCGGGATCGACGGGCGAGCGCAGCAGCGTAAGCCGCAGCACGTTGCCCACGGCGTCATAGCCATACTTTGAGTTGTTGATCACGCTCAGTCCGTGCTTGCCGTCGCCGAGGTCGCCCCATCGCATGGCCGGAACCTCAAACTGCGCCTTTTCCCAACTGTTGTTGCGCGTGGTTGGCCGCTCGATGGTCCCATAAGGAACCTCGAAGGTAGCAAACGGCCCTGAAGCCGCCAGAGGAAACGCCGCCTTCAACAACACGTGCGTCTCATGCCAGTCGATCTCGTTGTCGATGTCCACCTGGTCGGACTCCGGCGTGAGACTGATGGTTTGCACAAACTTTGAGCTTTGCCATGTGCGCGTCACCCGGACGGCCGGGCTGGACGTGTCCGCTCCGACGAATTCCACGCTGTCGGTCATGTGCAGCAATGTCGGCGGCACATCCAGCGTGCCGGGATCGATATTCCATGCGTCGTATTCTTTCGGCTTGTCTTTGAATGCTTGAAGCTCGTTGCCACAGGCGCCCTTGGCCAGCGTTTCAAAGTTTGAGCGCTTGTCGTAGAGGCTGGTGACGCAGCCGGTGTGTTTGTCTATCTCGACTCGCAGCGGATTGCTTTCGAGCGTGATGGTGTTTCCAGTCTCGCTGGCTTTGACCGGCATCGTTCGCTGTTGGTCCGCTGCGTTCTCAGGAGAGATTTCCAGCAGCTTATAGCCCAGCGCTGGAACGTGATCCACATTTAGCCGTATCTCGGTCATCCCGGTTTGCTTGTCCACTGAAATCTGATCCGACCTGACAATCACATGCTGTGATGCGTCGGTGACGCGGACCCCGAGCGGGCTCACCTTGGGCAACTGCACCTTCACCGTCACGTCGCCTGATCGCTCCCAGCCGAGCGGGTTGTAGACAAGCACGGGAACCGCATTTTCTTCCTTGGTATGCGTGTCGATCTGCTCCGCGACAGTCTTGAGCGCTCCAGCCCCGATCTCATTCGTGGACCAGCGCACGACGTTGTAATCTTTCTGCGCATCCTTATAAATCACGCCAATCCCCGACCCCGCGGCGAGATCGTGGAACTGGTTAAAGAGCACCTTCTTCCAATCTTCGGTGATCTCGGCAGCTGGATACTTCCTGCCATCCAGCCACGCCAGCGAGGCCCATTTCTCCGCATTCAGGACTTCCACTTCCGCGTCGCGCATGTTGCGTTTGTGGTTGGCCTGCGTGGTGTAAACGCCGCGGTGAAATTCGAGATAAAGATCGCTCGTCCATGTCGGAATCGCCACCTTGCCGGGTACCGCCGCCGGCGGCGTATAGCCTTTGGCAATCGACGCGTAATCCCACGAAGGGCTCTGGGGCGCAATCTTCTTTTCAATGGACGTAAAGAACGGCAACGCCAGCCCGAACTGGTATTTGGGCACAACCAGCCCCGGCTTCGTCCAGTGGAAGCCTTCGTCCAGCAGGTCGCGCGTGGGTCCGCCGCCGTGGTCGCCCACGCCGTAAATATCCATCAACTCGGTTTCGCCGGGAGCCATTTTGCGCCGTTCCGCCAGATTACCGCCCAGGCGCGCCGGGTTCAGGTCGGTGCTCAGGCCCGGGGGAAAATACGAGAGCACCTTTGACCCATCGGGCGACTGCCACCAGAACAGCTTGAACGGCAGTTGGTTGGTATCATTCCACGTCATCTTGGTGGTCACAAAGTAGTCCACACCGCTCTTCTTGTAGATCTGCGGCAACTGCAGCGTGTAGCCGAACGAATCAGGGTTCCAGCCAATGCGCACGTCCACGCCGTAGGCCTGTTTGAACCACCGCTTGCCCACCAGCAGTTGACGGACCAGGCTTTCGCCGTCCGGCATGTTCAGGTCCGGCTCCACCCACATGCCGCCTACCACTTCCCAGCGGCCCTCCTTGATGCGCCGCGCAATCTCCGCGTTCATGTCGGGATACTTCTGGGCCATCCACTCGTAATACGCCGCGGCCGACTGCGAGTATGTGTATTGCGGATACTCATACATCAGTTGCAGCGCCGTGCCGAAGGTGCGCTTGACCACGTCCACGGTTTCCGTCCATGGCCACAGCCACGCCGCATCGATATGCGACTGGCCGGTCAGGTGGAACGTGGCCTGCTGCAGAAGCGGCTTGAGCGGTTGGAGTTTTTCCTGCGAGGCTTTGAGGCTGGCGTCAAACTTTGCCTGATCGGCCGTGTCGAGCGCGGCCAGGTCCACGGTGCGGATGGCGCTGTCGAGCGTGGCCATGGGCGCCGGATCGTTGGGCGCAAGCGACGGGACTAGTTCAGAGGCCGTGAGGAACTCAAGCCGCAGGTCGTCCGGATTCGGCCTGTTGTCGGCAGACTCAATGCGCAGCGTGGCGCCATTGAAAGTTCTGCCTGCCGCGGTATGCAACAGCTTCAGCGCGACGGCGATCTTTTCGCCGGGTTTGGCGTGGTCTACCAGAACCGTCGGCTCGATGTCGTCGCCCATGGCCACACGGCGGCCATCGAAGTAGAGAATCTCGGGCAGATAGCGGTCTGCGTCGATGTGGAAATCAAGCCAGATGCGCGCGCCGGTCAGATCATAGCCATGCAGCGTGTCTGGAATCGTGATGGTCTGGCGAAACCACACCGCATCGTTTGAAACTTTTGTGCCGGGAGCCACGGTCTGCCAACTGCTGTCATCCAGATCGACCGCCTCGCCGTGCGCCACGTCGCCGGTGTGCAGCTTCCACTTGCCATCCGGCAGCGTGTGCAGCGCGGAGAGCCTGCCAATGACCGCGGAAATCACTCCCGACTGTGCCGAAGCCCGCTTCCATTGGAGTGGTAGACCTTGGCCCTGCGTGAGCGTGCCGTCGATCTCAGTCGCGTCCTTGTTGAGCGTGCCTTCAAAGGTCACGTTATAGGAAGCGATCGAGAACGTGAGCTTGGAATTCTTGAAGGCCGTTGTCGTGGTTGGAGTTGCGTATTCTCCTTGATCGAGACTGTCGACGGTCGAGCCGAGGCTGCCGTCCTTGCCCGCAATGACGTGCAAAGCCAGGTGGAGCTGCGTGCCGCCGGCGCTGAGCGTGCTTGTCCAATCGCCCACAACCTTTGCGGCGTCGTCCGTGCTCTGCGCCATGCCGCGGGTTGCGATCGTCAGAATTGCGGCGACAAACAGAAGGGCAAACTGGCGCAAGCGCGCTTTCACAATGGATTTCATGATTGAACAACCCTCCGCAGCATAGTAAGTCATCGTATCTCTATATGCATGGAAGAAATTTGCACTGATGCCAATGGACATTGCGCCGGTTGCGAGTGCCCTTTGCAAAACAGACCCTAGACCCAGCCGGCGTCTATAACATAACTCTGATTTGTAATTGCGCTGGAGTCGTCGGCGGCCAAAAACAGCACCAACCGCGCCACATCGTCGGGCAGAATATCGCGCTTCAAGGCCTGGTTGCGCAGAATCTCCGCCTTATACTCCGGCGTGTACCAGAGCCGCTTTTGCCGCTCCGTCACAATCGCTCCCGGCAATACCGCGTTTACGCGAATGCCGCTTGGACCCAGTTCGTGCGCCAGCGTGCGCGTCAGCCCCACGATGGCTGCCTTGGCCGCAATGTAAAGCGGCAGACCCGTGGACGGAACCATCCACGAAATCGAGCTCATGTTGATAATCGCCCCGCGACCGGTCTTGCGCATGGCCGGCAACACGGCCTGGACCATAAAGAATTGCGGGCGGAGATTGATGGCCATCGACTTGTCCCAATACTCCGGCGTGACTTCTTCGATCGAATGGCGCTGGTCGTTGGCCGCGTTGTTTACCAGCACATCGATTGTGCCCGCCGAATCGATAACCTCTTTGACGCTGCGGGTGAGCGCCGTCACATCGGTCACGTCGCAATGAAGGTATTGCGGCTCCGGACAGCCCTCTGCGGAGAGGGATTTTGCGAGTTGCCGCGCGGGCTCATCCTGAATATCGAAGAACGCCACACGCGAACCCTGCCGTGCAAAATGGGCGACGATGGATTCGCCGATGCCGCTGGCCCCGCCGGTGATGAGCACCGAGCGGCCCTGCAGGCTTGGATAACAGGCAAAACCTCGATTGCCGTATTGCATGTCGTTCTGCTCCTGACCGCTGCCGTACTCTAAATGCCTACTGGTCCTCACCGTCGGTTGCTGCCAATCTGGCGGGAGGCGGGAACACCGTCGTCGATCCGCTACTGAAAATCACCCAACCTTCTTCAACATGTGCGTCCCATGTCTCGAATTGGACTGTGTCCGAAATTGTTTGAATGGAGTGATCTTTTCCAAAACGTAAGTCGGTATCCCCGCAACTCGACATGGAGGTAGAAACTACCTTGAGTCCAATTAATCCCGCGAAAACGTCCTTAGAAACCTGGCCGCCAATGTCGCCATGGCCATAAAGCAAACAATTGCCGTGCATAAAACGCCAGCAAGAATGCGTCTGAAATCGAGCGTCATCCTCAAAAACCAGTTCCATATGGAACTCATCGCATTCTATTGATGAAAGCGTCCTGCCGATAAAACTGCGCAGATAGGTCTGCGCGCGTTCAAGGTCAGCGGATTGCATCTTTCCTCCCAGTCGGCTTGTTGCTTAGTGCGACTCTCTCGGCACCGCATGTCCACGGCAGCCTTGCAGGAAATCGAAATCCGCGCCTTCGCTGGCCGGCATTACATGCTTCACGTAGAGGGACTGGTACCCGCTTTTGAAGGCCGGCACGGGCTCAACCCACTCAGCGCGCCGCCGCTCCAACTCCGCGTCGTCCACTTCCAGATGCAGCCGCCGCACTTCCACATCCAGCTCAATCCAGTCGCCCTCGCGCACCAGCGCCAACGGCCCGCCCAGCGCGGCTTCGGGGCAAACATGCAGCACGACCGTTCCATAGGCCGTGCCGCTCATGCGCGCATCGGAGATGCGCACCATGTCCGTAATGCCGCGCGCCAGCAGTTTCGCAGGCAACCCCATATTGCCCACTTCGGCCATGCCCGGATAGCCGCGCGGCCCGCAGTACTTGAGAACCATCACGCTATTTTCGTCGATGGCCAGATCCGGATCGGCGATGCGCTCGTGATAGTGTTCGATACTCTCAAACACTACCGCCCGACCGCGATGCTTCATCAGGTGCGGCGACGCGGCAGAGGGCTTGAGCACCGCGCCGTCTGGGCAGAGATTGCCGCGCAGCACGGCCACGCCGCCTGACTCGACGAGCGGATTCTGATAGTCGCGAATCACTTCTCTGTTCCAGACGGGCGCGTCCTTCACGTTCTCGCCGATGGTACAGCCGTTCACTGTGAGTGCGTCGCCATCGATCTGCCCATGCTCGGCCAGAAGGGCCAGCACCGCCGGCAATCCGCCGGCGTAGTAGAAATCCTCCATCAAAAAGCGCCCTGAAGGTTGCAGATCCAGAATCGTGCGCACGTCGTGGCCATATTTGTCCCAGTCGGCCAGCGTCAGCGGAATTCCAACCCGCCCCGCGAAAGCGATCAGATGAATCACCGCATTGGTTGAGCCGCCAATGGCCGCGTTGGTGCGGATGGCGTTCAAAAACGCCTCGCGCTTCAAAATCTTTGAAATCCGCAGATCCTCATGCACCATCGCCACAATCCGCCGGCCCGTCTCGTGGGCCAGCACCTTGCGCCGCGAGTCGACAGCCGGAATCGCCGCATTGCCCGGCAGCGAGAGTCCCAGCGACTCCACCATGCAGGCCATCGTCGAAGCCGTGCCCATGGTCATGCAGTGGCCGGCCGAGCGGCTCATGCAGCTTTCGGCATCCATGAACTCCTGCTGGCTCATTGTCCCGGCTTTGACTGCTTCACTGAACCGCCAGACCACCGTTCCCGAGCCGATAGCCTCGCCACGATAGCGCCCGTTGAGCATGGGGCCGCCGGAGAGGACAATCGCCGGCACATCGCAACTGGCCGCGCCCATCACCAGCGAAGGCGTCGTTTTGTCGCAGCCGCATATCAGCACCACGGCGTCGATCGGGTTGGCCCGGATCGACTCCTCCACGTCCATGCTCACCAGGTTACGAAACATCATGGCCGTTGGGCGCATGTTGGTTTCGCCAATCGACGTGACCGGAAACTCGAGCGGAAAGCCGCCCGCCTCCCAGACGCCATTCTTCACCCGCTGGGCAAGCTCGCGGAAGTGCGCATTGCAGGGCGTCAGCTCCGACCACGTGTTGCAGATGCCGATCACCGGCCGTCCGTCGAACACGTCGCCGGGAAACCCCTGGTTGCGCATCCAACTGCGATGCATGAACCCGTCCCTATCCTTGCCGCCAAACCAGGCCTGCGACCTGAGCTTACGTTTTTCCATGGCTACCACTCTACAACCGCCAGGCAGTCATTCCTATACCCTCCAGTATCAGTAGGTATCCACGGATTGAACAGGGACGGAGTTCCGGAAATGAGGGTGGGCCGTCCAGGCCTTTTCCGAATCCCAGGAGCCGGTACGCAACCCACCCGGAAACCACTATCGGAGACGCAGAACGCTAATCTCACTGTGTGGTACTACGTCCCTATCCGGAAGGAGCATACTGGGGTATAGGCCGTTTTTCGCAGGATTTCGAGGTTGAGCCAGGCCCGTTGGTTTCCACCTTTCTACTGCGGCCTTTTATGGATAAGTGCTTCAAATCGGAGCCGTTCTACTGAACGTGAACCGATGCAATACAAGGAACGGCCTGCGGCGTGGATTGCTGGGAAAGCTCCCCGAATTCAAATGCTCGCGCAGAGCCAGAACATTGACACAGATACCAAGAACTTTGGCCTAACTGAGAGGGATTTATGACTGCTGCTGCGCGTTTTCCAGGCATTCGTATTACGGCAAACGGAAACCAACTCGTCTCCTACCATACGGAGACCCGCATCGCCGACGCCGGCGTCTTTTATCCCATCACGCCCTCCACCGAGGGCGGCGAACTGTTCCAGCAGGCATACGCCGAAGGCCACTTGAACGTATTTGGCAGCAACACGATAGCCATTGAGACGGAAGGCGAGCACGCGGCCCAGGGCGGCGCCATTGCCCACTCCGTTTGCGGCAAGCGCGTGGTCAATTTTACCTCTGGCCAGGGCATCGTCTACGGCCTCGAGCAGTACTACCACGCACCCGGCAAGGGCTCGACCATGGTGCTTGAGGTGGGCGCCCGCGCCCTGACCAAGCACGCCCTCAACGTCCACTGCGGCCACGACGACATCTATGGCGCGCTGGACACCGGCTGGATCATGCTCATGGGCAAAGACGCGCAGCAGGCCGCCGACCAGTCCCTCATCCTGCGGCGCGTTACCGAACTCTCGCTTACGCCCGGCATGAACATCATGGACGGGTTCCTGACCACCCACCTCGAACGCACCTTCTATAAGCACGAGTCGGAGCTGATCCGCGAATACCTTGGCGCGCCCGACGACATTATCGACTGCCCCACTGAAGCGCAGCGCGTCCTCTTTGGACCCACCCGCCGCCGCGTTCCCAAGATGATGGACCTGGCCAATCCCATCCTGCTCGGCCCCGTGCAAAATCAGGAGCACTACATGCAGGGCATCGTGGCCCGACGCAACAACTTCGCCGAGCCGATTCTTGAGTTCCTCGAAGCCGCCTACAAGGACTTCGGCGAACTGACCGGCCGCCACTACGGTCTCATCTCGCAGTACAAGACCGACGACACCGATACCGTCTTCGTCTCTCTCGGCTCGGCCGCTGAGAACATTGAGGCAGCCGTCGATTATCTCCGCCAGACCCGCGGCGTCACCGTCGGCTCCATCCACGTCAACGTCATCCGGCCCTTCCCTGAAGCCGCCATCATTGCCGCGCTCAAGGGCAAGAAGAACGTCATCATTCTGGAGCGCACCGACGAAGCTCTCTCGCCCGATAATCCGCTCGCCAAGGACATTCGCACCGCGCTGTCGAAGGCCATTCAATACGAAGGCCATCCCGCGCAGACGGGCCTGCCCGCGCTGGCCATGAATGAAGTGCCGCACATCTTCTCCGGCACCTACGGCCTGGGCTCGCGCGACTTCCGTCCCGAGCACGTCATCGGCGCTTACGAGTTCGCCACCGCCGGCCGCGCCCGCCAGGACGGCAAGACAGCCGCTGACGGCGTCAGCTTTATCGTTCTCGGCATCGACCATCCTTATGCGGTTGTCGGCGATGAAACCCCATCGCTGCTGCCGGAAGGCGCAGTTGCGGTCCGCTTCCACTCCATCGGCGGCTGGGGCGCTATCACCACCGGCAAAAACCTGGGCGCCATCATTGGCGATCTAAACGATCTGCTCTACGAGCGCGATGGCCTGAAAGACGATCTCGGCAACCCGAAGGAAGTGATCCACGTCAGCGCCAATCCCAAGTACGGCTCGGAAAAGAAGGGTGCGCCTACCAGCTACTTCATGGTCGCCGCCAAGGACCGCATTCGCGTGAACTGCGACCTGCGCCACGTGACTGTCGTTCTCTGCTGCGACCCCAAGGCTTTCACCCACACCAACCCGCTCGACGGCATTCAACCCGGCGGCTCACTTGTCTGGGAGTCGGACCAGGAAGGCGAGCAGGCCTGGGAACAGTTGCCCCTGTGGGCCCGCAAGCAGATCATCGATAAAAACATCCGTGTCTTCACGCTGCCTGGCTTCGCCATCGCCAAAAAAGCAACTGACCGCGGCGACCTGCAGCTCCGCATGCAGGGCAACGCCTTCCTCGGCGCATTCTTCGCCGTCTCCAGTCTTCTTCAGGAGTTCGGCATCACGCCGGAGCAGTATCGCGATGTCGTCTTCAAGCAGTACGTCAAGAAGTTTGGCAAGCTCGGCGACGCGGTTGTGCAATCGAACATGGAAGTCATGACCCAGGGCTTTGAGCAGGTGAAGGAAATCAAGATCGGCGTGCTCTCCGCGGCCGACCACTCCAGCCTGCGCGGCCAAGCATTGCTGCCCATCGTTGAGCTCGCCACCGCGGGTGGATGCAGCACAGGCTGCCGTTCCACTCCCATTCCCGCGGGACAGGGCTCGCGCACGCCCATCAGCCGCGTCGCCAATTTCGACGCCGAGTTCCGTTCCAGCTTTGGCTACAACCAGCCTGCCACGCCGCTCTCGGCCATGGGCGTCATCGCCGCGGCCACCGGAGACACGGCGTCGAAATACGTGGCCCGCCGCGAAACCCCGCTCTACATCCCTGAGAACTGCACTCAGTGCATGGAGTGCATCTCCGTTTGCCCAGACACGGCGCTGCCCAACACCTCGCAGGACCTGAGCACGCTGCTCACCACGGCTGTTTCTTACTACATCGCCGACCCGGAAGACCGCACCAAGCTCTTCCGCGCGCTGCCTGAAATCGAAAAGGCCGCCCGCACCCGCATGGTCGCGGAAATGAAGACCGGCACGCCGCTGCCCACTATCCTGCGCGAAGTCACTGACGGCATCGAAGGCTTCTCGCAGCAATCCAAGCAGCAGTTCTTTGACATCATCGCCAAGGTGCCGATGGCCTATCAAAAGGTCAACGCCATCTTCTCGTCGCCTGAACGCAAGTCGCCCGGCTCCGGCGGCATCTTCTCCATCTTCGTCAGCGATCTGTGCAAAGGCTGCGCGGCCTGCGTGACCGCCTGCGGCGACCACAATGCCCTGCGCATGGTGGCTGAAACCGAAGACGTCAACGCCGAGCACGAAACCGGCACCGCCTTCCTTGACCTGCTGCCGGACACCTCACAGAAGTATCTTGGTCTGTTCAACGCCGCCAACCCGGCCGACTCAAAGACCGCGACTCTGCGCAACATGTTGATGGTTCGCACGAACTACGACGCGCTCGTGGCCGGCGACGGCGCCTGCGCGGGATGTGGAGAAAAGTCCGTTCTCCGGTCTATCGCCGCCGTAACCGAGGCGTATATGCGCCCCGTCTACCACGCCAAGAGCGACCGCTTCGTGCAGAAGGCCGGCGAGTTGGAAAAGAACGGCGTCGGCCGCCTGGCTGCTCTCAAGGAGCGCAATGCTGACGAATACGCACTGCTTCGCCAGACCATCAGCCATCTGATCCTTGGCCTCGGCGGAGAAAACACCACAGACACCAAGGCTCGCATCGCCGCGCACGAAGCCGAGCACGGCCCCATCACCGATGCCGAGCTGGTGGAGGCTATCGCAGCCGTGCTGCTGACCGAAGCCTTCAACCACAAGAGCCTGCAACCGGTCGACGGCCGCCTGGCCAACGGCATGGCCGTCATGGCCATGGCTGCTCACACCGGCTGCAATACCGTCTACGGCTCTACCGCACCCAACAATCCGCATCCTTATCCGTGGATGAACTCGCTCTTCCAGGATGGCGTCACTGTCGGCTGGCTCATGGGCGAAAGCTTCATCGTTGATCACGCTCGTCGCTCCGTTCTGCCCGAGCGCCTCGCCGACATCCTCCTTACACGCGATGAAAAGGTCATCAGCGAAGAGGAGTACTACCACCTGACTCACTTCACTGATGCGCTGATGACCGACCAGGAAATCGTTGAACTGCCCAAGGTCTGGGTGGTCGGCGGGGACGGCGGCATGGGCGACATCGGCTACCAGAACATGTCCAAGGTCATTCTTCAAAACCGCCCCAACGTAAAGACCCTGATGCTCGACACGCAGGTCTACTCGAACACCGGCGGGCAGAACTCTGACTCGACTCCCATGCTCGGCGGCGGCGACATGAACACCTTCGGCGCAGCCACGCAGGGCAAAAACACTGAGAAGAAGACCGTAGCGGAAACTTTCCTCGCCGGCCACGGGTCGCCGTTTGTGGCGCAGGTGTCGATGGCGAATGCTCCGAAGTTGTACCGCGCGATTCTGGATGGTCTGGAATATCGCGGCACGATGTTCCTGCAAGCCTTCACTACCTGCCAACCGGAGCACGGCGTGGCCGACGACATGGCCCTTCACCAGGCCCAGCGCACGCGCGATTCGCGCGGCGTGCCTGAGTTCGTCTTCAACCCGCGCCTCGGCGAAACCTACCAGGAAGCGCTGGACCTCAAGGGCAACCCCTCGATTGATTTGGATTGGTACGAAACCAAGTCCAAGGCCACCGGCGAGATCACGCGCTACACCGTCGCTCACTGGTGCACCACGGAAGCCCGCTTCCGCAACCACCTGCGCAAGCTCAAGCCGGAAGCTGCAGCCAACCTCGTCCACATTGACAACATGCTGGTCCGCATCACCCAGCAGGATGTTGTCTATCGCCGTTACCTCGACCCCAAGCACCGCGCCTTCATTCCCGATTTCGGCGTGTACATCACGTGGGAAGAGAACGGCAAAACGGAGTATCGCGCCCTCAGCCGTCAGATGGTCATGTTCTGCGTCGAGCGCCGCAAAGCCTGGCGCATGTTGCAGTCCAAGGCCGGAATCGTCAACAAAGAATACGCCGCGCAGCGCGCCATCCTGGCCGATGTCGACTCCGGCAAACTCCCTATGGACGAGTTTCTGGCCAACGCCCGCGAAATCCTGAATGAGCGAGTAGGAGGCGGCGTGCTGGCGAAGGCATAGACGCCAACCCAACATCAGCGCAAAAGGCGGGCCAACGGCCCGCCTTTTTTCTTCGTTGAAGTGCAAGTTGACTCAGAGTAGACTCCAGTTCGTGAAATACACACTGCCGATTACGCGCCTCATTGATCCTCAAGAGAAGTTCAGGGGACTTGTCAAATATGTCACTGTGGATGTTGATCTGGGGCAATACTCGGAGTTTGAACGCCCCGATGCCTTTGTTGGAAAACTTGTTGACGCTACGCTGGAGAAGATCCTTGAACTCAAGTTCTCTCCCGGGGTCGAAGCGACCTTTCGCGGCTCGGTTTACAAATTTGAGGAGCTCGAAAAGGACGGAGCCTTCAAACTGCGCAGAGACTAGCGGAGGCTATATTGAAATTTGTCCAAGTTTTCCTTGCGGTCTTTCTTACGCAGTCCAGTTGCCTTGGGCAGTCCGCTCAGGGCATTGCACGTACGGCTTTCAACTCAGTTGTGCTCTTAGAAATGACCGATTCGAACGGCCAGCCCCTCAGCCTAGGTAGCGGATTCTTTGTTTCCAATAACGTCATCGCGACAAATGCCCACGTAATCGAGGGCGCTTTCGGCGGGACTGCAAGGCTTGTTGAGAACAGCCACGCGATGCAGATTTTGGGCACTGTGGCTATCGACAGACATGCAGATTTGGCACTTTTGAAAGTCGACAAATCTGCCCCTGCCTTGAACCTGAACCAGAACCCAAATCTGAATGTTGGCGACAAAGTCTACGTCGTAGGAAACCCGTTGGGACTTGAAGGAACGTTTTCCGAAGGTATTATCAGCGCAATCAGACACCTTGACGCCGATTCGATGCTTCAAATGACTGCTCCGATCTCTCCAGGAAGCAGCGGAGGCCCGGTTATGGATGCAGTCGGCAATGTGATTGGAATAGCCGAGGCTACTTTCAGAGATGGCCAAAATCTGAACCTTGCGGTGCCGGTATCCTATCTTTTGAACCTCTGGGCATCGACTTCCGCAAATCTGGCTGTCACCCCGCTTGCGCAGCAGCAAAGCATTGCGTCGAGCCATTCAGTAGTAGATAGAATCGGCACACGGATTGAGTCGGGCGTTACTGCAACCAATTTCGCACTGAAATACTCCAAGGTCGGTTACGGCGGCGACAAGGCAGGATTCGAACTGCGGATCAACAACAAATTGCCCGTCGCAATTTCAGAAGTCAGACTCCGAATGATTTACCGCGATGCCTCTAGCATAATCATGGACTTCGAAGACTTCACCTATCAGCAGTCCATTCCTCCAGGCCTAACGAAGACCATCACCGTAGATCAATCTGAGGTAGCTTTGAGAGCCGCACAGTACTACGACGTCCGCAGTGTCGCTGGAGCCCCGCTGCCCCCTCCAACGGGCGATAATTTCTACAATTACAACGTGAAAAGAATGCAGCCAAATGTCGAGATCAGAATCGTGGGGTTCGGCACCGAGAAACCGGAATGACAAGCAGCGCCGACGGTAGTTCTTGCCCACTAGTTGTCTAATCACATTGACGGATTAAGAAAATCGGGGGAAGATATGGAGAAGGAGAGCTTCCCCGATGCGTTTCACAGCTAGAGTCGAAATTCACGATAACGAATACACGTTGCTCCACGAGCGGATGGATGCAGCATCCTTCAGTCGCGCGACGACCGATTCGAGCACAGTGAAGAGGGTCCATCTCCCGATCGGAGAGTATGTCACCGAGGCATACGCGACTGCACAAATGGCCCTGCTGGCGGCCATGGGAGCGTCCCTGTTTGTCGATCCGCGCGCAGAGATCGTCGTTTCCGGCGGCGATCAAGTTTTGACGCACGGCTGCCGTGAGGTGGAAGAGAATCCATGGGCAAGTATCTTCTCGAATCTCGACCGGTCCACGGTGCCTGTGCCCTCTAGCGGGCTCTATGACTATTTCCGTAATCAGATGGAGAAACGCTCCGTATTCGGGACGGTACCCGTAGCCGCTTCTCCGGACAACACATTTTGGGAGGCCCTGCTCCGGGCCAAATAGCCGGGTGCCCCATCCTTCGCTTTTTTCTAGCGAAGGGTGGGAGACCACGAACCCCAACCCTCTGGCGGCCCGTAGAACCCGCCGCCGAGTCGGAACACAATCAGATGCCCTTGAGAACATCCTCTTTCGTCACATTCTTGTGCATAGCCACAGCAGAGAGAATCGAATTGAGTGTTCCAATGCGTAGGGCCGTATGCGCAGGAACTGCAACCCGATGAGGCGTGGGTTGCTGGGTTTGCAAGATCACGTGGCTGCCAACCTGGTGGACGCGTTCGTATTCCCAATGCTTGCAGAGGTGCCTGATCAGCTGTTCGCCGCTCAGATCGCGCGGCAGCTTCATGCCACAGCCAGCACTTCATCGCGAACCAGCCGCAGACGAATCGAAGCCGGAGGCGCAGAATCAAAGTAAAATGCCTGCACTGCCTCTCGGACGTTGGCTCTAAGCTCATCCCAAGTATCGCCCTGCGTGAAGATGCTCTCGCCCAGAGCTTCGGCGGTAAACCCTCCGTCGCTATCTTGTGAAATCTCGAAGACGATCTCGCTCATTCCGCTCACATCCTCCGCTTATGAATGTGGGAAACACTACCACTAGTCGCTATCATAGTCAGATAGCCCGCATACGAAAAGGACGGGACCAGAACCCGGAGAATTGGCGATGCCAAAACGCGATAGTGATTACACCGTCAGCAGCGGAAACGTCTTCGCCGATCTCGACGTTCCAAACCCCGAAGAAGCTCTCGCCAAAGCCGATCTGGCGCACAAAATTTCCGTGTTGATCCAGAAGCGTGGTCTCACGCAGGCTCAAGCCGCTAAACTTCTCAAGATAGACTAGCCGAAGGTCTCTGCTCTCATCCGAGGCCGCCTCACCGGATTCTCCATTGAACGCTTGATGCGCTTCCTGTTGCTCTTCGGCCAGGACATCCGGATCACAGTGGAAGCAACACCCCGCAACCGCACTCAGGCCCGCGTGCTTGTTGCTTGACGAGAGATTTGCTTATGCCCGAATCGAATCATCACACGCGGACACGCCGGAATAGGAGCTCGATGCGTCACTTTGCATCTTTGGCTGCAGTCTTTCTCTTCGCCCTCACCGCTGTCGCCCAATCCCATCTCCCTGTTACCGAGAAAATCGAGTGGACTTGGACTGACCGGCCTGAGACCGCTTCGTCTGCACTGCCTAACGTTCTGCTGGTTGGCGACTCCATTACTCGCGCTTACTATCCGGAGGTTGTGAAGCTGCTTGCCGGAGAGGCGAACGTCTATCTCTTTGCCACCTCGGCTTCAAGTGGCGATCCTCGCCTGCCGGGGCAGCTTGGCGACTACTTCCGCATGATGGGCGTTTCTTTCACGGCCATCCACTTCAACAACGGCATGCACGGCTGGGGATACACGGAGGCGCAGTACGCCGCCGGACTTCCGGGCATGATTGCTGCTTTGCGCGCAGGCGCGCCTAAGGCCCGGCTGGTTTGGGCCAACACCACGCCGGTTCTGCATGACTCCACAACGGGCGAATCTACCAACGCCCGTGTGGCCGAACGCAATCGCCTGGCCGCTGGCCTGATGGCCCGCGAAGGCATCGGCATCGACGATCAGCACGGCCTGATGCTGCCGCACCCCGAGCTGCACGATGGCGATGTTCACTTTACCGCGGCGGGCAGCGCCCTGGAGGCAGCAAATGTCGCCGCAGCACTGCGCCCGTTGCTGCTTAGGCGGTGAAATTCCACGAGTGTCCTGGGGCCTAAATTCGTTTCGTAATGGCCAGGCATTATCCGCCGGGCCAACCATGGCATAAGCAGATCCCCTTCGACTCCGTTGAAGGACACTGCGCTCAGATGACAGATCATCTTGTGATGAAAACTAGAGGCTCCAGACACGAGAAATGCGGACGACAAACCGGCTGGCAGGTCGTTTTGGGCTTGCTGGGAAAGCGTAAGTGCTTTATTTTCGCTGGTCGAGTGAGAGGCAATAATATACTTGACTAATGGTAAATTCTTCGATATTCTGTTCTTGCCATGAAGAACGAACTCAAAACCCTTTCAGATGCAATAAGATACTTCGCCGATGAGCAGGTGTGCATTGATACCATTGCCTCGATGCGCTGGCCGGATGGCCCTCAGTGCCCCGCTTGCCTCATGCCTGAGTCTCGCCAACACTGGTTGAAAAACCAGCGCCGTTGGCAGTGCCGGGAATGCGGCAAGCAGTATTCGGTCAAGGTCAACACCATCTTTGAGGATTCCGCCGTGAAACTGGATAAGTGGCTCACCGCAATGTGGCTGCTGGCGAACTGCAAGAACGGAATTTCGAGCTATGAAGTCGCGCGGTCCATCGGCGTCACTCAGAAGTCGGCATGGTTCATGCTGCAACGGATTCGGCTGGCGATGAAGAATAAATCAGTGCTCAAGATCGGCACAACCGGCGGCCCCGTAGAGATCGATGAGACTTGGGTGGGCGGCAAGGCCAAGAACATGCACGCGAAGCGCAAGGAGCGCATCCGGCAGGGCTGGGAGGCCGAGAACAAAACCATCGTAATGGGAATGCTTGACCGCGATACTCGCCAAGTTCGCGCGAAGGTGATTCCTGATGTTTCCCGTCTCACCTTGCAGGGTGAGATTCTGAAAAAGGTTTCTCATGCCGCACAGGTTTACACGGATGGCGCAGAGGGTTACAACCGCATGGCCATCAAGGGATTCGTTCACGAGACCGTGAATCACATGGAAGAGTACGTGCGCGGCGACGTTCACACCAACGGAATCGAGAACTTCTGGTCATGCCTCAAGCGCGGTTTGAATGGCACCTATGTTGCCGTCGAACCCTTCCACCTTGAGCTGTACATCGATGAGCAACTGTTCCGGTTCAACAACCGCGCAACCAAAGACAATCCCCTCACAGATCAGGGCCGTTTCATGCTGGCTTTATCGCAGATTTCAGGGAAGAGATTGACCTATGCAGAACTGACCGGCAAGGTGGGGGGAAGTGCGTTCTAGGAATGCATGGCTGGGACGGCAGAACCGGGGGAAGCGGATTTAGGGTTTTGCTTCCCCTGTTTTTCTTCTGCGATGCGCCTGTTTAATTCTGTCTTCGATACGCTAAGAACCTGAGCGAGAAGGTTCTCGAATGCTTGATATTCGGCTGATGGAGGTTTGTCCTTCATGGGTCTACTCCTGCTAGGATTATGGCACAGAAATTCCTTTAGACCCTTTTCCTCCCAGCCAGTATGCCGAGCGTTGCGGCGACAAGACAAAAAAGCACAATGATCGCAATCATGCAACCCCTAGCTGCCGCATCCTCCGCCCTGCCAAGTGATTCCTCGGCACGGGAAGCCGCCATATCGCCTTGAAGAGTTCCATCTCCGCGCTTGAGAGTTCATTGAATACCTTGGAGGGATTATCTACCCCCTGGGAGTGGTTGGCGATCGTTTCATCCTTCGTTGTCGTATTCGGCATTTTCGGCGAAATTGTAGTCATCGTTTCTGAAGATCGCGAAGATGAAAAAGATTGGGCCCGCGGTATCTTGTGGCCACCCGACCGCTCGCCGCGCTGGAGGTTCTGGTTTGATATCGTCGCAACGATCGTAGTTCTGCTCGGCGTTTTGGGGGAAACTTGGGGGAGCTTCGAATTGGCTTCCATCAATAGCCATTTACGCTCAAAAACCAGTGAGCTTAGAGCCCAAAGTGACCAGTTACTTGCCCTCGTTACAGAGGAAGCGGGGAGTGCAGCTAACTCGGCCAAGGTTGCAGGCGATGCAGCCTCCACAGCAAAGACTGAAGCAGACGGAGCGAAAACAACTTCCGAAGATGCCCTGAATACTGCGAGCGCCGCGCGCGAGGGAGCTAATTCAGTCAAGCTCGATATTGCCGCAGCGAAAGCGGAACTACTCAGGATGAACACATCACGGTCGCTTCTCGTCAACCATAAACTTATCCAGAGTCTAGTGCCTTTCATACGCACGGAGTACACGCTTACTGTTTTCCGAGATGAAGACTCTAGGAAATTATTAGGGTCTATAGCCATATTGCTGGATGCAGCTGGATGGGTGCGAAAACAGCCAGTTGGTGTCAGCCCCGGCACCAATAGCCTTTCATTATGGATCGACAAAGGATCGCTGGAAAATGTCGGCGAGTGCTCCGAAACAGGAATCTCTCTCATCGTACATGTGCAGGAATCGCTCGACACGCTTTGGCGGCACAGCCCAGAAGCACAACCAAAATCCATCAAAGCGGGGACGGCCCTAGTTACCCTATTACAGGCCAATATATCTCCAGAGGATTCACGCAACGTCAAGCCTTTGCTCAACGACCCCGGGGAACAAATCGGCGCAGCTCCAATGGACATATGTGTGGGCAGAAAACCATAAGAAGCCACGAAAGCGAGACACAGGGCGAAGATTGACAAAGGATTCTCACTTTCTCCACGCCGTCTCCATTCGGCCAAAATACGCTTGCCCTGTCACGGCGCTTCCAGTTTCCCTTTTATGTGCCATTAGTCAAGTATATTATTGCCCAACTGCAGGCCAGATTGTCCAGCGCGGCCGGCATTTCGCTCAGCCTGGGACGGATCTGGCATCTGTTGAACAAGCTTGGCCTGCGCCTGAAAAAAAGTCGCTCCACGCGTTCGAGCGGGACAGCGAAGCCAACCGAG
>DASXFS010000011.1:0-82336 GCA_036489415.1 Occallatibacter sp. | reverse complement strand
GCTGCTCAACCGCATCGCCCTCAACCTGCTCAAACAGGAAACAACTTTCAAACGCGGCACCAGGAGCAAACGGCTCAAGGCCGCCCGGAACCAACCCTACCTGCTCAAATTACTGGGTATTTGATATGCGTCGGCCCTGGGACAAAGTGCGCCTGCGCCTTCCGCACGAGAGGGACGAGCAACTGATCACAGCGTCCCCGCTCACCGGGCCTGAGAATAACTCATTGAGTTATCTGGCCGCCGTGCTGCGCGGGCAGCTGCAGCCCAGAGGCGATCTGACAGCGCTCGATACCAACATCATTGTGATGCAGATTCTGGATGCGGCGCGGGAGTCTGTGCGGACGGGCAAAACTGTGCGGCTGACCAAACTCGAAGAATAAACTGAGACGCCGCGCTCAATACTGGGGGCATGGAATGCAGGAATAGCGAGCATTCCATGCCTTCTGAGGCTACTAATAACTCCGCGCCCATTCGAGGATAGAGCGCACGGCCACGCCACTGGGGCCTTTGGCGATGTAGGGCCGAGAGTCTTCGACCCAGGCGACACCGGCGATGTCGAGATGGATCCAGGGGGTCTCCTCAGCAAAGGCATGCAGGAACTCAGCGGCGGTGATGGCGCCGCCCCAGCGGCCGCCGGTGTTCTTGATGTCGCCGATGTCGCTCTTGATCATCTCGGCATACTCATCACTCAGCGGCAAGCGCCAGAATTTTTCGCCGGAAGTTTCGAGCGCCGCGTCGAATTTTGCATAGGTCTCATCATCGGTCGAAAAACTGCCTGCGTTTACGCCACCCAGCGCCACCACGCAGGCGCCGGTCAGTGTAGCCGCGTTGATCAGGTGGGTCGCGCCAAGCTGGCGGGCGTAGCAGAGACCGTCGGCCAGCACCAAGCGGCCTTCGGCGTCGGTATTGATGATTTCGACCGCCTTGCCGGACATGGCGGTCACCACGTCTCCAGGCTTGTAGGCTTTGCCGTCGGGCATATTTTCTGCTGAGCAGACGATACAGATCACGCGCACCTTTGGCTTAAGCAGCGCGATGGCCCGCATGGCGCCCAGCATGGCCGCGCCGCCCGCCATGTCGTATTTCATCAGTTCCATCTTGTCAGCAGGCTTGATGGAGATGCCGCCCGTATCGAAGGTGATGCCCTTACCAACCAGGCCGAGCACCGGCCCATCGGTGACGCCTTTCGGTTCATAGCGCAGCACGATCAGCGCTGGCGGCTCTTCCGAACCTTGAGAGACAGCCCAGAATGCACCCATTTTCAGCTCGTGCAGCTTCTTCGTCGAGTGAACTTCGCAGGCCAGGCCCACTTCGGCAGCCATTTCTGCGGCGCGCTGACCCAGAATGGTAGGGGTCAGCTTGTTACCCGGCTCATTCACAAGCACGCGGGTAAAGTTCTGGCTCTCACCCACAATCACGCCTTCGGCAAAGGCGGCTTTCACTGCTTCTTTGCCAGCGCTCGCGGGCGCAACTAACACAAACGACCGCACGCTCTGGTCTTTGCGATCGCTGCGGTAAGTATCGGGATCGAAGTCGCCAACAAAAGCACCCTCGACAGCCGCGCGCGCGCCAGGACCGGCAGCGAGCGATTCCAGTTCCGGCAGCGCGAAGGCAAGTTCCCGAATGTCGCGCGGCTTGGTAAAGCGCACCGCTGTTCCAGCGGCAAGGCGTACATCATGCACGGTGGCCTTGGCTTGCTTGCCCAGCCCCACAAGCAGCAGCCGCTTGGCCTTGAGGCCCGCGGGCGCATGCAGCAACAGAGTCTCATTGGCGCCGGCCTTGAACTCGCCGCTCGCCAGCACCTGGGCCGCGGCGGCTTTCACGGCAGCATCTGAGGTCAGCAAGGCTGGAGCCGGTTTGGCATCTGCGTCCTTGGCGGTCTGGGTGTCGGCGGCCAGGACGGCCAGCAGTTCAGTCTCAATTCCAGCAAGATTCGCGAAAGACAGTTCGGTCTTCATGGTTTCCATTCTTTCATCCCCTGGCCGGGTTTTGCCAAATCCGGATCGCGGACGCGGGCCCCGAGAAGCACCGGAGGGGAAAAGTACTCTGATGGACACGACATATTCCAATTATTTGACATTCATCCACAAAATTGTCACTCTAATAATTAGATGTCATCTATTGGATTTTCTGTCAAAACCGGGCTCCATGCCAAGACCGCGCTCAGCGCGAACGGCCGCATCGTCATCCCTGCGGCAATCCGTGAGGAGATGGGCTTCGCTCCGGGCGAAACGCTTCTGATGGACGTGGAGGACGGTGTGCTTCGCATCGAGTCGCACCCGGCGCGCATTCGGCGAATTCAGCGGGAGTTCGCACAATACGCGAAACCCGGCGTGCTGGCCTCCGAGGAATTGATTGCCGAGCGCCGCGAGGAGGCCCGTCGCGAGGAAGAGGAACTTGAGCGCGACCGGAATATTGGCCGCGAGCACCCGGAAAAGGCGAGACGGCTTGGCTGACGCGGCGGTTCTCGACTCTTCGGCGGTTCTGGCCGTGTTTTTCCGCGAGCCGGGGAGCGAGATCGTCGCTCCGATTCTTGATGGCGCCTTGCTCAGCACGGTCAATCTGGCAGAAGTTCACACCCGTATGCTGAATCGCGGCGCGCAGGCCGAACATGCATGGAATCGGGTGCTGAGCATGCAATGCGAAGTCTGCTTTTTCACGGACGAACAGGCGCGCATCGCCGCAGAATTGGCCCCGATCACCCCTCCGTTCGGACTCTCGTTAGGAGACCGAGCCTGCCTGGCTCTCGCAATCGACCGCAAAGCCACGGTCTACACCACGGACCGCGTATGGAAAAATCTAGCGCTCGGCATTCGGATTGAAGTGATTCGCTGATCCATTGTCCGGTACGGCACAAGATCGGCAGCCCTTAACAGACTGCGGAAAAAAGACCACTCCCATACCAGCTTTGCGAAGAGCTTACCGCAGGGGCTGAAGCCCACGTTGATGACGGGGCACTTGCGGCACGACTGAAGTCGTGCCCTGATACAAAGCGCGCGCAGGTCCCCGTCGAACCGAATTCCTCCCCAGCCTGTTACCGTCCCATGCGGTGTTTGCTGGCGTTCACGGCGGCGCGGGCATCCCGGTCGGCCTCGCGGCGCTTCTCGGTTTCCCGCTTATCCCAGTCCTGTTTGCCCTTGGCCACGGCCAGTTCGCACTTCACCCGGCCCTTGCGAAAATAGAGGCGCGTGGGGATGAGCGTGTGGCCTTTGATCTGCGTCTTCTCATGTAGCTTGCGAACCTCATCCCGGTGCAGCAGCAGCTTTCGGGTACGGGTTTCGTCGTGGTTCGCCAGATTCCCATGGGAGTAAGGACCGATATGCAGGTTGAGCAGAAACGCCTCGCCGTCCTTGATGAGGCCATAGGAGTCCCTGAGGTTAGCCTTGCCTTCGCGGATGGACTTGACCTCGGTGCCGCGCAGGGCTACACCGGCCTCGACCTTCTCCAGGAGAAAGTAATTGTGGCTGGCCACGCGGTTATGCGCCGCGTCCCGCTCGCCGCTGGCCACCGGATCGCGGGGCCGCGCCGGTTTTTTGGGGCCGGAATCCTCATGCTGGACGATCACGTGGCTGGTTTGGCGGGCCATGGGGAAACAACCTCGAATCTTCATCGTAGCATCGGAACTGCTATTCTCCCTGCGAGTGGAATCCGGCGTTCGCCGCGTTGGAACGGGGCTTTGCTAAAATGGGGCAACGCTGGATGGGCTTGATCGTCAATAAGATAAGCGTCAGAAACCGCGATAGGAATTGCGTCAGGGGCGGCCAAGGCAGCCCGCACGGGCCTGCTCCGGAATACGGACCGGCCGCGACGCCTGGGAGTTCGATGAATCGCCGCGTCCCTTTACCGGCCGTCGCCGGGTCCGCTTTTTCGCGCAACTCCTTCTGGATTGCGCTCGCCGCTTTCCTCGTCCTGACGAGCTTGTCGTGCGGGCCGCTGCGCGCTGCGGAGTCGGCCAACTCCCTCTACAAACACGGCGAAGCTGCTGAAGCGCACGAGGACTATGACACCGCCTTCGACCTCTATCAGAAGGCCCTTGCCAAATCGCCCAGCGACCTGACTTATAAGACTGCTTTTTATCGCGTGCGCGTCACGGCCTCCGGCATGCACATGACCAAGGGCCGCAAGCTGCTGGCGGGCGGCGACGAGCAAGGCGCACTGGTCGAGTTTCTGCACGCCTCCGAGATCGATCCCGGCAATGAGGCCGCGCAGCAGGAGATTGCCAAGCTACGCGCGCGGAGCGGCGCGACGGTGCCGCGAGACGAAAGCAGCCCCCCGATGGATCCTGCCGAGGAGCAGGAACTGAACTCCATGGGCGCGCCCGTCGTTCTGAAACCGCTGTCTAATGAGCCCTTGACCCTTCACTATACCGAGGACGCCAAAGTTGTTTACCAAGCGATCGGCAAAGCGGCCGGCGTCAATATCCTGTTCGATCCCGACTACACTTCCAAGCGCATCACTGTGGATTTGACCAACGAGTCTCTGCTCGATGCGCTGCGCATTGTGGCCACCATGTCCAACACGTTCTGGCGTCCCGTAACCGACAATACGATCTTTGTCGCCCAGAACACCCGCCAGAAACGGACCGATCTGGAAGAGACGGCGGTGCAGACGTTTTACCTGACCAACGCCTGGCAGCAGAGCGACTTGACCGACGTGCAGACGGCCGTGCGCAACATTCTCACCGGCATCAAGATCTACGGCGTTCCCAGCCAGAACGCCATTGTCATTCGAGGCACGCCTGACGAGTTGCTGTTGGCGCAAAAGCTCATCAACGACCTCGACAAGGCGCGTTCTGAAGTTGTGGTGGACATCGCCGTGCTTGAAGTCAGCAAGAACTGGGAGCGGACACTTGGCATTCAGTGGCCCAGCAGCGTGGGCGTGGCCTTGCAGCCGCCTACAAGCAGCACCTCAACAACAACCTCGTCTGACCCTAATTGCGCCACCGATGGCACCGGCTGCGGCACATCCACAGGCACATCTCCGACGCTTTACAATCTGGCTCATCTGAAAGCGACGGACTTTGCCGTGACCGTGGGCTCAGCCACCGCCAATCTTCTGCTGACCGACTCCAATACCAAGATCCTGCAGAACCCTCGCCTCCGCGCCACCGATTCGCAAAAGGCCACCTTAACCGTCGGTGAGAAGATTCCCGTAGCGACAGGGTCATACCAAACGGGCGCGGCGACGGCGGTAGTGAGTTCGCTAGTGAATACCCAGTTCCAATACCAGGACATCGGCGTGAAAGTCGAAATGACGCCGACAATTCACTTCGACAACGACGTCACGCTGAAGATCAAGATCGAGGTCTCCTCACAAGCCAGTTCGGTGACCATCAGCGGCGTTACCGAGCCGATCATCGCGCAGAACATTGTGGATCAGGTGATCCGCCTGCGTGAGGGCGAGGCCAGCATTCTGGGCGGCATTCAGGAAAACCAGGACCAGGTGAGTTGGAGCGGCATTCCGGGGCTGAGCTCGATCCCCATTCTCCGCTATCTGTTCGGCTCCAAGGATCACACCATTACCAGTACCGAACTGGTATTCCTGGTGGTGCCGCATATTGTTCGCAGCCAGACTCTGGACAGATCGAATTTGCGTATGATCGACACGGGCACCGGCCAACAGATTGAGTTGCGCCACGTTGCAGCGCCGGTCTCTGACGGTTCCGGCTCAGGATCTGCTCCCGCCCAAACAACTGCCCATCCGACCGCGGAAGCGCATCCGGCGGTGGGCGTGGTTCCCGGCCTGAGCGCGACGGCAGCGGCCCCGGCGGCCTTGGCGCAGTTGAGCGCATCCGCCGATGTGAATGGGCAAACTGCCGCCACTGCCGCCAACGGACCGCCCGGTGCGCTCACGCCACCCTCACTTCCCACGCCTCCGGGCGCGGGAAATATCAATCTCATGTTCAGCCCGCCGAGCGGCCCGGAAACTGTGGGTAAACCGTTTGAGATTCCGATCGTGCTGACGGGCGGCAAGGACGTTGACTCGGTTCCCCTGCACGTTGAATACGACCCGGCAAAACTCTCCCTGGTCAATGTGACCAGCGGCGATTTGCTGAGCCGCGATAACCAGGCCGTGGCACTGGTCCACCGCGACGACGGGCCAGGCATCATCACCATCAACGCGGCGCGGCCACCGGGCGTGGCCGGCATCAGCGGCGCAGGCGTGGTTTGCGCACTCACCTTCCAGGCCAAAGTGCCAGGAGAAAGCGCGATCTCGCTCACCCGCGGCGCCGCCATCAACAGCACCCAGCAGCGCATACCGGCCGCGGACTCGCGGATCACCATCGTGGCGCATTAGACAAACTTTGCATGAGAGCAGCGACGCCAATCCGGACCGTCCGCAAACAGGAGCGCGGGCTCACGCTGATCGAATTGATCGTGACCGTGGCGATTCTCTCCATCCTCGCCTCTGCTGCCGTGCCGGTCACAATGTTCACCGTGAAGCGCAACAACGAGCGGGAGCTGCACCGCGATCTATGGGAGATACGGGACGCCATCGACCACTACAAGGACGCTGCCGACATGCACGCGTTTCAAACCAAGGTCGATAGCCAGAACTATCCGCCCGATCTCGAAACGCTGGTCAACGGCGTCGAGGTGCAGGGCAAGAAACTGAAGTTTCTGCGCCGAATTCCGATCGATCCCATGACCGGCAACGCGGAATGGGGCTTGCGCTCGATGCAGGACGATCCGGATTCGAACTCCTACGGCGGGCAGAGCGTCTTTGACGTATATTCGAAGTCCGACGGAACCGGATTGGATGGAACGAAGTATTCGACGTGGTAGGTTGTTAGCGGAGTTGGAACGTGCTGGTGGGGTTCAATTCCCCAGCGCATGGAGAGCGCGGCGAACACCGCTAACTCCGCCAGGATTATAGCGAGGATAGTAGTGGGCAGAATAAAAAAAAGGGACGCAGGCTTTACGCTGGTCGAGCTGATGATCGTCATGGCCATCATCGGCATCCTGGCTATGGTGGCTGTGCCCAGCTATATCTCCGCCATCAAGCACGCCAGGGAAGCCGTGCTCAAGGAAGACCTGCACACTCTGCGCGCCGCCATCGACTCCTACACCATGGACAAGCAAAAGGCCCCGCAAGCGCTCGACGACCTGCTCCAGGACGGCTACTTGAAGTCCATCCCCGAAGATCCGATGACCAATAGCACCACCACATGGGTCACTGACACCAGCGACGATATGCACTCGCTGGACCAGACGGACCCGGGCATCGACGACATCCACTCCGGCTCTGACGAGGCGGGCTCCGACGGACAACCGTACAATACCTGGTAAGCGCAATGCGGGTTCGAGCCCAGTGCCGAGTCCGGTGTCCCGCGCGAAGGCAACCCCGGAGGCGAGAGTGGATCGACGTACGCATCGTGCGCTCCTTTTTATCGTGTGTCTAGCCGTGTTCTGCGGTTCCGTGCGTGCTCAAACGCAGAAGACCGTGACCATTCGCATGGTAGACGTTCGGACTGGCATCCTCATCGCATCTTCAAATTATCTTGTGCGCATCAACCACCAGCAGACGGAGCACGGCGACTGGGTGCAGAAGAATGAGGACGGCTCAGGCAAACTCAGCTTGCCCGCCGACGCCGCGCTCCTCTTGATTCACGCTACGTACGACGATGCAACACAAATCTACGCTAATTGCGACGCTGACAAAGATCACGGCTCGGCCGAGCACGCGCCCTCTCCGGATCGCTGGTACTCTGTTGCCGAAATTCTTTCCTCCGGCGTTGTAGCGCCCAATAACTGCATCGGGAAAAAAGTTCCGGAAAAACTTCAAGTCGTAGCCAAACCCGGCGAGTTCATTTTCTTTGTCCGCACGCTCAACTCGATCGAGCGATTCCGGGACTAGCGCATTTCAGTCGAAATACAAACTTCCGGCTGCGGAGAGAACCTCCCCTTGACGCCCGATCCGACGCCCGATCCCTCAACACCAGCCGCCTTGCACTTCGTCCTTGAGGTTGAGCGCTTTTACGCCGCGCTTATTCAATTCGCGGATTCGTCCTTGGAGTGGGATGCGGGAGTAGCGCCGGGCCTGGGCGGCACGTTGTTCTACGCTGGAGAGCTCAACCCCCAAGTGCGTGCTCTGCTGATTGCGGCCAACATTGCCGGCGCAGCCTCACTGGCTGTCACCGCCGATTCCGCCGCACAGAAACAGGCCATCCGCGACGGCGTGGCCGACTTCCTGGTCAACTCTGTTGACGAGGCCCTGCGCATCCTGAAAAACGAAGTCCGCAAGCGGGAGGCCGTTGCCGTTTGCATTGCCGCCGATCCGCAGGCTGTGGAGCGCGAGATGCTGGAGCGCGGCGTCTTGCCCGATCTGCTGCCGCCGTTCGTTCCCCCATCCGCATCGCCATTTGCATTTGGCCAGGGCGTCCCGCGCGTCGAGCCTTCCCCCGCGCCAGCTAGCCAGAGCCTCGTTACATGGCGCGTTGCGTCTGCCCCGGTGCAATGGCTGCCTAAGCTCGACGCACTCTTCATCGATTATCTTCATGCGCTTCCAGGACCCCAAGCAAGCGCGGGGCGCAACTGGCTGCGTCTGTCTCCGCGCTACCTGGGCCGTCTGGCGCAGGGCATCAGGGTCCTGCACTGCGCGCCCGATGCCGCCCGAGAGTTTATTGCGCGCGCGCAGAACGCGGTTGATCGCGGAGAGATTCCTGTCTACGTCGAAATCAGGTTGAACGATGAAGAAATCTTCCTGTTCCACCCATCGCCAACCCTACCGGCTAACCGGCATCATTCGCCGGGCGCGCAATCTTAACGCTATTTTTTTTGCGCAAGGATAGAAGAGCAAAACAGCGTCGGCCGGTTGTCCTCGGTTCAGCTTTCTGCCTATTCCGCCGATTCGATACGAGCCCAAAGCTCTTTCATTCCATAGCCGGTCTTCGCCGAGATAGGCAGAACCTCGTCGAGTTCCATGCCCTTTTTCAGCGCCAGCAGATTGCGCGTCCGCTCGTTGCCGCTGAGGCGGTCAATCTTCGTGGCCACCACGACAAAGTCGCGCTCGGCAGCGCGCAGCCAATCGATCAACTGCCGATCGCTCTGTTGCGGAGGCACATTCGAGTCCACCAGGCAGATGCACAGTTTCAGCGTCGAACGAATAGCCAGGTACGGCTCAATGAAGGCTGGCCATCCGGCTGAAATCGATTTTGAAATTTTGGCGTAGCCGTAGCCGGGCAGGTCGGCAAAGATCAACCTGCGGCGCTGGCTGGGGTCAAGCAGCGCAAAAAAGTTGATTGCCCGCGTGCGTCCCGGCGTGGACGAAACCTTGGCCGCCTTCTCGCCTGTAAGCGCGTTCAGCAGGCTTGATTTACCAACATTGGAGCGGCCCAGAAAAGCAATCTCCGGCACATCCGGTTGAGGAAACTGCTCCGCCACCATTGCCGAAAGCAAAAACTGTGTTGTATAGCGCATAGTTTGTTTGGATAGCGAGTCAGCAGGCGCACAGGCGGGTTCAAGCCATCGACCTTCAGAATACAGGAGAGGGCGTTCGACTCCCGTGTTCACGACAAGGCTATGGAGAGCCCCCAGGTGTTGCGCATCGTTCCCCGGCGGTATATATTTCTGCCAACAATCGGAACTCAAGATCAAGGGACGATATTTGTATGAATGAAAGCGTCGCTGTCGAGAGCAAAACCATAACGGATGAGGCCAAGTCGGTTATGGATATGGTGAAGGCCGCGCTGACCATCCTGCGCGATTTGTTTCTTCTCGCCTTCCTGGTGGGATTGCTTTTCTTTCCGAAACCTTTGAATTCACTGCTTACAAAGGCCGGCATAGCAGAAATTCATGGCGGCATCTTTGAATGGCAGCAACAGGTACGGCAGGCGGCCAGTCAGAACAAGGTTGCCGCGCAGGCAAACTCAAACGCCTCTGATATTCTGGGCCAGGTACAAACAACCCTTGTAAACATAGTCAACACGAGCAAGGATCCTACGATCAAGAAACAGGCCGCAGACGCGGCAAACAGCGTGGAAGCATCCTTGACATCCCTCGGCAACGTGGATGCGTCTCTTACGAAGTCACTCGTAACGCAGGAGAGCATCCTGCAGAGTGCCAGCGCAGCTTTGCCAGCTGCTGCTGCGGCGGCACCGATCCCAGTATCTCAAGGCTGGATATATTTGGGGAAGACGGACTCCCAGCATAAGTCCTGGATTACTCCTCCACAACCGAAGACCTCGGCCCAATCACCGGCCTTGCGTGCAGGCCAAGTCATCACACTAACCGATGACTTATATCTGCGCGCGGACAAGACGCCCCAGGATCAAACCTTCAATCAGGCCGCGATTGTGGGAGCAGTCCGGTCCGGCAGCGTAGCGACAATATCTGACGCGCAGTACTCGCCCGCGCGCGGGGGAGGCGACTTTGTCTGGGCCAAGGTGGTTGTCAAGGGCAATCAATAAATGACAAACCTCTTGCGGGCGCCGCGCGGGGTTTCATTACCGATCTGTGACTACTGTCGCGCCGGCACGTTAGCGGTCAGTTCCGCCGGCGGCAAGGCCAGAACGCCGGCCTCATCCGGCAGCGCGATCAGTGGGCTCTCCAGGGCCAGCGTCAGCACCTCATCCATCTGATCGACGAAGTGCAGCTTCATCGCCTTCTTGATGTTGTCCGGCAGTTCGGCAATGTCTTTCTCGTTGGCACGAGGCAGAATGATCTCGAAGATACCGGCACGCAGAGCGGCCAGCAGCTTCTCTTTCAGTCCACCGATCGCCAGCACCTTGCCGCGCAGTGTGATTTCACCGGTCATGGCGATGTCGCGGCGCACGGGAATCTTGGCCAGCGCGCTGGCCAGGGCTGTGGCCATGGTGATGCCGGCCGAGGGGCCGTCCTTGGGAATCGCGCCCTCGGGCACATGCAGATGCAGGTCAACGTTGCGATAGAACTCGCGCGTGAGCCCGAGCGCCTGCGCCTTGCCGCGAATATAGCTGAGCGCGGCCTGCGCCGACTCCTGCATCACGTCACCCAACTGACCCGTAATGGTGAGCTTGCCCTTGCCGTCGAGCACCTGCACTTCCGTAGTGAGTATGCTGCCCCCCACCTCAGTCCATGCCAGGCCCGTGACGAGGCCGACTTCACTCTTCTCATGCACTTCAGAATCGCGATAGCGGGCCACGCCCAGGAACTCGTTAATATTCGCGGCAGTTAGTTCTTCCTTGTGCTTGGCGCCGGCTTTGACCACGCGGCGCGCCACCTTGCGGCACACGTTGCCGATCTCGCGCTCCAAGTTGCGTACGCCGGCTTCGCGCGTGTAGTAGCGGATGATTTCGAGGATCGCATCGTCGGTGAAAACGATGTTCTTCTCACTGAGACCCGTCTGCGCGCGCTGCTTTTTCACCAAATACTGGCGAGCGATTTCGAGCTTCTCCTGCTCTGTGTAACCTTGCAGGCGCAGCACCTCCATGCGGTCTTGCAGCGCCGCTGGAATGGTGTGCATTACGTTAGCCGTGGCGACGAAGAGGACTTGCGAAAGATCGTAATCGACGTCGAGGTAATGATCCTGGAAGGTAGTATTCTGCTCAGGATCCAGCACTTCAAGCAGGGCTGATGCAGGGTCGCCGCGAAAGTCCGACGCCATTTTGTCCACTTCGTCAAGCAGGAAGACGGGGTTCTTGGTGCCCGCCTTCTTCATGTGCTGAATGATCTGACCGGGCAGCGCGCCGATGTAGGTGCGGCGATGGCCGCGAATCTCGGCTTCGTCACGGACGCCGCCCAGCGAAAGCCGCACAAACTTGCGGCCCGTGGCCTTAGCAATGGACATGCCCAGCGAAGTTTTGCCTACGCCCGGAGGCCCGGCGAAACAGAGGATCGAACCTTTGGGATTTTTGACGAGCTGGCGCACAGCCAAGAATTCGAGAATGCGCTCCTTGATTTTTTCGAGACCATAATGATCTGCGTTGAGCACTTTTTCCGCGTGGTCGATGGACCGCGTTTCCTTCGACCGCTTCTTCCACGGCACGGCAAGCAGCCAATCAATGTAATTGCGGCTGACGGTGGATTCGGCGGACATGGGTGGCATGGCCTCAAGCTTTTTGAGCTCCTGGATGGCCTTGTCCAGCACTTCCTTGGGCATGCCGGCAGTTTCAATCTTCTTGCGTAGCTCGTCGAACTCGCTCTTTTCGCCGCGGCCCAGTTCCTTTTGAATGGCTTTAATCTTCTCGTTAAGGTAATACTCTTTTTGCGCGCGCTCCATCTGCCGCTTTACGCGCGACTGAATATTGCGGTCGAGGTCGAGTTTTTCAATTTCAATATCGAGCACATCGGCGATGCGGGCCAGGCGCGCCGCAGGATCGAAGATGGCCAGCAGTTCCTGCTTTTCCTCGATGCCGAGCTGCAGATTGGCGGCAATGGTGTCGCTCAGCTTCGCCGGCTCATCCATGCGCACGGTGGCGATGATGGTCTCGTAATTCAAGGACTGCTGCAGCTTGACGTACTGCTCAAAGAGGCCGGTGACGCGCTGCATTAACTGCTCGGCCGCCGGAGTCATTTCGAACTGCGACTTGCCCACGCGCACAGTGGCGACAAAGAAGCCGTCGCGATCATTCACTTCCATTGATTTGGCCCGTTCGACGCCTTCGACCAGCACCTTGATGTTGCCGTCGGGCATTTTGACGCTCTGCACAATGTTGCAGATGGAGCCTACCTGGTAAATGTCTTTGGCGTGGGGCTCGTCGATCGAAGCATCGTGCTGCGTGGCGAGAAAAATCTTGCGGTCGCCGGTGAGCGCTTCTTCAAGAGCGCGAACGCTGGACTCGCGGCCCACCACGAAAGGCGTCATCATGTAAGGAAAAATAACCATGTCCCGGATGGGCATCATGGGCAGCTTGCGCGGCTCGTTCTTATCGCGGGATGCGGTCATAAAGCCCCCTGGGGAATTGGACGTTTGGAACAAGCGCAGGCATCAACGCCGGATATGCAACTCCTGTTGGGATTGTATATCAGGCTAAATGTAAGCACTTGAAAAGACGCTGGATGAAACGTAAGCTGTTCATTTCAAAATAGTCTTTTGGCGCGCTGTGCGCAGAAGGGCAGTTGTGGGCTCACTTTCCGCGCATCAGCATTGTGCAAAAGCTCTACATGGCCTCAGGGCTTTCAATGCCCAGCCAGCTCAACACTTCGATCAATTCACGCAGAGCCACGGCCGCCGTGACCAGCAGAAAGGTCCTCCGCGCCGGGTCTTCCTCGGTGAGAATGTGGTGCTTGTGGTAGAAGTTGTTGAACTCCTGCGCTAATTGGAAGGCATGTTTGGCGAGATACGCCGGCTCCGATGTGGCGATGCATTGCTCCAGCACCAGCGTGCGCCTGCCGGCGCGCAGCCAGAGCGCCCAGATGTCTTCAGCAGCATCGCCGCTGAGATAGCTTGATGCATCGATTCCGGATAACTCTGCGATCACAGCCTCCGGCGTTGTACCGGCTTTGCGAAAGATATTCCGCGCTCGCACCACGGCGTATTGGATGTACGGCCCGGTTTCCCCTTCAAAGCTCAACGCATCTTTGAAGTCGAAGGCGATGACCGAATTGCGCGTGAACTTGAGCATGAAGTAGCGCAGCGCGCCGATGGCGATCTGCTCGGCGATTCGCTGGCGCTCGGCTTCATCGCGTCCGGTCTGGCGCGCGTCTACCTCGGCGCGCGTGGCCACGATCAGTTTGTCAATCAGATCGTCGGCTTTGACGCCGAAGCCCTGGCGGCCGCTGACTTCAATATAGGGGCGGGCCAAGTCTTCCGGGGAAACTTCGTAGCCCAGTTCAACGGCGCAGCGCGGCGTTAGCGCCACCATTTCATAGCTGAAGTGCGTGTAGCGATCGGCCTGCTCGGTGTGTCCCATGCCGCGCAAAGCCTGAATGACATTGGCCTGCGGGTCACTCTGGCGGGCATCGATCACGTTATAAATGGCTTGCGCTCCGCCAAAATGCGGATGCGGCTCATCCCCATGCTCCGCGGAAATCCAGCATCCATGCGTTGGATAACGGAAGAATGGCTTGTAACCGAAATCCTTGCCCAGCAGGCCGAATTTCCATAAGTGATAGGCAATGTCCTTGCCAACATAAGTGACGGTGCCGTTTGAACGCACAATGACTTTCGCGTCTTCGTTTGTCTCGCCTTCGGCAACCTCGGTGCCGGGGCGCGTCATAACCCAGCAGCCTTTGTTCTTTCCTTCGTTCTCGAAATAAAGCACGCCGGTTTGCTTCATCTGCTCGAAGGCGGCATCCCAGAATTTGAGGTGAAGGATTTCGCTCTCGCGGGGCAGGAAGTCGTATTCGATGTCGAGGCGCAGCATGGTTTCAAGGTGACGGCGCAGGACCGCGGTCGAAACCAGCTCGGCGATTTCGGCGGTCTCATTACCGCCTTGCTCAATCTCATGGAGCGTTGCATAGCGCAGTTTTTTGCGAGCGGCGTTTTCTTCTTCGCTTCCCTGCTCGTACCACTGCGAGGTTTTCGCGTAGAGATCCCAGCAGTAGAAATCGATCCGCTCGCCTCTGCTCTTCAGGTCTTCAAGCAGCTGGCGCACCTCGGCTGCGGACTTCCCTTCCAGATGCAGAAAACCAACCACCACATCGGCTACCTGAACGCCGGTGTTGTCGATGTAGTTCTGCACATCGACCGGATGGCTAGCGGCGCGCAACAGGCGCACAAATGTGTCGCCAAGGATGGCGTTGCGCAAGTGCCCGACGTGCGCGGCCTTGTTTGGATTTATGCTGGTGTGCTCCACCAACGCATGAATCCCGCTGGACTTCAACTCAAGACCAAAGCCGCTTGCGACTAGGCGCGCGCCATTCGCGCGGTCGAGACGGGCATTGATAAAACCAGCGCCTGCAACCTCAAACCCCGTGAAGCCCGCGAGAGCACCGAGCGCCGCCACGATCTCCTGCGCGATCACCCTAGGCGCCCTGCGGAGTCTGCGGGCCAACTCGTAGGCGATAGGCGTAGAAAGTTCGCCAAATTTCAGGTCGGGCGGAATCTCGATGTGGAGGTTTTGAATATCGAGATCGTATTTTGACTTGAGAACACCACGAAGATGCGCGCCGAACCGCTTTTGTAATTCCAGATACACGTTGAGAAGCCTCAGAAATGCTTGATTTTCAAGGTGATTTTATCACTTGCGGTGGAAAGGTCTTCGGCGGTTGGAGAAGAACGGTATGAGGTTCGTGCTTTCCCATCCTTGCGACCGAAAGAACTTGCAAGGATGGGGCACGGGCATTTGTCGGCGCGGCGGAGAAGTACCGTAAGATGGAGAGGAGATTGCAGTTCCATTTCGTCCCACCCCTACAGCGAATCTCGACCGACGAAATCATGACAGACGAAACCAAATCCGCTCAGGGCCCAGCCCGCTATTATCTGACCACGCCGATCTACTACGTGAATGCGCGGCCGCACTTGGGGCACGCCTATTCAACTATCGTGTGCGATGCCATTGCGCGGCGTAAACGGGCGCTGGGCGTGGACACCTGGTTCCTGACCGGCACGGATGAGCATGGGCAGAAGATTGAGCGGTCTGCGGCTTTGGCTGGGCGCACACCGGCCGAATTCGCTACCGCTATTTCCGCCGAGTTTCGCGGACTGTGGGATCAGCTTGGACTAACCTACGACGACTACATCCGGACTACCGAAGAGCGGCACAAGCGCGGTGTGCAGAAACTGTTTGCTACGCTGCGCGATCGCGGATTCATCTATAAGGGCTCTTACACCGGCCAGTATTGCGTTTCTGACGAGGCTTGGGTCGATGTGGCTCCCGACACGCCGTGCCCGGATTGCGGCCGCATGACCGAGACAGTGACAGAGGAAAACTACTTCTTCAAGCTGTCGGCCTTTGAGCGCAAATTGCTGGAGTTTTACGACGCCAACCCAGACTTTATGGGGCCGGAGTCAACGCGGCGGGAAGTGATTTCGTTTGTCCGCTCGGGGCTAAAGGATCTTTCTGTCAGCCGCACCAGCTTTACGTGGGGCATTCCTGTTCCCGGCGATGAAAAGCATGTGGTCTACGTGTGGCTGGACGCGCTGGCTAATTACATTACTGCGCTCGGATATGGATCGGACGCGCCCGAAGATCAGGTGCGGTTCAAAAAGTTCTGGCCGGCGGACATGCACCTGATCGGCAAGGAAATCAGCCGATTTCATTGCGTGTACTGGCCGGCGTTTCTGATGGCCGCGGACATTGCGCCGCCGCGTTCCGTACAGGCCAATGGGTGGCTGCTGTTCGATCAGGGCAAGATGTCGAAGTCCAAAGGCAACATCGTACGCGCGGAAACCGTGCACACAGTGCTGGGCGCAGATGCGCTACGGTATTTTTTGCTTCGCGAGATTCCCTTCGGGCAGGATGGCAGTTTCAGCTTCGACGCGCTGGTGCAGCGCTACAACGGCGACCTGGCCAACGGCTACGGCAACCTGGTAAGCCGCGTGGTGAACATGGTGCACAAGTACTTTGGCGGAGTGGTGCCGGAGGGTTCGCTAGAAGAGGTGGCGCCGGACCTTGCCCAATCAACAATCTCGGGCTTCGCGGCAGCATTCGATGATTTGAACTTCGCGGCGGCATTGCAGGTTCTCTGGGAGATGGTTGCCGAAACCGATGGCTACCTGACGGCTAACGCGCCATGGAAGCGGCCCGCGGACCGCACCGAGGCCGATCACACTTTGCTCCAGGTGCGCGTATTGGCAACGGCGGCTGAGGCCATCCGCATCATAACGGCACTGGTTTACCCCATACTTCCGGATTCCGCCGCCAAAGTCTGGCGCCAACTGGGACAGGGCGAAATTACCGATGCAGCAAAAAACTCGTTCCTGACTCACTTGGCGTGGGGCGGGTTGAAGGCGGGAACCAAGTTTGGCGAGCCCGCGCCGCTGTTTCCCCGCGCAGAAAAGGACGCGACTGAACGTATGCAAAACCTGGAAGATGAAAACAACCGCACCGTGATTGAAGCCGCCGGCAAGCAGGGGGATCCGACCGGATCGGCTCCGCAAGCACCTGCATTGTCCATTGAGCCATCGCCCGCCGCCGCGTCTCCCTCCGTCGTTTCCGTGCAGCCGGGGGCAACGGGCACCGCGCCACATGACCCTGGCGAGCGTGGCGACCACAATCTGACGCAGGCTACCGCGGCGCCTGTCGATGCCGGGAGCCAGGTGGAGGCAATTCCGGTTGCGCCGATTGCCGCCGAACTTGCCAGCGGCCGACTCAGCAGCACACCCACCACAGCGCCGACGGGCGGTCCCCTGTCTGCGGCTGGACAATCTGAGGCGCCGGCATTGCATGCGGCCGCTTCCGCAGTGATCACCATTGACGACTTCGTCAAAGTCGATCTTCGCGTGGCGCAGATTCTGGTTGCCGAGCGAGTGCCGAAAGCAGACAAGCTGCTGCGGCTTGAAGTTGACCTGGGCTACGAGAAGCGGCAGATTCTGGCCGGGATCGCGCAGTACTACGAGCCGGAAAAACTGATCGGGCGCAAGATTGTCATTGTGGCCAACCTCGCTCCGCGGAAGATGCGCGGCCTGGAGTCAAATGGCATGTTGCTGGCCGCCTCGCTGCCCGACGGCGCTCCGGTGCTGGCCAGCTTCTTAGAAGAAGTTCCGCTGGGGGCGCGCCTGAAGTAATCTTTACCGCGCCGGTCTTCGCGCATCGCGCAACGTGGTCAATACCTGCGCCGGAGGTCTCCTTTGCTGATCGATTCTCATGCCCACCTGGACAGCGAGCGCTACACGGAAGACCGCGCCGCCATGCTTGCCCGCGCCTGGGAAGCGGGCGTGGGCGCGGTTCTGGCTATCGGCATTGGCGAACACGCTTCCGGGATGGATGGGGCGCTGAAGATTTGCCGGGAGTTTAACGGGAAGTCCGCAGCACGAGCCAAATTCCCCCACCTCTATGCCAGTGCCGGGGTCTATCCTCACAACACGCCGGAAGCCGACGATGCGGTACTGGCCAAACTCGACGGATTGCTGGCCGAGCCAGAGGTGATTGCCTGTGGGGAGATCGGCCTGGACTATTACCACGACGGCGCACCGCATCCGGTCCAGCGCGAAGGCTTGATTCGGCAGCTCGAAATCGCTGCGGCCCGCAAGCGGCCCATCCTCATCCATTGCCGGCCGACCAACGATGGAGCCGATGGCGTGACCGACGCGTGGGACGATCTGTTCGAGGTCCTTGAAGCCCACTGGCGGCACACCGGCCTGGGCGGCGTGATGCACTGCTTTGGCGGCGGATGGGAGCAGGCGCGCAAGTCGCTCGATCTGGGCTTCCTGGTCTCGTTTGCCGGAAATCTGACCTACCCGAAAGCGCAGCCGCTGCGGGATGTGGCCGCAAAAATCCCATTGGATGGGATTCTGGTCGAGACCGATGCACCGTGGCTGGCACCCGCGCCGGACCGCGGCAAGCGCAATGAGCCCGCCTGGGTGACCCGCACCGCCCATACGCTGGCCGGACTGCTGGCCATTTCCGACGAAGAAATTGCCTCCGCCACCACGAAAAACTTCCTCAGGATGTTTCGTCTTGGGGCAGACGTGGGAAACTGATACAGGCATTGCACACAGCAGCCTTTCAACGTTTGAGGGAATAGAACTATGGCCCAGGAAAATTCATTCGACATTGTGAGCAAGGTGGAGATTCAGGAAGTCCGCAACGCCATTGACCAGGCGCTTAAGGAGATTCGGCAGCGCTTCGACCTGAAGGATTCCCACTCCGAGATTACCCTGATGGAGGCTGACAAGGAGATCCAATTGGCTTCAGCCGGCGAGTACAAACTCGAAGCCGTCAAGGAGATCCTCGGCCAGAAGCTGGTGAAGCGCGGCGTCTCGCTCAAAAACCTGACTTACGAGAAGCTTGAACAGGCCACCGGCCAGAGCGTGCGTCAGAAGATCAAGCTGCAGCAGGGTATTCCCATTGAAAAAGCCAAGGAGATTGTTCGCCTGGTCAAGGACTCAAAAAAGAAGGCGCAAGCCAGCATCCAAGGCGATACTGTCAGAGTGTCCAGTAAAGACCGCGATGAGCTGCAGGGCATTATCGCTTTGTTGCGGGGTAAAGATCTGGGCGTGGATTTGCAGTTCACCAATTACCGCACCAATTGAGCGGAAGCTTTGCCGCAGGCGGCGCACCCGAACGTGCAAGCTGCCGGTTGACGGCGGGCCGCACAGGAAACAGAACGGTACGAGCACCGGAGAACATTGAGCACACTAGCAATAGCGACTGGGAGAGAGTTTTTCGATCTGCTGCGGGATGACCTTGTGGCCATCGAGCAGGAGTTGGGCCGCGATGCGGCCTCCAGCGTGAGCACAATCACGGAGATCGCGGAATACCTGCGCGAGGGCGGCGGTAAGCGCATTCGCCCGTCGCTACTGCTGCTTTCGGCCCACATGCTCGGTTACAGCGGCCACGGGTCCATTCGCCTGGGCGCAGTGGTCGAAATGGTCCATACCGCAACACTGGTGCATGACGACATTATCGACGGCGCCGACACGCGCCGCGGCCGCCCATCGGCCAACACCACCTGGGGCAATGAGAAGTGCGTCCTGGCCGGCGATTGGCTGTACATGCAGGCCTTCAAGGTGGCGCTGGAAGAAAAGAATCTGCGCGTGCTGGAGCTGCTGATCGGGCTCACGCAACAGATGGTCGAGGGCGAGCTGCTGCAGATTCAAAAGCTGGGCAAAGCCGTCTCCGAGGCTGAATACTACGACCTGATCTTCCGCAAGACAGCTTGCCTGTTCGCCGTCTCCATGCGCCTGGGAGCGGTGCTGGCGTGTGCCACGGAAGCCGAAGAAACCAGCATGGCTGCTTACGGCCGCGCTGTCGGCCTGGCTTTTCAGATCGTGGACGATGTGCTCGATCTTACGGCGACCGAAGAGGTCCTGGGCAAGCCCGTGGCCAGCGATCTGCGCGAAGGCAAGGCCACGCTTTCCGTCATTCACTCGTTCGACCACGGAACGGCCGCCGACCGGCAGACCATTCAGCGGGTTCTCGACGACCGCAGCTTCGAGAATGTAAGCCGGCAGCAGATTCGGGAGATTCTGGCCCGCAACGGCTCGGTTGAATACGCCAGGTCGGTGGCCGACCGCTATGCCGAGCAGAGCCGCAAGGCGCTGGCTCCGCTGCCAGACTCCGAGTTCAAGCGCGCCCTGCTTTGGGTGCCTGACTTCGTAGTTGCGCGGGATAGGTAGGGGCTGACATGGAAACAGGCGACCAGGCGGTTTGGGCGCAGGTAGACGGCTACTTCGACAAGCTGCTGACCCCTGCCGCGGCCGATGACAAGCTGGAGGCTGCACGCGTGGCCAACGAACAGGCTGGTCTTCCCGCCATCGACGTGACCAGACTCCAGGGAAAATTTCTTGAGTTCCTGGTTCGCATATCGGGCGCGCGGCACATTCTGGAGATCGGGACTCTTGGCGGTTACAGTACCATCTGGCTCGCCCGCACCTTGCCGGAAGACGGTCTCGTCGTCACACTCGAGCTTGACCCGCATCACGCGGAGGTGGCGCGCGCCAATCTCGAAAACGCCGGCGTTCTGGATCAAGTCGATCTGATTGTGGGACCCGCAATCGATACGCTTCCAACACTGAAAAACACGGCCGCTGCGCCCTTCGACCTGATCTTTATCGACGCCGACAAGCAGAGCTATCCGGAGTATCTGCACTGGGCCTTAAAGCTGTCGCGTCCTGGAACGGTCATCGTTGCAGACAATGTGGTGCGCGAAGGCAAGGTCGTAGAGCCCGATTGCGACGATCCAAACGTACAGGGCGTGCGGCGCTTTACCGAGTTGCTGGCCGCCGAACCTCGCCTTAGCGCAACTGTCCTTCAAACCGTCGGCGCTAAGGGCTACGACGGCTTTGCGCTTGCCGTGGTCCTAGGCTGAAAAGTCCTGGGCTGAAATCGCTGTTACACGTCCTCGACGACGGTTCCCTGATGGTAGACAATCTTCCAGCCTTTCGCGGTCTTCCGCCAGACGGTTGACCGCCTGGTCAGACGCACATGGTCTTGCAGTAGCGTGTAGGTCAGCAGATAGATATCATCGCCCAATCTGCGGCATTGGAAGTCGCTCGTCTCCCACACATCTGCGTGCGGCACCGAGAAACGCTTCTCCAATTCGTCCAGCACGAACTTCCGCGAGTAACGGCGGCCGGAAGCGCCAGTCTCCCAGAAGTCTTCCGCCGTCATCTTCTCGAAATCTGCCCTCGAAGTTCCGAATTCGGGGCGATGAAAGATAGGCTCGCGGCTGGAAAGCTCGGCGAGCATGTCCTGCAATGCAGGGTCAGTTGTACGAGTTGGCTCCGACTCCGGCGACCGCGGTCCAGGCACGTTCATGCGAACAGTATAGTGCGGCCTGCACCCGTAATTGGCCGCTGCAAGCGGTCTACTCCACCATCATGGTGCGCAGTGCCGCCTCGTGTTCCGCGGGCAGAGGCTTTTTATTCAATTGGTCGTCGCAGACGACATGCACCGTCTCGCCTTCCGCCAGCAGCCTGGGTTCTTCGCCATCAGTCCCCTTGCGCAGAATGCGGTAGGCAAACTTGATCACCGATCCACGCAGCAACGAAGGCCGCGTCTCAATCGCGATCAAATCGTCGTAACGCGCGGGCGATTTGTAACGGCAACTGGCCTCGACCACAGGGAGAATGCATTGGTGGTCTGTCTCCAACTGGCTGTAGGCTAGGCCCAGCGAACGCAGCAGTTCCACGCGACCGATTTCAAACCACACCAGGTAATTGGCATAGTACACAATGCCCATCTGGTCGGTTTCAGCGTAGCGCACGCGGACTTCGGTGGTGACGGGCATTGGTGAGGTTCTCTTCGGAACAGCTCTCTTCAGTACTCAATTATCAGTCCAAGCACTGGCTCGCATCGTCTAAGTTGGGCATTGATAACTGATGAGTGCCATTACGGCTTGAGGTGCGTAAAGATGGGCAATTGAGTCACATCATTGAAGATCGTGAAAGCAAAAAAGGCAATGATCAGCACAAATGCCGCCTGGTAAATGCGCTCCTTCACGTTGATGCCTATGTCGCGGCGGATCACGCTCTCGATGAGCAGCAGAAGAATCAGGCCGCCATCAAGGATGGGAAAAGGCAGCAGGTTGATGATACCCAGATTGAGGCTGATGGCCGAGGCCAGCCCCAACTTCGGCAGCCAGCCCTTGGTCTCCGCCGCATCTCCGGCCATCCGCGCAATGCCGACTGGGCCCGACAACTGCGACATGGAAACCTTGTGCGTAAAGATTCGGCCCAAGACTTCGACAACCAGCGAGGAGTTCTGTACGCAGAACTGTTCCGACTTGATCGAAGCTGCCTTCAAGGGCAGCGGATCGGAGCCGAACGGAGGATACACCGGCACAAAGCCAAGCTTCCAGCCGCTGGAATCGAGGTTGGCCGGGCTCGCCACGATGGGCGAAATCGTCGCACCGTTGCGCACCACGGCGAGCGACATTGGCTTGCCCTTGCCGCTCTGCATATACGCCAAAAGCGACTGCACGGTGTGAAATGCGTGACCGTCGACGGACTTAATCTCATCCCCGGCAAGCAGTCCCGCGCGGGCAGCCGGCGAACCCGGCTGTACCTGCTGCACGCCAATCGGGCCAGGCACAAACTCTGGAATTGTGCCCACGTCGCTGATGTCGAAATCCTGCCCCTTCACCGGCGCGGGTAGGCGCAGCGACAGTTGCACCGTCTGGCCGCCCCGATCCACGGTGACCGGAACAGTCTGGCCCTGGTTCAACGCGGCCCGCTGGTTCACCTGGTCCCAATCGGGATTGTCTACCGTGTCGAAGTGCCGTATCACATCGTCAGGTTGAAAACCGGCCTGCGCCGCCGGCGTGCCGGGAACTACCCACTCGACAGTCGTCGTCTTCACTTCGTGTTTGGGGACCTGGTTGATCCACCCGTAGTAAAAGAGCATCAACACAAACGCGAGGATGAAGTTGGCCACAGGGCCGGCCACACCAATCAGCATCCGCTGCCAGCGCGGATGCGACGTGAAAGCGCCAGGGTCGTCCGCCTGCGGTTCGGAAAATGCCTCCTGGCCCGGAATCTTCTCCAACAGTTGCGCCGCAACCGGCGTTCCAGGCGTCGATCCGCTGATCTGGTCCGGCGTCTCGCCGGTCATCTTGACGTAACCGCCCAGTGGAAGCAGGCAGATCTTGTAGTCGGTATCGCCGTACTTGACCCCGAACAGCCGCGGCCCGAAGCCCACGGAAAACGATTCGACGCGCACGCCGCAAAGCTTGGCAACGGCAAAATGGCCAAACTCATGTACAACCACCATAACGCCCACAAGGACGATAAATGCGACGACTGAAACTAAAAATTCATGCATAGATGTACAGTTATTTCCTTCAAGCGAGCACTGCGCCTGGCCAAGCCTTACGCCAACAACTCCCGAGCCGTTTGACGCGCATCCCGGTCGGTGGCGAGCACCTCCGCAATGGTAGCGGGGTGAGTCTCCGGCGTGGCGGCGAGTACTCTCTCAATTGTACGCGGAATGCCCAGAAACGGGATGCGCCGCTCCAGAAATGCTTCCACAGCAACCTCATCCGCGGCGTTCAGCGCAATGCAGTGAGCTCCGCCTTTTTCCGCAGCCTCAAAGGCGAGCCGCAGGCAGGGAAAACGCTCAAAATCCGGCTCCTCAAATTCCAGGTGGCGCAGTGCAGCCAAATCGAAGGTGAGCGTGGAAGCCGGTCGCTCAGGGTATGCCAGCGCATACAGGATCGGTAGCCGCATGTCGGTCACTGAAATCTGCGCCAGGATCGACCCATCTACATATTCGACAAGAGAATGCACCGTGGACTGCGGATGCACAGTGACGCGGACCTGCGCGGGCCGCACATCGAAGAGGCGGCAGGCTTCAATCACCTCGAGACCCTTGTTTAGCATGGTGGCGGAGTCAATGGTGATGCGCCGGCCCATGACCCAGGTGGGATGCTTGAGGGCCTGCTCCGGCGTGATGGACGCGAACTGGTCCAGCGGGAGCTGTCGGAACGGCCCACCGGAGGCCGTCAGCCAGATGGTCTTGACTTCAGCATGAGCGCCTACCCTCATGCACTGATGCACCGCATTGTGTTCGCTGTCGATGGGCAGGATGGGGACGTTGCACTCACGGGCGGCGGCGGTGAGTATTTCGCCGGCGGCGACCATGCACTCCTTGTTGGCCAGGCCGACGGGCTTGCCGGCCAGAATCGCGGCGTGGGTAGCTTCAAGGCCGGCCACGCCGACGATGGCGGAGACGACGAAGTCGGCCTCGGGGAGGGTGGCGCACGCTATCGTGCCTTTGGTGCCGGGGACGACTTCAACGCCGGAGACACCGACCTGCTTGAGGCGGGCGGTGAGTTGGGAAGCCAGTTCCTCGGTGGCCAGTGAAACCAGTTTCGGTTTCCAGCGGACGGTTTGGGCGAGAGCTTCATCGAGATTGCGGCCTGCGGCGAGCGACACCACGGAGTAGCGGTCAGGAAACTGCTCGACGATGGAGAGAGTGCTTTGGCCAATGGAGCCGGTGGAACCGAGAATGGCGAGTCGTTTCAAGGGGTATTTTTAAGTTTCCAAGATTCCATGCGGAACCATTTCAAATTGGGCGATCCAGTTAAATCGTTTAGAACCGCTGGTGAATAACCTGAGCGTACCACAGCACCGGAGCCGCCAGCAGCAACGCGTCGATGCGGTCGAGCACTCCGCCATGACCGGGCAGAAGCGTGCCTGAATCTTTCACGCCCGCCGAGCGTTTCAGCGCCGATTCCGCCAGATCGCCCAACTGCGCAGCCACGTTCACCACAATCGCCAACACCAGCCAGTACCAGATCTCTTCCGGGAACGACAGCTTAGCCGAGTTCCACTGTGCCAACCATTCGGTCAGCGCCAGCAACCCGGACGCGGCCAGCAGGCTTCCGATGACCGACCCCACTGCGCCTTCCCAGGTCTTGTTAGGGCTCAGTCGCGGCGCCAGCTTGTGTCTGCCGAGCGCTCTACCCACATAGAGCGCCACAATGTCTCCGGCCCACACCACGCCCAGCAAAAACGTTACAAGCGAGGGTCCATTGGCCTGCTCGCGCAGCGCCGGCACCGTCAGCAAGGTGAATCCTATATAAACCAGAGAGAAAATCGAGACCGCGGCATCCGGCATCACGCGCTGCGCAGGCGAGCGGAAGGTGCAGTAGACCAGCAGGCCCAGGCTCAGAATGCCAAAGGTGGCCGCCGTCAGGTCAGGATATTCAAAATTGCCGGCAAACAAAGCCGCAATTGCCACCACCACTGCGATCCGCGGCGGCTTGGCCCCGCCTGATTCCGCCAAACTCATGTACTCCCACGCCGCCAACGCCGCAAGTCCGGCGGTAAAGACTGTGATCAACCATCGCGGCCCGAGAAACACCAACAGCAAGACCAGTGGGATCAAAATGAGGGCTGTAAGGATGCGTTTCATTCCAAGGGTGAGGATACACTGCTGGAGCGGGATCCATGCCGAGAAATGGACCGTGATTCTCTGCCTTCACACCTTAAGTCAAGAAAAATTCTCGCTCTCTTCCCGTCTCAAGCCCTCTTGCGGGCATCTGATCGCAGCCAGCGCAGAAATGCTTCGGAGCCGCCGCGCTGGGCCATTGCTTCTTTGAGCCGGAAACGCATCTCTTCTGCCATTTTTTGCATGTGGACCGCGGAGTTTTCCTGCTCGACCGCGGCATTTTCTTCTTGTATTACTCTCTTTAACTTCACCAATGGATTCATGACCTCTTGCAACACCGATCGACAGGATGGGTCAGCGAGGCAACAGTTGTACACGAAAAAGAGCAGACAGGAACATCGAAAGTAATTAACCGGGCGGGATTTAGGGGGATGCGGGTGGGATTACTAAAGCGGAAGAAAGTACCCCGATTGCGGGATTGACGGGTGACGGTCAGCCGGCGGCGATTTTGTAGTGAGCGGCTTCTTCGTCGGCGGCGTCGTGATCGCCCGCAGCTTCGCCAAGGCCGCCGTAGCGGCGCTCCCGGCGCTGGAAATCCGCGATCGCTTCGAGCAGGTGAATGCCGCGAAAGTCCGGCCAAAGCCGCTCGGTGACAAAAATCTCCGTATAGGCCACCTGCCAAAGCAAATAATTTGAAAGCCGCATCTCACCGGATGTCCTGATCAGCAGGTCTGGGTCCGGCATGTGCGCCGTATAGAGATGGCGATGAATGTCCTCTTCCGTGATGCAGTCCGGACTGATGTGCTTCTGCTTCATCTCTGCCGCCAGACCCCGGAAGGCGTCCACCAGTTCCGACCGTCCGCCGTAATTGAGCGCCAAAGTAAGCGTGGTGCCCGTGTTGCGCGCCGTTGCCTCAGCGGCCCAGGCCATCTTGTCCTGCACCTCCGGGGGCAACTCGTGGGTGCGGCCGATGTAGCGCATGCGCACATTGTTGTCCATCATGCGCTGCAGGTTGCTTTCGAGGTAGGTCCTCAGCAGACGCATGAGGAAGTTGACCTCGGCGCGAGGACGGCGCAGGTTATTTTCGAGAGAGAAGGCGTAGAGCGTAAGCCAGGGCAAACCGATGCGCGAGGCTGTTTCTGTAACCAGTTGAACGCTCTTGGCGCCTTGCTGATGGCCCAGGAACCGCTTCAGCGAACGATGGCCCGCCCAGCGGCCGTTGCCGTCCATGATGATGGCCACATGCTCGGGCAGGCACTCGGGCTTCAGCGTCGTGTAGACGGCGCGCTCCTCCGCGGTTAGCTCATGGATGCGCAGCGTGCCAGAAGAATACAAAGAACTCGCCTCGACATTGCATTTTCAGGGCTTCCGGGTCGTTGCTTTTCAGGGCTTCCAGATCGGCGCCTCCCGGATTATCCGCATCCAGCCGTCATCCAGATGCAAGCGCCAAAGGAGAGTTCGCCGGGATCTCGACAGGAGCCCTTGAAGCTCAAAAAAGCTGGTTCTTCGCCCGGGAACGCTTCTGCCGCCTGCGCGAAGATGCAGCAACATCGACCCTAGCACAAGCGCCCATGCGCCGCAATCGCCCGCTCTGGGCATCGCGCAGGGCAACAGACGCATCGCCGATTCCAACCGCCCGCTCACGGCGACGGCCGACGAAAAGATGGCGGCCGGGCCGACTCCAATTTCTTATGCGGTGCGGCGGCGTCCCAGGGCAGCGTCCCGCACCGCGCCCTGGAAGAGCGTGCGATGCATGGGCTCCAGATGCGGCAGCAGGGCCGCGATCTCAGCCAGGAACGGATCGGCGAAGATAGCCGCGATTTCCTCGTCGCGAACGCTGCGCGCATCCCGCACCAGTTGGCTGATGTCCACGTCAAGAGCCGCGGCCAACCGTTCCAGCGAACCCAGAGTCGGAATCGCCTTGCCGTTTTCGATCTTGGAGATGTAGGTGCGGGGCACTTGCATGCGCCCGGCCAGTTGCCGCTGGCTCAGGTGGCGCGCCTTGCGGATATCGCGCACCTGCCCCGCCACCTGCAATCCGGCTTCAGCTGAAGGAGCAGTCGTGTGATGAGGCACCAGTTGCAGAACCGGATGCACAGGCTCCTCCACATCGAGGGGCTTGTGGCATTTTCTGCAAAGGGAGTTGATGGTTCTGTATTGGACCAGGCTGCAATAATCGCAGCGCACAACCTCGCGCGTCTCCACGTTCACTAGGGTGGTTGCCATGGGCTGTGTGCGGAGCGCCAGAGCGGGCTCTCCCGGGTGTTTTTTAACACCGCGTTGTCTGCTACTTTGGGGGAGGAGAACCATAATTGTCAAGTGGAAACTTAGGCTCAAAACCGGTTTCCACCTAAGATTTCCCCATCATAACCGGAAAAAACCAAAGAAGCACGAACCAAATGAAGCAACAGGAGAATTATTTTATGACGGAGAAGGTCGCGACTTTTTCTGAGTCTCAAACGTACTCCCGGGCGGCGGCCTGGGAGTTGCTGACGGAGTGGACGCAGGGCGAAAGCCTGTGCAAGCACGCGCTAGCCGTGGAGACCTGCGTGGCCGCATGCGGCGAAGCAGAGGCCGACCGGCTGGGCTTGACCGGCAAGGAGCGCGCGGATCTGATCGAGCTGTATGCGACGACTGCCCTGTTGCATGACTTCGATTACGAACGTCATCCGTCGCTGGAGGAACATCCGTTTGTAGGGGTCCGGGAACTCGAGCGGCGGGGCTGGCCTGTGGAGCTGCGCACTGCCATCCTGGGCCACGCGCAATATTCCGGCGTGCCGCGGGTCACGCATCTGGATAAATCCCTCTTTGCCTGCGATGAGCTGGCTGGATTTTTGACCGCGTGCGCGCTGGTCAAGCCAAGCAAGGCCATCGCCGATGTCGAGGTTGCGGGTGTACGCAAGAAGATGAAGGACAAGGCGTTTGCGCGGGGAGTGCATCGGGAGGATGTGATTCAGGGCGCGGCAGAACTGGGCGTGGAGCTGGATACGCACATCGCGTTCTGCCTGGAGGCGATGAAGAAACGGGCGGGGGAACTAGGGCTGTAGATCAGCGGCCTTCAGCCCTTAGCGACTAGCTTCTGGCTGATCAATGGCGTTTGAAAATTGTAATCAAGGCGAAGGTGAGAAGAAAAAACAAGACAATGGAAAGCATTAGGATTGGGAATCCCCGGTTCTGCCAAAGCCCGAACCCCGATCTGAAGTAGTCGTCTTCATACCAAGTCTTGTTTGGGTTCGTCGGATAGTAACGAATCTTCACTGTGTTCCCGGTCATGAAGTCATCCGTGAAGTCCTGCGTCCTCATCTGAAAGGTCCCGGCAAAATATTCGCCAGTCTTATCTTTGAATGTGAAAGAAACTACAGAAAGGAAGTCGTGCTTCGGATCTGCGAATGGCTGCTCGATGTTGGTAACTGTGGCCGCTGCCTCCGGCCATTGATCGATGCCGCGCCATCGCTCCCACAAGTTAAAATCCATTTTGCTCATTGACGCCCCTCATGCACTCTCCTGGAACGTGATCGCGCGCATCCCGGCAGTCACTCCAAGATTCCAATCAGCTTGATGCCCTCCAGTGTGCCACAAACAAGCAAGAAGCTATTCAATATCCGGCGGATTTGGGCACGGAGAGCACGTCTGACGCCGCGCCCTTTCAGAACATCGGTCTGTTTTGAGGACCAATTCCGGATTCCTGATCTGCCGGTGATTTCGGTCATCTGCCAATCAGCGCGGAACTGCGCTACGATAGGCTGTCTGAGATTGCACTGACTCCGTGTCCCGCGCGAGGAGACCGCATGACCCGCTTCCACCACGTCCTTACTGAATCGGTCAACGGCGTCATGACCATTACGATGAACCGCCCGGACAAGCGCAATGCGCTCTGCCCGCTGCTCATCGAAGAACTCACCCAGGCTCTGCGCGAAGCGGCGACCTGCGACTGCGGCGTGGTGATCCTCACCGGCGCGGGTCCCGCGTTCTGTTCCGGCCTGGACATGGAGAACCTGGAGACGCTGAACGCCAGCACGCCGGAGGAGCAGCGTCGCGACTCGGAAAACATGGCGCTGGTGCTGCGCACCCTCTACGACTTTCGCAAGCCCATCATCGCCGCGGTCAACGGTCCGGCCATCGCCGGAGGCATGGCGTTGGCCACCATCCCCGACTTCACGCTCTCCGCTCCTGAAGCCAAGTTCGGCTACAACGAGGTGCGCGTCGGCTTTGTGCCCGCCATTGTGGCCTCGTTCCTTATGCGCCAAGTGGGCGAGCTACGCACGCGCGAGCTGCTGCTCTCCGGCAGAATCCTCAAGGCGCAGGAGGCTCTGCAGCTGGGACTTGTCACGCAGATCGTCGATCAGAACGATCTGCTTCCCTCTGCCCGCGCTCTGGCGCAAACCCTGCTGCTCAACAGTCCGCAGGCAATGGGCGCGGTCAAGTGCCTGCTCTCCAAGCACGCCAAGCGGCGGCTGGACGAGGAGATCGAAGACGCCATCAAGGTCAATGCCCAGCAGCGTTCGACAGAAGATTTCAAAGAGGGCGTTCTGGCTTTCAAGCAGCACCGCCGCGCCGACTGGCCCAGCTTGCACGTCAAGGTGTAGGTCGCGCTCTAAAAGGACCTGAGGAATCGCCGCTTGGCTTTACAGTTGCGGTTTGCTCGCCCTGAGTTCCGCCACAATCTCCGCTGCCGCCACGCGCGCCTTATCGGCTTGGTCGGGCGGAAAGCTGATGGCGCCTACGCGCGCGTGTCCCCCGCCGCCGTAGCGCTCGCACACTTGGGCAAGGTTCACCATCTTCGCCGGGTCGGCCTTGGTCCACGGGTTCGATCCGACGGCAACCTTGGTGCGGAAGCTGGATTTCGACAGCCCGATCGAGTACGTCGCGTTCGGATAAAGATAGTAGGGGATGAACTTGTTGAAACCTTCCAGCGGGTGGTCTGTGATGTCGAAGAAGATGGTTCCGTCGCGCTCTTCCGCGCGGCTGCGAATCAGTTCCACGGCCTCCTTGTGGCACTCCAGCAAGGGTGGCAGCAGATCGGCGACGAATGGCTGGCTGAGCACTTCGGCCAGCGGCAACTCGGTCAACAAAGGAATCAGGCGGGGAATAAACGCGGGGTCCTGCGTGGACTCGATGATCAGCGTCAGCTTCATGGCAGGCGCGGCCATCTCCACTGCCGACTCCGGACTTTCGTAGAGAGCGCCGTCCACAATGTCGGCCCAGTGGATCAGCTCTGCCACAGGCCTGGTGTCGAACCCGAACTGCGTGGCGGCAATGTGAGCCAGGAAGCTGGTGCATGAGGTGTAATTGGGATCGAAGAACTTGCGCCGGCTGCAGTCCGGGTCCAGCTTGCAGTCCTTGAAGCTCTGCTGGTCTTGAGGCGTGAGAAATGCGGACTGATGGTGGTCGAACCACCAGGTAATTTTCGGCGAGGCTGAGTACTTGAAATCCACGATGGCGTTTTCATCGCCGGTGAACTCACTCTCGTCAAACAGCGCGCCGGCACGATGCACCAGGCCGTGGTACTCATAGCTGGCCCCGCGGGTGACGCACTCCCGGTGGAACCGCGTGAACAGCGATGCCGAGCAGGCTCCGTCAAAGCATTTGTCGTGATAGAAGACCCGAACCCGCAAGCGCTGCTCTCCCTTGAATACGCGAAAATTGAAGAACCGGAACTGTTAAGCATCAAGGGCTTGGCCGTTTGTGTCAAGGCATTGGACAAGTTTTCCGTCGAAAGCGAGCAATCTACCCGTGTCCGTTTGCGAACGCGGATTTGCGTTTGCGGACAAGTATGGAACCAGGCCTGGCAACCTCATTTCCAGTCTCACCCAAAGGAATCAAGCATTTGCCGAACGTCCATTGTTGGTGGGAGAATTGCTCCATTCTTGCTGATTCCGTATCTGCCTGCATACCAGCCCACGGAGGCATCTGTGCCAACTCTGCTCCAGAATCTGTTTCAGGACCTCAAATACGCCTTTCGCCAGCTTTGGAAGTCGCCCGGCTTCACGATGATCGCAGTGCTGACGCTGGCGGTCGGTATCGGCGTAAATACCGCATCTTTCAGCATCATGGACGCGGTGGTCCTTCGTCCGCTGGCAGTGCCAGACCTGGACCGCGTGGTCGCGCTCTACGAAGAGCAGAACCATGGCGACCCGCAGCAGGTGGCACTGGCAGACTTTGAAGACTGGAAGCACCAGAACCGCTCGTTTGAAGAACTGGCCGTGCGCCGGGACGCGAACATGAGCCTGACGGGAGCTGGAGACGCGGCTCAAGTCGAAGCGGCGTTGACGTCGCCCTCGTTCTTCCGCGTTCTGCGGACTAACGCCTTTCTGGGCCGCGTATTCGATGAGACGGAGACGCAGCCGGGCCGCAACAGCGTTACCGTGCTGAGTTACGCGTTCTGGAAATCGCACTTTGGGGCCGATCCAGGCATGCTGGGCCGCACCGTCGAACTGGACGAGCACGCCTATACCGTAATCGGCGTAATGCCAAGGACCATGCAGTATCCGTCGGTAGCTGACTTTTTTGTCCCCTTTGCGCCCGCCGATGCGGAACTCGGCAATCGCACCGCCCATAATTTCCTGGTGCTGGGGCGGCTGCGCAGGGGAGCTACGCGCGGCCAGGCGCAGGCCGATCTAAATGTCATTGCAAGCCATCTTGCAGCGGCTTATCCGGCCACCAATCTGGACTGGCAAGTGAGAGTGGAGCCTTTGCTGGCAGACATGAATGGAGACATGACAGCGCTCTACTTCAACCTGGTACAGGGAGCCACCGGCTTCCTTCTGCTGGTGGTCTGCGCCAACATTGCCAACCTGCAGTTTGCGCGCGGCATCGCGCGGCGTCCGGAGATTGCCATGCGCACGGCGCTGGGTGCGGGCCGTTGGCGGCTGATGGGCCAGTTGCTCACAGAGAATATCCTGCTGGGCCTGATCGGCGGCGCAGGCGGTCTTTTGTTCGCCGCCGGGTATATGCGCATCAGCCAGATCACAATGCCGGAGCGGGTGGCCCGCTATCTGGCCGGTTGGCAAAACATCTCTCTCAATGGGCGCACGCTCGCCTTTTCTCTGGCGCTGGCAATACTGGCGGGCATTGTCTCCGGCTTTGCGCCGGCGCTGGAGGCGTTGCGAATCAACCTGGTGACGCAACTCAAATCCGGCTCCCGGTCGGTGGTCGGCTCAGGCCGCAGCCGCAAGCTCAGGAATCTGCTGGCGGTGTCGCAGATCGCGCTGGCATTGACACTGGTGATCGGCGCCGCGCTGATGGGCAAGGGCATGTTGGGCATGCTGCACCTGGCCGACCCCTATAATCCTGGCCATGCACTGACCTTCGAGGTTCATTTGCCTGCCGCGCGTTACGGCACGCCGCAGAAGCGCGCGGCCTTTTATGCCCAGAGCCTTGGCAAGCTGCGCGTTTTGCCCGGCGTGGAACATGCTGAAGTGACCGGCGCGCTGCCCTACAGCGACGACGCGTGGCTAGACGATGCGCAGATCGAGAGCCGTCCATTGCCGCCGGGCCAGTCGCGCACCGCACTGCGCTTGTCAGTGAGTGCAGGCTACTTTGGCGCTTTTCATATTCCGCTCATCTCCGGACGGTCCTTCGCTCCCGACGACGACCTGCACGCACAGCCCGTGGCAATGGTGAGCCGGGCTTTTGCCGCGCGTTATTTTCCCGGCGAGAACCCGCTGGGCAAGCGTATCCGGATGGGCGCAGCGGGCCCAAACCAAACTCCCTGGCTCACCATTGTGGGCGTGCTTGGTGAAACGACCTATTCGCTGTGGGACCGCTCGCGCCCGGCGGCGGTATATATGGATGAACAACAGTTACCGCAGGACGGCATCACCTACGCGATTACCACACGGGGCGATCCGCTGGCGATTGCACCGGCGGTTCGCAAGACGCTGGCGACACTGGACTCCGGAATTCCTCTGGATGACGTACAAACCTATGTGCAATTCCTGCATGAGAAGCTGACCGGCCTGTTTTATGTGGCCGCGATGCTTGGCTTCGACGCACTGGTGGCGCTGCTTCTCGCGGCAATCGGCATCTTTGGCGTGATGGCTAACCTGGTGGGTGAACGAACCCGCGAAATCGGCGTGCGCCTGGCCATGGGCGCGCAGCGTGAAGACGTTTTGCGCATGATTCTGCGGCGCGCGGGACGGCTCACGGCCATCGGCGTATCCGTCGGCCTGGTGCTGGCGTTCGCGCTCGCGCACGGCGTCGCCAACCTGCTCTACCAGGTCAGCCCGAACGATCCCGTCATCTTCTCGACGATCACTTTGACGATCACCGCCATCGCGGTTCTTGCAAGCTGGCTGCCGGTCCGGCGCGCGGCGCGCATCGATCCCATGGCGGCCCTGCGCGACGATTAGAGCCAACGGGCTTTTCATAAGTTTTTCCCGCGGAGCGCTTTGCCCCTGTAAAATCTGTCCACAAGAAAATTGCGTTCCGCGAAAGATACTCCATGAACCCGACTGACCCAGAGGTCCCAGAGATTCAGCCAAGCCTGCCTGAAACGCAGCCGGGGCCGGAGACGCCCTCCGCGCCGGACGCATCTCCAGTACCCGAAACAGCTTCAGCATTCGAAGCGGCTCCGGCAAACCAACAGCCGCGCGAAACGCGCATTCTGCTCTGGATACTGCTGGGCCCGCAGGGCCTGCGCGCAGGCTGGTCGATTTTGCTGTTCGTGCTGTTGGCGGCCCTGTTCGGCAGCATTGTCGGGTTCACCTTTTTCCACCTGCATCTCATCGATCACAAGAATCATTTCACCGCGACCGCGGCGCTGTTCGGCGAGCTTATTCCGTTTCTGGGCATCGTCGCGGCAGCCGCTATCGTGGCCCTGATCGAGCGGCGGCGCGACAATCTGCTGGCCTTCAACCTCACCGGCCCGCGGCGTTCGCTCCATTTCCTCGAGGGCCTGGTTGCGGGTTTCGCCGCGCTCTCGCTACTGATCGGCGCGCTGGCCTGGGGCGGATGGCTGCACTTTGGCCCGGTTGCGCTCTCCGGCGCACAGATCTTCAAGTTTGCCGCGCTGTGGGGAATCGCCTTCCTGCTCGTGGGCTGCGTCGAGGAGGGCATTTTCCGCTGCTATCTGCAATTCACCCTCACCCGCGGCATCAACTTCTGGTGGGCGCTCGGCATCGTCGGCGCCATCTGCCTGGAACTGATCCTGCTCGGCAAAGGCAACGGCATCCGGGGCATCTACGGCATTGCGCTGCTTGGCCTGGTTCCCTGCCTGCTGCTGCATTTGAATAAGGCTGAAAACTCCAACTTCTGGCAGGCCGCATGGGCCACTTCCACCCTGTTCGGTTTCGTCCACACGGGCAACAACGGCGAAAACTGGATCGGCATCTTTGCCGCCGCGGCCATTGGCTTTGTGTTCGTAGTGAGCATTCGCGTCACCGGCTCGGCCTGGTGGGCGATCGGGTGCCATGCCGCGTGGGACTGGGCTGAAACCTATTTCTACGGCGCGGCCGACAGCGGCAACGTGGCCACCGGCCATTACCTTGCCGTCACCCCTGCCGGTTCGGCTTTCTGGAGCGGCGGTGCGGATGGCCCCGAGGGCAGCGTGCTGGTACTCGCGGTCATTGTCCTGCTGTTGATTGCGCTGATTGTCCTCTACGGGCGCAAAAGGCCCGCAGTAGCATCATCTCCGGCAACGGAGTTGGCAGCCGGGTAGGCCTGATCGCGGACGGTTCTCTCGCTCCATGCGGCGGGCCGTCATGCGCATCGGCTTGGGTTGCGGCGTTATCCTGAAGTGGAACGTTGCTCAACTCCCGACTCGATGAATCCTTCCTACGCTGGCATTCCTGGTCCTCCGCCCCGCAACCGCAAACGCCGCTGGCCGCGCATTGTGCTGTGGTGCCTGGCTGGCCTGATCCTTGGGGCCGTGATCGCCGTTGCCGCCGGAGTGTTCTGGCTTCGCTCGGCCGAGAAAGCGGCGCTGCCGGTTCTCGACGGCGATCTGCGCGTTACCGGGCTTTCCGCGCCCGTCACCGTTCGCCGCGATGCACACGGAGTGCCCCACATCGAGGCCGCGAACCAGAACGATCTCTTCCTGGCCCAGGGTTACGTGACCGCGCAGGACCGGCTGTGGCAAATGGACGCCTTCCGCCGCAATGCCGACGGCGAACTGGCCGAAGTGCTCGGGCCGTCGCTCGTCAAACACGACAAAATGCAGCGCGTGCTGCAGATTCGCCTGACCGCCAACCGCATCTATGCCAACCTGCCCACCGCCGACCGCGCACGGCTCGACCAATACACGCGTGGCGTCAATCTCTTCATTAACCAGCACGCAGGCTCGCTGCCCGCCGAGTTCAAGCTGCTCCACTATCGACCCCAGCCCTGGACCGGCCCGGACTCGGTGGCGATCGGATTGATGATGGTGCAGATGCTCGATACGCACTGGGACGTGAAGCTGGCGCGGGAGCTTATCGCCGCCGATCTGCACAACCCCAAGCTGGAGGCCGATCTCTACCCGGTCGGCTCGTGGCGCGACCATCCGCCCACCGGCACAGTGATTGACTGGAACCAGCTGCATCCGGCGCCTCCTGCCTCGACCGATGACGACGATGATGACCGCTCCCAGGCCAGCGCCGCGCCTGATTCGATCGCACCTGATTCGATCGCACCTGATTCGATCGCGCCAGGTTCAAAGGGTGCGTTGTCCGCAGGCGAGGATTTCAGGGATTTGCGCGCGTCGCTCGGGCTGCCCGCGTGCGCCAACTGCACGCCCGGCTCCAACAACTGGGTCATTGCCGGAGTACACACCGCCAGCGGCAAGCCGCTGCTCTCGAACGATATGCACCTGGGCCTCACCGAGCCTAATATCTGGTTCATGGCCGACCTCATCGCGCCTGGATTCCACGCAGCGGGCGTAACGCTGCCGGGCATGCCGTTTGTGATTGCAGGACACAATGAGCACGTGGCGTGGGGCTTTACCGCACTTTACGCGGACGTGCAGGATCTCTACGTGGAAAAGCTCGACGGCAAGGGCAACTACGAAGCGCCGGACGCAAGCTGGAAGCCGCTGGCTGTAGACCACGAAGTGATTCACGTGCGCGGCGGCGCGGATGTGCGGCTCGATGTCGAGTCCACGGGCGATGGGCCGCTGCTGAATCCCCTCCTCACAAAAGAAAGGCGGCCACTTGCACTGAAGTGGACGATCTACGACTCGACGCTGAACACGCTGCCGCTCTACGAAATGAATACCGCGTCCAACTGGACGGAATTTTCAGCGGCGCTCGCAGCGTGGTGCTGGCCCACGCAGAATGTGGTCTACTCCGACGATCGGGGGCACATCGCATACCAGGCCGTGGGCCGCATTCCTCTGCGGCCCGCGGGCCTCACGGGCGTGCCCATTCAAGACGGCGCGCACGCATGGCAGGGATACATCCCGTTTGAGCAAATGCCCAGCGCGGTCGATCCGCCTTCGGGCTTTCTGGCAACCGCCAACGCCCGTGTCACCACGGATTCCTCACCCTACCGGCTTTCGCTCGAATGGGCCGACCCCTACCGCGCGCAGCGCATCTATAAAGCCCTGCAAGGCCGCGATCGGCTCACGGCGAAAGACATGCTCGCCGTGCAGACCGATATTTACAGTGAGGTGGATCAGGAGATTGGCCAGCGCCTGGCTTACGCCATCGACCACACTCCGAAAGCCGATGCCCGGCTGCGCCAGGCTGCCGACCTGATGCGCTCCTGGGATGGCCGTCTGACCACCGACTCCGCAGCCGCTTCGATTGTGACGCAGGCGCGCAAGGCCTTCTGGCCGCTGATTCTTGCGCCCAAACTGGGCAAGGACGCCGAAGAATACCGCTGGTCCGAGTCCAACTTTGCCGAGGAAGAGATCATCATGCATGGCAATGCGGACTGGCTTCCCGCTGCCTACAAAAACTGGGACGCGCTGTTGACTGCGGCCGTCCGCAAGGGCATGGAGAACGGCAAGGCTCCCGGCGATGTGTCGCTATGGCGCTATGGAAGCTGGCATGTGGTGGACATCGAGCATCCGCTCTCGGAATTCTTGCCCATCATCAGCCGGATCGCCGGAACCGGGCCGCAGCCGCTCAGCGGCGACACCACCACCGTGAAACAGGTGGGCCGCGACTTCGGCCCTTCGCAGCGCTTCACCATGGATTGGAGCAACATCGACGGCTCTACCGAAGACATTGTTCTTGGCGAAAGCAGCGACCCCTACAGTCCATATTTCCGCGATCAGTGGAACGACTACTATGGCGGAACTACTTTTGCACTGCCCTTCACCGCGCAAGCCGTGGCCGCTCAAACACGCCACACGCTGCGCCTACTGCCATGAGCCCGACAAGCAAAAGCGGCGTGTACTCGAACTCCGCTCGACTACCTCGCTTTGTCGGTCCAGCTCTGATCCTGCTGGCTGCGGCTCTGGCCACTGCGCCCATCCTGCTCCATGGCTCCTTCTGCGGCGACGACCTGGAATTCCACGCCGTCTCCTGGTTCGACGTCCATCAGAGCTGGCTGCACGGAAGCTTCTACCCGCACTGGATGCCGAGCGCTAACTACAACGCAGGCGAACCGCGCTTTATTTTTTACCCGCCCCTAACGTGGATGCTTGGCGCGGCGCTCAGTTTTGTGCTGCCCTGGCAGTTGGTCCCCATCGGGCTTATCTTTCTGTGCCTGGCCGCCACCGGCCTGGCCACGCGCGCGCTGGCCCTTGAGGCGCTGGCCGACGCGTCGGCGACGCTGGCAGGCTGCGCAACTCTTTTCTCCGGCTTCGCGCTGTTCACGGCTTATGAGCGCACAGCATTTGCGGAGCTGACCGGCGGCTTCTGGATTCCGCTGCTGCTGCTGTTTGCCTTGCGTGACCGCAACCCATCCGCCCCCGTGTGGCGTCGCGCGCTGGACGGGTCCACGCTGCCTCTGGCGTTGCTGCTGGCTGGCTGCTGGCTCTCGGACGGCCCGGTCGGCGTGATGGCCAGTTATCTGCTGGCCGCGGTCGCACTGGCTGCGTCTGTGCTCACGCGCTCCTGGACGCACCTGCTTCGCGCCTCTATTGCCGCCGTGCTGGGAATCGCGTTGACCGGCCTCTATCTGATTCCCGCGGCGTGGGAGCAGCACTGGGCGGATCTGGGAGCGGCGGTCAACTATCCAACCTTCAGTATCGAGAACAATTGGCTTTTCGCCCGTCATACGGATGCCCTGCTGGCTCCATTTCAGATGTTCCTGCATCGCGCTTCCTGGCTGGCCGTCTGCATGATCGGCGTCGCGCTGCTGGGGCTGGTGGTCTTTCTGCTGCGCCGCAAACATTTCCCCAAAAGCAGCCTCGCGTCCATCGCGCGCCGCTGGTGGATTCCCCTGGCACTGATTCCCGCCGCGGTTCTGTTTCTCCAATTCCCCATTGCTCTGCCGGTATGGAATCTGCTGCCCAAGCTGCGATTTCTTCAGTACCCCTGGCGCTGGGTTCTGGTGGTGGAAGCACCGACGGCCATCTTCTTCGCGTCAGCCGTGTGGCCTGGCAGCGCGGCAACGCGTTGGAAGCGTGGAACTGTTGCCGCGCTGTGCGTCTTGACTTTTCTCACCGTCACTTTCTTCGCGGCGAGAACCTTTCTGCGCGTATGCAAGGAAGGCGACACTGTTGCCGACCTGCTGGATATGTATCGCGACGGCGGCGGCCTGGAAGGAACCGACGAATACGAGCCACCGGACTCCGATCACTGGAAGATCGCCACGGGACTGCCGGATGCGTGTCTCTCCAGCGACTCCGACACCACGCTGGGCATTGCCGGTTCGTCTGATGCGATTCCAGCCTGGCGGCCCGATCAAGGCAGTTGCGAGGCAACAGTGACTGCCCAACTCCGCCAGCCGGAGCATCTGCGCATCGCCACGGTTACCGCGCACTCCGGCTTCCTGATTCTGCGCCTGCTCAGCTATCCTGCCTGGCGGATCACCGTGAATGGGCACGCCGTCACCCCGGCCGACCCACGCGACGACGGCCTCATCGCCGTGCCTGTGCCGCAAGGCGCTGTCGAACTGACGGCGGACTGGACCACCACGCCTGACGTCATCGCGGGCCGCTGCGTGAGCGCCCTCGCACTGCTGTTGCTCATCGCGCTGGGGTTCATCGAACGCAGGCTCACGCCGCTTCGTTGATCCGGGCTCGGTTATGCGGGCCTCGGTTATGATGATGGGGATTGAAACCTGACCAAGCAGCACGCCGACGACGCTGGACGGGCCCCGCGCTCATCCTTCTTGCCGCAGCCCTGGGGTCAGCCCCGATCTGGCTTCACGGGCCTGTCGCCGGCGACGACTTCGAGTTCCACCTCATCTCGTGGCTCAATGCGCAGCAAAGCTGGCTGCACGGCATTCCTTATCCGCACTGGGCGATCAGTCCCAACTTCGGCGCCGGCGAGCCTCGCTTCGTCTTCTATCCGCCGCTCACGTGGATGCTGGGCGCGGCACTTGGGCTGGTGCTTCCCTGGACTTTGGTTCCGGTCGCCATGACCTTTCTGTTTCTGGCCGCCACCGGCCTCGCTACACGCGCTTTTGCTCGACAGGCGCTGACTGACGCGCCCGCGACCCTGGCCGGCTGCGCTGCGCTGTTCTCCGGCTATGCGCTCTTCACCGCCTATCACCGAACAGCCTTTGCCGAGCTCGCCGGCGGATTCTGGGTTCCGCTGCTGCTGCTCTACGCTCTGCGCGATCGCAATCCTTCTGCGCCTGTCTGGCGTCGCGCGCTCGACGGCTCCACATTGCCGTTGGCGCTGGTATTGGCTGGTGCGTGGCTCTCCGATGCTCCCGTGGGCGTGATGGCCAGCTATCTGCTCGCCGCCGTCGCCCTGGCCGCCGCGCTGCTGGCTCGCTCCTGGTTCCCGGTGGTGCGCGCATCCATTGGCTTTTTGCTGGGAGTATCGCTGCCCGCCTTCTATCTCATTCCTGCCGCCTGGGAGCAGCGCTGGGTGAATATTCTTGAGGCCACCGGCGTCCAAGGCGATCCTAGCCTGACGATTGAGAACAATTGGATCTTCCCCCACCACTCCGATCCGCATCTGATGTTGCGCGACAAACAACTGCACTTCGTTTCGCTGCTGGCCGTCTCCATGGTTGCCGTCGCCGGGTTGAGCCTATGCGCGCTCTGGTTGCGCGGCAGGCTTTCGATGCAAACACAGCCGGTCTCGCCCAACGCTCCGGAATCCGGCCCGGCAAGCCAGCGCCTTGACCGTCGTTTGTGGATTCCACTGGCATGCATTCCAGCCGCCGTTCTTTTTCTTTTACTCCCCGTCTCTCTGCCCATTTGGAATCTTCTTCCCAAGCTGCGCTTCCTGCAATTCCCCTGGCGCTGGCTTCTGATTGTTGAAGCTCCCATGGCCCTGTTCTTCGCGGCGACCGTCTGGCCTGGCAATTCTCGAAGAGGCTGGCAGCGCCCGGCCGTCGCTTGCCTCTGCACGGTGATCTTTCTGGCCGCGACGGTTTTCGCGGGGAAGCATTTTTTCCGAGATGGCGTCGAATACGACGACATAGCAACTATCCTGGCCAAATACGATTCTGGCGCAGGCTTTATTGGAAGCGATGAATACGCGCCTTTGGGCGCTGACAATTCCACCGTCGCCACTGGCCTTCCGGATGCCTGCGTGGCCAGCGACGACGACACCGAATTGGGCGTCGCCACGACGCCCAGGGTCAATCCAGTCTGGCGGACGGATCAAGACAATTGCCTCGCGACCGCAACCGCGGCGGAGCGATCGCCGGAGCATTTGCGCATCACGACCGTTGCCAGCCAGGCCGGCTTCCTGATCCTGCACCTGCGCAGTTATCCGGCATGGCAGATCACCCTGAACGGCCAACTCGCCACTGGCCTGCCCGCGCGCGTGGACGGACTGATTGCCGTGCCGGTCGCCAAAGGCCCGGTCGACCTGACGGTAGACTGGGCCACCACCTCCGACGTGATCGTCGGCCGCTGGGTGAGCGCGTTGTCGCTGGCTGCGCTCATCGCGCTGGGTTTGCTGGAACAGAGGCGATACCGGCGTCGGCCTCATGAACTGAGCGGCTGCCAATTTGCCGCGGTTTCATCAAGCCTAACGTGGGATATTCATAAAGAAGACCCTTATGGCTTTTGATCGCTCCCCATCCAATTCGAGCCAATCGCCGCAGGCCTCAACCGATGCGCCTGGAGAAGCCGGTAGTTCCCGCTGGAGCCGCATCGCCGGTCCGGGTCTCATTGTGCTGGCTGCCGCCGTCGCTGTCGCGCCGCAACTGTTTCGCGGCAACTCCTGCGGCCACGACTTCGACATACATCTCGTCTCCTGGTTCGACTGCCTCAGCAGTTGGCGCCACGGCATCGTTTATCCGCAATGGACGCACAGCCCGAACTACGGTGCAGGCGAGCCGCGCTTCATCTTTTATCCGCCCTTTACCTGGATGCTGGGCGCGGCGCTTGGGCTGGCGCTGCCCTGGCATCTGGTCCCCATCGTCCTTACCTTTCTGCTGCTGGCCGCCACCGGTCTAGCCACACGCGCGCTTGCCCTGCGCGCCCTCCCCGACGCTCCCGCTACCCTGGCCGGTTGCGCGGCTCTTTTCTCGGGCTATGCATTGTTCACCGCCTATGAGCGCTCTGCCTTTGGCGAACTTGCCGGCTTTTGGATTCCGCTGCTGCTTCTGCTCATCTTGCGCAACCGCAATCCCTCCGGCTCGCTCGTTCGACGGACATTTGACGGCTCCGCTGTGCCACTGGCCCTGGTTCTGGCTGGCGCCTGGCTTTCAAACGCGCCGCTGGGTGTGATGGCCAGCTACCTGCTGGCCGCCGTTGCGCTGACCGTTGCCCTCCTCGGCCGCTCCTGGGCTCCCATTCTGCGCGCCGCTATCGCCGCGGCAGCCGGACTCGCGCTGTCTGCCTTTTATCTGGTTCCCGCCGCGTTTGAACAGCGCTGGGTGGACATTCGCCAAGCTACCGACGATCCTGGGCTCAAAATCGAGAACAGTTTTCTCTTCGGTCATCCTGCGGGCGCATTGCTAGAGCTGCATGACATTGAACTGACGCGTGTTTCTCTGATCGCCGTAACCATGGTCGCCGTCGCCGTTGCCGGACTGGCCGTGGCCTGGCGGCGCAAATCCCTCCCCGCGGACCGCCGATGGTGGATTCCGCTCGCCTTTATCCCGCTTGCCGTCTTCGTCTTGCAGCTTCCCGTCTCGCTGCCCATCTGGAATCTGCTGCCCAAACTGCGCTTCCTGCAGTTTCCATGGCGCTGGCTGGTGGTGCTGGAAGCACCCATGGCCATCTTCTTCGCTGCCGCCGTGTGGCCGCGCGCGAAAGCCAGGCGGTGGCTGCGCGTGTCCGTCCCTGCTGCTTGCGCGGCTGCGTTTCTCGCCTCCACGGCCATTGCAGGCGTTTACTTCTTCCAGCCCTGCGACGACGAGGACGCGGTCGCGCCCATGGTTCAGGTCAACCGCAGCGGCGCAGGCTTTGAGGGAGTGGACGAGTACGCTCCGGTGGGCGCAGACAACACCGTGGTCGCCACCGGGCTGCCGGATGCCTGCCTGGTCACTAATCCACGCATCACGCTCGGCATCCTCGACACGCCGGGGGCCAATCCTGACTGGTGGGTCGAGCAGCACAGTTGCGATGCCACTTACTCAGCCACGCCCCAGGCCGCGCAAGCCAACCCGGAGCATCTCCGCTTTAACGTCGACCTGCCCCACGCGGGCTATCTGATCCTGCGCCTGCGCACCTATCCGGCCTGGCGCATCACGCTCAATGGCCGGGCCGCCGGGATGCTCGTCCATCGCGATGACGGCCTGATCGCGCTCCCTGTTCCGCAAGGCGCAATCGACCTCACCGTTGATTGGACCACAACTCCGGATGTGCTGGCCGGACGCTGGCTCAGCGCCTTTGCACTGCTGCTGCTCATTGTTGTGTTTTTCCTGGAGCGTCGAATGCAGGCGCGCAAACCCGCTCGTTTATCATGACAACAATGCCCGTCGATGTGAAATCGCTGAACGAAGAGGCTGCGGAGCTCACTGACCGCGCGCTGGAAGAACTTATTCCTAGCGCCGAGACCGTCCCTGCCTCCATCCACGGCGCCATGCGCCACTCGACGTTTGCGGGCGGCAAGCGCCTGCGCCCGCTGCTGGCTTACCAGACAGCCGTCACCATCGCCGGGGCGCTGCCCAAAGGCATTGCGCATCTGGGCGCGGCCATTGAAATGCTCCACACCTACTCGCTCATCCACGATGACTTGCCGGCTCTCGACAACGACGACCTGCGGCGCGGCAAGCCCACCTGCCACGTGGTCTTCGGAGAAGCCATCGCCATCCTGGCCGGCGACGCGCTGCAGACCCGCGCGTTTGAAGTGCTGGCCGGACTCGACATTCCGCCTGCTGCGACTGTCCAGATCATGCGCCTTGTCGCCAATGCCGTCGGCACGGTCGAGGGCATGATCGGCGGCCAGGTCCTGGACATCGAAAGCGAGCACAGCAAGCCCACCGCGGAGCTGGTCAACGCCATCCACCGCGCCAAAACCGGCGCGCTGATCCGCGTGAGCGTGGTTGCCGGCGGCGTCTATGCGGGAGCTACCGCGGACGACGTGGAGCGCCTGGACCTGTTTGGCCGTAGAGCCGGGCTGGCCTTTCAGATTGCGGACGACGTGCTCGACGTGACTCAGGACTCGGCCAACCTGGGCAAGACCGCCGGCAAGGACCTAGCCACGGAAAAAGTCACCTGGCCCGCCGTCTTCGGCATCGAGCAGAGCGAGCGCGACGCCGCGCGGCTGATTGAAGAGGCCTTCGATGCGCTGGCCCCGTTCGGCTCCCGCGCAGACAGCCTCAAAGCCGTAGCCCGCTATCTGGTCGAGCGCAGGAACTAGAGCAATGCTCACTGAAGCCGAAATTCTCACCGCCCTCCGCGACTGCTACGACCCGGAAGTGAAGCTGAATCTCGTCGATCTGGGCTTGATTTACTCGGTCTCGACCGGCCCCGACCCCAACTCTACAAAAGCCTGGCCACGCCAGTGGGTCAAGGTCACTATGACGCTGACCACGCCCCAGTGCCCGGCCAGCGGACTCATCTTCGAGCAGGTCAACAATCGCCTGGCCGGCATTGCGGACATTAGCAAAGTGGAAGTCGATCTGATCTGGGAGCCCAAGTGGACCGCTCATCGCATCAGCGCCGCCGGCCGAAAGCAACTGGGGATTTAGGGGCCGCCTGAGGGTCAACACTATTCTTCTGTCAGTATCTTGTGCAGCCGCTCGCGCTGCGCGGCAACCTCGGCCACGGTTTGTTCCGCCTGGCCCAGCAGATGCTGCACTTTGTCGATGTACTCTGGCAGAGAGTCCCACCACTCCCGCACCATCTCCTGCTGGTCAAGCAGAGCCAGCGCGGTTCCCGAAGCCGCGACCGCCAGTCCGGCGCGCCGTTTGCCCGTCAACAACAACAGAGCGCCGGCCAGCAAACTGCCGCCTGCCGCAATCCGAGCCCAATTCATGTCTGCGGATGCGCAAATTCGCCGATTGTTTCTTGCTTCGTTTTCCATTCGAGTCAGAGGTACAACCACCATCGTTCTCTCCTTTTCGTCCCGTACCGCTGCTCCGGGGCCCCAGGCAAGGGTAAATCAAAAGTGCCGCTGAACGGGCTACCTGTGGGATGCATTTGAAAAAACAGGCGTTGCTTTTTGGAAATACTGCGCAGCCTTTCAGTCCAGGTCGAATTCCCGGAGCGGCCTGCCCTCCGGAGCGTCCTTGGCCTTGCGCAGTGCGTCGGCAAACTTTTTCTCGAACAGGTCTTCCTTGTTCTTTTCCGCCTCGACCGACTGCCGGAAGATCGATTCCTTGCGCTCATCCTGGTCGCGCATGGCTTTGGCCGCGGTTTCAAGGTCTTCAAACATGCGCTTGCGCAGCGCAGAGGTGTGGCTGACCAGAGCGCCGGTTTCTGCGTCGATCCTCAGCATGGCCCCGCAATCGGGGCAGGCTACTTCAAAGATTTTTTCCTTCGCGTTGGCCATTTCAATTTTGAATTGTATTCCGCGCCGGGCCGGCTTGCCCAGTGCCGTCAACCGGGGCTTCCGATGTGAATGCCGGATGTACATGCAGAATCACTCGCCGATACGAGGTGAGCTGCGGGGTGCCCTGGCTGGTAACGGCAAGAATAATGTGAGCCGGGCCCGCGCCTTTGCAGGGGACCAGTCCAGGCAGCCATGCCGCGCGACAGGGCGCGATGGCCTGCACGGTGACCTGTGCGGAGTCAGCGTTGGTCAGGCGCAGGTCGGCAAGATTTCCGTCGGCGCTGCCGGCCTCGGCGTAGTGGAACCAGTGATATTTCAAGCCGCGGCCATCGGGATCAACGCTTGCGCCGGCGTCGAGAGTGATGCTCTGGCCCGCGACGACGTCCATCTCCAGCGGAGCAGTGCCGGCGTGACTGTTGACTATGGCGATGGGCTTGTGGCTGGCGTGAGCGTAGTCTTCAAACGTCCAGCCGATGCGCGCGGCAAAGTCATTTTGGAAGGCCTGGCGCCAGCGCCAGATAGTGGCCTGATCGCTGACGTGCTCCTGACCATCCATGCCCATAACCGTATCCTGCGAGGTGACGCGCATGAATTCGTCGCCACCCTGAGTCCAGATGGGGTGCGTTTCACCATAAGGCTGGCGGTAGACATAGCGGCCGCCCCATCCGCCCCAATCAGGGCGGCGGTATGCGTTGAGGCCGTTATCTATCAGTCCCAGATACGAAGGCGTGTCTCCTTCCATGATGAACAGAAAGCGCGGATACAGCTTGCCAAGCGGGCCTTTGCGGATGTTGGCCTCCAGCCACTCATTGGTGACAGTCGTAAAATCGGCGCCCGCGCCGTTGCGGTAATAGCGGTCGCCGCTGATGCCGGTCCAGGTGGCGTAGGTATACTCGCCACCAGTGGGAGTTGAGGGAGTTCCGACCCAGAACAGCGCAGGAAACTCACGGCGAATCCACGGGCCTGCATCGTCCTGGTCTGAGATGGCGCTGACGCGCAGCCGTGCCACCAGCGCTTCCAGTTGCTGCGGCGTGTGATGTGCGCGCAGGTCGAGCAGTGCCTGCGCCAGCGTGTTGGCGCCGCCCCACAGGCAGATCCACAACGGCCTGTCGTCCGCGCGCTCGACAGCCTCTTCAATCGCTTTGGATCCCTCACTGGATTTGCCTTCGCCGGTGGCTGCCATGCCATAGGCTGTCTGTCCAGGGTGTACGCGGCGCATCAGTTCGTCGGCCTTGGGCCAACCCTTGGCGTGCAGCAGTAGATTCGGACGAACCTCTCCGTATGCCTCCACGAGCGTGCGCATGGTTTCCGGATTGATGGCCGTTCTTTGCCAGGTGGACGTGGTCGCGATCAGGGCCTCGATGTCCAGCTCATTTGAATAGAGCAGCAGCCGGACCAGCGACATTTGATCGTCGGGCTCATTGCCGATATCGCTGATCACGATCATGCGCGGCTTGCCTTGAAAACTGTCTACATGCGTGGACGCAAAACCCTGGCCGCACAGCGAGTGCGGCACCGTCAGCACCAACAGTGCAAACCCCGCAATTACGCCGCAGAGATACCTGGCCTTCTTCATTCTCTTTACTTTCCTGCGTATTCGGAATAGGGCGAACACACATTCAACTCAAGTACAAATAGGAACAGCTTCAGATTCTCTCCCATTTTGGTTGGAAGGTGGAAGTATTTCACAAGCCCTTGCACCTATTCCTTGTACAGTCGAAGCACAGCTTAAGCAGAATGGAACTGTCCTCGTTGCATTCGCTTGGACAAGCCTTCCGCGTATACGCCTTCGAGGAGCAGCAGCTGGTCTTGCTTTCTTTCGTCCGGCCTGGACTGACGAGAGGATTGCGAAATGGAATCCCGCAAATCAAAATCAGAACGGCCCTGCTAATGGCAGCAGGGCCGTTCGTTGTTTTCAGCTTCTACTCTTGTTTTAGTTCTCGCTTACCAATCGTGCCTTAGTGCTTCTCTGCGGCCGTGGCCAGTTTGGCTTCGGCTTCGGCGATCACCTGCAAAGCTGCGTTGTACGCCTCTTCGCTGTCACCCGCTTCGTTCCATTCCTTGTGACCGCGGTCCAACTGCTCCTGAGCGCGCTTCATATCGATCTCTTCCGGCTTGAGCGCGTCCGAGGCCAGGATGGTCACCCGGTCCGGCAACACTTCGACGAAACCCCAGCTCACGTTGTAGCGCGACAGGCCAGCCGGCCCCGCATCTGTCCCGCTATGCACGATCACGTCGCCTGCGCCCAGCTCGGCCATCAGAGGCGCATGGCCAAAGAGCACTTCCATGTAGCCCGACTTTGAGGGCAGCTCCACGGCGGCGGCGTCAGCCTCAAAGAGGACGCGCTCCGGCGTGACCAGCCGAACCCGCAGTTGATTTGTCTCGCCTGCCATAAATGCCTTTCAAGAGACTAAGGGACTAGTTTGTCAGTGGCCGGTAAACTAACTGGCCCACAAAAGCGCTTTTCTAGTCCCTAGTCCCTATTCCGTGCCCTTTACGCTGTTGCTTTCAACTTCTCCGCCGTCTCCAGCACTTCTTCGATGGCGCCCTTCATATAGAAGGCCTGCTCGGGAATATCGTCGTATTTGCCGGCGATGATTTCCTTGAAGCTGCGCACGGTGTCGGCCACCTTCACATAGCGGCCTTCCATGCCGGTAAACTGCTCGGCCACATGGAAGGGCTGCGAGAGAAACTTCTGCACCTTGCGGGCGCGGGCCACGGTGAGCTTGTCTTCTTCCGAGAGCTCGTCAATGCCGAGAATGGCGATGATGTCCTGCAGGTCTTTGTAGCGCTGCAAGATCTTCTTCACGCCCTGCGCCACGTCGTAATGCTCGTCGCCCACGATGCGCGCGGAGAGAATGCGCGAGGTGGAGGCGAGCGGATCGACGGCGGGATAAATGCCCAGTTCCGAGAGCGGGCGGCTGAGCACCGTAGTCGCGTCCAGGTGAGCGAAAGTCGTCGCGGGAGCGGGATCGGTCAAGTCGTCGGCAGGAACGTAGACGGCCTGCACTGAGGTGACCGAACCCTTGCTGGTCGAAGTAATGCGCTCCTGCAGTTCGCCCATTTCCGTGGCCAGGTTGGGCTGGTAGCCCACGGCCGAGGGCATGCGGCCCAGCAGCGTGGAAACCTCGGAGCCTGCCTGCGTGAAGCGGAAAATATTGTCGATGAACAAGAGCGTGTCCGAGCCCTCTACGTCGCGGAAATACTCGGCAACGGTCAGCGCGCTCAAGGCCACGCGCAATCTTGCTCCTGGCGGCTCGGTCATCTGGCCGTACACCAGCGCGCATTTTGAATTGGCGAAGTCGCCGGGCTTGATGACGCCCGACTCCGTCATTTCAAGCCACAGATCGTTGCCCTCGCGCGTGCGCTCGCCCACGCCGGCAAATACCGAATAGCCGCCGTGGTTCTTGGCCACGTTATTGATCAGCTCCATGATGACGACGGTCTTGCCCACGCCGGCGCCGCCGAACAGGCCAATCTTGCCGCCCTTCAAAAACGGCTGGATCAGATCGATGACCTTGATGCCGGTCTCGAACATCTCTTCGTGCGTGGTCTGCTCGTCGAATAGAGGCGCGGGCCGGTGAATGGGCATACGGGATTTTTCCCCGATGGGCCCAAGCTCGTCCACCGGCTCGCCGATGACATTGATGATGCGGCCCAGCGTCTCCTTGCCCACGGGAACGCGGATTGGACCGCCCAAGTCGATGACCTTCATGCCGCGCACCATGCCGTCGGTGGCTTCCATGGCAACCGTGCGCACGCGGCCTTCGCCGAGGTGCTGCTGAACTTCGAGAATCACGCTGATAGGCGCGGGAACTGTAAAACCGTCGCTCGTCACACGCAGCGCCTGATAGATGCCCGGCATCGTCGCTTCTTCAAACTGCACGTCGACTGCCGGACCGGAAACCTGAATAACCTTACCTATGTTCTCTGCCATTTCTCTGCCTCGGGGGCTAAAGCCCCGCAAAATTCTTGCCGCGTTTCGGCGCTGCTGAAGCCGCGCCCTTTCAAAACACTTTGTAGGTCAACCCCGCGTTAAAGCGCGGCGGCGCCGGAAACAATTTCGATGATCTCCTTGGTGATGGCCGCCTGGCGCACGCGATTCATATGCAGCGTGAGCGCGTCGATCATATCCGAGGCGTTGTTGGATGCCGAATCCATGGCTGTCATGCGCGCCGCATGTTCCGCGGCTACGGACTCCGTCATCGCGTGATAGAGCATGGATGAAACATACTGCGGAAGCAGTCCGTTGAATATCTCCTCCGCGGACGGCTCGTAGATGTAATCCACCTGCGCGGTGCCGAAGCGCTTCGCTTCCTCATCGGCCTCCTGGGTGTCGGCCGGTTCGAGCGCAATGCCCGCACTCTGCGCGGCGTGGCCTGCATGCTCGCGTTCTTCCTGGGTCAGTTCGACAGCCCCGGCAACCTGCTGGCTGCCGATCTCGATCAGCGGCAACAACCGCTCCACAACCAGGCGCTGCTGAATCACCGATTTGAATTCGTTGTACACGATGTAAGCCGCGTCGATCTCCTCATGCACATAGCGGGCGATCACGGTCTGGGCCAGCTTGAACACGCGTCCCGTTTCAAGCTTCAACAGCATCCCCGGATGGTCGCCCGTCACTTCCACCGGGCCCTTGCGTTCTTCGCGCACCTGCCGTGTGTGCCCGTTCTCGTCTGTCTGCTCGTTGTAGATCGCTGCCGGGTAGCGCCGCCGCATCAGATCGCGGCCCTTGCGGCCCACAGCCTCGATGTCGATTTCCTTGTCCGTGTTGGACTCGATGAATTGGGAGGCAGCTTTCAAAATATTCGAGTTGAACGCACCGGCGAAGCCCTTGTCGCCGCTGATGATGATCAGCAGCACCCGCTTTTCAGGCCGCGTGACAAAAAGCGGGTGGCGCAGATTGCCGGTCTCCGGATCGAAGATCTCGATGCGGCGCGTCAGCGATTGAAGCACGCTGGTGATCATCCTGGCGTAGGGCCGCGCCGCGAGAGCCCGCTCCTGCGCGCGCCGCAGCTTGGCCGCCGAGACCATCTTCATGGCCTTGGTGATCTGCCGCGTGTTTTTCACGCTGCGAATGCGCCGTCGTAGATCGAGTACGTTTGCCATAGTTTAGTTCTCAGTTCTCAGTAGTCAGTTTTCGATGAAGCAGCTTCGAGCGGCCGTTACTGATAACTGACCACTGAGAACTGAAAACTTTCATTAAGCCTTTGCCGCCGCTTCAAGCTCCGCCTTGAAGTTAGCTGAATATTCTTTCAACGCCGCGTGCATGCGGTCGCGCACGTTGTCCAGCTTCTGGTCCTTGGTCAGGTCGTCCATCAGCGCCGTCTGCGCCGAATCAAAATACTTATAAAGGCCGACTTCAAAAGCGCGAATGTCCGCGACCTGAAACTCGTCAAGATAGCCCTGCGTGCCGGCGAACAGAATGACCACTTGCTGCTGCCAGGTGAGCGGCTGGAACTGCGGCTGCTTCAGAAGCTCGGTGAGCCGCTGGCCGCGATTCAACTGCTTTTGCGTAAGCGGATCGAGGTCGGAGCCGAACTGCGCAAAGGCCGCCAGTTCGCGGTACTGCGCCAGATCCAGCTTGAGCGTCGAACCCACCTGCTTGACTGCCTTGATGGCCGCCGAGAAGCCTACGCGCGAAACCGAAAGGCCCACGTTCACGGCGGGACGAACGCCGGAGTTGAACAGGTCAGTCTCAAGAAATATCTGCCCGTCGGTAATCGAGATGACGTTGGTCGGGATGTAAGCCGAAACGTCGCCGGCCTGGGTCTCGATCACGGGAAGCGCGGTCAGCGAGCCGCCGCCTTTTTCCTTGCTCATCTTTGACGAACGCTCGAGCAGGCGCGAGTGGAGATAGAAAACATCGCCCGGATAGGCTTCGCGGCCTGGCGGGCGGCGCAGCAGCAGCGAGATTTCGCGATAGGCCATGGCGTGCTTGGACAGATCGTCGTACATGACCAGCGCGTGGCGGCCTGAATCACGGAAGAACTCGCCAATGGCCGTGGCCGCATAAGGCGCGAGATAGAGCATCGGCGCAGGCTCGGAGGCCGAGGCGGCGACGATGATGGTGTGGCCCATGGCTCCGGCTTCAGTCAGCGTCTGCACCACCTGCGCAATGGAAGAACGCTTCTGGCCGATGGCGCAATAGATGCAGATCAGGTTGTTCTTGGCGTTGTTGATGATGGTGTCGAGCAGCACTGCGGTCTTGCCCGTCTGGCGGTCGCCGATGATCAGCTCGCGCTGGCCGCGGCCAATGGGAATCATGGCGTCGATGGCCTTGAGGCCCGTGGCCATGGGCTCACGGACGGGCTGGCGATCGATGATGCCAGGCGCGAGGCGCTCGACAGGCAGCGACTCGGTTGAAGCGATGGGCCCCTTGTCGTCAATGGGCTGACCCAGCGCATTGACCACGCGCCCGATCATGCCCTCGCCGACGGGAACGCTGAGAATTTTGCCGGTGCGCTTGACCTCATTGCCTTCGCTGAGCTCGGTGTAGTCGCCCAGAATGACGGCGCCCACCTGGTCTTCTTCCAGGCTCAGCGCCAGTCCGGCAATGCCGTGCGGAAAGCTCAACAACTCGCCAGCCATCACCTTGTCCAAGCCGTGCAACCGCGCAATGCCGTCGCCAAGCGATGTGATGGTTCCGACTTCGTCCACCTGGACTTTGGCGTCGTAGTTCGCGATCTGCTCGCGAAGAAGCTGCGTAATCTCGTCTGCCTTGATCTGAGCCATCTCTGCTCTTCCTATCCTTTAAGTTGCCAGTTATCGGTTCTTAGTTATCAGTAAAACAATTCCAATTACTGACTACTTACTAACTGAATTCCGAAACCTGACCACGAACAACTGGTAACTGACAACTAACTACTCACGACCGATAACTAACTACTGGCTGATAACCAACCGCTGCTAGCCGGCGGTTAATTCTTCCCTTAACCTGTCCAGCCGTCCGCGCACTGAACCGTCGTAGACTGTGGAACCAATGCGCACCACTGTACCGCCGAGAATGGCCGCGTCCAGCTTGAAGCTGGCGTCGATGCGCGCGCCGGCCAGCTTGCCCACGTCGCCCACCAGCGCTTCACGCTCTTCCGCGCTCAACTCGCGAGCCGTCACAATCTCCACCTGGCGAATGCCCAACTGCTCCTGCAAAAGCTTCCGATAAGCCGCCGCAACCTCGTTTACATGGCCAATGCGATCGTTGTCAATCAGCACCGCCAGCAGGTTGCGCAGCTCCTTGCTCAAGCCCAGCTTCTTGTTCAGCGTGTCAAGAAAACCTATCTTTTGCGACGCGGGCACGGCCGGATTCACAAAGAACTGCCGCAACTCCCCGCTGCCGTTCCAGGTGGCGAGAAAATCCGCAAGCTGCGCCTCGATGGCCGCGGCGTCCAGCTTGGCGGCGGTGATTACATCGAGAAATGCCTGAGCGTAACGGGCAACGAAGGCAGCCATCTAGTTCTTTCCTCCATTGGCCGTACCGTTGCGGACCACTTCGCCCACAAACTCGGCAATCAGGGCCCGGTCAGCCTCCGGCGTCAGAGTCAACTTTTTCGCGGCCTGCCCAATGGCCAGATCGGCGGCAAAAAGCCGCAACCCGCGCCGCGCCTGTGCCGCCGCCACCCCAATCTCCTGCTCGGCCGCCTGCACAATACGCGTGCTTTCCTCACCGAGCGATGCCTTGATGCGCGCTTCGTCCTGCCGGCTCTCGGTTTCCACCTCGGCGCGAAATTTCTGAATCTCCTCGTCAAGCGAAGAAAGCTTGGCCTCGACTGCGCTCAACCGCGCGTTCGCATCCTCGGTCACCTTGCGGGCCGACTCTATATCGCCGCGTACCTTTTCCCGATGGCTGCGCAGATGCCTGGGCAGCCAGCGAACCAGCGGGATGCCTATGGCCAGAACGATGATGAGGAAGTTGATGGCTTCGTAGATCTCCGCCGTCTTTTCGATCGAGAGATGGAGCATCCGAGCGGTCCATTTGACCTCCGGGCCCTCGAGCCGGAAGATCTCGACCTGCCGTTCTTCCTTCGATTCCGCAGATTTCGGTTCCGCAGACTCGTTCGTGGCGCCCGTGGCGGTTTGGGCTGCAGCGTCCTGCGCCGTTGCTTGCTGGCCCATGGCGCGCGCGGGCGCAAACGTCAGGCCGGCTGCCAGGGCAACCAGTGCGGCAAAACCCAAAACCTGAAGAGAAAAACGCTGGTGAAGCTTCAATCCTCTCAACGGGAACTCCCGGCAGCCGCGGGCAATACCGCCCGGACTACCTGACCGGCCAATTCCCCTGAAGCGGCCTCTACGTTCTGCCTGGCCTGGGCGGCCTCGGCTTCGAGCTCGACCCTGGCTTTCGACACCTTCTGCCCCGCGGCCTTGCGAGCGGCATCCAGCGTGGCGTCGCGCTCGGCGGTCCACTGCTTCGCCCGCTGCTCGCGCATCTTGTATACATCGGCCCGGGCCTGGCGAAGCTTGGCGTCATACTCGGCGGCGCGGGCTTCGGCTCGTTCAATGGCTTTCTGCGCGTCTTCAATGGCGCCAACCGTCAGCGCGCGCCGCCGCTTGAGCGTGGCGCTCAGAGGCCCCTGCACCAGGAACTGATAGGCCAGCACCAGCACGATAAACAGCAGCATCGTGGGTATGGAGCCCAGCAGAAAGCCCTCGACTTGTTGAAAGATTTCTTGCATGGTGGTAGCGGGTTTGCTCCGATGCTCTAAAAATGGACTTTGGCGCGGGGTGGAACACCTTTTTGTATCAGGGGCGAATGCCCAAGTCAATGCTTTTGGAGCGGATTTAGCGGGGTCCTGAGACTCCTGTCAAGGATATGAGATTTTGTACAAGAATTAGCTTGCATTCATGGCGAAGAGGCCTACACTGAGAATACCACCTAGACCCGGTTCAGGGTCCAGCGGACTGTACGGATTGAGGAAGTCCTTCCACTCCTCAACCCTACAGTCCGCTTCTTCATTTTTCGGGACAATTTTTGAGCCTTTGCGGTCAGTTTTAGTGCGTTGTGGAGGCGGCGCTTTGGCTCAGCAGCCCATGGGCGCGGAGCCAGGCTTCCAGCAGGCCTGGCCACTGATCCAAGGCCGGATCGGTGCCTCCGAGACCGACTCCGTGGGGCCCATTGGCGAAGATGTGGATCTCCGCGGAGACGCCGGCCTTGACCAGCGCGTCGTAGAACCGCAGACTTTGCTCCACGGGAACCGTCTCGTCGTTGAAGGTGTGAAAAATGAACGTCGGCGGCGTGGCCCTGGTGACAAAAAGATCGGGCGAGTAGGCCTTACGCAGGGCCTCGCAACGGTCCATCACGTTGAACACCTTGCAGTAGGTGTAGTGCGACGTATCGCTGGAGATGGCCCCGATCCACGGATAGCCCAGCACCAGGTAGTCGGGCCGGCTGGAAACCCGGTCTATGGCGTCCTCAGCGTCCGGATTGCCGGGCACGGGCTGCGTAGAGGCGAGAGCCGCCAGATGGCCGCCGGCTGAAAACCCGATCAGGACGATTCGGTTGGGGTCGATGTGATAATCGAGCGCGCGCGCGCGCACCGTCTGGACCGCCCGCCTAGCATCGAGCAGCGGCACGGGCAGCAGATAACCATGAGACGAGAGCCGGTAGCTGAGCACAAAGGCCCGGAAACCCCGCTGGGTAAACCAGTCGGCCACCTCGCGCCCCTCGTGGATGGAGGCGAGATTTGCATAAGAGCCGCCGGGCAGCACTATCACGGCGGAGCCATTGCCGGCTCCATCCCTGGGCGCGAAGATGGTCAGGGTTGGTATGTCTTCGCAGGCGTTGCCTTTAGCCTGCGGCGCGTCTCCCGGCCACAGGCGCACGGTCTGGATGCCGAGAAATACATTGTTCGTCCCGGCGGTCGCGCACGCGCCCTTTTGTTGCGCGAGCCCGGCTTGAGATGCCAGCAATCCTACGAGGAATACAGCGAATATCTGCTTCAAGCAAAACCCTCCCGGACCTTCGCGGAAATTATACGTTCAGGGGCCAGAAATCAGGGCTACGACTAGTGACTAAGGGACTAGGGAAGAAGGACTAGCACCCGCATTGGATGTCGATGCATGTTTACTAGCTTGCTACTGCATGGTTACTACCGGTTAAGGGGGGGGTGGGTTGTTTGCCAATGGTACGGTCCGTGACGGTCGTGGCGGGGCATTTCAAACACGCGGAGCTCTGCGGCGCGGCGTGGGTTCGGTTTTTGTCCATAAGGTAATTGTGCAGCAACGGAGGGATATTATCTGCAAAACGGCAGAACGGGAATTTGGCTGATACTTCTGTGCCGATGCGGTGTCAGGCAATGATTGATTCCGGCGGTCACAGCCACATCGCGGTATGACCAGGACAAGCGTTCTCGGCCTGTACACTGATCTCTTCCGCCAGTCCAAACCCGTAGCGAGCAAAGTAGAACGCCGCGCCATGCACGCGCTCCTGCAAGACTCCGCCGGGAAAGATGGCCTGGCTGATGGCTTCGGCGTGACGGCCGAGAGATGCCTCGCGCTGCAACTGGAAGTTGGCCGCAAGCCTCCGCAGGCGATTCATCTGGTATTGCATCTTGCTGGCCGCGGTCTCTGCCGAGCGGCCTAGACCCGCGTCAAGCTTGCCCATCCATTCGACAAGCGGCGCAAGCTCGGTATCCAGCGCCGTGCCCGCCGAGGCCAGTTTTTGTTTGCCCTCGACGGGCATCGCTCGAGCCCCCAGCAATTGCGCCAGCGAGGCGGAATTTTCCCTGAACACACGCTCCAGGCTCAACTCATGCTTATGCAGCAACTCACCGATGGCCGGTTCCACCAGCGTGCCGAAGAATCGTGGCTGGGCATACGTGACGCGCCCAAGAATCCGCTCGAACAGCACTGCCGACTGCGCAAAGTAGGCAATCTCCGCCGGGCCGCCGATGATGAGCGACGTGGACAAAAGGAAATCCTGAAAGACCGGGCGTAGCAGCGCCGAGGGTGAAATCCGTTCGGGCTCACTTTCCAGAATGCCCACCAGATCGGCCGTTGAAAAACTTTGCCGGCCAGCTTGCCACAATCCCTGCGGTTCAGCGGCGCTGGGCGCAATCCGCTTTAAGGCCACGCGCGCGCCTGTCTTGTCATCGATTAAAAACAGCAGGCTCGACTGCGGGCCCACGGCAACCTGCGCGTGATAGCCGGCCGCTTCCAACTCGGCGTTGCGCTCGACGAGAGCCGCGTGCAGCTCGTCTGCCCGCTCCAGGCCGGCGCGCAATACCGACGCGCCCATGCGGTGCATTGCGCGTCCGCCCGCATCGAGCACCAGCAAGCCCTGCGCGGAAAATACGCTCGCATAGAAGTCGCGGAAGGTCTGCGCGAAGGTCCGGCCGGGCTTGTAGGCGGCCACGAGGGCATCCATAGCGTCGGAGCCGCCGAGCAGAGCCCATGCTTGATCCACGAGGGGAAGAATCCGCTCATCTAGCTGGATGCCGCCCACGGGCCGGGAGGCGGTGGACTGGTCTTCGTAGACAAGCTTCTTCAGTTCGCGCCCCGCCGGAAAAACGACGTGGTTGATTTCCTCAAAGTCGTGATCTTCGCTGGCCAGCCAGAAGATGGGCACGTGCGGCCGTCCCGTCTTCGTCGCCTGTCGAGCGCGCGCCACTGCAGTGGCCGCCTTGAAGGGAGTAAACAACGGGCCGCCAAACAGCGCTACTTGCTGGCCTGTGACCACAACTCCAGCGCCGTGGCGCATCGCCTCAATGGCTGACTGCGTCGGGCTGCCGTCCGGGCTCCCATCCGGCGCAGAGCTCGGGTTCTGCTCCGCCAGCAAGGCGACCAACTCCGGCCAGTGCGCTGGAATGGTGCGGCCGTCCGCCGCGGCGGACCAGGCTGTGTCTGGTGGCAGGGACGCATAGAACCTGCTTACGCCCGCATCGCCGCGGCAGTAGTCCAGAAAAAGCCGGTGCAGGCCCGGCGCCACGGTAATGGGAAAGCAGTCTGCGGTCAGCAATCGATTCTCTTCCTGGAAACTTTCTTTTCAGTGCTCCACTCCGTCCAGCGCGCCTTGCGGCAACCCCACTTCAACAGACTCAAAAGGAAACGGGCTCTGTTAAGGATGCCACGCCGTATCCAATCGATGCACAACTGCAGCTGCGCCGCGTCTCAACCTGAGCCGCAATGCGTATACTTTTCCTGATTGCGCTTTGAGGAGAGAGACAGGAAATGCCTAGCAAAAAGAAGGCCGCACAAGCCGCCGCGCCCAAAAAAGATAGAAAGAAGTCCGCCGCCAAATCGAATTCCGACGCGTCCAGCAAAACAAAAAACAAGACTGCGAAAGTCCGCAAGCCCAAGCTCCGCAAGCTTGCCCGTTCGCTTCAGCCTTCGGTGATCGAGGTCGCCGAGTTGGTCAGTTCCAAGGTCGTGTACCAGGGGCCGCTGTTTCGCGTGCTCCATGACAAGCTGATTGAGCCCAGCGGCAAGGCCAACGAGCGCGACGTGATTCGCCACAATGGCAGCGTGGTCATTCTGGCCATCGACGGCTCAAAGAGCAAGAAGAATCCCTGGATTGTGGTCGAGCGCCAGTACCGTCATGCCGCCAACCAGTATTTGTGGGAGCTGCCCGCCGGCAAGCTCGACAACGGCGAAGACCCTTTGGCCGGCGCCAAGCGCGAACTGGCGGAAGAAACCGGCTATAGCGCCAAAAAGTGGAAGCCACTGGTTGAGTACTATGCCAGCCCCGGCTTTCTCGGCGAATCCATGCAAGTCTTCCTGGCCGAGGGCCTGGTGGCCGGCGACGCGCATCCGGAAGCAGATGAGGATATCGAGTTCCGTCTCGTCAAACTCTCCGACGTTTTGAAAATGATTGAGCGGGGCGCCATCAAGGATGGCAAGACGCTGACCAGCGTTTTGCTGTACGCCCGCCTGACTGGTGGTAAGCGAAAAAAATAACTGCGCGGAAATAACCCGCTCGTTTAGACCTCAGAAATGTTTCTGCGTTCTATTCAAAAGGCTTCCTTTTTTGGGGCCGGTTCCCATGTCGGTCCTATCTCACTTTATGGAACCGTTTTCCGGCGATCGATTCAACCTTTCTCCTCGCTTTGGCGTCTTACTGATTACCGAAGGGTGATTCCACTCAGTCTTCGGATTCCCGCACGAAGCAAAGAAAGAGGGAGCCTGTGGCTCAGTACAAAGGGAAGGTCAAGTGGTTTAATAACGCCAAGGGTTACGGATTCATCGGGCGCGAAGATGGTCCAGACGTATTCGTTCATTACTCATCGATTCAGTTGGACGGGTACAAAACGCTGAAAGAGGGCGATGAGGTTGAGTTCGACATCGTTCAAGGTCAGAAAGGTCCCCAGGCGGATGGTGTGAGCCGCTTTAAGGACGCCGCCCACACCGCGGCCTAACCCGGGCACCGGCCCTTCAGGCATAACCGCAGGACCACCAACAGGTGGGAGCGTTTAGTGTGCCCGGGAGTTACCGCTTGCCTTGATTGAGATGCGGCCTCCAGATTTCTCTCCCGGCAATAACTACGCCAGTTCCCTATCTATTGCTCAATAGCCAGGTTGTTCGCTTCCCCGCTTGAGGAACGACTAGAACTGGTTGCATGTATGGATGCCCGGTCAACGCAGAGCATCCCTCCGGGGCTAAAGCCCCAGATTTTATGTAGCTTCAGCGGCACGGCTAAAGCCATGCCCTTTCAAGACCCGATTTATGCAACCACCTCTCATCCTCTATTGCGTGTTCCCTGCTTTTTGATACTCTTCCGGCATGGACAACCCCGCCATGGCCCGTCTTTTGACGGAGACGGCCGATCTGCTCGAAATTGATGGCGGCGACAGCTTTCGCATTCGCAGCTATCGCCGCGCCGCAGAAGCCGCCGAGCAAACTACCGTTGATCTGGCATCAGTTGCCGGCGAGACTGCCCGCCTGCTTGAAATTCCCGGCATCGGCAAGAGCATGGCCGCGAACCTGCAAGCCATTGCCCTGACTGGCACGCTGCCTCTGCGCGAGGAGCTGGTGGCCAAGTACGGCTCAAGTCTTCTCGAACTCCTCAAACTGCCTGGCATGGGTCCCAAGACCGTCGCCCTGCTCTGGTCTGCCGCGCAAATCGCCAGCATCGACGGGCTCGCCGAGGCCATCGATGCTGGCCGTCTGGCCGGTTTGCCGCGCATGGGCGAGAAGCAGATTGAAAAACTACGCAAGGGTATTGACGACTATCGACGCAGCGCCGGCCGCTATCGCATCGATGTTGCCGAGGATGCCGCACAGCGCCTGTCGACTTACTTGCTGGCCTTTGACGGCATTGACCGCGTGACTCCGGCAGGCTCGTTGCGCCGCGGCCGCGAGACCGCCGGCGATCTGGATCTGCTGGTCACCGGCCCGGCCTGCGCACCCGAGCAAACCGCAGCGGCGGTGGAATACGTCGCGGCTTATCCGGGTATCCATGACGTGATAGCCAAGGGCGAGAATAAAGTCAGCTTTCACCTCAGCAGCGGATTGCAGGTGGATGTGCGCCTGCTGCCCTCGGCCTCTTACGGCGCTGCGCTGCAATACTTCACCGGCTCCAAGGCCCACAACGTCTCGTTGCGCCAGCGTGCGCTCAAGATGGGCTACACGCTCAGCGAATGGGCGCTGGCGCGCCTGGACGACAACTCCGTAGTAGCGGCAGCCACGGAGGAAGAGATCTACGCCGCTCTCGGCATGGACTGGATGCCTGCCGAGTTACGCGAGAACCTGGGCGAGATTGAAGCCGCTGCCCGCCATGCTTTGCCGCGGCTTGTCGAGCAGTCCGACATTCGCGGCGACGTACACATGCACACCACTGCCACGGACGGGCATAACTCCATTCGCGAAATGGCCGACGCAGCCCTGGCTGTCGGCTACGGCTACATCGCCATCACTGACCACTCGAAGAACCTGGCCATGACCAACGGCCTGGACGAGAAGCGGGCTCTCGAACACGTCCACCAGATCCGCGCAGTGGATCGGCAGATGGAAGGCCGCATTCGCGTCTTCGCGGGAATCGAGGTGGACATTCTCGCCGATGGCGCGCTCGACCTGGACGACGAAGTCCTGGCGCAGATGGAGATCGTCATCGCCAGCATCCACACGCGCTTTGAGCAGCCGCGCGAAGAGATGACTGCGCGCATCGTCCGCGCTATCGAGAATCCTTATGTGCGCATCCTGGGCCATCCCACCGGCCGGCTGCTGTTGCGCCGCGAGCCTTTCGCCCTGGACCTGGGGCTGATTCTGCGCCGCGCTGCTGAGTTGGGCGTGGCCGTCGAGCACAACGCGGCTCCGGAGCGGCTCGACCTGAATGACCGCGATCTTCGCCTGGCGAAAGAACTCGGCTGCAAGATCGTCATCAATTCCGATTCCCACGACGCCCGCAACCTGGGTAAGATGGAATATGGCCTGCGCCAGTTGCGCCGAGCCTGGCTCGGGCCTGGAGATGTGCTGAATACGCTGGAGGCCGAGGAATTCTTAACTGCGCTTCGGCCCAAGCCCTGAAAAGTACACACAGCAAATTCTCTCCAGTTGGCCGGAATCCCCATTCAAAAAAACTCCACCTACTTTGTGCGGGGGAAGGGTTAGAGAATGTATGCAATTACCGGAATCACTGGCAACGTAGGAAGCGTTATAACCGAACATCTGCTGGCTGCCAGCCAGCCTGTTCGCGCAATCTTACGCGACGCGCGCAAGGCGCCTGCCTGGACGGCGCGCGGCTGCGAGGTGGCTGTTGCAGACATCGGCGACGCGGCTGCGATGGGTGCTGCCTTCTCAGGAGCGGAGGCAGTCTTCATTTTGGTTCCGCCGCTGTTCGATCCGTCACCCGGATTTCCGGAGGCGCTGGCCATCGCGGACTCGTTGAAGGCAGCTCTCGAAACAGCGCGGCCGGGCAGGCTTGTTTACCTGTCGACGATTGGCGCTCAGGCAACTCAAACCAACCTGCTGACGCAGCACACGCTGATTGAAAACAAGCTGAAAGACGCGGTTTTGCCAATCAGCTTTCTGCGGCCCGGCTGGTTCATGGAAAACCATGCGTGGGATGTGGCTTCGGCCCGGGACAGCGGCGTAGTTCCGAGTTTTCTGCAACCGCTCGACAAGCCGGTGCCGATGGTGGCCACGGCGGATATTGGGCGCGTAGCTGCGGAATTACTCCAGGAATCTTGGGCCGGACATCGCGTCGTGGAATTAGAAGGTCCTAAGCGAGTGACCCCGAACGAGATTGCAACCGCTTTGAGCCGACTGCTCGCCCACCCGGTCAGGATGGACGCCGTGCCGCGCGCTTCCTGGGAGCCGCTGTTCCGCTCGCAGGGGGTTAAGAATCCAGAACCGAGGATGCGCATGCTGGACGGTTTCAATGAAGGCTGGATCGAATTTGAGGGCGGCGAGACGGGGTCGCGCAAAGGCGTGGTTCCGATCGAGACTGTGCTGAAGAACCTGATAGATCGCCAGAAGATTCGATGAGGACCTTTCGAGATCGAGGTTTTGCGGAGTCTCAGCTTGGCACAGGTCTTAATAGTCACCACTCCAATGCACCAAGGAATAGAAAATTCAGCCGTGGCTCGCACGAAATCTATGTCCCGCTTCATGCCGGTGGTAATAAGATAAAGGCGCGATGAGCCTACTGCAGCAGGATTCTTCCGGACTTGACGACGCCGCTCGCGGCGAGGAATTTACCAAAGGCTCGAGCCATGTGATCTGGGCCAGCGTGATTGCGGGCGTGGTGGTCACCGCGGCGATTGCCTTCTATGTGATTGCAGGGCAAAAGCCTCCCGCGGCGACGGGAGAGATCGAGCAGGTCTGGGTGCATCCGCAGCACAGCGAGACTTCAGGCTTTGACGCCAACGGCGCGGCCATGGCCAAGGAGACCTACGATCAGATATACGTGTTTGCGCTGGTGGAGCTGCATAACCAGAGCGACAAGCCGCTTTTTTTGCGCAACATGGCGGCGAATGCCACGCTGGACGATGGCATCCATTCGAGCTATGCAGCTACGGCAACCGATTATGACCGCGTGTTTCTGGCCTATCCGAACATGCCCGTGCCGCACGGAAAGGCGCTGTCACCGCAGGCAACCATCGACCCTGGGCAGACGGTGGAGGGGACCATGGTTTCGGCATTTCGGCTGACCAAGGAGCAATGGGACGCGCGCAAGGGACTGGACTTTACCTTCGGCATTCAGTATCGGCCCAGCCTCAAACTCGCGCCCCACACCGCTGTTATTGACCAGTAGCCGGGGGCACCGGTGCAGTCTTGGGCGTGGACAAATACCCGGTCACTGTATTCTTTCCGCTTACCGCGTTCACAACGATCTCAAACAACTGCGGATCTTTGCCGGCATAGAACTGGAGGGGTTCGTCCAGATTCTTGTCCTTCTTTTCGTACTGCCTGTCGTCGGCGAAAACCACCAGCGTAAATCGGCTCTTTTTGGCATCGGCCTTCTTCAACTCCAGGCTCACCGTGCCCACTGGCTTCTTTTGCCCCTTCACCAGCGTGAATTCGTAGTAGTTACGGTCACCCTTGTGCTTCAGGATTTCCAGCTCGTCGGCATTGCGCGCGATCAGGGTGCTATGGCCGTTCAAATCGCCCTTCATCGACGTCAACTGGCTCACGGCGTCGGCCAGGTCGCTCTTCGTCTTGGCCACGTCGGTCTTGACGCCGCCCACATCTGTCTTTACGTCGGTCACTGCGCTTGAAACCGCGGTCACCTGCTGGGCGGTCTGCTTCTGCTCGTTGGCTAGCCGGGCGGATGCAGCCTCGTCGCGGGCTTCGCGCACCTGCAATTCCTGCGCGCGGGTGTCTAACTGTTTCTGCGTCAGACCCAATGAGGTCTTCAACTCGTCGGTGGCCACGTTCAGCCGCTCGTCGGTCTCCCGCAACTGGGCGTCCAGCTTCACGTTCTGCGCCTTGGCATCGGACAGTTCCTGCTGCTGGCTGCTCAGCTTGCCGTTCAGCGTATAGCTCCAGATCAGCCCGCCCAACCCCAGCAGCAAGGCTACGGCAATGGCAGCCAACAGGGCGCCGGAATAGGTTCTGGGCGGCTCTTCGGAATATGTCCTGGTAGTCAATTCTGGTTCGTCGCTCATGTATTTCCCTTTCTTTTCTCGGGCTTTGCCGCCGGCAACCCAGCCTGCGGGTCTACTCGGTATAGCTCGCCCCTGGGTGTTCGCGCTTTTCTGTCTGAATTAGACGCAGTCTAAGAAATTGCTCCGTATTGGGGCTTGCGCCTCTCGGCGGAGTTTCATCCTGCTGCGATCCCCCTCATAGCCTTGATGTGGCCCATCCGAGGGACCCAAACAGAATACCTAAGGAACGCTATCCGTGCGGAAAAAACGATATAGCGGTCAAATGAGCTTCCATCCCTTTGGCGCCACCGCTGACCGGCAATGCAATCGGCCATGCACGGAGCCTGCACGGTTTGGCCACAAAAGTCCGCTCCGCTGGCATTCCATGCCGATTCCGGCGATGGAACAACTCCGCTGGCGAGGGCCGCGAAATCAGTGCAATCGCGCCCGGCGCGTCCCGCCTGCCGTGACAACCGTGCAATCGCTGCGTTATAAACATCTTTACCGCAGTTGAGGCGTTGTCCCTCTTTACGGGACCATTTCACCGCCGCATGTACCGAATTCATCACCATGATCGTCGTAATAAGAGGGAGTTTTTAACACTATGTCGACCGCTGTTGCTGGGAAGGGCCTGGAAGGAATTGTTGCCGCGAACTCTGGAATCTGCTGGATTGACGGAGATGCCGGCGTGCTCTCCTATCGCGGCATCGATATTCATGAACTGGCCGAGAGGTCGACCTTCGAGGAAACCACTTTCCTGCTGTGGAACGGCACGCTGCCCAGCCGGCCGGAGCTGCGCGGGTTCACCGAGCAATTGGCCGCGGCCCGCTCGGTCGATCGACGCATCGTAGACCTGCTGCGCAGCTTTCCCACCTCTGCCACGCCTATGGAAGTGCTGCGCACCGCCGTCTCCGCGCTCAGCTTTTATGACACCGACGAGAAAGACAACTCCCATGACGCCAACGTGCGCAAGGCCTACAACCTGACCGCGCAGATCGCCATGATCGTGGCCATCTACGACCGCATCCGCAAGGGAAAAGAGATTGTCCAGGCTGACCGGTCGCTCTCCCACGCGGGCAATTTTCTCTGGATGCTGACCGGCGAAAAGCCCTCGGCAACAGCGACGCGCACGCTCGACATCGCCCTCATCCTCCACGCCGACCACGAGCTGAACGCCTCCACGTTTGCCGCCCGGGTCATCGCCGCCACGCTGTCTGACATTCACTCCGCAGTTACCGGCGCCATTGGCGCGCTGAAGGGCCCGCTGCATGGCGGCGCCAACGAAGCCGTGATGCGGCTGCTCTACGCTATCGACAAGGCCGGAGCCGATCCCGTGGATTACGTGAAGAACATGCTGGCCGCGCGGCAGAAGATCTCCGGGTTCGGCCACCGGGTATACAAAACCGAAGACCCGCGCGCCACGCACCTGCGCCGCATGAGCGAGCAGCTCGGCAGAGACGCGGGCCAGCCCAAGTGGTTTGAGATGTCGCGCGCCATTGAGAAATACATCAACGCTGAAAAAAAACTCAACGCCAATGTCGACTTTTACTCCGCCTCAACCTACGCCACGCTGGGCATCGACATCGATCTCTACACGCCTATCTTCGCTATCAGCCGCATCGCCGGCTGGGCCGCGCACGTGATTGAACAGCTGGACGACAACCGGCTGATCCGGCCACGTGCTGAATACATCGGGCCCGAATATCCTTCGCCATACATTGCAATCGAAGCACGCGGATAGGTGTCGCGAGCGCCTTTAGGGCTCACAAGAATTTGATTTCGCGTTCCTTCTTCGAACATCCAAGCCAGTAAAGAAGGTGAACGATGCCGACGAATCAGATTTCCGTGGAGCGCTGGAGCGTTGTTTCGCGCAAGCCGTTGGCGGACGTGGTTGCCGCCATTGACGCTGTGACCGGACATCCGGACATGCGCGAGTTTGCCAAGAATGTTGGCGCCGCAACCAACTGGCAGGAATTGGAAGCGGTGATCCATCCGTTTCTCGGATCCTCGGGCTTTATGGAATTCACGCGCTTTAACCTGGGGCAGATTCTTTCCAAGGCGGAGGGTGCGGCGGCTCCGAGGATTGTGCGCATTGTCATCGGCAATCCGCTGGTCATGAAGAAGATGGCGGAACATGTGCATGACGCTGCTTCGTACGCGCCGGTGACTGTGCTCATCGATGAGCGCGCCGATGGCGTACATCTTTCTTACGACAGGATGGCCAGTTATCTGGCTTCCTATGGTAATCTGGCGGCTCTTGAGGTGGCGCGCAATCTGGATGCCAAGGTTGAGGCTCTGCTGACAGCCGCTGCTGGCTAGGACCTGTCTGGAGCGTCTGGTTTCCAGTGGCTGGCTGTGATTCTCGTTTCGTTCCGATTTTCAATTTTCATCTTTTTTGATCTAAAGGCCGTTCCCTTCCCCCCGCAACACACGCTGCATCACGACAACCCTTGAAAGGACACACCCATGATTCTTGGCTTGAGCACCTCAGTCTTTACGCTCATCCACGTGATTCTGAGCCTGGTAGGAATCGGCGCCGGCCTGGTGGCGCTGTTGGGATTGATGGGCGGCAAACTCTACCGGGGATTGACCGCGCTGTTTCTTGCGACCACGGCGCTCACCAGCATTACCGGGTTCCTGTTTCCCTTTCACGGCATGACGCCGGGGATCATCCTCGGAATCCTGTCCATAATTGCGCTTCTGCTGGCGATTGTGGCGCTTTATGTTGGAAAGCTTGCCGGCGCATGGCGCGGGACCTACATCATTTCCGCGGGCCTGGCGCTGTGGTTCAATTTCTTCGTGCTGGTCGCGCAAAGCTTCGCCAAAATCCCGGCGCTCAAAGCTATTGCCCCTACGCAAGCATCTCCCGCCTTTGGGATCACACAGTTGATTGTGTTGGTGATCTTTATTGTGATTACGACGCGAGCTTTCAAGAAATTTCGCGTCGCCTAACGGGGGAGCGTTTCATTCTGTCTTATCGCGCCGCGCCTTCCACAAGAGATAAAGCCCCCACGCGGCCAGCGTGCAGTTATCGCGGATGGTCCCGTCGAGCATCATGGCTTCAAACTCTTCCACCGCGATGCACCGCACCACGAGGTCATGCTCCTCCGGGTCGGGATCTTTGTCTGTCTCCGTCAGCCCCGTGGCCAGAAACACGTGCTGCTTTTGCCGCGTAAAGCCATAGGCAATCCACAGCCATCCCAGGTAGGTCATCTCCGCAGCGTCGAGGCCGGTTTCTTCTTTCAGTTCGCCGCGCGCCAGTTCCTCGGGGTTGGTAACTTCCATCTCCCAACCGCCCTGGGGCAGTTCCAGCGCGCGCTCCTCGATGGTGTAGCGGAACTGTTCCACCAGCCACACGCGACCGTGGTCTACCGGCAGAATGATGGCCGCATCTTCCTTTTCCACCACCCCATAGATGCCCTTCTTGCCATTGGAGCGCAGAATCTCGTCTTCGCGCAGGCGCATCCACTGGTTTCGATATACCTCGCGGCTTGAGAGCGCAGTAATGGTGCGGCCCGCGGGGCCTTGATCGGGTTTCATGGGGCTCCTTTCATCTCAATGCGTCTTTCGCGCAATTGCTCTTGGCTTGAATCCGTTTTTATTGCTGGTCTGAAAGAGTGCCTTCACGCACCCGGTATTTGCGTAGCCTTCCCATAAGTGACGCCGGTCCGCTCACTTTGAGCCGCACCAGATTCCCCTCGTACTCCCGGCTGTGCACCAGCATTCCCGCCTCGATGGCCGCCAGAACGCCGCCCTCCTGCTGCGGAACTTTCAGTTCTGCTTCGACGACTGGATCGGATTGCAGAGCCTGATCGAGAGCCGTGAGCAGCGCTTCGATTCCCTCGCCTGTGTGCGCTGAAACAGCCACCTCGCCCGTGGAACCAGATTGGCTCCTTTGGGCGCGCGCCAGCAGACCTTCGCGCTCGTTGTCTGCCACCAGGTCGATTTTGTTCATGACCTCGATGCGCGGCTTGGCGAGAGAATCCAGCTCACCCAATACTTTTTCGACTTGGGCTTTTTGCTCCTCACCGTAGGTCGAAGCGGCATCGCGCACATGCAGCAGCACCTCGGCCTGGGCTACCTCTTCGAGCGTGGCCCGGAAGCTGGTAACCAGCGTGTGCGGCAGGTTGCGAATGAAGCCGACCGTATCCGACAGCAAAACTTTGCGCCGGCTGGGCAGCTCAATGGCACGCAGCTTGGGGTCCAGCGTGGCGAACATGCGTGACGAAGACAACACGTGCGCCCCGGTGAGCCGATTGAACAGCGTGCTTTTGCCGGCGTTGGTATAACCCACCAGTGCCACGGTTGGCACTGGAACCGCCTCGCGGCGCTGACGCTGTTGCTTGCGCACGCGGCGCACCGCATCCAGTTCGCCCTTCAGATGATCGATGCGGGCCTGAATGCGCCGCCGGTCCGTTTCCAGCTTGGTTTCACCCGGTCCGCGCGTGCCGATGCCGCCGCCTAGTTGCGACATGGCTTTGCCCTTGCCTGCGAGGCGCGGCAGCATGTACTCAAGCTGCGCCAGCTCCACTTGCAACTGGCCCTCGCGGGTCCGCGCGTGGCGGGCAAAAATGTCGAGGATCAGTTGTGTCCGGTCCAGCACGCGGCAGGGCAGCGCAGCCTCAAGATTGCGCAGTTGCGTTGGCGTTAAGTCGTGATCAAACAGCACCAGGTCGGCCTCGGTGGAGGCCGCGACCCCGGCAATCTCCTCGACCTTGCCTGCGCCGATCAGCGTCGCCGGGTCTAGCCGCGCTCGCCGCTGCTGCAGCTCCGCAACCACCACTGCTCCGGCGCTTGCCACCAGTTCCCGAAACTCGGCCAGAGACTCGTCAGCATCGAGGCTGGTAGAGGCATAAGGCGGAGACTGCGCTGGAAGAAGACCAGAGCCAATGAGGCTTGAGGAATCGGTTTCGTACGTCTGAGAGGCATTTGTAGCGTCGTCTGGCAACGGCGATTCCGCGGAAACATCCGCGTTTGGGTACACAACCGCCATGCGCGCTCCCGCCACGCCTGCGCGGCTGCCGCGCGAGCCACCCGGCCGATCAGGCCGTCCAGAGCCTGACCGCGCCAGATCCACTCCAACCAGGACCGCACGCTCTGGCTGACTACCGGAGCCTGCCGCCCTGTTCTCTTCCACTGCCAATCGAGACCGATCCCCGCGAGCTATCGCTGCTCCGCGACTGCCGGAGATGGGGCTGCAACCGCTGTGGGCCCCATGCCCGTCTGCAGCCCCATGGGGCGATGCTCGGTATGCATGACGCTGCGGTTGCTTACCACCGTCGATATGGCGTGCTTGAAGATCAACTGCTCCTGGCTGTTGTTTTCCAGAAGCACCGAATACTTGTCAAAAGACCGAATCTTTCCGGTCAGCTTAACGCCGCTGACCAGATAAATCGTAATCGGAGTTTTGTCTTTGCGAACCGTGTTCAGGAATGTGTCCTGAATATTTTGTGCCGGCTTGTTCTCCATGTGCCGATCTCCTACTCTCTCTTCAATGTTGAGATGCAACTTTTTGGGTTAAAACACAAATCGGCGGGCACGGCTCCGGAAAACCCCGGTTGCCGCCAATTCCCGCAATGGGTCAACAATAGAACGAATATCCAACCTTTTCAACTCCACGCCGTTCGACGAACCTTTTTCTGCCTCATTCCCGCTCTTTTTCCCCAAGCTCGACCTTGACAGCGCGGCGTACCTCCTGGCAATACCGTAATTTCCCGCCATGCTCCTTTTCCGCCCGGGATTCGCGCCGCTCCCTCCCATTAGACGAATAACTTTGACCGGCTGCTACCATACTTAGGTGCAAGACGCAGCGCCCACGCCTTCCGCTTCCGCCCCGTCGGCGGTCCAGCCGGTCCCTATGCTGGACTTGAAGCGCCAGTACGCGCCGCTGCACCAGGAATTGCTCGATGCCCTCGGCCATATACTTGAGACGCAGCAGTTTATCCTCGGCGAGCCGGTAGCCGCCTTTGAGCGTGCCGCGGCCGCCGAGATCGGCGTTGCCCACGCACTGGGCTGCTCGTCGGGCACGGACGCCCTCTGGCTGGCCCTGGCCGGAGTTGGTATCGGGGTGGACGATGCCGTTGTGACTACTCCCTTTAGCTTTTTCGCCTCGGTCAGTTCAATTTTGCGCGCAGGAGCAACGCCCGTTCTGGCAGATATCGAACCGACGACCTTCAATCTGGACCCGAAAGCCGTTGAAGCGGTTTTGAAGGCGCCGCCGCCCGTTCCAGTTTGCGCCGTTTTGCCTGTGCATCTTTATGGACAGTGCGCCGACTGGACTTCGTTTGCCCGGCTGGGAGAGAAATACGGCCTGAAGCTCATTGAAGATGCCGCACAAGCCTGGGGTGCAGAGTGGCAAGGGACAAAAGCCGGCGCGCTGGGCGATGCCGCGGCCTTCAGCTTTTATCCCACCAAGAACCTCAGCGCGGCCGGCGATGCGGGCATGGTCACGGCCAATTCGGACGAGGTTGCAGAGCGCGTAGAAATGTTTCGCCAGCACGGCATGAAGCGCCGCTATTACCACGACGAAATTGGCTGGAATGCCCGCATGGACGGCTTTCAGGGCGCAATCCTATCCGTCAAGCTCAAGTACATCGAAGGCTGGAACAACGCGCGCCGGGCCGTCGCCGAAAAATACCATGACCTTTTCACCGCCGCAGGCGTGGCCGAATCTGGCGTCTACCCCAGCCACGGAATTGTCCTTCCGCATGAGGTTGCGGGCAGTCGTCGCGTCTGGCATCAATATGTCATCCGCACCAGCCGCCGCGATGAACTGCGCGAGTTCCTCAGCGCGCGTAAAATCGGCTCGGAGATTTATTATCCGGTGCCGCTGCACATGCAGGAGGTGCTCAAGAATCTTGGCTACAAGCGGGGAGACTTCCCGGAAGCCGAACGCGCCGCGCAGGAAGTGCTGGCGCTGCCCATTTTTCCCGAGTTGCGCGAAGACGAGCAGCAGACAGTGGTTGCGGCCATTGCGGAGTTTTTGAGCTAGCCACACCTGAGTCAATGCGAAAGAGCCTGAAAGCTCCCCGGCGATTCGTTATCTGCTTCCCAACGGCCGACGCGCGGGGCTATCATGGCGCACCATGTTCTCTTACGACCCCGCTCTCCTCGCCGCCGTTCAAACTACTCCGCAGTCGATTCCCGATGTGATTCAAATCCTCCAGACAATCCAGTCCATCTGTGAGGACGGCGATGGGCTCAAGTGGTTCAACTGGCTCTATCTGCAGGTCACTGAGGCAGTTCAGGCGGGCGTCAATGCCTCAAGCTCCGCAACCGTGCAAGGGACAGGCGCCTTCGTAAACCCTGAGTGGATTGCCGCGCTCGATGTCGCCTTCGCACGATACTATTTCACCGCCATTCAAGCCTCGCTCTCAGGCGCGTCCGCTCCGGGTTGCTGGCAGGCGGTCTTTACGCAGCGTAACCAGCCGGCTATAGCACGCATTCAGTTTGCACTGGCAGGCATGAACGCGCACATCAATCACGATCTGCCGCAGGCGGTGTTCGCCACCTGCCAGGCAACTTCCATTGCGCCGCAGCACGGCACCACGCAATACAACGACTACACCGCGCTCAACTCGACGCTCGACAGCCTCATTAACGCGGCGAAAACTACGCTGCGTGTTCGGCTCCTAGGCGACGCGCTGCCGCCCGTTTCCGCGCTGGACGACACGCTTGCCGCATGGAGCGTAGCGGCCGCCCGCGAGGCCGCATGGAACAATGCCGAGTTGCTCTTTCACCTCAACGATGCACCGCTGCTAGCCTCAGCTTTTCTCGACACCCTCGACGGACTCACCGCCGTGGCCAGCAAAACTATGCTGGTCCCCGTGGCCTGATGCAAGACGCAGCCTCAGCTCGCCTGATCCATCGTCGCAAAGTCCCCTATTTGGTCCCTGCTCCCTCTGCCCTGCTCTGTCTCAGAGCCCTCGCGATGCCGTAAAATCTAATGACAATGAAATGTCCCTATTGCGGCTTCGGGCAGGATCGCGTGGTCGACTCGCGCGAAAGCAAGGAAGCTGACTCGATCCGCCGGCGCCGCGAGTGCGAAAGCTGCAATCGGCGCTTCACCACCTATGAGCGCATCGATGAAATCCCTTACATGGTGGTGAAGAAAGATGGCCGCCGCGAACGCTTCGATCGCCAGAAGGTGTTGAGCGGCCTGCTGCGCGCCTGCGAAAAGCGCCCTGTGCCGGCCAGTAAGCTGGAAGCGATTGTGGACGCAACAGAAGCTTTTTTGATGGATGCGCCGGAGCGCGAACGCACCACTAGCGAAGTGGGCGAGCTCATCATGCAGCATCTCAAAGGACTTGATACCGTGGCCTATATCCGTTTTGCTTCGGTCTATCGCGACTTTAAGGACGTGCGCGAATTCAAGGAAGAACTCGAAGGCTTGCTCGGCGGGCGCAGCTCAGGCAAGGCAAAGAAGTGAATGCAGCCGCTGATGGCCGTTGTGCTGAAATTGCGGCAAGCAAAGGCAGCGAGCGCGAGCAGGAATAGCTAAACGCTGGTGTCCTGATTCAAAAGTTCGTCGCGTACTTTCCGAAGTGCAACCGCAGATCCTTCGACTCCGTTGGGCGCAAAAAACGCGCCAAACTACGCTCAGGATGACAGCATTTTTGGGTACGAACTTCGGACTCACCACACTAGAAGCTCAAGGGAGAAGCAATGGCGGAACAGAAGACCCACAAAGTAACCCTAGTACCCGGCGACGGCATCGGCCCCGAAGTCACGCAGGCGGTGATCCGCATTCTTGAAGCCACCGGGGTCAAATTCGATTGGGAGCGCTTCGCCGCCGGCGCGGAGGCTTTTGAAATTTATGGCGAGTACATTCCTGCAGCGCTCTATGAATCTATTGAGCGCAACCGCGTCGCGCTCAAAGGTCCGGTGACTACGCCCGTGGGCGGCGGCTTCAAAAGCATCAACGTCACGCTGCGCAAGAAGTTCGATCTATTCGCCAACTTCCGGCCCATCAAGAATCTTCCCGGCCTGGCCACGCATTGGCCCGGCGTGGACCTGATCATTGTCCGCGAAAATACCGAAGGCGAGTACGTGGGCCTGGAGCACGAGGTCGTTCCAGGCGTCGTGGAAGCTATCAAGGTCATCACGGAAAAGGGCTCCACGCGCATTGCCAAGTTCGCATTCGATTACGCCCGCAAGCACGGGCGCAAGAAGATCCACTCCATCCACAAGGCCAATATCATGAAGCTTTCGGATGGGCTGTTTCTACGCTGCGCACGCACTGTTTCGGAAGGCTTTCCAGAGATTTTTTACGGCGAGCACATTATCGACAACACCTGCATGCAACTGGTAATGAATCCTTACCAGTACGACACACTGCTGCTGGAGAATCTATACGGCGATATTGTCAGCGATTTGTGCGCCGGCCTGGTCGGCGGCCTCGGTTTGGTTCCCGGCGCCAACCTGGGCCATGAGTGCGCCATCTTCGAGGCCGTTCACGGCTCGGCGCCGGATATCGCCGGCAAAGACGTCGCCAATCCCACGGCTCTGCTGCAATCCGCCGTCCTCATGCTTCGCCATCTGGACGAAATGGCCGCGGCCGACAAGGTGCAAGCGGCTCTTGAATCCGTTTACTCCGAGCGCAAAACACTCACCCGCGATGTAGGCGGCTCCGCAGGCACCACACAGTTCGCCGACGCCGTTCTGGCTGCCATGGCGTAGAGCGAACAAACAGGCTTCGGCTTGAACGAAGCCCGAATGCCTTGATTGTTGCCCTCGCGCCACGCAAGTTCGCGCGGCGCGAGGGGATCAGGTTCGCTATTGTTCGGTGTAGGTGTAGTCGTTGTACTGTGTCACTCCGTTGACCAACGAGTACAGCCGGGCATAGACCGTTGCGCCTTTCGCCGGCAGGCTGGTAACCGTGGTGGACGTAGTTGTCAAGGCACCCGAGGTGTAGAGGCTGCTCGAGCCAGGGCCGGAGGTGCCCAGCCAAAGCGTGTATTGGGTCACCCCAGTGCCCGCCGTCCACGTGAACGTCACGTTCGAGGCGCCAAGGGTGCTACCCGGAGTCGGGGAGACCATCGTTGCGGGTACGCCAGCCGCGGCTTCGGTGTAGGTGTAGTCGTTGTACTGCATCACTCCGTTGACCAGCGAGTACAACCGGGCATAGACCGTTGCGCCCTTCGCCGGCAGATTGATCACAGTGGTGGACGTAGTTGTCAACCAACCCGAGGCGTAGAGGGCGCTCGAGCCCGGCCCGCTGAGGCCCAGCCAAAGCTGGTATTGGGTTGCCGTGCCCGGTGTCCAGGTGAACTTCACGTTCGAAGTGCCGAGCGTGCTGCCCGGAGCCGGGGTACTCATCGTTGCGGGTGTGCCGAGCGGCGCTTCGGTGTAGGTGTAGTCGTTGAACTGCGTCACTCCGTTCACCAACGAGTACAGCCGGGCATAGACCGTTGCGCCCTTCGCCGGCAGACTGATCACAGTGGTGGACGTAGTTGTCAACCAACCCGAGGCGTAGAGGGCGCTCGAGCCCGGCCCGCTGAGGCCCAGCCAAAGCTGGTATTCCGTTGCATCCGTGCCCCCTGTCCACGAGAACTTCACGTTCGAGGTGCCAAGAGTGCTCCCCGGCGCCGGAGAGACCATCGTCGCGGGCGCGCCGCCCTCGACGTAGGTGTAGTCATTATACGAGTTTACCCCGCCGACCATCGAGAACAGCCGGGCATAAACGGTAACCCCTTTCCCCGGCAGGGTGGTCACCGTGGTAGAAGTAGTCGTCAACCAGCCCGAGGCGTAGAGGGCGCTCGAGCCCGGCCCGCTGAGGCCCAGCCAAAGCTGGTATTCCGTCGCATCCTTGCCCGCTATCCATGTGAACTTCACGTTGGAGGTGCCAAGAATGCTGCCCGGCGCCGGGGTACTCATCGTCGCGGGGAGCCCGGTAATCGTGAAGGGCATCGTGTGGGTGGCTTCAGTGTTGCCGGCGCCGTCCATGCTATAGTATTGGACGGTATTGCTGCCCACCGTCGACACGATGAATGGAGCCGTGTACGGCTGTTTTGTTCCGCCATTGATTGTGTAATACGTGGATTGGACGCCGCTTCCGCCGGTGTCGGTGGCGCTGAGGGTCACCTGCACATTCGAATAATATTTCCCGCCGGAGAGAGTTCCGCTCAGGCTGGCCGTGGTTACGGGTGGAGTCAAGTCAATGCTGACCCACTCATACGGTTCGACCCATGTCGATGGGTCGCCCGTCTCGAACGATATGTTGCCGGCTTTGTCCACCGCCCAGTAGTAGATCTGGTGCTGACCGGCGGCCGTGATCTTGAACGGGCCAGTATAGATACTGCAAGCACTGACCGATCCCGGGTAGCACGCATCGGAGTCGATAGCGTAGTAGATCTTGGCGATACCGGATGCGGCGCTGCCGCCAGGATCTGTCGCCGTGAGGATGACGGTCACCGAAGAGTCCCACCATCCGCTTGCGGGAGTAGCAGGGCTGTTCGAGATGGTGATGGTGGGAGCGACGCTGTCATAGCAGACCGGCCCGTAAGAACCGTTGGTGGTGATGCCCTGGTTGTCCCAGCCTCTGACATAGACTGTGTGGCAGCCCTGGCCGGATGCGGCTTCGCAAAGGGTGCCGTTATTGTCCACACACCCGAAACCGGAGTATGTGTATTCCGGGCCGCTGTAGAACGTGTCTCCGTTGCCGCCGTGTGGCTCGCTTTGTGAGTCGGACGGGATGGTGTCCCAGCCCAGCGTGAATCCAGCGATGCCGGGTGGCGTATATCCGTTGCTGGATCCGTCGGTCAGGTCCCAATCGACAATCTGGTCGGTGTTGTACCAGGTGTTGATAGTCGGCCCGCCGAAGGTGAGCGAGGGGGCGCCATCTGCTGGAATTATTTCCCAGTTGATGCCCCAGGCCAGTTGCATCATGTTGGCCGAGCCCCAGCCGGTAATCGGGTCGTAGCCGGCATAGGCGCAGTAATAGTACAGATTGTTAGCCGCCGTAACGTCATTATCATCGCAGCCGCTGAGCATGTCATAGAAAGGCTTGTGCGGCGCACCGTCAATGGCGTTGTAGTAGAAGAACGGAGCTGCGTTGCCAACCGGAGAGCAAGCGGTGGTGCCGCCTGATCCGCACGCGTCGCCAATGTAGTCCAGATAGGTGTTTTCCTGGGCGAAGAAGCCCGCCAGCTCAGGCGCCACAATGCTGGTGCCGCCCTCATCCTGCCATGACCCGCCGGAGACGTACCACTGACCCAGGACATCCGGGTTTGCCGTCAGCGAAATGTCGGGCACCATGCGGTTCCCGTTGCCGGTTTCTACGTATTCCGTGCCGTCTTTCCACAAGTAGAAGGGAGAGACTACGCCGGTCGGGTAGGTGGAATTCGTTGCGCTGACCTGCCAGGCGGGCGCAGGAAAGAGGACACTTACTCCGCCGGTGCTGCCACCATGGTTACTGCCGCAAGCGCCTGACCAGTTTTCGCCCTGCCAGGCGGTTTCACTCTGGAAGATACCGGAGGTATTCATGTTGAGTTGTGTGCCGCCCGCCGCAATGAAATCGGGATCGGAAGAGGGGTAGTCCACTGAGGTCGCGTCCCCGCAGCCATCGCTCGCGCCGTTATCGCCAGAGGCGGCGATAAGAGTAATGCCAACGCCCACCATGTTATTGAAGATGGGATGCATGGTGCCGGTCGCTACCGAGCCCGAGAATCCTACATTTTCTTGCCAGCCGTAGCTTGTTGAAACCACCTTGGCGTGGCCGTCGTTCATAACGTCGTTGAAAGCGTCCTCGTACGTGGTGTAGAGGTTGTTTGTCATTTCGTATTCAAAGATGTGCGCGGTGTTATATTCAGAGCCGTAGCTGTTGGACATTGCGAGGGAGTACTCGACATCCAGTGGAGCTTCACCGTCATTACCCGGGCAAGGCGATCCATCGATGCAGTACGAGTTGATGAGGTATGCCATCCCGTAGGCACTGACGAATGTATTCACGTCGCTGAGGTTGAAGCCTCCGTAACCGACAAGTGCAATCGAGGATTCAGGCGGTGAGCCGCCAGAGTCGCCCGGCTGGTTGCAGCAGAAGCTCAGCTTCTGCAGAGCGTTATAGTCGTAGCCGTTGGAACTTTGAACGTTGTCTGGATCCATTGCGTATGTGCCGCTCATATAATCCAGGGGATAGTTGTCATTGGCCTTCGGTTTGGTAGGCGACCCGTTCTCATTCTTAGCCGCGGCCCGCGACGTCATCGCAGTGGGCCGAGCCCACGGAGCTTTCGTCGGGTCACCGGCGCGATGTGCGCTTCCAGCTTCAGAGATCGCCGGGCCAGGAACATAGTCGGCGCCTTTTACCGTGGCGATCCTTGATCCAATCCTGTGGGTTCTCTCAACATTACTGAGGCCCGTCACGGCGCGCAGAATGCCGGAGAGATTGGCGGGGATGACCGGGTCGCGGTCGTTGGAAAAGTCCACTTCTTCGCCAACCTGGTAGTTGTTAATGGTCACGCCGAACACTTTCTCGATCGCGCCGGAGGTCCCCTCCACGTCCACCAGCAGCCGGTTCGGATAGCGGTGGGTCACAGTGAGGCCCTGGCTCTGAGCCCAGTCCACAACCGCCTGTTCATCTTCTTGAGACGGGCCAAAGCGCGCGTTCCACTCCTCCTGGGTCAGGAACTTGTGGAAGTTGGGTTTGCCTTTGGTTGTGAGTTCCTTGATGAACTGCTCCTCTTCAGCCATGTGCGGGGGCTGAACTGTCAGCACCAGGCGCAGTTTCTGCTCGGGGTTGTAATGGCTGAGCCTGATGGCCTTGCCATCGAGCACCTCGGCCGGCGTGTGCCTGGCAAGAGTCATTACACCGCCCGCGGGCGCGGAACTCTCGTTGCTCTGTGCGGCGGTTGGAGACTCGGCTCGGGATTGCCACGAGCCGATCATGAACGCTGTGACTGCAAGCAAACAGGCTGAAACCACGAACCTGTTCGCCAATCTGGGGTAGTTGCGCTTTTGCATATCGACCTCTCAGGGGGACTCGAAGGAGATGAAACTGTCGCTCGATCGTGCGTGCGGTAGGCCTGCGAAAGGTGGAAAAACCGCCCCGTACAAACGTCATCGGATCAGTTCGCGAGTAAACTAGCATTCCTCTTCAAAAGAGGTCCTCAATTGATGAGTCAATAAAAATCAATATTCCTCAATCCGTTCATCCTGTTTAAAATCTAATGCTTAGATGTTTCAAATATTCCATGACCCCCTTTGAAGGCGGGTTGCGATGCCTTCAACGAGCCACGTTTCATCTCGAAGAAAGGAACCGGTCCTTCTCATGCATTACCTGCTTTTTACGAAGTTGGCGAAGACTACATGGCGCGTCGCGCGGAGTTTCGCAATGCCCATCTTGAACGGGCCTGGGCCGCTAGCCAGCGCGGCGAACTTGTCCTGGCCGGCGCGCTTGCCGATCCGGTCGACGGCGCGCTGTTGCTCTTCCAAGGCAACTCGCCCGCGGTCGCGGAGAACTTCGCCAAGGTCGATCCGTACGTCACCAGCGGCATCGTGAAGCGCTGGCATGTTCGCCCATGGACGACGGTTGCGGGAGAAGGCTGCGCCACACCCGTGCGTCCTGCCGCACCGGCCTCCTGAGGCCGCTGCGTCTCTGTCAACCGGTCGCGATTTCTGAACCGGCAATGCTCGCTGGAAGCATGAGCGCCCTCGGGAGGTATCATGCACGGATAGGGATTTCTCGTTTCGTATAAGGAGCATTCGTCATGCAACGCTCGAGCTTTCGTTCCTTGCTATTTCTTGCCTCGGTTGTGGCCCTCACCGCTTCGGCCGCGCTCGGCGCCGAAACTATTGCGCTCACCGTCGATGCCACCAAGACCCCGGAAAAGCTGCTGCGCGTCCACGAGGTGATTCCGGTTCAGCCCGGCCCGCTGACTGTTTACTATCCCAAATGGATCCCCGGCGAGCACGGCCCGGAAGGCCCCATCACCGGCGTGACCGGCCTCAAGTTCGAGGCCGGCGGCAAGACGATTCCATGGCAGCGCGATCTGCTGGACGTCTTCACTTTCCATGTCAACATTCCCGACGGCGTCAGCCAGCTCGATGCGGACTTCGACTTCATCGAGCCCGAGGGCAATTCGGCGACAGACAAGCTGACCGTTCTCGAATGGAACGACGCGCTCCTCTATCCCGCCGGAACCCCGGCGCAGCAGTTGACCTACGATGCCAAGCTCATTTTGCCTGATGGCTGGAAGTTCGGCACATCGCTTCCGATCGAGAATCAATCGGGCAGCCAGATTGACTTCAAGCCCATCTCTCTCGACATGCTGGTCGACTCGCCGGTCATTGCCGGGCAATACTATCGGGCCATCGACATCACGCCCCCGGGCGAGCCCATCCACCACGAACTCGATCTGGTGGCCGACAGCGAAATCGCTCTCAACATCAGCCAGGACAACCAGAAGGAGATGACCAATCTGGTTGCCGAATCGGGCAAGCTGTTCGGCACGCGCCATTATCGCGACTACCATTTCCTGCTCACCCTCAGCGACCACGTTGCTCACTTCGGCCTTGAGCATCACGAGTCCAACGACAGCCGGCTGCCGGAGCGCGTCCTGCTTTCGCCCGGAGCCGGCATGTCGCTCGGCGGCCTGCTGGCGCACGAGTTCGTTCACTCATGGAACGGCAAATTCCGTCGCCCCGCCGATCTCACCGTCCCTTATTACGAGCAGCCGATGGAGACCGACCTGCTGTGGGGCTACGAAGGGCTCACCGACTATCTCGGCCCTATGCTGGCCGCGCGCAGCGGGCTATGGACTGCGAACGAATACCACGAGTATCTGGCCAGCATCGCTGCGTCGCTTGGTCCGGGCCGCCCTGGCCGCACCTGGCGGCCCTTGCTTGATACGGCGATCGGCGAGCCGGGGCTCAACGGCGGGCGCGGCTGGTTCACATGGCGCCGCGGCACCGACTATTACGACGAAGGCGATCTGCTTTGGCTCGAAGTGGCCACTATTATTCATCGCGAGTCGCATGGACAAAAGACCATTGACGACTTCTGCCACGCCTTCCACGGCGGACCCAATAACGGACCGGAAGTGAAGACTTACACCTTCGACGAGCTGGTCGCCGCGCTCAATGCAATTGCACCGTTCGACTGGGCCACTTTCCTGCATACGCGGCTCAATTCGACTGCGCCCGAGGCACCTACGGGCGGCATTGAAAACGGTGGCTGGAAGGTTGTCTTCGACGGCGAGCCGTCAAAATTAACAGGTCGCCGCGGAGGCGCAACCGACATCTATTCCATTGGCCTGCAACTCGGCGCGGACGGCTCGGTTGCAGATTCAATCTTCGGCGGTCCCGCCTTCAAAGCCGGCATCACTTCAGGAATGAAGGTGATCGGCGTCAACGGCCGCCTCTACACGCACGATTTGCTGGAAGACGCGATCAAGGGGTCGAAAGATTCTTCGCAGCCCATCTCACTGCTGGTGGTCAACAACGACTACATCAATACCTCGACCATCAACTACCACGGCGGCGCTCGTTACCCGCACCTGGTGCGCAACGAACAGAAGCCGGATTATCTGGACGAGCTGATCAAATCGCGCGTCGAGAGCAAGTAAGAGGACTCTCCGCGAGTCGCCTCGGAACCCTGGGTATTCCCAAAGGGATGATGCCCAGGGTTTGTAGGGCAAATGGAGGAACGAGGAGAAGCGATGAAGACGCGCAAATTGGGCACAAACGGGCCCCAGGTTTCAGCCATCGGACTGGGCTGCATGGGGATGAGCGATTTTTACGGCAGCCGCGATGAACAGGAGTCGCTGGCAACGATCGATCGCGCACTGGAACTGGGCGTCAACTTCCTCGATACCTCGGACGCGTATGGGCCGCATACCAACGAGGAGCTAGTGGGCAATGCGCTCAAAGGGCGTCGAGGCAAGTTTTTTCTGGCCACCAAGTTCGGCATTGTGCGCGATCCGGCGAACCCCGCCGCGCGTGGCGTCGATGGCAGCCCAGCCTATGTGCGCAAGTCGGCTGAGGGCAGTTTGAAGCGCCTGGGCATGGAGACCATCGATCTCTACTACCAGCACCGCGTAGATCCGAAGACGCCGATCGAAGAGACGGTCGGCGCCATGGCGCGGCTGGTCGAAGAAGGCAAGGTGCGGTTTCTGGGCTTGTCTGAGGCTGCTCCGGCAACGATCGAACGCGCGCATCGCGTCCACCCCATTGCTGCCCTCCAGACCGAATACTCTCTGTGGACGCGCGACCCGGAGCCGGAGGTGTTGCCCATCTGCCGCAAGCTGGGCATTGCATTCGTGGCCTACAGCCCGCTGGGCCGCGGCTTTCTGACCGGCGCCTTCAAAAGGCCCGACGACTTTGACGCAGATGACACGCGCCGCAACCACCCACGCTTCCAGGGAGAAAACTTCAAGCGCAATCTCGAGCTGGTGGATAAGGTGAAACAGTTGGCTGCACAGGCCGGCATTGCCGCCAGCCAGCTTGCGCTGGCCTGGGTGCTGGCGCAGGGAGAAGACATTGTGCCCATTCCCGGAACCAAGCGGCGCAAGTACATTGAAGAAAACGCAGCGGCGGTGGATATTTCTCTCGCTCCAGATCTGGTCCAGAAGCTCCAGAACCTCTTTCCGCCGGATGCGGCGGCGGGAGAACGCTATGCCCCGGCGATGAAGACGCTCATCGACCGGTGAAATAGTGCGGCCGGTCAGGCGATGCAGGCAACCGCAGGTTACGTTCGGCATCAGACTACAATTGGTCATGTGAAAACCGATCAAGCTGAAACTGATCGAGCTGTCGATGCCAAATACAAAAACCCCTCACCGCATCTTTGTCGTCGATGATAACTATGCAATCGCGTCGAGTCTGGTAAGCATTTTGCGCTACAAGGGTTTCGAGGATGTCTCCTATTTCACTGATCCTCAAAAAGCTCTTGAGGCAGTTAAGGCGAAACCTCCCGATCTCCTGATTACCGATGTGGTGATGCTCCCGCTTACAGGTCTAGAGCTAGCGATGAAAATGCACGAGACTTGCCCGGAGTGCAAGATCATCTTATTTTCAGGCTCACCCTCCAGCAGTCAACTGCTCGAAATTGCCAGAGATGAGGGTTACCATTTTGAAATTCTCGCAAAGCCCATACATCCGATTGAGCTTCTGGCCAAAATCCATTTAGAACTTGGCCTGGCGAGTCAAAAATAAAACGGCGGGCCGCCTTCGTAAGATTCGGATGCAAGTCAATCGGGGATTTCTCTACAGCGTGTGATGCCGAGGCTCCAGACCGCCTAGGACGAACTCATTCGCCACTCGTCCCTCGACCAAGCAGAAATCCAATAGCGACGCCGACCGTCAGCGAAAGCAGAATAGATTGGATCGGGGTACGCTTTACACGCCTGGCCGTATCGTCAATGAAGTCTTCCACGGCATCCCGCCCATCGTGGACTGCCTTCTTCGCCGTTTTTATACCATCCTGGACACTATCCGCGACATTGGATGTAAACCGCGAGGCTTTGTGGACAGTTTCGCCAATATTGCCTGCCTGGTCTACAAGGGTCCTTGCCACTTTATCCACAACCGACTTTTCCATCTGCTTTTCTCCTTTCAAATCCGATGCTGACCTGCGACGAGAGGCTGCCCGGCTCTGACGCCAGTCCTTGGAGATTGATGGAAACGATGAGAGGGCTTTCCAGGTTGCGGGACGGCCTTGAAAGGGTTGTTCGCCGGTCCGTGCGTGTCGGATACGTGATCTTAGCGTAGAGCAAGGTGTGGTGGGGCATGAGCAGACGGAATCGCTTACAGGGCTACTAGCGAGCAGCGCTACCGTTACAGTCCCAAATTTTAAGGGGTCACCCATACTGGCGTGCCCCCTGATAAGCTACCTATTTTCTTATTGGTGCGGAAGGCGGGACTTGAACCCGCAAGCCTTTTGGGCGCTAGCTCCGAAGTCTTGTGCGGTGAGGTAGACCGCCTTTGGATCGTCAAGCCGTGTAGTCAAGACGGATGCGGCCCAGGCGAATGAGGGGGCAACAAGCGACATCATGGCGTACAGCAAACACTTCTTCATAAACGCATTCATG
>DASXFS010000040.1:0-15183 GCA_036489415.1 Occallatibacter sp. | reverse complement strand
CGGCGCAAGTCGGCGATCGCCCGCGTGTTTCTTCGTCCCGGCACGGGCGAATGGAAAGTCAACGGCAAGGCATTCGACGTTTATTTTGTGACCGAGCAGCAGCGCGCGTCCGCCAAGCGGACGCTGGCGGTTGCCGAGCTCGCTTCCAGCTTCGACGTGATCACCACGGTGAAGAGCGGCGGCGTTGCGGCCCAGGCCGATGCCGTCAAAATGGGCATTGCCCGCGCATTGGTCCAGTTCAATCCCGAGCTGCGCAAGATTCTGAAGGCAGAAGGCCTGATGACGCGCGATGCTCGCCAGAAGGAACGTAAGAAGTACGGGCAGAAGGGCGCCCGCAAGCGGTTCCAGTTCAGCAAGCGCTAACGCGCTTGCAGGGATCAGGGACTAGGAAATAGGGACTAGAAAACGGCGCAATGCTGAAGATTTAGTCCCTACATCCCTCGTCCCTTAGTCCCTCGGTTTCAAATCCCCGCGCAAGCGGGTTCAATCCGGGCAAGGCGAAGGCTAGCCCCGATGCAAACCACGAAGGAGGCCCATTGGCCACGATCACTATGAAGGAGCTGCTCGAAGCAGGTGTTCACTTCGGGCATCAGACGAAGCGCTGGAACCCGAAGATGAAGGAATACATCTTTGGCGAGCGCAACGGAATTTACATCATCGACCTGCAGAAGACGCTCAAGCTGTTCAAGGACGCGTCGAAGTTTGTCACCGACCTGTGCGCCAGCGGCAAGACGATTCTTTTCGTCGGCACCAAGCGCCAGGCGCAAGACGCCGTGGCTGAAGAGGCCACCCGCGCCGGTATGCCGTACATCAACCAGCGCTGGCTGGGCGGCTTGCTGACCAACTGGGTGACGGTGCAGAAGAGTGTAAAACGCCTTCAAGAGCTGGACGAAATGGCCACCGATGGGCGTTACGAGCTGCTCACCAAGAAGGAAGTGATCAAGCTGGAGCGGGAGCGCAAGCACCTGCAGGCCAACCTGGCCGGCATCAAGGCCATGAAGCGGCTGCCGGACGCGCTGTTCATCGTCGACTCGAACAACGAGGCGATCGCCGTAAAGGAAGCCCGCAAGCTGGGCATCCCGGTGGTGGCCGTGGTCGACACCAACTGCGATCCCACGGTGGTTGACTACGTGATTCCGGGCAACGACGACGCGCTGCGCGCCATTCGCCTGTTCACCTCGAAGATTGCCGACTCGGCAGCCGAGGGCGTGAACCTGGTGGGCGACAAGGCCTTCACTGAAGAGCTGCCGGCTCCCGCTGCGGAAGAATCGGTTGCGGCTGAGGCTGCTCCCGCTGAGGAAGTCGATCTGGAAGCGGCGCTCGGCGGCGGCATTCGCAAGGCTCCGGCCGCGGTTGTTGCACTGGACGAGGCGGAAGTCGCCGAAGGCTAAAGGCTGGCCGCATCTTAAATTGCGGAAACCGAGATCGGCGTGGCCGCCAAATTGACAGCCACGCTTTTCTTTTGGGTGCCTCCGGTGCGGCAGGCCTGCATTATGCCGGTTAAAGAAATAGTCAATGAACAGAGACCTCTCGGTGGGGTTGCGGAGAATCGGGAAAAGAGAGATGACGACAGTGAGCGAAAAAATTGATGCCAAGTTGGTGAAAGAGCTTCGCGAGAAATCCGGAGCGCCGATGGGCGACTGCCTGAAGGCTCTGCAGGAGACCAAGGGACACATCGAAGACGCCTTTGTCGTGCTGCGCAAGCGCGGCATGGCTTCGGCGCAGAAGAAGGCTGCTCGTTCCACGAACGAAGGCGCGGTGGGCACCTACATCCATGCCGGCGGCAAGATCGGCGTGCTGATTGAAGTCAACTGCGAGTCCGATTTCGTGGCCCGCACCGAAGACTTCCAGGATCTGCTCAAGGACATCGCCATGCACATCGCGGCCAGCGATCCCCGCTATGTGAAGCCGGAAGATGTGACGCCCGAAGACATGGAGCGCGAGAAAGAGATCTATCGCGCCCAGGCTGCGGCCACCGGCAAGCCGGCGGCGGTTGTCGAAAAGATTCTCGAGGGCAAGATGGCCAAGTTCTATGAGGAGGTTTGCCTCCTCGAGCAGCCGTTCATCAAGGATCAGGCCATCAGCATCAAGGAATTGATTGCGCAAAAGGTGGGCAAGCTGGGCGAGAACCTCACCGTGCGGCGTTTTGCGCGCTTCAAAGTGGGCGCGCCCGACTGGACCGTGGCACAGACCAAAGCTGTTGAAGGCGCCGCGGAGTAACGTCTTCCCAAATCGAATTTAAAAGCCCGGGGCCTTGGCTCCGGGCTTTTCTTTTTCCGAAGAGTGCGCCGTGCCAACTCGTTCCTGCGCAACGGAATATCTATACCAATGACGTATGCAAAGAATTGCATACCGAGGCTTCGATAAGAAGCTAAGTGTTTATTTTTCTATAAGTAAAAGTGGGCATCCTATTGCATATCTATTAGGTAAGCAGAACGATGTCCCGTCGGCGGCATCAGTGAAAACCGGTCCCGCTTCTGCACGATCAGTAGGGACCAAGTCGCGGAACGGCTTCTGTAGGCAATCACCGGATCAGAGCGGTGTGCTGGAACTGCGAAGAGCAGTCTCGGGACAACTGCGGCCTGAACGGATCCAAAGAATGAGAGGAACCTCCAACGTGCTGAAAGCTCTCCGGAATTCTGCAATTATTTTAGCTGCCCTGGCGACCGTGGCCTTTTGTCCAATGGCAAAAGCGGGCACGCTCAGCTACAACCTCGACCTCACCTTTGTGGACGGCGCGACCTTTACCGGCGTGGTGGACTTCAACAGCTCGCTGACCGCGGTGACCAGCCTGACCGGCACACTGAACGGCTTTGAGGACGGCCAGCTTGGCTACCAGGGCACGGGAAGCGACGCGCTGACCCTGACCGGAAGCGGCTTCGATTTCTTTGGCACCGTGGATGACGTGACCGCCGGAGATGCGCCCTGGATGGTGACCACCGGAAAGGGCAAGCATAAGCAAACCATTACCGAAGAGAACTTTCTTACGCTGGACTTCAACGCAAACAATCCCAACGACGTGACGCTCCTCGATATTCCATTTCTGACCGGTCTCGGCGGGTTTCGTGGAGATATTCTCGCGTGCGCCTCCAGCATGACCCCTGTGGCGGCGACGCCGGAGCCCGGATCTTTGCTGCTTCTCGGTACCGGCCTGTTTGGCTTCGCCGGCCTGATGCGCCGGAAGATTGGCGCGCGCAGCTAACTTTTTCCGTTTCGCTACAAAATCTTGATGAAAATAGAAACGGCCCAGAGCGCAAGCTTTGGGCCGTTTTCTGCGTGAATGAATCCCGATTAGTTTCCCTTCTCGTCCTCCAGTTAGATTTCCTTCAAGTCTCTGAAGACCGGCGGAGGCTCGGCCCTGTAGGCCTCGCAAATTCCTTCTCATTTTGAAAGCTTGGCCGAAGCTGCAGGTTTTCGGTACCCGAACCGCTGGTTCAAACCATTGCGTCCGGTCGAACAGGCGGCAAACAGGCGCTCGCAGAGCAGCGGCCAAGTCGCCTCCGGAAGAGCGAAAACCACAGCAGCGGCCGGTGTGCGATACTCGGAAAAGCATGTACAAACGTATTGTTCTGAAGCTTTCTGGAGAGGCACTGGCGGGTCCGCGCGGCTTTGGCCTGGATGCAGCCAAGGTGTCTGAGATTACCGGCGAACTGGCTGACGTGCATGCCCTGGGCGTGGAGATTGGCGTGGTTGTGGGCGGAGGGAATTTCTTCCGCGGCGTCTCGGAGCAGGCCAAACTGATGGATCGGGTCAGCGCGGACAACATGGGCATGCTGTCCACGGTGATCAACGCCATCGCTCTCCAGGATGCGCTGGAGCAGCGCGGGGTGCAGTGCCGGGTGATGAGCGCGGTGTTCATGAACCAGTTGGCGGAGCCGTATATCCGCCGCCGGGCCGTCAGGCATCTCGAAAAAGGCCGCGTGGTGGTGTTTGCGGCGGGCATCGGGAATCCCTTTTTCTCGTCGGACACGGCGGCCAGCTTGCGCGCCATGGAGATCAAGGCGGATGTGCTGCTCAAAGGCACGAAAGTCGAGGGCGTATACAACGCCGATCCGGTGCTCGATAAAGATGCCGTGAAGTACGACGAGATCACCTATATGGAAGTGCTGCGGCTGGGTTTGAAGGTGATTGACCTGACTGCGGTGAGCATGTGTAAGGACAATAACCTGCCCATGATCATCTTCAACATGAACCAGCCGGGAAATATCAAGCGGGTGGTTCTGGGGGAGAAAGTTGGATCGCTGGTGACGGCATAGAGACAGGAATTGGGGACTAACCGCTGGGTTTGGTTTTCCGGCTTTCGAGGGTTGTACCAGCAGGCCCGCTGGGAGCGTCTAAGAGTTAGTGGAAAAGCGCAAGCCAGCACGGCTGAACGGACTGACGGGGCTGCGCACGTTCGCGGCGATCAACATCGTTTTCTTTCATTTCTCCAATCCAAGCTGGTTTGGCTGGCTGGCCCCGGTGGTGAATGCCGGCTACGCTTCGGTCAGCTTTTTTATCCTGCTGTCAGGGTTTGTGCTGGCGTACAACTATGCCGGCCGGGCGCGCGCGGGTGAGCTCAGTAAGGGACGTTTCTGGGAGGCGCGCTTCACGCGTCTCTATCCCATCTATCTGCTCAGCCTGCTGCTGAGCTGGCGGGTGGTGCCGCTGGAGTATGCGGCGCACACCCACAGGATGTTCTGGACCGGGATGGTGCTGTCGCCGCTGCTGCTGCAGGGGTGGATTCCCTCAATCGCCACGTTTCTCAATACTCCGGCGTGGACCATGTCCGCGGAGTCGGCATACTACATAGCCTTTCCGTGGCTGGCGAAGGGTAAAAAGCCGACACGGGTTGGGCCTTATCTGGCCAAGATGGCCGTGGTGTGGGGGCTGGGGCTGGTTCCCGGCACGCTGTATATTTTGTTCAATCCCGACGGCATTGCGCACCCGGACCGGTGGAGTATCGGCCCTTGGTTACAGGTGCTGAAATATACGCCGCTGCCGCATCTGGCGAGCTTTGTGTTTGGGGTAATGCTGGCCAACCTGGATGAGCTGGTGGGGCGAGCAAGCCGGCTGCGGCTGATTCTTGGCGTGGGCGGATTTGCGGTAACGTTTGGCATTCTGTGGCTGGGCGGCCGCGTTCCCTACGCCATTGTTCACGACGGACTGCTGATGCCGCTGTTCGGCTGTGTCATTCTGGGGCTGGCGGGGGGAAATGCGCTGGCGCGTGGGCTGGGATGGCGGCCGCTGGTATTTATTGGCGAGGCCAGCTATTGCCTTTATCTGCTGCACTTCAACCTGTGGAACCTGATTCACGACTCGCACGTGCTGGAGTGGGCGGGATTGAGTCAGTTCGATCCATGGATCAGCTATGTGCTGCTGATTGCGCTGGCGCTACTGGCGCTCTATACGGTGGAGAAGCCGATGCAGAAACTGTTGCGGAAGTGGATGGGTGTTCAGACGGTCGTGAAGGAGCGGCGGGTTGCGTTGGTGAGCGCGGACAAGGATGGGCCCTGAGTGGTTGCAGAGGTCAAAGACGCCGGATTCTCTTGTGGAGTGCGTCTATTTTCCACGGTGCTGCAGAGAGCGGCATTCTTTGCGAAGTGCGGCCGGGAAATGCGCATCGGAAAACGGAGCTGCGGAATCCAATAGCAGAGACCTGAACCGAGGGAGATTCTAATGGCCACGCTGGAGTTTGGTTTCCTGCAGGGACAACTTGAGGAGCGCAAACGCCGGCTGGAAACTGCGGTTGCCTCTACGCCGCAAAACTCCGGCCTGGCCGGCCTGTTGCGCGAAGTGGATGCGGCTCTGGACCGCATGGCCGATGGCACCTACGGTCTATGTCTGGAGTGCCACGACACGGTGGAACGAGACCGCCTGCTCGCGGATCCTTTGGTGCGCTACTGTCTGGACCACCTGAGCAAACGGGAACGGGACGCTCTGCAGCGCGACCTCGACCTGGCTTCGCAGGTGCAGCGGAACCTGTTGCCGCAAATGGGCCTACGTGTCGGCATCTGGGAGACGAGCTATCATTTCGCGCCGGTCGGCGCGGTCAGCGGCGATTACTGCGACTTGATCTCGTCCGACGGGCAGCTTCTGTTCCTGCTGGGGGACGTCTCCGGCAAGGGCGTGGCCGCTTCCATGCTGATGGCGCAACTGCACGCCATGTTCCGCAGCATGAGCGGTATGTCTCTGCCGCTCGGCCAGATTGTTACTCACGTCAACCATTTCTTTTGCGAAAGCGCGTTGGCGGGGCAATACGCCACGCTGGTGTGCGGGCTGGCCAAGCCAAACGGGGAGGTTGAAATTCATAACGCTGGCCACTGTCCCGCAATCGTAGCTGGCCGCGAAGGTGTGTCTCGCATCGAATCGACTGGATTGCCGCTGGGAATGTTCAGGGAGACGGAGTTTTCTGCAACGCGCGTGCAGCTGGAAGCTGGCGACACGCTCTTTCTTTACACGGACGGTCTGTCGGAAGCCAGCAACGAGAGCGATGAATACGGTGTGGACCGCGTGATGACCCTAGTGCACCAGCACGCCGCTCGGCAGCCTGCCGAGCTGATCGCCGCCTGCCTTGACGACGTGCGGGCGTTTACCAACGGCGGCCCGAGTTTCGACGACATGACTGTAATGGCGGTTCGACACTGCGCCTAGAACGAAGCGGCAGCGCTGCGCGGACCGCGAGTTTTTCTACTTGCCCAGATCTTCGAACTTGACGTTCAGGATCGGGTATCGCTTCCAGTCTTTGTAGTCGAAGTGCCACCACTCCTTGGGAATGACTGCGAAACCCTGCTTTTCCATGGCCTGGCGCAGCAGCAGGCGGAGCGCGCGCTGCTCGGCTGTGCCGCCGGTGTAGTCGGCGTAGGCGCGCTCGGTCATCTCGTCATAGCCGCTAGGCATGTCGACTTCTTTGCCGGTTTTCAAATCGTATAACGACAGGTCAATCGCACATCCGCGATTGTGCTTGGAGCCGGCTGCTGGGTCAGCGACAAAAATTCGCTTGTCGGTGGGTACGGCGTCCCAGAAGATTTTCGTCACATACCACGGGCGGTAGCCATCGTGGATGATCAGACCGTAACCCTGCGCTTTCAGTTCGCGCTGGGCACGGAGCAACGCCTCCGCCGCCGGACGCTGAAGAAAGGCGCGCGCCTGGGTGTAGACGGGCGTGCCTAGGAAATTATTCGTAGTAGCGTAGCGGATGTCGAGCTTGATCGTGGGATCGAGCGTGACCAGCTCTACCAGGTCGGGCTTGAGGAAATCTTCCTGCTCGCGCGGAGGCTGCTCCTTAAGCGCTTCTGCGCGCAACTCCTCCACCGGACGCACGGGGGTGATATGAAAGCTGACCTGTTGCCCGATGCCGGGTTGCAACAGAACAAGAAGCAGGCCGCAAAGCCGAAGAGGAGATTTGAGGGAGTGATTCATAAGTCTCGATGAAACAAGAGTCATCGCGTTGAATGTACCACGCGGGACGGCTCAACCCGAAAACCGGCCGATAAGGAAATTGTCATAAAGAAGTCGTGGTAAAGAGATCCGGGCTTCTTGCTGAATGTTGGCGGGGTTAGTATTCTTGCCCTTGAGCCGCAGGGACCCGCCGATTGATTCGAGCACTGGTTGATTTCGCGCTGAAGAGCCGCTGGCTGGTGCTGGCCGGAACGGCGGTGCTGGCCGCGTGGGGCATCCTCTCGTTCCGCGCACTGCCAATCGAGGCTTATCCAGACGTCGCCAACAACTACGTGCAGATCATCACCCAGTGGCCGGGGCGTTCGGCCGAGGAGATCGAGCGCCAGGTCACGGTGCCGGTTGAAATCCAGATGGCGGGCATTCCCCACCTGACGCACCTGCGCTCGACCACGCTGGCCGGGCTCTCCAGCCTGATGCTGATCTTCGACGACGACTCCAAAGGCGACGTGAACCGCGAGCATGTGCTGGAGCGGCTGAGCCAGGTGAGCCTGCCGGCCGGCCTCACGCCGCAGATGGGCACCGATTGGAGCCCGGTGGGCCAGATCTACTGGTACACGCTGGAGAGCACCAATCCCGCCTACGACGTGATGGAGAAGAAGTCGCTTGAGGACTGGCTGCTGGAGAAGTCGTTCAAGGGCGTCAAGGGCGTGGTCGATGTGTCGAGCTTTGGCGGGCCGACGAAGGAATACCAGATCAAGCTGGACCCCGACAAACTGGTTGCCTATGGGCTGAGCATTGGCCAGGTCGAGCAGCAGATCGCCAACAACAACACCAACGGCGGCGGCAGCTTTATTGAGCAGGGCGCGCAGCAGATCAACGTGCAGTCCAAGGGGCTCTACACCAGCGTGCAGGACATTGAAGACACGGTGGTGAAGACCGAGAATGGCACGGCAATTTCGATCAAGGACATTGCCACCGTGACGCAGGGTGCGAAGATCCGGCTCGGCCAGATCGGACGCGCGACACACCGGCCCGACGGAGTGATTGTGGACAATCCCGACACCGTGGAAGGGATTGTGCTGCTGCAGAAGGGCGACGACTCGGACCCTGTGCTCGATGGCATTCACGACGAAGTAAACAAGCTGAACCACGGCATCCTGCCCAAGGGCGTGAAGGTGGTGCCGTTTCTCGATCGCTCTGATCTGGTCAAGTTCACCGTGGAGACGGTGGAGCACAACCTGAGCGAAGGAATGATCCTGGTGGCGATCATTCTGTTTCTCTTCCTGGGCAATGTGCGCGGGGCCATCATTGTCACGCTCACCATTCCCGTCGCGCTTATGTTCGCCGCCATCTGTCTGAACCTGAGCCACATTCCCGCCAACCTGCTTTCGCTGGGCGCGCTGGACTTCGGCATGGTGGTGGATGGGTCCGTGGTGATGGTTGAAAATATCGTCCGCCATCTGGCGCAGAAGGACGATACACGCACCACGGGGCAACGGATTCGCGAGGCATCGCACGAGGTTCTGCGGCCCGTGTTCTATGCGCGCGGCATCATCATCGCCTCTTACCTACCCATCTTCACGCTGCAGGCGGTAGAGGGCCGCCTGTTCAAGCCCATGGCTTGGACGGTGACCTTTGCGCTGGTAGGTGCGGTGCTGTTCGCGATTGTGATCGCGCCGGTGATGGCCAGCCTGTTGTTCCGCAAGGGCGCGAACGAGTGGCAGAACCCGATCATGGCCTGGCTGATCCGGCATTACCGGACCTCGGTGCGGGCAGCTATCGTGCATCGGCGCATGACGGTGGGAATCTCGGCGGTGCTGTTCGCCATCGCCATCTATCTCACCGTGGGCGGCCCCATCGGCTCGGAGTTTTTGCCGCATCTGGATGAGGGCTCCATCTGGGTGCGGGGCACACTGCCGCCCAGCGAAGGGCCGACCGCCAGCATCGACTTCACCAATAAAGCGCGGCTGGTGATGGCGTCGTTTCCCGAGGTGACGCAGGTGGTGAGCCAGACTGGCCGCCCAGACGACGGGACGGATACGGCTGGATTTTTTAATACCGAATACTTTGTCGATCTGAAACGCAAGGAAGACTGGCGGCCGGTGTTCCATCGCAACAAGGAAGAATTGATTGCGGCCATGGACAAGGAATTGAGCAAGTTTCCGGGCGTCATCTGGAACTATTCGCAGCCCATTTCCGACAACATGGAGGAAGCCGTCTCCGGGGTGAAGGGCGAGCTGGCGGTGAAGCTCTACGGCGACGATCTGCGCACGCTGGAGCATACGGCGGAAAAGATTCAGGCGCAGATGGCCACCGTGCGAGGAGTGGGTGATCTGGGCATCTTCCGCATCGTGGGCCAGCCGAATCTCAATCTTCAAGTGGATCGCAAGGCCGCCGGCCGCTTCGGCATCAACGTGGCCGACGTGCAGGACGCGGTGCAGACCGCCGTAGGCGCGAACGCCGTGACCCAGGTGCAGCAGGGCGAGGCGCGGTTCGACGTGACGCTGCGCTATCAGAAGCAATATCGCGACACGCGCGAGGCCATTGAGAATGTGCGGCTGCTGTCGCCGTCCGGAGAGCGGGTTTCGCTGGCGCAGTTGACCAAGGCATCCACGGATGACGGCGCCGAGGAGATCAACCGCGAGGGCGGCCAGCGCTACATCGCCATCAAGTATTCGGTGCGCAACCGCGACCTAGGCTCAACGGTCGAAGAGGCCATTGCCAAGGTTGAACATAACGTTCAGTTGCCCACCGGTTACCACCTGGAGTGGGCGGGCGAGTATGAGAGCCAGAAGCGGGCCAACAAGCGCATGGCGCTGATTGTTCCCATCACGGTGCTGGCGATTTTTCTCATTCTTTACACCATGTTCCGCTCGGCCAAATGGGCGCTGGTGATTCTGGTCAGCGTGGTTATGGCCTCCATCGGCGGGCCGCTGGCGCTGTTCATTACGCACACCAATTTTTCGGTCTCCTCGGCGGTGGGTTTTCTGGCGCTGTTTGGCGTCTCGGTGGAGACGGGCGTGATCATGATCGAGTTCATCAACCAGTTGCGCGCACGGCGCAAGGGCATGGAGGCTTCAACCCCGGAGACCATTGTGGACGCCGCCGTTGAGGGCGCGGTGCTGCGGCTGCGGCCGGTGATGATGACCATGCTGGTGGCCACGCTGGGCCTGCTGCCGGCGGCCATGTCTCACGCCATCGGGTCGGACTCGCAACGGCCTTTTGCCATCGTGATTGTGGGCGGGCTGCTGGCCAACCTGGTGATCGGCGTCTTCCTGATGCCGACTTTGTATGTGTGGATGGCGCGCGAAGACGATGTTCTGCCGGAAGTGGAGAACGGCGAAGAGTTCTGAGCTGCGTGTTTGTGCGATGAGCCTGTCGCACAAGCACGCAGTGACGGCCGCGCCCTTTCAAAATCTCACCAATAAAAAGCCCAGCCGCGAGGCCGGGCTTTTTATTGGAGTGCGGGCAATCGGGCTACGGATTGGTGGTCTGGATGGAATGATTGCCGTGCGGCACGGCAGCCAGTGCGGCTGGCGCGTTGCCCACCGGGTACGGCGTGGACTGTGTGCCTTGCAGCGCACCGGTGTTGGGATCAAGCCGGAAGCCGGAGATGGAATCGCCCTGCTGGTTGGCGGTGTAGACGAAGCGGCCAAGCGCCGGATCCACGATTACGGCAACCGGTGTGGTGTCTGTCGCGTTCGCCTGGCTGCCGGTGGTGTTGACCGCGGCAGAAGGGGTTCCGGTGGTCAGGTCGAGCACATACGCCGACACCGTGGAGTCCAGGCCGTTCGAGATATAAATGTACTTCCCGCGCGGGTCAATGGCGATGGCGTTGGGCTCGTTGCCGGTCTTGAACGGGCCATTGATGAGGAAGTCGAGCGTGCTGCCGTCTTGAATGGTATAGCCAATGATTTCATTGGAGGCAAAGTCGGTGACGTAGAGAAACCGGCTGGTGGGGTCGGAGATGAGGGCAGACGGCTTGACGCCGGCCTTGTAAGGACTGCCGGAGGCAAGAGACATCGCGCCGCCGGAGCCAACCGTGTAACCGAAGACCCAGCCTGGGTTGGCCGTGCTCGTCGTGGTGCCGCCAGGGTTATACGCCGACTGATCGTAAGCCGTCACGTACACCGCATTATTGTTCGCCAGCACGTTGACGCCGGTGGGCACAATCGTGTCGCCGGGGTCGCTCGGGAGGGTCAGCGGAAGGGTGGCCGCCACGGGGCCGATGGCGCCGCTCGATAGCGAATAGACGGTCAGCACCGCCGGTTTCGGGCCGGAAACAACATAGAGATAAGTCTCGGCCAAATTCACCGCGACGGAGACGGGCGTGGCGCTGGTGGTGACCACATCCTTCTGCGCCAGCACGCCGCTGCCGGAGATGGTGAAGTGAACCACGTTGTTGCTGCCCTCGTTGACAACGTAAAGATTGGCGAAGTCCGCTGTCGTGGCTATCGAGATGGGATTGATGCCGCCGCTTGATATGGTGGCCGCGCCCGAGCGCAGCGCCCCGGTCTCGGAGTCCGCATCGTAGGTTTGGATCTGCCCCGCACTGCCCGTTCCCGATCCGGCGGAATTAGCTACGAAGACATAATCGATGGTGACGATCGCACAGGACGTCAGGAGGGTGGCCACAACCAGGCCAATCATAGAGACCAGAAAGAGCTGGCTCAATTTGTTGAACTTCATGCGCTTCCTTCGTCGTGGGCCATCAGACTCAAGCCCCAGGAAAACTCGTTTAGGTTGCCCCGCACTTATTGTAAAAGCCCGCTGCGGAGTGTTGCTACTGAATCCGGCCTGCTGCCGGGGTGCGTGCGCCGGCCCTCGTCTACTTCGAACTGCTGCTGCCCATTTGACTGACGCCATGCGGAATGGCGGTAACGGCAGTGGGCTGGGCATTCGATGTGTAAGGAGAGTTCTGCGAATTGAGAAGAGTGCCGTCTGTCGGGCTGAGCTCGAAGCCCGATACGGTGCCGCTGACCCCGTTGCCGAGATAGTTGGCGGAATACAGGAAGTGGTTGGCCGACGGGTCGATGCCGATGGCCACCGGCTGCGTGCCTGTCGCGTAGGTGCCGAGAGCCGTGAGTGCGCCGCTGCTCACGGAATAGGCCGTTACCGTCGAGTCCAGAGAGTTGGCGACGTAGAGGTAAGGGTACTTCGGATCGGCGACAATAGCCGTTGGTTGATCGCCTGCGGCAAACCGGTTGGTGCCGCCGGCGCCATTGGTCAATGGGGCCAAGCCGCCGGAAGCGACCGAGTAGCCGAGCACGTCACTGTTGTTGAAGTCGGTCACATACAGATAGCTGCTGGTTGAGTCGCTGGCGATAGCCGAGGGGTGATTTCCAGCCGGGTAGGGAACGCCGCCGTTGAGCGGAACGAGCGCGCCCGAGGAACTGGTTGCGAAGGCAAACACGTAGCCCGCGCCGGGGCTCGCGGTGGAGTCGTACGCGGCGACGTAGACGAATGCGCCTGAACCAAGCACGTTGACAGCCGTAGGCGTAATTACGTCGTTGGTTGCGCCCGGATTGCATTCCGTAAAGTTGGTCGCAGAAACATAGCCGTACTGGCACAGCGGCCAGTAGGTCAGCGCTCCGTTGGCTACGGGCGTGCCCAGGGAGTCGCTGGGCGGCGAGCCGGAGCCGACAGTGATGGGAAGCACGGCGATGGAGCCTGAGCAAGGGGCGGCCGTGGAGCAGATGGGCAGCGGCTGATAGGTGTCCAGCACATAGAGATTGGTTCCGTTGACGGCGACGGCCACGGGAAAAATGCCGGGCGTGTTCACGGTGTTCTGCGGATAGACCTTGCCGTCGTTGCCGATGACGAACTGGACGATGGAGTTGTCGTCCTCGTTGACCACATAGAGATTGGTCTGGTCCGTAGAGACTGCCTCGGCCACCGGATCGCGTCCGCCCGAAGGAAAGGGCGAGGTAGGAATCTGGCGCATTACGCCGGACTCCTGGTTGATCTCGAAGACGTCGACCTGGCCGTAGTTGTTGGTCCCAGCGGCCTTGGAACTGGTGACGAAGACAAAATCCGTGGTCAGTGTGCCGCAGGCGGTCACCAGCGAAGCTGCGAGGAGGCTGGCCGCGGAGACCAGCAGAAGCTGGCTCGATTTGTTGAACTTCATGCGCATCTTTCGTCAGGGGGCCGGTATGAGAGGCCCCGAAAATACCGGGTTTGGAATCGAATGCCAGGCCCGTGCAAAGAAGAAATCACGACCGGCGTTCGGCTACGTTCTCAAAAAACCAGATTCGGAACGGTGCTGGACAGTTGTTTCACCGGTGTGCCTTTTGCCGCGGCGTACAGGCTGGCAATTTCCTTTGCCTTGCCTGCCGCGGGTTCGAGGCACAACGGAGAGAAAAATACATTAGCTGGTGCGTCCGTCAACGAGGCACCACGTAGCCGGCCCCTGTAATGCGTAGGTGCTTGTCACACGCGGGTTGTTCAGCGCCCCGTCGTTGGGGTCAACCACGCGGAAGGTTACGCCGGAATCGTCGAAGTCGGCCGAGTAGACATACTGGTCTGAAGGGTCCTCAACCAGGCATTGCGGCCCCGCGCCCGTTCCGTACGGTTCACCTGGGATGAAGCTGAGTTGGTGCGTGGTGGGGTCGATCACATATCCGGCAAGTCCGCTCTGGGCGTTGACTCCCTGCACATTGCTGCCCTGGTTAGCCACGTAAAGGACCTTGCCCTTGGATTCCGACAGCATGTAGATCGGGTTGCTGAGGGTCGGATCATCGGGAACCGCGCCGCCGGTTTGTGACTGCAGAGCGCCATTGGTTCCAATCGAGTAGGGCAGAATCTGGCTCGATGCGCCGGAGCCCGGCACAAGCGTAGCCTCGTTGTCGAGGACGTACACAAATCCCGTGCCGTTGACGATTGCCGTGCCCTGCTTGATCCCGAGAACCTGTGCCGTGTTCTGGTTAATGGTCAACTGGCCGGTGCTGGTGCTGTACGTGTAGGGGAAAACCACATCTCCGGTGGTGGGCGTTCCGCTCAGTGCCAGCACAAAGCCCGAGGAGAGAGAGAAGTCAATGGGATTGGCCGGAACCGGAAAATAAGGCAGGGCCGCGCCGCTGGCCGACGTAACCTGGGCATTGACGATCAGAGAGAGGCGTCCGGTGGTCTGGTTGACCTGGAAGGCAGTGATGTCGCCGCATGTCGTGGTCGAGCCGCCAAGGGCAAGCGCACAAGCAGCGCTGCTGGGCGAATCGTGGTCAAGCACATAAAGAAAGTTTCCCGAGGAATCTCCAACAAGGCGGAATGGGTTGATGCCCTGGGTGTAGAACGTCTCCTGCGGTGTGAGGATGCCGTTGCCGCCCACCGCGAATTCGGTGATATTGGAGTTCTGGCACGGGTCGGCGGTGGTGCAATCGGACCCGCCCGAGGAATTCGCGCCGCGGTTGAGGATATAAAGGAAACGGCTGCCGGTAACCAGGGCGGCGCGAACCGGGTTGGCGCCACCGGAGGAGATGGGCAGCCCGTCAACGGGGTTCAGTTTTCCGGTGTTGTGATCGATGGTAAAGCCGGTGATGATTCCATTGCCGCCGGACTGGGCTGTAACCGTACCCGTCACATACAAAAAGCCGACCGCGTAGCTCTCGTCGCAAGAGGTCACGCTGAGAGCGACCGTCGCAGAGAGAGCGCTCATCAGAAGTGCCTTGCCGAATTTCGTAAACTTCATGCGATTCCTTCATCCTGGTCAGGCGTGCGCCGCCAAGTTTGCTAGTTCCACAGCAGAGCTGGGTTGGGATGGGTCCCTGCTGCATTGTAAAAGCCAAGGGTGTGTTGTGCCTAGTTTCC
>DASXFS010000030.1:0-64505 GCA_036489415.1 Occallatibacter sp. | reverse complement strand
CAAGCGGATTGGCCTCAATGTCGAGCCCATGGACGACTCAGTGAATTCTCTGCTGTTCGAGCTGAACGAAATTTATTCTGAGATGGGACAAAGCGCGTCAACGGATTTTGACGAGAAGAATCAGCACGACAACAGCATTCTCAACATTCTGGAGTCGAGCGGAATGCTGATCTACTTTCAACTCGACAAGGATTGGCATTATCGCAGCGAAGAGCGGCGCTGGGTTGCCATGAATGACAAGAGCGGCTGGCGCAGGGCGGAAATTGTGAAGGGGAAGGTTGCCATTTCGCAGTTGCACGTGCGATGAGCATGCCGTCCATCGCTGTTTTATGCTGCTTTTTCAGATAAATTAACTGCCGTTGAGATGGATCGGCAGCTGCACCGAATGACGGCCGGAGTGTTTGACTCTGTACATGGCGGCATCTGCTGTATTGAGCAGCACGCCTTTGGTTTCGCCGTCTTCGGGGTAGAGGGCTATGCCGACGCTGGCCGAGCCGTGAACCGTGTATCCCTCGATGACAAACGGCTCGTCAAGGCAGCGTTCCAGGCGCTGCGCAATCTCTTCCACGTCTGCGCGGTTGCGGACGACTGTGACCAATGCAGCAAACTCGTCGCCGCCCTGCCTGGCCAGCAGGTCGTGGGAGCGAAGCTGGCCCTTCATTCTGATGGCGACTTCCTGCAGATAGCGATCGCCAACATGATGGCCGTAAAGGTCGTTGATCTGCTTGAATTCATCCAGGTCGATGTAAATGAGGCCGAAGACGCTGGCGGCAATGCGGGCCTCTGCGATGAGGGTGTCAAGACGCTTATCGAGGGAGAAGCGGTTATGCGTGTCCGTGAGCAGATCAAACTCTGAGCGGCGGTGCAGGTCCGCGTAGAGGCGGCGCGTCTCGATGGCCAGCGCAGACAGAGCAGTGGCCATGAAAAGGGCCTCTGCCTCGAGTTCGCGGGGGGGCGTGAGCGGGTCCAGAGCAACAAAGAGAACGCCGAGGGCAGGACCGGAGCGGCCCGGGATGTCCTGCTGGATAACGCGGAAGGCAGCGAGTTTGGTCGGGCAATTGCCCAATTGCGCGCCGTCTGCAATCTGGCACCAGCAAGGCGCGCCTCGCAGCTTGTATGAGACCAGTTCAGTGATCTGTTCAATCGTGGTAGCCAAGGGCCGGGAGTTGTTGATGTCTTCGAGAATTCGGCTGCGGCGGCGTTCGACATAAGCCAGCGATGCGGTCTGGCGGCGCACCCTGCGCTCGATGAACCAACCGCGCGCGCCCACCACAAACAACACAGAGAGCAGCAGGCCGATGAGGACCATCAGGTTGCGAATGCTGAGCCAGGACGGTCTGGCAATAACCGTGACATCGTCGAAGGAGCGCAACAGAATATCGAATGGCACCGGGCCGTTGAAGGAATCGGAGTTATAGAGCACGCAGATGCCGGTGATGCGGACCGTCGAGCCCAGAGGAATATCTTTCCAGGCCGGGAGCGGAATCTGGCTGGCTCTATCCGGGTGCCGATAGATGGCGGAGAACAGGTGCCCATCCGAGAAGAGCACATATTCGTCCTGCGCCGCCTCGCGAACCTCCATTCTCACCTGTCCTTCGATCGAAACAAGATCGAAGATATTGCCGCTCGCCGCTAGCTGATCCCAGGTAGCCTTCAGGGGTTCCACCGGTGCTTGTACAAGGCTGTCCTGCACCTCGGCGCTGGTCAGGGTGAGAAAGCCGTCAGACAGATCGGGAAAGCCGGTTGCGTCGGCCAGGTCGCCGATGCGAAGCGGCGTGTAGGTGTGGGTCATGATGCGGAGAGTTTTGTCGCCGTTCTGCAGCACCACCATGGAGCCGGGCTGGTAATACGTAATGGCTCCATGCACGAGGACCCTCTTGGTGCGGCTCTCTTCGTGATAGCTGGAGAGGATATCGCCCATGGACGTAACCGGGAGAGACCAGGGAACGACGCTGGCGCGCTTTAGAATGTGAATGTCTTCCAGCTTGGAGACGTTCACATCAATCCCCGTCAACTGATTTTTGCCGTCGAATCTTCCCGAGGCCACGCCCACAATCTCCACCTCGGCATCGAGCAGGTCCTTCAGCGCATTGGGATCGTCGCTGTCCAGGCTCACGTGAATGATGCCCCCATCGGTAACCGTCTGCAAGACGATGCTGCGTATAGGGGACAAAATGCTCAACGAAATGTCCGCGGTGCGCACCACGGCATGTACCTTGACGAATGTGCTATCGAGCTGGCCCTGGATCAACTGGTCAAAGGTGGCCGGCACCGGCTTGGGCAAGTCCCCATGATGAAGCAGGGTGACGCTATCGGCAAAAATCTCGGGAAGATAGCTGTTGTGGGTTTTTCCGCGTACCAGAACGCGGTCGCCGGGCAGCAGATGGGCGTTGGTCGGCGCTTGAACATAGAGGGCGAGGCCGTCGTCCTGCACAAAGAGCACTTGCTCATAACTCAGGTAGTAAGTTACCGTGGCCTCGAAGGCGACCGGAAGCGCGCGGCTGGCCTCGGCATTGGTGAGGGCGTGGATGGACCGCAGCGTTGTAAGCGCGCTGGGTTCGGCCGCCCAGACAGCCGAAACTAAACCGAAAATGATCGTTAGTACTGAGAGTGATCGCTTCATTGGGGATAACTGAGCCATTTCCTAAAAATGGCAACCCGCAAATGTACCAATCGGAAAGAATCGTTGAAAAAATGGATAAGTCAGAAAACAAACTGCGCCCTGAAAGAGTTACTAGGACACGCCAAACATGCGCGGTTTGAGCCCCCCGCGATTTACTCGTGAACGTTGCATCTATCCTACAACCTAAAGGCTGAGATTCATATCTCAAGGCTGTGTATCGCTGAGGTTCATTTCTTTGAGGGTGCCGTAACAACTTGATGGATAGACGGTAAGTTCGATTTCCGTTTCCCATGCAGGGCCGCGCGTGATTGTGGTGTTCCTGATCTCCGCACGGCAAGACGGCGACCGGAATTTTCATGAGCGGTTATTGGGAGCGAGCGCGTCGTCCTCGCGATCGTCCGACCCATCGGATCCTGACTGCCTGGTGTGCTTCGCGACGTACATATTGGCATCGGCGGCGCTGAGGAGACTTTCTCTGCTGGTCCCGTCCTCGGGGTAAACCGCGATGCCGGTGCTTGCGGAGCCGCGGAGGATATAGCCTTCCACGGCAAACGGCTCGTCGAGGCAGCGTTCCAGTCGCTGGGCAATCTCTTCAACGCCGTTGCGGCTGGGAATCACTGAAACCAATGCGGCAAATTCATCGCCGCCCAGGCGGGCAAGCAAATCGTTGGAGCGAAGCTGCCGCTTCATGCGCAGCGCCACCTCCTGCAGATAGAGGTCGCCAATCTGGTGGCCATAGAGGTCGTTCACCTGTTTGAATTGGTCCAGGTCGATGTAGATGAGCCCGAAGATGCCGGCATTGAGGCGCGCCTGTTCGATGCGTTGTTCCAGAAGCTTGTCTAGGGAGAAGCGGTTATGCAGGTCGGTAAGCAGGTCGAACTCCGAGCGGTGCAGCAGATCAGAGTAAAGGCGGCGGGTTTCAATGGCCAGCGAGGCCAGCCGAGCGCCGACGGACAGAGCTTCGGCTTCGATCACTGAGGGCTGAGAATCGGGCGGAAATGCGACGAAGAGAGTGCCGAGGGCCGCGCCGGCGCGAGCAGGAATCGGCTCGTGGACGATGCGGAATGATTGTCCGGTCGATGGGGACGGGCAAGCTCCCAGCCGGGCCCCATCGGTAATTTCGCACCAGCACAACGCGCCATTGAGCCGGAATGATCCCAGATCGAGAATCTCCTCAAGAATCTCAGCCAGGGGGCGTGATCCGTTGATGTCTTCAAGAATGCGGCTGCGGCGGCTCTCGATCTGCGCCAGTCGGTGTTCGAGCGCGGCCTCGGCCTCAATGCGTGCCGCCAGCGCGGCGGTCTGGCGGCGGATCTGGCGCTCCAGGGTCCATCCTCTGGCGCCTACGGCGAAGAGGACGATGAGCAGAAAGCCGGCCAGAAGCATGAGGTTGCGAATGCTGAGCAGGGAAGGCTCGGCGAGAACCGCAATGTCGTCATAGGAGCGCATGAGGATGGTGAAGGGTACCTTGGCGTCGAATGGGTTTGAATCGTCGAGCATGCAGATGCCGGTTACGCGGATTCGTGCGCCCGGCGGAATGCGCCTCATGGCCGGAATGGTGTTCGAAGCCGCTCCTGGCGGCAGCGGGTGGCGAAAGATCGCCGAGAACATCTGGCCATCCGCCAGCAGGACGTACTCGTCCTGGGCGGCCTCGCGAACCTCGGTGACCACTTGTCCCTCGATGGAGACCAGATCGAAGACGTTGCCGCTCCCGGAGAGCCGGCGCCAGGTGGCCGGTTCCGGCACGACGGGCGCCTGGATGCGGCTGTCCTGAATGGCGCCGTTGGTGAGAGTGAGAAAGCCGTCATGGAGACCTGGAAAGCCGGTCACGTCGGCAACGTCGCCGACTGTCATGGGCGCAATGGAGTGCGTCTGGACCCACAGGCTCTTGGATCCGTTTTGCAGCACGATCGCCGTGCCGGGCTGATAGTACGTGATGGTTCCGTGAATCCTGAGCCTCGTGGATAGCACCTGGATGTGGTATCCGATCAGGATCTGGTCCATGGGAGTGACCGGGAGCGATTCCGGGTCCGCGGCCGGGTGCCTGAGAACCTTGACGTCCGCCCACGTGGGAACATGGATCAGGACGCCGGTCTGCTGCATTTTTCCGTCGAACTTACCTGAAACGGCTCCGGTGATCTCCACATCCGCGTCCAGCAGGCTCTTCAGTGGGCCTGTATCGTCGCTATCCACCGTGGCGTCAATGGTGCCCCCGTCGGCCAGCATCTGCAGGCTGATGTTGTGGCCGCCGGAGTTCATCGCCAGGTCGGCTGCGCGAACCCTGGCGCGCACGGAAACCCACATGCAGTCGCGCTCGGCGCGGATCAGTTGGTCGTAGTCGGCCGCAACCGGAATCGGCAAGTCGCCATGGCGCAAAAAGGTGATGTCGTTGCTCAGCACGAAGGGGCGGAAACTCTCATGGGTGATGCCTTTGATCAGAACCCGGTCGCCGGGAACCAGCTTGGCCTGGGTTGTGGCCTGCACATAGATAGCCGCGCCATCGTCCTGGACAAACAAGGTCTTCTCATAGCTGCGAAAGTAGAGCACAGTGGCTTCAAAAACCGCCGGCAGCGCCTCATTTGCCTCATCGTTGGTCAGCGCATGAAGTTGCCGCAGAGACGTCAGCGGGACGGGCGTGGCAGCCTGGGCAGCAACGGCCCAGCCGAGAAGGATCGCGATAACTGGCATCACTCTCTTCATCGGGAGTTTTCCTGTCGAGCGGGAAGCCGATTAAATCGGTCCCAATGAAATCGGTCTCTGACCGGTCCTATCGGCAAGTTTAAGCAAAGAAATTACCTCTGCGCAAAAAAAGACGGCTAGCGCAAAACGGGGGCCCATAGTTTGCCTTAAAAGGAGTTGCAATCATCTTACTCTCATGGAGGTCTGTTTAAATGTCTTGTGGGTATGGCCGGTTGGCAGTCTGCCTTATGAAAAGGCCCAGGGGGCAAGGAGAGAGGCCGCTGGCATGCCGAGGCTCGGCTGTGGTGAGGGGTCTGTTCAGGAGATGCACCAGCAAGTACGCGGCAGAGAGAGGTTCGGATGTCGAAGAGCGCAGGAATAAATCGCGAAGAATCGCAGCATCCGCACGGCGGCACGCAGGCCTTGCCCACGCGCCACATTCGCGTGATCGGGGTGCCGCTGGATATGGGCGCCAGCCGTCGCGGCGTGGACATGGGGCCCTCGGCCATGCGCGTGGCGGGGCTTGAGGCGCGGCTTGAGGCGCTGGGCCACCAGGTAACCGATGGAGGCAACATCCGAGTGGAGATTGCCGAGACGCGCGCCTCGGGCGACAAAAGCGCGCGCTACCTGGCGGAAATTGCGGAAACCTGCACGCGCACCGCTGAGGCCGTGGTCAAGACGCTGGAAGAAGGCATGACCCCTCTGGTGCTGGGCGGCGACCACTCGCTGGCTGCGGGCTCCGTGTCTGGCGTGGCGGAGTTTTATCGCCGCCAGGGGCAAAAGATCGGCCTCATCTGGATTGACGCGCACTCCGACATCAACACGCCGGAGACTTCCCCCTCCGGCAATGTGCATGGCATGCCGCTGGCCGCCCTGCTCGGGCTGGGGCCGCTGTCGCTGGGAAGCATCTTCGGCTACTCGCCCAAGATTGCGGCGGAGAATGCTGTCCTCATCGGCGTGCGGGACATCGACGCCGCCGAGCGCGAGAACATTCGCCGCGCCGGCGTGGCCGAGGTGTATACCATGCGCGACATCGACGAGCGCGGCATGAGGACAGTGATGGAAGAGGCGTTGCGCGCCGCCGGCCGCGGAACCGCGGGCTACCATGTGTCGCTGGACATGGACTGGATTGACCCCGAGGACGCGCCGGGGGTAGGCACGCCCGTCCGCGGTGGCGCCACCTACCGCGAGGCGCACCTGGCGATGGAGATCCTGGCCGATCACGGCCGCTTGCTGAGTTTCGAGATCGTCGAGGTAAACCCGGTGATCGACGAGCACAACCGCACGGCAGACCTTGCAGTGGAACTGGCCTGTTCCGCGTTTGGCAAAAAGATACTGTAACGCCGTTGTCGTCGCTGGCCGAATTTGCATTCGTCTCCATGCTCTGTATACTGGGTCCCTGTCTCGATCAACCCATGGGCCCGGACCGGTGTAACAAGGACCGTCCGATTTCAACCATCGTCACTCCATCGAGATGCAATTGTTTCCACCCAAACGCGATTTTGCCTTCATTGGTGCAACGCTCTTAGCGCTTGCGCCGTTCCCGATTTACTGTCTGCCAAGCGATGCCGCCATATTTTTCCAGAAGGGCCATAACAGTAATTCGGCCCTCTATGGCGCGCTTGGCGCTGTAGCCTCATTGATTACTATCATTGCCGTCCTCGCGGTTGTTCCGCGCCTGCTTCGAGTTCGACGTTTTCGAAAGAAGATTCTTCGGTTAAGGCGGAAGTCAGACCCGAAAAGCATTCAACGTCTATCGGTTGTGCAGATTGACATACGCAAGGCTTACGCCATGAAGCGGATAACCAAAGACGATTTTGATGCGTTGAAGGAACTCGCGGAGATATGAATCCCCCCTCGGTCCGGCCGCTGACCGCCAGCGGGGAGGAGACCGATGACTTTCGGCGGCTTACAATCAGGAAGAAATGGCAAAAAAACTGCGGGTTGGTGTGTTGTTTGGCGGGCGCAGCGGGGAGCACGAAGTCTCTCTGCTTTCCGCCGCTTCCATTTTGAAGGCAATTGACCGAACGAAGTTTGAAGTGGTCCCCATCGGGATCACCAAAGACGGCCACTGGCTGGCGGCTGGCGATGCGCGCGGCTTGCTCGAGGGCGACCAGAGCCCGGTCGCACGACGCTTGCGGGCAGGCGATCCAGCGGCGACGCCGGGAGCCAAGCTGCTGCATCAGGGGATTCCGACGCTGCTTGCGCCCGAGCCGATGGATGCGGGTGCGGCGCTGACGGCAGGAAACACACGCCCCGCAGCCGCGATGCTCGACGTAGTTTTTCCCGTCCTCCACGGCACCTTTGGCGAAGATGGAACCATCCAGGGCCTGTTTGAGCTGGCCGGGATTGCCTACGTCGGTTCGGGCGTGCTGGGTTCGGCCGCCGGCATGGACAAGGACATAATGAAGCGGCTGTTCGCGCAGGCCGGCCTGCCGATTGTGAAGCATGTCACGCTGCTGCGCGCGGATTGGGAGAAGCGGCCACGCAAGGCCTTTCAACAGGTGGAGGCGGCGCTGAAGTATCCGGTATTTGTGAAACCCGCGAACCTGGGCTCGTCAGTGGGCATCAGCAAAGCGCATGACCGCAAGGAATTGGGCCCCGCCCTGGCGCTGGCGGCCAAATACGACCGCAAGCTAGTGGTGGAGCAGGGTGTGTGCGGCAGCGCGCGGCGCGGGGCCGTGGCTGCCAAGGCGCGCGAGCTCGAAGTTGCGGTGCTGGGCAACGACGATCCCAAGGCCAGCGTCGTAGGAGAGATTATTCCCGGCAAGGAGTTTTACGACTACGAGGCGAAATACCTGTCGGAGGGGTCCGTGCCGGTGATTCCGGCAAAGCTGACGAAAGCCGAGACAAAGCAGATCCGGGAGATGGCTGTCGCGGCGTTCCGGGCTTGCGACTTGTCAGGCCTGGCGCGAGTGGATTTTCTGATGGAGCCGGATGGCAAGGGCCGGATTTATCTCAACGAGGTGAATACCCTGCCCGGGTTCACCGAGATCAGCATGTATCCCAAGCTCTGGCAGGCAACCGGCGTCGGCTACAAGGATCTGATCACGCGATTGATTGAGCTGGCGCTGGAGCGGCACGGGGAGAAAAGCAAGACCTCGTACAGCAGGGAATAGAAAAACAGGGACTGAGGGACGAAAGATTAGGGACTGAAGGACTGGACACTGTGGCATCAGAAATTGGAACCCAGGGAACAGGATCCCCCTGGCCGGTGTCTAACATAAAGAGGATCAATCTCCGCGTGAGGCTTGGGGGAGTTTTGATTGATTTTGGAGAGTGTAGGAACTGATCGCCTTTTTCTAGTCCCTAGTCCCTCAGCGCTGGTCCCTGTGCTTCCCGTATCCTAAGTCCGAGGAACTTTCACCATGACCTTGCTCGATGCTCCCAAATACGACGCGGCCCGCGCCCAGCGCAGGCAGGTGTTTCTCTACAGCACGGCGGGGTTCCTGTTTGTGCTGCTGATTGCCTGGTGGCTGGTGGCGGGTCGTCCCGTGGACTGGCCATGGAACTGGGACAACTACCTGTTCGGCAGGTCCGCGGTCAACCACTTCCTCACGGACGTGGAGAAAAACGATCTGGCCGCGGCATACGGGGTCTGGATGCATGACAAGGATTGGCAGAAGCATCCTGAGCAGCATTCGGTTTATCCGTTTTCGCGCTTCCAGCAGGACTGGAGCTCAACCAGCCCGGACAATGAATACGGTTCAATTCAAAGCCATAAGATTGCGCTTGCCGGGCGGTATGGAAATAGCGTGCTGCTTGCGGTGCTGGTCAACGGGCGCAAGAGCAAGCCGCTGAGCCTGGACTACGACCCATCAACCAAGGGACTGGATTTTGCGCCGCCGGGCGTGGAGCTCTATCTCGGGCCGTAAAATCCGGGGCCATGGAAGGCTGCGAACGGAGGTTCGGCAATAAGGTCACGGGGCTCCATTCACTTCGCGGAAATGCGAGGTGAATGGAGCCCCGTAGTGTTTATAGCGCGAATGGGCCCAAAGAATTCCAATGCGGCAGATTACGCAGCCGCCAAAGCCGCCAACGTAGCTTCCAGGCTGGCCGGGTCTTCCACGTTGAGAGATTTTTGCGCAGGATCGATCTGCTTCAAGAGGCCGCACAGAACCTTGCCGGGACCGGCCTCGACGAAGTGTGTAGGTCTCGCCGCAATCAGCGCATGGACGCAGTCAACCCAGCGGACGGCACCGGTCACCTGGCGGATGAGAGCGTCTCGGGCCTCGCTTGCCGTGGTGACCAGACCGCCGGTAACGTTGGCGGCTACGGGAATGCTGGGATCGTTGAGTGCAAGACCGGCAAGCACGCGCGCCACTTCTTCCTGTGCCGGCTGCATTAGCGCGCAGTGGAAGGGCGCGCTCACCGGCAGCATCACCGCCCGTCGCGCTCCTTTTGCTTTCACCAGCGCCGAGGCTTTCTCGACAGCGGCCAGAGCGCCGGAGATCACGGTCTGCGTGGGAGAGTTGAGGTTGGCCGCAGCCACGGTGAGGCCGGTTTCCGCCGCCGCTTCCCGGCAGGCTTCAGCCACCTGATCGGCAGCCAGCGCAAGCACAGCGGCCATGGCGCCCTGTCCAGGCGGAACGGCCAATTGCATGGCATGGCCGCGCGCTTTGACGGCGCGGACGGCATCGGCAAAGCTGAGGGTTCCGGCAGCCACGTGTGCAGACCACTCGCCGAGCGAATGGCCGGCAGCCAGAGCCGGATGAATGCCGTGCTGCGCCAGCACACGCCAGACGGCAACGCTGACGGTGAGAATGGCCGGTTGGGTGTTTTCCGTCAGCTTCAGGTCTTCTTCGGGACCTTCAAAGATGAGTTTCGAGAGCGAGAAACCGAGGGCCTCATCGGCTTCGGCAAAGGTCTGCGCGGCGATAGGAAAACGATCCGCGAGATCGCGGCCCATGCCAACAGCCTGCGAACCCTGGCCCGGAAAGAGAAAGACGAGTCTGGTGGACATTTCAGTAGAGATTTTACTCTGCCAACCCCACGGAACGGCGTGCGGTGCGATCCCCAATGCTCGACGAAGGCAGTGAGTCGCTTCCCGCGCGGATGGCGCGAACCAGGCAGGAGACATTCCATGATTTCACTGATTTCTGTTCTGTTCGTCCTTTCGATGGCGTATTCCCAATACAGACAGGCCAAGCGCACGGGCGAATGGTCATGGAAGGGGTTCTTGATCATCTTCGGTTCGACGGCCGTGTTAGTGGGGGGATTTCTGATTCCCCTGGTTCGGTCAACAACCATGCGCGCCCATGTGGCCCTCATGATGACAGCTATCTTTGGTGGAATCCTGCTGTTTGTGGCCACACTGATCTATGGCTGCCGCCGCTATTACGCCAGCCGCGGATATTCATTTCATCCGGAGCCGCCGGTGGCTCCGGCGGGAACAACAAAAGGCGATCAATCGACAATCTCAGTTCTGGCCATGGTTTGCATCTGCGCGGGCGCAATGCAAGCACACGCTCAGGGCAAACAGGTGTACAGCGACCCGGGCGGAGCCTACACGGTGAACATTCCAGCCGGTTGGCAGACGCAGGCGCAGCCTGGGTCTCCAATGATTTCGATTGTGGATGCGAAGACCAAAGTCAGCGTGACGCTCGGCGTGATGCGTGGGCCGGAAGCAAACACGCCCACGGCAGAGAAGGAGCTTGAGGGAGTTGAGCAGCAGTTTCCGCAGAGTTGCCCGCAAGCCAAGGTCGAACAGCGCGGACCAACCAAGCTGGCAGGGTTGAACGGATCATTTCTTCTGGTTCACTGCAATGGAGCAAGCGGACCGGAGCTGATGAAATTCGCGGCTGCCAGCAGGCCTGGCGTGGTCGCACTTATGGTGACCGCCTCGCCGGGCGATGCCTTTCTCAAGGTTGTGGTTCCTCTGGAATCCATCAAAAACAGCTTCAAGGCTCTGCCGGCTGCGGGAATGCAGGAAAATAGCGGACCCATTCCTGGGGCCGGCGGTCAGTCGTCCATGCAGGGCGCGGACGATGCCCAGGCGCCGCCTCAAGGTCAGCCTCAAGCGGGCGGGCAATTTCCATCCCGCGGAGATTCCGGCTCTGACGCGTCCCATAACTCGCAGGGGCGGTATTCTGACCCGCAAGGCAGGTATTCGCTGGCTGTTCCGCCCGGATGGAACACGGCGAACGACAACGGCAATCTGACGTTGAGCAGCGGCGCGAGTTGGGTAACGGTCGCCACCGGAACCGGAGCCCAACCCAGCGACGTGAACCAAAAGATCGTGCAGCAGATTCAGGCTCAGTACAAGGACTTCAAAGTGCTGAACCAAGGCGACTTCCAGAACAACGGACATGCGGCGCATGGAACCAACGCGACCGGAGTCAATCCCAAGCGAGCGCGGGTATCGGTGCTGGTGGTGAGCATCAGCGCTGGTGGCGGGAACTACCTCGTCCTGATCTCGTCCGCGCCCAACGACCAGGCGCAGCAGATCAACGGGACGGTCATGCAGATTGCGCAGAGCGTGAAGTTCGCGGGCGAGTGAGCGCGTGAATCAGCTCGCGGCGAGCTGAGCAAGCAGGCGCGTTCGCACCGGCTCATCGATGAAGGCGGCTCGCAGAGCCTCGCGGTTGCAGGCGAGAAACTCTTCGCTGCCCCAGTCAAAATGCTCGCGAAGCCGGTCGTACTCCTGCTCCAGCGTTATGTTTGTAATGGTGCGGGTGTCCGTGTTGATGCCCAGAGAAACGCCGGCGCGAAACAGGCGGTCGACAGCGTGTTCGGCGTAACTGCGGCTGGTGCGGGTTTGCACGTTGCTGGTGGGGCACACCTCCAGATGAATGCGCTCGCGGCGCAGATGCTCAACCAGCGCCGGGTCTTCAACACTGCGTACGCCGTGGCCGATGCGCGAAGGTTGGAAAGCCCGCAGCGTCTCCCATACACTGTCGGCTCCGCGCGCTTCTCCGGCGTGGGCGGTGCGGGCAAGCCCATGCTCAAGCGCAAAATGAAACGCAGGGATATGCGCATCAATGGGAAAGCCGGCCTCGTCTCCGGCTAGATCGAGCGCCGCCACGCGGCTGCCCTGGAAGCGGTCGACAAGCTGCGCGGTCTGCAGGCTTTGCGCGGCATTGAAGTGCCGCAGCGTACATAGGATCAGGCGTGCTTCAATCCCCGTCGCCCGAATGCACTGCTCCGTGACGCGCTCGACGGTCGCGACCACTGTTTCCGCCGCGAGGCCCTGCTCCAGATGCAGCAAGGGAGCAAAACGAATCTCGGCATACATCACGCGATCCAGACTGAGCTGTTCAAACAGGTCTTCGGTGACCAGGCGAAGAGCGTCTTCGGTCTGCATCAACTGAAATCCGCGTGGTGCGCGGGTAAGAAAATCGGCCAGACTTGAGCACTGCGGCGGGGCGATGAACTCGGCGTCGAACTGCTCGCGGGTGATGGCCGGGGCAAGGCGGGAAACGGCCTGGTAGCTCGGCGAGCAGTCAAGATGCAGGTGCAGTTCAACTTTGGACATGTGCGGCATCTGCTGGATAACTCCGGATGAGAGACTCTAATTCCAGCGCTTCTTGTCGTCGGGGTCATCGTCGAGCTGCCGCCCCTGGCCGTCGAAGCGGACAGTGCGGCCCTGAGATCGCATGTAGACCTCGAATTTGCGGGCGGCGCGGCGGCGCTTCCACCGGTAATAGCGGTTGCGCAGCCCATACCATTGTTCGCTGAAGGTGAAGCTGATGCCGCGGCGCGGAGCCAGCCGGATAAAGAGCAGACCGGCAAGCGCGCCGCCTAATTGCGCAAAGGCATACATGCGCTGCTCGCCGAAAAGCATGGCGATGGAGATGAGTCCGTAAAGCACGGCCATGTAGCGGGCCTTGATGCCGATGGTGAAAAAGAGCAGGAACTCCATGTCGCCATAGAGCACGCCGATGGCCACCAGGAGACCGAAGATGCCCCCGAAACAGCCGTAGAGCGGAACAGTAAGCAACCGCATCCCCAGTGTGCCGCTGACAGCGTAAATAGCCAAGCCCGCGGCCGCGGTGCCCAGCACGGAAACGGCGTAGAGGCCGTTGATCCAGCTCTGGCTATGCAGATTCTCAAGAAAGCCGGCCAGAAACCACAGCGAGAGCAGCTCGAAGAGCGTCCCCATCAGGCCGAGATGGATGAGGCTATAGGTGAAGGGCTGCCACAGAGCGCCGTGAAGGAAGACATTGGGCTGAAAGCTGAGGTATCGGATGAGCGCGCCCACTGTTTGGGGAAACACCAGCTCCGCCAGCAGGAGACCAAAAAAAGCGGCCAGGTTGACCACCAGCAGCAGGCGCGTGGCGCCGCGAAATTCGGGGAAGGAAAACGAGCTGGCGCCAAGTCTGGGCATCGCTGTTCACAGGGTATACGTTGGAGCGGGCCGATGTCATGGATGGAACGCGGCAGATGAGCCTGCACAGGGCCGCGCGCGTCGAATCGAGCGCCGACGTTCCGTCACGGAGCCGCAACTAGGCCACCATCGTCCGGACGGAAACGCCCAAAGAGGGCGGCTGGCGTTCGTGAGCAAGTCGAGCTGTGTATGGGAGTCGGTGCTCAGAAAAAGCACTCCCGTCCGGTCCGCAATGTAGGATCGAACGGGGAAATCTCATGGGACAATTCTCCTGATGGGAGGGTCGGGGACAAGCTAGGACCGTCCCCCCTTGACCTGAGAGCGGTTTTCCCAAAGAATAACGTTGTCGTACCGCGAGGTACCGTCATCTTAGAAAATGAAATTCTCTGGAATGAGAGGAGACTGCCATGCCCAACTGCCCTGAGTGCGAAAATGGACTTGACATCGAATTGGACGAGGTAGAGGAAGGCGATGTGGTTGCCTGCGAGGAATGCGGGACCGAATACGAGGTGGTCGGCGTAGAACCGCTGGAATTGGCGCGGGTAGACGGCGATCTGGATGATGACGATGAACCGCTTGCGGAACAAGAGGAGGACGAGTGAGGTTTCGAGGTTCAAAAGTGCTGGCTGGCGTGGCATTTGTGATTGCGGCGGCGGGGGTGGTTCCCATGGTGCCGTCGGGGAGCCTGGTAAGTCCGCCACTGGCATGGGGGCAAAACATCGGTCAGCGGGTAGTGGATGGCACGGTCGTTGACACCCGTTCCAACCCAGTCTCCGGCGCCACGGTTTTCATCAAAGACCTGAAGACCAAAACCATCCGTAGCTTCACCTCCGACCCCAAGGGCGCGTTTCGCTTCACCCAGGTGGATATGTCAGAAGACCATGATCTGTGGGCGGAAAAGAACGGGCACAAGAGCGCCGTGAAAACAGTAAGCCAGTGGGACGCGCGCAAGGATTTCGTGACGGAGTTGAAGCTGAAGTAGAAGCGGGCTACCCCTCCAGCTTCCGCACCACGAGTTCGTTGAGCAGTGCCGGGTTTGCCTGGCCCTTGGACGCTTTCATCACCTGGCCGACGAAGAAACCGGCCACCGTCTTTTTGCCGCCCCGATACTGCTCCACCTGCTTGGGGTTGGCCGCGATGACCTGGTCGATGAGGGTCTCAATCGCTGAAGCATCGGTAATCTGCTCCGGCTTCTCGCGCTCGTAGACGGCGGAGAAGTCCTCGCTGTTCTCGAAGGAAACGTCAAACAACTGCTTAAGCTGTTTTGAGCTGATCTTGCCCTCGTCAAGCAGATCGGCAGCCAGCACAATTCCCGCCATCGACACCGGAGACTGCTCCTGTTCGAGGCCCAGCGCCTTGAGCCTTCCGCCCACCTCGCTCAGCAGCACATTGGCTACGCGGCGCGGATTGCGAGCCGTGCGCGCGGCAGCTTCAAAGCGGTCGGCGAACTCGCGAGATGCAGTGAGCGTGGCTGCGTCCTGCGGCGCGAGTTCGTATTCTGCAATCATGCGCGCGCGGCGAGCCTCGGGCAGCTCCGGCAGCTCCGCTCTTCTGCGTTCCATAAATTCAGATGAAACAATTAACGGCGGCAGGTCCGGCTCAGGGAAGTAGCGATAGTCGTGCGCCTGCTCCTTTGACCGCATGGAAAACGTGCGCCCTTCGGCGGCGTTCCACAGCCGGCTCTCCTGGATCACGCGGCCGCCGGACTCGATCGTTTCAATCTGGCGCTCGATCTCGTATTCAAGCGCGGCGCGGACGTAGCGGAAGCTGTTCACGTTTTTGACTTCGGCCTTGGTGCCGAACTTCGCCGCGCCTTTAATGCGCACGCTGACATTGGCATCGCAGCGCAGCGAGCCTTCCTCCATGTTGCAGTCGGAGACGCCGGTGTAGAGCAGAATTTCCTTGAGGCGCGTCAGGTACTCGAAAGCTTCGTCGGGCGTGCGCATGTCAGGTTCAGAGACGATCTCAATCAGCGGCGTTCCGCAGCGGTTCAAGTCAAGGTACGTCCTTGTGGAGGAGTCCGCAAAGCCGTCGTGGAGGCTCTTGCCCGCGTCTTCTTCCATGTGCAGCCGCGTCACGCCGATGCGCTTCATTGTCCCGTCGGCGGTAGGCACATCGATGTATCCATGCTCCGCAATGGGCTTATCGAACTGCGAAATCTGGTAGCCCTTGGGCAGGTCGGGATAGAAGTAGTTTTTACGCGCAAAGATGGAGCGCTCGCGGACCTGGCAGTTGATGGCCAGCGCGGCCAGCGTCGCGAACTCGACAGCCTTGGAGTTGAGCACCGGCAGAGCGCCCGGCAGTCCCAGACAAACCGGGCAAATGTTGGTATTCGGCTCCGAGCCGAAGTGGTTGGCGCAACTACAGAAGGCCTTGGTGGCGGTGAGGAGCTGAACATGGACCTCGAGTCCGATGACGGGCTCGTACTTGGCCAGGACTTCAGGAGCGAGTGCAGTGGCGGGCATAGTTGAATTTTAGCGCGACGAAAGGCCTTCGCGCTGCACCGCTCGGTTTCGCGCTTGGGAGTAGGGGGCGTTAATCAACCAGTAATTTCCGGATTGGCCGGTAATCCGCCAGTTGGCTCCTTGGGACTGCTCAAGCCCAGGGGAAGCAACCAGTTGGAGTTACTGGCATTATGATTCCGGTTTAACGATTGCGACGCTAAACTAGGTCTAATGCCCGGCAATAGCAATGAACAAAAGAGAATCGAATCGTGGTACCTCGCGGCTGCCCGGAATGTGGGCGTGCCCATACCTTCCGGAGAACTCTCCAGCGAGGAACCTGACTTCAGATTTCAGACGACGAGCGGCGCATTGGGAATAGAGCTTACGGAGGTGTTGCGACCAGCCAGCAGCAACCACGGCATTTCTCCGGTTGAGGAAGAATCATTTCACCGAGAAATCATCGAAACAGCCCAAAGGGACTACTACACTGCGCCAAATGCTAATCCCATTCATGTAAGTGCGTACTTCACGAACACAAGGGGCAAGAGGCGCAGTAAGCGCGAACTGGCCCGTGCACTGTCGAAATTCGTTCAAGCGAACGCTCATCGTGCAAATCCGGTTGCGCCTTTCAGGTACACGGACACTCCGGATGGTTTCGAATCAGTCGTTATTGTGGCAGAGTCAAATCCCGGAGATTGGTGGAGCGGCGAAGTTGGCGGCGTCACGCTGGCCGATATCTGCACACAGGTGGAAGCCCGGATAGCCGCGAAAGACAGCCTCGTTGATACCTACCGCTCGAACTTGCCCGATGGTGCGGAACTGTGGCTCCTGCTTTACACAGGGGTGACTGTGGCGCGGAGCATGCCCATTCCGCACGGAATAGAGGCTTGGCGCATTCCGTTTCAGTTCGACAGGGTGTTTTGGTTTACATCGCTAGAATGCCAGTTCGCCGAGATTCAGAAGAAGTGACAATAGAAGTGTCTCCCCATCGATCGGCCACACCGCTACAACGATCCTGCCTCAGCGGTCGTAAGCCATAGCGGAATCGTACTCCAGTCACTTTAGGGATGCTGCGATTTCGTCGAGCTTATTCTTGGCGGCCCGCAATTCGTCTCTGATACGTTGCCCCTGCTGCGCCACAGCAGGTACGCGGGTTAACCCTAGTCGCCCATTCGTTCGATCAACGGCCATATCGAGCATGAGTGCGTAGAAACTAAGGCGATCCTGAAGCACAGCCTTAGCGGCATTCTTGTCTTCGACGCATTGCATTCTGTCGTATGTGCCGACAAACCAGTAAACCGCATCCAAATATATCATTCCATGCTGTGCGTGGTCGGATATTGACATCGCGTTATTGAAGTCGAAGCCATTCAACGATTTCGCTATTGAGGCCATGTCGTCCGATTGAGCAATGAGGTTCTTCTTGCGCGTGTCGAGGTCGACTAAAACAGCTTTCCTTGCAGCGATTTCGGGGGCATCTTGTTGGTCTGCTTTCGGGACGGCACTTTGCGAGTAACAGCAGGCTCCAAACACGGCAAGCATAATAGTTATGGCGAAATTGCGCATAGGCACTCGTGTCCTTGTGAAGATTCCAGAAAGTCGAAAGCAATGCTAAAGAGAGGCGGCACTGGCGGTCAATGAAATTGCGAGCGCGTTGTCGCCAACCCGGAAGTTATTGGCAGATAGACAGACCCCCGCTCGAACGCAGTCGAATCAAGCATCAATTGAAAAGGCGCGCAAGGTGATCCTAGGATCGGCATTCCGCCGCCTCAACCGATGAATGTAGAGACACCCGGCTGTTGCTTACTTCGCCGGATCATCCGCAGTAAACGGCGAGCAGCACGGCTTCTCGCTTGCGTGAAAATTCATCAGTTCCAGCCGGATGCCATCGGGGTCATAAAGATTGAACTGCCCCTTGCCATCTCTGCCGATCTGGGTATGCGCGTCGTGCGTGCCCCCCAACCGGTTGCCATCTTGCAGTATTTTGTGGGCAGCTTCCACCGAGTCCACGCCAATCGAAAGATGATCCAGCACGCCCAGGCTGTGCTGCGAAATGTTAGCGGGAATCCCCGAGCCCGAAGGCCCGCTGGTCATCATGTATTCCAGCCAATCGTGGCCGTCTGGAACCTGCTGGCTCACCCAGTCGATTTTGCCCTCGACCATGCCGCCGAACCAGTAAGGCCGAAAGCCGAGCAGGTCGCGGTAGAAGGTGTCCTCGACGGCGCGATTGTGAACCAGAAAGCCGACGTGGATGATGTGGTGGCCGATGGCATTGGGAGCAGCAAACGGCTTGGCGTTCTCCGGCGGCTGCACAAACTCCACCTTGTTGCCTTCCGGGTCCTTGGTCGCGAACCAGCGGCTGCCGTCGCTGCCTTTTTCCACCTGGCCCGGAACTTTCCACGCCCTCAGACCAAGATAACGGCGCAGAGCCTCAGCGTCGACAGTGTTCCATGCGGTATGGTCCAGGCGATTGACGCCCGCTCCCTCGGGCAAAGGCAGCACCTCAATGAACTGCGTCGCGCTGAGGGCGTAGCGCACGCCCAGGGGGCTCTCAGGGTCGGCCCCCTTCACCGCACCAACAATGTCCACATAGTAGTGTTCCGTGGCCGTGGGGTTCGAGGTGTAGACAGCGATATGTGAGATCCCGGTGATCCGGGGGCGCTTCAGCGGCTTGTCAGACATTTGCGCGGCGGCTGTAACGGTAAAAGCAAGCAGAGAAGCGGCAACCAGGAATTTGAACTGCATACTGCACCTCGAATAAGTCGTGGCACCACGATAAATCGATTTGCGGCGGGACGCAAACGCGGACAACCTATTTTGATTGCGGCAATTACCCATAGCTGGAGATACAATGCGCTCATGCGCCAAAATGAGTTCTCCTGCTCCCTTGCCGTCCTCGCTCTTGCCGCCTGCGCCGGAGCAGCCTGTCTTCCCTCGATCGCGAGTGCCCAGAGTCCTCTGCCCACAACCTCCGCGGCTGATCGGGCGCAGGCCAAAGAGATCTTCAAGCAACTGATCGAGATCAACACCACGGACACGCCGCTGGGCAACGTAACCACGGCTACAGCGGCCATGCAGAAGCGGTTTCTGGATGCGGGATTCGCGCCCGAGGACGTGCAGCTTGTGGGCCCGGACGCTCGCAAAATGAACCTGGTGGTGCGCATCCGCGCCGCCGGAGCGCCAACCGAGAAGCCGGTCTTGTTTCTCTGCCACATGGATGTGGTACAGGCCTTGCGTTCGGACTGGTCGACCGATCCCTTCCAGTTTGTGGAGAAGGACGGCTACTACTATGGGCGCGGCACGCAGGACATGAAGGACTCTGACGCCGCGCTCGTGTTTACATTCCTGCGCCTGCATCGCGAGGGCTACAAGCCCAAGCGTGACTTGCTTCTTGCGCTCACGGCCGATGAAGAGGGCGGCAAGTTCAACGGCGCGGACTGGCTGGTAAAGCAGCGTCGCGACCTGGTCGACGCCGCATTCGTCATCAATCCCGATTCCGGCGGCGTGGAACTGGACCACGGCCGCGCCGTCGTGGCCGACGTGGAAGCGACGGAGAAGGTCTACTCCGACTATCAGGTGACAGCAACCGATCGAGGTGGCCACAGCTCTATTCCGCGTCCGGACAACGCGATCTATGAGCTGACCACGGCGCTGAACAAGCTGGCGGCCTACTCGTTTCCGTTCGAGATGAACGAGGTCACGCGCACCTACTTTAAGAACCTGGCCGGTCAGGAGACGGGCCAATCCGCCGCCGATATGCGTGCGATTCTGGGCACGCCTCCCGACCTGGCGGCTGCCGCGCGCCTCAGCGCTGCCGAGCCCAGCTTCAACTCCAACTTTCGCACCACCTGCGTGGCCACGCGGCTCAGCGGCGGACACGCCAACAATGCGCTGCCGCAGTCGGCGCAGGCCAACGTGAACTGCAGAATCTTTCCAGGCCACTCGCCGGAAGAAATTCGCCAGGTGCTCATTGGAATCTTCGGTGATGAGAAGCTGACGGTGAAGTACGTCTCCGATGCCGGAGTCGTCGCCGACACGGCGCCGGAACGCAAAGCCATGGTTCCGCCCGCGCCCATCCCGGAAGTCTTCGAGCCCCTGACGCGGTTCACGCAAGCCATCTGGCCCGGCACGCCCGTCACGCCGGTAATGGAAAACGGCGCCAGCGACTCCATCTACTTCGCCCAGGCGGGCATTCCCTGCTACGGCTACTCGGCCATTGCGCTGGAGCGGGACGACGACCGCGCACATGGCCAGGACGAACGGCTGCCCGCAGACTCGTACTGGAAATCGCTCGACTTCTTCTACTCGTTCGCCAAGGCCGTGGGCGGGGAATAACGAACAACGGAGATTCAAAAGGTCCGCACGTCGTCACCCGGCGCGTTAAGGCCCCGGCCGCGTCTAACACTATAGATATTCCCGCTTGCATTCAGATAAACGGCTGCCGGCGCTCGTAGAAATTCGAAGGGACAAATCGCATGAAGAACACTGGATTGGCGGCCTTGGCGGTTGCGTTGCTGATGGCCGCGCCGGCGTTGGCGCAGAACACTGGCCAGGGAAGGGCCGTGGTGACCATCCTCACCAAACACAGCGAAGTGGCTCCCAACGTTTCGCAGCAGGACGTGAGCGCCAAGGCCAATGGCAAAGACGCGACCGTCACCGGCTGGGCCCCATACAAGGGCGCTAACGACGGCTTGGAACTGGTCGTGCTGATCGACTCCGGGGCGCGCAACCTGGGCCGTCAGTTCGAAGAGATCGGGAACTTCATTCAGAATCTTGAGCCGGACACGAAGGTTGCCGTGGGCTACATGCAGAATGGACAAGTCGCCATGGCGGGTCCGTTGACCGCCGATCGCAAGCAGGCCTTGAGCGAGCTTCATCTGCCGGCCGGTCCGCCGACGAACCCATACTTCAGCCTTTCGGATATGGCGCGGAACTGGCCCTCGCCAGACCGCAAGACGCGCCGCGAGGTGGTGCTGTTAAGTGATGGCGTAGATCCCAATAACCGACGCTTCGATCCTGACGACCCGTATGTTCAGGCGGCAATCCGCGATGCCGTGCAGGCCAGGCTGGTGGTGTATTCGATCTACTGGCGCAGCCGGGCAGATGGCGGCGAGGACTCCATGACGGCCAACGGCGGCCAGAGTTTATTGAATGCATTGACCGAGGCAACCGGCGGCTACAGCTACTGGTCGGGCGCGGGCAATCCGGTTTCGTTCCAGCCGTACTTCGACGATCTGATGCGCCGGTTCGACAACCAGTACGCACTGGACTTTACAGCGCGGCTCGATCGCAAGCCCACCGTAGAAACGCTGAAGCTGAAGGTAACGGGGTTGGGCTTACAGGTTACCGCCCCGCAACAGGTGTTTGTTTCCTCGGCAGCGCCGCAATAAAGGTCCCTCGCGGAGTCCGTGTTATTCCAGCCGATTGCGCAATGTCTCACTGCAACAGCGTCGGTTCATCGTCCTTCAGTTCTTCCGGCGGAATGATCACCGCGGCAGCTACCTTGTCTTCCGGCTCCAGGTTCAGCAGGCGAACGCCCTGCGTGGCTCGTCCTGCGGCGCGGATGGTCTTGGTGTCGATGCGGATGATCTTGCCGAACTGGCTGATCACCATCAGCTCCGACGTGTCGTCCACCAGCTGGATGCTGCTGACGCGGCCAATCCGCGGAGTGACGGCCATGTTCTTCACGCCCTTGCCGCCGCGTGTCTGCAAGCGATACTCCTCAACATCGGTGCGCTTGCCAAAGCCGTTTTCGGTGATGGCAAGAATCCGGTATTCACCGGGCTCATGCACCTTGGGCGTCACCGCAACTCCGACCACATAATCGTTCTTGGCTAGGTCGATGCCACGCACGCCGTAGGCCGGGCGTCCCATCGAGCGAACGTCATTCTCGTCGAAGCGGATGGCCATGCCCAGATGCGTGGCCAGAAAGACGATCTGCGAGCCGTCGGTGATGCGCGCCTTGACCAGCTCATCATCCTTGTCGATGCCAATGGCAATAATGCCCCGCGCCATCACGTTCGAGAAGTCCTTGAGGGGAGTCTTTTTTACGGTCCCTTTTTGCGTGGTGAAGAAGATGAACTTGCCTTCTTCTTCCAGGTCGCGCACCGGCAGAATGGCGCGCACGTTTTCGCCCGGTTGCAGGTCGAGCAAACTCTGCATCGATTTGCCCTTGCCCGCCGCGCCCACGTCGGGAATCTCGTAGACCTTGACCCAGTAGACGCGCCCGGTATTGGTGAAGCACAGCAGATACGCGTGCGTGGAATCGACAATGAGCTGCGCGACGAAGTCTTCTTCGCGCGTCTTCATGCCGGTGCGTCCGGTGCCGCCGCGCCGTTGCTGGCGATAGATGCTGATCGGCGTCCGCTTCAGATAGCCCTGGTGCGAGACGGTCACGGCAACCTGCTCGTCGGCGATCAGGTCTTCGAGTTGCAACTCCGCACTCTCGTCCACAATCTGCGTGCGCCGCGCGTCGCCATACTTGTCGCGAACCTCTTCAAGCTCCTTCACAATCACCGCGCGCAGCTTGGTTTCGCTGGCCAGGATTGCTTCGTACTCGGCAATGCGCGCCCGCACCTGGGTCAACTCGTTCAGCAGTTCGTCGATGGAAAGCTGTGTCAGGCGATAGAGCTGCAATTCGAGAATGGCATCGATCTGGCGAAGCGTGAGTCCCTTTTCCTCGTGCGCCATGCGTTCGCGGTCCAGCGTAACCAGAATCTCCGTGCCCTTGCCCCACGCATACAAATTCTCGCGAGCTTCCACGCGCGAGCCCGAACCGCGAATGATCTTGATGACTGTATCGAGATTGTCGAGCGCAATCTTCAGGCCTTCCAGAATGTGTTCACGCGCGCGGTCTTTCTTGAGCAGGAAGACCGTGCGCCGCTGCACCACATCCACGCGATGATCGATGAACGCGCGGATCGCCTGGTCGAGCGAGAGCTCGCGCGGCTGCCCATTCAGCACCGCAAGAAAGATCATGGAGAAGCTTTCCTGCATCTGCGTGTGCTTGTAGAGCTGGTTCAGAACAATCTCCGGTTGTGCGCCGCGCTTGAGCTCAATGACGATGCGCATGCCGTCGCGGTCGCTCTCGTCGCGCACGTCGCTGATGTCGTCGACAATCTTTTCCGTTACCAGCTCGGCAATGCGCTCAATGAGCTTGGACTTGTTTACCTGGTAAGGAATCTCGGTGACAATGATGGCCTGCTTTTCCTTGGTCAGGTTTTCCGTGGCCACCTTGGCGCGCATCATGAAGCGGCCCCGGCCGGTCTTATAGGCCTGCGGAATGCCGGACTTGCCGTAGAGGAATCCGCCGGTGGGGAAGTCCGGGCCCTGCACGTGCTTCAACACTTCAAGCAGGCCGGCGTGCGGATTGTTCACCAACTCAATGGCCGCGTTGATGACTTCCGTCAAATTGTGCGGCGGAATGTTGGTCGCCATGCCGACGGCAATCCCGCTCGACCCATTCACGATCAGGTTCGGAATGCGCGTGGGCAGCACTACGGGTTCAAACGTGGACTCGTCGTAGTTCGGCGTAAAGTCCACCGTCTCCATCTCGATGTCCGACAGCAGTTCGCCGGCAATGCGCGACATGCGGCACTCGGTATAGCGCATGGCCGCTGGCGGATCGCCGTCCACCGAGCCGAAGTTGCCCTGCCCGTCCACCAGCGTGTAGCGCAGCGTAAACGGCTGCGCCATGCGCACCAGCGTGTCGTAGATGGCCGAGTCGCCGTGAGGATGGTACACACCCATGGCCTGGCCCACCACCTTGGCGCACTTGGCATATTTCTTGTTATGCTCCAGGCCCATCTCGCTCAGCGTGTAGAGCACGCGCCGATGCACCGGTTTCAGTCCGTCCAGGGCGCTCGGCAGCGCCCGGCCAATGATCACCGACATCGAGTAGTCGAGATACGAGCGGCGCATCTCCTCTTCGATATTGATCGGAATAAGGTTGGTACCGCCGTTGGGTGGCGTACCACCTTGAAGAGGGAGCAAGGGATTCTGATCGTCTGCCATAGGGTTTTCTCAAGCCCACCGGAAGGCGGCAGAGAAGGTCCGGAAAAAGCGGGGCCGGGCTCCGTGGGCTGTACGTCTATTTTACCCGTTCAAAGGTTGTTTCAGCAATGGCCAAACCATCGAAATAAGTCCTTATTTTGCTTTAATTTATAGTAATCTAGCGGGCGTGAGCCGGAAGCTCCGGAGGGCTCACGCCGCGCGGCCCGTTTTAGCCTTCGATTTGGTGCCGTTCCCAGCCTTCTTTTTGGCCTTCATCTCACTCCGGTCCTCGCCCAGTCCAGACAAAATCACCGGCGGTCGATCGGGCAATTCAACCACCAATTTCAGCTTGCCGCCAACCCCCTCCACATAGCTGCGCAGCGTTGAGATGTAGAGATCAGTCCGCTTCTCGATGCGCGAAACTCCCTCCTGGCCAATCTTGAGCTTTTTGGAGAGGCGCGTCTGAGTGAGTTTGCGCAGACGGCGCACTTCGCGCAGATTCAGTTCTTCGGCTTTCAGTTCCTGCGCTCGTTGCTTGATCCATTGCTGATCTTCAGCGGAGAACTCTTTGAATACCTCTTCGTAAGGGATCGTCATTTTTTGTCGTTCCTCTTCTGTTGTCGAATGCGCACCTGAATCAGATGCTGCGCAAAGCGCCTATCTGCAATTTCAATCAGGTCTGTATAAAACCGGCTCTTGGAAACTCCGGCTTTATCACCTCCGACCAGCAAGATGGCGGTTCGCTCCGGATCGAATGCAAAGGCTACGCGCCAAACCCCGCCATCGGCCTCGAAACGCAACTCCTTCATGTTCGCGTGTTGGGTGCCTTTAAGCGTGTCAACAAACGGCCTTCCCAACAGCGGCCCCTGCGCCTGCAGACGCTCCAAGCGAGCCGCAAGCTCTCTTTTCACGAATGCCGGTAATTCTCGAAACTCAGGCAGAAATTCATCATGAAACTCCACCAGCCACTGCTTCTTAATTCCGGAAGTCATATTCTCTCCAGTCTTACGGGCCTTGCTCCCGGTCAGGCCTGTCGAACCAACTCCACCTGGGTTAATTATGTTCCGGAATGCCTAATGTCGTCAAATGCCTTTTTGAGGGCAACGAATTGATCCCATTTCCCTACAGCAGCCCCGGCAAGCTCAATACGCAGAACACCGCCTGCAGCACGACAATCGTCCCCGCCGCAACCACAGCCAGCCGGCCTCGCGGTCCCTCGTATGCGTCCGCGAACACCCCACCCACAAACGTCAGCAGAAACGGCAGCGCCCACAGCCACGGGCTGCCCGGAACCCCTGTCATGACGAGCACCACCAACACCAGCGCGCAAAGTAACGGAGCTGTATTGCCGAAGTAGCGCGACCGCTTGAGCCCCAGGTAGAGCACCAGCGCAGCCGCAGCCGCTACCGTAATGCCCGCGTTTTCCAGCATCGAGAAAAAGCGCCTCGCCGGATCGAGCGATACCCACATAAATCCTGCCGCCGACCGAAAAACATAACTGTACGCATCGGGCGAAAATCCGTAGCAGGCAAACAGAACCAGCAGCGCCCCAAACGACGCCGCCAGCACCACCGGCAGCACCTGGCTTCTGCGTCCCTCGGCCACCCATACCATCAACGCCAGTCCCAGCAGCGCCACGGTCGGCAATGCCGCAATGTGCGCTGCCGCCGCCAGGCCGAAAGCCGCCGTCAACAGCACAATGCGCGGTCGCCACTTGGCCACCGGCCCTTGCATGGCGTGGGCCACGCCAACGCAGGTGTACACGCCGCCATACACTCCGAGCGCCGCCAGCACCTCCGCACTCGGCGCCACGCAGACCCTGAGCACAGCGGGAGAAAAACAATAGAGCGCCAACGCCGTGTACCCGCCCAGATTGCCATAAAGCCGTCGCGTCACCCACCACAGCCCCGCGCCCAGCGTGCATCCAGCCAGCAGAAACGGTAGTCGCAGAAGTAGCAATACATGCGTAAGCTGGTGCCGCAGCTCCCACGTGCTCACCTCGCCGCTGGCCTGAATCACCCGGTCCTCCGGCTTGCGAAACACGTCCAGCCCCCGCTCCGCCAGCAGATTCAGCGTCAGCGGCAGCCCGGCGAGCCGGTAGCCCAGAATTCCGTCATGAATATTGCCGCAGCTGGTGTAATAGCCGGCCAGCGCCGACGGCCGCTCCCAGGTCTCACGCCCGCAGCGAGCGTATTGGTAGTCGCGGTCCGTCAGTGTCTGGTGCTCCGTAAGCCACAGACCCTGAATGAGAAAGAGAGCCAGCAATCCCGCCGCAATGCGTTGCGGAAGATTGAACTGGAAGCGGCGAATCCTGCCAAACCGAAGTGTCATCACGTTCAAACGAGTCAATTTCAGTCTAAACGGCTCAACCAGCGCTTCCCACAATCCACGCAGGCTCCAAGCCGGACTGATCTCAAAAATCGCAGCAGGCCTAGCCTTCGACCAGACTTCCGCTGCGTTTCTTCCTCAGCCACCACCAGCCAAATCCAGCCACAGCGACCGCACCCACCACGCCCACTACCGGCAGCGCGTGGCCCTTCACCACGTCCACCGCGCCGGGCCCCAGCTTGAGCACCAAGAGCGAGAGCGCCAGCCATCGGACCATTCTTCCGCAGAACACCGCCAGCAGAAACGGCACAATCCGCATCTCGAAAACTCCAGCGGCAAACACAAACGCCTTCCACGGCGTTGGCGGCGGCAGCATGGAGGGAATCATCATGGCCAGAAACTCCTGGCGCTCGAAGCGCGTGCGCATTCTCTCAAAGCGCTCGCGGTTGATGCGCTTGAGCAGGAAGAGCTCCCCGCCGGCGCGGCCCAGGCCATAAGGCAGCAGACCGCCGATTGCGGAGCCAATGGCACCCGCCACGCAATAAAACACAAAGCGGCTCTTATCGTGCCAGACAGAGTAAGCCAGAAAAGCGTCCATCGGTACCGGGATGGTCGAGGAATCGAGCAGCGCCAGGGCGCCAATGCCCCAAATGCCGAATTTAGCCAGGAACGGTAGCAGGACCAGATTCATCTTGGCCATCATTCGTGCAAAAAAGGCTTTAAAGTGCAGAAAGCGCATATCCTCAAGCATAGCGCGGGCAAACCCAGCGGGGCCGAGCGTCCAGCCATCGGCGTGAAGAATTACTAGGCCCTCGTTATCGGACACAGCCGCACCTTCGCAGGCACTCGGAATTCAGCGCTGATGAACTACACTGAAGGTGCTCTGGATTCTCCGCATCCCCCATGCGCCGAACCTCCCTCCTGGTTCTCGTGCTGGCTGTCGCCTTTGGGCTGACAGCCCTCTCCACGCCGGCAATGCTGGCGCAGGCCCGCCGGACTGATTCGTCCGTCTCTCGAACACCAGCCACACACACCCGCCACCGGGGCAACGCGCACCACAAGACCAGCTCTAGCAACAGCCGAGCTATGCGCCCAGCCGGCACTGCGCGCCCAACGAGCCGCCTCGGAATGCGCCGGGCCGCACATACAACCGGCGTTGCCGCCGCTCGAAAACGTTCGGCAAGCCTCAAGATACACGCGACGCGCCCTGAACAACGCCTCCACGCGCGCAAAGCTGCGCTGCCTGAAAATTCGGCCCGGCGCAAAAACACTCCTGAACGCCAAATCACATCGGCCCGCCAAAACAGCCCGGCGCACAAAAGCACACAGCCGGACGAAAAGGCCCCGGCAAGCCAACCGACTCAGGCGACTGCGGAAAATATTCCAGATGATGCCTCATCCACTGAGCCAACCCCCGTCCCGGTCGTCCAGCCTGTCGCGCTGCGCTGGAAGCGGAATGTGATGCCGCCGCCGCTGCTCGGGTCGCTCATCTCGCTGGAAAGGCAAAACGACAGGGCAGAGGCGGAGGGTTTGGAGCGGATCGAAGACGAAGAGGATTTGTCTGACCGCATCGCGCGAAAGTTTCTGGTTCCCGTGCCTGTTTCCGCGGCGCTCACCGTGAATGAAGATCTGCCCGAGCACCATCGCTATTGCCGCCCTTGGACGGCGCGTTTCCTGGCCGACCTGGCGCGAGCCCATGCGGCTGTGTTTCACGCACCGCTTGAAGTCAGCTCGGCGGTGCGTACCGTCGAGTACCAGAAGCATCTGATGGCTGTGAACGGCAACGCCGCGGCGGCCGAAGGCGACATCGTGAGCCCGCACCTGACCGGAGCCACCATCGACATCGCCAAAAAGTGGATGAGCCGGCAGGAGATTGGCTGGATGCGCTACTGGTTGCTGCCCTTGCAGGCGGCCGGCAAGATCGACGTCGAAGAGGAGTTCCAGCAAGCCTGCTTCCACATCACGGTCTACAAGAGCTACGTCCCGCCCAGGCCGCCTACCTCAATCTCCCGGACCTCAGTTACACGCACCTCAATTACCCGGACCAGGCCCGGGCAGCCCATCGCCGCAACGCGGCCCGCCAGCGCGCGGCAAAAACCCGTGCAGCCCAGAAGCCGCCCGAGCGACGACATCGCGCAAGGCGGAGCAGCCGCTATGGGGCGTTAAGGCCGAAGCTAAAACCAAAGTTCCACCAGCGATCTCAGATCGAACGAAATTGATTGGGCCTTCCCGCCCAATCGAGGGTACAATCGCGGGCAACAACATTTTCTTTTCCGGAGCAGCCGGGAACGAAACTGTCGCGCAATCGTTAGCAGAAAAATCGACTGCGACTGCAAGTTCTTCATCTCCTTCAGCGGGAGAAATCGGCATCCGAGAGGCGGAATCATGAGCGATCTTGAAGTTCAACCTGTGGCCGAACCAGCCCCTGGGGCGCCCGGTCTGTCGCAAATGCAGCGTGTTACCAATGCGTTTTCGGCGCCGTCCAAGACATTTGAAGACATCAAGCGCGGCAACAAAAGCTGGTGGCTGCCGTGGGTCATTTTTGCGCTCTGCGGTTACATCCTGTTTGCGGCCGTTGACCTCAAGATCGGCATGCAGCAGGTAGTGGACAACCAGATTCATCTGAACCCCAAGCAGGAAGAGAAGCTGGCGCAGGCCCCGCCCGAGCAGCGCGCAGTCTCCGCCAAAATTTCCCTGTATGTGACCGAGGGCATCTTCATCGCTGGTCCGCTGTTTGTCCTTGGCGGCATAGCGCTGCTGTCCCTCGGGCTGTGGGGCACCATCAATTTCGCTTTCGGCGGCAAGGCTACCTATGGCAGCATTTTCTCCATGTGGTTCTATGCCGGTTTGCCGGGCATCATCAAACCATTGCTGGGGACCATCGTCATCTTTGCGGGGGCCACGCCGGAAACATTCAACATAAAAAACTATGCGCCTACCAATGTGGCGGCGTTTCTCAATCCCCTCGACACGAATGCGGCGCTCTACTCCGTGGCCAGTTCGCTGGATATCATTACGATCTGGACACTCGTGCTTCTCGGCATCGGCGTTGCCACTGTGGCAGGCGTCAAGCGTAGTTCGGGTTACATCGCAGTGTTTGGCTGGTGGGTAATTTTTGTTCTCATTGGAGCGGGCATCGCCGCCATCTCCAGCTGACGCCGGTCTTTCCGCGGGCAAAAAATAGCGCGAACCCCATCGGGATTCGCGCTGTTTTTTGTGTACTCGATTTCTGTCGGAACTACTCGTTCCAGCGCCGCATGATCAGCGTAGCGTTGATGCCACCAAATCCGAAGGAATTAGAAAGCGCCACATCAAAACTGTGATCGATGGCCTTGTTGGCCACATAATCCAGCCGGCACTCAGGGTCCACATTGTCGAGGTTGATGGTCGGTGGAAGCTGCTGATTCACCAGCGCCAGCACGGAGATGCCGGCTTCCAGGCCTCCAGCTCCACCCAGCAGGTGCCCGGTCATGGACTTGGTGCCGGAAACCTTCAGCTTCTTGCTCAGCGCGTGTTCACCGAAAACCAGTTCGATGGCCCGGGACTCATTGCCGTCGCCGGCCGGCGTCGAGGTAGCATGGGCGTTTACGTAGCCCACTTCTTCAGGCGCAATGCCCGCATCGTTCAGCGCCGCTCTCATGCTGCGCTGCGCGCCTGCGCCTTCCGGGGCAATGCCCGTCATATGAAAAGCGTCGGCGCTCATGCCGTAGCCGATCACCTCGGCCAGAATCTTTGCTCCGCGCGCCTTGGCGAACTCGAGCTCTTCAAGAATCAGAATGCCCGCGCCCTCGCCGATCACAAAGCCGTCGCGGTCTTTATCAAAGGGGCGACTGGCGCGGGTGGGTTCATCGTTCCGCGTAGAGAGCGCGCGCATGGCGGCAAATCCGCCCACAGAAAGAGGCGTCACGGAAGCCTCGGCGCCGCCCGCGATCATCACGTCGGCATCGCCATGCATAATCATGCGCACCGAGTCGCCAATGGAATTTGCGGAAGTAGCGCAGGCCGTAGCCGTTGCTGAAATGGGCCCCTGCGCGCCATAGCGAATGCTAATCTGCCCGGCCGCCATGTTGACGATCACCGCAGGAATGAAGAACGGCGAAATCTTGCGCGGTCCGCCTTGCAGCAAGTTGGTGTGTTCGCGCTCAATGATCTCAAAACCGCCAATGCCGGAGCCGATAAAGACGCCCACGCGCTCGGCGATGGCGGGCGTGATTTGAAGGCCTGATTGAGCCATGGCTTCTTCAGTGGCGGCAAAGGCAAAATGGATGAAGCGGCCCATTTTGCGGGACTCTTTTTTGTCCACGAAGTTCAGCGGGTCAAAGTTCTTGACCTCGGCAGCAAAGGTGACGGAAAAGCCAGTGGTATCGAATCCCTCAATGGGACCCATGCCACTGGCGCCTGCCAGCAGTTGCCGCCAGATTTCGGGAGCGGTGTTGCCGACACCGCACACCAGCCCCAGGCCGGTGATCACGACTCTGCGGGACAAATTGGACAAGGGCTACTTGCTGCCTTTCGCGTTCTTCTCGATGTAGTCGATTGCGTCCTTCACGGTCTTGATCTTCTCCGCGTCTTCGTCGGGAATTTCGAGATCGAAAGCCTCTTCAAACTGCATCACCAGCTCGACCACGTCGAGCGAGTCCGCGCCCAGGTCTTCCTGGAAGCTTGCGCCGGGCGTAACCTCGGCTTCGTCCACCTGCAACTGCTCGACAATGATCTGCTTGACTTTCTCTTCAACGGCCATGCGTGAATCTCCTCATCATTTTTGGGAACTCGAAAATCTGTCCGGGCGAAGTTCAAAAAAACCCGTTCCGCCTGCCTACGATACCGGCAAAGGCCGAGGGAACACAACCATCGCGCCGAAAAAAATGCGCATGGCCCCGAATGTTCAAGTCTACCGGGCGGCTGAGGCAGTGTAAAGCACAGCGGAGCAGGGAATTGGGAATAGGGAACGGCGAATAGAAAACAGGTGGAAATCGGCCCTGCAATACACAGCCTGAAGGCGTACATTAGGCGAAGAGGATTTTCGATGCAGATGGTTTGGTATTTGCTGGCGGCGATCATCGCCGCCCTGCTCGGCTTTTGGCTGAAAGGCGCATTGTCCAAAGAAAAGACGGCGCACGCCGAGCAGGAGAACGCCCGGCTCAGCGCCGAGCTCGGCTCGTCAAAAGACGCCCTCGGAAAGGCCAAGGCGGAGTCAGAAGGCCGGGCGAGTTTTGAAGCCCTGTCCGCAGAGCGCCAAAGCACTATCAGCCGTCTGGAGAGCGAATGCAGCACGCTTCGTGAAGAACTGCGCGCCAAGAGCGACACCGAGCGCGACCAGGCCGCCACCATCAGCATGCTTGAGGCGGAACTAAAAAGCGAACGCGAAGGCCTGGCGGAAAAAGTAACGATTCTGGAGAACGCCAAGCAGGCGCTCGCTCATCAGTTCCAGGACCTTGCCGGAAAAATTCTGGATGAAAAGTCGAAGACATTTTCTGACGCCAACAAAACCGAGCTCGGCCACCTGCTGACGCCGTTGCGTGAGCAAATCACCGAATTCCGCACCAAGGTTGAGCAGGCCCAGACCGATTCCAAAACCGGCGTCACCAAACTCGAAACCCTCATCGGCACGCTGGGCGGGCTGAACATGCAACTGGCCGAGGAGGCGCGCAACCTGACCACCGCGCTGCGCGGCTCGTCAAAAGCCCAGGGTGACTGGGGCGAGCTCATCGTGCGCAATCTGCTGGAGAAAGCCGGCCTGCGCGAAGGCGAGCAGTTCCGCGTACAGGAGACCTTTGACGCAGTGGGAGATCCAGACGAGCGTCAGAAGAAGTCCCGCCCCGACGTGATTGTGAACCTGCCCGGCGGCCGTCATCTGGTCATCGACTCCAAGGTTTCGCTCAACGCATACACGGACTCAGTGAACGCCGCAACGGACGAAGAACGCAAAGCAGCCGTCAAGCGTCATTTGGCCAGCATCCGCGGCCACGTGGATGGCCTTGCAGGCCGCCGCTACCATAAGCTGGACGCGCTCGACACGCCTGATTTCGTGGTAATGTTCGTGCCCATCGAGCCGGCGTTTCTAACAGCGCTTTATGAAGATGAATCTTTGTGGCGTTACGCGTATGAAAAGGAAGTGCTGCTCGTCGGGCCCACCACGCTGCTGTTTGTCATTCGCATCGTCGACAATCTGTGGCAGCAGGAGTTGCAGGCGCGCAGCGTACAGGACGTGATGAATCGCGGCGCCGAGCTCTACGACAAATTCGTCAACTTCGTCGCCGATCTTGAAGCCGTAGGCAAGAGCCTGCGCAGCGCCGACGCGAGCTACTCCAACGCCATGAAGAAGCTGAGCGAAGGCCGCGGCAATTTGATTCGCCAGGTAGAGTTGTTGCGTGGCTTGGGCGTCCGCACCGGCAAGCAACTCCCGCGCAATCTCCTCGACGCCGCAGGCGTAGACGAGCCCAGCCTTGCGTTAGCCGCGCAGGCAGAAGAAAGCGAAGTCACGGAATAGAGGTCTGCGCGGCTGCGCAGATCTGGAGGGAGCAGGGGCCTTCAGGCCCCTGACAAGAGCGCAGATTCGCGGGCCTTTAGGCCCGGGCCTGTTCGCTGATTGCAGACCAACACGTGCAGCAGACTACGATTCAAGGTGAAAGGTGCGATCTCAATGGACAACAATGCGTTGCAAGCTCTGGTCGTCGAGCTCGAATCGTACCTCCCAGCGTTGGAGACCAAGCGAACCTCAGACCCTCTTGCCAATGATTGTTTTGAGGCCGCGGACTATTGGTGTGGTCTCGGTCGCCGGGTGCTGGAGGGAGACACAAGGGTCAACTACCCAGAACGTGTGCGAGGCGAGCATGAATTGCTCGACGAGCTTCGCGAAATCTCAAGGAGGAGGCCATCGGATGACCTACGTGAGTTTGAGCGGGTGCTTGAGGCCGGGAAAGAGCTTCTAGAAATTGTCGGCGCCGTGAAGCCGCCCCATGATGGCCATCTCGGCTTTCTGCGAATTATTCGTGAGCTTTTTGGATTTGTACTGACAGAATTCGCATTCAAGGTGACGGATGAGCAGCCGACAAGTATCCGCCTCAGTTCGGGCGCTGTCTATTTGGATATTGAATGTTTATCCGATCCATGGTTGTCCTTCAGCTTTGGTCTTGAGTCCCCCAAGCCGCATGACTTTCGGATTCACGACCTCCTGCTACCTGAAAAACGATGAAAGATATCTGAATCTCCCTGAACGCCTGGAAATGAAAACGGAGGCCGAGATTGCAGAATGGTTTGGCCTTATTGCCGGAATCCTGAAGCAATATGGCGCGCATGTACTGAAAGGCAGCCCAGAGACCTTTGAGGCGCTTGCGGAAGCTCAAGCGAAACGCGACAGAGAGTACGGCCTAGAAATGGAACGGAAATATGGCACAGAGGGTCAGGTCACGCAATTCGACGAACTCACGAGTCGCCTAGGTCCGCTTGAGGCTGGCCACCACTTTACCCGCCATGAGTCGAACGAGCGCTGAACTGGCCGATTGGGGTAGGCCGAGTGCATCGTCCTCTACTCAGAAGACATCAGCACGGCCAGCGCTTCGGAACCCTCGAAATCCAAAACCCATTCCTCTGAGCTCGCTTTATGCCTTGAACGCATCCCGCATCCGCTTCCACGTCACATCCAGCTCTTCCGGTAGCACGCGCGACTCAGCCACGGTGGTCATGAAGTTGGTATCGCCCGCCCACCGCGGCAGCGCGTGCAGATGCAAGTGCCCAGCCACGCCGGCCCCTGCCGCGCGGCCAAGGTTCATCCCGAAATTGAAGCCGTGCGGGTTGTAGAGCCGCTGCAACACCAACTCGGTCCGCTGCGCCAGCTCGATCAGCTCATGGGCGGCTTCAACGGGCAGAGCCGACAGCCGGTCGAGGTGCGCGTAGGGCATCACCATCACGTGGCCCGATGTATACGGATAGGCGTTGAGGCAAATGAAGCAGTGCTTTCCGCGATGAATCAGCCCGCCTGCGGCTTCCGCCTCGTCCACGCTCATGCCATTCGCGATGGCGTGGTCGGTCGAAGCGATCAGATTGCAGAAGACGCAGCCCAGATCACCCGGCCACGCAGCCAGGCTTGAAGGAACGCCAAGGCGCGGCGCGCCGTCCGCCGAAGTGACGTAGGCATAGCGCCAGGGAGTCCAGAGATGATCCATAAAGTCCGTGAGGATCGCGCTGTTCAAATCAGTATAGAGGCCATTGCTTGGCTCTGAAGTAGAGATGGTCGGAATCCCATGCCGTGAAAATCATGAACCCGAATCGTCCACAACTCGCCCCGTGCCTGCGCCAACCAACCTGCGCCAACCAGTATGCCCGGCATTCCCAATTTCTCACGTTGCGAGACAGCAATTGCAGTCCGATGCGCAAGCACGCGCGAATGTAAGTTTGTTGCGCGCGTGCAAGCCCATTGATTGGCGGGCATGTGTGTGAAATTCCTGTGGCAATGCGTGATTTAGCGTTCCTTGGCCAAACTGTTGCATTGACGCGGGAAAGCAGAGGTTGCTACACTCGTGAGCGTAGCCTCCTGCGCGTATTCCCGCAGTTTGCTGCGACCGCCCTCCAGCAGCCGTTGCCTGCCGGGTGCATCCCAAGGAGATCAGACCCCTCGCACACCAGCGCAATTGGCTGGGAGGACTGTCCCTTGTAAAGCGCTTCGGTGCCGTCATAAAGGTCAATGGCAGGGACGCGGTCAAAAGGCCAGCCCGTTCGCGGCAATCGCGCAGCGGGAGCCACTCCCAGCGGCAGGCAATATCCGCCGCGGGGGCAAGGAATTCCGGAGCAGCAGTGATGGCAAACGTCCTCAATCCCGAACCCGAGAGCATAACCCTGAACACAGAATTGGAACTCCCAACCCTTGAGCCTGCGACGGAGCTGGAATCTCTTCCCAGAGTTGACCAGTCGTCGCGTGAATCCACGTCCAACACCGAGACCGCCGAAGCAGCAACCGCAGTCGAACCTACCGCGCTGGACGCTGATGCCTTAACCGAGCCTGTTGCCCAGGCCGCGCATGTGGAAGCCGCTTCGGCGGATGCCGCAAGCTTGCGCGAACTGGCAGCTCCGGCTGACGGTCCGCCGGTAGTCGAACCCGCCGAGGCCGCTGAACAGCAGTTGCATGACGTGCATGGTCTGGAATCGATGGACGACTTTTCCGCCGCCCTCGCCGCCTTCGAGCGCGAGCAGGCAGCCGAGGCCGCCGCGGTTGAAGCCTATGGAGACAAGGTAGTCTCCGGCACCGTGATCAAGGCGACGGACAAGCACTTGGTTGTGGATGTGGGCTTGAAGTCTGAGGGCCTGGTGCCCCTGGATCAGGTTCTCGACCACACCGGCGCCGTTAAGTTCAATGCCGGCGACGTGATCGACGTGGTCATCGAGCGCGAGGAGCCGGAAGGCGGCTATCTCGTCAGCTACGAGAAGGCTCAGCGCCTGCGCGTGTGGGACGTGATTGAAAAGGCCGCCAACGACAAGACGCCAGTGATCGGCACCGTGGTCAGCCGCGTCAAGGGCGGTCTCACGGTCGACATCGGCCTCAAGGCATTCTTGCCCGGCTCGCAGCTTGAGATTCGTCCCGTCCGCAACCTGGACGGCTATCTTGGCACGCAGATTGAAGTCCGCGTCATCAAGCTGAACAAGAAGCGCGGCAATGTCGTTGTCAGCCGCAAGGAAATCCTCGAAGAAGAGCAGACCGCCAAGCGCTCCACCACTCTTGAGCAGTTGGGCGAGGGCGCCGTGCTTACCGGCACGGTAAAGAACCTCACCGACTACGGCGCGTTTGTTGACCTCGGTGGCATTGACGGCCTGCTGCACATTACCGATATGAGCTGGGGCCGCCTCACCCACCCGCGCGACCTGGTCAACGTTGGCGACGAGATCCAGGTCAAGGTGCTCAAGTTCGACAAAGATAAGCAGCGCGTTTCGCTCGGCTTCAAGCAGTTGACGCCCGACCCGTGGCTCGACGCAACGGAGCGCTACCCCGTCGGCGCGCACGTCAAGGGACGCGTTCTGTCTGTTACCGACTACGGCGCGTTTGTCGAGCTCGAGCAGGGCATTGAAGGCCTGGTTCATCTTTCTGAGATGACCTGGTCCAAGCGCCTCAAGCATCCCTCCAAGCTGGTCAAGCCGGCCGACGAAGTTGAGACTGTCGTTCTCAGCGTCAACCCGGCCGATCGCCGCATCTCGCTGGGCATGAAGCAGCTCCTCGACAACCCCTGGGAGAACCTCACCGAGCGTTACCCGGCCGGCACGGTGGTCGAAGGCCGCGTGCGCAACCTCACCGACTTTGGCGCCTTCATCGAAATCGAAGACGGCATCGACGGCCTCGTTCACGTGTCCAACCTGAGCTGGACCAAGCGCGTCAAGCATCCTTCTGAAGTCGTCAAGAAGGGTGAAAAGGTGAAGGCAGTCGTTCTCGGCGTCGAGCCGCAGAATCGCCGCCTCTCGCTGGGCATCAAGCAGTTGCAGCCCGATGTGTGGGAGAGCTTCTTCGCGACCCACAAGGTCGGCGACGTGGTCCACGGCAAGGTGCTGCGCACGGCGCAGTTCGGCGCATTCGTTGAGATCGCGGAGGGCGTGGAGGGTCTGTGCCACATCTCCGAGGCCGGCGACGAAGGCGGCGGCCCATCGAAGCTTGAGACCGGTCTGGAGCACGACTTCAAGATCATCAAGATCAACGTGGAAGAGAAGAAGGTAGGCTTGAGCCTGCGCGCGGTCAGTGGTCACGAAGCCAGCCGCGCTGAGGTTCAGGAATACAAGGCGGAAGCCCGCGGGGATCGTGGCGGCAGCCACAAGGCCCCTGTCTCCAGCTCCACCACCACTCTTGGCGATCTCATCAACTGGAAGAGCGAGCGGTAACTTCACCCGCGTCTCCTGCTTCAACCCACAATGGCCATCCCTCGGGATGGCCGTTGCGTTTTGTGCCTCGCATCCGGATCAGGGCACATTCAGCGCCGTCGCAGAATGGATCGCGTGCGCATTCGCTAGCAGACCCATCTTTTGCCGCGAATCTTTCAACAGTGGAACATTAGGTAGCATTGATTATCAGTGGGAGTCGAAGAATCCCACGACGTATCCGATGGACCATAAGCGATTACCTTTAATTGGGCATCCCATTACACATCTGCGCAAAACTTTGCACGTCCTTAAACGCACAGGCCCTGTATCTCGTTAAAAATAAATGCTCTGGCTATGGCACACGAAGTGCAATTGAGAGATCGAAATCGTAAGCATTTCATTGCCTCCGCTGGACGGTGAGTTCCTTTGAAACAGATAGAGGTCTCTCTCGGTCCAGTCAGGCGCCTTGGAACTCAATCGCAGCAATTTCAGAAATCGGAGAGTCACTCATGAAAAAAATAGCTCTTGCAGTTCTTTCTTTAGCCCTCGTTGGCGCCATCGCCTCGGTCCCGGCATCGGCCGGCACCGTCTACAGCAGTGGGCCGGCCAACAACAACTTTGATGCCTGGACCATCAACTTTGGATTCTCCGTGTCCGATTCGTTCACGCTGACATCGACCGCGACCATCACCGGCGCCACGTTCGACGTCTGGGCTTTTCCGGGGGATTCGCTCTCGAGTGTGGACTGGTCGATCGGGACCACAGCCTTTGGTGGGACTGCTGCGACGGCAACCACAAGCGGCGTCTTGAGCGGATCCAATAGCGATGGCTTCGTGACCGGCACGGAGTCTTTCTCTATCCCCACCCTGACACTTGGTCCGGGAACCTACTATTTCACTCTCCAAAACGCCTCGGCGCCAGACGGTGATCCGATCTATTGGGATGAGAATGACGGTTCCTCCACCGGATATGAAAACTCGATTGGGTCAATCGGCGACAATCAATGCAATGAAAATGGTAACTGCGGCCTCTCCGGTGGCGAGACCTTCTCGCTCGATGGAACCTCCGGTCCCGTCGTTCCCGAGCCTTCCAGCCTGCTCCTCCTGGGCACCGGCCTGGTAGGTTTTGCCGGCATGATGCGCCGCAAGCTCAAGGTCTAGTTTCTTGTCAACCATCGCTTGGGCAGCCTCGGTGCCCGGCGATTTACATTTCCAAACATACAACGGCCACTCCTCGGAGTGGCCGTTGTATGTTTGGAGGCAGAAGAGTTCTACCATGAATTCAATCGAAAGGAACCAAGCACCATGGTCTGGTACGAACCCGTTGCCTGCTTCTTCTCCGGAATGTTTCTTGCCAATGTCGTACCTCATTTTGTGCATGGCATCTCCGGTGACCGTTTCCCCACGCCATTCGCTCACCCTCCCGGAAAAGGGTTGTCATCGCCAACGGTCAACGTTGTCTGGGCGCTCGTGAATCTGGTCTTCGGCGCGCTCCTGTTTCGCGCCGGAAAAGTCGCGAGCGGAGGCAGCGTGGCCCTCGCCATTTTCTTTGCCGGCATTGCCGCCATCAGCATCCTCATGAGCGTGCAATTTCAAAACAAGCAAGCCCGCTAGCCGTTACGTCTCCATCCTGCGCAATCTACACATCCTCCCCAACCGAAAGGAAACTCATGCCTCTCACGCAACTCGATACCGCGGCCGCGCTGATCGTCGTTGACCTGCAAAAGGGTATCGTTGGTCTTTCCACCGCGCATCCCACGGCGGAAATCGTTGACCGCTCAGCCCAGCTCGCGCGAGCTTTCCGCCGGCGCGGCATGTCAGTAGTCCTGGTCAATGTCACGGCCAGAGCGCCGGGCCGTACTGATCTTGCAAGGCCCACGTTTGCGTTTCCCGACGACTGGGCTGAACTTGTTCCCGAGCTCGACCAGCAGCCCGGCGATCTTCTCGTCAGCAAGCAGCGCGTAGGCGCGTTCATTGGCACGGCGCTCGACGAACACCTGCGCCGGCGCGGCGTGACGCAGGTGTTTCTCGCGGGCGTCGCCACCAGTGCGGGTGTGGAAGCCACAGCACGCAGCGCCTACGATCATGGCTATAACGTTGTCCTTGTAGTGGATGCGATGACGGATATGTCTGCCGATGCGCACCAAAACTGCATCGAGAAGGTTTTTCCGCGGATAGGTGAGACGGACACAACCGAAAACGTCCTGAAATTTCTGCACCGCTAAAGAGGCGCACGCAAAAGACCCGCGTAAAAGACGCACTCAGAAAATGAATCAACGCATCCGCGGCGCGCCAGCCATGCACGGATCAGTTCTTCTGCATCTGGCGCAGCACCAGTACGATTCCCAGCGCGAAGAGCACGCTTGCCAGCGCGAACAGGAACGCCCCGGAGTAGCCCCACACTCCGATGATCGCTCCCGCGATCGGCCCCACGAGAAAAAAGGAAACATCGGAAAAGCCGGTATAGACGCCCAGAGCTGTGCCGCGGTTGTGAATCGGCACCCGCTTCACAGCCTCTACGCCCAACGCGGGAAAGACCAGCGAGAATCCAAAGCCTGCCAGCGCCGCGCTGCACGAGGTCATCGATGGCGACCCCGCTCTCCACAGCAGCAGCACGCCCACCGACTCCACCGACAGGCAGGCCAGGCTCACCGCGAATCCGCCGAAGCGGTCGATGGTGTGATTGAACAGCAGGCGCGCGGCAATAAAGGCCACGCCAAACGCGGTCAGGCAGAGCGCGGCGCCGTTCTCGTTCCAATGGCGGCTCAGGTAGTAGAGCGTGACAAAGGTGGCCAGCACGCTGTAACCGATTCCGCCCAGCGCCAGCGCCATGCCATGCGGAGCGATGCGGCCCAGCACTTCGCGAAACGGAAGATGCTCACCGGCAGTGATGGGAACAGGGTCCTTACGCTGCGCAAGAGCATAGCTCCCGGCGCAGAGCAGGGTAGTCAGCAGGCCCAGCGAGGCAAGCCCCCAGTGCTGATTGAGAATCACGCCCAGCGGAGCGCCCAGCGCCAGTCCGCCATAGGTGGCCACGCCGTTGTAAGAGATGACCTTTGCCGTATGCTCGGGGCCGGCGCTGGTGATGCCCCACAGCGTCGATCCCGTCGAGGCCAGGCTTTCTCCCACGCCCAGCACCAAACGGCTGGCAATCAGCGCGGCGAAGGTCAGCGAGGGACTGAAGCGGAAAGCCACTGCGGCCAGCAGCAGCAGCAAGCCGCTCAGCGTGCATGCAGCCATACCCCACAGCACTGAGATTTTGGCTCCCGCGTGGTCAGAGATGCGCCCGGCCCACGGACGGCTAAGGAACGTGGCAATGTACTGGATGCTGATGACCAGCCCTGCCAGCGCCGCGTGCATGCCCAGCCGCAGATGCACAAAGGTAGGCAGCACCGCCAGCGGCAGGCCGATGGAAAGATAGCAGATAAAAGAGAAGTAGACGTAGCCCAGGATGGAGCGAACGTCGCCGCGAGTGGCGAGCGATGGTGAGACTGAAACACTGGCGGCGGAAGAAGATTCCATGCGGTCGGGATGGCGCTTGAGGAGGGACTCTGGCCTGTCTACAGTATAACGGAGACCGGTGTGTAATTTGGAATGTCCCGCCCAGGTTCATATCATTGCGTTCAAGCAGATTTTGAGGAGTCGATGACCATGAGAATCAAAAAGATTGTTGAGACACGTGTCTCCGGAATGTTTCTGGCCGGAATGTGTTTGGTGTTTGGCCTCGCCGCGGCTGCGCAGGCTCCCGCCGCCCACAAGACGCAAAACGTGATCGTCGTCATGTTAGATGGAATGCGCTGGCAGGAGGTTTTTCGCGGCGCGGATCCGGATTTGATCAAAGCGCCTGGGCCTGACTCCCTCGATGGCGCCAAAGACCGTGCCGCGAACGCGCAAAAACTCTATTGGCGAGACACCGCCGCAGAACGCAGGCAGGCCCTGATGCCCTTCCTGTGGAGCGTGGTAGCCACGCAGGGCCAGCTCTTCGGTAACCGCGATTTGGGTTCGGACTCGCAAGTAACCAATGGCCTCAACTTCAGCTATCCCGGCTACAGCGAAACGCTCACCGGATTCGCCGACCCCCGCGTGCATTCAAACGACAACATCCCCAACCCCAACGTCACTGTCTTTGAATGGCTCAACGCCCGGCCTGGGTTCGCCGGCAAGGTGGCCGCCTTTGGCGCATGGGAAGTGTTCAACGGCATCTTCAACAAGGAGCGCTGCGGATTCGTGGTCAATGCGGGTTACGATCCGTTGACTGCGATTCCGGCCACGCCCGAACTGGCGCTCCTGAATACCCTGAAGGCGGAGACCGTGCGCTACTGGCTCGACGAGCCCTTCGATCCCATTCCGTTTCATACCGCGGTGGAATACCTCAAAGCCAACCAGCCGCGCGTTCTGTTCGTCGGTCTCGGCGAAACCGATGACTGGGCCCATGCCGGCTCTTATCCCGAGTATCTCAACGCCGCGCACCTCGGCGACAGCTACCTGAAAGAGCTATGGGACCTGGTGCAGTCCATGCCCGAGTATCGAGGCACAACCACGCTCATCGTTCTCCCCGACCACGGCCGCGGCGAGGGCGCAAAATGGACCAGCCACGGACAGGACATCCCCGAATCCAAGCAGACATGGATGGCCTTTCTGGGGCCGGACACGCCAGCTCTGGGAGAGCGCAAACAGGCTGCCCCCGTGACCGAGAGCCAGATCGCAGCCACCGTGGCTGCCCTGCTCGGCGAGGACTACCACACGGCAGTCCCCAAGTCCGGCTCCCCCATTGAAGACGTACTGGGGAATTAGAGAACAAGCCCTCCCTGAACCGCGCCAATGCTATACTCAGTGTGCGTTCGTGTACGCGCGGCGATTCCGGAAAACCCCGGAGGCGGGCAGCGGCGACTTTTGGAGGAGCATCATCGCACTCGACAAACGTTCTGCAAAGTCTTTTATCCGCATCAACGATCGAATCCGCGCGCGTGAAATCCGCGTCATCGACGAAAACGGCGAACAAATGGGCATACTGCCGCCCTTTGAGGCGCTGAAGATTGCCCGCGAGCGCGGCCTCGATCTGGTCGAGGTTTCGCCCAACGCGGTGCCTCCTGTCTGCCGCATCCAGGACTACGGCCGCTTCCTCTACGAAAAGGAAAAAAGCGACCGCGCCGCCCGCAAAAAGCAAAAAGTCATCGTCGTCAAAGAGGTCAAGTTCTCCGTGACCGTGGACGAGCACGATTACCAGACCAAGAAAAATCAGGCTGTCCGCTTCCTCACCGAGGGCGACAAGGTCAAGGCCAGCCTGCGCTTCCGAGGCCGCCAGATGGCCCACCGCGAGCTTGGCTACGCCATCATCAACAAACTCATCCAGGACATCGGCGAAGCGGGCATTGTCGAGTTCATGCCCCGCATGGAAGGCACCATTCTGCACGCCATTCTCGCCCCGTCCAAGAAACAGGAAGCCCCGAAGCCCAAGGCTCCAGACCAGCCCAGACCGCCTGCGGCTCCTGCGGCCAGCGCGCCGCCACAGGCCCAATAAGTACCTGATCGCAGTTTGAAAATCTCGAAAGCCGCCCGCTCCGGGCGGCTTTCGAATTGCTGCTCAATTCAGTCGGCCGCACATCGTGTTCCGGTCTTCGCTGGTTTCCTGTCTCTAAAGCTTGTGTCAGAAATGAGCTGTCATCCTGAGCGAATTTTGGCGCGCTCTTACGCCAAAATGAGTCGAAGGACCTGCTTTTGGGATATACATTTGTGCCACGAATCTTAGGGATACCAAGCTGGAGGGTGCTCCAAAAATCAGCCTTGTATCAGGGCACGACTTCAGTCGTGCCGAAAAGGCCTGGAAAGCACTGGGCTTTAGTCCCTGAGCGATTACAGTCAGCGCTTTGAAAGTCATTTTTTGAAATACGCTCTAGACAATTCAAACGCCAGTTTGATTCTGCCGAAGATTTTTCCTTTCTTCCTCTTGACAATCAAGATGAGTAGGGTTTACCTCTTGATAATCAAGAGGAGATTTGTTCATGGGGCAGAAATCGGGCGAACCACAATCGCGCGAAATGGTGCAGGGAACTCTGGAGATGCTCATTCTCAAAACACTGGCTCTCGAGCCGATGCATGGCTATGGCGTGGCGCTGCGCATTGAGCAGGTCAGCGCTGGCGTGTTTCGCGTGAACCCCGGTTCGCTCCTGCCCGCTCTGGCGCGTATGGAGCGCGCCGGCCGCGTGAAGAGTGAGTGGCGCTCCACCGAAAACAATCGCCGCGCCAAATATTACGGACTGACCCCTGCCGGCCGCCGTGCCTTGAAAGATGAGACCGTGTCGTGGAGCCGCCAGACCGCGGCAATCGCCAAAATTCTTGAAGCATAACCGGGACCTGTCAACAGTCGGAGGGCTGCCATGGGATTGCTTGCAAATATCGCCTCTGGCCTGCGGGCTCTAACGGGCCGCACGCGCGTCGAGCGCGAGATGGACGAAGAACTGAGCGGCTTTATCGACGCATCCACCGCGGATAAGCATCGCTCCGGCATGTCGCCGGAGCAAGCTGCTCGCGCCGCACGCGTAGAGATGGGAAGCACCAATGCGGTCAAGCATCGCATCCGCTCCGCCGGTTGGGAAACGGCAGCCGAGAATCTTTGGCAAGACCTTCGCTACAGCGTGCGCATGTTGGCCAAAAGTCCAGCGTTCACGCTGGTGGCCATCGTGTCGCTGGCCCTGGGCATCGGCGCTAATACCGCCATCTTCACCCTCATCAACGGGGTGCTGCTCAAGCAATTGCCGGTGCGCGCGCCCAAGCAACTGGTCTCTGTTGGCAAGGCGCTCAGCGGCGGAGTTCTGGGCGGCGTCGACATGGGAACCGCCGACCTCTACCCCTACGACTTTGCGCGCCAGTTGGAGAAACAGCCGGGGCCGTTTGAAGGCATATTTTCCTACAACAGCAGACTGCGCAAAGTGGGTGTGCAGGTGGGCGAGCATCCCAGCGGGCAGGCGGCGCAAATGTTGCTGCATCTCGTCTCGGGAAACTACTTCGGCGTTCTCGGCGTGCCCATGTTCATGGGGCGTTCGATTCAGCCTTCCGACGCGGACGCGCCGGGCCGCAACGCCGTGGTGGTGGTCAGCTATCACTACTGGCGCGAGACGATGGATGCGGACGCAGCGGCCGTCGGCAAGGTGTTGACCATCAACGGCGTGCCCTGCACTGTGGTTGGTGTCGCGCCGGCGGGGTTTTACGGCATCGCTTTGAGCACCGAGCCGCCCGAGCTGTGGGCGCCCCTGACCATGCAGGCGGAGTTGACGCGGGAGCCTTCGATGCTGGACGCGAATGGCCCATATTGGCTGCATCTCGGAGCCAGACGCGCCGCGGGTTATAGCCTCGCGCAGCAGCAGTGGCTGAACACTCAGGTTCGCTCCTACGTCCTTGCGCATGAGGGCGCACAGGTCACAGCCGACCGCCGTAAGGAGATTGAGCGTATCGCCGCGCCGCTGGTGACCGCTGCGTCCGGCGTCTCCTCACTGCGCGCCAATTTCGAGGGGCCGCTGCTGATTCTCATGGGCGTGGTGGTTCTTGTGCTGCTGGTAGCCTGCGCCAACCTGGCCAACTTTCTCCTTGCCAAAGCTGCTGCGCGCGAGCGCGAAATCTCCACCCGTCTGGCGCTGGGCTCATCCCGCACCCGGATCGTCCGCCAAATTCTGATGGAAGCGCTCTTGCTTTCAGCCGTAGGCGGCGTCTGTGGACTGGTGTTGGCCTGGGTCGCCACGCGTGCGCTCATTGATTTTGTGGCCGCCGGCGCAGCTTACACCTCGCTCCATGCCGCCCCGGACATTTCCGTCCTGGCCTTCACTCTGGGTGTCTCCCTGCTCACCGGCCTGCTCTTTGGCCTCGCTCCGGCTTTGCGCGTCGCGCGCAGCGATGCCGCTCCCGCGCTGAATGCCAATGCGCGCACCTCTTCGGCCAGCGGCGGCAGCCGAGGCCGCCTGCTGCCCCGCGCGCTGGTCGTTTCCCAGGTCACCGTTTCGGTGGTTCTGCTCGCCGGTGCCGGGTTGTTTCTGCGCTCGCTCACCAATCTGGAGCAGCAATCCGTCGGCTTCAACCGCACACATCTGCTGTTGGTAAACCTGGGCGACAAGTTCGGCGGCATCAAGCCCGCACAACTGGCAGGCTTCTATCAAAAAGCGCTGGACCGTATGAACGCGCTGCCTGGGGTCAGCTCCGCAGCCTTCGCCAACACTGCGCCCATGAGCCATAGCGCTTGGACTTCGTCCATGCAGGTTCAGGGCTATGTGCCCGCCCCCAAAGAAGACAGGGATTCAATCCTCGAACGGGTGACGCCCGGCTACTTTGAAACGGCGGGCATCCCGATTGTTCAGGGGCGCGCTTTGGGTCGCGAAGATGCTCCAGGCGGCCTCAAGGCAGTCGAGGTGAACCTTGCCTGGGCCGAGCACTACTTTCCCCGCGGAGGCGCAGTCGGCCATCAGATCACCCTCGATGACGACACCAACGCTGGCCCTTGGACCATCGTGGGAGTAGCCGCCAACACGCGCTATCTCGGCCCGCGCGAAGAGCCCCAGCGCCAGGTCTATTTCCCCGTACAGCAACTGGTGCCGGGAGAGAACAGCTATGCGGAGTGGCTGCAAGTCCGCACCGCGGGCGACCCCGACAAGATGACGGGCGCGGTGCGCGCCGCGCTGGCGCAGATGGACCCAAGCCTGCCCGTGCTCAGGATTGAAAGCATGGCCGATCTGACGGATCGCTTCGTCGCCAATGACCAGCTCATATCCAGGCTCTCAAGCCTCTTTTCCGCGCTGGCCGTGCTGCTCGCCGGCATCGGACTTTACGGTGTCATGAGTTACAGCGTGGTGCGGCGTACCAATGAGATCGGCATTCGCATTGCCCTTGGCGCGCAAACCGGAAACGTGCTGTGGATGGTGCTGCGCGAATCGCTCGTTCTGCTCGGTTTCGGCCTGGCGCTGGGGCTACCCTTGGCATTGGGCGGCCTGCGGCTGGTGCAGTCGCAGCTCTATGAATTGAGCGCCTCTGACCCAGTTACGCTCGCCGGCTCCATTCTTATCATTGCGGCAATCACGCTCCTGGCTGCCTGGCTGCCCGCGCGCCGCGCCGCCAGGGTAGATCCTATGGTGGCCTTGCGCTGCGAGTAGTGCAAGGTAGCGGTACGGAGATGCGGCGCGGAAATCGAATTTTGGATTTACGTGTAGGGCAGGCAAAATGCTTGTCGCCTTCAGAATTCGGGAAGCGCAAAGCAGCCGCTCAATGAGGGAGGGTATGCGATGGGATTTCTTGCAAATATTGCCTCTGGCCTGCGGGCTGTCACAGGCCGTACGCGTGTCGAACGTGAGCTAGACGAAGAGCTCCGTGGCTTTCTCGACGCATCGGCCGAGCAAAAACGGCGCGCCGGAATGTCGCCGGAGCAAGCCGCCCGCGCCGCCCGTGTAGAGATGGGCAGCGCCAATTCCGTCAAACACCGGGTGTGGTCCTCACGCTGGGAGTCAACGCTCGAAGGTCTTCTGCAAGACACGCGCATCAGCGTACGCATGCTGGTCAAGACCCCGGGCTTTACTGTCATCGCGCTCCTTTCACTGGCCCTGGGCATCGGCGGCAACACGGCCATCTTCACGCTCATCAACCAGGTAATGCTGCGCAATCTCCCGGTGCAACATCCTGAACAACTGGTGACCTTCGGCGATGCGGAAAATAGCGGGATCGCCGGCGGAATCGACATCGGCGCTTACGGCTTGTTCCCGTGGTATTTTGCCCGCCAGCTTCAGGCTGACCCAGGCCCATTCCAGGGCATCGCTTCCTATTGCAGTTTCGCGAACAAGGCGAGCGTGCATTTACCTTCCTCGGACGGTGTCGTCGCCTCGAATGCGCCAGCGATCCTGGTGCGGACCAGTCTCGTCTCGGGCAACTACTTCAGCGTCCTCGGCGCTCAGACCTTCATGGGGCGCGCCATCAGTCCTTCCGACGACGCCACGCCCGGCAGCGGAGCCGTTGTCGTCATCAGTCACCATTTCTGGCAACAATCGCTCTCGTCCGATCCGGCCATCCTTGGAAAGGCTATCAGCATCAACGGAACTTCCTTCGATGTCATCGGCGTCATGCCGGAAGCCTTTCACGGCATAAAGCAGGAACTGGATCCGCCCGACTTGTGGACGCCGATAACGATGCAGACCATTGTCATGAAGCATCCTTCGCTGCTGGTGCCTAACGGCAGGGCCGACGGCGCCTACTTTCTGAATGTCTTTGGCCCCCTGAGCGCCCAGGCATCCACGAACAAATCCGCGCTGACGCAGACTCAGACTTGGCTGGACCAACAGATTCGCACAGGCCTGCGCGCACTCGAGGGAGCGAAACTGACTCCGGCGCGAGAACAGGAGATCAACCGCGTCACAGAGCCTTTGATCCCGGCTACTCGCGGAGTCTCTTTGGTTCGAAGCCAGTACGCCGACTCACTGCAGATTCTCATGTGCGTGGTGGTACTCGTGCTGCTCATCGCCTGCGCAAACCTGGCCAACTTCCTGTTGGCCCGCTCCGCTACACGCCACCGCGAAATCGCTACGCGGCTCGCCCTCGGTTCCAGCCGCGCACGCATCATTCGCCAGAGTCTGATTGAAACATTTCTGCTCTCGCTCGCCGGCGGATTGCTCGGCCTCGCCATCGCCTTTGCTGCCACACGCGCGCTTATCGCGTTCGTCAGCCAGGGAAACGCCTACATTGCCATGAGCCCCACGCCGGATGCATCCGTCTTGCTGTTTACGCTCGGCGTCTCTTTACTCACCGGCCTGCTTTTCGGACTTGCGCCGGCCATCATCGCGTCGCGTACTGGAGCCTCCGGCAATCTAAGCGCCGGCAGCCGCACCGCGCAAAGCAGCGGCGGAAGACAAGCGCGTTTCTGGCCCAAGGCACTGGTAACCGCCCAGGTGACGCTCTCGCTGTTTTTGCTGGTCGGAGCAGGGCTGTTTCTGCGTACACTCCGCAACCTCGAGAACCAGGATTACGGCTTCGAGCGATCCCACCTCTTGCTCGCCGATTTCGACGCCGCACTCGCCGGATACAAGCCCAGCCAGACGCCGAGCCTGCACCGGCAACTGATCGAGCGGCTCTCCACCCTTCCCGGCGTCAAATCCGTCGCCCTCGCGGCGACTCCGCCCATCAGTGGAGGCAACTGGTCTTCCAACATCACCATCCCCGGCTACACGCCTGCGCCGAAAGAAAATATGAACTCCAAGCTCAACCGCATCTCTGGGAACTACTTTGAGACTGCTGGAATCGCAATCGTTGCTGGCCGCGCCATCAATGATAGCGATACGCCCAATCGCCAGAAGGTCGCCGTCATCAACGAAACGGTTGCCAGACATTTTTTTCCCAGAGGCGACGCAGTCGGCCGGTCGCTCAGCATCGACATCGACGACGTGAAGGGACCATGGCAGATTGTCGGCATCGCGCGCGACACTAAAGCGGGCGATCCGCGCAGTTCGGATCCGCTTCGCATGACCTACATCCCTTTGGCCCAGATAGAGCCTTTCAATCCCATCGATCCATCGGCGCAGGCTACCAATTCGACCGCCACACCGGAAGAGAATCAGGACCGCGCCGCCGACCTCATCCTGCTGCGCACATCAGGAGATCCCGCGAACACTGTCGCCGATCTACGCGCTGCTGTCGCATCCATCGACCCCAACCTGCCTTTGATCAAAATCACTACGATCCGCGACCAGGTGGACGACTTCATTTCGCACGACCAGCTTATTTCCACGCTGACTACTCTTTTCGCCGTACTGGCGGTTCTCCTGGCCGCCATCGGCCTCTATGGAGTGATGAGCTACAACGTCGTTCGCCGCACCAACGAGATCGGCATTCGCATCGCCCTCGGCGCGCAATCGCCCACCGTGTTGTGGATGATCCTCGGCGAGTCTCTGCTGCTGCTGGCCATCGGCGTGGGCCTCGGTTTGCCTCTTACGCTCTTCGCAACCAAGTACATCAAAAACCAGTTGTTCGATCTCAGCGCGTTTGATCCCATGACCTTCGCCGTCGCCCTCATCGTAGTCAGCGGGATGACGCTCCTGGCCGCATGGCTGCCCGCGCGCCGCGCCGCCAAAGTTGACCCCATGGTGGCGCTGCGCTGCGATTGATGAGAAAAATAGCGGCGATAAGGCATTGCAGCGGTTGAGAAACGACATTTGCCATGTATGCTGTCGGCATGCGCAAAACTTGCCTCCATATTTTGCTCTGCGGTTTCGCCTATGCTGCCCTTGTCCTTGCTGCTGCTGCCATTCACGGCCAAGCCGCCCAAAGCGCTTCCACGGATTCAAAACCGCCCGCGGCTACGGCTCCTCACTTTCCCACTAGTGAGGACCTGCGCCACCTCAGGGCTCTGAATGCGCCGCTGCTCTCCCCGGACGGCAAGCTCGTCCTCTTCATGGTGACCGAAGCCACCGCCGACGGCGGCAAGACCCACTTCTGGCTGTCGTCCGTAAATGGCCAGGACAAGGCGCGCCAGATCACATTCTCCGCCCCCGCGGACAAGCGCGGAGAGCGGGCCGCGCAGTGGGCTCCGGACGGAACGGCAATTTATTTCCTGGCCAAGCGGGGTGAGCAGACGCAATTATTTCGCCTCGACATGCGCGGCGGTGAAGCCTCGCCCTACGACTTGAAAGTTTTGCCCGCGGTGGACGAATCGAAGATCTCCGGAGCCATCCCGCCGCCCGGCGCAGCAGCGGCCAGCGCCGCCGACAAGAGTTCCGACAAAAAGGTGGACGAGAAAAAATCAGACAAGAAGCCTGATGCAGCCCCCGAGCCGCTGCCGCTTGATGTCGGCGGCTTCGCGCCCTCGCCCGATGGCAAGTGGCTGGTGGTCTGGGGCCGCGATCCCGAAACCCCCGGCGAGAAGAAACAGAAAGACGCCAAAGCCGACGCCTCCTGGGTTAACCACGAGCTGCACGGCACCCGGCTCTACCTCGCCGCCCTCAAGCCAGATGGTTCCGTCGACGGCGCGCTCAAGACCATCGGCCTGGCTCCAGACGTTCATCAGGCCATCTGGTCGCCGCTCAGTGACCGCCTTCTGGCCATCACCGAGGAACCCAATGAAGCCTCGGACCTTGGTCCCGTGGGCGCAGCATGGCTGGTCAGCGCGGCCGCGCCGGACAAGCCGCTCAAGCTCACCGGCGTTCCCGCAACCGTGGGCCGCGGCGCAGCCTGGCGGCCCGATGGCAATGAGATCGTCTTCCCCGCGCAGACGCCCGAAGACGCGCCGCCGGGCTACGAGGAGCTGTTTGCTCTCACGGTCGATGGAACCGCCTCGCCTCGCCGCCTCACAGCCGGCTTTGCCGGCCAGCTGAGTGGCCCCGGCGTCTACGTGGGAAATGCCGAGCTAGTCACCGAAGCCGGAGTAGGAACGCGCCTGACGTCGGTGCGCATCGCGCTCAACGGCGGAGCTGCGCCGTCTGCCGTTGATCTGGGCACGGCAGTCGTAGCCGGCCTCAACACCAACCGCAAGCAAACCGGCTGGGTATGGCTGGCCAATGGCGGCGGCGAACCGGAGAAGCTTTGCTATGCCGCCAAACTCGGCGACGCCTGTCACGACCTCTCTACGCCCGACCTTGCTCCCGCGGGCCTGCGCTCGGTTGCGCCGCAACTGGTTCGCTGGCCGGCCAAGTCGGGCGGATTGACGATTGAAGGATTGCTCTACCTGCCGCCCGAGAGCGGAACGGCGAAGGTACCGCTGATCGTCGATGTCCACGGCGGCCCCTTCGGCGCTTTTGAAGACCGCAACGACGCCCTGGCAGCTTTCCTCATTGGCCACGGCTGGGCCATCCTGCGGCCCAACCCGCGCGGCTCTTCCAACTACGGCACAAAGTTTGCCGCCGCCAACAAAAACGACCTCGGCGGCGGCGACTATCAGGACGTAATGGCCGGCGTGGATGCGGTCCTGGCCAAATATCCGCTTGACCCCAACCGCATGGCGCTCATGGGCTACAGCTATGGCGGCGAGATGGCCGCGTTTGTCGAGGGCAAAACCGACCGCTTCAAAGCCATCATCAGCGGCGCGCCGGTAATCGATCAGTTCAGCGAGTACGGCACTGAAGGCGGCTCCTGGTATGACCGCTGGTACTTCGGCAAGCCTTGGGAGCACATGGCCGACGCCTGGAAGCAAAGCCCGCTGGCCGGCGCCGCTCACGCCAAAACGCCATTCATGCTGCTCCAGGGCCAAAGCGACACCACCGACCCGCTCGGCCAGTCCGAAGAAATGTATCGCGCGCTCCGCCAGGAGGGAGTGCCGGTCGAACTTGTCACCTATCCCCGAGAAAACCACGGCCCGCTCGCCGTCGGCATCTTCGGCATGCCGTCGCCGGAGCCCTGGCACGGCTTCGATGGCCGGCAGAGGATTGTCGAGTTTCTCGAAAAAGGATTTGCTTCCACGCCCTCCAAACCGTGAAGATCGGCCAAACCGGGAAAGCTCGGCCAAGCTGTGAATCCGGGCTTAGAAGCTATCTCATAAATCTGCCTTGAAAGGGCACGGCTTTAGCCGTGCCGCGAAATGCTCAATAAAACGAGGGGCTTTAGCCCCTGAGGTGCGCTTTTGGAGGGCCCGAAAGCGCTTATGAGATGACCTCCAGCCTGATTCTCAGCCGAGCCAGTGCATACTGTTCAGCCACGCCTTATTGCCGGCCCGCACTGGCGCCAGCGGCAGCACAATAAAGCCCTCACGCCAGTGGCCGTCCTCCCGCCGCGGCGGATTGCCCACAATCCGCGCCGCTCCCGTGTTGCGTTCCTCCAGAGCCAACCCCGGCAGCCCGCCCACAATGGCCTGCAGTTGATCGTGATTCGGCGGCCGGGTAGTCGTGAAGGGAACCAAGGCCTTCAGCGCAGCATAAGCCTCGGCCAGGTCGCTGATCTTGCATCGCCGTTTGGAAGGCAGCGGCTTCAGCCCCAGAGACTTCCACGCCGCATGAGGATAGCTCTCCACCAGCACGCGCTCCGGCGCCTCACCCGGCTGGTCCTGGGTTTCAAGGCGTCGCCAGCCCCGCCTGCATAGCCCGTCGTACACATCCAGGCAGAACTCCGCAAACGGCCGGTAGGTGCCGGGCTTGACCATCCCCGGCAGCCCCGTCTTGGCCGCCGTGTTCAACTGCCGCTCGCTCACACGGGAATGCAGCAACCCGTTGGCGCTCGATTTCCAGGCCTGCGGCCCATCCAGCAGAATCACGCGAATGCCGCGCACCGTGCATAGGTGGTTCAGCCGCCCGGCCAGGATATTGGCATCTACGATGCCGTTCTCCGCACCATCCGCGACGGAGGGGATGATCTCGCAGGCAATGGTGCCAGCGGCCGCACGCGCCCGATCCAGCACCACCATGCCCACATCGGCCCAGCGCCGGTGGGCCAAATCGACAGAGAGGACAGCCATGCATTCAACCTACGTTCCCAGAGCTCCGAGCGCCAGCCACAGTCGCGCAAAAAGCCCGCGTCTCGCCGCAATCGGAACCCCGCCCCGAAACGGAACAGCGCAGCAGATTCCTTGTACGATCATTCCTGGAAGCTATCTCATAAATCTGCTTTGAAAGGGCACGGCTTTAGCCGTGCCGCAAAATGCACAATAAAACGAGGGGCTTTAGCCCCTGAGGTACGCAGATCGGGACCAGGAGAAATCATGCCGTGCAAAGCAAATGCAACAGGATCAACCGTAACCTTGCACGTAGTTTCCAGCCTCGATGGGTTCATCGCCAGGAATGACAACAGCATCTCCTGGCTCGACGCCCACGGAAGCATCTACGAAGCCGGCGTTTCCATCTCCGAGGACGAAGTCGCTGCCTTCGTCAAATCCATCGACTGCTATGTGCTCGGTTCCCGCACCTATGAACACGTTCTTAAGCTCGGCTGGCCCTATGGCGACACTCCAACGGTCGTGGTCACCGGTAGAAAATTGTCACCGGCCAGGAAGAGCGTCGAACTCTATTCCGGCGATCTCGAAACGCTGGTCCGCGCCAAACTCGCGCCTCGATTTCGAAACATCTGGCTCGTAGGCGGAGCCATGTTATGTCAGCGTTTTCTCGCGCTCGGTCTCGTAGACAAAATTACGTTGACCATAGCTCCTGTCCTCTTGGGTGACGGGCTCCGGCTATTCGGTGGCCTCTCAACGGAGCAAGCGTGGGATTTGAAAAACGTCGTCGCCTACAAGAACGGCTTTGTCGAGCTCTCCTACGCCGCCTCCACCGTGTAGCAACCCTGTCCGCCGCCCCCAAATTTGTCATCCTGAACGAAGCGCACTTCAGCGGAGCCGAAAGCCTGCCCTGAGCGAAGCCGAAGGGGATCTGCGGTTGCTCTTCGGGGCATGAGCCGCCGCTTCGCATTCAACAAGTCAACGCAAGCATGGTCCCCTCTGAATAAGTCGCCATTGTTTTCCGTGCTTTCTTCCAAATCCGTTGCAGATCATTTCCGCCAAAACGCGCACAATAGATCTACAGGTAAAGGAAGGAATGGAAATGCCTCAGATTCACCCTCCCGGAGGGGGCACCCCCGCCCCTTTTCTCGGTTTTCTTGCATGCCGCTGAAAATAAATTGGTTACGCAAATTTCTCCCAGTTTGACCCATCCGAAACAAAGGACTTAGATAAAAATCCTTGCAGAATCCAACCTGTTTCTGGCCCCAAAACCAGCTTTGCGTTATACTGATCCAAGCCTCAAGAAGGCAGGGAAATCCCTGTCTCACGGGCCATTCGGTTAGGCAGGCCCGAGGTTTTGGCTAGCCTGAAACCGGCAAACGAGAAAACAATGCCCAAGTTGAAGACCCATACGGGCGCGGCCAAGCGCTTCAGCAAGACTGGTACCGGCAAAATCAAGCGGGGCCAGACGAAGACGCGGCACATCCTTTCCTCGAAATCGCCCAAGGTGAAGCGCAAGCTCGGCAAGATCGTGCTTGTCTCTGACGGCGATTACAAGAAGGTAGCGCGCATGATTCCTTACGCCTGAGTGCTTCGCACTGTCCTCGTTGCTCTGAGGGCAGGGTGAGCAGGGCCATAACACCGGCCCCCGCCGGCTTTTTTAAGGCCGGTGAGAGATTCAGGCTTGCATAGCGAGTGAAGAGGTGAACCGCCGTCCTTGAAGGCCGGCCTCCTGCCTCCAGCCGCGTAACCGACGTAACCAAATGGAGATCAAACCATGCCCCGCGTAAAACGCAGTACCAAACGGAATGACCGCCGGAAGAAGATTCTCGACCGGGCAAGCGGCTACTTCCTCACAAAATCCAAGCTCTATCAGGCAGCCCAGGAAGCCGTCGAGCGCGGCCTCAAGTTCGCCTACACCGGCCGCAAGCAGAAGAAGCGCCAGTTCCGTTCGCTGTGGATCGTGCGTATCTCCGCCGCCGCCAAGCTCAATAACTTCAGCTATTCGCAGTTGATCAACGGCCTCAAGAAGGCCGGCATCGAGCTCGACCGCAAGATTCTCGCTGACATCGCCGTCAAAGACGCTCAGGGCTTCACCGATCTGGTCGGAAAAGCCAAAGCCGCCCTGGCCAGCGAGAAGACCAACGAGAAGAAGGTCGAAGAAAAACACGCCACCCGGAAAAAGGCTGCTCCAAAAAAGACCGCCGCCACTGCCTGAGCCCGGTCGTTGCCGCAAGATAAACACGGCCCGGAATCCATCGGATTCCGGGTCGTGTTGCATTCCGGAGCCGCCTCACTTCTTGCTCAAGAAATCCTCGACCGTCTTCTGCCATAGGTCCGGCTGGTCCACAAAGTTCATGTGCCCGCTGTTGGGCAGAATCACCAGTTCCGAACCCGCAATCTTGTCGTGCATCTCTTTGCTCAAACTCGGATCGCACTCATCGTGATCGCCCACAATCACCAGCGTTGGCACATGAATCGTCGGCAGTTTGTCCACGTATTCAACAGACTTCAGATTACCGTTAATGACGAACTTCCCGTCAGAGCCCCACATGGCACGATAAAGCTCCCAGTCCGTGGGCGCGCCGCCTGCTGGGTCGTAGGTCGCATCGGGCCGCGCTCCGTAGAGAAACGGAAAATATCCCGTGCCCCAAGCCAGAGTTGCGTATTCGGCCGGGTAACGTCCGTGCTCCCACGCTTGGCCTTTGTCGAACAGGCCTGCTTTCTCCAACTCGTCCAGCCGCTTCAATTTTTCCGGCGGCATCTGCGCCTTCTCCCGCGCCAGCACCTCGTTCATCTGCCGCGTAGAAGGGAACGTGCTATTGAGAATCAAATGCGTCAGATTCTGCTGGTATTTCAGGGCGTAAGCCTGAGCCAGCACGCCGCCGTAGCTGTGCCCGAGCAGCGAAATCTTGCCCAGGTGGAGCGCCGTGCGCACATCTTCAACGTCCTCCACCATCGCCTCTACCGTGTAGAGACTCGTATCCTGCAGCCGCTGCGAGCGCCCCGAGCCGCGCTCGTCAATGAAGATAAGCCGATGCGTCCGTGCCAACGGCAGCAGATAGGGCAGAAAGTAGGTGTAGTCAGCGCCGGGACCGCCATGAACCACCACCAGCGGCGAGCCGTTGCCGAACGCCACGTAGTAGATCAGCACGCCATGCGCGTCCACGTATCCCTCCTGCTGCGGATAAACAGCAGTTTGGGCCGAACAAGGCACAATCAGCCCCGAACACACGAGGCAAAACGCAAGCAAACCAGTCGCAATCGGGTTCTTCATGGCCTCCATGCTACGACAGAAACTCGCCCAACGGCACAGAGATCGCTTGCGGCCGACTCCCGTGCGCCAGTTCCGCAAGGCTGCTCCACGCAGTGGCCCCACGCGGTGGTTTATCCTGCTCTTTATACGCATGATGAACGAAGAGATACCCAATCTGACAGCATTTGACGAAGCTTCCCTTGACCGCGCCTTTGCCGCGGTGGAGAATCGGGCTCGCGTCGACGCCACTTTCATTTCCAACGAGGCAGGCGTGGAAGCCTTTCGCCTGCGCTGGCTTGGCCGTAAGCAGGGCCTGCTCAATGAGGTCTCCAGCCGCTGGCTCAAGGCCGCTCCGCCTGAGGCCAAAAAACCAGTCGGCGAGCGGTTCAAGACACTGAAAGAACTGGTCGAAAGCCTGCTGGAGCAGTCCGCCGGCGCCGGACCCGGCGACGCTGCTCTCGCCGCCGGGGCCATCGACATTACGCTGCCCGGCACCCAGCGGCTCACCGGAGCCGAGCATCCCATCACCCGCACGCTCAACGAACTCACGGCGATCTTCGCCGCGCTCGGCTACTCCGTCGGAGTCGGCCCCGAGGTCGAGACCGACTTCTACAACTTCGAGAGCATGAATTTCCCGCCCGGCCATCCCGCCCGCGACACGCAGGACACGCTGGTCGTCGCCAATCAGGAGCGTCGTCCGCTGCGCGACCGCCTCCTACTGCGCACGCATACGTCTCCCGTTCAGATGCGCACCATGGAAACGCAGCCGCCGCCGGTGCGCATCATCATTCCCGGCAAGGTTCACCGCAATGACGCCGCAGACGCCACGCACTCGCCGATTTTCCATCAAGTGGAAGGCCTCTGCGTAGACGCCAACATCACCTTCAGCGATCTCAAGGGCACGCTGGACCACGCCATGAAGGCTCTATTTGGCTCAGCCGTGAAGACGCGCTTTTTCCCGTCGTTCTTCCCCTTCACCGAGCCCTCGGCAGACGTGCAGATCAGTTGCATCTTCTGTGGAGGCAAGGGGTGCCGCAAGTGCAAGCAGTCCGGCTGGATTGAGCTGCTCGGCTGCGGCATGGTGGACCCCGCGGTATTTGCGTTCGCCGCGGAAAAGCAGCCCGCCTACGATCCGAAAAAGATCTCCGGATTCGCCTTCGGCATGGGCGTCGAACGCATCGCCATGATGAAGTACGGCATCAGCGAAATCGGCAAGTTTTACGCCGGCGATATGAGATTCCTGGAACAGTTTGCATAAGGCATAGGCGCACGCCAACGCGCCATCAGGTAGATATCAATGAAGATTCTTACGAAATGGCTTCGGGCCTACGTGCCCGGGCTCACAGTTGACGATGCAAAACTCGCTGAAGACCTAACCTTGCGCGGCATCGCCGTCGAAGGTATCTATGCACTCGGCGACGGCAACGGTTCGCTCTACGAGATGGACATTACCACCAACCGCGTGGATGCCATGAACCATTACGGCGTGGCGCGCGAAGCAGCCGCAATCTACGGACTCACGCTGCCCGCGCTGCATTACCAACTGCCCGCGGTCCGTCCATCGGACACGCCTTTCTCCGTCCGCATCGAAGCGCAAACTGAGTGCGGCCGCTTCACAGCACGCGTCCTGCGCGGCATCACCATTGGAGACTCGCGCGATTGGTTTAAAGGCGCGGAAGTGGCAACCTACTTCGGCCTTCTCGAACAGAAGCAGATTTCAAACGCCGTGGACGCAACGAATTTCGCGTGGCTCGCCATGGGCCAGCCCACGCACGCCTTTGACCTGGATAAAGTCCAAGGCGGCATCATCGTGCGGCGCGCGCGTAAGGGCGAACGGCTCAAAACACTGGATGGCATAGAGCGCGTGCTCGAAGCCGAAGACCTGATCGTCGCCGACGAAGCCAGGCCGTTGGCCCTGGCAGGCGTAATGGGCGGCTGGGACACCATGATCACGCCGCAAACCACCAACGTGCTTGTCGAAGCCGCGTGGTTTGAGCAAAAAGCCGTTCGCCGCACCGCTCGGCGTCACGGGCTCCATACCGACGCCAGCCATCGCTTCGAGCGCGGCGCCGATTTCAACGCAGCTCCTCTTGTTTCGGATCTGGTCAGCAGCATCCTGCTGGCCAACGGCGGCTTCATTGAAGGCGAACTTGTTGATGTGCGTGTGCCTGCGTTTGAAGCATGTACCGCCAGCCGCAAGCCCGTGCCGCTTGCCTTGAGCGAGGTCCATCGCATCCTCGGAACTACAGTCGACAAAGAAGGAATTACTGCCGCCACAGTGCAGGATGTTCTGACGGCGTTGGGCTGCCAACTCGCGATTTCACCCAAAGACAGCGCTGCGTGGCAAGTCACGCTGCCCAGTTGGCGACTCGATCTTGATCGCGAAATCGACCTCATCGAAGAGGTTGCGCGTGTCTACGGGTACAACCGCTTCGCCAACACGCTGCCGGAGTTCGGCGAAGGCGTGCGTGCGCTGCCGTGGGCCGAAAGCGAAGACGCGGTACGGCGAACCATGCTGGCGGCGGGTTTCCATGAGGCCATTGCCAGCACATTTTGCTCGGCGGCAGAGGCCGCGCTCACCGCGCCGCAACCGGGCCTTACCGTCCCGCTCGGAAATCCACTGAGCGAAGAGGCAGGCGTGCTGCGGCCGTCGCTTGTTCCGGGCATGCTTGCCATGATCGCCGGCAACCTGCACCGCGACGTGAGCGATGTGCGCCTCTTCGAGCTGGGCACAGTTTTCAGCGGCACCACCGACAAGGTCGAAGAACGGCCTGCGGTAGCGTTTGGCGCCGTGGGCAGCTTGCCGCAGCAGGGAGCACTGCACGCCGCGCGCAACCTTGACTTTCATGACGTGAAAGGCGCTGCTGAGCAGGTGCTGGCGCGTTTCCAAACGCGCGCAGTTTATTTCGATCGTTTTCCCGCCGAAGCCGGTCTTACGCCCGAGTGGCTGCATCCTTACCGTGCAGCGCGCGTCGCTGCGGACGGCGAGACAGTGGGCTGGTTCGGTCAACTCCATCCGCGTGAGGCCGCGGCGCGCAAGCTCAAGGAAACGGTGCTTGTTGGCGAGCTTTATCTCGACCGGCTCTACAAGCTGCCTCTGCGCAAGCCGCTGGCCAAAGAGATTTCGCGCTTCCAGCCGGTACGGCGCGATTTCTCGCTGATTCTGGATGAGAGTGTTGCGTGGGAGCGCATTGATCAGGCGCTCGCCGCTTTGCAGATTCCGGAACTGGTGGACTGGCGCGTGCGAGAAGTGTTTCGCGATAAGAGCTTAGGCAAACAGATGCTCGACAAACTACCAGATACGCGGGAATATTCGTTGCTACTGGGCACGACGTTTCAGGCCCCGGACCGCACGCTACGCGAGGAAGAGTTGCAAACCTTTCAGGCGCAGGTCGTGGAAGCTATTGGCAAAGCGGGAGCGCGATTGCGGGGTTAGCCCGAAAACGGGCTCAATTGGCGCTATACTGCACCGGTGCGTGGTGAAAAAGGTGGAGGGGTCTTTGATGTCGGAGTTTGCATCGAATAGTGAAGTTGCTCAGCAACCGCATTCTGAACATGAGTCGCAGTTCGAGCATGAACTGGAGTCCGATCGTGAAGGGCGTCAGGTCGCTCGCGATCCGGGTGCCTTGACACTGAGCGCGAACGATTTTTCCGCTCTTGAAGAGCGGATTCTGCGCGCCGTGGAACTGGTGCGCCGGGAACGGCAGGCACGCGCGGCAGCCGAGGAGCGTGCGGACCGGGCTGAGGCGCAATTGCGCGAGCAATCGCCGCAAGTGGAGCAGTTGGAGAAGGACCTCGGTGCGTTACGTGCCGAGCGCGACCATGTGCGCGAACGCGTGGAGCGGTTGCTCGGCCAACTGGACACGCTGGAACTTTAACGCGGTGAACTTTGAACAGAGGTGAAGCATGGCTGAGGGACAACTAGGCAATGCAGGAAATTATGTGACCGTTGAGATTTACGATCAGGTCTATCATCTCTCCGGCCAGGACGTGGATCACGTTCGCGAGCTAGCTGCGCGCGTCGACGCCAAGATGCGCGCCGTAGCCGCGCAGGGCCGCACTGTGGACTCGTTGCGCGTAGCCGTGCTGGCCGCATTAAATCTGGCCGATGAACTGACGCAGACCTCCGGCGCGCAGCCTGGCCATGAGCGCGCCGTCAGTCTGCGCGGTCTGCTGGACGAAGTGCTGGAAGAAGAACGGAAGACGGCTTCCTAAAGCTCACGAGTCCTAAAGTTCGCGAGTCCCGAAAGTTCACGCATCGAAGAAAATCCGCGCTCATTCTGCGTCAGCCCAGGCAGGGTGAAAGAACGTAGCACACCGCGCCCATCTTGCACAAGACTTGCAATTCTTCGCGCCGACCCATACTATCCGCAATAGAAACCGGCCTGCAAAGCAGGTGGGTGGTTAACGCTGGTTGAACCAATAATCATGAACAGGGGCTCGACTCGATAATCGGTTCCGTGTGCCGTGTCCGCCAGTCCGGAATGCCTAACGAACCGCGGGGAACTCCGCCGTCTTAGGACGGGTTCACCAGCACATTGCTCACGGCCCAGTGGGTCGGATTCTACTTCTTCTGTGGATCGCCTCAAGTGCGGTTGCTCTGGCAACGCTTTTAGCTGACCAGATGCCGTATTCTGACTCAGGTGCATCCTGTCCTCTTTCACATCGGAGCGCTGCTCATTCCGTCCTATGGCGCGTTGTCGGCACTGGGCGTGGTGCTGGCTTTGTTTCTGGCGCAACGCACGGCGCGCATTGCACGCGTGAATCCGTCGCAGGTGTGGAACCTGAGCGTGATCGCGGTGTTTGCGGCCATCATTGCGCAGCGGCTTTTGTTGCTGGCGGTGAACTGGAGCGATGTGCGGCGCCATCCGGGATGGATGCTGGCGCTGGCCATGGTTCATCATCCGCTGTTGTCGGCCGCAGGCGCGCTGGCAGGGCTTATTGCTGCATGGGCGTACGCGCGCTGGCAACGGATGGCCCTTGCAGCGACTGCAGATGCGCTGGCAGCGCCGCTGGCGTTGGGATTGGCGTTTGAGCAACTGGGCGCGCTGATGGCGGGTGCGGGCTATGGAACGGAGACCACGGTGCGCTGGGCGGTGATTTATACCAATCCGCTGGCGGCGCGGTGGAGCGGCACGCCGCTGGGCATTCCGCTGCATCCGGTGCAGGCGTATGCGATGCTGGCGTTTCTTTCGCTGGCTTTGCTGCTGCTGGTGTCGTTGCCAGCGCGCAAACAGGCAGGGGATGTTGCAGGCGTGTGGCTGCTGGGAGCGGGCATCACGATTTTCATGACGGAAATCTTTCGCGATCCGGAAGGCAGGGGACAGTTGAAGAATATTCTGCTGGATGGGCCGCAAATCGGCGCGATTTTGATGGTTTTTGTGGGCGGATTGTTGCTGCTTGAGCGCAGGAAAACCAGATCGAAAGACGAGGCAATTCATGGCTGAGGCCGGAAGTATGGCACTGCATACGGTTGAAGTGCCGGCGGAGGCAGCCGGGCAGCGGCTCGACCTGTTTCTGGCCGCGCATCTTGAAGGAGTGAGCCGCTCGCGGGTGCAGTTGCTGATCGACCAGGGCGACGTGCAGGTGAATGGGGCGAGGGAAAAAGCCTCGTTGAAGCTGCGCGGGGGCGAGCGCATTGAAGTGACTGGCGAGCCGCGGCCGGAGCCGCTGAAAGCGACGGCGGAGAACATTCCGCTCGACGTGATTTACGAGGACGCGGACCTGGCGGTGGTGAACAAGCCGGCAGGCATGATGGTGCATGCGGGATCGGGGCAGAACGAAGACGCGCGCAGTAAAGGGACGCTGGTGAACGCGCTGCTCTATCGCTTCAACAAGCTTTCTTCGACGGGCGGGGAGTTGCGGCCGGGGATTGTGCATCGGCTGGATAAAGACACGAGCGGGCTGATTGTGATTGCCAAGAACGATCGCGCGCACGCGGCGTTGGGGGAGATGTTTTCAAGCAGGCAGGTGAAGAAGACTTACATTGCGCTGGTGCAGGGGCATGTGGAGCGCAACAAGGGAACGATCAATGCGGCGATTGCGCGCGACCCGGTGCGGCGCACGCGGATGACGACGCAGCCGCAGGACAATGCGCGCAGTGCGGTTTCGCACTACGAAGTGGTGCAGCGGTTTGCCAATCGCTTCGGCAAGTTCACGCTGGTGCGGGTGCGCATTGAGACGGGACGCACGCATCAGATCCGCGTACATATGGCGTCGATCGGGCATCCGGTAGTGGGAGACACGCTTTACGGCGGTGCGGGGCAGCTGACGGATCAGGTGGCGGCGCAGGCGGCGCAATCGAAGGCGGCGCGGCGCAAGGCGGAACCGCAACGGCTGCGGCTGGGGCGGAATTTTCTGCACTCGGCCAAGCTTGAGTTTCCGCATCCCAAAACAGGCAAGGTGCTGCAGCTTGAGGCGCCGCTTCCGGCCGAGCTGGAAAGCTTTCTTGCGGCGCTGGAGTCCAATAGCGCAGAGATATCGCGTGGGTAGGTTGACTCGGCGGGTGCGCTTGAAGCGGCGGGATGGGCGCGATTGATAAAATGAGGGAGATATGAGTCGAAACATAACGCAGCTTTTGCTCGCGGCAGGAATTTTGTGCGCCGCGGCGACCGCACAGCAGCCCGCAACCAGTTCCGCGCAAACTCCGGCAGCGCCGGCTGCGCAAACGTCCGCGAGCCAGGCACCCGCGCAATCCGGACAGTCAGACGACCAGAATGCGCCGGTGATTCGCCTGAACGCGAACGAAGTGAACCTGATCTTCACGGTGACGGACAAGCATGGGAAATACATTCCCAATTTGCAGCAAAGCGACTTTGCGCTGCTCGACGATCAGAAGGCGCCGGCCAGGGTGAACTCGTTTCATCAGCAGATTAATCTTCCGCTGCGCGTGGGTATCGTGATTGACGCGAGCACTTCGATTCGCTCGCGGTTTCAGTTCGAGCAGCAGTCGGCGACCGAGTTTCTGCTGGAGGTTCTGAAGTCGCGCAGCGATCGGGCCTTCGTGATGGGCTTCGATGTGACGCCGACGGTGACGCAGGATTGGACGAACAATGTAGACGCGCTGGAGACGGGCGTGAATCGGCTGCGGCCGGGCGGCGGCACTGCGTTGTTCGACGCGGTGTATACGGCTTGCCGCGACAAGCTGCTGGATGTGGCGCGCGGGCAGGAGCCGGTGCGGAAGGCCATCGTGCTGATCTCTGACGGCGACGATAACCAGAGCCGGGTGCGGCCGGACGAGGTGATTCGCGAGTGCGAGCGCGCGGAGACGATCATCTACGCCATCAGCACCAACTGGACGCCGAGCCGCGGGAAGGGTGATTCGGTGCTGACGGAGATGGCGGAGTCGACGGGCGGACGGGTTTTCTTTCCGCCCTCGGTGGAAGAGATGTCCACGAGCTTCAAGGATATTGAAGAGGAGCTGCGCAGCCAGTATGCGCTGACTTATACGCCGGCGGACTTCAAGTATGACGGGGCATTTCGAAGTATTTATCTATACTGCAATGACCGGCGGTATCAGGCGCGGGCGAAGAAGGGGTACTTCGCGACGCGGCAGTGAGTGCCGGTTGATTCTGGGAGCGGACCAGGAATACGGGAGAGTTTTTGGGGCTGCGCGGTTGTTTTGGAAGTCCGATGGATTTTCTTCTTAAGGAAACAACCTCGAAGAGTTCGGGGACGTTCTACCCCCACCCTAGCGACAAAAACAGAGACGTCGCGAGGATGGGGCACCCCAAGCTTCATTAATCGCGGATCGGGATCAGCGCTGCGGGACTGTTGCAAGGCCCGCTCCGATTGAGTTTTTCGGCAGCCTCTAATGCACGTACCCTTCAGGATGTTGGGATTGTCGTGAAGTTTGAGTTTGTTGGTATTTTCTTGTTTCTTCCGTGATTAATTTCGCTGATGCGGTCCATTTCGGGATGCGAAGCCGCGACGCTGTTCAATTCTGACTCATATCCGGGATTGTTTTGACTGCTTCCTCATGCAAAGTTTTTCTTGCGCGATGAAATCAGGGTGAACAATTTCCATCGTTTTGGAAGCCGCATCGGAAATTTGAATGGCTGGCTTGGAATGAGCAGCGCGGAGACGGCTACCGCGTGCGGCCGAATGAAATCGTGGCAACGCGGGGCGAGTGCCGGCGTACCGGACCGGCGGGGGGAAGCAGATTGATTCGGCAGGCGATCACATGCGATGTTTGCGCATCGGAGAAGAAGCAGACGAACCACTGGTTTGTTGCTTTTGAGCAAGCCGGCGAGCTGCGGCTGAGCGGGTGGAATTCGCGCAACCGGCTGCGGCAGGGGATGAAGCATTTGTGCGGCCAGATCTGCCTGCACAAGCTGGTGGATGAGTTCATGGCGCGGACCATCGACCTGCGCACGCAGGCGGGTATAGGCGAGGACGTTGCGGCACCGGTGAGGCCATTTGCGCCGCGCGAGACGGTGCGGGCCACTGTCGACTTTGAGGCGGACATGCCGGCGGTTCTGGAATCGCCGGCTCATGCCGAGCCGATCTCGCTCAAACGGCTGCCGTTCATTGCGCCGACGGAACTGGTGCCGATGCCGGCCAGGCCGACGCCTTTGACGCCGACGGACACTTCAGTGCAGAACGCGCAGAATTGGCGCGCGGAAGCGTGGGACCGGGAGCGCGAGCGGG
>DASXFS010000026.1:0-45271 GCA_036489415.1 Occallatibacter sp. | reverse complement strand
GCTGCTCAACCGCATCGCCCTCAACCTGCTCAAACAGGAAACAACTTTCAAACGCGGCACCAGGAGCAAACGGCTCAAGGCCGCCCGGAACCAACCCTACCTGCTCAAATTACTGGGTATTTGATATGCGTCGGCCCTGGGGCAGGCTGTGCGGCGGAAAGAGCCGGGCGCGGAGCCCCTCAAAAAAGGAAGCAAAAACGGAAAGAGCCGCCCGGCAACAGGGCAGCTCTTCCCTCAGGGAGAATAGTTCCAACGGAGGCAAAACCATCAGAACTTTCTGGCTGCATACTAGGGGCGGGGGAAGGGTGTGTCAAGGGTAAATCGAAGGCGAAATAAACCGTTCTAAACCAGCCACTTGCAAATCATTTCCCGGGAAAGCCGGAGTGCGTATCTTCGACGGCTGTTCGCCTTTAGGTCTCCGTGTATTCTCGTTTTTTCAATGGTTTTCTTCGGGTTTATGTCTAGTTTTCCACAGATTAGAGCACTGCGTTAACGCTTTGGATGCGGCCTGTCAATGGTTGATGCGGGGGCCAGTGCAGAGGGCGGCGCGGAATCAACCCAGTCCTCCCGCAGATCGAGGCTGATGAACTCCTCTTCGTAGACCGAGGAGATGGGCTTGCCGCGGGCCATGCGATAGAGGGCCCGGCCGCCGCCGAGAAAGAAACCGAGCAGCAGAGCCGCGCTGACGCCGACGATGACCAGTCCGGCAATGCCGAGGAGCAGCTTGGCTGTCTTCGACACATCGGATTCGCCGCCGGATTGAGGAAGCGAGGTGAGGTCGGCCTCGAAGTGAACCTGCTCAAGCAGCTTGTGGCTGTCGTCGGGAACGGCGTCTCCGCTGACGATGGCCACGAGCGGCCCGCTGCGACGCACTTCAAGTGATGCCTGATCGGAATCCTGAAGCGGCTTGGGCCATGTGGGCTGAGCCTGATTGCCGGCCTTGATGTAAGCGCGAATTTTGCTTTCGAGGGCCGCGGCCATCTGCGGCGTGGGGTAGTCGATGATGGTGAGCGTGGCTACGCCGGAAGGCAGCGAATAGTTGGCGGTTGCCGTTTCCGCGCCACGATCGAAGCCAACCAGAGCGGGCGGCAGCACGCCGCCCGAGCCCGCATAGCTGGCTGGTCCGAGCGCGTAGTGCGTGGTCTGGCCGTTGAGCGAATTTTGGGGCAGATTGCTCAGAACGGGAGGCAGCAGCGCGCGGTTGCCGGTGGTCACGGGGAGTTGGCTGGCCAGATCGCGCAGTTCCGAGCCGGACATGGGACCGATGTGGGAGAAGTTTGCGTCTACCACGATGTTGCCGAGCCAGAAGAGTGCGCGATTGTGGTCAGAGGCCGCGCCGGTCCCAATCTGCTCTTTGGGCCAGCCGTTCTGGCGGTAGAAGGAATACATGCCGTAAGCGCCGCTGGCATCGTGAAAACGAAGCGCGCGGAGGTTGAGGGTTTCGCCGCTGCGCTTGTAGCTGGCCAGCATGGCGTCACTGAAGTCGTATTCCTTGAGAGCGTCGGCGTTGGTCTGGGATGAGTTTGTTTGGGCCGGATTTGTTTGGGCTGAGCTGGCCTGGGCTGGATCTGTGACGGCCCGCGGAGAGTCCGTTGCAATCCATCCGTCAAAGGCGTCCGGCAGCAGCGGCTTGGGGGCTGCTGGAGCAGTAGCTTTTGCAGCCGGCTTGGTCGGGGCTGCTTTCTTGGCCGGCGCAACCTGCGGCTGGGCTGAAGCTGCGAAGACGCCGAGCAGGGCGACGGAACAAGCCAGGATGGAACGAACCGGGATGGACATGCAACGCGTCAATACACATCGCAGTTCGTGACTTCGCATTTCGCCACTTCGCACTTCGGAACACTCCGCTCTTCAGGGTACACGGTATCACCCCAGCGACGCAGGGCCGCCGGCCACTGAGCAGCGGGGCGGTTTGACGGTAAAGTGTCCCTCAGGGGCTAAAGCCCTGCTGGTTTTTGAGCTGTTAACGTAACGTACGGGCTAAAGCCCGTACCCTTCAAACCGACCCTCTACGCCGCCCGGGGTGAATACTCTACCTTCTGTTGGACACTGCGGGGCGCGGAAAGGTTCCTGCGCGGTGCTTCGATGGCATCGAATGGCCGAGCGGACAGTCCATCGGCTCCGCTTTTTCTGGTGCTCAAATTTTGGAGCGATCGTCTGTGTCCGCTGTGCGCTGATTGGGGAGCAGGAGCCAGGCCGCGACGGCGGCCAGGGTCACAAGAACCAAGGCTAGAACATCGCCATGCAGACCCAATATCTGCACGGCAATGGCGGTTGCAACAATGAAACATCCGCCCCACAGGCAAAAGCAAGCCAGGCTGCGGATGACCGGCTCCAGCGCGCGAAGGTCTACCATTCTTCGCGCCCACTGGCTTCGCGCCGATTTGCGAAAATAGCCCGTTGGGTCGGCATAGAACTTGCGCGCCATGTAGATGATGTAGCCGCCCAACACGGCTTGAAGAGCCACACCCACAACGGGATTGGAAAGCAATTGCGCCGGGTTGACCATGCGCGTCCTCAAATCTATTGATTCATCATCCCACAGATTCGTTTTCCGGAGCAGGTGTGAATTCGGGCGCGGTTTTTTGCTCCCGTGAATAGCTCCAACGATCAGAATGGTGAGCGTCCCGCCGGGACGGGATCGTGGTTCAGAGATTTTTTGTTTCCCGCTCAACCGATGCGGCTGGTGCATCGGGAGGGTTGAGCAGATTTCCGAGCGCCTTGTAGTGGCCGCCATAAAAGAACAGCGCGTAGCTGCGCGTGAAGACGCCGATGGGGCCGCCGGACGCAATTGCCAGCACCGATCCCGCGCCCAGGCCAAGCAGGATGAAAAGCAACTGAGCGGCGATCAGCAAATAAGCGCGCGCGTCGGTCGTGCCGTCGAGCATGGCGGTGAATCCCGCAGCGGACATGCCCAGAATGCCAAAGACGATCAGTCCCAGAACCCAGGCGGCGAATCCGAGGACCAGTCCCGCGGCCAGCGGCATTCCCAGGCGCAGGATGAAGTAAGAGAAAAATGTCTCCCTGTTCGCGGCGATGCGTGTCCGCGCCGCGGTCCATGCGTTGCGAAAGCTCGCTCCCTCTATGGCCATGTGCGGCAGTATGAAGTCATTGAGCGCCACCTGCGCGACGCAGGCGGCGAGGATGAGGGCAAACGCGATTCCGAGACAGGGGAAGAAGAGGATAAAAAAGCTGCCGGGGTCGAGCTTTCCCTCGGGGGTGGGCGTTGCGATCACTCCATACGCCGCAACGACGAAGAGCGCGATCGCCAACAGGCCGAGGACGAAGAGGGTAAGCCAGACCAGCACGCAGGCCGTGAAAAAACTCTCCGCTTCGACGGAATAGAGTTTGGAGGCCGCGCGAATTTCGCGGGTTTGATGAATCAGGCAATGGATGAATCCGAAGCGGAGGCGCGTGATGAGGTAGAGGCAATAGAGGCCTAAAAGAAGAATGGCGGCAGCACCGAGAATTGTGACGGGCAGAAATGCCGGAGCGAGCAGAAACGACTTCAATGCGGCTGTGTTCACGTCGAATGGAAATGTATTGGGAACGAAAAATTTGAAGCTGACGATGAATCCTTCGCTCAGCGTGGCGACGGCGGCCAGTTTCAGGAAGGTTTCCCATTGAAATGTCCGGAAGAGATAGTCGTAGGTTCGCGCGAGAGCGGGCCGGATTGCTTCCGAGGCAGAGAAAACCTTCATCGCGCTTGCTCCTGGGTTGCGCTTTGCCGAGACAGTATTTTGAGCCGATTATCCGACGGCGGCGGCGGTCGCGTGTCCTGTTGCTGTCCACCAGGCGTCAAAGGCCGCGAGGGAACGCTCACAGACGAGGCGATGGCGCTCTTTTTTGTCGCGGACTTTTTTGCGGAGTTCTTCTTCAAGCGGCTCGAGCAGATCGAAGGTGATGTTGGCGGGTTGAAAGTCTTTCGCGTCGGCATGGGTGATGTAATGCACCAGCGAGCCGAGAGCGCTGGCTCGCGGGGCAGGCAGGGGTTGTTCGCCGCGCGCGAGTGCCGCTGCGTAAAGGGCCGCCAACAGGCCAGTGGCGATGGACTCGGTGTAGCCCTCGACGCCAGAAAGCTGGCCGGCGAAGAAGATTGCGTGATCTGGAGTTGGAGAAGCAGGTCCTTCGACTCGCTGCGCTCGCTCAGGATGACAGTTTTTGGGTGAGAGGCGGAGCGTTTCGTCCAGCAGAAGCGGCGCCTGGATGTAGGTGTTGCGATGAATCTGGCCGTAGCGCAGGAAGCGGGCGTTTTCAAGGCCGGGAATGAGGCGCAGCACGCGGGCCTGCTCGCCGAACTTGAGGTGGTTCTGGAAGCCGACGAGGTTGTAGCTGTCGGCGCGGAGATTCTCCTTGCGCAACTGGACGACGGCCCAGGGGGTGCGGCCGGTGCGCGGATCGCGCAGGCCCACCGGCTTCATGGGGCCGAAACGCAGCGTGTCGCGGCCACGCCGGGCGAGGACTTCGAGAGGAAGGCAGCCTTCAAAATAGTCGAGTTTCTCCCACTCTTTGGCTTCGGCAGCCTCGGCGGCCAAGAGAGCATCGAGAAAGCGGTCGTACTGCTCGCGGTCCATGGGGCAGTTGATGTAGTCGGCTGTGCCTTTGTCCCAGCGCGCGGCAAAGTAGACGCGCTCCATGTCAATGGTTTCGGCATCGACGATGGGTGAGATGGAATCGTAAAAAGCCAGATGGCCGGAGCCGGTGATGCGCTCGATTTCGCGGCTAAGCGCGTCAGAGGTGAGCGGGCCGGTTGCGAGTATAGTGATGCCGGATTCATTCTCGTCGAGCGTGGTGACTTCTTCGCGGATGACGCGAATCAGCGGCTGGGCGGCGATGGCTTCAGCAATGAGGCGCGAAAACTCAACGCGATCGACGGCCAGGGCGTGGCCTGCCGGAACAGCGGATTGATCCGCGAGACGCAGAAGAGCGGAGCCTGCGCGGCGCATTTCCTGCTTGAGGAGCCAGGGCGCGGTGTTGGGCGACTCGCTCTTGAGGGAGTTGGAGCAGACCAACTCGCCGAATTCTGTGGTCTGGTGGGCGGGCGTCAGGCGCGGCTTGCCGTCTACCACGGTACGCATTTCGTAGAGGTCCACTTCGCAGCCCAGGCGCGCGGCGGTCAGCGCAGCCTCAGGGCCGGCCAGTCCGCCGCCGATGACGCGAATTTTCATTGCGCGGCCTCGACTCCGGCCAGGCGCTGCAACGCCTCTCCGCTGACGCGCACATTGCGCCATTCATCGAGAAACTCTGCTCCCATGGCGCGATAAAAGTCGATGGCCGGGGTGTTCCAGTCCAGAACCTCCCATTGGAGGCGCGGACAGCCTTTTTCGACCGCGATGGACGCTACGCGCTCCAGCAGGGCTTTGCCGATCCCCAGGCCTCGGAACTCCGGCTGCACAAACAGGTCTTCGAGATAGAGCCCCGGACGGCCTACCCAGGTGGAGTAGTTGAAGAAGTAGAAAGCAAACCCGGCCGCGCGGCCGTCGCGCTCGGCTATCAGGCAGAAATAGAACGGGTTGGTTCCGAATCCATGCTCAAGCAAATCCGTTTCTGTCGCAGTCACGGCGTCCGGCTCGCGCTCATAAGCGGCCAGGGCGCGAATGAATGCAAGAATCTGCGGAATATCTGCCGGAGTGGCTGTGCGAATGGTGGTTGCCATGCTTTTATTCTAGGGTGTGATCCATGCCACACGGGTCGAACTCTTTGGCTTTACCATGGAAAGGATTTCACGGCGGGCAGGTGCTGTGTTCGATCTGCAAGGACGGGTTTGGCAACCGCCTGCCGGGTGAGATGGATTCATCAGATTCGTTTCCGCCGGAATGGGAACCGCGCGGGCCGTTGCACATCTTGACCAATGCCCTTGTGTTGAGCAGTCGATTGGATTTACCTTTGGTCCTGCCGATGGGAATCGTCCGCGAGGTGGGTTCTGCGCGGACGCGGCCATGATTGTGGATGCAACCTGCCGCCGCGGCTTTCAAGTGCTGGGGCGACAATGAGCAGGAATTGTGAGATTCGGCGAAAGGACACACACAGCGGGGAACGCCCTGGGCGTCGTCGATTGGGTGGGTCGCCAAGTATGATTTCGAGTGTGCGGGTGGCTTTTGTTCCCGCAACTCCCCAAGGAGAAGAACATGAAACGCAAATTTTCACTTTGCATGGGCCTGCCCGCCGCGGCGGCCCTGCTGGCATTCGCTCTTTTGCCCGCGCTTGCGCAGACTCCCGCTGGGACTACGGGAAAAATCCATGGCCGCGTGACCAACCCGACCGGGGCGCCACAGGGGGTAGGCTCCGTGAGTCTTTCCACCGATGGCGGGCACACTTCAAAGTACACATTCCCCGTCAACGCGACGGGCGACTACAGCGGCGATGCGGCTCCAGGCACCTATACCGTGGTTTTTCGCCAGCCCGATACGCCGCCCGACAAGATGGTCGACTCGTTCGACAACGTCAAGATCGTGGCCGGCCAGGATGTGATCCAGGACCTCGACATGTCCCGCAAGGAGTTTGTCGATAAGCTGCCTCCGGAGGAGCAAAAGCAGCTTGAGGAACTCAGGAAGCACAACTCCGAGGCGATGAAGACCAACGAGATTATTAAAGGCCTCAACGCGGACCTGCGGATAGTGACCCAGGACATCAAGGATGCCGACGCCGCCCACGCAACGGCAGTCTCCACGCTTGGCGCCTCGGCCGCCAAGGCCGACATCGAGGCCAAGGAAGCGGAGATCAAGACCGCCAAGTACACGGAAGTGGAAGGGCTGATGCAGAAAGACACGGTGGCCAAGCCGGACGCGTCCATTCTATGGGCTGAGCTGGGCCAGGCGCAGGTGGGGCTGAAGAAGTACGACGACGCGGCCACCACGTTTAAGAAGACGCTCGAAGTGGACACTGCGTCAAAGAAGCCGAACCTTGAGGTGGAGGGACTGGCGGATAGCGGCCTGGGCGAGGTTTATGCGCGCACATCGAAAGTTCAGGAAGCGAACGACGCTTACGACGCGGCGGCAAAAATCAATCCGACGAAGGCCGGCTTCTACCTCAGGAACGAAGCGGTCATCTTCTTCCAGACCAACCAGGCAGATGCGCAGGTGGCCGCGGCTGACAAGGCCATCGCGCTCGACCCGAACCAGGCGATGCTTTACTACCTGAAGGGCAACGGTCTTGTGCAGAAGACCACCATGGACCCGAAGACCAACAAGCTGGTGGCTCCTCTGGGCTGCATGGAGGCCTACCAGAAGTATCTGCAACTGGCGCCAGATGGGCCGTATGCAAATGAAGTGAAGGGCATTCTCGCCGGCTTCGACCAGAAGATCGACAACAGCTACAAGGCTTCCAAAAAGAAGTAGCCGGGCACTTTAACCACTTCACCCAGGGGCGTCTGCAACCAGCGGACGCCCTTGCTGTTTCTGTCTTTTCGGAAGCTGGCTGTTGGCCCGGCCGGCGACCCTCTACAATCCATTGCATGAGTTCCGCTCCGTCGAGTGCCCCTCTTCTCAGCTACGAGCAAGCCGCTGCCGAGGTTGCCGGCTGCGGGGCTCAACTGGCGCAGAGGCGGCCATCGGTGGAACGGGTTGAGCTTGGCGCGGCGGCAGGCCGGGTGCTCGCCCAGTGCCTTTGCGCCGATCGCGATCAACCTCCCTTTGCCCGGTCGACGCGCGACGGATTCGCCTGCCGCGCCGCGGAGGCTTCCAGTCATGCGTTTCTTTCACTCGCTGGGGCCACGCGCGCCGGAGAAGCTCCAGGCGGACCGCTGCGTTCCGGCACGGCGTGGGAGATTATGACCGGCGCGCCGGCGCCCGCGGGCGCGGACGCCGTGATGATGATTGAGCATGTCGAGGTTGCCGATCGACGCGTCCGGCTGCTGCCGCCACACAAAATAGGCGAGGGGGACAACATTGTTGCGCAGGGAGCCCAGGCGCGCGCGGGCGACGAACTGCTGCCGGCCGGGAGCGCAATCAGCTCTGCGCAAATTGCTCTGGCTGCAGCGTGCGGCTACGCGGGGCTGGATGTTTTTGTCCGGCCCAGGGTAGCGATTCTTACGACAGGCGACGAACTGGTTCGGGTGGAGTCCGCGCCGGGGCCGGGGCAGATCCGCAACTCGAACGCGCCGATGCTCGCGGCGATGGTGACGGCTGCGGGCGGCGAACCGTGGGTGCTGGCGACGGCCGCGGACAACGCTGAATCTCTGCATAGTGCGTTGGCCGAAGCCGCGAAAGCGGACATGCTGCTCATCTCCGGCGGCGTCTCGGCGGGCAAATTCGACCTGGTGGCGCCGGCACTGACCCGCATGGGCGCGCGATTCCATTTAACGGGCGCGCGCATCCAGCCGGGCAAGCCGCTGGTCTTTGGAGATCTGCCAGGCAGAGCAGAGCGCGCAGTGCCGTTCTTCGGGCTTCCGGGCAATCCGGTTTCTTCGGCTGTGACCTTTCTGCTCTTTGCAGCACCGGTGCTGGCTGCGCTCGCGGGCAGCCGGGAACGCGGCCCTCGATTTGCGCTGGCGCGGCTGTCTGCCGGGACTAACAGGCGCGGCAAGCCGGGCCTGACACGCTTTCTGCCCGCGTCCTGCAACTTCAACTCGCTCTCCGGCCAGCTTCCGGAGGTTGCGCTGGTCCCCTGGCAGGGGTCAGGCGACCTGGCCGCGCTGGCTCGCTCCAATTGCTTTCTGGTGGTCCCGGAAGAGGCGGCGAGCCTGGCGGCGGGTGAGATTGTGCGTATTCTGCTTCTCTGAGGAGTATTTGTGCCAAAACTCTCGCGTCAAAAACCCTCGCATCCAAAACTCGCACAGCCGACACTTGCGCACCTAGAACTCGCGCATTCGGCTCTCTCGCACTTCGACGCTTCCGGCAACGCCGCCATGGTGGACGTCAGCGCCAAGCAGCCCACGCGCCGCACCGCAACCGCCTCGGCATTTGTGGAGCTTTCCGCAGCCGTGCTGGCAGCCTTGCCTGCCAACCCCAAGGGAAATCTGCTGGAAGTGGCTCGCTTCGCCGGCATCCAGGCGGCCAAGCGCACCGCCGACCTGATTCCCATGTGCCACCCGCTGGCGCTGACCCATGTGGATGTGCAAGCGGAGGTTGTTGACGGCGGCGTGCGCATTACGGCAAAGGTTGCAACCACCGGACCTACCGGCGTTGAGATGGAAGCTTTGACTGCTGCATCCGTGGCCGCGCTCACGGTATACGACATGACCAAGGCGCTGGATAAAGGCATTGTGATTCGCAACGTACAGCTCGAAGCAAAATCCGGCGGCAAGAGCGGAGATTTCCTGAGAAACGTGAGGCGGGCCTGATCTGAAATGTGGGGACTTTTCGCAGCCTGGGAAATGCACTAGGATTCTCCTTCCATTTGAAGGAGGTTTCATGCCTCGCTCTGCGCTGCTTTTCTCTCTGCTTGCCCTCTCGTTTCTCGCTACGGCGGGCGCTCAGTCCGTCTCTGTTTACCAGACCACTCCAGACCTGCTTGAAGCTCTCTCCCAACGAGCCACGCTGCACTTTACCGCGAAACACAGACCGTTGGACGACGCGCCGCTCATCACCGTGGACGACGCCCAGCGCTTCCAGGAAATCGACGGCTTCGGGGCCTCGCTCACTGACTCCGCTGCGTGGCTCTTCGCCAAGAAACTGTCCCCGGCGCAGACTGAGGCGGCATTCAAAACACTCTTCGGTCGCAAGGACGGCATCGCCCTGAGCTTTTTGCGCCAGCCCATCGGCTCGTCCGATCTTTCAGTTACGTTCTACTCCTATGACGACCTGTGCCAGCAGACGGCCAAGGCCTGCACCATGCCGCCTGACGAGTCCGACCCCAACCTGGACCACTACTCGCTTGCGCACGATCAGGAGTACATTCTGCCGCTGCTGAAAAAGGCGCTGGCCATCAACCCATCCATTCACGTGATGCTGACGCCGTGGAGTCCGCCGGGCTGGATGAAGACCACGGGATCGATGCTGGGGGCGATGCCTGCTTCAGGCGCGACGGGTGAAGAGAAATCGAGTCTGCGGCCGGAGTTTTACCCTGCGTTTGCCAGCTACCTGGTGAAGACCATTCAGGGCTACCAGGCAGCCGGGGTGCCCGTCTGGGCGCTGAGCGCGCAGAACGAGCCGCTCTACGCGCCGCCCACCTATAGCGGGATGCAGATGCTGGCGACGGAACAGGCTGCCTTCTTCGGCGACGCGCTGGGGCCGGCTCTGGCTGCGGCGGGTTTAAAGATCAAGGTCATGGCCTACGATCACAACTGGGATCGGCCCGATTATCCCGAAACGGTGCTTAAAGACCCCAAGGCCGGAGCTTTGGCCGCAGGAACAGCCTGGCACCACTATGGAGGCGACCCGTCGGCGATGACCAGATTCCACGAGGAGTTCCCGCAAAAGGACGAGTGGGTGACCGAATCAAGCGGCGGGACGTGGCAGAAAGGCAATATCTTCGCGGAAGAGGCAGCCGAGCTGATCGCCGTGATGCGGAACTGGTCGCGTAGCTACGTGCTGTGGGCGCTGGCCACGGATCAGAATCACGGCCCGGTGGTGGGCGGCTGCGACACATGCAGGGGGCTGGTCACCATCGACCTGACCGACCCCGGAAGGCCGGCAGTAAAGCCCGAGCTCGACTATTACGTGCTGGGGCAAGCGAGCAAATTCCTGGAGCCGGACGCGGTGCGCATCGCATCGGATGAACCCGCCGGGACCAAGCTGAAAGACGTGGCCTTCCGCAACGCCAACGGGACGGTTGTGCTCTACACGCTGAATGCGGGAACCGACAGCCAGAACCTGCGCATTGGATTCCGCGGAAAGACAGCGGCTACCACCCTGCCTGCGGGAGCGGTAGCCACGTTCGTGTGGAAGCCGTGAGCACGGCCGGTCTTGCGCGGAAGCAGGGCTGCGATAGGATTAGCGCTGCCCGGAGGGTGGTCCTCCTGCCGCCGGCGGATGGTGCTCTTCTTCCGGAATGACGAAGGGCTCGGGGTCGAGGTGGCCGCGATGGCAGGTTCCGCAGGTTACGGGTTTCTCGGCGCCTTCAATCTTGGACACGTAATCCTTGTTGATGCCCTTGGTCATCTTGAACATCAGGCGGGCGGTGGCTTTCTGCGGCTTGGAGTCGTCGGCAAAGTTGAGCCGCGGGCGGCCGTTAGGACCAGCGTTGCCGGGCGCGGCGGCGTGGCAGGTGGTGCAATGTACGCCGAGCGAACCTGCCCACCCTTCCATGGTCTTGTGCAACTGCTCGTTGGTTATATTTTTAGGCAGCACTTTGAGGTTGGTGGGCGCCGGCATGTGCATCCCCTGTCCGCCGGGACCGGGGGGCGGAGCCTGGGCAGTTGCGGTGGCTGCGAAGACAACGGCGGTCAACAGGCAGACCGCGATGGATGGGAGCGATTGGGAAGTGATCTTCAAGCGGAATACCCCTCGCGAGTTGAGATGGTTGTATCCATGGACGGAATTCTACCGGAGAAAGATGCGCTTGCCGGTTAAACTCTTTGCGCCGGAGACGCAGGAGTTGCCCGGGAGGACAAAACGCAAGGGTAAATCCACTGCGTGATTGATGCCGATGCGGACGGTCACCAGCGCTTCAGAGGTCACGCAGCCGTCATCGCGAATCTGGAGCGGCGAGGCTGAATCCAGCAGGTCGAGGCCATTGTGCGTGAGCCGCGTGAGCCCGAGAGCCTGGCAGAGGCGGCTGGGACCGGAAGTGAGTTGGCGAGCCGGTGCGCCGGGCGCGAGGCCCCTGTTGAGAGCCATTTGCTCAGCGCCCGCCACCGGCTCCAAGGCGCGCAGCAGGATGCTGCCGGCGCGACCCTCAACCTCGCAGGAAACATTTGCGCAGAAATACCGGCCATAAATGCTGTAAACATAAGCGAAACCGGCTGGGCCGAACAAGACCTGGTTGCGTGGCGTGGGGCCGCGATGAGAGTGGGCGGCTGGATCGGGCGTGTCGTTGTGCGGGCCCAGATAGGCCTCGACTTCGACGATTCTCCCGGCCAGAACTCCACCAGCCGTCCGATGCGCCAGCACCTTGCCCAGCAGGCGCGGAGCCACTTGCTCGGGCGGCGCCTCAAAGAAGGCGCGAACAAGCAGGCGGCCCGGCATGCGGGCAACGCCGGCCCTCGCAGCATCGGCACGGAGATTTACTTGTGGGCCTTGTTCCATTCTTTGATCAGGGCCAGAACCTGTTCCGCGTGGCCCTCGGGCGTAACCTTGGGGAAGATGTGCAGCAGGGTCTGATCCGGGCCAATCACGAAAGTGGTCCGCTCAATGCCCCACACTTTCTTTCCGTACATGTTCTTTTCCTTCAGCACGCCAAACAGATTGCATACTTTCTCGTCTACATCAGCAAGGAGTGTGTACGGCAGGTCGTATTTGGCGCGGAATTTGGCCTGGGCCTTGGGCGTGTCGCGGGAGATGCCCAGCACCACGGCGCCGGCTGACTGCAGCTTTTTAAAGGTATCGCGGAAGCCGCAAGCCTCAATGGTGCAGCCAGGAGTGTCTGCTCTGGGGTAAAAGAAGAGTACGACAGGCTTGCCGGCATAATCGGACAGGCTTGTTGTCTTGTCCTCGTCGGTTTGCAGGGTGAAGTCGGCGACTTTCTGGTTGAGTTCCATGGGGAAATCCCTCGTATGGTAAATAGAAGGCTTTGGATGGCCATCAGGTTCGATTATTCCCGAGGTGGGCGGCAGATGTCATTGTGCAGGACGAATAAATTAGGGCCGGACAAACGCGCGCGGGTCAAATTCATCCTATTGCCGCTGAGGACCATGCTGGTGCTGCTGGCGGGGTTGCTGGCTGCACTTCCTGCGATCGCGCAATATCCAGGGCAGGTTACCAAAGACGACAAGGATACGCCGGAACTGCGCTCCATTGCTGTTCTCGAGTGGACGGGCGATGAAAAGAATCCAAAGGCGAGCCGGCTGGTGCCGGTGGCGGTGTTTGATCAGGGCCAATTGCAGGATGGAGGCATTTATCTGGCCCGGCCCGAGCCGTTGGCCGTTGCTCCCGAGGTGGAGTACGAGTTGGAGTTGGACGGCAAGCCGACGGGGCTGTTCGACATCACGAATGCGGGGCAGCAGATGGGATCGTGGGTCGGCTTTGGATCGTGGAAGCCCATGCCGGCGCCGCGCCGCAAGCCTACTGTCGCGGAGCTGGCACGCACCCATTTTGACGACGATGACGCGCAGAGCGATGAGCCGGTGCTGCACCGCAAGCATCACGCCGACGATGCGCCCGCCTCCGGCTCTGGCGGCAACGCGGGCAGTGGCTCGGACAACGAACAGGGGCCACCCAGCGACCCAGACCGGCCGGTGCTGCACAAGAAAAGCTCCAACACGGATAGTGCCGGCAATGGCTCGGGAACGAACGCCGGTTCTGGAACCAACAGCGGATCGGGAACAAGCAACACATCGGGAACCAGCAACGAAACAGGAACGGCTAGCGCTCAGACGGGTGATCCTGACCGGCCGGTGCTGCATAAGAGCAAGAAGAGCCAGACGGCGGACACGGGCAGCGTTGAATCGGTGGCCGACGACACCGATCCTGACCGGCCCCGGCTCAAGCGCGGCAAATCGAGCGGCGACGCCATCGAGGTGGCTCCCAGCCTGGTGGGTTTGCCGCCCGAGCTGCACCAGGTTGTGGCTGTCTCCGATGCCAAGAGCCGGCCTCCGCATCCGTGGGACTACGCCTGGGCCAACGCGGACGATGAAGCGAAGTTGAAGGCATCTCTGGAAGACATGGCCCGGAATGCATTGGGGCTGAACCCTCCCGCGGCTCCGGCTAAGCCGGTGAACAAACGAGTGTCAACGAGGAAGAGCAGCAAACCGGCTGCCGCGCCGCCGCCTCCGGCAACGCTCGAGGGTGAGCAGTTTCACGTGTTCGAGCTGGCTTACGGCTCCGGGGCGACGCTGGTGCTGAGCGCTCATACGGATGGCCCTGCGGCTCAGCAGAAGTTTGTCACGCTGCTGGCGCAACCAGACCTTTACGGGAATGTGCTGGTTCTGCTGAAGAACGTGACCGATGACGCTCACCTGGACGAAAAACCGCGCATGCATCTGGTGGGCGCGGTCGACGCCCTGGCCGACAATCGCGGCGAACTGCTGTTTGAGCTACGCGGCGCGACGCAACGCCAGTTTGCCCTCTACCGCGTGCTGCGCGGGCGGGCGGAGCAGTTGTTTGTCACCGGAGGCGGGCAGTTCGGTGCAGCCGGTAATGAGTAGAAACCCGAGTCGCAATTTAATTTTCCCAATTTTGATCAATATTGCTCATTTATGGCCCGGAATCTTATCGTTCAACCCATAACAATGCGCCGGCGAGGTCAGGTTTTGCACAACTTCCTATAGAATGGGAACTAAGAGTGGGCATGTTGCCACTCTCTGAGGATGTTTCATCGAATGGCTTCTGTGTTAACCGCCCCCGTCACGCCTGCTGTCACAACTGAAGGCCTTACTTTACCTATTCCAGAAGCGCCGGAGCTCGCTGCTGCCGTTGCGACGCTCCACGCGATTCCCGCACGGCAGGAGGTTCGCATGGGCCGCGCCGCATCCGTGGGCGCGGGCGTCAACTGGTTGACGCTGGGGGTGATTGTTGCCTTTCATGCGGGTGCGCTGGCGGCCTTGTTCTTCTTCACCTGGGAACGCCTGGTGGTGATGGTGGCGCTCTACGCGGTGGCTATCAATGTGGGCATCGGCATGTGCTACCACCGGCTGCTCACCCATCGCGGTTATCAGGTTCCCAAATGGCTGGAATATCTGATGGCGATCTGCGCCACGCTGGCGCTTGAAGGCGGACCGATCTTCTGGGTAGCCACGCATCGCGTGCATCACCAGCACAGCGACCAGGAGGGCGACCCGCATACTCCCCGCGAAGGCGGATGGTGGGCTCATACGGGCTGGATTCTCTGGGGAAACACCATGCACATGCAGACCGAGGTTCTGGGCCGCTATGCTCCCGATCTGGCGAAGGACCGTTTCATGGTCTGGCTGAGTAAATACCACTGGATTCCACTAGTCGCGAGCGGTGTGTTGCTGTTCGGCTTTGGCTGGCTGGCCGGTGGCCCGGTGACTGCGGTTGGCATGCTGCTGTGGGGCGCGTTCATGCGCGTCACGCTTGGCCTGCACGCCACATGGTTTGTGAACTCGGCAACGCACCTGTGGGGCAGCCGCCGTTTTGAGACTCGCGACGACTCACGCAACAACTGGTGGGTGGCGCTGGTGAGCGGCGGCGAAGGCTGGCATAACAATCACCATGCTCATCCGGTTTCCGCCAAGCATGGGCAGACGTGGTATGAGGTTGACCCCAACTTCTATGGCATCTGGCTGCTTTCGAAGATCGGACTGGCGAAGAAGATCAAGCTAGCCAAGTACGACAAGAAGAATCCCAAGCCGGCGGGCATCCAAGCCGATTAAGCGCGCTCCGAATCTCCGGCGATCTTCCGGTCCTGCTTCGCGGGGCCGGAGGCAGAATGCTTCGCAGGCTGCCCAAAGCCGGCTTGCTCTACAGCGTGTTTCAAAAATGACTCAGCGAGTGCTGGTTAAAATCCCCTCAGGGGCTAAAGCCCATTGTTTTCCTACCCTTCTTCGGCACGACTGAAGTCGTGCCCTGATACAAGGCGGATTTTTGAAACACTCTCTAAACCAGTCGTGCTCCCGACATCTTTTCCAACACCGCTAAGGGCGCCGACTCCGGCATGACCATGACGGCGGGATCAACCAGAAACGTCTGTTCGAGAGCGAACTGGCCCGCCAGTACGGCATGGGCCACCATGTCTGTGTAGACCACCCAGCTTGACCCCGGCGCAAATTGAAAATATTCCCTCGCGCAACTGCGCTGAAAGTGCTCGTCCTCCTTCATCGCGTTGTGCATCCGACGCATGAATTCGTCGTAAGGTGTTCGCTTCCATTGCGGCAGCAACATTGCTAGTCCAGTGGCTCCCGCCAGCCGCTTGCCCAGGCGCGTCCATGTTCCATCGGGTTGCGGAAGCGGCACCTTGGCGGGCGCAAAGTCTGCTACGATGCGCGAAAACGGTCCGCCCACTACCCAGTCGCGAGTTCTGGAGGGATGGATATTGTGAAAGAAGCGCAGAATCCGGTGTCCCCGCGTTGGACGGGTAGGGAAAGCGTCGGTATGCAGCAGGTCGTTGCGCCGGTGCAGCGGCAGGTCGCGGCCCTCTTCTTCGATGGGCCGGCAACTGGCATAATCCAACAGCCAGCGTTGCTCGTAAGGCGCAAGGAACTGCGTCAGGTAGCCGGCGACACTGGCCGAGTAGCGCCGCATGACCGCGCGCAGTTGGTCCCTGGTTTCGCTGGTGGCTGTCTTGGCCTCAACGCCGCTCAGCTTGTCGCGAGCCGGCCTGTAGGAGATGTTTTTGTGGAGCCGGCTGCCGGTTTGAAACTGGCCCAGTAGAAAGTCGAGATCCGCAGTTGGGACAGGCACCGGCGTTTGCGGAAAATAGAGGATGTTGCCGGTTTCGAGCCACGCGCACCAGGCGAGAGCCTGATCGCGATGGGACGGCTGGATCTGTTTGAGCGTATCAGGATTCAGCACAGCCGGATTCAGCTCGGTCGGGCTCAGCCGGGCTGGGTTCAGCGCATTCGGGAAGATTGAATGCACAGGCACGGCGGCTTTCACCTCAGTAGCTTGGCCCGCACCCAAAGCGTGCCGAAGAACGGCAGCGCCACGATCAAGACAATCACACCGGTCGGAAATCCGACATAGCGGTAGGTGTCAATATAGCTCACGGCATGATGGCCAAAAACGTTCCACGCCAGCAGTGAAAAGATCGCAATGCAGGTGGATGCGAAAAAGGTGAAAAAAGCCGAGGCAACAGACAGCAACAAGCTGGTGAACAGTCCAAAGCCTTTCAACGGGAAGCCAAGAACCTTCCCGCCGGCGGTGCTTCGCGATTGCGCGAATTCGGTCATCTGCAGGGCCCTCTTCGTCTAGAATACAAGTTCCATGTCCACCAGTGCACAAATCGAGCTTTGGCATGCGGAAAAGGTGGCCACGCAGGTGGCCGTGGTGCAGGCCGCGAACGGAATTCACTATGCCGGCTGGGGCGAGACCCGCGTCTCCGACACCGACCTGGAGCGCCTGGTAGGCGCCGTGCCAGCCGCGCTCTCCTCCGCGTTGAGCAGCCGCACGTACTACTTCGTTCCGCTGGCCATTGCCGACACGGGCGAGGTGATGATCGCCCCTGCCTATACCGTCGATCTTGGCGATCGCGCCATCTGCCATCGCAATGCGACGTTCGGCTCCGCTGAGGCGGTTTTTCTTTCTACCCGCCTGGTTGAAGACCGCTTTGGCCTGGCATTCGAGTTCTTCATCAACGTGGCCCACAACTTTGTTGAGGCTGCGGGAGTTCCGGAGAGCTTTTCGGCGCTGGCCTGGTCGCAGGCCGAGGCCCAGGTGCGCGGCGAAACCAGCCAGGACGCCTGGGAGGCACGCCGACGGGCGCAGGACAGCTTGACTCAGGGCAGTTCCAGCGCGGATGGCCGCAGCGGGCAGAAGGTCATCGACGAGCGCTCCCGCAACAGTTACTACGAGTCGGCTTTCTCGGATTCGCTGGCCGTTTACATGCTGTCTCTGGCCGTGGATTTCGACTACCACGACTTACGCGAGCGCGAGTATCCGCTGCTGGCCGCCCCCGCGCTGGCCGAGCGTCTGCGCCACGTGGCAAGCCTGTTTCCCACCAATCCCGGCTTCGAGTTCCAGATTCTTTATCGCCGCAAGGGTTAGAGGTTAGGCGGCTCCTCAGTGAGAATGCAGATTAGCTCGAATACAGATTCCTGCTGAGGAACTCGTTGCGGAACTTGGCATCGGGGTCGTAATGCTTGAGCAACGCCTTAAACTCGGCGAGCCGGGCATACCGCGACTGAACCTGCGCTGGAGGCAAAGTGAAGAGCTTGGCCCAATGCGGACGGGGGGCAAACGGCTCCAGTTGTTTCTCGACGAGGGGAAGAATCTTGCTTACCTCCGGCCACTCCGGCTTCCAGGTGAAGTGGATGGCCAGTGAGTCCCGCTGGTAGGCCGTGCTCATCCACAGGCGGTCTGCGGCGATGGTGCGCAGCTCGGTGATGAACAGGTGGGGCGTGATCTGGTCGCGCAGCTTCTCCACGGCGAGAATGGCTTGGTAACCGTGCTCGCGGGGCACAAGGTACTCGGTCTGCAGCTCACGGCCGCTGGAAGGCGTGAAGTTCATGCGGAAGTGGGGTAGGCGCTCATACCAGGGGCCGGGGATACCTTGCTGCTCGGTGCAGCTTTCCGCCGCATGGCCGGCGACGGGGTGCAGCTTCTGCGTGGCCAGTTTGGCGCCGTAGAACTCGGGCTGCCAGAGGTTCTTATCGTCTGGCGCAAGCCGGCGCTTGATCCAGACCTGCGTGGCCTGGTGGTGTTGCCAATCGGTAAACAGACTGACGCTGTAACCGCTCAAGAAGATGTCGTCGAGGTGATCCTTCAAGTGATCGAAAGACATGTTCTGATAGACGGATTGGGCCATTTTGAACGTGGGCAGCAGATTCAGAGTGACGCTGGTGACCACGCCGAGCGCGCCCAGCCCCACAACCGCGCCCAAAAACCGTTCGCCGTCTTTCTCGTGAGACAGGGCGATCGACTCGCCATTGGCGGTCACCACTTCCAACCCCGCGACTGCCGTAGCCAGGTTGCCGTTGTGAATTCCGGAACCGTGCGTGGCCGTGGCGATGCCTCCCGCGACGGAGATGTGAGGAAGCGAGGCCAGGTTGTGCAGGGCGAAGCCGTGGTCGTCCAGGTAAGGGGAAAGCTGGCCGTAGGTCACGCCTGCTCCTACGGTTGCCGTGCGCGCCGCCTGATTGAGGGTGATCTGGTCCAGGCGCTTGAGCGAAATCTGATTGTGCGTGCTGTCGGCAATGGCGTTGAAAGAGTGGCGTGTGCCCAGCGCCCGCAGCTTGGGGCAGCTCTTCACCACCTGCCGCACCTCTTCAACGGACGCCGGAGTATACAGCCGGTCTGTGCTGTAGGTGAGGTTGCCCGACCAATTCTCCCGCAGTCCGGATTGTTCCTGCCCCCGGATGGCGCGCGACAGAAGAGTGCCGGCCACCGCGGCTCCGGAGGCCTTCAAAAAATTCCGCTTATCCATTACGCTCTCCTGTGGGCGCTCTCCCGTGCGGCCGCAAAGCTGCTACTTGCGGCTGGACCCATTTTAGTCAGATCCGTGTTGGTCAAGAATAGGCACCAGAACGCCCTGACGCAAGCGGCTTTATTGAAAGCTTCCTGCTGTGCTCACTGGGTTCTCTTAAGTCAAAAATGCGCGGGCGGCCAGCTTCTTCGCATGGTTTCCCACGTCCATCGGCCAGAGCTCGACAATCTCCGCGAAGCGTTCCTTGTTTCCCGCGAACAGGGCTCTGGACGCCTCCTCAAAGCCGGGCTCGTTTCCGGCCATGGCGGAGAGGAAGCGATAGGCAGCTTCTTGGGCCTGGCGCAGACGGTCTTTGTCCTGATGCGTGCGGCGCGCCTCTTCGACCAGCTTGCGCAGCGCGACTGAGGCTCCGCCGGGCTGGGTTGCCAGCCAATCCCAGTGGCGCGGCAGGAGGGTTACTTCGCGGGCCACGACTCCTAGTTTGGGACGGCCGGGACCTTTCGCTTCACCCTCCGGTTGGAGCGGCTCACGGAGCGGCACAGCGCTCGCCTCGACCTCAAGGATGCGGCGCGACACGGACGCAGGGGTCGCATCGAGATCGATTTCAACCCTTTCGCCGGTTGTGTCATTAAAGATCAGAATCGACTCGAGTTTGTATTTAATATTCAATGTTGCGGCTTTGTGCGCAACAAACCTCAGATCGCCGCTGGCAATCTGCCACGAACCGGCGAAAGCAGTGTAGTCTCTTTCAAAAGGATTAAGCAAAAAGCACCTCGGTACAATTTATACCCGGATTTAATAATGATTATTATCCGGATATAATTGCTTGTCAAGAGGCGCTGTAAGCCATGCGGCCTTCGCTGATGGTCCAGCGCACTTTGCCTTGCATGGTCCAGCCGTCGAAGGGGGTATTGCGGGATTTGGATTTGGTTTCGCGGGCAGAGTAGGTCCATTCGGCCTTGGGGTCGAAGACCACTACGTCGGCAAAGCTGCCTACGGTGAGCGTACCGCGACCCTTAAGGCCCAGCAGCGCTGCCGGCTGGGCGCTCAGCAGGCTCAAAACGCGTCCCAGTGGCAGCTTCCACTCCTTGTGCAGCCACCGGAGGCTAAGGCCCAGCGCGGTTTCAAGGCCAGTGATGCCGTTGGGGGCGTGTTCGAACTCGACTTCCTTCTCGTGGATGGCGTGGGGCGCGTGATCGGTGGCGATGGCGTCGACGACGCCGTCAAGGATGGCTTCGATCATGGCGTCGCGGTCGAATGCAGACCGCAGCGGCGGGTTCATTTTGGCATTGGTGTTGTAGTGGCCTACGGATTCTTCCGTAAGCAGGAAGTGGTGCGGCGCCACTTCGCAGGTGACGCGCAAACCGTTACGGCGGGCCTGGCGCACGGCAGCGATGGCGGCGGCCGTGGAAGTGTGGGCGACATGCAGATGGGCGCGTGCGTCGCGCAGTTCAGTGATGAGACGGATGTCGCGCTCAACGATGCCGGACTCGGCTTCGGTACACATGCCGCGCAGGCCGAGCTTGAATGCCATGGGGCCGGCGTTCATGCTTGCGCCTTGCGTCATTCGCGTGTCCTCGGCGTGCTGGATAACGCTCAGGCCCACGCGGGCAGCGGCGGCCAGGGTCTCACGCATGATGTTGTCTTTGAGGATGGGCGCGCCGTCGTCGGTCACGGCTACGGCGCCGGCGGACTTGAGGGCGGCGTAGTCGTTAATCGTCTCGCCCTTTGACCCGCGGGTGGCTGCGGCTATGGGGAAGACACGGATGGAGGCGCCGCGTTCGACGGCCTGCATCCAGCGGGTGATCTCGGGCGAGTCGTTGACGGGACGGGTGTTGGGCATGGCCGCGACAGACGTAAAGCCGCCTGCGGCCGCGGCTGCTGTGCCGGTGGCGATGGTCTCCTTGTAACCCTGGCCAGGTTCGCGCAGGTGGACGTGGATGTCGATCAGACCAGGGGCTACGGTGAGGCCGGAGGCGTCGAGGATTTGAACTTCGGAGCCGGATGTGCCGTTGGTGGGTTTGATCTTGCCGGGGCCAGCAATCTCGGCGACGCGTCCGTCTTTGAGCAGGATGTCTTTGAGGCCGTCAACGCCGGCAGCGGGGTCAATGAGATGTCCGCCGCGAATGAGCAGGGTGGTCATGCGCGGGCTCCTTGGTTGTGGCTCGCGCCCGGGCTTGTTGTGAGCGCACGCTCGACGACGGCCATGCGGATGGCGACGCCATTCTTGACCTGTTCGAGGATGACGGATTGGACCCCGTCGGCGACACCGGCTGTGACTTCGAGGCCGCGGATGATGGGGCCGGGATGCATCACGATGGCTTCGGGTGCTTGCGATGCGAGCCTTTGGCCGGTGAGCTGGTAGTTGGCCTTGTACTCTTCAATATCCAGTTGCAGGCCGGCCAGACGCTCGGCCTGGATGCGGAGCATCATCACGGCTTGTGACTGGCGCAATGCTGCTTCAAAGTTGCGCTCGATGGTGATGCCGGGGCCGGTCTGCGCGGCAATCTCCGGCAGCAGCTCTTTGGGGCCGCAGAGCCGCACGCGCGCGCCCAGGCGAGGCAGTAGCTGCATGTTGGAGCGGGCGACGCGGCTGTGCAGGATGTCTCCGACGATGGTGATTGTGATGCCGGCCAGGGTTTCTGCCGTGACCGCCTCTACGCCAGGTCTTAAGTGAGCGAGCAGAGTGCGCAGGTCAAGCAGGGCCTGGGTGGGATGCTCGTGCATGCCGTCGCCGGCGTTGAGCACGGGGAGGCGGGTTTGGGCTTCCAGTAGCCAGGGCGCGCCGGAGGAGTTGTGGCGCAGGATAATAGCTTCGGCGCCCAGGGCGCGTAGCGTGAGGCCGGTGTCTTTCAGCGTCTCGCCCTTTTCAATGCTTGAAGACAGGCTGGAGACCAGCGTGGAGTCCGCGCCCAGGGCCTTAGCGGCCAGCTCAAAGCTGGTGCGCGTGCGCGTGGAGGACTCATAGAACAAGAGCGCCACGCGGCGCTTGGCCAGGATGCGGTCGCGCGTGAGCGGATCTTGAGATTCGAGAGCCGTGGCACGGGTGAGTATCTGGCTGATGTCTGCGAGAGAAAGATCGGCGGCGGAGAGCAGCGAGCCGGGATGGTAAGGGAATGGCGAGGCAGGCGCTGGCGGGGGGCGAAGTTGTCGGCGGGCAGGGGTTGCTGTGGGGTTCATTCTGTCTCAGCTTCTAGGCTCCAGCCTCCAGCTAAGAGTTGGAGGCTGCTTTTCAAACTTAATCCACCCGTTCGACCAGCAGCACTTGCTCGTCGTTGTCGACTTCGCGGAACTTCACCTCGATAATCTCGCGGCTGCTGGTGGGCACGTGCTTGCCGACATAGGTGGCCTCAATGGGCAGCTCGCGATGGCCGCGGTCGATGAGTACCGCCAGTTGCACGCGGCGCGGACGGCCATGGTCGAACAGCGCGTCGAGCGCGGCGCGAATGGTGCGGCCGGTGTAGAGCACATCGTCGCAGAGCACCACGTCGCGGCCTTCGATCTCGATGCCGACAGCTCCGGGCGTGACTACGGGACGCATGCCCGCGGTCGAAAGATCATCGCGATAGAACTGGATGTCGAGCACGCCCGTATCGACCGGATGCTTCTCAATGCCGGAGATGAGCTTGCCCAGACGCTCGGCCAGCGGCGCGCCGCGGCGCTTGATGCCCACCAGCGCCAGGTCTTCGCTCCCGTTGCTTTTCTCCACAATCTCGTGGGCCAAGCGCACCAGCGTACGCTCGATCTCCGAGGCGGACATCAACCTGCCCTTGACGCGCAAGTTTGGCTTATTTTCGGTTTGGCTCATCGGGTATCTCTCGGGGGATGATACGAGGGGTTGCCGGTCAAGAGCAAGTGGTGGAGAATTGGGACTAGAAAAAGAAGGCCTTTCGCGGAGCGGTGAAACGGCTTCTGCTTCGCAGTCAAGAATGCCTGGCAGCCCTCGGTGCATTTTCCCCCTTGCAAATTAAGACACCCATCGTTCATACTCAGGGCCGCAATTTTGCACGGCGATTTTGCACCGCAAAGACAACTTGCCGCTCTCTTTGCGGTTCTAATTGAATCAGAAACTATGTTGAATCAAGGAGAAATCATGTCCCTCGGTAAAGTCCTTGCTTTCTCAGCTCTCGCGATTGCGCTGCTAGGCTCTCCATCCCTGGGGCCGGCCCAGGTTGCAATCAACATTGGAGTGCCGCCTGTTTGCCCTTATGGGTACTTCGACTATGCTCCCTATGATTGCTCGCCTTATGGCTACTACGGCCCCGACTGGTTTGTAGGCGGCGTGTTTCTTGGAGCTGGTCCCTGGTTTCACGGCCCTCGCGGCTTTTACGGCCACGTCGACAACCGCTTTGACCCCCATAACGGTTACCGTGGACCGCTGCCCGGACGCGGTGAGCAGCGATTTAACCACTTCCACGGCAACGAAGCACGCGACGGCCGAGGCCACGTAGGCAACGCCGGCCATGACGCTAGCCATGAACACGCCCTCCCCGGATTCCGAGGCGGTGGCGGGGCGCACGGAGCCGCGCACGGAGGCGGTCACCCTCGCTAGAGCGCGATGCAATTCGCGTACGAAAACGAGATAAGGCGCCCTTGGCGCCTTATCTCGTTTTCGCTAGGGGGCGGATCTCTTTGCTGCCGCCGATTCCTGTTTCTTCCATTACCCCTGGGCGCCTCGAATCTCCCTTCAGACCACCCGCGGCCTCTACCGCAACGCTCCTGCCCGCAGCCATCCCCACTGCCATCTTTGATACACTCCGATGCCGGAGGCATTTTGTTGGCTCACCTGACCCACCCACCCCTTACTCAGCTCTCTGAAGAGGAGAGCCTTTTCTACGCAACCGTTCGGCAGTTTGCGGCGGAGACCATTGCTCCGCTGGTTCAGTCGATGGACAACGACCAGCAGTTTGCCGATGGGCTGGTGAAGCAGCTCTTCGACCTGGGCCTGATGGGCATTGAGGTTTCTGAAGAGCTGGGCGGAGCAGGAGGCAGCTTTTTTGACGCCGTACTGGCCATTGAGGCAATCTCGACCGTGGACCCGGCGGTGGCCGTGCTGGTGGACGTACACAACACGCTGGTGATCAATGCGCTGCGCCGCTGGGCGAACACGGCGCAACAGCAGCACTGGCTGCCGCGGCTGGCCTCCGGCACGGTGGGCGCCTATGCGCTGAGCGAGGCCGGCTCGGGGTCCGATGCGTTCGGTTTGCAGGCCCGTGCAGAGGCAGTTGCAGGAGGTTTCCGGCTCAATGGCCGCAAGCTGTGGATCTCAAATGCGCGCGAGGCCGGGCTGTTTATCGTGTTTACCACGCTTGACCCGGCGGCAGGCTATCGCGGCATTACCGCCCTCCTGGTGGAAAAAGGCACGCCAGGCTTCACGGTCGGCCGCAAAGAGGACAAGCTCGGCATCCGCGCCAGCAGCACGTGCGAGCTGATCTTCGACAACTGCGAAGTGAGTGAAGCGAGCCTGCTGGGCGAGCCGGGCAAAGGCTACAAGATCGCCATTGAGACGTTGAACGAGGGGCGCATCGGCATTGGCGCGCAGATGTTGGGGCTGGCAGAGGGCGCGTTTGGGCACGCGGTTCGCTACGCCAAGGAACGCCGTCAGTTTGGCAAACCGATCGCCGACTTCCAGGCCGTGCAGTTTACGCTGGCGCAGATGGCTACGGAGATTGAGGCGGCCAAGCTGATGGTCTACAACGCTGCCCGGCTGAAAGATGCCGGCCAGCCCTACATGCGCGAGGCGGCCATGACCAAGCTGTTTGCCTCGCAAGTCGCCGAGCGCGTGGCCAGCCAGTGCGTGGAGGTCTTTGGCGGCAACGGTTTTGTGCGCGATTACCCGGCAGAAAAGTATTATCGCGACGCCAAGGTGGGCAAGATTTACGAAGGCACGTCAAACATGCAACTGGCCACGATTGCCAAGCAGGTGCTGGGAGGGTAGAGAATCTTAAGCACCCTGAGTAGCACCCCGACTGCTCATTCGCTCTGGAAAAACCGTGAAGCAACCGCACGTAGGAGTGGCATCAAGGGCCACACCTGGGGTACACTGACGATATCGATGACCCGGTCCGCACGCGTTCGCAAGGTTGTGGATGAAACGACAGAGGTTCGTTGTGCACAAGGCGGTGGACTGATTCGAGAAGAGGTCTGGCTGAGCGAAAGCGGTGAAGTTGTTCGCTACAACCTAGCCTTTATCTGCCATCAACTATGCATCTCGGATCATGGACGGGTGCTCGGATACGACAACCAACACAATCATCACCACCGCCACTTCATGGGCAAGATGGGGCCGTTTCAATATTCCGGATACGATGTATTGCTGGCCCGATTTCTCGCCGAAGTCGAGGTTTTGCGGAAGGAGAAACGATGAAGATCACGGTTCGTTCGGACGGCTTTGAGGGATACAAGAAACGTGCCCTGGCGCGGGCCGTAAAACTGGCGCGGCGTGAACCGGTGCGTCCCGAGGTGACTATTACCTTTGACAATCCCTTGGCCATGTTGGATGTGTTGACAGCAGAGCGAATTCGCCTCTGCAAAACGGCGCGACGCCAGGCTTTCTCCATCTCTGCGCTGGCAGCTGAGTTGAAGCGCGACCCCAAGAGCGTGCGCCGCGACGTGCTGAAGCTAGAAGCCGCCGGCGTACTTCGCCTCCATGAACAGATCAATCCAGGTCACGGCCGCGTGCGCATCGTTGAACCCACTGCCCAGCGGTTTGAGTTGATTGCCAACTTCTGAAAGAGAAGCGTGACCACTGTGCGGTCTTTTGAACCGGCTTACCGTTACAGTTTCTGAGTCCGCTGCACGGCGCGCACGCCCGCTACGCGGCGGAGGGCTAGAACCATGCGGTTCAGATGGTGCAGATCTTCGGCTTCCGCCACAAACTCGACAATGGCCTCGCCGTTCTCGTCGCGGTGAATCTCTACGCCGCGAATGTTGGTGTTGTCTTCGGAGATGACGGCGGTCAGTTCCTTCAACATGCCGGTGCGGTCGTCGCAAAAGACAGTGATCTTGACTGGATAACGCTGCGCCCGGCCTGCCTGCTGATCGCCTACGCGGGACCACTCGACGGCTATGCGGCGATCGCTCTCGTAGAGCAGATTTTGCACGTTCGGGCAACTGCGCGCATGCACGGCCACGCCCCTGCCGCGAGTGACATAGCCGATAATCTCTTCGCCGCGAATGGGATTGCAACAGCGCGCCCGATAGACGAGCAGATCGTTTTGCCCCTCCACCTGCAGCGAGTCCGAACCAGTCAGGTGCAGCTTTCTTACCGCGTCCGACATACCCGCTTCGCCGCCGGCTCCTGGCTTGGCTTCTGGAGTGGCTTCGGCCTCGCCCTGGCTGGCAAAACCCGGCGCCAGCTTGTTGAGTATCTGGTGCGCGGTGTGCTTGCCCTGGCCCAGCGTAGCCAGCAGGTCGGCGGCGGTGGCCACGCCGTATTCATTGGCGATGCGGCTCAGATCCTGATCGTCGATCTGGCTCATAGGTACCTTAAATTTGCGCGCCTCGCGCTCCAGCAGCTTGCGGCCAATCTCGACGGCGCGGCGGCGCTGGTCTTCGTTGAGCCAGTGCTTGATCTTGTTGCGGGCGCGCGGGCTTTTAACGAACGTGAGCCAGTCGCGGCTGGGCTTGTGGTCTTTCTGGGTGACGATTTCGACAATGTCGCCGGTCCGCAGCCTGGAACGCAACGGTACCATGCGGCCGTTCACTTTGGCGCCCACGCAGGTGTGGCCAACTTCAGTATGAATCGTGTAAGCAAAATCCACCGGCGTGCCGTCCGCGGGCACCACCACAACCTTGCCTTTGGGCGTGAAGGTGTAAACCTCATCGGGATAGAGGTCCATCTTCAGGCTGGAGAGAAACTCGTTGGGGTCGGTCATCTCCTTTTGCCACTCGACCAGTTGGCGAATCCAGTTCAACCGCTCTTCGTCGCGTGCCGTGACCACGCTGCCGGGAGACTTGTACTTCCAGTGCGCAGCGATGCCTTCTTCGGCGATGCGGTGCATCTCTTCGGTGCGGATCTGCACCTCGAATTGGTGACCGCTGGCGCCCATGACCGTGGTGTGCAGCGATTGGTAGCGGTTGGCGCGGGGGATGGCGATGAAGTCCTTGATGCGCCCCGGCACCGGCCGCCACAGCGTGTGGATGAGGCCGAAGACGGCGTAGCAGGCGGCCACGTCCTGGGTGATGACGCGGACAGCCAGCAGATCGTAGACCTGGTCGAAGGAGACTTTGGAGCGCTCGATTTTCTGAAAGATGGAGTAGAGCCGCTTGATGCGCCACTCGACGCGCGCCTCAATGCCGTTTTCACGCAACTGCTCCGCGAGCGTGTCTTCCACGCCGCGCAGAAACTGTTCGCCCTCAACGCGGCGCGCTTCGACGGCTGCCGCTACCTTCTCGTAGCTCACCGGATCGGTGTAGCGGAAGGCCAGGTCTTCCAATTCGCCGCGCACCTTGCCCATGCCCAGGCGGTGAGCCAGGGGAGCATAGATGTCCTGGGTTTCGCGCGCGATGGCTTCCTGGCGGTCCGGCTTGAGGTGCTCAAGCGTGCGCATGTTGTGTAGCCGGTCGGCCAGCTTGATGAGCACGACGCGCACATCGGACACCATGGCCAGCAGCATCTTGCGGACGTTTTCTGCCTGGCGGTCTTCACGGTTGGCGAACTGGATTTTATCGATCTTGGTGACGCCCTCGACGATGTGCGCCACCTGATCGCCGAAGCCGGCTTCAATCTCGATATTCGTGGCCGGCGTGTCTTCGACGGCGTCATGCAGGAGCCCGGCGGCGATGGCGGTCGCGTCCATCTTCATCTCCGCCAGCACCTCGGCTACCTCAAGCGGGTGGATGATGTACGGCTCGCCGGAAGCGCGCATCTGCCCGTCGTGGTGCTGGACGCAAAAGTCCCAGGCCTTGCGAATCAGAGAGACATCTTCCGTGGGACGGTTGGCCTGGACGCGCTGGAGCAGGGCTTCAAAACGCTGGTCAATGGAAGGTTTGGAGGAAGACTGAGAAGAAGACTCGGGAGTGACCTGAAGGACAGGCGGTTCCGGATCGCGCGCGCCAGCCTGCTTTTCCCTGTCGGGCAACTGGGGTGCGCCCGAAAGATCTGCCGGTGTGGTCTGCCGGACACTCGCCATGCTTCATTATAGGGCGCAAGCGTTCCACGCGCACCTGTGCCCATGCTCGCCTTGGTAGGATGAAACCCAGGCAAAGGTAAGATGAACCGCAGGGCAGACTGCTCTGAGTGAGCGATTTGAGCGGAGCAGTTTGAACCGGCATTGGAAACCTTGGGCCTTGGAAACCTTGCAGGTGAAGCAGGAGCCGGCGGCTCATTCGCGCCCGGTCAAAGGGAGCAATCGAAATGAAGCCGCGCAAACCAGGACCTGTTTTGAATCAAGAGACGCCCCGAGTTGCTAAGTCCGGATCCGCCAAGCCTGGATCTGCCAGGCCCGGAGCGCCTTCTGAACGGAATCACGAGAAACCTTCTCCGCCGAGGCGATCGGACCAGACGGGACTGAAAGGCGCAACGCGCAGCCCTGGAGCGATGGTCAGCCGCCGCGCCGCCGACCGGCTCCGCGATGGCTATCTGTGGGTTTATGTGTCCGATATTGAGTCGATTGAATTGCCAGAAGCTGGTGCTGACAACGCTCCGGCACTGCTGCCTGTGGCCGACTCGCGCGGCCTGCTGCTGGGCACGGCGCTTTACAGCCCATCGTCGCAGATTGCGTTGCGGCTCATCTCGCGGGAGGCCATCGACGAGGCCGCGTGGCTCAAATTGCTGGCGGCGCGGCTGCGCACTGCGATTGCCAGGCGAAAGCCGATGCTCAGCGATCAGACCAATGCCTGCCGGCTCTGCTTCAGCGAGGCCGATGAGCTGCCTGGACTGGTGGTGGATAAATACGGCGACCTGGTGATTCTGCAACTGCTCGCCAAGGGACTGGATTCGGCGGCGGTGCGCGAGACATGCGTGCGCGTGCTCCGCGAGGAGCTGTCGCCGGCGACCATCCTGGAACGGCCTGACCCGCGCATGCGTGAGTTGGAGGGTTTGAATGCACCCAAACTGGAGCCGCTGTTTGCCGCGGAGAATGCGCCTGCGGCCACCAGCACGCAATTCCGGCTGAACGGACTGCTGTTTCAATACGACGCCAACTCCGGCCAGAAGACAGGCGCCTTTCTCGATCAGCGGGACAACTACGCCGCCGCCCAGCAGTGGGCGCAGAGGCTGGGCGCGGCAAGTCAGGGCGCGACGGGCCGGGCGCTCGATGTGTGTTGTTACCAGGGCGGGTTTGCGCTGCACCTTGCGCAAGTCTGCACGCAGGTCACCGGGATTGACGCCTCGCGCGCGTCGCTCGAAGTGGCGGAGCGGAATTTTGCCGCCAATCGCGAGCGCATGAAGGCGGAAGTGGACTGGGTGGAGGGCGATGCCTTTCAGATTCTGCGCGACTGGTCGGACGCGGGAGAAAAATTCGACACCGTCGTTCTGGACCCGCCGGCCTTTGCCAAGACGCGGCGAGCCGTGGAGGGAGCCTTGCGCGGTTACAAAGAGCTGAACCTGCGCGCTCTCAAAATGCTGCGCCCCGGCGGACTGCTGGTGACCTGCTCCTGCTCGCACCACGTGGGCTGGGCAGAGCTTGAGGCCAGCGTGGCGTCGGCCGCTGTGGATGCCGTGCGGCGCGTGCGCCTGCTGGAACGCCGAGGCGCCGCGCTGGACCATCCGGTAGTGCTGAATCTGCCGGAAACCGAATACCTGAAATGCCTGCTGCTGGAAGTGGAGTAGATTTCCGCGTTCTCACATAGCCTTCTCTTGCGGGCAAGAGCTAGGCGTGGCGTGCCTGTTCCCTGCTGTGGATGCGCGGCCAGAGCCGCCATAAGCGGTTGAACCAGGAACTGCTGGCCGGGGAGATCGCAATTGGGTTCTCTTTGGCGGCTTGGGAGCGCAATTGCGCAAGAGTGGCTTTGACCTGCTCCCGCAGAACCTCGGCTTCAAGCGTGCAGGAGCGCAAGTAGGCCGAGATGGTAAGACCGGCCTCGGCGGCGCGTTCGCGCAGTTGCATGCACTCCGCCTGGCTCAGCCGGATGGTAATGCTGGCAGATTTCAAATTCCGATCGTGCGCTGTCGAGGCGCCGTAGACAGACTCGGATTCCTCGTCTGCGGTTGGGGTAGGTGCAGCCTGCGTGACTGCTCTTGGGCCTAACAAGTCCTCATGCGCAGGCGGCGCATCATCGAAGCGAAAGCGGTTGCCCTCTGAAGGCTGTGTCAAGGCCCGGTTGCTAGGCTCGAGTGTTCTGTAGCGGGTGTGGGCGCGCAAGGCGCGCTCGTAACTGAGAGTCGCCACGTCCTCCTCAAGACCATCCAGGTCGCGGTCCGGCGGGCGCTTCTGTCCAGGCGCGGAGAACGCGGCCAACAGCCCCGCAAATGAGGGAGTGGATTCGGTTGTGGCTCGTTCCTGCATGGCTGGAGAATAGCGGTCACGACGACGCGTGCGTAAGGAGTGTCTACTTTCAGCGGCCAAGTTGATTCCGGATCAGGAACACTGCGGCTCCACTCCCAAAATGGGCAACAGTTAGTTGGCGGTAACTTCTGCTCTCTCAGGATCGGGCAGAACCCGGCCGGGCAGGCGCAACAACTGGGTGACGGCTTCGGTGGTCAAGGGGCGGGCAAAAAGGAAGCCCTGACCGAAACGGCAGCCCAACTGGCGAAGCAGGCGGTACTGCTCGCAGGTTTCAATGCCCTCCGCCACCACATCCATGCCCAGCACGCGGGCCAGTTCGATGATGGTGCGCACAATCTGCAGCGGTTGATCGCCCTCGGTCATGCGGCCAACGAAGGAGCGATCGATCTTGAGTACGTCAAAGGGGTAGGAATGCAGATGGTTGAGCGAACTGTAGCCGGTGCCGAAGTCGTCCATGAGGAGCGAGACACCCAGCCGGCGCAGGCTGCCTAGCACCTCCAGGGCAATTTGTACGTTAGGAATGAGACTGGATTCGGTCATCTCCAGTCCCAGTTGGCGGCTGGAAATGCCGGTTTGAATCAGCAACGCTTCAACGTGGTCGGCCAGCCCTTGGCGGGAGAACTGGCGCGCGGAAAGATTAACGCAGACCCGGAGTGAGTTGTGGCGCGCGTCTTCGCGGCACCACTTCTGAATCTGGGTGCAAGCCTCGGACAGTCCCCAGTCGCCAATGGGCAAGATAAGCCCGCTCTCTTCGGCCAAAGGAATGAAATCCATGGGTGGAATCACGCCTCGCTCGGGATGCGCCCAGCGGATGAGCGCCTCAAGGCCGACGATCTTGCGCGTGGAGAGATCTACTTCCGGCTGGTAGTAAAGCACAAACTGTCGCTGGTCGAGTGCCTGGCGCAGGTCCTGCTGACGCGGCCAGTTCTGGGGCGTTCCGCCGGTGCTTGAACCGCGCAGCCGCCGTGCGCTCTGCATGGCAAGAGCCCTGCGTAACCGGCGCAGTTCCAACTGGCTGGTGACCATATCGGCCAGATTTTCCAACATGCGAATCTCATCGGGAGCAAGTTCGCCGCGAGGCTGGCGGAAGAACAGGGTCAGCGCTCCGAGAATTTTGCCGTCGATGGAGCGAATGGGAACAGCCGCAAAGAAAACCGCGTCAAGGAGCCTGGGAACCAGCGCCAGCTCCTCGATTTGCGGGTACTTGGAAAAGTCCGAGACGACGACCGGGCCATTTTCCGCGAGCACCCGCTCAAAGATGGAATTTTTCCGCGGCAGCTCGCGAAAGTGCCGTCCCCAGGACGATTTGATCCATACGCGGCTTTCGTCGGCAAAGCCGATGCCGGTTGAGTCGGCCTGAAAATATTCCGCCGCCAGCCGTGTGATGGCGTCGTAGCTGGCCTCCGGCTCGCTGTCGAGAATGCCCGTCGCCGCAAGGGCTGCAAGCCGCTCAGCCTCTGGCCCCGTGCTCGTTTTGTCGGCCAACTCTACATTGGACATTTTCACTCCGGCCCGCAATGTTCCCGTGAGGATGATCCCAGCCGGAGACGATCCGTCCTCCCTCTGCGTACCGGCTGTGCAAGGGGCCCGCGAGCGGGATTCCCCGGTCTCTCCGCGCTCAGTTCTCGAGGTCATGGCCAGTGCGATCGCCCGTTCAGGGCATACGGCTCAGGACCCGCATCTCTCTTATCGGGAGCGATTACCAGGGGCATTACGTTACGCCAGAGCTATATCTTTGAGTACCGGAGCTGCACGGGGCTAGGCACGGATTGGGGCGCAGAGGGGTGAGGTTGTCCCGCGCATGTAGTCCGGCACTATTAGTCGGCGCTAGGGATGGGCAGAGTGAGCACTCGGTTGTCCGGATTCAGTCCATAGGAAGGTGAGTTGATCGGCGTCGTCCTGAACCTGCTGATCCACGCTGACCCCGGCGGAGTGGCCGCCGGCGAGGCTATAGTGCAGCAGGATGGGTCGTCCGCTGGAGGAAGCCGACTGCAGCAGAGCCGTCATTTTGCGCGCATGAAGCGGGTCCACGCGCGTGTCGTTGTCGCCGGTAAAGAACATTACCGCCGGGTAGTTTGTTCCGGACTTCACGTTCTGGTAGGGCGAGTACTTGAGCAGGTAATGGAACTGTTTTTCGTTGTCAGCCGAGCCGTACTCCGTGGTCCAGTATGAGCCCACTTTGAACTTCTGGTAGCGCAGCATGTCCAGCAGCGGATAGCCGCACAGCACTGCCGAAAACAGGTCCGGGCGCTGGGTGATGGATGCGCCCATCAGCAGGCCGCCGTTGGACCGGCCGGTGATGGCGAAGTGCTGGGATGACGTGTACTTGTTGGCGATCAGGTATTCGGCGGCAGCGAACCAGTCGTCGAAGACGTTCTGCTTTTTTTCAAACATGCCCTGTTCGTGCCAGCTTTCGCCGTATTCGCCGCCGCCGCGCAGGTTGGCCATGGCGAACCATCCACCCTGTTGCAACCACCAGGCGTAGGCCGGGTTCCATTGCGGCGTCATGCTGAGGTTGAAGCCACCGTAGCCGGTCATCAGGAGCCGCACTGTTCCGTCCTGCTTGAGACCTTTTTGACCGGCAATGAACATGGGAACCCGGGTGCCGTCTTTTGACTTGAAAAACACCTGCTTCAGCTCATACTGACTGGAGTCGAAGGCAACCTTGGACTGAAAGAAGACATCGCGGTTGCCGGTGACCGTATCGAGCCGGTAGATGGTGGGCGGCACAATGTACGAAGAGAAGGAAACGTAGCCGTAGCGGTCTGTGGTGCGCCCGTGAACCGCCGAGGCCGAGCCGATGGTGTCGAACTCGACCGTGCCGGCCGGCTTTCCATTCAGCGCGTAGACGGTGGTTTCTGTTTTTACATCTTTGAGCCGGTTCACGTAGATCTTTCCGCCCACAATCGACCAGGCATCGATCACGTCCGGACCTTCAGGCACGATGGTCTGCCACACGTCGGGCATAATGCCGGGATCGGCCTTGAGGATTGTCCCCTTGGGCGCGTGATAATCGGTCCGCACATACCACGCGCCCTTGGCGTAGACGGCGTGGAAGCGCGAATCCAGTCCCCAGACCAGCACGTCGAAGGGCGAATTGGGTTTGGTCAGGTCGCGAAAGACGATGTCCACGCGCTTTGCCGGCACTCCCCTCTCGATCTCGATCACCAAATAGCGGCCGTCGTCGGTCACCGTGCCGGAGAACAGGTCATTGCTCCCCAGCAGCTCGCCGCGAAACTCGTGCCCGAAGATCAGCGTGTCGCGAACGTTGCGTGTGCCCAGCACGTGCTGGTAGAGCAGCGTTCCCTGCTTGTCGTTGCGCGCATAGTAAAGGCTGGCGCCGTCCGGCGCGAACACGACGCTGGAGTAGCGGGCCGCGGGCAATTCATCTTCGAGAGGCTTGCCTGTCTTCACATTGAGCAGATGAATGACGGCTTCGTCGGCTCCTCCCTGGCGCAGCCAGTAGGCCAGCGTGGACCCGTCGCGGGAGACATCTTCAAGACCGACAGAGACGTTCGGATCGCGGCTTAGTTGAGCCGGATCGACGAGGCGCTCGTCTTTACCCATAACGGATGGTTTTGCGCCCATGGTGGATGGCTTTGCGCTGGAAGGCTTCTTTCCAGGCGTCTCTGCCCAGCCATGGCGCACATAGATGGAAAACTGCTGCTCGCCGGCCAGGCGCTTGCGGAAGAAGTAGCTCCCGGCGCGTTCCAGTGGCGCGCCAGCTTCGGACACATTTTCGAGTGCGTCCAGATCGTCCTGCGCCTGCGACCGGATGCGCGCCTGCTTGAGATAGCGCGCGGTATAGGCGTTCTGCTCGTCGATGAAGGTGCGGGTCTCGGGGCTCTGGGCGTCTTCCAGCCAGCGGTAGTTATCGGTGATTTTGGTCCCGAAGTAGTCGTCGATCACCGGAATGGCCTCCACGGGCGGCGGTGCGGGCAATGTGATGCCCTCGCGGCCATGAATGGTCTGGGCAAGGGCTCCTGCCGCGACGACGAAAGCCAACATGAAGACCATCAGGCCCTGCATGAAACCGAATGTCTGCCGCACCGCGCGCCCTCCTGGGGAAAGAATACGCAGGATACACCATGGTTGCATCTGGCCTGGAGGCGATGCGGCCTGGAAGCGATGGGAGTAGTGGAGTGACCAGATACCTGCCGTGGGAGACGGCGCACAATCCGCGCCTCAAACGGATACCGCCCCGATAGAATCAACTCCAATGGCCGGTTCGCCTCCAACTCAATCCAGCCCGCAGCCTAGGTCCCGCTGGGCGCGCGGCCTGAGCCTTCTGCGGCCTTCGCACACGCATAGCGCGTTCTCGGCAACCGTGGTGCTGATGGTTTCGACTTTTCTGTCGCGCATCATCGGCCTGGTGCGGGTGCAATACATTGTGTGGCTTTTTGGACGCGGCACGGACGCGGACGCGCTGATGGCCGCGTTTGTGCTGCCCGACATGATCTCTTACTTCCTGGTGGGCGGAGCGGCGTCGATCACCTTTGTCACCATCCTCACGCGCTATCGCGATACGGGACGCGAGGCGGAGGGCGAGCGGTCGCTCTCGGTGATTCTGACCACCATGTACCTGGTGCTGGGCGGCGCCATTGTGCTGGCTGAAATCATCGCTCCCTGGTACGTACACCATTGGTTCGATGGCTTCAGCGCGGAGAAAGCGGCGCTGTGCGTGCATCTGACGCGCATTCTGCTTCCGGCACAATTGTTCTTTTTTGCCGGCGGAGTTTTCGGCGCGGTTCTGCTGGTGCGGAAGCAATTTAGCGTGCAGGCCGTTTCGCCGCTGATCTATGGGCTCGGCACCATTGTGGGCGGGCTGTTGCTTTTCCGCAGCATTGGCGTTTCTTCGCTGGCCATAGGCACGGTGGCGGGAGCTTTCTTCGGGCCGTTCCTGTTGAATTGGATCTTCGCGCGGCGGGTGGGCACGCGCTACCGGCCGATTCTCGACATGCACGACCAGGGGCTTCGCGAATGGGTGCGCATGTCGCTTCCGCTCATAGTGGGCGTCTCGCTGGTCACGGCCGACGGCTGGATCATTGCCCACTTCGCTTCGAAGACCAGTGGCGCGGTCTCGCTGATGAGCTTTGCCAAGCAGCTTTTTACCGCGCCTATGGCAGTGCTGGCACAGGCCGCAGGCGCGGCCTCCATGCCATTTTTCGCCAGCCTGTGGTCACAGGAGCGGCGCTATGAATTCGCTACCGGCGTGGCGGACTCGGTGTCCCGTGTGGCCGCGCTGGGGTTGCTGGCCGCCTCGGGCATGGTGGCGCTGGCTATCCCGATTGTGGAGCTGCTTTTTATCGGCCGGCGCTTCTCTTCAGGCGATGCGCGCGAGTGCGCCGGATATTTCGCTGTCTTCTCCATCTCCATGTTTCTGTGGTCGGCGCAGGCTATCTATTCGCGAGCCTTCTATGCCGCCGGGAACACGTTTGTGCCCATGGCGGCGGGGACGGCGGTGACGCTGGTTTCGTGGCCCGTGTATGCGGGACTCTACCACTGGCATGGGGCCATGGGGCTGGCCGTCGCTTCCGACCTGGGCATCGCGCTGCAGACCGGGACCATTGCCGTGCTGCTGCACCAGCGCCGCATGGTTTCCCTGGCCAGCCTGGATTACGCCGAGATGGGCCGCTGCCTGGTGGCCGCGCTGGTCAGCGGCGGGGCGGTGTGGGCAGTCATTTGGGGGCTGGGCAATCTGCCCATCCAATGGCTGCACTCGCAACTGCCTGCGCAGATTCGATGGACGAATCTGGGCTTCGTAGTCCTGGGATGTTTGGTTTGGCTGGCGATCGCCAAATGGGTTCTGGAGAAGACCGGCTCGGCTCTGCCGAAAGTGGCCATGCAGCGGCTGGGGCTTGGGTAGCAGCCGCGGCCATTTCTAGTTCATTTCTGGCTATCTAACTCTTTGTCTTTAGCTTACAGCGCTCTTGCATCAACCCAGAAGGCACAAAAGCCCCTGCCAAAGCGGGAGCTTTTGTGCTGGAGCGGGTTGAGAATAGGCCTGCGGTTAGGCGGTTTTGGAGACCTCGCTGATCGGCTGGGCTCCCTGGGCGCCTTGCTTGGCATCGGGCTTGCGGATGTCAATGCCGCCCTTGAAGAACGCGCCGTCTTCAATGCTGATGCGGGCCGCGGCTACATCGCCGCTTAACGATCCTTCGGCGCGGATATCAACGCGATCCGTGGCGGCGACGTTGCCGCGAACCTTGCCCAGGACGACAATTTCGCGGGCGCTGATGTTGGCCGCCACCTGGCCGTTGCGGCCCACGGTGACGCGGTTGCCGGGAATGGTGATGCTGCCTTCGACCTTGCCGTCGATAAACAGCGACTCGGAACCTGTGATTTCTCCTTTGATGAATAGACCTTTGCCGATGGTGGCCTGCTCTCCGGTTGCAGCCGCGGCCGGGGTGCGGCTGGGAGCCGGTTCAAAGGACGGAGCTGGTGCAGCCGGCCGAGGGGACTCCGGGGTGGGGGTGGGGGTGGGGGTAAGTGTACCGGTCTGATTGGGTTTCCACATTGCGCTCAATGGTTTTCCTTTTCTGTCCTGACGGGACCAGGCTGCCAAGGCAGGGGCCACTGCCGTGGGCCCAAATGAACTGAATGTACAGATCGCCGACCTTAATCTTCGGCGACCCCGTCAGCGGCCGCTGATAGGATCGAAACCCTCCGCGGTACGCCAAAACGTTGCCGTTCCGCTATTCTATGCCGCGACACGGCAAATCGACCAATTCCGCCCCGCGCAAGCCCTGCCGGTAGCCAACCGTGACAACAGCGGCACGGCGCGTTCAGGAGTCCACGAGGCGATGCCAGGGCCGGCGAGCGAATAGCCTAATCTTGAATTATGACGGATCGTGAACTGCTGACGCGCATCGCCCGCTCGGCCGGGCAAAAGGCCGGATACAAGCAACTGGTGCGCGAGTTGAACCTGGGCGGCGGCATGCAGCGGCGCCTGCTGCTGGAGCAGTTGGCGCGGATGACGGCGCGCGGGGCGCTGGTCAAGCTGGATCGCGAGCACTGGAGCATTCCGCGTGCGATTTCCGGCGTGGGCGGCACGCGTGAAAACCTCGCTGCCGGCCAGCTCGATCTGCATCGCGATGGATACGGGTTTGTACGGCCCAATGCACGACAGGCCACAGGGCAGGAAGACATTTTTATTCCACCGAATGAGATCAACGGGGCCATGCAGGGCGACCAGGTGCTGGTCGAAGTGGAACCGCCCAAGGCCGATGGGCGGCGCATGGGACGCATTGTGCGCGTGATCGAACGCCGCAACCCTACCGTCGTCGGCGTCTTCCATTACTCACGATCTGATCGTCAGCAAGGGCATTCCGTCATCCCGTTCGACGAGCGCATGACACAGCCGGTTCTGATTCCCCTTGGGATGGAGATAGCGAAAGTCAGTGAGGTCGCGACTCCGCATCGAGTACTTGGCTCGGAAGCAACGACAGGGGCTGTGCATGACAGTCTCGAAGGACTGGTTGTGGACGTGGAGATCACCAGTTGGCCGACGCCGACGCGGCCGCCGATTGGGCGCGTGATTGAAGTGCTGGGCGATCCGGACGACTTTGGCGTCGATGTTGAAATGATGATCCGCAAGCACCAGTTGCCGCGGGTGTTTCCGGAGAATGTGCTGGCCGAGGCGCGCAGCGTTGCGCATCTGGACGAGGCGGAAGCAGCCAGCCGCCGCGACTTCCGTTCGCTACCGATTGTGACCATCGACGGCGAGACGGCTCGTGATTTTGACGATGCGGTGCTGGTGACGGAGCGCGCAGAAGGAGGCTATGAGCTGCAAGTCCACATTGCCGATGTGGCCGAGTATGTGCGCGCGGGAACGAACCTCGATCTCGAAGCGCGTTTGCGTGGGACCAGCGTTTATTTTCCGGATCGCGCCATTCCCATGCTGCCGCAGGAGCTTTCGACCAACATCTGCAGCCTGCGTCCGGGCGAAGACCGGCTGGTGCTGAGCTGCATCATGCAGCTTGATTCCGACGCGCGCATCGAGAGCTATGAGATTGTCGAGGGTGCCATTCGCTCCACAGCGAGGATGACTTACACGGAAGTCCACGCGATTCTTGAAGGTGATGCAGAAGCCCGCGCGCGCTACGCGGAGCTGGTCCCGAATTTCGAGCGGATGCGCAGGCTGGCGGGGCTGATGAACAAGCGCCGCGAGGAGCGGGGCAGCATCGATTTCGATCTGCCGGAGCCGGTGATTGAGTTTGATGAGCGCGGCCAGATGCGCGGCGTGACCAAGTCTGAGCGGACGTGGGCCAACCGGCTGATTGAGGAGTTCATGCTTGCAGCCAACGAGTGCGTGGCCACGTGGCTTGAAGACATGGACGTGCCGTCGATTTATCGCATTCATGAAAAGCCGGAAGCGCGGCGCGTGGTGCAATTTGAGGAGCTGGCTGCGGCCTTCGGCTACTCGCTGGGGCTGGGCGCGTTGCCGGTAAAGCGCATCCAGACGCGGGGCGATCGGCGCGACGCGCAACGCAATGGCCGCAACGCACGCACGCACGAAGTGCCGGAAGACATTCCCGTGACGCCGCGCATGTACCAGAAGCTGGCTGCGAAGATTGAGGGCAAGCCGGAAGAGCGAATCTTGAGTTATTTAATGCTGCGCTCGCTGCGGCAGGCGCGCTACTCGGAGATCAACGAAGGCCACTTTGCACTGGCTGCGCCCAGCTATACGCATTTCACATCGCCCATTCGCCGCTATCCAGATTTGATTGTGCATCGCATCACCAAGGCGCTGCTGAGGGAGGGCGTGCGCGGCGAGGGCGTGGTGGAACACGGACGGCACAACTCGCCGTGGACGCACACGCATGAAGGCGGCAGGGCAAGCGCTGAGGTTTCCCACCCTTGGCACAAAAACAAAGGCGTGCCAAGGATGGGGCACCCTGAGCCGATTGAGGCGCCCATCCCAGAGGCGGAACTGGCGCAGATTGCCGAAGAGACCAGCCTCACGGAGCGACGCGCGGCAGAGGCAGAACGGGAGTTGGTGGAGTGGAAGAAGGTTCGCTTCATGCAGGATCGCGTGGGCGAGGAGTTTGCCGCGCTGGTGCTGAACCCGGCGAAATATGGCCTGTTTGTCGAGCTGACCGATTTGTTTGTCGAAGGCCTGGTGCCAATCGACACGCTGCGCGACGACCGCTATACCTGGCGCGAGAATACGCACGAGATTATTGGCGAGCGCTGGGGACGGCGCTTCCGCGCGGGCGACCGGGTGCAGGTGATTCTGGACCGCATTCTGGCCCAGGAACGCAGGCTGCAGTTTTCGATTGTGGAAGAGGGTATACCGCTCACGGGCAGAAAGACTGCTAGCGGCTCGGCAAAGCCGAAGAAAAGCAAGCGCAAAGACGCCAAGCAACCGGCTTCCAAGGGAAAGAAGCGGTTCGGCAAGAAAGGCAAGCGGCGCTGAAGGCGCAAAGGCCGGCAGCGCCACGGAGTGATATGCAGACGTTAGGCGCCTGCCTGCTTCGCGGCAAAGCCGGCGATCAACGGGATGTTGAAGCGCTTGCCCTGGAAGGCGTTGATGAGAACGATGACCCACAGGATGAGGAATCCAAGCCCCACCAGCGGGAACAAGATCACATCAAGGAAATTGACAAAGGGAATTACGCCAATGACCACCAGCGCAATCCAGATGATGAACCAGGCGACCGACAGAAAGATCGATTGCCAGGAGTGGAAGCGCACGTTGGCGCTCTGGTTGTAAGGCGGGACCACCAGAAAGATGATGGCCGGAATAAACGTCAGGTAGGCGAGGCCGCAGGCGGCGTTGTCGCTCAGTCCGGTTTGCGGAGTTTCTTCGGGCACGGGAGCTCCTTTTTGTGATTGAACTTGACAGCGGGACTGGTTGCCGCACGCTCATACGAGGGGGCCCAGTGAGAGTTGTCCGGCTGCGGACACAAAATGAGCGTGAAGGTGAAACAGGATAAGAAAAGCCTACAAGAGGTGACTTGTCAAGCAAGATTTAGAGAAGAATGACGGGATTGCGAATGGAGCCGGAGAAAGAGGTAAGCGGCAAGGGGAAATAGCAGGAACGCCCGGCCCGCATGGGAAGGCCGTTCATCAGATTTGTTTGCTTGCCTGCCGCTTACTTGCCGGCCTGGCTCTCGGCCAGGGCGCCGATGATGGGGAGCTTGATGCGCTGACCGTTCAGGGCCTTGAGCACTACCACGATCCAGAGGATAAACATGCCCAGGTCGACCACCAGCATGAGCGGAAAGACGGCAATGCCAAACAGGGGAATTCTGGACAGGATCGCCAGAACGATAAAGAACGCTACCCAGCCCACGGCCAGAAAGATGGACTGCCATGCGTGGAAGCGCACATAGGAGCTCTTGTTGTACGGAGGGATGGCCAGGAAAACAACCGCCGGGATGAAGGTGATGTAGGCCAGAGCGCCGGCGCCATTGTCAGAGAGACCAGACTGGGTCATTTCGGTCATGGATGTTCCTTTCTCGATCGAAACTGGGCATCATAACTAGTCCGCTCCTGGCTCAAACCGGGATTGAGAAACCGGGAAATATTCAGTCCACGGGATGAGGGGGTGCTGGATTACTTCAAGGAAACCTTTGATTCAGGCGCTTGTCAAGCGCAATCCTGATGCAGGTACGCAGATTAGTACCCTGGGGCCTGCCGGCCAGAGCAGCGCTACAGCAGGCGCTCAGTGTGCCGCGAACAGATTGCCTGCGCGAGGGTCGGATGGTTCAAGCAGTTGCGGATCGTTGTTGCGGACGTTGCCCACGCGGTCGCTGACGGGCCAGGCCATCATGGCTTCAGCCGGATAAGGCCGGAGCAGATCGACGGGCGGCCGGGTTGGATCGCCGGGATCGAGCCAGCGCGAATAGTCTTTCGGCTCCAGGATCACCGGCATCCGATTGTGAATGGGCTCCATCAATTCGTTGGGATCAGTGGTGAGAATGGTGAAGGTTTCAAGTGGCTCGCCTTCTTTTGGCCGCCAGCGCTCCCACAGTCCAGCCAGCGCGCAAGGCTCGCCGCTCTTCAAGGCAAAAGCAAAGGGGGATTTTGTTTTCTTGCCGGTCTGTTGCCACTCATAAAAAGCATCGGCGGGCACCAGGCAACGGCGACTCTTCAGGGCTTCACGGTAGGCCGGCTTGCTGGCTACCTCTTCGGAACGGGCTTGAATCGTGCTCGAGCCGAATTTGGCATCCTTGGCCCAGAAAGGCACCAGGCCCCAACGCAGTTGGGCAAATTCCCGGTTACCGGAATCGAGGTTGTTACGCACGACAGGCTGCACGCTCTGCGGCGCCGCGTTGTAACTAGCCTCAAACCATGGCATGTCTTCCAGTTCCACGCCGAACCAGTTGGCGAGAACCTTCCGGGTTGATCTTCGGGCGAATCGGCCACACATGCTTTCAAAAGGATATGCTGCGCCGGGCGTCGGCATCCAGAAGCCGTGGTTGGTAGCGGGTCAGTTTCAATCCACCATGGACGGCGAATGGGAAGTTGAGTGACGAAATGGGCGTTTCTTGAAAGGAATCAATCAGAATATGGACTGGGTGGATGAGTGACTCGGCCTGAAGTCATCAACCGAGACGGAGGCAACGCTAATGTTCGTCGACGACTGCGCGTCACTAATCACGCAACCACCGGATCGGGGCGTGAGATGGCGACATTCCTCGCGGAGCCGGTTCGTCCTCGATCTGCGCGGCTTATTAGAAACTCGGCGAATATCCAGCATGCCCCAATCGCGGTCAGGTTGTAGACAGCGGCGCCCCATGTTGCCTGATTGTGCAGCCGGATAAAAATAGGAGGTATTTCTACAAAACCTTCAAACAGCAACAGCATCAAGGCAAGAAGCCTGACGGCCAGGACATCCTTAATCCTCAAGCAAATTGCAATTCCTGCCAGGATGAAGGCGATTCCGGTCAGCCCCGCCCAAAAATATCCAAACGACATCCAGTGCGGGACGATGGTCGCGAAGACGCGAATACCGATGAGATGAAATATGCCGAAGAGGACAGGAGGCAATCCGAGCATCCAACGCGCGGCGATAGCTGCTCTCTTTTCGAACGGGGAATCCGGTGAGTCGATGGAGGCGTAAAGGATTGCTGCCGGAGCGACCAGCATTAACTGTTGAGCGAGCCCGAAAGAGACGCCAAATAAGACGTCGATTCGCCAGCCAAGCGCATGAATTCCGGCATAGTACCGAAATAGCCACAATGCCGCAAAAATCAAGTAGGCGATGGCGGATGCCGCTGCGCCAATCCTTGCGCTGCGCCGCCACAAAATTGCAAGACCCGCCGCGACCAGCCAGACGCCCGCGACGTAGGCCAGTATGTGTTGGCCAGGGAGATTTATGCCCAGAGATTTGATGGGCTGATGAGAGGCATCGAATGCACCCCAGGCAATATCCAGAATGCCGGTGAGAGCAGTGCCCAGGCCATAGAACCAAACTCCAACTTTCATCTGTCGATCTCCCATGAGTCCCTCAGCGAGAAGCGAGAGCTCAATGACGATCAATGCGCTTCTCGATTTCAGAACTGATAGTATGGCCGCAGTGGTACATCGAACAGAGCCATTTTCGTAAAATCTATTGGACCATTTGAGATGCCCAAAGCCATTAGCTCATTCGAGCTCACTCTCAAAAGCCGGTCGCGACCTCAGACCCTGACCAATTGGTTGTACGGCGAACTGCGCTCCGCCATTCTTGACGGCCGGCTCGCGCCAGGCACCAGACTGCCGGCGTCCAGAGATTTCGCAAGCCAGTATGGACTCTCCCGGGGCACAGTCGTCAGCGTTCTGGAGCGTTTACAAGCCGAGGGGTATGTCAGCTCGCGTGTCGGATTCGGTACGTGGGTCAATCGGGTGGATGCGCCCCGGCCTGCCCGCCAGGCAGCCACGACACCGGCATACATTCGTCGCGTCGTTTCGACATATAAACAGCCGCAACCCTGGATTGACCTGGCTTTTGTTGAGGGAATCCGCCCCTTTCGGATCGGGGTTCCGGCCATCAACGAATTCCCATCCGAAGTTTGGGGACGTATTGCCGCAGACCGGGCACGTAATTTCAGGTCATGGTTAAAGAAAGAGGCAGATCGGCGCGGGTATCGGCCATTGCGCGATGCAATCGCCGAGTATTTGCGCACGTCCCGTGGGGTGCGATGCACCGCGGAACAAATCGTCATCGTTTCCGGAATACAACAGGCGCTCGACCTGTTGGCGCGGCTGCTCTTGAAAAAGAGCGATCCGATGTGGATGGAGGATCCTGGATATTTCGGAGCCAGAATCGCGTTTGACAATGTCGGAGCCAGGATTATTGCTGTGCCGGTGAATGACGAAGGGCTGTCTGTTTCCGCCGGAATTAAGATTTGTCCGGATGCGAAGGGAGCCTACGTAACGCCAGCTCACCAATTCCCGCTGGGGGTAACGATGTCGCTGGAACGGCGGATGGCCCTTCTCAGCTGGGCCTCACGCGCCGGCGCTTTTGTTATTGAAGATGACTATGACAGCGAGTATAGGTTTGAGGGACCGCCTTTGCCTGCCTTGCAAAGCCTCGACAATCACTCAAGCGTTATCTTCATCGGATCGTTCAGCAAGACGCTGTTCCCAGCCCTACGGGTGGGCTACGTGGTATTGCCTGCGCCGTTAACAGACTTCTTTCTGGGTTTCCGTTACCGAACCGATTTCCGGAATTCATCCTTTGACCAGGCGGTGCTCTGCGACTTCATCGTAGATGGGCATTTGGCGCGTCATCTGCGGAGGATGCGGAATCTGTATGCGGAGCGCCTCGCAACACTCATGGAAGGAGCCAGGCAACATCTGGGTGGATTGCTTGAGATCTCTAACGTCAGGGCAGGCCTTTACACAATCGGGTACCTCAAGAATGAAATGACTTCACGACAGGCGGAAAAGTTGGCGGCGGCCCAGGGTGTTGAGGTCCTTGCCGTCGATCGATGCACCCTGAGACGTCCTGATCCGAAGGCGTTACTTCTCGGCTTTGGCGGATTTGACGAGCTTGCGATACAACAAGGACTTATTCGACTCGCAAAGGCATTGAGCTGACCAGACCACCTCGAGAGAATGAGACAGGTCTCTCAACGAATGCCAAATCGCCAATGCACTTATTCTGCTTTGAAGGGGTCAACGTACCCTTAAATGAACTTGGCCTTATTTTTTGACTTGCGCGTGTAGGCTTTAACTGTTGTGCCGCTCTTCTTCTTGTATTTCGAAACCGCCTGTCTTTTGGCCGGCTTTTTCTTTGTGGCGTTGCCAAGCGCGAACGCCGCGAGAAGCGGGAGTATGGGCATGGCCCAATTTAACCTTGTCTTCATTTGGCGTCAATAGGTCAGTCGTATTTGAGCAATACTAGGAGGTATCGTGCCACACCCCGGCGACAAGATCCACATCCCGCTCAAGACCGAGGAAGCTTTGCGAGCGCTACTAAAGGTCAAGCCGACGAAGGATATGCCGCGCCCAGGGGCGCATCCAACCAAAGCTAAAAGAAAACGAAGAAAATCGTTGGCAAGCGGTTGACGTGGGATCGCCTGACCGGTAAGGAATTGGACGAACGGGCGAGTATTAACTGAGAAGGAATCCACGCACCAAAGGCGTGGCAAGAAAAAACGGATAATCTTCAGGGCGTAATCATTCGCAACGGTGGGAGCCGCCGCTTTTGATGCCTTCTCTAGGGGAAGTGTAGCACCTTCCCCGGAAAGGTGAAATGCCTGAACTACTCCAAAAACGGCTCGAATCCAAGAATCAAGTCTTCGACAACATTG
>DASXFS010000023.1:0-9445 GCA_036489415.1 Occallatibacter sp. | reverse complement strand
CTGGCCGCCGGCGCCGGAGGCCCGGTAGGTGTCGGTGCGCACGTCGGACGGATTGATCTCGATATTGATGGTGTCGTCGACGACCGGATAGGTCCACACCGAAGCGAACGAGGTGTGCCGGCGAGCGTTGGAATCGAAGGGCGAGATGCGCACCAGCCGGTGCACGCCCGCCTCGGTCTTCAGCCAGCCGTAGGCGTTGCTCCCCTTGACCTGCAGCGTCGCCGACTTGATCCCGGCCTGCTCGCCGGAGGTTTCCTCGACGACCTCGACCTCCATGCCGTGGGCGTTGGCCCAGCGGCTGTACATGCGCTCAAGCATCTCGGCCCAGTCCTGGGACTCGGTGCCGCCGGCGCCGGGGTGAACGGTAACGATAGCGTTGAGCGGGTCCGCCTCGCCGTTGAGCATGGTCCTTGCTTCCAGGGCTTCATTGAAGGCAGAGAGAGCTTTGATGTTTTGTTCTAGGTCGGCGAGGACGTCTTCGCCTTCTTTGGCCAGCTCGAAATAGGTCGCGATTTCTTCCGTGCGGCGGACCAGCTCATCGTCGTCGGCGACGAGGGTTTCGAGGCGCTTGCGATCGCGCATGAGGGGCTTGCTGGCGGCGGGGTCGTTCCAGAGGGCTGGATCGGCGAGCTTGGTTTCTATTTCGGCGAGTTCGCGGCGGATACGAGCGGGGTCAAAGATACTCCCGCAGGTCGCGCGTTTGATCGCGCACGGGAGCATATGCGAATTCTAGATCGTTCAAGGACGACATATTGGCTCTTATGACCTGACTTGGTTGGATTTTTCGGGCCTTCTAACCAGAAAGCACAGACTATTTCGGAAATTTCTTTCGGCTCGTCATGAATCCACGGCCGAATATCCCCAGACCAAGTATGGCACAGAGCCAGCCGAAGATGTCGCCGTGGGCGGTGTAGAAGGTGATGTCGGTGCGGAAGCCGAACTGGGCGGGCAGGGCGTCTAGCTGGTGGCGAGGAATACTCTGGCGGACGCGGCCGTAGGGGTCGATGACGGCGGTGACGCCGTTGTTGGTGTCGCGCAGAATCCAGCGGCGGTTTTCGACGGCCCTCATGCGCACCATGTTCAGGTGCTGCCAGGGGGCACTGGTGTCGCCGTACCAGCCGTCGTCAGAGATGTTGACGAGGACCTGGGCACCGAACTGCGCAAACTGGCGTATCTCGTCGGCGAATACCGACTCATAACAGATGAAGACGCCGTAGCGATGAGCACTTCCGTTGCCAGTTGGGAGCAGGAAGGACTGGCGCTGGTCGCCGCGGGTGAACTTGGAGACGCGGCCGGTGAGCTTGCGGGCGAAGGTGAGCAGATTGGCGAAGGGAATGTATTCGCCGAAGGGTACGAGATGAATTTTGTCGTAGCGGCCGACACGCTGGCCTGCCGCGTCCACGACCAGCGCGGAGTTGTAGTAATTCCAATTTTGCGTGGGACGGTCGTAAGTCCAGCCGATGTTGCCCACGACCAAGGGCGCGCCGACGGTGTGGGCGATAGAGGCCAGGGCGTGCTGGAAACGAGGGTCTGTTTCTTCAAAGGGCGCAGGCGACTCCGGCCAGACGACCAGGTCAGGATGAGTTGCGGCTTCTGGCGCGGGACACTGCGGAACGACAACGGGCGCGGCGGTTTGCGGAATTCCGGCGATGTAAGTCTTGCAGGTTTCGCCAGCCAGCTTTGTGAACTGGGCCATGTGGCTATCCCACTCGCCGGGGCCTTCCCAGCGGCTCTCGTCGCCAACGTCAAGATTCGGCTGTATCAGGACTGCGATAGCGGTGGGCGCAGGGGTTGGCGGCGGCAGAAACAGGCCCGCGGTTCCGGCGACCAGCAGGACGACGCCGGAGATGGCCCAGGGACGCGCGCTCTGCCAGAAAGGCCGTTGCGGGCAGCGGTCGAGAATGAGCGCGCCGGCGAGCAGGGCGTTGACGGCGACGAGCACAAAGCTGATGCCATAGACGCCGGTCCAGGGGGCGAGCTGGTTGACGAGCGCGTTGTCGATCTGTGAGTAACCGAGCTGATCCCACGGTACGGAGGTAATGCGCGCGGCAGCGAGTTCGAGGCCGGCCCAGAGGATGGGCGCGGCAGCCAGCGCCAGCCGGGTGCTTCCGGTAGATTGGCGCACGAGAGCTACGCCAAGGCCGAAGAGGCCGAAGTAAAGGCCGAGCACGAGACTGAAGCCCACCAGAAGCAGGACCGGAACAATGGCGGGCAGATCACCGTATTTCGCCATGGTGTCGCGAATCCAGTAGCAGTTTCCCACGTACCACAGAAAGCCGCACAGGTAGCCAAGGAGAAATCCCCGACGCAGGGGACGCGGCTGGCTGGCGCTGTTGTTCGACAGGATGGCCGAGAGCAGCGGCACTAACCCGAACCAGGCAAAGACTGTTCGCCAGAGCGGGAGTGGGCCGGCAAGTGGAAACGGCAGCTCCAGCAAGGCGGCGGAAAGCGCTGCGGCGGCCCACAGCTTCCAGGGCCAGGGACTCGAAAAAGAACGCTGCATACAGGGGCGAGTGTATAGCATCCGGCTTGCGGCCAACAGCGGCGGGCTGGGTGCGTCTCAGCGGTTGTTTATGGGAATGAAAATGAAACGGATCGCAGCTTCTGGATCACGAAAGCACGCGCCCGACCTTCACTGCGCGCACAAATCCGGCGGCGTTTCTGGCGGGATGCGCGGGCTGCGAGCCCATAATCGGGTTACAATCAGGTTCATGTTCATGCAGATTGCCGTGTTTGCCATGAAAGTGCTCGAAGTGATGTTTTTTGTGGGCCTGGTGGGTTCGTCGGTGGTGGTGGTCATCAGCTTCATTGAAGACGGAAAAGAGCTGTTTGGCGGCGACGAGTAATCTGCCGCGCTCGCAGCCTTTGCGAGTACCCTCCATTTCCGGTTGACACTGCCGTGATTCAGACATACACTCACCGAAGGGCCGCGGATGATTGCGCTCTTTGGATATTAGATGGCCGGTCGTTTTGCCGGCACCCATGCCATGGCATCCTCCCGAACGACCGTAGCCCCACCCTCTGACCGAGTCCGGCTCATCGTGGCATCCTCCGTGATGCTGACGTTCATTTCTTTCTGGCGCGCGGCGGCAATTGTTCTCAACGATCTTGGGTCTTCGGCATTTTATGCCGGAGGTATTGCCGAGCAGGCTGTGGGCGCGGCGGCTCCGTGGTTCATTCTGGGCATCATGCTGTTCAGCTTTGCCGTGCGCGCGGTGTACGTGGAGAGCTGTTCGATGTTCACGCGCGGAGGCGTGTACCGCGTGGTGAAAGAGGCGCTGGGCGGAACATTTGCCAAGCTCAGCGTATCGGCGTTGATGTTCGATTACATCCTGACCGGACCGATCTCCGGCGTTTCGGCCGGGCAATATATTACGGGACTGATGAACGAGTTGATGGTGGTGGCCAACCACAGCCACTGGCTTCCTCCGGCTTTGATGGACGCGCAGAACAATCCCTTCCAGTTCAACATGGACTACACGTCGGCGCTGTTCGCTGCGGCGGTGACTACCTATTACTGGTGGCAGAACATTAAGGGCATTGAGGAATCGAGCAGCAAGGCGATGCGGGTGATGCAGATTACTACCATCATGGTGGTGATTCTGCTGGCGTGGGGCGTGTACTCGGTGTACATGACCGGCTCCCACCTGCCGCCTTCACCGATTCCGTCGCATCTTAAATTCAGCAAAGAGGCGCTCGGATTCCTGAGGGGACGAGGGCTGCCGGTGCTAGGGCTGTTCGGCATTCTGATGGCTTTCGGGCATTCGATTCTAGCCATGAGCGGCGAGGAGAGCCTGGCACAGGTCAATCGCGAAATCGAACATCCGAAGCTCAAAAACCTGAAGCGCGCGGCGATTGTGATTGCCATCTATAGCCTGATCTTTACGGGCGGCGCAACGCTGCTGGCTTCCATGCTGATTCCGACATGGCAGCGCACGCACATCTACCAGGACAATCTGATCGCGGGGTTGGCCATGTACATGGTCGGGCCCATGTTCTGGCGCATCGCGTTTCGCATTTTTGTGGTGCTGGTGGGGTTCCTGATTCTTTCCGGCGCCATCAATACTTCCATGATTGGATCGACGGGCGTGCTGATGCGCGTTGCCGAAGACGGCGTGCTGACGGACTGGTTCCGCAAGCCGCATTCAAAATTCGGCACCAGCCATCGCATTGTCAACCTGGTCTTCATTCTGCAGATGGTGACCATCATCGCCAGCCGCGGCAATGTGATTACACTTGGCGAGGCTTACGCCTTCGGCGTGATCTGGTCGTTCACGTTCAACAGCCTGGCCATGCTGGTGCTGCGCTGGAAGTACCACGGCGAGCGCGGCTGGAAGGTTCCGCCGAATATCCGCATTGGAAAAACCGAAATTCCCATAGGACTGTTCTCAGTTTTTCTGGTGCTGCTGTCGACGGCCATCGTGAACCTGTTCACCAAATCGGTGGCGACGGTGAGCGGTGTGGTGTTCGCGGCGGCATTCTTTATCGTGTTCACCGTCTCCGAGCGGCAGAACCTGCGCAGACATGCCATCACCGCGCGGCAGATGAAAGACCACTTCCAACTGGAACACCAGGACACGATCAGCCGCGAGTCGGTTGCCATTCGGCCGGGCGGCATCATGGTCACCATGCGCGACCCGTCGAACCCATTCGCGCTGAAGTGGACTCTTTCACGCACCAGCACGGATGACCAGGACGTTGTGGTCATCAGCGTGCGCATGATGGGCGTGGGCGGGCCGGAATATCTGAGCGCTGAGGAACAGAGCTTCAGCGAGCATGAGCAGATGGTGTTTACCAAGGCTGTGTCGGTGGCCGAGAGTTTTGGCAAAAAGGTTTCTCTGCTGGTGGTGCCGGCGGGCGATGTTTTCGCGGCGCTTGTGCAAGGAGCTAACTCGCTGGAAATGGAATCGGTAGTATCCAGTGTGTCTTCAAAGATGACGGCCGAAGACCAGGCTTTTCACATGGGCCAGGCGTGGGAAGCGTTACCGGAGCCGAAGCGCCAGTTTAATTTCTACGTGATCGATCCGAACGCCGGGGTCAAGGTTTTCTACATTGGGCCACACGCGCCGAATTTGAGCCCGGACGACGTGCAACTGGTGCATAGGCTCTGGCTGAACATGCGCCGCGATCCATCGATGCCGGACCTGCACCATAGCGACATCATCACCTATGCTCTCACTCGATTGGCCGGCCAGTATGCTCGCGAGAAGCAGGAGATCCTTCGCGACTTGCGGAACTATCGGGCCGCGGAATCGCCTGCTAATTTGCGCATTGGGGGCCAGGAAATTCCGGGAATGCCGCAAACTCCCAAGCAGCCCTCGCTGCCGGCCAAACCCAAGCAACCTGTCTAAGCGGAGTTCGTTGGATTACACTGTTTGGCCGGGTGACCACCGCACAACTTCGACGCCGGCGTCTACCAGCGCAGCCAGTTCGCCGGGCGTTCCGGTGAGTGGTGGGAACGTGCCGAAATGCAGGGGCAACACGGTCTTCGGCGCTAGATAATGCACGGCCAGCGCCGCTTCCTTGGGGCCCATGGTGAAATGCCCTCCGATGGGCAGCAGGGCAACTTCGGGGTGATATAACTCGCGAATCAACTGCATGTCGCTGAAGACCGTGGTATCGCCGGCATGATAGAGAACCGGGCCGCCGGCGACGCTCAGTACAAACCCTGCCGCGACGCCTACATAGTGCGTTCCGTCTTCATCCTGCGCGCCGGACGAGTGCCTGGCCTCAACCATGGTGACTGCCACATCGTCCAGTTGCACGGTTCCGCCGAGGTTCATTCCGATGGTTTTCTCGACTCCCCGATCCTTCACGTAGTCGGCCAGCTCATAGATGGCCACAACAGTCGATCCGTGTTTCTTGGCCACCGGCACCACATCCGAGATGTGGTCTCCGTGGCCGTGCGTCAGCAGGATGAAGGGAATCTTCTCCGGCAGCACGAAGTCTTTTGGATATTTCGGATTCTGCTCGATAAATGGATCGATCAGAATGTTTGTGCCCTTGGCGGACTGAACCAGCACTGTGGCATGCCCCAGCCATGTGATGCGCGTTCCTTTGAATGAACTCATGATTCCTCCTTTTACCGTCAGGCGGCGCGGCGCCCAGAGGATACCCGGTCGCGCCCTTTCAAAGCACACACCCTAGCGCGTCATGATGACTTCGGAGACGCTGTCTTTGGCCAGGAACTGTTTGTGACCGGACCAGCCCTCAAACAGTTTTTCGATGCTGCGGTTGGTAAAGGCGCGCTGAATGGGAAACGGCTGCCCGAGTTGCACTTCGACGTCGTCGCCTTTGGTGAGATGGAAGCGGCAGAAGACTGTCTCTTCGCCCTTGGTGCGGGTGTGGCAGAACGCCAGCACCTGGCCGCCGGGGTTCATGGAGGCGTGGAGATGGGCAACGACGGGCGCCACCAAGGGCTCGGGCAGATAATCAAGAGCGGTCCACAACAGCACAACGTCAAAAGTGCGGCCGGAAAAATTCAGGGCCTGGTCGAGAAATCCCTGCGCATTCAAGATGGGCTTATCGTCCGCGTCTGTGCCGATTTTCCAGTCGGTATTACAGGCGTCGGGAACCAGATCGGCGAGGAAGACGCTATGGCCCAATTCGGTGAGGTAGTTGATGTTTGCCGGGGAGGTGTAACCGACATCGATGATGCGCAGGCCGGGCTCAGCTTCCAGGCGCTTCCGCATGGCCGACCAGCCGCCGGAATGGCGCGGGACGCGCGGCCCCTTAAACCCCGGATTCTGAGCGGAGGGAGCATTGTCCTGCTTCTTGTCGAACCAACGGCCTAGCACCTTGAAATCCCCTTGCGGTCAAACGGAGAAATGTCTGACAGGCTGGAAATTGGGCATCCCGTCAAGCGGCCCCACCGGGTTGTGGGGGTTCGGGAGCCTTGGCGCCCTGCGTCAGGTCCACTTTTCCGCGGAATACAGCGTTGTCCTCGATAGCCAGGCGCAGTGCGCGAATGTCGCCTTCCATCACGCAGCCCGCGCGCAGCTCCACACGCCCTCCGGCTACCACGTTGCCATGAACCTGGCCAAGAATCAACACGTCTTTGGCGGACAGGTCGGCGGCCACATTGGCATTGGGGCCGATGGTCAAACGGCTCTCAGAGAGTGTGACAGTGCCCTCCACGCGTCCATCCACAATCAAGTCTTCGCTACCTTTAACTTCACCGCAAATGATGACGCTCTTGCCGATGCGCGCTGGGGTGTTCTCCACTGCCATGTTTGTTTTCCTTTCGGGGACGAAAACAACCCCCTGCCCGCACTATACGCAAGTGGACCGCTTGGCTTCAATCGGAGAATCCCCGGCGCGGTGGTCGCGTCTAATTGTTCATGCACCCGAAATGCCGGGCGGAGGCCAGTGATGCCCGCTAGACTGGAGATCATGCGCAGACTTTCGGCGCTGACGTGCCTGATCTTGTGGTATGGCCTCTCAATACAGGGCCACGCCGCTCAGCAGAGCTTTACGCCTGCGGAGGCGCAGGCGCTGGTGCGGCGGGCGCTGGCCACGGAATCGCGCGCGACCCAGGATCTGAGCCATGCGAGCCATCCCATGCGCTACCGGCTGCGCAAGACCAGCCCGAGGCTCACCTCGACGAAGGAAATTGTTGAAACCCGCGACGGCGACGTGGCGCGGCTGCTCTCCATCAACGACCAGCCGCTGAGCGCGGCCGACGAGCAACGGGAACAGGCGCGGCTGGAAGCGCTGCTGGACAATCCGGGGCTGCAGCAGCACCGCAAACAAAGCGAGGACAGCGACACGGCCCGCGCGCTGAAGGTTTTGCGCGTGCTGCCGACGGCTTTCCTTTATCAATTCGAAGGCCCGGGCGCAGGCGCTGCGGGGCCGGTGGAAAAATTCTCCTTCAAACCTAATCCGCAGTTCGATCCGCCGGACCTAGAGACGGGCGTATTGACCGCGATGGCGGGCGAGATATGGATCGATCCAGTCGAAGAGCGCGTGGTGCGCTTGGCGGGCAGTTTGCAACAGGACAAGAACATTGCCCTGGGCATTGCCGAGCTGGATAAAGGCGGTTGGGTGGAGATCGAGCAGGCCGATGTGGGCGAGCATCAGTGGCGGATTGTCCACCTGAAACTGGTGATGAACGGCCGCGTGCTGTTCAAGGCGAAGAATTCCAACTCGGTGCAGGAGTATAGCGAGTTTGTTGCGCTTCCTGCGGCGATGACCTACCGGCAGGCGATTCAGATGCTGCGTGCTCGCTCATGGCCTGCGGCGAGCCACTGACGGGCGGTTTGCGGGGCTTGGCGAGGGCTGAGGGGGTGAGGTCTCAGGCCGGAAGTCGAACGCAAGCTCGTTCATGGTACTCTTTGCCTGTCATCGAACCGACGAAGCAAAGCTGTGTCAACACTTGCGCAAGCCACCGCAGGCGCCGTTGAACAGGGCCTGGACGCACCGCAGGGCGATGCACTGGAGGACGCCCATGCGGGCAGGTTCCGCGCTTCCGGCCTGTCTCATCCTTGGCTGCGCACTGTCTTGCACAGACCTGGGTCGGGCGCAAGCGGCTTCGACGGTTGCAACGCAACCACCTGTCGTTCAACGTGCTGTTGCACAGCTTCCGGTGGGTGGGCCGGTGGACCTGGCGAGCGCGCAATGGCACACCCGATGCGGCGACGACCCGGCCTGGGCCGGACCAGCTTTTGCCGATCCGGCTTTTGACGACAGCGCGTGGGCCACGGTCGAGCCGCGAGCGCCGCTGCCCAAAGAGGCTACGCCGAGTCCTGAAAATATGTGCTGGTATCGCACGCAGGTCATGGTCAACCCGGCTTTGAAAAACCTGGGGATCTTGATCGATCGCGCGACTCTCACGGATTACGAGCTATTCGTCAACGGAAGGCGCGAGGGCGGGGTCGGCGAACTTCCTCCGCACGGCAAGCGGTTCATCCGCCTGATGTGCGTTTATTCGCTCAGCGCACCCATCTCCTCGACGGGAAAGCTGACGATTGCGCTGCGCATCTGGCGTTACGGGCGCTTCGGCCCCATGGCTGCGCTTCCCGGACTCCCTTTCGCCGCGCGATTGGGTCTTGTTCCGGACCTGACTCTCTCTGTCCAGAACCAGATTCTCACGCAACTGGCCTATGGGCTGATTGGCGGCCCGGTAATCGATTTGATGGTGGGGACTCTGGCGCTGGGGCTTTTTGTGGGCCAGCGCGAGCGCAAGGAGTATTTCTGGCTCGCCGTTTACGGGGTCTCATTCGTTTGCATATATTGCGTCTCGATGTTCGCGTACAGTTATCCGGTTTCGGCAATCTGGAGCGAGGCAAGCGTATTAATTTTTCAAGGCAATTATCCCTTGACATCAAGTAATGCGCTATGATGGGGAATGCCGCCGAATTATTCGAGCATGTGGGCCAAGCTAGGCCGCGCAGAAGAATTGCTCAAGGGACTCGACAACGAAGTTGACATTTGGCTCAAAGCCAAA
>DASXFS010000005.1:0-5491 GCA_036489415.1 Occallatibacter sp. | reverse complement strand
CGGTGTCGATTTTCGCCGCGTCAATTCTCCGCTGGCCCCGTACCCTGTCTCTCGACAATACTTGTCATGTGGACGCGAGCGCGAATTCCGAGCCATTGCCGGTGCAGAACCCATTCTCTCCGGAAGCATCCGATCCCCTTCTCTGCTTTCACGCGTGGTTCGCAGAAGCGCAGGCGCTCGAGCCCAATGACCCCAATGCCGCGGCGCTCGCCACCGCAACACCCGCCGGGCTGCCCTCCGTGCGCATGGTTCTCGTCAAAGAGATCACCGGCGACGGCTGCTTCGTCTTCTATACCAACGCTGAGAGCCGCAAAGGCGTGGAGATACGCGCGAACCCGCACGCCGCGCTCTGCTTTCACTGGAAATCACTACGCCGCCAGATCCGCATCGAAGGACCGCTCTCCGAGGTCTCGTCCCGGCAGGCGGATGCCTATTTTCACAGCCGGGTCCGCGGCAGCCAGCTTGGCGCGCTTGGCTCCGACCAGTCGCGTCCACTCAGCAGCCGCAAAGTGCTGGAGGCACAGGTAGCCGAGTTAGCCCGGCTCTACCCGGACGAGATACCCCGGCCGCCGCATTGGACCGGCTTTGCCGTTCGCGCCCAGAGCATCGAGTTCTGGCTCAGCCAGGGCGACCGCCTGCACGATCGCATGCTCTACACCCGCATCCCGGATGGCTGGGAGCGCACTCTGCTGTATCCGTAAGAAAAAGCTCTCCTAACTCCAGACAGCCGCTGCCATCCCGTTGTTTTGCACCGGATTTCTGCCTTTCCATCCCATCCCCTTGCTCTGGCCGGGACGGTGCGCAATAATCAAGCCTCTTCTGCACGTGTTTCCAAGTCGAAATCGTGTTTGCTTAACCGAGCTGTGTAGCGTCTGTACCCGGCAGGTTCCGTAGCAAGGCACAACGGACCACCGGCCGCTTTGGATGTTGTCCTTCTTGGAGGCAGTTTCGATGCGATCCATCAGACTCGCGCTATTCGTGTTTCTTGTTGTTTCTGTCGTGCCGCTGCTGGCGCAAACCAGCTTTACTTCCGTACGCGGAACAATTACGGACACATCCGGCGCGCTGATCCCCAACGCGCAAGTCAAGCTCGTGAATGGCGCGACCAACGCCGCGATCAGCGGCACTAGCGACAGCAGCGGCCTTTACCAGTTCCCGCAATTGGCGCCCGGCACCTATACCCTCACCGTGACCGCATCGGGTTTCGGCGCTTCCATCAAACAGGCGCAACTGCTGGTCAACCTGCCGGCTACTATCAACTTTCAGTTGGGCGTCCAGGCAACGCAGACGGTCAACGTAAGCGCCGAAGCCCAGACCTTGAATCGCATCGACGCCACCATCGGCAATGCCTTCAACAGCCAGGCCATCCAGGCGCTTCCCTCGGAAGGCCGCAACGTTCCTGACCTGCTCAGCCTGCAGCCGGGCGTCCTCTATCTGGGCCGGAATATCGATCAACAGAGCGACAGCCGCTCTGGCTCGGTGAACGGCGCTCGATCCGACCAGACGAACGTTACCCTCGACGGCCTGGACGATAACAATCAGGAGCAGGGACTCGCGTTCACCGGCGTCCTGCGCCCCACCCTTGACTCCACTGAGGAATATCGCGTGGCGACCACGAATGCCAACGCCGATTCGGGATACTCTTCCGGTGCTCAGGTTTCCATCATCACCCGCTCCGGCACCAATGCCTTCCACGGCAGCGCCTACGAATACAACCGCAGCTTCGGGACGGCCAATGACTGGTTCAACAAGGCATCGCAGATTTCCCAAGACGAGCCCAACCGCCCCGGCAAATTGATCCGAAATACCTTCGGCGCATGGGTGGGCGGCCCTATCAAGAAGGACAAACTCTTCTTCTTCGGCAACTATGAAGGACAGCGCACCGCTGAGAACACCCAGATCACCCGTACTGTGCCGACTGCTTCCTTCAAGGCCGGGGAGATCAAGTACACCAGCAACAATGCTCTGGTCACACTGAGCCCATCACAGATCAAGACCATGGATCCAAATTGCACCGCCAACGGCACATGCCCGTGGGGTCCTGGCGTCGATCCCAATGTGCTCACCTATTTCGGCGGGTACCCCACCGCCAACGGTCTTGCCCAGGGCGACGGTCTCAACCTGGGGTCGTATACCTTTTCCTCGCCGTCTCCGGCGACCCTGAACACCTCGATCGCAAAGTTCGATTATCAGTTGAACGACAATAACCACCTATTTATCCGCGGCAACCTGCAGAAGGACACCACGGCGGGCGTCCTGCAATATCCTGGCCAGCCGCCCTCCAGCTTCACCACCGACAACACCAAAGGCCTTGCAGCCGGATGGGACTGGAGCCTGAATTCGCACATGGTCAATGACCTGCGCTATGGCTACGTGCGCCAGGGCAATGCCGATCGCGGTATCGGCGTCGGCGATTACGTCACCTTCCGCTTCATGGATCAGGCCACCGCGCAGAGCCGTTCCACCGTCGTCAATGTTCCAGTCCACAACGTAGTCGACACCTTCACATGGACCAAGGGGCAGCACAGCCTCAGCTTTGGCGTGAACTACCGGCTCGTCTTCAACAATCGCAGCTCCGATGCTTCCAGCTACAACAGCGCGAGTACAAATGAGTACTGGATCGCGGGTGGCGGCAACATCGCGAATTCAAGCCAGCCGGGTATGCCCAGTAGTTTCGATCCCGCAGGTTTTGGGTATCCGGCGGTCGATTCGGGATTCAGTAACTCTTACAACATCGCCATCGCCGCTCTCAGTGGCATCGTCCCGTCTGTATCGGGTCAATTCAACTACGCGGTATCCAGCGATGGAGCATCTGGAAGCCTGCAGGGCGACGGCGCCTTCGTCGATCGCCACTACAAGACAAACGAATTCGAATACTTTCTCCAGGACTCGTGGCGGCTGCAACCCAATTTCACTCTCACCTTCGGCATCCGCCAGTCCATGCTGCAAACGCCGTATGAGACAAACGGCCAGCAGGTAGCTCCTACCATCGACATTCACCAGTGGCTGATAAACCGTGCCGCCGGCGCGACTCAGGGAGAGAGCGACCAGCCCGACATTCAGTTCGCCCCCAACGGTCAGGCACGCGGACGATCGCCATACTGGCCTTCGCAGCTCGGCAATGTGGCCCCCCGCCTCGCATTTGCATACTCTCCGGACAACAAGACTTCCATCCGTGGTGGCTTCGGCCTCTATTACGACCACTTCGGCCAGGGCATCGTCAACTCCTTCGACCAGCTCGGCTCCTTCGGCACCACCACCAGCCTGACCAATGCGGCTGGGTCCTTCTCGCCCGATGATTCACCTCGATTCACCGGTGTGCACAATCTGCCGCCTCTCGGAGCCACCCAGCCCAGCGTCGTGAAATACCCATTCACGCCACCCACCGACGTGGATACCACTGGCTTCGAAATTACCTGGGGCATCGACGATCGTCTGAAGACGCCTTACTCCGAGGCAGCCGACTTCTCCGTGCAGCGCGAGCTGCCTGGCGGTTTCACGCTGGAGGCAGCGTATCTTGGCCGCTTCGGGCGCCGCCTGCTGCAGCAGCTCGATCTGGCCGAACCGCTCGATCTGGTCGATCCCAAGTCTGGGATGGACTACTTCCGGGCCGGCACCATGCTGTCGCAGGACGTGGATCGTAACAACGGTTACGCGGATTCCGGTGCGGCATCGCTGGCTTCCGTTGCAGCGATTCCCTACTTCGAGGATATGTTCCCGTACCTCGCCACCGGCGGCATGAGCGCCACTCAGAATATTTACTCCAATGAGTGGGCCTATCAGCGCGGCAACGAAACCACGGCCCTTGCAGACATCGACGTCTATTGCACCCTCGGCTGCGGGCCTTACAACAAGCCCCGCTACTACCAGCGCCAATTCTCCTCGCTCTATGCCTGGTCGAACGTCGGCAGCTCCAGCTACAACGCCGGGCAGCTCATCCTGCGCCACGCCATGAGCCACGGCGTGCAATTCGACTTCACCTATACCCTCTCCAACTCCATCGATCTCGGCTCGGATACGGAGCGCACCGGCGAGTTGAACGGTTCCAGCACGTACAACAGCGGCGGCTCTTTTTCCGAGATCATCAACACCTTCCATCCCGAGTACAACCGCGGGGTATCGGACTTCGACACCCGTCACCTCCTCAACGGCGACTGGGTCATCCAGTTGCCCTTCGGCGCCAATCAGCGCTTCCTCAGCTCCGGCGGCAGGTTGGTTGACGGTTTCGTTGCCGGCTGGCAACTCTCCGGTCTCGCCCGCTGGTCCAGCGGCCTGCCGTTCTCCGTTACGGGAACCGGCTGGGCTACCAACTGGCAGGAGGAAAGCAACACGGTCGTCACCGGCGCAGTCAAGTTTCACAAGCACATCGTGAACGGCTCTCCCGAGGTCTTCGCCGATCCGGACGCTATCAATACCGGCGTGGCATCCGGCTCGCCCATTCGACTGCCGTATCCGGGTGAGGCCGGCCAGCGCAACAATTTCCGCGGCGATGGCTACTTCGACATGGACACCGGCCTTACCAAGTCGTGGAAGATCCGGGAAGACATGGCGCTGAAGTTTGCTTGGGAGGTCTTCAACGCCACCAATTCTGTACGCTTTGACACCAGCCCGGTCAGCTCCTTTGGCGGCCTCAACTCCCAGATCACCAGCGGCACGCTGGGCCAGTACAGTTCCACACTCAGCAGGCCGCGCGTGCAACAGTTCTCGCTGCGCTACAGCTTCTAACATCGGTTCACTTCGCAACCTTGGCGGCTTCGGCGTATCGTCGAAGCCGTCGCTTTTCCAGACCACATCTCTTCTTTCGAGCGTCCATGACCTTTCGCGTTCTGCCATCCTTTGCCATTCTGCTGACTCTTTCGCTTTCCGCCCAGACTCCCGCTCCAACCGCGCCGCCCAAACCACCAATCACTCTTGACGCCTTCATGGCTGAGGCAGAGTACACCTCAGCCCGCCTCGCACCCGATGGCAGCGCGGCCGTCATCGCCATCCGCGAGCCGGACTGGATGGCCAACCGCTTCCGCGAGGATCTGTGGATCTGGCGCGCAACTACTGGCAAGACAGAGCCTCTGACCAACTCCGGACACGACAGCGGCCCTGACTGGTCGCCCGATGGCCGCATGATCGCCTTCACCTCCGACCGGCTCCTACCGGACGAAAAACCCTCCGACAACAAAGACAGCAAGGACGACACCCCAGGACGTATCTGGATCGTCTCCGCCGACGGCGGCGAAGCGCGCCCGCTCTTCCGCAGCAAAGATGATGTTCACTGCTTCGCCTGGTCGCCCGATGGTGCAGCCATCTACATCGCCATCCAGGAACCCCTCACAAAAGACGAAACCGATGCCAAGGAGCGCGATTGGAAGGACGCCACGCGCTACCGGACCAGCGATCGCGGTGATGTGCTTCTCCGCATACCTGTGCCTCCGCCAGCCACTTCGGCTCCCCAACCCAATGCGGCACAGCCATCGCCCGCGCCGAACCAGCAGCCACT
>DASXFS010000031.1:0-23781 GCA_036489415.1 Occallatibacter sp. | reverse complement strand
TGCTCAACCGCATCGCCCTCAACCTGCTCAAACAGGAAACAACTTTCAAACGCGGCACCAGGAGCAAACGGCTCAAGGCCGCCCGGAACCAACCCTACCTGCTCAAATTACTGGGTATTTGATATGCGTCGGCCCTGGGCCCACGCGCCCTTGCTCATCGATCACGCGGTCGATCAGTTGGCCGACATCGACCTGTTTGCCGCCCAGGTTGCGGCCATGGATCAGGTCCTCACCATCGACAACTCCACCGCCCATCTGGCCGGCGCGCTGGGCATTCCCGTCTGGCTCATGCTTCCCTTCGCCGCCGACTGGCGCTGGCTCAAAGATCGTTCCGACAGCCCCTGGTACTCCACCATACAGATCTTCCGCCAACCCGCTCCCGGCGACTGGCCATCTGTGCTTCGCGGCATCCACCACGCCTTCGAGGACTGTCTCAACGCAAATTCCTGATGCTCCCGCGACCTCGGCTGTAACCATCGCCGGTCACGCATCATCCCAGAGGAATGGCTATGACGGAACCCGCCAAGGTGGATATTGCCTCCCATGGGTTCGTTCCGCGTAAAATCGCCCCGTAAAGAGGATGGTCCCATGAGCCGAGCAAAGTTGGGCTTGCTACTGTTGCCGCTGTTCTTACTGCGCGCGGCCAGTGCCGCCCATCCCCCGAACGCCAGTGCGGCAGCAACCGCCACTCCCATTCTCATCGAGCTGTTCACCTCCGAAGGCTGCTCCAGTTGCCCCCCTGCGGATGCCTGGCTGAAGCAAATCGATGAGTCCCAGCCCATCCCCGGCGCACAGGCAATTGTGCTCAGCGAGCACGTGGACTACTGGAACCACGACGGCTGGAAGGACCCATATTCCTCCTCCTTTTTTACTGATCGCCAGAGCGCGTACGTGCATGTCCTCGGCGGCAGTTCCCCATACACGCCGCAAATGATCCTGAATGGCGCCACCGAGGTGCAGTTGTCAAACCAGGCGCAGGTCGCCCAGGCTTTTAAAAATGCGGCCAAGGCCCAGCAAATTCCCGTGAGCATCAGCGCCCTCAGCGTGGCGGGCGATTCCCCGGCTGTGCTGCATGCGCATATCGAAGCAGACGGAGCTGCAAGCAAGCGCAATGCCGATGTCTACGCGGTCGTAGCTCTGAATCATGCCGAGTCCGAGGTGTTGCACGGAGAAAATGGCGGCCGTCATCTGTCGCACGCAGCCGTCGCGCTGGATATGGTTCGAGTGGGAAAGCTCGAAAAGGGAAAACCCTTCAGTCAGGACTTTCAAACCAGATTGAAGCCCGGTCTCGATCCGAACAATCTCCGGCTCATTGTGTTCGTGCAGGAATCGGGGCCGGGCGCAGTGCTGGGAGCAGCGCTTAAGGAAGTCAGCCCGCCTACAAATAAATGACCAGCTAGACAATCTGGTTCACTACCGTTTGCTTTGCCCCGTTCCTTTCTTCTTTCGCGGCCATTGCCCGAAAAAGACTCCCGCCCATCCCCGCTGATACACTTGTCCGGTCAGGGCGTCGCCCCCAAAAACATCCCTGCCCGTTCAAAAACACTATGGTCGAGCTGCTTCCCTCCATCCTCTCCGCCGACTTCGCCCACCTGGCCGACCAGGTAGCCGCGGCCGAGCGCGGCGGCGGCTCTGTCATCCATGTCGATGTCATGGACGGCCATTTCGTGCCCAACATTACCCTCGGCCCTCCGGTCGTCAAAAGCCTGCGCAAGGCCACCCGCCTGCCGCTCGATTGCCACTTAATGATCGAGAACCCCAATGAATTCATCCCCGCCTTCGCCGACGCCGGAGCCAATTGGGTCAGCGTCCATTACGAAGCCTGCCCTCACCTGCACCGCACCCTCCAGCTCATCGCTCACCACGGCATGAAGCCCGGTGTCGTGCTCAATCCCGCCACGCCGGTTGAGTTGATTCTGGAAATTCTGCCCATGGTCCATCACGTCCTCATCATGAGCGTCAATCCCGGCTTCGGCGGACAGGAATTCATCCCCTTCTCTCTAAAGAAACTCAGTCATCTGGCTGAGTTGCGCAGCACCCTGGGCCTGGCGTTTAAAATTGAGGTGGACGGCGGCGTGGCTCACGATACGGTCGCACAGGTCGTCCAAGCAGGTGCGGAGCTGCTGGTGGCCGGAAACGCCGTCTTCGGCGCAGGCCGCCCTGAGCAGGATGCGCGCTCCCTGCTGGCCGCGGCCCGTAAGGCCGCCGGCGAAAATTCCGGGCTGGCAAGATCCGCGAAAAAGTCCGCTAAAGCGTCCGCCAAAAAGCCCGGCTGACACGGCAGGCAGGCATAGGGCAAGGTAAGATTTAGAAGTGTTCGGGAAACGCCGCCAGGCCGCTCCACTCGTCCGGCGCCGCAATGAGGGTTTATGAACTGGTTGTCCAACAAGTCGATCTCCGGCAAGTCAAAATCCGGCAGGTCCGCATCCAGCAGGTCCAGCAAGATCGTCGCCGTCTGTCTCGCGCTTTTCTTCCTGGCCTCCGTCTCGGCTCACGCCGACAAAAAGCCCAAGAAGAAAAAGAACCAGGACCTGAGCGCCAACCCGCTCGCCGGAGACAACTCCAAGCAGCCCGACAAAGAGCTCTTCGACAAGGCCATGATCGCCATGAAGAAGGGCCGTTTCGACGTGGCCCGGCTCGATCTCCAGACCATGCTGAACACCTATCCCGAGTCCGAGTACCGCATGAGGGCCAAGCTCGCCGTCGGCGACAGTTGGTTCAAGGAAGGCGGCACAGCGGCTCTGGTACAGGCCGAGGCCGAATACAAAGATTTCATCACCTTCTTCCCCAACGCCCCTGAAGCTGCCGAGGCGCAGATGAAAGTAGGCGACATCTACTACCAGCAGATGGAGAAGCCCGACCGCGACCCCCAGAATGCCGAGAACGCCGAGCGCGAATACCGCAACATGATCAACATGTTCCCGGATTCCACCCTCGTGCCCCGCGCCAAGCAGAAGCTGCGCGATGTGCAGGAGGTGCTGGCCGAGCGTCAGACCGAAATCGGCCTCTACTATGAGAGCCGCGAAAACTTTAACGCCGCCATCGCCCGCCTTCAAACCGTGGTCGATACCTACCCGCTTTATTCCAAGAGCGATCAAGCGCTGCTGGCCATTGGCGATGCCTATGCCGGCCAGGCCCACACTGTCCAGATCACGACCAAGCTCCCCGGAGCCATCAAGGAACGGTTGCGCGCCGTCTATCTGGACCGCGCCGCCCAGGCCTATGACAAAATCGTCACCCGCTATCCCATGGCGCCCCACGTCGAAGATGCCCGCGACCGCCTGGTGGCCATGAATCGCCCCGTTCCCGAGCCCACCGACGCAGCCGTCGCCGAGAACGATGCCGAGGAGCGCAGCCGCCAGCCTATACGCTTCACCGACAAGACCCTGGACATCATCAAGCACGGTCCCATGGTGGTTGAAGCGGTACACGTCGGCGAGCCTTCCCTTGAGGACCCCAAACCCACCCTGGCTCCCGAGATTACGAAACAGAACATTGCCATGTTCACTGACGCCGTCAATGCCGGCCGTCCGGCCGCTCCCTCCGCCGCGGCAACTCCCACCGGAGCCAATGAGCCCTCGCGCAGCGATCAGCCTTCCTCCGTGCCCTTGCAGATGGCGCCGCCCGCCGGAGGCACCGGCGTAGGCGCTGAAATCGTCTCCGCTCCTTCAGGTCCAGGCGCCGCCGCCGCGCCAGACAACGCCGGCATCAAGCCCGTCGGCCCCGTGAACACCGTAATACCCGCCGCCGAAAAACCGGCCGAAGCCCCCGAGCAGATCAACGACATCAAGTCCACCGGCGCCACCGCCACGGCCCTCAACGACAAGTCCAAGAAGCCCAAAGTCGACACCAACGAGGAATCCTCCAGCAAGAAGAAAAAGAAGAAGGGCCTCGCCAAGCTCAATCCCTTCTAGGGCGGAACCAGAGTTTCTATATCCCTGAATTGCGATGTGCTGTAAGTTTGGGGTGGCGATTTGCGCGAAGACGAACATATGGCACAGCCCTATTCGGATGATTTGTGTTTGAAGCTTCTGGAAGCCAGAGGCCGGAGCCGGCGGCCTTAAGGAATTGGTAGCCCAGTTTCGTGTGAGCTGGGGATATAGCAAGAAAATCCGCGCCCAACTGCTGCGGACCGGTCAAAAGAGTCGTTCGGAACAGCTGCGCCACGGCCCGGTCAGTCAGATGAGTTCAGCGGTGCGGGAAAGCCTGCGTGGCTGGTTGCGCGAACAGCCGGACCTGACCGAGACGGAGTTGCGCGAGCGTTTGGCTGGGACTGGCATCCTGGTCTCAAAGAGCCGGATGGGACAAGTGCTTCGACAGATGGGGCTGAGGCATAAAAAAGTCTCTCCATGCGGCCGAACGCAAGACCGAAGCCAACCTCAAACGGCGCGAAGAGTTTCTTGCCACCATCGCCACGATCCCGCCGGAGAAGCTGATTTTCCTGGACGAAAGCGGAGTCACCACGACGATGACGCGGATGTGAGGACGGGTGCCGAAAGGCGAGCGAATCTGCGAAGCCACGCCGCAGGGACGCTGGGAAGTGCTGACCACGCTGGGGCCATGAGCCTGCGCGGCATCGATGCGGCGATGACCATCGAATCGGCCACGGACGGAGGAGTCTTCAAGGGCTATGTGAAGCAGGTGCTGTGTCCCAAACTGAGGCCCGGCGATGTGGTGATCCTCGACAACCTGTCGGCGCACAAGGCGCCAGGAACATACGAGCTGATTGAGGCCTGCGGCGCACAACTGCTGTATCTACCGCCTTACTCGCCAGATCTTGAACCCCATTGAAAAAGCCTGGCCTAAGTTCAAGAAGTTTCTTCGTGACGTGAAAGCACGGACCAAAGAAGCACTCGATCAGGCTGTCACGGATGCCCTCAAAACCATTACCTCCGAAAACGCCGCCGCTTGGCTCCGCCACTGCGGATACGGGATGCAGCAACCGTAGTTTCGCTCTAAGCAACCGAACGCCCCCTCAGAACCTCATGCGAGCCCCCACCTGTATCTGCCTTTCCCGATAAAAATTCGTCGCATTCACGTTCAGCGACTGCCCAAACGCGTTCCTCGGCGCAAGCCCAGTAAGCGCAGGTTGAGTGGTAAACGAATTGAAAAAATTCAACCTCGGCAACGCGGACGTAGTGCCCGATTCAATCGAATAACCCGTCGTCTCAATCTCCGTCACATTCTGATGGTTGAACAGGTTGAAGCTCTCCACCAGCAGCTCCAACTGCCGCATCCGCCCGAGGTCAAACTTCTTGCCCACCCGCATGTCCGCCTTCCACGTGGCCGGATAACGATACGTATTGCGCCCCACGCCATATACGCGGTTGTCGCCGCCTGAGCCATTCATCCCCGGCCCCAGCGCGACAATCGGCGCGCCCGTGGCAGTAAACTCCTCCGCCAGCGAGCCGCTTGTCCGCATGGTGTAAGGCAATCCGCCATGGAACTGCCCAATGCCTGAAACCATCCAGCCGTTCGCGAACCGTCCCGCCATGCCACGCGCCTTCCACGGAGCTTCCATCACCGCAATCACCGCCGCCGCGTGCCGCACGTCCAGATTGCTGGTCCCATACTCCTGGCTGAAGTCCTGCGGGTCCAGCACATCGCTGCCCGCCACCGTCGTGCTCTCATTCGGGTTCCAATCCATCGCATGGGCATAGGTATAGTGCGCGTGCAAGCTCAGCCCGCGGCGTCCATACCGCGACACCCTCAGCACCGCCGCCTCATAGGTCGAGTTAGCCCGGCTCATGATCTCTGAAATCTGCTGGTAATCCGGATTCAGCCTTCCCGCAAACCCCGTAGCCGCATGAGCCGAAGGCCATGAAGCATAAAAGGGAACCGTGATCGTCGGCGTCTTGATCGGCCCTGTGCCGGCGCAGGTCACCGTAGCGTCGGTGAAGGTTTCCGGGCAGTTCACCACGGCATAGGTAATGGTCTGCGGATTGACCGCCGGGTCGAAATTCGTATCGATTGAAACCGGCAGCCGCCGTCCCAGGCTCACCAGCGCACCGGCTGTCACCTGCACATGCCCCGGAAGCTCTTCCTCCACGGCAGCCACGGCCTGGTGTACTTCAGGACTGCGGAAAGTCGGCGCAAACTCGACTGCTCCTGGTTTCACCACGCTCGCCGGCTCCCCGCTCAGCACATAAGGAAACGGCGGCGCGCCGCCCGCGTTCAAATTGTCCGTCGGCCGCATGAAAAAGTTCAGGTCGCCGTTCATGCTCCCCGTCTGCGTCAGCGCCGTCTCCACCGTCGCGTTCTCCGTCCGCCCAAAATACATCCCATAGCCCAGCCGCAGCACCGGCCAATGAGTCTCCATGCTGCCTACCGCCACGCTGATCCGCGGACCCCAGTCATTGCCCAGGCTGGGCATCTTACCGGTCAGCGGCAGTTCCGCGTTGTTGAGCGCGGCAATCGGCGGCGGCAACTGCTCCCGCTCCCAGCGCAATCCGCCGCTCACCACTACCAGCTTCGCCGGCTGCCACTGCGCAGTCGCAAATCCCGCCCAGTCATTCGTGCTCAGGTTCCAGTTCGCCGGTCCCATCGTCTGCGAATAATAGGAGTAGCAGGGCAGATAGCCCAGCCCGCGCAAGTTGCCGCCCGAGTCGCGCCAAACCTTCCCCGTCTGGTCGCAGTTGTGCTGGTTGTCGGGCTGCAACTCACCAGCCAGCCCAAACGCGGCAAACGCCAGCGCGTCCGACGCAAAATTCTCCAAGCTGGAGTAGGTATACGTCCCCGTCTGGTTGCGCAGCAGGCTGGTCGCGTCCGCGTTATGGCTCAACTCAAACCCGCCCTTCACCAGCAGACTCCCGCGCACCCAGTCCACCGTCTCCTGCACCCCGGAAACGCGCTCGTCCGGATAGCTCCCAGCGCCAAACCGCGACGGATTGCCGATCATGAATCCATAGCGCGAGTCCACCACCATCTGCGGCAACTGCCCCCAGACATTCGGCGGAAGAAAAGTCTGCTCAAATGCCGAAGGCGTCTCCGCGTGAGCGCTCAGAATGCTCCGCCCCAGAGAACCCTGCGTCACAGCCACCAGATTCGGGGTAAGAAACGCCTCCCATCGCCCCAGCAGCAGCTCCTCGCTCGCCTCGCTCGAACCAAAGCTGTTGCCGCCATACGTTTCAGAAACCCGCGTCAGCCCGCCGCCAGGCGAGTCCCACCGCGCGCCCGTTCCTTCCAGCGTGAACCTGTGCCGCTCCGTCGCATTCCAATCCAGCCGCCCAAACCCCACCCATTGCGCCGCAGTCCGCGGAGCCGGCCCCAGCAGCCCGTCCAGCGTCGTCAGCATCTGCGAATAAGCATTCAGTCCCTCAGCCACAGGGTTCACGCCGCTCAAACCCAGCCGCGCGCTCAGTACCTGCATCTGGTCGTTCGAGGGCTGCGCAAAAAACTCCTCCGGGTTCTTCACCGTGGCCAACCCCGGATCGTTGCGCCGATAGCTGTCCAGCGCCCCAAACCAGAACAGCTTGTCCCGCCGGATCTGGATGCCCAGGCCCACGCCCCAAACCGTCTCGTGGTCCGGAGGCGTGTACGACTCCGCCGTAAACACAGGCGTCGTGCCCAGCGTCGCCGGCCCCGTCTCTTTCACCCACTGCGTAAACGGATTCTGCGCGCCCCACGTGTTCTGCCGGTCAAACAGAAACCCCTGCCCATGCAGTCCATTCATACCCCGCGCCGTCTCCACATTCACCCGCCCACCGGCCGTGCGCGCGCCTTCTGCCTCCGCGTTCCCCGCCGCCGTCTGCACCTCGCGAATCGCCGCCTCCGCCACCGGAGATCCGTGACCGCCCGCCCACGCCTGCCCCATCCCGTTCTGGTCGCTTCCGCCCATCCCATTCGATCCCTGCCCGCTCGACTGCGGCCCTGAGCTTCCCTGCCCGCCAAACGCCATCCGCGTACTCGTCCCGTCGATGCTCGTCTCCACCGGCTCCTGCCCCGCCCCGCGCAGCGAAGTCTGAGCCGTTCCCCCCGCCGCGGTCGCCGCCGTAGGAGTGTCCAACACAAAATCCTGCCACCGCCGCCCCGCTGCCGGCAGCGCCTGCAACTCAGCGGCCGTCATCGTGGTTGCCACCGCCGCCGTTGCCGGATCAGCCCGCATAGAGGCCACCTGAGCGTCCATCTGAGCCGTCCTGCCCACAGGCTCAGCAAACTGAATAGCCGCCCGCGCCGCCGAAGCCGCCACCGCGCTCAAAGCCAACCCGCCGCCAACCAGCCCAGGGTTCGCCGCCCCCAACGTCCCATGCCCATGTAGACTCAAGTTTTGCAACGGCTCACCGGCCAGCGCAGCAACCACCACCGCTGTCTCTGTCACCGGAGTCGCAGGCGCCGTCCTTGCCACAGGCAGCCCAGTCACGCCCACCTGAGCCTGAGCCGGAGGAGCAAGAACAGTAGCCGGCGTCGCAGGCGCCATCCTTATCTCAGACGGCCCAACCACGCTCGCCACCACCGCCGCCGGAACCAGAACCGGAGCCGCCGCAACCTCCATCGCTGTCCCCGCCACAGCCTCAAACGCCATCGCCGCCTGCACCCGCGCCTCGTGCCCCGCAGCCACCACCACCCCATCCAGCCGCCCGCGCCCCAGCCGCGGACTCTCCGCCTCAACCGTGTAAGCCCCCGGCTCCAGCCCGGTAAAGCGAAAACTCCCGTTTTTCCTCGTTATGCCGCGCGCCTCCGCGCCGGTGGCTTCATTCCGCACCACCACCGTCGCGCCGTCCAGCGGCGTCGAGCGCAGATCGGTCAGTTTTCCCGTCAGGCTTCCGTCGGCCCCGTTCCGAGCCGTTTGCGCCCCAGCCGCCGTCCCCGCGCCCATCAGCAGCACGGCCAGCAACCCCAGCCTTATCCAGTTCCGCCCTGCCATTGCGATTCCTGCTCGCGGCAGATCGTGGGGAACAAGCGCAAACCCCTCACGCATCGTCCCGCTCTAGCTGGCAGGTCCGATTTTTGGTGGGCGCAGCCAGAAAACCGGGAATGATTCCCAATTTCGGCGCTCCAACACTCCAAAAGGTGAAGTTCAAACGATTCTAAGCCCGAAACGGTAAACTGAAAAGACGGCATCAAGGATTCAGCCCCGGCCATGTGCAGCGCCAAGCGGGCCTTTTCCCTGATCTCTGATCTCTGTGCCCTGAAATCTGGCCTTTTTCATGTTCATCGATGAAGCAAAAATTCGCGTCAAAGCCGGCGACGGCGGCAACGGCTGCATGGCCTTCCGCCGCGAAAAATTCGTTCCCCGCGGCGGCCCTTCCGGCGGAGACGGCGGCCGTGGCGGCGATGTCGTCATGGTCAGCTCGCAACGCCACAACACCCTCATCCATTTCCGTTACAACCCCGAGCACAAGGGCCAGCGCGGCCAGCACGGCATGGGCTCCAACTGCAGCGGCCTAGACGGCAACTCCATCACCCTCCAGGTCCCCGTCGGCACCGCCCTTTACGACCAGGACACCGGCGAGCTCATCCATGATTTCGAAACCCCCGACGAGCAAGTCGTCGTCGCCAAAGGCGGACGCGGCGGACGCGGCAACCAGCACTTCGCCACCGCCGTCCATCAGGCCCCGCGCGAGCACGAGCTAGGCCGCGCCGGCGAAGAGCGCAATTACCGCCTCGTCCTCAAGCTCCTCGCCGACGTAGGCCTGGTCGGCTACCCCAACGCCGGCAAGTCCACCCTCATCTCCCGCATCTCCGCCGCCAAGCCAAAAATCGCCGACTACCCCTTCACCACTCTCGAACCCAACCTCGGCGTAGTCACCGTCGGCGAAGAGCCCGACCAGGAGTCCTACGTCGTCGCCGACATGCCCGGCCTCATTGAAGGCGCGCACCTGGGCTCGGGATTAGGCACCCAGTTCCTCCGCCACATCGAGCGCACAAGGCTCTTGCTTCATCTCGTGGACGTCTCAGATGCATCCGGCCGTCCCGACCCCGTCGAGGACTTCAAAGTCATCAACAAAGAGCTGGCCAGCTTCTCCGTCACCACCCCCGAGCAGCCCATGGACGACAATCCCGGCCCCACCGTCGAATTCCCCTTGGCAAACAAGACCATGATCGTCTGCGCCACCAAAATCGACTCCGCCAACCCCGAGAAATTAAAGAAGCTGACTGCCCACATCAAAAGAAAAAAGTTAGAGTTCCACGCCATCTCCGCCGTAACCGGCCAAGGCATCGAAGACCTGAAATGGTCGCTAGCCAGACACCTCCGGTCCGACCAGCAAGCCTAAACAGTGTCGGACGAATCGGAATCCAGCGTCTGGGAGGGAGCAGCGGCCTTCAGGCCGCTGAAATCAAATCCCGCATTTCCTCCCGGAGGGAGGGTACGAAAATAGCCCCGGATGGAGCGTAGCGCAATCCGGGGAAAGCGCCCAATCAACCCTGTCCGCCCCGTAGGGAGCGGTTTGAAACGGACTGCGAATCCAATCGTCATTCATGCGATCACCCTAGCCCGATTAGACTATTTCAACCAAAACAACTATAATTCTGGTTGAAATACAAAGAGGACGCACATGACCTGGCAGCTCCAACAAGCAAAGACTCGCTTAAGCGAGGTCATCGAGGAGGCTCACACCCGTGGGCCGCAGATTATCACCCGCCACGGCGCGGAGCGGGCCGTCGTACTTTCCATTCGCGACTACCATGCCCTCGTAGCTCACAAGCCCAACTTCTTCGAATATCTCCTCGGCGGCCCCAAGGTAGACGACTTCGAAATCGAGTACAGCCGCGACACCGGCCGAGAGGTCGAATTGTGAGCGGACAGATCCGCTACCTTCTAGATACCAACTTTGTCAGCGAGACCCGCAAGCCAAGGCCCGACCCCGGGGTTGTTGCGTTTCTTCAGACAAACGATCCCAGTTCCGGGTTCATCAGTGTTCTCACCCTGGGAGAGCTGCGCAAAGGCGTCACCGCTAAAAGACTGCGCGATCCCGATCCAATCGCCGCCAGCCGTCTCGCCGCCTGGGTCGAAGGTCTCGAAGTCGCTTTTGCCGACCGCATCCTTGGAATCGATGCAGCCACAGCCCGTTTATGGGGAGACTGGTCGGGCCAGCGCCCCAGGCCGGTCGTCGATACTCTCCTCGCAGCCACAGCCGTTCAACACAGCTTGACGCTCGTTACCCGCAACCTGCGTGACGTAGCCGGAATCCCTGTCCAACTGCACGATCCGTGGACAAAGTAAAGCCCGGCGTCCGATGTCGATCAAACCCATTCCGTCTCTGAACGAATTTTCTGGTGAAGGTTTACGGACGGCCATCTCCCAAGCTTTCGCCAAGAACACGAAAGGATGGGGCACCCGGCAAGAAATGAGGCCCATATGAAGCACTCAAGAAGAGCAGTGATTCTCGCTAAGGTACTCGAATACATAAACAACGACGACTGGGTATCGCGAGACGGCTTCCTTATTTTTGGAATGGAAGCTTTTGAAATCTCCATGGGCGAACTGAGCGGGGAACACACCGAACTTGACGATGCAATACGGGATTTCGCCACCAAGTTCCAAGTAAACAAAGGCGACCGTGCAATCGCAAAGCGAATCTCGTTGCACAACATACCGAAGGACTCCTCGGAGGAATCCCTCCTCGAATTGTTATCAAAACTCTCGAAGGAGCAACGAACCGAACTGCAAGACAGTCTGAGATCAAACGCCGCATCACCTAACCGGACAAGTAGTGGTCAAGGCGACGGCGACACCATTGACGCAGCGCTGGCCTTTGAAGCAATCCGAAACCTGGACGATACACTCGCTCGCATCACTACATTCGATGAGATGAGCTTTGGCGAGAAGCCAAACCGCAGCGCCGAATACTTTGAAGAAGCCCATCGCTGCGACCTGTCCGGCTTAAGAATAGCGTCGGCAGTTCTGTGTAGAGCAGTGCTGGAGGCCGCACTGATTGAGACCATCGACCCAAATCTAAAAATCAAGTCTGGCCTGAATTCAAAGGGAGGCCATATCGGAGCCATGATTCATGAAGCGGCCAAACTGCACCTCGATCAAGAGAGGGTAAAGGCAGCGAGAGATATACACCAGGCGGGCAACACGGCGATTCATGACCTTGCAAAATTCAAGAAAGAATATGCGCCTCGGATGCGATACATCGTGGACAATTTGCGTAAAGTCATCATTGACTTGTACGAGTAGGAAGCACCGAAGACACCGTGCTTTCGCTTCCCAACTCTGCAGCAACATCCCGCTGCGATAGCCCGTTGCCGGGTGCCCCATCCTTTCGCCTTCCTTCTGGCGAAAAGGTGGGAAAGCACCATTCTCGGCCGGCCATCTGTCACGCGGCGGCCTTGAAAAACACCGCCGGCGAAACACCAAATCTCTCGCTCAACCGAGCAATATGATCCCGATTCAACTGCCGCTTGCCGGAAAGCACCAGCGACACCGTGCTTTCGCTTCCCAACTCCGCAGCAACATCCCGCTGTGACAGTCCATTCCGCTCCAGCAGAAAGCGCAGCACATCGGCAGGCTCGGCCCCGGGCACAGGATAGTGCTCCTGCTCGTAGCGTTCCACCAGCAGCGTCATCAGCTCGATCGCCTCTTCCTCGTCTGGCGTGGGCTCAGCCTTCGCCGTCAGATCGAACAACGCCTGGGTGTACTCAGCCAGTTCCTCGTCGTTGCGGATCAGCCGAGGCGCGCCCCGCCGCATCATCTCCGCCGGATCTGCAAGCACTGTGCTCATCGCTTCACCCCCTTGTCCCAACTCGCCCGGTTGTCGTACTCGCGGTGCGTCAGAAATGCTCGGATATAAATATGGCCGGCCGTCATCTGCCCTTGCCTCTCCCGCGCGTAGTGAATGATCGTGACCAGCCGGTACCGGTTCTGTCGGATATTGAAGATCACATACCCATCCACGTCATCGGCATCCTTGAACACTTGCCGCACTTGCACAAAATTCCGCCACCGAACTTCATTCACGATTCTGAACCAGGCTCGAATCTCCCTCGCCGCGTCCTGATATTGCTCTTCAGCTTCGCGCAGGTGCTTGCGCGTTACAACATGCATTGAGGTCTCGCCAAGCACATCTCAATAGGAGCCGTCACAGCAATCGTCGATCCCATCACAATCCCAAGATACTTTGCAAAATGAAAAGCTGTCAAGCAAAAACTTTGCGCTTTGTAAAGTTGCAGATAATTATGCCTCGCTGGCGCACAATAGCAGTATGTCTCCCGCCTTCACAACATCGGCGTCTTCTCAACACGTCAAAGGGTGACCAGCGCGACCCAAACGGGCGACCACCCCACCCCTCTACCCATTTCGCGGCATCCACATGAAAATAAATATGTTAGGTTCATTTTCCTCACCTTAGCCCATCAAAAACAAAGGACTTACATTTTCGCGAGACCCAAAAGAATCTCGAAAATCAGTCCCTTTTGCATCGAAAAACGCATCTTGGGTGCCCCATCCTCGCAATTTTTTCTGTCGCGAGGATGAAATACCACGAACCCTCTGCGAGCGGAAAGCGAGTGTCTGCCCCACCGCAGGTGGTTACTCATCTTCCTCTTCCACCGGCCGTTTGGCATTGGCCAGGATCTTCTCGGCCACCAGTTGGGGCACAATGTCGTAGTGGTTCATCTCCATGTGGTAGCTACCTTTGCCCTGCGTCATCGAGGTCAGAATCGTCCCATAGGTCAGCATCTCGGCCATCGGCACTTCGGCGTTGATCACCGTCGTGCGGCCCTTTGATTCCATGCCCTGCACGCGCCCGCGCCGGCTGTTCAGGTCGCCCATCAGCGCTCCGGCAAACTCGTCCGGCGCCTCGATCTCGACTTTCATCACCGGTTCCAGCAAACACGGCTTGGCCGACTCCATGCATTTGCGGAAGGCCAGCCGCCCCGCCATCTTGAACGACATTTCGTTCGAGTCCACGTCGTGGTAGCTGCCGTCGTAGATCGTGGCCTTGAAGTCCACCACCGGAAACCCGGCCAGGTACCCGCGCGCGGCAGACTCGACAATGCCTTTTTCGACCGCCGGGATGAAATTCCTCGGAACCGCGCCGCCAAAGACTTCATTGCCGAACTCGAACCCGCCGCCGCGCGGCAACGGCTCCATGCGAATCTTGCAGTCGCCAAACTGCCCGTGGCCGCCGGTCTGCTTCTTGTGCCGTCCCTGCGCTTCCGCCTTCCCGCGAATCGTTTCGCGATAAGGCACTTTGGGCGCTTTGAGATGCACCTCAGCGTGGTAGCGCTTCTTGAGCCGGCTCACAATGGCTTCAATATGCGGCTGCCCCGCGCCGCCAATCAGAAATTCGTTCGTCATGGGATCGCGGAAGAATCGAATCAGCAGGTCTTCTTCCATCAGCTTATGAATGGCGGGCGCAAGCTTGTCCTCGTCGGCGCGGGTCTTGGGCTCGATGGCGTAGGTCATGGCCGGCTCAGGCAGCGGCAACAGATCCACCTGAATTTCCGCGCCCTTGGCGCCCAGCGTGTCGCCGGTAAGCGTTTCGCGCAGCTTGGCCACCGCGCCCAGGTCGCCCGCGTGAAGCTCGGTAACCTCGACCGCCTTGCGCCCCTGCATCACGGACAAATGCGAAAGCCGCTCCTGGCCACGCCGCGTGTAATTTTCAACAGTCGCATCGTTCTTGACGACGCCGCTGAGAACCTTGAAAAAAGTGATGCGCCCCGCAAAAGGATCGGTCATGGTTTTGAACACCACCATTGCCGTCGGCTCGCTGTCGGCCACCTTGCGGAAGGTGCGTGTGGCGTCTTCGGCCTCTTCAGCGGTCTCTTCCGCCGCACAGGCAGCCACGGCCAGGGACGGAACGCGGACGGGTATCGGAGCGCGCTCAACCGGCGAAGGAATGTAAACCTTGATAAAGTCCAGCAGGTGATCGAGAGCCATGTTGGCCAGGCCGCTCGAAAACAGCACCGGGAAGATGCGGTCTTCGCGAATGGCCTCATGCATCGCCGTAATCAGGTGTTCCTCGGGGATGGTGCCCTTCTCGAAGAACTCCTCCATCAGCTCGTCCTTGCCCTCGGCCACCAGTTCCACCAGCGCCTCGTGCCGCGCCTTGGCGTCCGCCGCCAGGCTGGCCGGAATCTCACCCGTAACCTTGCCGCGGCCATCGCCGCCGGGCGTGTAATAAAACGCCTCCATCGTAACCAGATCAACAACGCCGTGAAACCCCTGCGAATCCGAAATCGGCAACTGGACAGGAACGCAATTGCGTCCCCAGCGATCCACCAGATCCTCCATCAGCGCGCTCAAACCTCCGCCACCGCCAGCCTTGGGATGATCCATCTGGTTCACCACAACAACGCGCGGAACATTGGCGTCTTCCGCATACTTCCATACCCGCTCCGTCACCGCTTCCACGCCGTTCTGCGCGTTCACCACCACCACCGCAGCCTCCACGGGAAGCAGCGCCGCCCGGGCCTCGTGCGAGAACATGTGGAACCCGGGAGTATCCACAAGATTGATCTTCACGCCCTGCCACTCGACAAAGGCCACGGCGTTTTGCATGGTAGCGCCGCGGGCAATCTCTTCTTCGTCATAGGCGGTCACGGCGGTGCCTTCGGCCACGCGGCCTTGCGTCGTCGTCATCTTCGCGGCATGCAGCAGCGCGGCAATAAAGGTGGTCTTGCCGCTGTGCGCATGCCCCATTACAGCTACGTTGCGGATCTCACTTCCCTGGTAGGTTTTCATGGGTTTCTCCTGGAGAATGCAAGCTCATGGCTGTCCCGTGAGCCTGCGGGATTATTAAAAGGATCGGATAAGCGGGGAAAGCACAGGGAAAACACGGGGGCGTCCGTTGGGGCGTCCATGTGGCCGGATTGGAAGGCCACGTGTCCCGGTCTGCCGTCTACCTCATCCATAGAGTCGAAGGGCCTTGACCGGCGCCGGGCAAGAAATCGGAGGGCGATTCCGCCGGGCGTCTATCTCTAAAAAGCGGATGCTATCACACGAGGAGTGTTAACGTCCTGTAACTGGACGCACAGGCAGCCGTTAGGGCTCGTTCCGGCCGGATAACTGGCCACTGGGAACCATAGCGCCTACCAGCGCAGTAGCGGCAAAAGACTGGAGTAATCGTCGGTCCAGAGATGAACCCGCGAATCCTCGCTGGGCTGCCGAACCCGGTTCGCGACTTCAGGCTGCGTGAAGAAATTGGGGGTTTCCGTCAGCAGCATCCATGTGGCAGTGAACTCGCCGCGCGATTGGTTTTCAATGCTCGATACGCGACGGACATCCATGCCCGAGGCCTTGCCGAGCAGCGCAATCTCCGGCTCCAGATCGACGTGTTGATTGGAGATGTGAAAAGCAAGAATACCGCCCGGCGCGAGATGGCGCTTGTAAAGATCGACAGCCTGGGTGGTCAGAAGATGCAGCGGAATGGCGTCGCCTGAGAATGCATCGATGACCAGGACGTCAAAGTTCTGCGGCTGCTCGCGCGAGAGCGAAGAGCGCGCATCGCCCTCCACGATGCTGACCTGCGCGCCCGAATCGCGGAGATAGGTGAACAGATGCTGTGCAATGGGAGCGACCGCGGGATTGATTTCATAGAACCGAATGCGATCGCCCGCTTGGCCATAGGCGGCGATGGTGCCCACGCCCAGGCCAACGACGCCGATGTTGCGCGTGCGTCCCTGACAGCAGAAACGCAGCGCCAGACCTACGCCCGAGTCTTCAGCGTAGTAGGTGGTGGGTGTTCTGCGTAACTCCGGCGAGAATATCTGCGTACCGTGCTGAATGGAGCCATTGGTCAGCGTGCGCAGAGTGGCGCCGGGGTAGGCCGAGAGCGATTGCCGTACGCGCAAACTGCCGTAGAAGTTGCGAACGGCCAAAGGCGTATTGCGCTGGTAAGCCACGTGGAGCATCAGCACCAGAACCAGCAGCAGACCGCTGGCCGTAGACCACAACATGCGCTGCGGCCAGCCGCTCGACCAGGTAACCGCGAGCGCCAGCAGAGCGGTCACAAAGAAGGTGAGGCCCAGATCGTAATTGAAGGAAAAGATAAGCGGCGAAGAGATGCCGATGAGAAATGAACCGAGCGCGCCGCCGGCTGCAAACAACAGATAGAAAAGTGTGGACTCAGAAGAACGCTGAGGACGCAGCGCGTACGCCTCGGTGTGACAGAAGAGGCAGGAGATGAAGACTTCGACTAGAAAGAAGGCCAGCCCGATGCGCAGAGGCAATGACACATCCACATGGGACAGCATGTAACCAAGGCCGCCGAGCATCACAACCAGGAAGCGCACGATGATACAGCGCGGCAAGAACCGGGGAAACTGAAAGGCGAGAATCAGCGTGATGAGATAGACGGCAAGCGGAAGAATCCAGAGCAGCGGAATGGCGGCGATGTTCTGGGTAATGTAACTGGTAACGGCGCACAACTGCATAGCCGCGCCCATGGGCAACAGAACCCAGAGCAACTTATGACTCAGCGGTGCTCGAGCGATGGCCGATTCGTCTGCTGCCGCTTGCGGAGCCGCATCGGTCGCCGAGCGCGTGCGCCAAGTGAGGGCCGCGGAGACCAACGCGAACGCGGCAAAACCGCAACACCATATCAGCCGCTGTGCCCTCAAGGTAAAGTATGGCTCAATGATCGTTGGGTAAAGCGCCAGAGCAAGCAGCGATGCTAGATTCGAGAGCGCAAACAGCCGATAAGGAATGCCGCTTGTCTCCAGCCGCGCAAGCCAAACCTGCAGCAGCGGACTAGTTGCGCCCAGCATCAGAAACGGCAGCCCGATGGAGAGGCCGAGCGCGGCAAAGATGGAAGAGATTGGATGCTGCGATGCGCCACTCAGGTTGAGAGCGTGCGCGGACCACACGATTGCGGACGCCGTCGCCAGCAGAAGCAAAGCAAAGTGCAGAATCCAATGCGAACGATGCGCAAGCCAATGCGCATAAAGATAGGCCACCAGAAGCGCTGTCTGGAAAAAGACCAGGCATGTGATCCACACCGCCGCCGACCCGCCAAAAATGGGCAACAGTTGCTTGGCCGCGATGGGTTCAACAAGGAAGAGAAGGAACGAAGCGAGAAAGACGGCTCCGCCAAAAAGAATTCGTAACCGGGTCATGCGCAACCTCAGGCTCCCCGCGCGGAAAGCAGAACCACCACTGATTCTACGTTGGCCCAAGCCGGCTGGCCGCCTTTTCAGATCGTCACTGCGGCAGGCAGAATCTCATCCACATCGACCCATTGCGTGGGATAGTTGCCTGTGTAGCAGGCGGTGCAGTAGCCACTCTTTTCTTTCGTCTCGCAACTTTTAAGAAGGCCTTCCAGTGATAAGTAGGACAATGAGTCCGCCTCGATATATTGGCAAATCTCTTCGACAGACTTATTCGCTGCAATGAGGTCGCGCTTGCTGGGCGTATCCACGCCATAGAAGCAAGGTGAGATGGTGGGCGGGCAACTGATGCGCAGATGCACTTCCTTCGCGCCCGCGCCGCGCACCATGCGCACAATCTTTCTGCTCGTAGTCCCGCGGATGATCGAGTCGTCGATAAGTATTACGCGCTTGCCCTCCAGCAGATTATGCACCGGATTGAGCTTGAGGCGCACGCCGAAGTCGCGCACCCGCTGCTCGGGCTCAATAAACGTGCGTCCAACATAATGATTGCGGATCAGCCCCATGCGGAATGGCAGTCCCGCCTCTTCCGCGTAACCAAGCGCCGCAGTAACGCCGGAATCGGGCACAGGAACCACCACATCCGCTGGAACGCCTGACTCGCGCGCAAGCTGCCGCCCCATCTGGTCGCGGCTCTCCTGCACCCAGCGGCCATAGATGCGGCTGTCGGGGCGGGCAAAGTACACATGCTCGAAGATGCAACTGGATTGCGGAACGCCGGTTGCATATTGCCTGCTGGTGAGCCCGTCTTCGGTCACCATCACCAGTTCTCCGGGAAGCACGTCGCGAATATATTCAGCGCGCAGCAGGTCGAAGGCGCAGGTTTCGCTGGCGAAGATGATGCTGTCCGGCCCCTCCGGATTTTTGATGCGGCCAATCGAAAGCGGCCGGAAGCCGCGAGGGTCGCGGGCTGCAAAAATGCGGTCGCGCGTCATCATCACAATAGAGAACGCGCCTTCAACGCGGCCCAGCGAGTCGGCAATGCAATCGACGAGAGTGCCGGCCTTGGAGTGCGCAATAAGCTGGACAATGATTTCCGAGTCGGAGGTCGTCTGAAAATAAGCGCCCTCGCGCTCCAGGCGCGCGCGCAGGTTACCCAGGTTGACCAGGTTGCCGTTGTGCGCGATGGCAATAAGACCCTTGGTGGAGTCGACGCGGATCGGCTGAGCGTTGAGCAGCGCTGAATCGCCCGTCGTGGAGTAGCGCGTGTGGCCAATCGCCATCGGTCCGGGCAGTTTGGAGAGAACGTCGTCAGTAAAGATTTCGCTCACCAGGCCCATGCCCTTGATGTTGGCCAACCGCTGGCCGTCTGCCGATGCAATGCCGGCCGACTCCTGCCCGCGATGCTGCAATGCGTAGAGCCCGAGGTAAACCTGGCGCGCGGCATCCGGATGGCCGTGGATCGCGACCACGCCGCATTCTTCGCGCAGCTTGTCATCCATGATTTTGCGACGCAAGGAGCGTGGCCGAGACGCCGATCCTTCGACCCCGTTTGCCAACAATGCCGTCAAGCTCCGCTCCGGATAACAGCGCGCTTGAGACGAGCGGATAGATTCGGAGCGATCGGCAACGCCATCGACCCCCTGAAAGAGCAGCCGGCTCATGCCGTCACCTCATCGTGGAGAATGGCTTCCAGGGATTCAGCCCAGGGCTTGCGCAGAGCCGCGATTGGAGCGGAGATAAAAGGCTGGTGATCGACAGAGATTTGAAGCGTCGATCCTCCCGTTGTTCCAATGCGCGCGGTATAGAAATTGTATTCGCCGGCCAGCTTTTCAATGGCAGAAACGTGGCTGGGTTGCGCGGTAATAAGCAGCGTAGAAGCAGGCTCAGCGAACAGCCCAAACAGGGGATGCACCATGAGCGACTGATCCTGCTCGACTGTCGCGCCAATGGAAAGCGGAAACGCCGATTGCGCCAGGGCCACAGCGATGCCGCCATCGGAAATGTCGCGCGCAGAGCGCAGAAGCCGGCGATCGGCAAGCACCGCAAGCAGCGTGTGCAGATCAGCTTCCGCGTCAAGATCGAGCGGCGGAGGCTGACCCCACACGCCGCCCAGCACCACCTTGGCGTATTCCGTTGAACCAAGAACCGCGAGCTCCGCCGCGGCCGAGTCTGCGGTCTCAGTCGCGTCCTCCGGAACAATAATCGCGTCTTCGGGTATAACTTCGAGCTGCGGAATCTGCCAATGCAAGCTGCGGTTGTCCATCGGAACAGGCAGATTGGGGTCCGGCTCCTGGCCGCGAGGCACGGGCCACAACAGCAGAATGGCGTCGCCCGCCTGCTGGAAATGAGCAGGCACCGCTTTCGTCACATCGTCCAGAATGCCCACGATGCCCAGCACCGGCGTGGGATAAATCCCTTCCCCGCGCGTCTCATTGTAGAGCGAAACGTTTCCGCCCGTAATCGGCGTCGACAGCGCCGTGCAAGCCTCCGCAATGCCATCAATCGCCGTCGAAAGCTGCGCCATAATCTCCGGCTTCTCTGGATTGCCAAAGTTGAGGCAATTCGTAGCGGCCACCGGCGTCGCGCCCGTACAAGCCACCTTGCGAGCCGCCTCCGCCACCGCGTGCATAGCGCCAAGTTTCGGATCGAGATACGCCCAGCGCCCATTGCCATCCAGCGCCATCGCCAGCCCGCGCTCATGGCCGGAAGTACCCGTGCCCTTGATGCGCATCACGCCCGCTTCGCCGCCCGGCCCCTGCACCGTATTCGTCTGCACCATCGTGTCGTACTGCTCATGCACCCAGCGCTTGGAGCACACATTCGCGCTCGCCAGCAGCTTCTTCAGATCCGCGGTAAAGTCGCGATCCTCCGCCAGCGCAGCCAGCACATTCTCCGGCGGCTCCAGCGGCAGCGGACACTTCCACGTGCCCACCGGCCGGTGATAAAGCGGCGCATCGTCCGTCAAAGATTGATTCGGAATATCAGCCACCAGCTCGCCGTGATGCCGAATGCGCAGCCGCGGCTCCGGTTCTACCGTGCCCACAATCACCGCATCCAGTCCCCACTTCGCAAAGACGTTCAGCACCTCGTGCTCGCGGCCCTTGGCAGCCACCAGCAGCATCCGCTCCTGGCTTTCTGAAAGCATAATTTCGTAGGCAGACATGCCCGTTTCGCGCTGAGGAACGAAGTCCAGTTCGACGTCCAGTCCCACGCCGCCGCGCGCGCCCATCTCGCAGGTCGAGCAGGTCAGCCCCGCCGCGCCCATGTCCTGAATGCCCACAATCGCGCCCGTCTTCATCGCCTCCAGGCAAGCTTCCAGCAGCAGTTTCTCCATAAAAGGATCGCCCACCTGCACATTGGGCCGCTTGGCCTCCGTGCCGGCATGGAACTCCTCGCTGGCCATGGTCGCCCCGTGAATCCCGTCGCGCCCCGTCTTCGCGCCGACATAGATCACCGGATTTCCGGTCCCTGAAGCCTTGCCGTAAAAAATCTCATCAATCCGTACCATGCCCAGCGCAAACGCATTCACCAGCGGATTACCGCTATAGCACGGCTCAAACTTGGTCTCGCCGCCCAGATTCGGTACGCCAAAGCAGTTGCCGTATCCGGCAATCCCGCTCACCACGCCCTCCACAATGGAGTGGTTCCTGGCCACCAGTTCCCGCTCAGCCGAGCCTGGCTCCGTTGCATCAGGCTCAATCGACCCAAAGCGCAACGAGTCCATCACCGCCAGCGGCCGCGCGCCCATGGTAAAAATGTCCCGCAAAATGCCGCCCACGCCGGTCGCGGCGCCTTGAAATGGCTCAATATAGCTGGGGTGGTTGTGCGACTCAATCTTGAACGCGCAGCCCCATCCGTCGCCCACGTCAATAATGCCGGCATTCTCGCCCGGCCCCTGCACCACGCGGTCGCTCTTCGTCGGTAGCCGCTTCAGATGCACTTTGCTGGACTTGTACGAGCAGTGCTCGCTCCACATCACTGAATAAATACCCAGCTCGGTAAGCGAGGGAGTACGGCCAAGGGCTGCCAGAATGCGGTCGTACTCCTCCGCAGTAATGCTGTGCTGAGCCAGCAACTGCGGAGTAACCGCAACCGGTGAAGGAACTACTGCAGAAGAGGCGGGGTTCATCACGGTTGCCTCCATTGTCGCACGGCATTCACACAAAAACCCGCCCAACCCGATGTGGAAACCCGGTACAACCGTAATTCCGCTTCCCCAACCTCACTGTCTGCGGAAAACTTGACTCTGCTGCAAAGAGGGCGGGTTTTGTATCAGGGCATGGCTTCAGCCGTGCCGAGAATGCCCGAAAAAAGCATGGGGCTTTAGCTCCGAGGGGTGCGGGTGTTACGGCGGGAGGCGGGGGTTTTAACTCCCGCATAAAGCCTGCACAGTCAAGCTCGGCTTTAGCCGCGGAGGGACGATTTCACCGAATGTCTCCCGAAACCCCAGGGGGTTCCGCAGTCTCTTTAGCACCTGAGATACGCTCTGCAATTCCGCCGAAAAATCAGCCTTTTACCGCAACCTCTTGAACCCGCAGTCCCCGGCGCGGCCTTCACAACCAGTGGCGCAGCCACTAAAACCTATGCGATACTTTGGGAGCATCCTTCCACCCCAAGCCGGGATGGCGGAACTGGCAGACGCAGCGGACTCAAAATCGGCTCATTAAACAGCGATGTTTCCATAAATTGTTGATGATAAGAAGCTTATATTGATCGAGAGCAATACGCAGCCCTTACGCAACCCTTGCACACTTTTGCGATTCTTATAGAGAAGCAGGAGGTGCAGCCGCATGGCAGAGCATCACACTATCCTCGGTGGCAAAGTTCACGTCTACAAGCGTCCGAACAGTTCGAGCTGGCAGTGCGCAACCTATCTTGCCGGGAAGAATCGGCGCACCACCACCAAAGAAGACAGTCTCTCGAAAGCGAAGGAGTTCGCGGAAGACTGGTATTTGCAGTTGCGGGGCAAGCTCCGCGAGGGTCAGTTGAAAAGTGGCAAACTGTTCCGCGAAGCTGCGAAGTTGTACCTGCGCGAATTCGACATCATGACGCAGGGGCAGCGCAGCCCAACCTATGCGCGCGGACAACACGCGAGGACAAACGGCTACCTGATTCCGTTCTTCGGCAGCATGGTCCTTCCCGAGATCACGGCTGGCAAGGTCAATGAATATCGCGTCCATCGACTTGAGGAAGCGAAGGCGATGCGCGGCAAGCCTCCGGCGCGCAGCACCATGCACCAGGAGATCGTGACGCTGCGGCAGATTTTCAAAACGGCTCTGCGGCACGGATGGATCGATCATCTCCCGGATTTGTCAGCGCCATATCGCGCGTCAGCGAAGATTTCCCATCGAGCATGGTTCTCGCCGGAAGAGTACAGGCAGCTTTATGAGGCAACGCGAAAACGCGCCCAGGACCCGAAGCAGCCCCGTTTTCGTTGGGAAGCGGAACAACTTCACGATTATGTTCTGTTCTCCGCTAACACCGGACTCCGCCCCGACGAGGCGCGGCGTCTTCAGTTCCGCGATGTGACGGTGATCGAAGACGAGGGGAGCGGCCAAACCATTCTTGAGATCGAAGTACGTGGAAAGCGAGGCGTTGGTTATTGCAAGAGCACAACAGGTGCCGTGCATCCGTTCGAGCGGTTGAAAGCCCGCCCACGTCCAGATGGAGGGCCGGGAAGATCGGGCAGCCGTACCGCATCAATGGCCAACGGCGAGTGGCACGCGCCCGGACCCACCGATCTTCTATTCCCGAAATGGCCGCGCGAGTTGTTCAACGCAATCC
>DASXFS010000059.1:0-55842 GCA_036489415.1 Occallatibacter sp. | reverse complement strand
GCTGCTCAACCGCATCGCCCTCAACCTGCTCAAACAGGAAACAACTTTCAAACGCGGCACCAGGAGCAAACGGCTCAAGGCCGCCCGGAACCAACCCTACCTGCTCAAATTACTGGGTATTTGATATGCGTCGGCCCTGGCCCTCACGCCCCTGTGCTTGACAATGGCGAGGAGATATTTGAGATGTCGGAACTCAGCATAGTCGTCCAAGTCGCGTATCTCCCAACACAGGGCATTCCGGGGTAGCCTCCAACCGCTAAAAGGTTGGATGTGGAAAAAACTTTTCCTGTTGTCTATGTATGTCCCTCGATTGCTGAAGTTTACGGCGAAAAACCAGTTACGAAAGGCACCGCCTGAGGAAAAGTCTGACGCCTCCAAGGCATCACCCGATGCCCAAAAAGCATTGGACAGGCTTCGGACGCGCGCTCATTATCGCCCTAAGAACGGTTATCGATCTGAAGAGGGACCGGATAATGCCAAGGACAAATGCCCTGAATCGGAAGGCGCCCGTGTCAGTTCTGGTTGCGCCAATGGATAAGTTGCTGGTCAGCCAGGATGAGGCGGCTCAGCTTCTTTCAATCAGCAAACGTTCAGTCGAATATCTAGTCGCGACGCGGCAACTCTCGACGCGGCGCATTGGAGCGCGGTCCCTCATTCCGATTGAAGAAGTGCGGAAATACGCTCGATTCGATCATCCCGAACGATTGGCAGGATGATACGGCGAGCCGGGAGAGATGCGTCTGACCGTTGACAATCAGGGTCCGGTAGAAGTAGCCTCATTCTGAGGGTTGATTCGATGCAGGGAATCTCGGAACGCATCAAGGGTAGCGGCATCTGGTGGATTCGATGGACCAGCGCGGACGGCAAGCGCCACTTTGAAAAGGCCGGCACACACAGCGCGGCGAAGACACTTCTTGCCAAGCGGCGCCAGGATACGATTCTCGGCAAGAAGCAGCCCGAACTGCTTCGCGGTCGGGCGCTTACCTTCAACGACCTTTGCGATGATGCAATCAAGCACAGCGAAGCGGAGAACAGCGCGAAACAAACCTACGAACTCCGCTTGCGCATCGAGCAGCTTCGCCCCGTATTCGGGTCTCGCTCGGCCGATTCCATCCGCAAGAACGAAGTGGTGGAGTGGCTAACAGAGCAGGCCGAGGAGCGGGAGTGGGCGGCTACGACCCGGAACCGCTGGCAGGCGACTTTTTCGCTGATCTTCCGGGTCGGAATGGATAACGAGAAGATCGAGCGGAACCCGGCAGCCCGCATCCGCAAGAAGACGGAGGGCGGCGGCCGGGTTCGGTTTCTGTCCGATGCCGAGCAGACGCGTCTCCGCGCCGCCATCGAACGTCGCTTCAAAGAATTCCTGCCCCACTTTATGCTCTCGGTTCATACCGGGATGCGCATGAGCGAGCAATATGGGCTCAGCTGGAAGCAGGTGGACTTCGAGCGCCGGCAGCTTCATCTATTCCAGACCAAGAACGGGGATCCCCGCACCATTCCTCTGAACTCCATCGCTCTGGCGGCTCTCAGGGAACTACAGGCAGGGCAGGCCGCGCCGGGAACCGAACTGGTGTTTCCTTCGGTGCGCACGGGCGACGCCCTGCAGGGATCGCGCGGATGGTTCTCGACAGCGCTCGACGAAGCGAAGGTGCTTGATTACACGTGGCATTGCAACCGCCATACCTTTGCCAGTAGACTTGTTATGGCCGGAGTGGATCTGCGGACGGTTGCAGAACTGCTTGGGCATAGGACGCTTCAGATGGTCATGCGCTACTCACATCTCGCTCCGGAACACCAGGCATCGGCTGTAGATCGGCTGGTTCCTGCCGAGGGACGAGTGGTGACTAAATCGGCGACTGACAAATCCGCAGTGAAAAATCCTAAACAAACCCAAACATTAATTCATTGAGATTAAATGAGTTATAGTGCGGAGAGGTGGCAGAGCCCGGTTGAATGCACCTGACTCGAAATCAGACATAGTCGCAAGGCTATCGGGGGTTCGAATCCCTCCCTCTCCGCCATTTATTGATTCTATTGATATTAGCCTCCTTGGCGTCATCATGGTGCATATAAACGCCGAGTTTGACGTTTTTTGAGGCACTGCCATTTGCTAAAGATTTCATCCGGTTGGCTTTCCTCATTGCGTCGAGGCCCGTCAAAAGGGCGGGCGTATGCCTGACATCGTCCCGGCGCTCCACACGGTTGGGCCATACGGAACGCAAAAACCGGTATGACTGCAGAGACGGACCCGAGGTTATGCGTCCGTTGGGTGATGGGCTGCAGAAACATCTGCGACGGGCAACGAGGGCTGGATGATCTGGAACCGAATGACCTGGGGCTTGCCGATGCTTGCTTTGCTGGCCTTCTCGCAGGGTGTAACAGCGCAGACAGACGCTTCCCAGGTTCAGGACGAGGCCTCTTACCGCTTCAGCCTTGCAGTGGACGAAGTGAGTCTCACCTTTCATGCGGTCGATGCGCAGGGATTGCCGATTAACGACCTGAAGATCGATGAACTGCGACTGCTTGACAACGGACGCGCCCCGCGCAGGATTGTTGCCTTTCAACTCCTCAAGAATTATCCGATTCGTGCCGGCATTCTGATGGATACGAGCGAGTCGATGACGGGACAGGTCCGGCATGATCGCGCAATCTCGATCGAGTACGCGCAGCGGCTATTGCGACAACGGACGGGCCAGGCCTTTGTGATGGATTTTGGCTACGTATCGAAGATCGCGCAGCCATGGACGAGCGATCCGATTGCGCTGACGGCGGGCATACGTCAGGTAATTGCGGGAAGAGACAATCCGCTGGCCGGGACTGCCATGTTCGATGCAATCTTTCGAGCGTGTTATTCCGAGTTCGGAAAGATCGATCACGCCGCGAGCGCGAACTTTGTTCTTCTATTCTCTGACGGCGAAGACAACGCCAGCCATACTTCGCTTAGGGAGGCGGTTGACATGTGCCAGCGGAGCAACACGGCTATTTATGCGTTTCGGTCAGAGCCGAAGCCAGAGCTGTTTTCCTCGGGGCCGAAGAACCTGGCAGAACTGGCTGCGGAAACTGGCGGGCGGGTCTTCAACGGTGAGGATTCCGATGCGGGAATCGACCTAGATTTGCACACCATTGAGGCGGAGTTGAGCAATCAGTATCGGCTGATCTATAACCCGGCTGAATTGAAACACGACGGCGTTTTTCATCAAATTGAATTGAGCGGCCCAGAGCGCGTGGATACCATCAGGGTGCGCTCAGGCTACTACGCCCCGGAGCATTGAGAGCTGGCCGCACATGATGCCGAACGCCGGCGCATCTCCGAGGCGCAACCGCGAGAGTACGACCGCAACTCTGGCAACCCCAGAGCGTTGCCAAGCATCAAAACTTTCCATTCAAGTCGATAGTGCCACCGCAGAGACCATTCCATTTTCCCCTTTCTGGAGCTCGATAGGAGAGCAATCCGATGGCTGAAACCAGCAGGCAGTTCCGCGTCTTTGTCGTCGACGACCACGATGTGGTCGCATCAAGCCTGGCCATGATCCTGCGATTCCAGGGAGGCTTTCACGCCACATCGTTTACGAACCCGCTGGAGGCTTTGCGGACTTCGCACTTCGATGCTCCGGACCTGCTCATCACGGATGTGGTGATGCCCCGACTGTCGGGAATCGACCTGGCGATCCAGATTCTGAGTCATTGCCGGGACTGCAAGGTGCTTTTGTTTTCCGGCCAGGCAGCAACCGCATCCATGCTCGCGACTGCGCAGGCCAGCGGCTACGAGTTTGAGTTTTTGACCAAGCCCGTGCATCCGGCAACCCTGCTGAGCAGCATCCAACGTGTGATGGAAGGCGCTCCTGTTCCAATCCCACAGCCGGACTTGTCCATACCGCACCGGGCGAGCGTCGCGTAGAACGGGTTGCGCGCTGCACGGCCCCTGCAAGACCAATCTCTTGACGGAGCCCTCGTTGCTCTGCTCTACTGGCTTCAACGTCATGCAAATTCCCCGCGCCAATTCAGGCTGTTGTTCTTCCGCGCCGGGCGCTGCGTCGATCCCCGAACTTCGAATTAGCTATTCCAATCCACGCGCGGGAAGCGAAGCCTGATTCACCGGATTCAGTAGTTCAGCACCACTCCAGGCCACCACCCGCACATGCGGCTGGTGGTTTTTGTCGTCTTAAGCCGTTCTATTGCACATTCATCCTGCTTGTCTTTCCTGTGTTTTGTTTCCTCGTGTTCAGGAGATCGCCTTTTGGAATCCGTCGACCTTACCAGCATTCAAACAGCCAGGGCCCGCATAGGCGATGCTATCCACGTCTCGCCCTGCCAGCTTTCACACCACCTCTCTGAACTTTCCGGCCTGCCACTGCATCTGAAGCTTGAAAATTTGCAGCGCACGGGCTCTTTCAAGGAGCGCGGTGCGCTGAACAAGCTGCTGACGCTAAACGCAACCGAGCGCAAGCGTGGGGTCATTGCGGCAAGCGCGGGCAACCATGCGCAGGGAGTCGCGTTCCACGCCGCGGCGCGCGGCATCCGGGCGCAGATCGTGATGCCGCTGGCTACGCCACAGATCAAGGTGGCCGCCACCCGCGGCTACGGCGCGGAGGTGATTCTCCATGGCGCCAGCTACGACGAAGCCTGCGAGGAAGCGCTGCGCCGCCGGATCGAGGAAGGCCGCACGTTTATTCACCCCTTCGACGACGCCGAGGTAATCAGTGGACAGGGAACCATTGGCCTGGAGTTGCTGGAACAAGTGCCGGACATTGAAGCCGTGGTGGTGCCCATCGGCGGCGGCGGGCTGATCGGCGGCGTGGCCTGCGCGCTCAAGGAAACCAATCCCAAGATCCGCGTGGTGGGCGTGGAGCCTGAAAAGCTGCCGTCGATGCTGCGGGCGCGTGAGGCCGGCCATCCGGTAACCATTGCTCCCGAAGCTACCATTGCCGACGGCATCGCGGTGCGGCGCGCCGGTGACCTGACCTTGCCGCTGGTCTCGCGCTACGTGGATGAGATTGTGACGGTTGACGATGAGGAGATCGCCAGCGCCATCTTGCTGCTTCTGGAGCAGGAGAAAACGCTGGCCGAGGGCGCGGGCGCCGCGGCACTGGCCGCCGTGGTGCAGTCGAAGACCAATCTGCGCCATCGCCGCACAGTGGTGCTGGTTTGCGGCGGCAATATCGACGTAACGCTGCTGGCCAAGATCATTGAACGCGGACTGGTAAAGGATGGGCGCTTGCTGCGTATACGCGTCTATCTCCAGGACCGACCCGGAGCGCTGCTGCAACTGGCGGAGATTCTGGCCCGGGAGCGAGCCAATATTGTGGAGACAGTTCACAACCGGGCCTACTATGGCGTGAGCCTGGGCGAAACCGTGATCGACGTGACGATTGAAACACGCGGCGCTACACACATCACTGCCATCAGCCACGCATTGCGCGAAGAAGGCTTCCGCTTCGAGCGCATTCAATAGGGAGCGCTCATGTACTCGCCAAAATTCAACCAGGTTGCGGATCGCGCGATCCTCATCGAGGCCATGCGGGCTTACCCGTTCGCCATTCTGTTTGGCCCGCAAGCGGAGCCGGAATTTCCAGCACCATTAGCTGCCACGCATCTGCCGCTCGTAGTCAAAGATGAAGGCCAGCATGGGCTGCTCGAAGGCCACTTCGCCAAGGCCAATCGGCATTGGCAAGCACTGGCTGGCCGCGAAACGCTGGTTGTGTTCTCCGGCCCGCACAGTTACGTCTCGCCTACGTTTTATGTCGATCCACTTTCCGTTCCTACCTGGAATTACGTTGCCGTTCACGCCTACGGAACGCTAGAACTGGTCGAGGACGAAGCCGGGAAAAAGGCTCTGCTGGCCGGTTTGATCGAGGCCAACGAGCCGGCCTTTGCGGAGCAATGGCGCGGGATGCCGGAGGGCTTCCGCCGGACGATGCTGGCGGGGATTGTTGGCTTCCGCATCCCGATCGCCCGAATCGAAGGAAAGTTCAAGATCAGCCAGAACCGCAAGCCCGAGGAGCGGCAGAATGTTCGTACGGCCCACGCCGCAGGAACGCCGGACGAGCAAGCGCTTGCCGCCTGGATGGCGCGGCTGATCGGCTAAGCTGCGACAGACCCCGACTCTTTTGCCTTGAAGCGCGATTCAAAATATGCTCTTACTAATCGAAGCCGGCTCCGTGTCAGTTCTGGTCTTCGCGGCGATGGAGGGTCGGCGGCCCGTCGTCGGTGTTATTGGGATCGCTGCTGGTGTTGTTGGGATCGGTTCCGCTGGCGCGGCGCAGGGACGGTTTCTTGGTGTCCTTGGAGTCCGTCAGGCGGCGCTTGTTTTCAATGCGCGCCAGACGGGCTTTGACATCGTCGAACTCCGAGGTGGTGACGGTGTACTCATCCCGGGCAGGGAGGATGCGCGCAATCTCTTCCTGGGTGTGAAGAATCCGATCGGGGGTCTGGGGGTGGTCGCTGAAGGTCTTGGCCACCAAACCTGGTTTGCGCTTTTCCAGAGCCTGAATCTTCTCAAAAAAGCTGACCAGAGCGCCCGGATCATAACCGGCCCGATACATATACTGAATTCCCAGGTAGTCGGCCTGCGCTTCAAAGTCGCGGGAGAACTTGAGGAAGGTCACAGGGACAGCCAGGCTGGCGGCCTCGTAGATACCGTAGCCTGTCCAGCCGCCGATGAAGATGAGAGGGATAGTGCCCAACTGGGCGTAGTTCATGCGGGTCTGTTCGCGGACGGCGTGATGGGCGCAGACGTGGGCCGTCTCGTGGGCCATAACGCCCGCCAACTCCGCTTCTTCGTCCGCGTTAAGGATGAGGCCGGAATTGACATAGAAGAAGCCGCCGGGCAGGGCCATGGCGTTGATCTCGTCGGAGTCAATGACCTTGATGGTGAATGGAACCTTGCAGTCGGAATTCTTGACGATGTTCTGGCCGATGCGGTTCACGTATTCGACGACGACGGGATCGGTGATGAACTTGGTGCTCTTCTCGATCTCCTCGGCATACATCTTTCCCATTTTGATTTCGGTATCGACCGAGTACCAGTTGCCCATGCCGCGGCCGCCGATGTCGCGGTTGCCCACGGCGTTTACGTCGTCAATACTTCCCGGCTTCACCTTGATTTTCTGGCTGCCGGGTTCGACCACTTTGTCGGGATTTACGTCTGTGGCCGCTGTATCGCCGCCGACAGGAGTGGTTCCCGGTGCGGGCTTGGTAGAAGGAGCACTGGCGGGCGTGTCACCGCCAACAGGCGTGGTGCCGGGCGCTGGCTGTGCCGTGGGGGCTGTGGATGGCGTGCTTTTGCCGGTCTGAGCAGTTGATGGTGAAGACTGAGCCGGAGCAGAGGAAGTAGGTTTGGCGGAGGCGGTTGGGGCGGTATCGCCGCCGATGGGCGTGGTGCCGGGAGCGGCCTGGGGTGAAGGCTGGGCTGTGGACGGGGTGGTGCTCGACCCAGCGGTGGACTGTGCGCCGACTGCCACGGTCAACGCCAGCGCCAATGCTGCCAGCGAACCTGCTCTCAAGGCGTTCCAAGCTGTCTTCATGACCCCACCTCCAGCACGGCGCGCGATCATGCCGCTTCGCTCCAATCGTTAGACGTTAGTATCCTCCTGTTGGGCAACAAGGGGGAAGAAAAATTCCCCAGGCGGCCGAATTCCCTTCTCCCGGGCGCGTATCGGAGGCAATTTAAGCGGTTCCGGGTCATGCGTTCGGTCTGTTCGCAATCTTCTTGGAGCTTGGCTGCGTCTGAATTACAGTGGTCTGAATTACAGCGGTCTGAATTAGAGTGAAGAACACACTGAAGTGAGGAGGATTCTTGCGCCGGACGACTCTGAAGCTGGCTGCTCTAGCCGTATGCTTTGCTGCCCTGCAGGGCTTTGCCCAGCCGTCGCATCCTCATGGCGGACCGCATTTGCTGGATCTTCTGCCTCACGGGCCCCATTCCCGGCCTGCGCCTGGAAAGGCCGTGCAAGCGCCCGATATTACCCTGGACGCCTCAGACCTGGGTTCTCCGCTGACTCTCGACAAAGGCTGGCGGGTGGGCATCACGGCCAACCCGGCAGCCGCCAACGTCGATTTTGACGATACTTCGTGGGCCGTTCGCGATGCGCAGGATGCCTTTGCGGACGTTCCGGACGAGGATCATCCCTCTGAGGGCGACGGCGGACCGGATATGAAGCCTGGCGGTCCCGGAGACCACCGGCACCCGTTTGCCTGGTTTCGGCTGCATATCAAGCTGGCGCCTAATCATGGCCCCGTAGCGTTGCTGGTGGAGTTGCCGGTATCGCAAAACACCTCCATGTCGTTCGGCTCAAGCGGGCCCGGAGTGGATGTTTTTGCGAACGGCCGCCCAATAAAGCCGGAAGGACCACACGCCGACGCACCCCAGCCCTATCAACAGATTTCCCGTATCTACGACCTGAACGTGCCGGCCAGCGAGACCAACCTGGTGCTGGTGATGCGCACCATTTACATTCCAGTCGGCTTCGCGGCATATACCTCGTTTTTCTCCAACCGCACCATACACCTGGGCAACCGGGACGACCTGGACCGTCGCCTGGAGTTGTGGACCGCACATGGGCTGTTCGAACGGCTGCCCAGGGTGATCAACTCCATTCTGCTGCTGGTACTCGCGTTGTTTCTGCTGGCACTCTACTTCACCCAGAAGGGGCACATTGAGTATTTGTGGCTGGCGCTGCATGAGCTGTTTCAGGCGCCGCTGGGATTTGTGGAACTGGCGGGCAGCTCGGCCCGGCTGGATACGCTCTGGTACGCGGCGACAGTATTGCAACTGGTGCTGATCTCGGCGTATCTCTACTTTGAATTCCTGATTTCGTTTCTTTCGCTCCGTCGCCGGTGGTATATCAAGCTGCTGCGCTACTCATCGCCGGTGCTGTTGGGAGTGGGACCGGTTTTGCTGCTGGTGGGGCACGGCGGGTTGGTGGGACTGTTTCTGGTTCTTATCTGGGGATTGAGCCTCTTGTGGTTGCTCGGCTGGGTCATTTTCATCTCGCTCACGCTCATTATCGCCACCGTGCGGCGCAACTTTGAGGCTGGACTGCTGCTCATTCCCCTGGTGTTAAGCATTGTGGGCATTGCCGAACCGCTGCTGACTGGCGGCATGCGGGAGTGGAGCGGTCACGCGTATCGATCCCCGCTGACGCTGCAGGCCGGACCCATCCCGATCCACTTTGCTTCAATCGCCGACGTCACCGGAATCCTGGTGATCGTGATCATTATTTTTGGCCGCTTCCTGCGCGTGCAGCGGGATCAGGAACGGGCTTCGAGCGAGCTGGCTGCGGCGCGCAGCGTTCAGGAACTGATGATTCCCCAGGAAAAGATTCGGACGCCGGGCTTTGAAGTGGACTCGATCTACAATCCGGCCAATGAGGTGGGCGGGGACTTCTTCCATGTGCAGCCGACGGATGACGGGGGTTTGCTGGTCATCGTGGGCGACGTGGCCGGCAAGGGACTGAAGGCGGCCATGAACGTATCGATGCTGATGGGGGCGCTGCGCGGCATCTCCGAGCGCAGCCCGGCAAAGATTCTGGAATCGCTCAACCGAGTGCTGACTGGGAGCGAGAGCTTTACCACCTGCCAGGCGGCATGGTTCGGCGCCAATGGCGAGCTGGTGTTGGCCAATGCCGGCCACCTGCCGCCGTATCTCAACAGCCAGGAGGTTCAGGTGCCTGGCGGTCTGCCTCTGGGGGTTCTGCCTGAGGTTAGCTATGACGAGGTCAGGCTCTACCTGCACCCAGGCGACCGGATTCTGCTCATGTCCGATGGCGTGGTGGAGGCGCGGCTACCCTCCGGGGAGCTGTTCGGCTTCGAGCGGGTTCACAACTTAAGCAGCCAATCCGCTTTCTATATTGCCGACGCCGCGAAGGCCTTTGGGCAGGAAGACGATATCACCGTGCTGACGGTGAGACGGCTGGCGCAAGCGATGGCTGCGTAGGCTGGCCCTATCTACAGGAATCGCTTATTTCTTCTGATCAAAAAACGAATAAATAAAAAATATGTTAAGCTAGCTCAAGCTAGCGCGAGGATACAATGTTGCAGTTTGGTGCATTCGAAGGAAAAAATAATTTCGGTAAGCTCTTGGACCTCGCCGAGGCAGGCGAAGAGATCGTAATCACGCGCCATGGCAGGCCCGTTGCCGTGATCTCCGGCACTACGCAAAGAACTCCTGAGCAGATAGAGGAGGCTCGTTCCGCAGTTGCACGAATTCGGAAGCGTGCGACAGAGCGCAAGACTGGACCCTTCGTCTGGGAAGAATGGAAAGCCTACCGTGACGAGGGACGAAAGTGAGTCTCGTTTTGGATAGCTCCGCTACCCTAGGTTGGTTTTATCCAGACGAGACTACGGTTTTGCTGAATGAGCTGTTTGATCGGGTAGCCATCCGGGGAGCTTTTGTTCCCGAGCTTTGGAAGATTGAAGTTGCGAACAGCCTTTCGCGGGGCATCCGAAGGCGGAGAATTACTATCAGCGAACGCGATGAAGCGCTCGCTGACCTTGATGCGCTTTCAATCACAGTTGATCGACATGCCGGCAAGTATGTTTGGAAGGAAACCCTCTCCCTCGCCGATAGGCATAGCCTCACTGTGTATGACGCCACCTATCTCGAACTAGCCTTGCGCCTCACGCTACCGCTGGCCACGCTCGATGACGACCTGCGCAATGCAGCGGAGCGCGAGGGCGTGGAGCTCCTGGGAAAGTACGTCGCTGCGTAGATTCTTGTCTGCAAAAACTCTGATTGCTTAGGAGCCCTGGGATAGCGACTCGGCCGCGCGCAGCGCGAGGCCGTGTGCGACGGACGTGAATTCATTTCCGCTGCGAATGCGGTCTTCTCCGAAACGCGAGCTGAAGATGCGACGGACGGCGGGAACGAACGAGGTGCCGCCGGTGAGGAAGATGCGATTCACAGCGCGCGGATGAATACCAGCATGCGTGAGCAGCCCGTCGACGCAGGTTTCAATGGACTGCAAGTCTTCCTGTATCCACGCTTCGAATTGACTGCGCGTGACAGGGATGCGCAGATTGAAGGTGGGCGCGATGGGGCTGCCTTCGCGAAAGCGGAATTCGGCGCACTGGTTTTTCGATAGCTCGAACTTGACCTGCTGCACGGACTGATGCAGCTGATAGCCGAGATCGTCATCGACAATGGCGATGAGAGCTTCAATCTTCTCCGGTTCCAACGCTCGCAAGCGCGCGCTCTTCAGAATTTCGCGCACGTTGTTGGTGCGAAGAAACGAGAGGTAATGCCAGCGCTCGAGGTTGGCATGGATCCACGCGGGCACGGCGGGCAGCAGCTTGTTGAGCGAGCGGGCTTCGGAATTGGAGCCCAGCGCGGGCGAGACGAGCTTGCGAATGATGCGCGCGTCGAAAACGTCGCCGGCGAGACCGACGCCGCTGTTGCCGAGCAGATCGGCTGGCGTGCGGCCGCGACGGCGGACTTCAGGACCAACGCGCAGCAAGGAGAAGTCACTGGTGCCGCCGCCGAAGTCGCCTATCAGGATCAGTTCGTCATGGTCGAGCGTGGATTCATAGGCGTAAGCAGCGGCGACGGGCTCCATCTCGAAATCTACGTGCTCGAAACCTGCGAGCGTGAAGGCTTCGCGTAACCGCGTGACAGCGAAGTCCTGATCGTCATCGGTTTCTGCGCCGACAAACCGCACCGGGCGGCCAACCATGGCATAACGCACAGGGCGATTGAATTGCCGCTCGGCGTATTTGCGCAGATCGCTGAGCATGCGCGAGATGAGGTCTTCAAGCCGGTAACGGCGGCCGAAGAGCTCAGTGCCGGTGAGTGTGCGGCTGGGAAGATGCGACTTGAGCGACTGGATGAGGCGGCCTTTTTCTTCCGCATGGAGATAGTGTTCGATGGCATCGGGGCCGGTGAAACCATGGACTTTTTTTATGCCGCTGGGGAGTTTGGTCTGTTCAAAATAGAGAACGGAGCGGAAGGACTGCATTTGCTCCGCGCCCGACGGAAACGAGGCGAGCTGGACGCGTGAATCTCCGTCGACGAGGGCTACTGAGCTGTTGGTGGTGCCGAAATCGAAACCAACAGCGATTGCGTGATTTTCCGCTTTTGCCATAAACCCCATTATTTCGCAGCGGCCTTGTGGAATATGGGCGCCGGTCAGCGCTTCGCCTTATTTCTGCGCAAATGCGGAAGAGATGAGACGAATCTCCCTTTGCCAATCGACTCGACGAATCTTCCCTCAGGGGCTAAAGCCCACGTATTTTCTTGTGCCTTTGCGGCACGGCTGAAGCCGCGCCCTTTCAAATCAAAAAGTCGATTGCCGAATAAAAGCCTCACCCGGGCGGATGAGGCTTTGTTCTTGTGTTGCTTTTGCCGACCAACGGGAGGCGTCTGCCTGCATGGCAAATGCTAGTCGTAGTATTCGAGGCCGAGGTGGGTGATGAGATCTGCGCCCATGATGTGGCGGAGGGTGTTCTTGAGCTTCATGAACTGGATGAACAGGTCGTGCTCCGGATAAAGACCGGCGGCTGTTTGCGGAGACTTGAGGTAGAAGCTGAGCCACTCTTGAATGCCACGCGAACGCAGATCGGGCGCGCGCTTGGCCAGGTCGAGGAACAGGACCAGATCGAGCGCAATAGGAGCCGCGAGAATGGAATCGCGGCAGAGGAAATTCACCTTGATCTGCATGGGATAACCAAGCCAGCCGAAGATGTCGATGTTGTCCCAGGCCTCTTTGTCGTCGCCGCGGGGCGGGTAATAGTTGATGCGAATTTTGTGGTAGATGTCCTTGTAAAGGTCGGGATAAAGCTCGGGCTGGAAGATGTATTCGAGCGAGCCCAGCTTGGACTCTTCCTTGGTCTTGAACGATTGCGGCTCATCGAGCACTTCGCCATCGCGGTTGCCAAGAATGTTGGTGGAGAACCAGCCGGAGACTCCAATCATGCGCGCCTTGAAGGCCGGCGCGAGAACCGTCTTCATGAAGGTCTGGCCTGTCTTGAAGTCTTTGCCGCAGATGGGCGCCGCGTTGCGCTTGGAGAGCTCGATCATGGCCGGCACATCGACGGTGAGGTTCGGCGCGCCATTAGCGAACGGCACGCCTTCGCTGAGAGCCGCATAGGCGTAAATCTGCGAGGGCGCAATGCCTATGTCGCTGGTCTCCAGACCCTTCTCGAAAGCTTCGATGGTCTGGTGAACCGCCGATGGCTCGAGGAATATTTCGGTCGAGCCAGCCCAGATCATGACCACGCGGTCGACTGTCTTCTTAAATGCACGGATGTCGGCGATGACCTGGTCGGCCAGGTCGCGCTTATTCTTGCCCTTCTTGACGTGGGTACCGTGCAGGCGCTTCACGTAGTACTGATCAAAGACGGCAGGTATGGGCTTGATGGTTTCAAGATAAGGCTTCAGCTTCTGGAGGGTCTCGTTGTCCAGCACCTTGGCGTGCGCAGCCGACTCGTAGACGTTGTCCTTGAAAATGTCCCAGCCGGTGAAGACCACGTCGTTCAGGTCGGCCAGCGGCACAAAATCCTTGATGAGCGGAGACTTGTTATCTGTGCGCTTGCCCAGGCGGATGGTTCCCATCTGGGTGAGCGAGCCAATCGGCTTCGCCAGCCCACGGCGAACCGCTTCAACGCCGGCGATCATGGTTGTGGCCACTGCGCCAAGACCCACCACCATTACTCCCAGCTTGCCCTTCGCAGGCGCAACTTTACCGGATGTTTTTGCGCTGAATGTTTTCGCATTCGATGCTTTGGACTTGCCGGCGCTCTTTTTCTTCGTTGCCATGGATTCTTTTTGTCCTTCCTTCATTTCGAGGGTTGAATTGTTACTCGGAAAGCAAAGCTGAATTTTCTTCGTGCCATCCCCGCAATCCGAAACTTCGCAGCCGGTAATCGGCTGTCTGCAATCGGTGGCAACCTGTTAGGCAGCGTTCTGCCTTCGCGCTCTGGTCACATGACTCCAGACAAACCACACAGCGCCGGCCGCCAATGCCACTACCACCACCAGATGAAAACGATGGAACCACTCGTGCAAGCGCGGATCGGTGTCCCAGGCCGCGCCAAGCTTCATTCCAACCCAGGCCAGGCAGAAGTACCAGATCCAGGCGCCCACGGTGGTATAGATATGGAATCGCAAGCGCGACATTCTCGCGATGCCTGCAGGGAATGCGACATAAGTCTGCACGATCGGCAGCATGCGCCCAACCAGGATCGTGATCGATCCATATCTCTCGAAGAAGCCGCTCATCCGGTCCAGGTCGTGATGGCTCATCAGCACCCATTTGCCATAACGCTCGACCAACGGCCTGCCGCCTTTGGCGCCAATCCAGTACGCAATGGCGGATCCGAGGTTGCAGCCGATCGTTCCCATCGTAGCCACAAGAAAGAGATTGAACCGTCCCTGGAAAACCAGGTATCCGGAGAATGGCAAAATAACCTCGGACGGAATGGGAATTCCGGACGAGTTCAGAGTCAGCAGTGCGATGAGTCCGCTGTAGCCGCCTGCGTCAATGGTGCCTTTAACAAGCTCAGCCAGGAGAGCGATCAATTTTTCAATCATGCACTAGCGAGTATAGCCAGAGAGCCCAGGCACTTTCGTTTCTGGAAGTGTTGATCGTTGATTCCTCACCCGGAAGTTCGCCGTTTTCAGTGCATTTGCAATCTCTTTCTTTATCCGATAACCTTTAATATCATAGTTACTAGTGAATTCAGGTTCCGGAAAGAGAACGATATGGCCAGAAAGTACTCCATGCGCTGCTCCATTGCGCGCACGCTCGACATTATCGGCGATCGCTGGACCATCCTCATTCTTCGCGATCTGTTCGTTCACCAATCGAGACGCTTTCAGGACTTTGAAGCCAGCCTTCCTGGTCTCACGCCAAGCGTGCTCTCTGCTCGCATTAAGGAGCTGACTGCGCATGGCATTCTCACCAGCCGCCTCTATGCGGACCATCCTCCACGCCCTGAATACATGCTTACGCGCAAAGGCCGCGCGCTCAACCCGATCCTCATTGCAATGAAAGCATGGGGCGAGCAGTACGCAGCCTCCGCATTGGGAGCGGCAAGCCTGGAGAGCGATCTGCGGAACTGACCATTGCTGCTTTGCTAGGATGGAAGAGCGCGATGAGGTGCGCTCCGTGCCTGATTTCTCTCCCGTTCCGCTAACTCTTGAAGGCTCGACCCTCCTGCACCAGTTCTTCCGCTTCGACTGGAAGGCTTGGCGCGCCACTGCGCAGGCCGACCGCGAACGCATCACAACGCGGGCGATTGAGGCGCTCACTGCGCTTGAACGGACCGAGAGCGCGAATGGCGGCTCGGATGGGCCGGTGCGTTCCGCGCTTTTTTCGCAGCTTGGCCACAAGGGCGACCTGATTTTGATCCACTTCCGCGATTCGTTTGAGGCGCTCAACCAGGTGGAACTCGACCTGGCGCAGGCGGAACTCTACGACTATCTTGACCTTCGCCACTCTTATGTTTCTGTTGTCGAGCTTGGGTTGTACGAATCGAGCCGCAAGACGTGGGAAGCAGCCGCAGCCAAGGGGCTTGAGCCGAATACGCCCGAGTTTCGGGCCGAGGTGGCAACCAGCCTGGAGCGCGCTTCCGCGGCCATGGCGCCGCGCCTGTTCCCCGCCGTGCCCGAAGCCAAATTCATTTGCTTCTATCCCATGGACCGGCTGCGCGGCGAAGCGGCCAACTGGTACACCGTGGACTTTGCTGAACGGCAACGCATGATGCACGAGCACGGGATGATTGGCCGCCGCTACGGCGACGTGGTGAAGCAGATTATTTCAGGGTCAATTGGAATGGATGACTGGGAGTGGGGCGTCGATCTGTTTGCCGAAGACCCGGTGGTTTTCAAGAAGCTGATCTACGAGATGCGGTTTGACCAGGTGAGCGCGGTGTATGCGCTGTTTGGGCAGTTTTTCCTGGGGGTCCGGTTGCCAATTAAAAAACTCGGCGGTTGGCTCAACGGAAAACTTGCATAAAGGCGTGGAGAGTTTGAAGTGATGAAGCCGAGCGAGCTGCCAGGGGCAGTAAAGACCGCCGCAGGACTGCAGACGATCCTTGGTTTATCGATGACGGTCGAGTTACTGCGGTCTCTCGTCGATTTGGGGCAGACGCCCGCGGGCGGATGGTCAATTTCCGGGCGCGCCTTTTCGCCTTTCGTTGCGATTCTCTTCTCTCCGCTGGTCGGCCTGGCATGGCTGTCGGCGCACCACATGTGGAAAGGCAAAGAGCTTGTCTGGATTATCGGGATCTCATCGTGCTTTGCATGCGCGTTGGGGTTCTTTATTTTGGATAAGCCTCTGATCGTCGTGCCTGCTCTATGCTTGATAGCACTCTTACTGCCGCCGGTCCGGGAATTTTACACCACTACCGATGAGGATTTGGGGTGACCGCTTCCGAAGCCATTGAAGAGAACGAATGAAACCAAGTTAAGATAAGCTATGCCTACCGCGAAGCCGTCGCCGAAAAGGACCATAAAGAAAGCTCTGCGAGGAGACCTGGCACCTGAACGCATTAAAGGCATTCTCAAGGGGTTGGACGAGGCCTATCCGGACGTTGTGTGCGCGCTGCATCACACGTCACCGTGGGAACTGCTGGTGGCGACCATTCTCTCGGCGCAATGCACCGACGTGCGCGTGAACATCGTGACGCCGGAGCTGTTCCGCCGCTTCCCTACTCCGGCTGCGATGGCCAAGGCGACGCTGCCGGAGCTCGAAGCGCTTATTCGCACGACCGGCTTCTTCCACAACAAGGCGAAGTCCATTCAGGGTGCGGCGCGGAAAGTGGTCGCGGAGTTTGGCGGCGAAGTTCCACAGACGCTCGCTGAACTGATCACCATCCCTGGGGCAGCCCGCAAGACCGCCAACGTTGTCCTTGGCGTATGCTTCGGCAAAGCTGAGGGCGTCGTGGTCGATACACACGTCTTTCGCATTTCCCATCGCCTTGGCCTGGCAAAAGGCGATACACCGCAAAAGGTGGAGCAGGAACTGATGCGCATCCTGCCCGAAGACCGGTGGATCGCCTTTTCTCATCAACTCATCCACCACGGCCGGCAGGTGTGCGAGGCGCGCAAACCCAAGTGCGACCGCTGCAACCTTGAACAGCTCTGCCACTCGCAAGACAAAACCTGGCAGTCGTGATGGGGGTCTATGTACCGGCAAGCCGGCGGCGACTGGAGTGCGCGAGGATAGTTTGGCTGGAATTTCGACCGCGCTGTGAGGGTTGAGAATGCTCCCGTTCAGGCGTTCGCTTGAGCTTTCTTCCGGCGCCTGAGAGCAAGAGCGCGTCTCAGCAGGCTGAGTTTGGCGCTCGTTTCCGAATCACGATTCAGGTGTTGGAAAGCACCCTGAACCAGCGCAGTGAGCACTCCAAAAAAGCATCCGACCATTGTAGCTATGACCACGATCAACGCACGCTTCGGGAAGGAACGTCTGTCGGGAACAATGGCCGGGTCGACAACCTGAATAAGCGCGCCCTCCTTGGCCTCATCGAGCTTGGCGGCCTCGAACTGGCGCGCCAGAATTTCAAAGATCGTCTCGTAGTACTTCACGTCGCGCTCTTTGCGGATGTATTCAAGGCTCGCTTCGGGAACCTTGCCTTTGGGGATGACCAGTTCGCTGCCGGGCGAGTCTTCTGACCCTCCCACCTTCGCTAACTGCGCGCGCAGAGTTGCCAACTCCTGCTCCTGTTGCGTCAACTGAGCATTTTCCCCGGTTGCATAGGTCTGCATTCCCTGTATCAGGACCTTCTTAGCAGTGATCTGCGCGCGAAGAGACTCAGCCGTTGAACTCAGGGCGCGCGCCTGCAAATCAAGCTGCATCACGCCCGTGGTCTGTTCGGTCTGTTTCAAAGCCTCTTCCGCGTTGGCCAGGTTGTCCTTCGCCAGTTCGAGCTCCTGCTGGAAGAAGAGCCGGCGCTGCGAGGCTTCAGTAATTGCCAAATGGTTGGACAAGTTGCGGAACTGGTCGACGTAGCCATTGGCGAGCTCGGCGGCGCGACGGGGGTCGGAATCCGTAACCGAGACGTGGATCATGTCATCTTTGGCGTTGCCGTCCACTTTCGAGTGGCTCTCGAAAACCTTGCATGCATCGGAGAGGAACTTTGAATGGTATTCCTGCATGAGGCCGAAATGCCGCACCATCGCGTCTTCAACGGTCTGGCTCTTGAACATGCCAACGTAAGTATCGTTGGAGTTTTTGATGCCAAGGCTGCCGCCGAGCAGGGCAGACAAGCCGCCTAACTGCGAGGAAAGCGCACTCGCCATGGAAGAGCTCTGTTGCGGCGGAAGCAGCACCACAGTCGCGGTGTAGCTCTTGGGCACAATGAGAGAGATAACGATCGCGAGAATGGTGAAGGCCGCAGTAACGGCAACAATAGTGCGTTTGCGCTCAGCAAGAACGATGAGAAGATCGAGCAGAGAGAGATCGTCGTCTCCCTTTGCGGCACGCTCTGCAAACGCCGCCGCGAGAGGAGGTTCGTCGTGCTCATTCGGTTCAGAAGGCGGAATGTCGGTCTTCATCGTTTCCTGACGGGTTAAAAGAATCAGCGCGCATCACTGCGTGGATTTTACTAAGAGAGCACAAATCCCGCTATTGAACCGCGGTCAACAAGAAGGCATCCACTGCGAGGCTCCCGATCGATTGTGCCGCATTCATTATATTGTTCCAATTGTTCGGCCTGAAGGTCTTGTCTGGTACGACGATCGTGTCGCCTGGATTGATGCGCACGTTATTGAACTCGCTGCCGCTCCACAAAGATTTATCCCTCGTGCGGCTCTCTATCTCACCGTCGGCGCGGATGATAAACTCGCGCCTCCGATCGGCGTCCTTGCTAGGTCCGCCGGCCAGCCGCAGATAGGTTCCGGCCCTCCGCTCTCGCGCGTATAGGAAGGAGTTCTGGTCGTACACCGCACCAACGACATTTACAGTAGCCGGAAGAGGCGGGATGCTGAAATGGTCTCCGTCTTCCAAGGCAAGATCCGGAATGCTGCTCGTACCGGTGCTCTCAGGCGTAAATCGCAAAACGACGCGGCCCGAAGCGCGGACTCGCCGCAGGGTTGTAATAAGACCCGGTTCGGCGGCCTGACCGCCGCCGACGGCCAGCGTGGTTCGCTGGATGTTCATACTCAGCGACTGCACGTATTCGTCGATTCTGGCCTGCTGAATAATGCGGGTGGACTCGCGTGTGAACTCAGAGCCATAGAGGTAGGCGTTGGGCGTAACACCTCCGGCACGCTCAACAAGTTGACGCAGCGTTTCGCCGGGTAGGACCGTGTAGGTACCGGCGTGCGCGATTTCGCCATCCAGGCGGACGTATTTGGTCTGGTGCGCGAGGGGCAAACGAATGTCGGCGCCGGAGAAGATGGAAATCACATCGCCCGCTTGCAGTTCCAGATCCTGAGAGCCATCGTGTTGCAGGACCAGCTTGCCCAGGTCAAAGGGAATCAGGACTGTCTTGAGAGTCTCTGGGTTCAAACGCTCGATGACGGCGTAGTCCCAGTCGATCTCCGGCGCGAGCTGCCGAACATCGGTTCGCCTTGTCTGGTATGAGAGTGAACCAGTCGAAGAATTCTGCGCGGCGGCCAGCGAAGCGTTGCCTGTCCGCAGGCCAGCGTCGGAATTCGCGGTCTGCTGCTCGCCGGATTGGTCTTGCTGGCCGCCAGCCTGGTCTGGTTGGGCCGGCTGAGCCGCGGGTTGGCCAGGCTGGCTGCCCGGCTGTGCCGATTGAGTTCCGGACTGCGTCTTCTGAATCTGAGCCGCTGCTCTTCTGCTGTTCTGAAGAGACCGTTCCAATGACATGGCCTGGTCCTCTTCGGGTTGGCGGAGATTGTCGAAGCCGACGATCGGTTCGAACTCCAAAGCAGGAAGTCCGAGTTGCGCCCGCTTCCACCAGTAGTTTCTGGTGATGAGCGATTCCTTGTCTGGAATCAGGTCGCTGACGTGCATGCCGGCATGCCAGGCAAAACGACCCGGGTTGGCGATATTGCCACGAAGGATCACCGTCTTCTGATACATGGGCACAATAGAAAAAACCCGTACCAGGTCGCCGTCGGCCAGTGGAGTCGCCAGACCGCTTGTGTCGTAGGCCACTTCCATGGCATGCCGGTCGCGATGATCGTCAATGCGCTCGATGGAGATGCGCGCCTTCGAGGCTACCGGCGTAGCGCCTCCTGCATCAGCCAGGAGATCGGCCAGAGTTTCGCCTTCCCGCAGTTCATAGATTCCGGAATTGCGCACGCTGCCTGTGACTGCCACCTGGGGGCCGACCGGAGGAATGAAGATGACGTCTTCGGATTGGAGCTTAGCATCCTTCGACTTGTCGCCGTGAATGAGGAGGGCATAAAGATCGAAGTCGGTAACTACCGTTCCGCCTCGGCGAAGCAGGATGTGGCGCATCGAGCCCTGGACCGAGGGTCCGCCGCTGGCGAACAGCGTATCGGCCAGTGAACTGAGCGAGCTCACCGTATAGACGCCGGGGCGTCGCGCCTGCCCGGAAATATACACCTGAACGGCCCGAATCTGGCCCACGTCCACAGTGAGATCGAAGTTGTGATAGATGCGGCCGATTGCACTGCGCAGATGTGCGTCAAGAGCCGAAAACGGCATGCCTGCCACATGCACAGAGCCAATCTGAGGAAGGAATATCTCTCCAGAGCGGTCCACTCGTACCAAGGTCTGAAAGTTCACCTGTCCCCACACATGGATACGCAACTGGTCGGTGGGCCCAATGACGTAATCGGGAGGGACCGGAGTCAGGTTCAACGGAGCAAATGTTGAAGGCACGTTGCGAAACAGGTCGGCGCCGAAGATGGGCAGCACCTGGCCGGTGGTGGAGGCAACGAACTGTTGGAACTCAGTGAGTGGCTCAGTGGTCAACTGTTGTATTTGCGTCTGGTCGCGTCCAGCGGCCTGCCGGGCGAGTTGGTCCGCATTAGGATTACTGTCGATCGTATTTTGCGGCTGGACTGCATTCGTGTCTGTAGGCGCGCTGGAACCCGTCTGCGGAGCAGAAGGGCTGGTCGCATTTTGCTGTGCCTGCCCGATACACTCGGGCGAACTCGCGAGCAATGGATCGGAGCAGTCGGTTTGGTCAGAGCTCTGCGAACCATCCGAGCTGGTACCCGGGAAAGAGCTTTGAGCGTACAGTACGGTTGCCAGCGAAAACATCAGGATAAGAAACCCAACCTGCCGCCATTTCCCGGACCGACGCGCGGGCTTGTGCTGAGCGGAGTCGCCACGGCAATCCCCTCTATCCCTGACGCACTCTAAAAAACTCATATCTCACGAGTTTAGCACGGTGCATTCATCATCCTATCAACGATCTAGAACAAAAAAGGAGGCGTCTTTCCTACATGCACCCAGACATGTAACCGAAGCGGGTTGGAAGCTGGAACGCGAAGCGAGCAGTTCGATTGCTCCACCGGTTCTTGGTTGTTAGTATTTTACTAAAAGCGCACAGCTCGTCGAATTTGAGTGGAACAGCGTCGTGTAGAATAGCCCCGATGATTGGTGCCCATAGAGTTGCGCACGAAAGGCCTCCGTTGAAAAGCAGACATTGCATAACAGGTTTGGCGTTCGCGACACTCTGTGTGTTTATCTTTGGAACGGGCTGCTCCGAAGTATTCAGCGCTAAGCCTCCTGGCGCTTTTTTGGGCAGAGCTGGAGTATATGACTACTCTCCAACTGCAATACAGATTGGAAACCTGCAACAGTTCTGGTGGTGCGGCGAGGCGCACAATCCGAATCTACCTTCTCAAGCGACTGACACGATTCTGTATGCAACGATAGACACATCGACCCAAGCGACGTCAGTTCCCGTTGTCGTACTCGCCGAAACGCCTGGCGCCTGGGATTCGGCTTTCACATGCAATCCCAAGGTGATTGGGGGTGTGTTCAACAACCCTCTGGGTGATGGCGTTACTTACTCGTACGCGATGTATTATGTGGCCACTTCCTCACCGGCGGGTATCGCCAACAGTATTGGCGTAGCCTTTTCCAACGATGGGCTCCACTGGAAAAAGTACCCAAAGCCAGTCATTCTTACGCCCACGCAACAGTTCTATGGCGTCGGCCAGCCAGCGGTGTATAACAGCGATCACAAATCCGGAATCTGGATGTTCTATGAGGATGACTCAAACGGCATCACGAACAAGCATTTCGAGACTACATCGACGGATGGAATTCACTTCACCCTTCAAGGAGAACTTACTACGAATGGCGTGGAGGCGAATCTTCCCAATGCCAGTTGGGGAGATATGGCTTATGACTCTGCTGCTGGTTACTGGTATGCCCTCTTTAATATGGCTTTACGAAACCCCTCGACCACGGGAAATGTGCTAGAGCGCGGACCGATGGGCGTTGCACTGTATAGAATCTCGAATGGATCGCTTCTAACAGGAACCACTCCATGGCAGCCGCTTAAGACATTCGACACGAATCTCACTGGGCATGAGGTGAACTTTATTGCCGGCTTTCTCCGCGATCAGTACGGCGATGTCAATGTGGGTCCGTATCCAACCCTTCAGATATATACGTCCATGTCCAACCCTCGACCGCCCTGGAATGCATCTCCCCAAGCGGCAGGGTTGTCGGCAGATCCCTCGACATGGGATATCGGCTCTGTCCAGTGGGTACCTGACACCCAAGTAATGGCCCTAAATCGTTATAATAGCCAGACTGCACGTGAGGTTACCACGGGCTGGATCGATCCGGCCGGAGGGTTCACGCTGGAGACAGTCCTTGGCCATGTTTACGAGAGCCCGCAGCAAGGCGCCACCCTGGCTCTCTATGGCTGCAAAAGCGGCATGACAGGCTACTTTGTTTCTACAGATGGCACCTGCGGGGGCGCTCTGCTGTTGGGCGTGAATGGCTACGTTTACCCCGCGCCGCAGGCTGGGCTTGGCCTTGTGGCGCTCTATAGTTGCAGCACGACACTCGCTCCTTTTGTAAGCAACGGTGCAAATTGCGAGGGAAACGGCGCTGGCACCCTTCTAGGCTACGCGCTCCCATGAATTCAGAATGCCGGTGCTGGACAGTGCAATGCGCATACGACCAAAGCAGTCAAGGCTTCAGCCCCTTGAAACCAAGCCGGAAGAACCGACCCGAATGGCACGCTTGGGCTCATTTAGAACGTAAGATATCCGTCGAGACTGGGAATGAGGGACCATGATTGTCTATCTCACCATGCTAACCTTCATTTGCTTTCTGGCGTTGGGATCTCTGTTTTTGCCGAAGAGGCTACGTATCATCCGGGACGGGATGTCGCTGCTGGGATACGGAGCCATTTGTGTTTTTATCGGACTTCGCGACCACGTCGGCGCCGATTGGGACGCATACAAAGTGATTTTTCACGCGATCAGCAAACTGCCGCTGGTTGGCACCTTTTTCATTGTAGAACCGCTGTATGGAATCTGTAACCGGCTCGTCTATCTGGCTGGCGGCGACATTCATATCGTGAATCTTATTTGTGCTACGATTCTGCTCGCTTGTCTCTTCAATTTCTCACGTCTCGTTGAAATCGATAGCAATTTGTTACTCTTTATTGCCACTCCGTATCTTTTGTTTGTGGTTGGCATGGGCTATACGCGGGAGTCAGTTGCCCTGGGTCTTGCCCTGAATGCGGTTGGGTATCTCAGACACAGCAGGGAAAAGATGTTCTACCTCTTCGCGGGCCTGGCAGTACTCTTTCACTATTCCGCAATCTTTCTGGTCCTCCTTTGGTGGATCAGCAGTTTCAAACGAACAGCGGCCGCGGCCGTGGCGCTGCTCGCCGTATCTCCTGTTTTGGTTCCACTCCTATTCAGCGAGCGGTATGTGCGTTATTTGAACAACAATGCCGCCATGCAGTCTCACGGGGTGTGGACGCGCATCCTGCTCATAGCCCTGGCGCTGACGGTTATGTTTGTACAGAAGTTCGAGTGGGCCCGCGAAACCGAGCTTCGGCGAGTGATCATCAGAGGTATCGTTGCCTTAGGCGCTATTACGATTCTCAGTCTATTTCTCTCCACGCTCGCCGATAGAATCTGCCTCTACTTGTTCTTTATTTACATGCTGGGGATTGGAAGCATGATTCGCTACTCGATGATACCGTTCAAGTACCTCTCCATTTTTTTCGTGGTCTGCCTTACGTATGGAATCTTTTTTGCGTGGTTTGGATTGTCTAACTTCGCGGTGGCCTGGTTTCCATACGGTATCTCCCTGTCTAGTAATTCGTAATGCAGGGCGAGTGTGCTCATCTTACGTGCGCATCCAGGCCCATGTAGTTCATTCAGCGGATTGCACGACCTTTGCGGAGACATTCGACTGCCGTACCTGCGCGCTGATTCAACTGCTTGCGCTCAGCATCGATAAACCACCCCCACTTTAAGAAATACAGCGTAGCCGACAGTGCGTGACGTCGAAGCAATTTGAAATCGCGATAGGACCCCTTGGCATATCCATGCGTTACTGCGACGAATGGATAATAGGCGCATTTTGACAAATGGCCAATACGCCGGCAGAGATCTACGTCCTCCATATACATAAAGAACCTTTCATCAAATACCCCCACCTGCCGCAACACAGCGGATCGCATAAACATAAAACAACCCGAGAGGCATGGAACTTCACACGCTTCGGTTAAGTCAACGGTCCTGAGATCGTAGCGCTCCCACTGCCCCCGAAAGAGTACTTTCCCCCTTCTTCCCAGAAAGCGACGCACTATCAGATCTGCTGGAGTGGGAAGGCGTTTGCACAGCCCCTGATCGGTTCCATCCGCATTTCTTATCGCGGGCATCACCAAGCCGACATTGGGATGGTCTTCCATGAAGTTAAAAAGGTCGCCGACAACCCTTTCTCTGAGGCTAATGTCTGGATTTATTACAATATGATACTTGCATTTATCTAAAGTTCGACTGAAAGCTAGATTGTGACCACCGCCGAAACCAAGATTGCATCCAGAGTGAAGATAGCAGGCCTGTCTACTAGTAACCGTTGTGCGCAGCTTATCCGATGGCGAATTGTCAATTACAGTAACATCGACAGGATGATTGCTCGCGGCCAGATTGTCGAGAAGATGCGAGAGCTCTTCTCTATCTGTCTCGTAGGTTACGATCGACACGCTGATTTCACTCCTTTCACGGAGGTAATCTTCCGACCCGCCAAGTCCCCGATAACATTCGTCAACCGAATGTTCTTTTCGATTCAACTCTTCCACGCCTCTGCTCACGATTCAGATGTTTGGTACGAGGAACCACACAGGATCTTACGCTTGAGCTTAACATCACGAACGGACCTGCTACAACGTGCGCAGTAAGCCTGTGCGTCCACTGGAATTACAGCCTCTCATGGCCGACTGACCGACCATAGGGGATAAGCGCACCGGCCGCGTCACTACCGCATCGCAGTCACAAAGTTGAAAATTGACAATGGTCTTCGGCTAGACTAAGGGACCTACACGGCGTTGAACACCATCTGAAAAAGCCTTGCACAATAAGACTAGGCTGCTCCATCTATTGCTTGAGTGCCAGGAGTAAAACCACACATATAAGGGGATTTTTAGCAGAGTGATTGTTCGCCATCTCCATCCCATGCTCTTCATACTTAACAAGTAAGTAGCATTTCTGACAATGTAATAATTGCGGGTATTATTATGGAGATTTATGTCCTTGGCGAAAAACTGCACGAAGTTATCACCAATGCTGTGTGTCATGACCGCACTCGGAATAATGTAACATTTGCTCCCCGCGCGGCGGGCGCGCAGTCCCCATTCAATATCGACCCAGTCGATGAACAGTTCGTCTCGCATAGCACCCAGTTCCGCGAGCATTGACAAACGAATCAGCGAACCGGAAGCGATCAGATAGTCTGCCTCGACCGGTCGAGTGTCGGTTCCGTCTATCGGAATCCTTTGTACATGCATCCACCCGTGCCGAATTGCCTTCGATGCTGTGCCGGTCTTTTCGTCAATAAAGTTTGGACCAACAGCAGCCACTTTAATGCCCGACTCCAGAAGTTTCCGTTCCGCATAAGCAAGCTCTTTCACCATGTCTTGATGTAGGTAGCTGTCCTGATCGAGTAGCAGAACATGTGAATAGCCCCGACTGAGCGCTTTTTGGATGCCGGCATTCTGAGCCGTGGCAATTCCCATATTGTGACCCAGCGGCACATATGTGACTCGCGGTTCATAGCGCTGCACGAGGCTACTCAGCTTGTCGTCAGGATTTGGCGTGTTGTCAACCAGCACGATGTGATCTACCTGATCAGCCGTACTGTTCAGTAGACGCTCAAGCAGCCGGTTGTCGGGATGATACAGGACAACAATCGCAGAAATACGTTGATCCTCAAGCACGCCCGCAATGCACTGTGAGGGAATTCCAGAGACGAAAAGAGAAGACTGAGATCTCTTTGTGCGCAAGGTCTTCCGATGTTTGATTTGAATGCGGGATGGGACCCGCAGCAGTTTTGCCCAAATCCGTGCCAGACCCCGTGGGGTATGAAGAAGTGGGTAGATAGAAATCCAATACCATAGGTTTTCACGGAACGACTTGCTCAATATCTCATTCTGAGCTCTGGCATCCTCCCCGATTTCACGGAACGCGAGCCAGTTCCTGGGAAACCAGTTCTTCAGGTGGTCGTTTAGTATCTTTGCTGCGAGCTTTGAATCGGGCGCCAACATCTCCGAAACTGCCCGCCGGTAGCTTTCGCCGAAGACCTTCGCGGCCTGAAAGCCTCCTCGAGAGTTCCCTGCCCTTGCGGCCAGAACTCCCAACTGCACAAATACGCCGCGCCGGAGATAGCGAAGAGAAGTGAATACCCAACCAAGCTGCACAAGATTGGTTTCGATCAAAGAACTGAACGGAGGGTGCTGGAGAGAAGCAATGCGATCCTTGTCGACAATTGCGCCGCTGATGAGAATCAGGTCGGCGTGCAGATTGACAAGAGAGACCATCTCAATTGGATCGCTGATTGTTGCAGTCGGTGCAATGCGCTTTGCGGGCGTGACTTCGGCGATTGAATCGTGAAAGACATAGGGCGCGACGAACATGTAATCCGGGGACTCTCGTTCGAGCAGACTGACGACTATAGCGAGGCCCCCGTCCAGGATCAGGTCGTCGTCGCCAAAGACCCAGACGTATTTTCCGGCAGCCTCTTCATAGCATTGCAGAAAGTTAGCATCGGGTCCGATATTGGTTTGGTTGCGCAGGTAGCGCAGGGTCAAACCGCGCTTCGTGAATTCCTCGACGACCGCAGTCGTTTCATCCGGAGATGCATTGTCTGAGATAAGCAGTTCCACGCTTGATTGGTCAGCTAGCTGGCTGTGCAGACTGGAAAGCAACGCGCGGAGATAGATTGCTCGATTGAACGTTGGGATGGCGATCGTCAGCAGAGGCCTGTTAGTTTTCATGCCATGCTTTCCGGTACTTGACGAAAGTGTAGGTGCCGAGGGGCAAGCCCATGACCAGGCCGACAAGCAAGGACCCGATCACTACGCCAAGCGCACCATAACTCCTTCCCAGGAAAAAAGTGGAAGCGCCTACAAGCAGAGCTCCGAGGACGGAGTTGAGCAGAAATTTCTCCTGCTTGTGTGCCCGCAAGTAGAGAGCCTGGGCGAAGACAACCGTGTCCAGAATCGTAGCTAGAAGCAGGATTCCGAGCGCCGTTGGGCTTAGAAGGCGCTGTGCAAAGCGAATGTGTGCCCAGTCCATATAGACCACGACCAGCCACACGACAAGGGCCCCCACGGCAACGACGGCCACGGATTGCCTGGCTGCACGAAAGAAGAGCGTATCGAGCGCGGAATACTCCTTGCGCGCCACCAGACCTCCGAACGGCGCTGCTTTGGTGTTGATCCAGGAAAACGCGACAGAACGCATTGCTGTGGAGAGGCTGAGCGACATGCCCATCTGACCGGCGACAATGGCGCCTTTATAGGCAAACAGTACCGGATTGAACAACTGGTAGATGAAATATCCGCAAAGCCAACTGACCGCGATGCGCCATTGAAAGGGCCATACCTCGCGCGTCCAATGGATCTTGTGTTCGCCTGGATGGTGCCGCATCAGCGGCAACAGTAGGCGGCGGCGCTGAAAAAGCCAGATGGAGGCGATACTCGCATTGCCAAGAATGATCATGGCGGGGGCGAACAATCCATGATGCGCGACGAGGGCCAGCCATGCGAGCATGCTGCCGGTGGCCGCCTGGACGAAGCGGAGCCGGGCCACGTTGGGCACAAAACCGCAGCCTTCCATAAAAGAGAGGATGGGATCGAGCTGAAAAGTAAGTGTGGCTGCGAGCACGGCGGCATACCAGGGAATACGCCAGGCGACAGACTCCCCAGGCTGCTGATGCGTGGAAAAGAAGTAGGAACCGACGATAAGAAGGAACGCCGCCATGAGGACGGCCGCAGCGGTATACCAGCGAACGGTTTTTTGCAGGACTGAAGCAAGCCGGGCGTGGGCTGCGGGATTGCCGGAGATGAGGCCGTTGGGAGAAAAAGTCAGATGAGCCCGCTCATGGCTGGCCATTTGCAGGATGACGAACGAGAAACCCAGTTCAAAGACGATCTGCAGCGCGATGAGACTGCCGAAGGTGTAGTAGTAGCCCTGTTGCGCACGGGACAGGAAGCGGGCGATGAGGGCCACGGTCACCAATCCAGCCGTGCTACTCCACGCTCTGGCGAGAATAGTGAAACCGATCGCGTGGTCGATTCCAAGCCGATCGTGCAGCCAGTTCTTGGCGTGCGTCCGTTGCCGAGCCAACCAGGCAACAGACCCTTCGGATTTGGAAATCTGGGCCATTAGCGACGCCTCGGCATCGGGGATAGAGACTCGACTTTCCAACCCTGGATTATTGCCGGCAAGGAGTCATTCGCACATCTTACTGGCCCAAGCACAGAAGCCGGGACTGAGTTTGAGTTCGTAATCAAGGGCAGAATTGAAACCCGATTGCCGGACAATGAACTCATCCGAGTAGTTCCTCATACGCGGCGATCTGGGCCAGCGTCTCCTGGCGCATGTCCGCGCGTTGTTGAGCCGCACGATACCAGGCCATCGTCCACTCCAGAGCAGTTTCGATTCCGAGGCGCGGTTGCCAGCCGAGTTCCACGCGGGCTTTGCTTGCGTCCAATCTTAGAAAATGATCTTCATGCACACCCGGCTCGGCATCGCGCACCCAGGATGCGCCTTCGCCCCACATCCGCGCGGCCGTCGTGACGATGCGCTCGACGGGCCACGCGTCGTCGGGGGCGGGGCCAAAGTTGAATGCCGAGGCGAACTGCGCGCGCTCCGCAAGCAACTGTTCCGCGAGCGTGATGTATCCGTGAAGCGACTCGAGCACGTGCTGCCAGGGACGAATGGCGTTCGGCCTGCGGATCAGCACCGACTGCCTGGCTTGGAAGCCGCGGATCAGGTCGGGGATGAGCCGGTCTTCCGACCAGTCGCCGCCTCCGATCACGTTTCCGGCGCGCGCCGTGGCCAGAGCGACATGGTGTTCATGGAGACGGTCGACTGGAAAAAATGAACTTCTGTAAGCCGCGCTGACGATTTCCGCGCAGGCTTTACTGGAAGCGTATGGATCATAGCCGCCGAGCGGGTCGGTCTCACGATATGGCCACACCCACTCCTGATTTCGGTAGCACTTGTCGGTGGTGACGCAGACAACCGCGCGCACGCTGGGAGTCTTGCGGACGGCTTCGAGCACATGCGCCGTGCCCATGATGTTGACAGCGTATGTACCGAGCGGATCCGCATAGGATCGACGCACCAGCGGCTGTGCCGCGAGGTGAAAGACCACCTCCGGACGAAACTCGGTGATCGAGGCTTCGATCTTTGCGTAATCCCGAACATCGCCGCGAACATCGTCAAGAACGGCGGCTACGGATGCGGAGGTGAATAGATTGGGTTCGGTTGCCGGGTCCAGCGCATATCCGCGGACCTGTGCTCCCAAGCGGTCAAGCCAAAGCGCGAGCCAACCGCCCTTGAAGCCTGTATGTCCGGTGAGGAAGACTCGCCGTCCCTGCCACGGATTCACCATGTCTTCCACGGCGCTCTCCCTGTGGCCCAGAGATCCTCTAACCTCTGCTTGTCACGAAGCGTGTCCATCGGTTGCCAGAAGCCGTGGTGAAAAAACGCCTGCACCTGCTTCTTCGCGGTCAGGCTCTGCATGGGCTCTCGCTCAAACATGGAGCCGTCGCTTTCGATTTCGTTCAAGACCTTCGGGGAGAGAACGAAGAAACCGCCGTTGACCCATCCGCCTTCCCCGTTCGGCTTTTCCTGAAAACTGGAGATAGCCGTCCCGTCGATTTGCAGGCCGCCGAAGCGGGCCGGCGGCTGCACGGCGGTGACGGTGACGAGTTTGCCGTGGCTGGAGTGAAAGCTGATTGCCGCAGAGATGTCCAGGTTGCTGACGCCGTCTCCATACGTCATGCAAAAAGCCTCTTCACCCTGCAGATATTGGGAGACCTTTTTGAGACGGCCGCCGGTGCCGGTGTCGTCTCCTGTGTCAACGAGCGTGACGCGCCAAGGCTCGGCGACGCTCTGATGCACCTGCATCCGATTGTCCTTCATGTCGAAGGTCACGTCAGAGGTGTGCAGGAAGTAGTTGGCGAAGTATTCTTTTATGAGGTAACCCTTGTAGCCGCAACAGATAACGAAGTCATTGATTCCGTGCTGAGAGTAGACCTTCAGAATGTGCCACAAAATTGGCCGCCCGCCAATCTCGACCATCGGTTTGGGGCGCGTACCGGTTTCTTCGCTGAGCCTTGTTCCAAGCCCACCGGCCAAAATAACAGCTTTCATTTCAGCCTCTTAGCGTTTCACAAGATACGGGGTGCAATGTCTACAAGGCGGCGGGGCAACATTGTTCCGGACAAGCTCTATAGTACATTGCGGCATTGCGATTGTGTATGCTTAGGCTACGGACCTCTGATGACACCTAAAACGACTCAGCTTCGGCAGCAAATCCTCGATCTCTCCGCCCAATATTTCCTAGAGGCTTTTCCTGTTTCGGAGTTCAGACCGGGCGAGTCGCCAGTGCCGGTATCGGGTAAGGTGGTCGATGGCGGGGACCTGAGTTCCGTGGTGGATTCGGCGCTGGATTGCTGGTTCACGACCGGACGCTTTGCGGAGGATTTTGAGCGCAAACTCGCTCGTTTTGTGGGCGTCCGCTGCGCTTCACTGGTTAACTCCGGCTCCTCTGCCAACCTGCTGGCGGTAAGTGCTTTGACCTCACCAAAACTCGGTGACCGGCGGCTTAAGCCGGGCGACGAAGTGATTACAGTGGCGGCGGGTTTTCCAACGACGATCAATCCGATTCTTCAAAATCGCCTTGTGCCGGTCTTCGTGGACGTGACGCTGCCTGCCTACGAGATTGACTCGAGCCAACTGGAGGCGGCGCGCAGCGAGAAGACCAGGGCTGTGATTATCGCCCACACGCTGGGGAATGTCTTTGATCTGGATGCGGTGACCGCTTTTGTGAAGAAGCACAACCTCTGGCTGATCGAGGATTGCTGCGATGCGCTTGGCTCTACCTGGAAGGGACAGCCGGTAGGGACTTTTGGCGACATCGCGACGGTCAGCTTTTATCCCGCGCATCACATCACCATGGGCGAGGGCGGCGCGGTGCTGACTAATAGGCCAGATTTGCAGGTGCTGATTGAATCGTTCCGTGACTGGGGCCGGGACTGCTGGTGCCATCCCGGCAAAGACAATACCTGCGGCAAACGTTTCGACTGGCAGCTTGGCACATTGCCCTGCGGATACGACCACAAATATACCTACTCCCACATTGGGTACAACCTGAAGGCTACGGACATGCAGGCCGCTCTGGGTGTCTCGCAGATTGCCAAGCTGCCGCACTTCATTGAACGCCGCAAGGAGAATTTTCGTTACCTGTCTGCGGCGTTGAAGCCGATGGAGGAGTTTCTTCTGCTGCCCGAGGCGACGCCGGGCTCGGACCCATCGTGGTTTGGTTTTCCCATCGGAGTTCGTGAAGACGCGCCATTCAGCCGCGAGGACCTCACCCGTGCTCTGGCAGCAAAAAAGATCGGGACACGGCTCCTGTTCGGCGGCAATCTGCTTCGGCAGCCAGCCTATAAAGATTGCGAGTACCGTGTGATTGGCGATCTGCCCAACACAGATTTTGTCATGAACAATGTGTTCTGGATCGGCGTGTTTCCGGGATTAACCAGGCCGATGCTGGACTTTGTGGCCGAAACCATCACCGACTTCGCGTTGGAAGCTAAGTCCGGCGTTCACACGGTTCACGTTTCGGACGGCGCGTCTGAGCGCGGAGAGTCAGTGTTGCCCGTACTTCCATAACAATTCCCGTCTCTTGAATAGACAGTGCTTGAGCAACCGTTGTCTGGGTTCAATTGCTGCGTGGGTTCAGCGAGCTTTCAGGGGCGGGCGTGGGATGGAATCAATAAGGTCAGAGATTCGGGCACAATCTCGATCCTGACCGGCAAAGCGCCTAGCAATTCGCCATCCGCCTCGACAAATACGGAGGCCGACGAACCGTCGGGGACGCGGCACTCCACCGCCGTAGCATCCAATAACTCAATCTTTTGAGAGAATCCGTTGCGTCTGAATAGGATTGCGAAAATGAAACCGAGATAGTGTAGTCGGCTGCGCGTCTTGAAAGCCACCAGGCGCAGACGGTTGTGGCGTAACGTTGCGCCGGGGACCAGATTGTGCAGGATGCCGCCAAAATCGCGGATGCGTACCGCCAAAAGCTGGGAGACCGCTTCCTCGCGCGCGCTATGGCTGTCGTGCGCCACAAATGCCGCGTTGAAAAGAGGAAACGAGTGTGTGGCCCAAACGCGCAGCGCCACCGCTAGATAAAGGGCATAACCGAATCGCCGCTTCAGGTGGGGATCAAGCCGCGACATGAAAAGAGCGTCCGCGCCAACGCCGGCGGCAACCGTGAAATAGCGCGAGCGGCTGGCTCCCTGCGCGTCGCGGTAAAAGATGTGGCCCACCGAAACGCGCACCGGGGTTGAGGTAAGCAGCATGCGGATAGCTTTGGCTGGCGATGAGCCTAGGCCCAGATTTGCGGCCAGTGCATTGGCTGTACCCAGCGGCACAACCCCCAGCGCGACCGGAGTGCCAACCAGGCACTGCAGAATTTCATGAACGGTGCCATCGCCGCCGCAGGCCAGAATGGTGTCACATCCTCGCCGCACTGCCTCCTGCGCCTGCGTCCCGGCGCTTCCGGGGGCGTAGGTTTCCAGTGCTTCTGCCTCAATGCCGGCGCCACGGAGCACGGCAAGCACATCTTCGATGACGGCAGTTCGCAACCGGGAGCGCTGGCCAGAGGCGGGATTGTAGATCAGCGCAACACGACGCATCGCAATTCCAGGCGGAGGAAGTTGCACCGCATCAGGCTCACTTATACCGACGGAATCTTCGCTGCCGCTGAGCCTGTCTTTGCCTGCCAGAACGTTCACCAGATGCCTTCCCTGTGGATATTATGCACTGCAAGGAGGCATTGCCCTTCTCTTGGACGGGAGAAACCTGTGGGCAGGGAGAAACAGGATGGCATGTCGCATGGTGCTCAACGATACTGACCCTTGAGCACATGGTCGAGGATCAGCCGTTGACTGGCATTTTGCTCCGCAATCACAGCACGAACGGTCTCCGCTTCCTTGCTGTCGTACCTCAGAGCATCTTTATCGGTAAAATCCAGAGTTGAGCTCTTATAGACGACACCCACGGGGCCGCAGGAATAGTAAAAGCCCTGGTAGTAAAAACCTGATGCGCCAAAGAAATCCATCGCCAGAAACAAGCGTCGATCTTGAATCTCGGGATCAAAGATGGACGAGCCTTCCTCAAGCTCCCGTCCTGTCGAGATTCCCAGCAAATCAAGCAGCGTTGGGGTTATGTCGATGTGCGAGGTTGGATAATCGATCGGAGTGGCATGTTTCACGACTCCCGGCACATACATGAGCATGGGCACGCGCATGGTGACGTCTTCGACTTTTCCATGCGGAAGCAAAGGAACTCCGGAACCATCCTGTACACTCAAAAAACGCATTCCGTGATCGGCAGTCAACACGATGATGGTGTTATCCAGCGCTCCGTCCCGCTGTAACTCGTCTAATAACTCACCCAGCCACGCATCTTGGTGAACCGCTAACTGATGGCCGCGCTCAAGTTCAGTCGTCGATTTATGCCCGCTTAGTTCCCGGTACGGGTCGTGACCTATCTCCGGGAAAAAGGCCGCAGCAAACCGCTGCCGGTTGGCCGTCCAGCCATGAATCTGTTCCCGCAGTGATTGCAGTGCCTGAAGATCGTGGTTCTCGGCGTATTCCACAGGACCATAGAATGTTGAATCCCCTTGCCAGTCGAGTCTTTGATCAATCTGGGGCTCAACGATCTTATTGAATCCAAAACTGGCCAGCATCCGGTCGTCGCGCTCGGAGGGGATCTTCCAGATGTAGCCATAATAGCCGGTCTCATATCCGGCATCCCGCAGGCTGTTGACAAGTCCTGGAAGCTGAAGTCGATTGCCGATGTTATTGCCGGTGGGAGACTTCTCATACATTGATGTAAAGATGGAAAATGCCGCCGCGTTGGTGAGCGGGTAGCTTGTGTAATGCCTTCCCATCAGGAATGATTGATCGCGGAGACGCCGGACGTTGGGCATGTCGGCCAGCGAATCGCGAGCCGGGTCGAAAGCATGCGCGGTCATGGCTTCCATGACGAACAAAATTACGTTGTAGTTTTTTGCTTTGCCGGTGAACGCCGATGGTTCCTGCGGAGGAACATGCGAGGCTTCACGGTACGCCTGGAGCAGATCGGTAACGCTGCCGGAATGCAAAAAGGAAGAACTGTTTTCAAACATTGCCGGATACGCGGCCATTTGCACGAGAGTCTGCGTCCAGGGCATTGCGGGAACGGCGGGGATCCATGCGACGGCTGCAAACATGGATGCGAGACCGAATGCCGCCAGGCTGGCATGATTCAACCAGCGCGCATTGTCATGTAAGCCGACCAGCGCGATGAGCGTGAACAGCCCTACGAAAACGAGCAACGCCACGACCTTGAAAAGGGTGATAGCGGGAAGAGAAAAGAATGCCGTAGTGTGGCTGCTGATGGCCCAGGATACGGAGACCCACATCATGGTCAGCGATGAAAACGTACCGGTAATGAAAAACACAATCGTTTCGGCGCACACCAAGGCTTCAACGAAGAACGCGCCAAGGATAACGATGGCCATTCGCCAGCGCGGCGGGAGCCGGTGCGTGAGCAGACCAAACACCAGTGGGACGAAAAAGAAGTAACACAGGATGTCGGATCGGAAGAGAGCGATCTTCTCCCAAAAGTGAATGGCCGGAGGATTTCGAAGGCCCAGAGCAATCTCGGCGTAAAGCGGAACTGGCGCGTGATCGAGAAGCGCTCGCTTGGCGACAAGAACGCCGATCGAAGCGGCCAGCCACGGCAAGAGAATGATTCCTAGCCTGGTTTGTTTGAGTTGACCTGCGACGCTCTGTCTGAACCGATGCGAGAAACCCGGCTTGCGAAATACTCCCGTTGTCACGGCGATGCGTTGTCCTAACCGATGCTAGCGAACTCACTACTGTTCGCATCAAAGAGAATTGACACCCGATCCTACAGAGACGGACAATGAGAGTCAAGAAGAATGGAAAAAGTCCCTGTCTAGAAAAACTAAAAATGGACTGAAGACAAGATGGGTACAAGTGAACATGACTTCCGTTGAAGATTACTGAATTAAGGAGCAGCAAGTGCCATCCTCATTGAACCCATCTGTTGTGTTCCAGCTTGCTATCGATGAGCATTTGGCCGTCATTCAAGCTATCTCGACGCAGCAAGCGGTGCTTGAACGCATTGCAGGCGAGATGACCCGCGCCATTCTTGCGGGGCGAAAAGTTTTGTGGTGCGGCAACGGAGGAAGCGCGGCCGACTCTCAACACATGGCCGCGGAGCTGATGGGACGCTTTCGGCGCGAACGGCGCGGACTTCCATCGATCGCGCTGACGACAGATACCTCGATCCTGACCGCGATCGGAAACGACTACGGATACGAGAGAGTCTTTGAACGCCAGGTGGAGGCGCTTTGCGCGAAGGGCGATGTGGTGGTGGGCATCTCGACATCGGGCAATAGCAGGAACGTTTGCGCGGCGCTCGAAACCGCACGGCGGATGGGCGCATTCACAGTCGCGCTCACTGGAGAAGGAGGCGGAGCGATGGCATCCATAGCCGACGCGACGCTTCGCATTGCATCGAAGGACACGGCGCGCATCCAGGAGGGCCACATCCTTTGCGGACACATGCTCTGCGACTGGGTGGAGTTGAGCGTCTGCGAGCATGAATTGGCTGCAGCAGGCCACGCCACGCGATAAGAACAGCCTCGTCTATCCGCTCAAATTTCACGGCTCACTGCCCCGGCTCAGTTTAATGGTCGGTTTACTTATCCGTGCCAGGCGGCGGTGCGGCGGATGGCTTCAGGCAGCCCGATGGTTTGGCGCAGGCCCAGCATCGCTTCTGCTTTTCGCACGTCGGGAACGTATTGCAGCAACGGCGCGCCGGCGATTGGCTGCTGAGCAATCTCAAGCTTAAGCGCCGGATTCAGTTCGTCGATGACTGTTTGCGCCAGATCGCGAATGCTGATCGCCCGCCCGGAGCCAACGTTGAACACCTGTGGGTTCGATCCTGCGTTAGTTCCGCGAAGCAGCAGCGTCCATAACCAGATGGCGAGATCGGCGGCATAGAGATAGGAGCGCATGGGCGTGCCGTCGCCGCGGATGGAAATGTTTCTGCCGGCCAGCGCACCTGCTATGAAGTTTCCGATGGCGAAATGCTGGTCCAGAGGCAGATGCGGGCCGACAAATGCGAAGCAGCGCGCGATTATGAACTCGATGGCGGATTCGCGCGCATACACGCTGCACATCTGTTCGGAAACCCGCTTCCCTTCCGCATAGGCAGCATTCGGATCGAGCCAGTTTGGGCCACCGAGGTAATCCTCGGGAATATGGCTCAGATGTTCCGGCTGCGGCCCGTAGACGGCGCCGGAACTGATGAAAAGAAACTTCCTGACACCGCGAGCTTTGGCGAATCGAAGCATGTGTTCGACGCCACCGAGCTGTGTACTCAATAACTCAAGCGGCTGGCGGCCTGCTTCGGCTGTGGTGGGAACAGCGGCATGGATCACGAAATCGAAATCCCGATCGGGGAATGCGAAGTTGCGAACATCTCCTTTGAGAAAGTGGATAGAGGAATCAGATGCCAGGTGCGGCATTCTGCCAGCAAACGCTTCAGGATCGCGAGAGAGCACGGTGCATGAGAGTTCGAGATTCAACTTCTGGTTGCAGCAGGCCAGGCTCTCCAGGAGCCACGCGCCGAAGAAACCCGTTCCCCCGGAAAGGAAAATGTGCCGACCGCGGACTCCATCCCAAAGTGGGACTGTGTGCGTCAAAATATGTTCGAGATCTTCGCTGGCCAGCGGCTTCACACAACCAGCATAAACCCCGGACATCGGCGCGCGATTTTCGCATGTCCATGCAGGTAGAGCGGCGGTTTTAAATTGCATGCAACAGGTTCGCATTGCCCGTTAAAAATCCAATTTGCCTTGAAACGATGCGCACGAGAATACTTTAAATACAACAATATAGACGACAAGTATCTGGGATTAACGATTCATGGCGCCAGGCTCGCGGGCAGACCACATCGGGCCCATGATACCCTTCCGGAGCCTTGACCCGAGCCGTCGTGATTGCAGCCAAAGGCATCTTGTGAACTGGTATGATGGCTGCTGGGAATTGCACGCGACGACGTTGGGCAAGGCTTTGCGCCGCCGGAGATTCGGCGCTTCCAAAAATGAAGCGTCCAGAGGAGTTTTATTGATGAGTACGGTTAAGGTCGGCGGCAAGCTGGTGGGTGAGGATCAGCCTTGTTTTATCGTTGCGGAAATCGGCATCAACCACAATGGCGACATCGATCTCGCCAAGCGATTGATCAGCGTGGCCGTTGCGGCCGGATGCGATGCCGTCAAGTTTCAGAAGCGAACCGTCGAGGTGGTTTATACGGCGGAAGAACTGGCCAAACCGCGCGAGAATCCGTTCGGCACAACCAACGGAGATCTCAAGCACGCTCTCGAATTCGACCAGGAAGAATACGAAGAGATCAGCTCTTTTTGCAGGTCGGTAAAAATGCCCTGGTTCGGTTCACCGTGGGATGAGGAGTCTGTCGACTTCCTGGAGCAGTTCAATGTTCCGGTGCATAAAATTGCCTCCGCGTCGCTGACCGACGACAACCTGCTGAAGCACATTCGCAGAACCGGAAGGCCGATCATTCTTTCGACGGGGATGAGCACCTACGCGGAGATTGACCATGCGGTCGATGTGTTGGGCAAAAAAGATCTCATCCTGCTGCACGCCACCAGCACGTATCCAGCCAGCTACGACGAACTGAACCTGCGGGCGATTCCGACCATGGAAAGGCGCTATGGCGTTCCGGTGGGCTACTCGGGTCACGAAACGGGCATTCCTACCAGCGTGTGCGCAGCGGCGCTGGGAGCTTGCTGCGTGGAGCGCCACATCACGATGGACCGCGCCATGTGGGGTTCGGACCAGGCAGCATCGCTCGAGCCGAATGGCATTTCCCGGCTGGTGCGCGATATTCGCCTCTGGGAGCAATCGAAGGGTGACGGCATCAAGCGTGTCTATGAGCGCGAAGTGCCGATTATCAAGAAACTTCGCCGCGTGGGCGCCGCGGTCTAGCCCGGCATGACGGAAAGCAAAGACGCAAAGATCGGCTCGGAGCTTAGCCTGGATCGCATTCGAGCCGTGGCGATGGACGTGGATGGCGTGCTCACCGACGGTGGAGTCTGGTGGGGCCCTGATGGCGCAGAATGGAAGCGCTTCTGCTTTGCCGACATCATGGGTGTCTCACTGGCGCGACGCGCGGGACTGGAACTGGCGCTCATTTCAGGCGAGAACAGCCCGCTCGTTGACCGTTATGCCGAGAAGATGCACATCCGGCATGTCACGAAGGGCTGCCGCGACAAGGCAACCGCTTTGCGCGAGTTTGCCGCGGCTGCAAGTATCGATCTGACTGAAATCTGCTTCATGGGTGACGATGTAAACGACCTGGCTGCGATGGAGATTGCCGGCTTCTCCGCGGCCCCGGCGAACGCAGCGCGCGAGGTTCTGGCCCGCGTGGATTTCATTGCGAAAAATAATGGTGGCAACGGAGCGGTTCGCGAACTCATGGACGCTTTGCTCGCGGTGCGTGGACTAAGCGCGCAGGAAGTCTTCACACGGCCCTGAATCTCAAATCATTTTTCCCAACAAGGCTACGGTTGAACTGATGAAACTATCCGATTATGTTGTGCGCTTTATTGCCGAGCAGGGCGTGAAGCATGTTTTTCTGGTTACCGGCGGCGGCGCCATGCATCTGAACCAGTCTCTCAGTACTGAAACTGCGATTGAGCCCGTCTGCAACTCGCATGAGCAGGCTAGCGCCATGTGCGCCGAGGCCTATGCCAAGGTGACGAACCACCTTGGGGTGTGCATGGTCACCACCGGCCCAGGCGGCACCAATGCCATCACCGGGGTTACCGGGGCGTGGCTGGACTCGACGCCGACGCTGTTCGTCTCTGGCCAGGTGAAGAGGCCAGACCGGATGTTTGACAAGGAGGGACGGCCGCTGGGCATGCGCCAACTCGGCGTGCAGGAAGTGGACATCGTTTCCATCGTGAAGCCGATTACCAAATACGCCGTCACAGTTCTTGATCCGGCGGAGATTCGCTACCACATGGAAAAGGCCGTCTATCTCGCTCTGAATGGCCGGCCCGGTCCGGTGTGGGTGGATATTCCGCTGGATGTGCAGGCTTCTCCGATTGACGATCCCGCCACGCTGCGCGGCTTCGACCCGTTGGAACCGGGAGAGCACCGCGACAACGCCGACTTGAAGCGCGAGGTCAGCCTGCTGATCGAGAAGCTGAACCAGGCGGAGCGGCCGCTGCTGTTTGCGGGCAATGGCATCCGGCTGGCGCGCGCCACCCAGGAGTTTGAAGAGCTTCGCGGTTTGCTGCAAATTCCCTCTGTGGCAACTTGGTGCGCCGCGGATCTGGTGCCGAGCGACGAGCCGACATTTGTGGGCCGGCCTGGTTCGGTGGCGGCACGCGGAGCCAATTTTGCCTTGCAGAATTGCGACTTCCTGCTGGCGACAGGCGTTCGCCTGGATTTCGCCATCACCGGGTATGCGCCACATAATCTTGCACGCGAAGCGCACAAGGCCGCGGTGGACATCGACGCGGCGGAACTGGCCAAGCTATATCCGCATCTGCAGCAGCCCATCTGCGCGGATGCGAAGGCCTTTCTCAAGGAATTGCTGCGTCAGAAAGACTCGATCCGGTTGCGTGATCACTCCGCCTGGGACAAGCGCTGCACCGCGTGGAAAACACGCTACCCCGTAGTAACCGATGAGCACCGGAACCCGGACAGCAAGGTGAGCATCTTCCATCTGGCGGAGGTGATCGGGACCGAGTCGAGCCCGGACGATCTGCTTGTCTCCGGCAGTTCCGGCAGTGGGATTGAGATTTTTCTGCTTGCCTGTCCCACCCGCAATGGTCAGCGCATTTACCACACGGCCGGGCTTGGAGCCATGGGCTATGGACTGCCGATGGCCTTGGCTGTCTCCATTGGCGGCGGACGCAAGCGCACCATACTGGTGGATGGAGACGGTGGCTTTCAGTTCAACATTCAGGAGCTTGAGACAACTTCCAGGCTCAAGCTGCCGGTGAAATTCTTCGTCCTCAACAACGATGGGTACGCTTCCATCCGCGCATCGCAAACGGGATATTTCGGCAAACCCAGCATCGGGTGCGACAGCGGGACGGGCCTTACGGTGCCTAATCTCGGTAAGGTGGCCGCGGCCTATAACATTCCCTGCATTGTGATTGAAGACCAGAAGCATCTGCGCGCAGATGTGAAACGTGCGCTCGCAATGGACGGCCCGGTGATGGTGGATGTGCGCGTGATTCCGGACGAGGTGCGCGCGCCGCGCTTGCAATCGTACCAAAAGCCCGACGGATCTTTCGTTTCTAAGCCGTTGGAGGATATGTTCCCGTTCCTTCCACGCGAGGAGTTTCTGGCGAACATGATTGTGAAGCCGCTGCCGGAGTGAGCCTACCGCAGAGTGCGGGGGATGATCGGGTCAAAGCGAACGATCCCGGATACTTGGTTGAACTGCCTGGGCAGCCAACCCGCGGAATCACGCTTCGCGAAGAGAATGCACCAGAAAAGTCTTCCTCACGGCTCGAAATGATCGAGTTATCTTGTAGGGATTTTCAGCAAGAAGCTATGGTTCGACTTGCCTCGATGGCTTGAGAGGAATGCTGGCTGACTTTGTACCAAAGGAGTAACCCGCTGAAAGAGACTCGGCGAATCAGCAAGCAGTGCATAACCATTTTTATTCCCATTTTGAGGTCAATATCGTGGGCGGAAATTCGGATCTTCTGCTTATTCTTTCTTTATTAGTTAAATAATAAATAGAATGAGTACCGTAGTAATAATCTCATCGATTTCCAAGATTTCAAAGGAGGTAAAGCTAACCAAGCGAGCGATCCGGTCGACCTAGCGGGCTGGTCTTAACCTGGGGATCCGTCGCTTTGAATTAAGCCATCCCTGTTCTCGCTGTTTGCTTCTAATTCGTCTGTTGTTGATTTCCAAGATAAAAGCGATATAGGAGAGCGTGTTGACTCTTTTGCAAATACGACATCTAATCTTGCTGCCGCGGGAAAGTCTAACGCGCTGAGATTTACCGGATTTTTTACCTCTACCCCATGCAATCTGCTAGACTTTTGGTGGATGTATTGTCAACGAATTCATTTTGTTACGGAGAGAATTAACTGCGTGGGCTGTCCTTCCTGGCAGATGCATGGAGGGTCAACGGAAAGGCTCGTTCGATGAAACAGCCCCAGGCTGAGATTTGTGTCACGCTGCGAGGCTCAACTTAAGCGCAAAATACTGCGCCGCATAGCATTTTCTTGCCAAATCGATGTATTGTTCTGTGGAGGGCCACAAGTGAGCACCGAGTCGTATGTTCCGAAAGCACCTGAACTAACGGGGTTGAATCGATCCTCGCAGCGCAGTGCTTCAGAAGGCGGCGACAGCTTCCCGCAGTTTTTGCCAGCGCAGAAGCCTCGGCTGGTCTCTGATCTCTCGCAAATTGACCCATCGCACATTCTGTTCGGCAAGGGCCTCAGTCCATGGTCGCACTCGGGCTCCAAGCGTGTGTTTGACTGCGTTTGTGTTGTATCCATGTTGCCTATCCTGGTTCCGATCTTTTTGGTAGTCGGACTGGCCGTCCGGCTTACATCCAAGGGGCCCGTCCTGTTTCTGCAAAAGCGCATGGGCCGCCATGGCCGGGAATTCACCATCTTCAAATTCCGGACCATGGTTCACACTTCAGACAAGACCCATCAACCCGTCACCACTTCAGGAAACCAGATGTTCACTTCGGTGGGGCCATTCCTGCGCCGCTGGAAACTGGATGAAGTGCCTCAACTGTTCAATGTGCTGGCCGGACACATGAGCCTGGTGGGCCCGAGGCCTAAACTGCCGGCACATGCGATTTCCAATGTCCCTTGCCGTGCCGGGATCACAGGCGCAGCCACGATTGCTTTTGCCCGGGAAGAAGTGATGCTCGACCGCGTCCCCAAACACCACCTGGAGTCGTTCTATCACTCGGTGGTTCTGCCGGCGAAGCACCAGCTGGACGAGGACTACATGGCCAACGCCACGTTTACCTCCGATTTCAAGCTGATTATCGATAGCGTGTTGAGGCGATGGGATTGTGCCATCATCGATGGCCTTCTCAAAACCTGGGCCTTCGAGCAGGGAGACGGCCTACTGCTATCCAGTATGCCGGACTGCGAGAATACCTTTGCGCACGCTCAAAAAATCCCCCATGTGGATCGTCCTGCCTCCACTGAAGAAGTTCGAGCGTTCTGACTGGACGGCATGCGGCGGGACTGACTACATAGAAAATTCGAGATGTGGTTGCCCATTTTCCCGACCCGCGCTTCTTTCAGCGTGATGGGCGGGGTTCCAGCGCTTCGGCAGCCGCAGGTTGGCAGGTTTCCTCTGTTGTACTTCCCTGCCTTCAGCTTTCACTCCATCCCCCCTCACCCGAAGTCTCTATCCGTTCCGTTCTAAGTTTCAGCGTTTTCAAATCGTCTGGCGCTGTGGTGTGGTTCGAGGAACTCCTCGCAGTCACGGAAAGATCTCCGCGTCGCGTAGCGTGGAGCCGGCGCGGTCTTTGTCTGAAACGATGGCTTGGGCGGGGTCGACGGGCCATGGAATGGCAATGTCAGGGTCGTTCCACACGATGGTGCGCTCGCCGGCGGGAGAGTAATAATCCGTTACTTTGTAGGCGAAGCCGACCTGATCGGTGAGCGCGAGAAAGGCATGGCCGAATCCGGGGGGAATCCACAGCATGTCGCCCGATTCCGCAGTGAGTTCGATGGCAAAATGTTTGCCAAATGTCGCGGAGCCGCGCCCAATGTCGACGGCAACATCGAGAGCCGCTCCGCTGGTTACACGGACGAGTTTTCCCTGCGGCTGCGTAATCTGATAGTGAATGCCGCGCAGCACGTTTTTGCTGGAGACGGAGAAGTTGTCCTGCACCCAGACGGACGGCAGACCTGCTTGCTCCATCTTGCGCAGATTGAAAGTCTCCGCGAAGGCGCCGCGTGAGTCCTTGTAGACTTGCGGTGTGAGCACGAGGACGCCCGGCAGCGATGTTTCTCGAACCTTCATAGCTCGCCAGCCTTCGATGCGAAATGGGGTTCGCGCAATAGAGCCAGCAGATATTGCCCGTATCCGCTTTTGATGACTGGCTGGGCGAGCGCTTCCAGTTGCCCGGCGGTGATGAAGCCCTGGCGAAAGGCGATCTCTTCCGGGCAGGCAATGCTGAGGCCCTGGCGGCGCTCGATGGTATGAACGAAGAGGCCGGCTTCGAGCAGCGAGTCATGCGTGCCCGTGTCGAGCCAGGCCATGCCGCGGCTCATGATTTCGACGTTTAGCTTACCTGCTTCAAGATATTTTCTGTTGAGATCGGTGATTTCCAATTCGCCACGGGCCGACGGCTTCAGCGCTGAGGCGATGCCGACCACGTCGCTGTCGTAGAAGTAGAGGCCCGTGACCGCGTAGCGCGACTTCGGCTCCCTGGGCTTTTCTTCCAGGCTGATGGCGCGGCCCTGCTTGTCGAACTCGACCACTCCGTAGCGCTGCGGATCTTCAACCTGATAGGCAAAAACGGTTGCGCCCCGCTTGAGCGCAGCTGCCGACTGCAACTGAAGCGAGAAACCCTGCCCGTAAAAGATGTTGTCTCCGAGGACCAGAGCGCTTGCATCGCCAGCGATGAATTCCCTGCCGATGAGGAAGGCCTGCGCCAGGCCGTCAGGGCTGGGTTGTACGGCATAACTGATGTTGATGCCCCAGCGAGTGCCGTCGCCGAGCAGTTCGGCGAAACGGGCAGTGTCCTGGGGCGTGGAAATGATGAGGATGTCACGCAAGCCGGCCAGCATGAGCGTGCTGAGCGGGTAATAAATCATGGGCTTGTTGTAGACGGGCAGCAGTTGCTTCGATACCACGTGGGTGACGGGATAAAGGCGCGTGCCGGAACCTCCGGCGAGGATGATTCCCTTCATAAGGCGACTCGCTCCGCGTAGTTCTTGCTGATCCAATCGAGATACGCGCCGGTGCGAACGCTTTCAATCCAGGCGGAGTTTTCAAGATACCAGCGAACGGTTTTGCGCAGGCCGCTTTCAAACTCAGCCGCGGGCTGCCAGCCCAGTTCGCGCGAGAGCTTGGAAGCATCGATGGCGTAACGGCGGTCATGGCCGGGGCGGTCTTTGACGTAGGTGATCAAATCGCGGCGCGAACCGCCCGCGGCGCGGGGACGCATTTCGTCGACAAGATCACAGATCGTCGTCACCACATCAATGTTTGCGCGCTCGCTGTTTCCGCCGATGTTATAGGTCTGGCCGACGCGGCCTTTTTGAAGCACGGTCCGAATGGCCGAACAGTGGTCTTCGACGAAGAGCCAGTCGCGCACGTTCAGGCCGTCGCCATAGACGGGGAGGGGCTTAGAGTCGAGCGCGTTGAGAATCATGAGCGGAATGAGCTTTTCAGGAAACTGAAACGGGCCGTAGTTGTTGGAGCAGTTAGTGGTGAGAACGGGAAGGCCCCAGGTGTGGTGATAGGCGCGGACCAGGTGATCGGAGGCCGCTTTCGAGGCCGCGTAGGGACTGTTGGGCGCGTAGGCTGTGGTCTCGGAAAAGGCTGGATCGTTGGGGCCGAGCGTGCCGTACACTTCGTCGGTAGACACGTGGAGAAATCGAAATGCGGCGCGGCCGGCGTCGTTCAAGCCGGACCAATACGCCTTTGCCTGCTCCAGCAGCACGAATGTGCCCTGAACGTTGGTGCGGATGAAGGCTTCGGGAGAGGCAATCGACCTGTCCACATGGCTTTCGGCGGCGAAGTGAACGATGGCCCTGGGCTGATGCTTGCTGAGCAGCGAGGCGACGAAGCCGGCGTCGCCGATGTCGCCGCGCACGAGCTGATGGCGCGCATCGCCTTCAAGCGAGGAAAGGTTTTCCGGATTGCCGGCATAGGAGAGCAGGTCCAGATTGACGACCGGCGATCCGGCTGTTGCAATCCAGCTCAAAACAAAATTTGATCCGATGAATCCCGCCCCGCCGGTGACGAGTATGGCATCTTTCATGCATCTCTCCGAGTGAACAGTATAGGGCATTGATTCCATGAAGATATGCTCAGGCGCAAGGAGACTTCTCAATCTCAAGGAACGATGTTGCTCGTCCGCTAAGTTGTTCTGCAGGAGCATTTCGGTAGCTTCAAAACCACGATTCATCTCTTGCACCCAAATGAAGTTCCACGCGAAGGACAAATTTTCGATATATTAAAGAGTTAGCTACGTCCTACTCGAGGCCAGGCCTGCCAAGCGGGCCTATTCATTCATCACCAAGACGGTTTCCACTAACGGGAATCGCGACGTGTTTGTGTATCTCCAGCTTCGCAATGCATTCTGACAGAAAAATTCATTGAGAAGGACGCCATGTATACATCGGATTATCCTCTCCGCACTCCACGGCCCCAGGGTCTCTATCATCCACGGAATGAACACGATGCCTGCGGCATGGGACTGGTCGCCAGCATTCGGGGCGAGAAGAGTCACGAGATTATCCGCAAGGGTCTTGAGGTCCTGATCAACCTGACGCACCGCGGCGCGGCGGGCTGCGACCCGGAGACGGGCGACGGCGCGGGAATCCTGATTCAGATTCCGCATGTGTTCTTTGCGCGGGAGTGCGGCGAGCTGGGAATGCGGCTGCCGGAGCCGGGCGCTTATGGCGTGGCGATGGTTTTTCTTCCTGTGGAAAAGCACAGCCGCTTGCAGTGCGAGGGCGTCTTCGAGCGCATTGCGCAGGAGGATGGACTGACGGTGCTGGGCTGGCGCGATACGCCGGTGAATGGCGACGCGGTTGGCCGCGAAGCGCGGGCCTCGCAACCCTACATTGAACAGTGCTTTGTGGTCTGCCCCAAGGGATTGGACGAGGACGCTTTCGAGCGTCTGCTCTACCGTGTACGCAGACGGACGGAGAACGAGATTGCCGGTTCCGACATTGAGGACAAGGAGACGTTCTACATTCCCTCGTTCTCCTGTCGCACCATCATTTACAAAGGCCTGATGCTGGCGCCGCAGATTGAAAAGTTTTATTTCGAGCTGGCCAATCCGCTGGTGACGAGCGCGCTATGCCTGGTGCATCAACGCTTTTCGACCAACACGTTTCCGAGTTGGAAGCTGGCGCACCCCTACCGCTATGTGGCGCATAACGGCGAAATCAATACCATTCGCGGAAACGTGAGTTGGATGAACGCGCGTCAATCAGTGCTGCGCAGCACGCTGCATGACGGCCAGATCGACAAGCTCTTCCCGGTGATCACGCCCGATGGCAGCGATTCTGGTTCGCTGGACAATGCAGTCGAGTTCCTCTATCAATCGGGCCGCTCGCTGCCGCATGTGATGGCCATGCTCATTCCCGAGGCCTGGGCAGGCAATCCGGACATGGACGAAGAGAAGCGTGCTTTCTACGAGTACCACGCTTCTCTGATGGAGCCGTGGGACGGCCCGGCGGCGATCGCGTTCACCGACGGCAAAGTGATAGGGGCCACACTCGATCGCAATGGCTTGCGGCCGGGGCGCTACATCGTGACCAAGGACGATCTGGTGGTTCTCGCCTCCGAGGCTGGAGTGATCGATGTGCCCGCTGAAGATATTCGCAAGAAAGGCCGCCTGCAGCCGGGCCGCATGTTCCTTGTCGATACGGTGGAGAAGCGGATCATCTCCGACGCCGAGATCAAGAAGGAACTGGCCAGCCGCCAGCCTTACGCAAGCTGGCTGGAGGAGCAGCAGGTGACGCTCGACCAACTGCCTGAGCCTTCGCGCGTTATCGCTTCAAATCCTGAAACGCTTTTGCGCCGCCAGCGCGCCTACGGCTACAGCGAAGAAGACCTGAAAGTGCTGCTGGGGCCGATGGGCGCCAAGGGCGAGGAGCCGGTCGGTTCGATGGGCACGGACGTTCCACTGGCCTGCCTCTCCGACCGGCCGCAGCCGTTGTTCAACTACTTCAAGCAACTCTTCGCGCAGGTGACGAACCCGCCTATCGATCCGATTCGCGAAGAGCTGGTGATGTCGCTGATCAGCTATATCGGCACGGAACGCAATATTCTTGACGAAGCGCCCGAGAATTGCCACACGCTCAAGCTGCCGCATCCGATTCTGACCAACCGTGATCTGGAAAAACTGCGGCGTATCTCGTCTGGCGATCTGCTGGCCACCACTCTGCCGGCGCTGTTTCGCGCGGCGGACGGCGAGGCGGGCCTGAAGCGCTCGCTCGACGATCTGAGCGCGCGAGCCGCACATGCCGTACACTCCGGCTATACGCTGCTGATTCTCTCCGACCGCGGCGTCGATCCGACCTACGCGCCGATTCCCAGTCTGCTGGCCATGGCTGCCGTGCATAACCGGCTGGTGCGCGAGAAGACTCGCACTCAGGTGGCGTTGATTATCGAGAGCGGCGAGCCGCGCGAGGTGATGCACTTTGCCCTGCTGATCGGTTACGGAGCGAGCGCCATCAATCCCTATCTGGCCATCGAGACGCTGCACGACCTGAAACGGCGCGGCCTGCTCCCCGACAATATTACGGGCGAATACGCCGAGAAGAACTTCATCAAGGCGATCAACAAGGGACTGCTTAAAACTTTCTCGAAGATGGGCATCAGCACGCTGCAAAGCTATCGCGGCGCGCAGGTGTTTGAGGCCGTGGGCCTCAACAAGTCACTCATCGACGCATACTTTTCCCGCACAGCTTCGCGCATCGAGGGCGTGGGCCTGGATGTGCTGGCGCGCGAGGCACAGCTCAAGCACGCATACGCTTTTCGGCCGCTAACGGACTCGGAGACCGACCTGGTAGTGGGCGGGCACTATCAATATCGCGAGGGCGGCGAATATCACCTGCTGAATCCGCTGACCATCAGCAAGCTGCAACATGCGGTGCGACAGAACAGTCCGGCTACGTTCCAGGAATATACCGACCTGCTTGACGAGCAGAACCGGCATTTGTGTACATTGCGTGGGCTGCTCAAGCTCAAGTACGCTGACGAGCCAATACCGATTGATGAAGTGGAACCAGCCAAGGAGATCGTCAAGCGCTTCACTACGGGCGCGATGAGCTTCGGGTCGATCAGCAAAGAGGCGCACGAGACGCTGGCCATTGCCATGAACCGCATTGGCGGCATGTCGAACACAGGCGAAGGCGGCGAAGACGAAGCTCGTTTCAAGCGCGAAGAAAACGGTGATCTGCGCCGCAGCGCCGTGAAGCAAGTGGCCAGCGGACGCTTCGGCGTGACGGCCAACTATCTTGTGAACGCGGACGAGTTGCAGATCAAGATGGCGCAGGGCGCGAAGCCGGGCGAGGGCGGACAGTTGCCGGGCCACAAGGTGGATGACTTCATCGCCAAGTTGCGCTACTCGATCCCCGGCGTTGGCCTAGTCTCGCCACCGCCGCATCATGATATTTATTCGATCGAGGACCTGGCGCAGCTTATCTACGACCTGAAGAACGTGAATCCCAAGGCACGGATTGCGGTGAAGCTGGTGTCAGAGGTTGGTGTGGGCACTGTGGCTGCGGGCGTCTCCAAGGCGCACGCGGATGTGGTGCTCATCTCCGGGGACAACGGCGGCACGGGCGCTTCGCCGCTTAGTTCCATCAAACATGCGGGGCTGCCGTGGGAGCTTGGCCTCGCCGAAACGCAACAAGTGCTGCTGCTGAACGATCTGCGCTCGCGCATCAAGGTGCAGACGGACGGCAAGCTACAGACGGGGCGCGACGTGGTGATCGCCGCACTGCTGGGCGCGGAAGAGTTCGGCTTTGCCACCACACCGCTCATCGCCATGGGCTGCATCATGATGCGCAAGTGCCACCTGAACACCTGTTCGGTGGGCATAGCCACGCAGGACCCGGTGTTGCGCGCGCGCTTTACCGGCCAGCCGGAGCATGTGATCAATTTCTTCTTCTTCCTCGCCGAACAGGTGCGCGAGCACATGGCCAAGCTGGGCTTCCGCACGGTGGACGAGATGGTGGGCCGCGTGGACAAGATTGACGCTGCGGTTGCCGACCTGCACTGGAAGGCCAAGGGAATCGATCTCTCCAGCATCCTCTACTCCCCTACCCTGCCCTCGCGCGTGGCGCGGCGCAAGATGCAGGCGCAGGATCATGGGCTCGACCAGGCTCTGGATCACGCGCTCATTGCGAAAGCCGGTCCGGCGCTCGAGTCGCAGACTCCGGTCACAGGCAGCTTTGCCATTCGCAATGTGCATCGCACGGTGGGCGCCATGCTGGGCGGAGAAATTGCCCGTAAGTATGGCTCGGCAGGATTGCCGGACGGCACGATTCACTTCAAGTTCCAAGGTTCCGCGGGACAGAGTTTTGGCGCGTTCGTTCCGAACGGCGTGACGCTTGAGCTTGAGGGCGACGCCAATGATTATGTCGGCAAGGGGCTCTCCGGCGGACGCATCATTGCTTATCCGCCCAAGACTTCAAGCTTCCTGCCCGAGGAAAGCATCCTCGTGGGCAACGTAGTCCTCTATGGAGCGACGACCGGCGAGGCATTCCTCAACGGCATCGCCGGGGAGCGGTTTGCGGTGCGCAACTCGGGAGCTACGGCGGTGGTGGAAGGCGTGGGCGATCATGGTTGCGAGTACATGACAAACGGCACTGTCATCGTGCTTGGATCGACAGGACGTAACTTTGCTGCTGGCATGAGCGGTGGGCTGGCATACGTCTACGACGATCAGGGCGACTTCTCAACGCGACGCTGCAACAAGGCCAGCGTGGATCTTGAGCCGATTGTCACGGGCGAGGATATAGAGCGCGTGCGCGGCCTGCTCGAACGGCATCGCGACTTGACGGGAAGCCCGCGCGCGGCGTGGATTCTGGAACACTGGGCCGATGCGCAGCCCAGGTTTATCAAGATTTTCCCGCACGAGTACAAACGCGTTCTGGGTTGCGCGCGCGTCGAAGGCTTCTACAGCTCTCCAACAACTTCGTCGCCTCTGGTGGCGGCCGCCGAGGTGCAGCATGGGTAAGGATACCGGCTTTCTCGAGATTCAGCGCGAACAGCCCACGCGACGCAAGGTTGAAGAGCGCGTTCACGACTGGTTTGAAATTTACCAGCCGTTTCCGGAGCAGAAGCAGCGTGACCAAGGCGCGCGCTGCATGGATTGTGGCGTGCCTTTTTGCCACACTGGTTGTCCGGTGAACAATCTCATTCCCGACTGGAACGACCTGGTCTACAACGGCCGTTGGGAAGCTGCCGTTCGCCGGCTGCACGCGACCAACAACTTCCCCGAATTCACGGGGCGCATCTGCCCTGCTCCGTGCGAGGCTGCCTGCGTGCTGGGCATTGACCAGCCGCCGGTCTCGATCAAGCTGATCGAGCGCTCCATTGTCGAGCGCGGATGGGAAGAAGGCTGGATTCATCCCGAGCCTCCGGAGTACAACACGGGCAAGCGGGTTGCCGTGGTGGGCAGCGGCCCCGCTGGCCTGGCCGCCGCGCAGCAGTTACGCCGCGCCGGCCACTCCGTGACCGTGTATGAAAAGAACGACCGCATCGGCGGCCTGATGCGCTACGGCATTCCCAACTTCAAGCTGGAGAAGCATGTTCTCGATCGCCGCATTGAGCAGATGCGGGCCGAGGGCGTCACGTTCATCACCAACGCCCATGTAGGCGTGAATGTGCCGGTGGAAGCGCTGACCGACCACTACGACGCCATTCTGCTGGCCGGCGGCGCCGAGCAGCCACGCAATCTCAATATCCCCGGGCGTGAGCTGAAGGGCATTCACTTCGCGATGGAGTTTTTGCCGCAACAGAACAAGCGCTGCGAGGGCGATACAGAGGAGCAGTTCCTTACTCATCCTTCGGAAGCCATCAACGCTCACGGCAAACGCGTAGTGATCATCGGCGGGGGCGACACGGGCGCGGATTGCTTGGGCACCACGCACCGCCAGGGCGCGATCAGCGTTCACCAGTTTGAGATCATGCCCAAGCCGCCGGAATCGCGCGCTGCTTCAACTCCCTGGCCGCTCTGGCCCTTGCAGCTACGCACGGAAGGCGCGCACGAAGAAGGCGGCATTCGCGACTGGAGCATCAACAGCGTCAAGTTCACGGGCGATGAGAACGGAAACGTGAAACAGCTCCACTTGGTGCGCGTGGGGGCGCCACCGAAGTTCGAGCTCATTCCTGGCTCGGAGCACATTCTCGAAGTCGATCTGGTGCTACTGGCGATGGGCTTTCTGGGGCCGGTCCGCAACGGCATGATCGAGCAGTTGGGGCTGGCCGTGGATAATCGCGGCAACGTGGCTGCGAACGCGGACTACAAGACTTCAGTGGACGGAATCTTTGCGGCCGGGGATATGCGGCGCGGGCAGTCGCTTGTGGTCTGGGCGATTTCAGAAGGGCGCAAAGCCGCTGCGTCCATTGATAATTACCTGACGGCGAGCACGGAGTCACTGCTGCAGCGACAGGGAACGCTGGTATAGCACATCAGTCGTATTTTCTTCCAATCCAGGAAAAGCGCCAAAGACGCCGTAAATTCGATATCTCTCAGGGGGTTGCCGCATGAAGCCCCCTGCTCCCTCCAAAAACTCCGGCAGCACTCAGTGTTCAATGCCATCACACCATTGTAGCATTTAAGCCACGCCCCAATCCCTTCTATATTTCCGATAGTATTGTCCTGTTCGCCCCGGGCTTTCAGTCCCAGCTCCGTTTTGGAGCCGGATGACTGCACCGTTTGCAAGCCTTGGCGGCGATGAAAAGAATCACCAGCGCAGCATGGAAGACCATGATATTGAGCGATCGATCGATGGCGGTCAACATCCCGGTGGCGGTGGCCTGATGGCGACCACGTCCCTGGCTCGTCCGGTTGAACCCCGGTTCACTTCCGTCGATTTACTTCTGATAAGTTTCTGGGCGTGCCTGCTGTTCCTGTGCCTGACCATCCCTCATCTTTTATTTCTGCTCTGGTCTCTGCTGGGCGGGGCGGTGATGATCGCCTGTCACTTCTGGTTGGTGGTACACAAGAGGCAGCCGCGCGAAGGCAATCTGGTGATCGCGTTGATCATGCCGCTTGCCATGCTGACGTTCAGCTTCGTGTTTCCCTGGGTGAACCGCGCGACCCCTGTAACCTACGACTCGCTGTTGGCCAGTTGGGATTTTGGCATGGCGCCTGCCGTGCGAGCCTGGACCATCACCAAGCCATTGTTGTGGGATCCGGCATTGGTCGCTTACGAGGCTTTGCCCTCCGCCGTGCTGATCATCATTGTCATGACGCGCGGTTATGCACGCGCCCGCTTGGTTTGGAGCGCCTTCGTGGGTCCGTTGCTGGTGGTTCCCTGCTACCTGATGTTTCCGGCCGTGGGTCCCATCCATGTGGGCGACCCCAACGCTCCGCGCAACTGCGTTCCCTCCATGCACCTGACCTGCGCGTTGTTTTTGTGGATCAACACGCGGGGCTGGTTAAGATGGGTTACCGCGACGTTCGTGCTGTTCACGGCCCTGGCAACTCTCGCAACCGGCGAGCACTATGTGTTCGACCTGGCGGTGGCTTTGCCATGGACATGGTTCATCACGGCGCTGGCGGGGTGGTTTGTGAGCCGGTTTACTAAGCTGCGTCCAGAAGAAGATATGGGTGAGGCGATATGGCCAGCGAGAAAAATAAGACGCAGGAAAGCAGAGCCAAGCCAGCAGATTTCAGCGGGTTTAGCTGATTTAGATTGACTTGGATATTTTGGCTGCCCGTCAGGGATTCGAACCCCAATATGCTGCTCCAGAGGCAGCTGTCCTACCGTTGAACGAACGGGCAACAAGCGATGAGTCAGGCACGGACTGGTTCGTCCTGTAGCCGGGCGATTTGGGTCCGGGCAGGACGCCCTTTGAGACCGCTAAACCCCTTGATCATCATAAGGGGATTCCGTTGAGTGGTCAAACCCCGCGGAGAGACCGTCTTTTGCTCCTCGAGTTGTGCAGAGGATGGCGCAGAGATTGCGCTGGCCAGCGCCCGTGCCCCGGTATGTCCACTTCCACGTCTAATCTGAAGAGCGCGTTGAAGCCAAGGTTTATCAAAACTTTAGGAAACCCCAATCCCATGTTTATCGAATTCCGGACAAGATAGACCAGAATGCTTCTCTCTCTGCTCTTTGTCCGTCATGTAGAATCAGCTCTAAGAATGGAATTACTTCTCAATGTCGCGTGGGGTCTGCTGGCTGGGCTGATGATCTGCCTGTGGCTGCAATTTGCTGCGCGCGATGGCGAAGGCGTGGGCAAGCGCAGGCAGTTTGTTGCGCTGGCGGTACTGCTGATGATCCTGTTTCCGGTGATCTCGGTGACAGACGATCTGCGGGCGGCACTCAACCCGGCCGAGGCCGACAGTTGTCTGCGCCGGGACTACGGGTGCGCCGTTCCACACTCCATCTTCCCCGCGGTCGCTTGTATGCCGCTACCAGCCGCAGCGGGTCCTTCTTTCGGCTTCCTGCGCATGGCGACGCCGGGCAGTCTCGACGCACCGATTTTCGAGAATCCAGCGCTGGCTCCCATCCAAAATCAGCCTCCGCCAGTTGTCTGATCTTTCGCCCGTACACCTGAAAAATCTTTGGCCTCTTTACCCTCCTGTGTCCGCCGTGCAGACCACGGCGCAAAGGCTGTGTATGAAGCACATCTTCCCTACGCTGGCTGCCTTTAGAGCTGCCGCACTGTTTCTTTTGCTGCCCACGCTGGCATCAGCGCAGCAAGGCCTTACCTGGGATCAGGTCAAGGCCCGATTTGAAGCCGCCAACCCTACGCTCCGCGCCGATGCGCTCAGCGTGGACGAGATGAAGGCAGAAGAAATCACCGCTTATTTGCGCCCCAATCCACAGTTCACAGCGTCCACCGATGGGACGCAGATCGCTCCCGACCAGGGACACTGGAGTCCGTTGGCCGGAACCCAATACCAGGGAAACCTGAGCTACCTGCATGAGCGCGACCATAAACGCGAACTGCGCTTGGAAGCCGCGAAAGAAGGCACGCAGATCTCCACCTCAGAGCACGAGGATCTGGAACGCAACCTGCTCTACACGCTGCGCACCGCCTTTGTGCAGACTTTGGAAGCCAAGACAGTGCTGGCCGAGGCCAAAGAGGACCTGACCTATTACGACCACATTATCCAGATCAGCCGGGACCGCTTCAACGCGGGCGACATCGCGCAGATCGACCTGGACCGGATCGAGCTCTTGCGGGTGCAATACGAGTCGGAGATTCAGACGGCTATCGTGAACCTGCGCACGGAGAAGATTCAGCTTCTGCAACTGCTCAATGACCATACTCCTGTTGAACAGTTCGATGTGGACGGCCCTTTTGATTTCTCCGACGACCTGAAACCGCTCGATGATTTTCGTCAGGAAGCCCTGGATGCGCGGCCCGATCTGCGCGCGGCACTGCAGACGCTCAAGCAGGCGGACACCAATCACAAACTGGCTGAGGCCAACGGTTCCACGGACCCGACCGTTGCCGGCTGGTATACGTGGAACCCATCGTTCAACAATCCTTATGATCAGCAGACACTCGGACTCAGCGTGAGCATTCCGCTACGCATCTTCGATCATAACCAGGGCGAGAAGCAGCGCACACAGATTGATATTGGCCGCAACCAGCAGTTGACGGACGCGGCGCGGACGCAGGTGTTCAGCGATGTGGATTCAGCCTATGCGCAGGTGGAGAGCGACATTGTGCTGCTCAAGCCTTACAAAGCCAAATACAACGACCAGGCCACGCGCGTGCGGGACACGGTGACCTACGCCTATCAGCACGGCGGAGCCTCGCTGATGGATATGCTGAACGCGCAGAGCGATTACCGCACCGTGCAACTGGCCTACCTGCAACTGATCGGAACCTATTTGACTGCCGCGGGACAACTGAATCTTGCGGTGGGTCGCGAGGTGATTCAATGAGCTCTCTTTTTTCCAGGAAGTTTTCTTCCCACGCTGCGATTGCCTTGGGTCTGGCCGCATGCACGAGCCTTCTTCTGTCCGGCTGCAAGGCTAAAGACCTGGGCGATGGCGCACCGCCGCCGGCGCAGGTGATCCAGGTCAATGACATGAACCTGATCACCATTGACAAGGACGATGTGGCGAAGTTTCCGGTGGTTCAAGCAGGACAGGCCGATTCCGCTTCAGAGTTGACGGCCACGGGCACGGTGTTTCCCGACATCTCGCGCGAGGTGCCGGTCATCTCGCTGGCCAATGGCCGCGTGGT
>DASXFS010000050.1:0-18893 GCA_036489415.1 Occallatibacter sp. | reverse complement strand
CAAGCTGACGGCCGCGGGGCGCAAGCAGTTGGCGTTGGAGATCTCGCAGTTTGAGCGCGTGATGGGGGCAATTGGACGCGTGATCCAGACAGCGTAAGGAGTGAGCGATGCATAGAATCCATGAGCTGTTGCGCCGTTTGCGCATGCTGTTTCACCGGAGGCAATTTCAGGCCGATCTGGATGAAGAGATGCGTCTGCATCTGGAGCTGCGAGAGCGGGAGCAGACAGAGAAGGGTGTGGCATCGTCCGACTCACGGCGCGCGGCGTATCGCAGATTTGGCAATCCAACCTTGATCAAGGAGAAGAGCTATATGGCATGGGGATGGGGATGGTTGGAGAGCTTGGTGCAAGATGCGCGATTCGCGCTGCGGCAGTTGTGGAAGACTCCGGGATTTACGGTTACCGCGATCCTCACGCTGGCGCTGGGGATCGGGGCGAATGCGGCGATCTTCACGCTGGTGAATGCGGTGATGCTGAAGAATTTGCCGGTGGTTGATCCGAAGGCGCTGGTGCGGGTGGGTGATTGGGCTGACTGTTGCCAGAACTCCGGGCCCAACACGTGGCACGACGGAGACTACAGCATGTTTTCAACCGACACCTATGAGCAGATGAAGAAGAACACGCCAGAGTTTGAAGAGCTGGCGGCGATGCAGGCGGGGTTTGAGAATCGGCCCGTCGTTATACGGCGTGATGGAGGCCAAGAGGCTGCAAAGCCGCGGATGGGGGAATTCGTCTCTGGAAACTACTTCCGCATGTTTGGTCTACAACCTGTAACGGGACGGCTGCTTTTCGATACGGATGATGTTGCCGGGGCGCCACCGGTTGCGGTGATGAGTTATGCGACATGGAAGTACGCCTACAACGGCGATGATTCGGTGGTCGGCAGCACCTTCTGGATGAATACGAAGCCGGTGACGGTGGTCGGCGTGGCGCCCGAAGGTTTCTATGGCGATCGCATGTCGAGTACGCCACCGGATTTCTACCTGCCGATTGCAACGATGCCCGATGAGGCGGGTGGAAAGAGTTTCCGTGACGCGACGCAGAATTGGCTGGATATTATTGGGCGCGTGAAGCCGGGAACGGCGCTGGTTCCGTTGCAGGAGAAGTTGAGCGCGCAACTCAAGCGGGTGCACGCGACAGACCCTGACTTTTCAGCCGCGGATATCGCTAAGACGCATTTAGTGCTGACTCCAGGTGGCGCAGGAACGCAGTCGATGCAGAAGGATTACGCTTCAAACCTGAAGCTGCTGATATGGATCGCCGGGCTCGTTTTGATGATTGCGTGCGCAAACATCGCCAACCTTTTGCTGGTGCGTGGCATGCAGCGGAAGATGGAGATGAGCGTACGTACGGCATTGGGCGCGATGCGTACGAGGATTGTTCGGCAGTTGCTGACGGAGAGCTTGCTGCTGGCGGGAATCGGAGGCATAGCGGCCCTGGCGGTTTCGTACGGCGGAGCACGGATGTTGCTGATGCTGGCGTTTCCGGGCGATCAGCATGTGCCCATCAGTTCCCGCCCTTCGATGGAGGTGCTCTGGTTCGCGGTGTGTGTGGCGATGGCGACGGGCGTGCTGTTTGGCTTGGCTCCGGCGCTGATAGGCGCCAAGGCTCCGCCAGCGGATGCCTTGCGCAACGGGACACGGACGACGGGCGGGGCTTCAATGCTGCAACGCGGGCTGGTGGTGGTGCAGGCGGCGATGTCGGTTGTGCTGCTGGTGGGCGCGGGGCTATTTTCGCAAAGTCTGGGCAGGCTGCAGCATACGGACATGAAGCTGCAGTCGAAGAACCGCTATATCGTCCATTTCAACGCACAGGCGGCAGGTTATAAGGATGAACAGGTGAACGCACTTTACCGGCTCGTTGAGGAGCGGTTTCATGCAATTCCAGGTGTGCTGAAGGTGGGGGTGAGTACGTATACGCCGATGGAAGGCAACAATGACGGCTACGGAATTCAACTAGTAGGACAGCCGAACATGCACACGTCTGCTACGAACATCATTGTGAATGCGGAGTACTTCGATTCGGTGGGGACGCATGTGCTGATGGGACGTGGAATCACCGCGCAGGACACTGCAACTTCGCCGCATGTTGCGGTGGTGAACGAGGACTTTGTCAGGGCGCTCTTCAAGCCGGGAGAGACCCCAATCGGACATCGCTTTACTGCTGGAGGGGATCCTGCTAAGCCTTACGAGATTGTAGGCGTAGTAGAAGGGACGTCTTACACGGACGTGCGCTGGAACGGGACGCACCCCATGTACTTTGGCCCGCTGACGCAGCCGTCAGAAGCGGGGTATGCGGGCGCCATCGTGATTGAGACGACACGGCCAATGAACGATATGGAGTCGATTGCGCGGCGGACGCTGATGGAAATCAATCCGAATCTGGCGATGCAGAGGTTCGAGACCTTCGATGCACAGATCGCCAGCAGATTTACGCACGAGCAAATGTTGTCGACCTTGATGACATTGTTCGGCGGCCTAGCTCTGCTGTTGGCGACAGTGGGGTTGTATGGGGTGACTTCGTACACAGTGGCGCGCAGGACGAGCGAGATCGGTATCCGCATGGCACTGGGTGCGGACCGCAGCGCGGTGGTGGCGATGATCCTTCGCAGCGCGTTGTTGCAGACACTGCTCGGGCTCGCGATCGGAATTCCTGTGGCCTTCTACGGAGTCACGCTGGTGAAGTCACAGCTATATGAGCTAACGACGGTGAGCAGCGGTGCATTGGTTGCGGCGGTGGGGATGCTGCTGGCGGCGGCCTGCGTGGCGGCGGTAATTCCGGCGCGGCGGGCGGCGTCAGTGGATCCGGTGCGGGCGCTAAGGACAGAATAATGACATTGGTCGAGATATGTTCTTGGTTCCCCACCCCGTCGGCAATTAGTTTCAGCATAAACAGACCGCATCCGGTGCTCCCAAGTAAGTAACGACAAACGCGCTTCTCATCCGTGATCGCTGCATTCTCGATAAACCTAAATTGGCAACTTGCCGCAATCGCAATTCGTTCTGTGAATTCAAACTAACCCACTATCTGGTTGATTGGAGTCGGGCCTGGATCGACAATCCAGATCTGCGCTGTTTGGTCGATGATTCAACCTGAAAACTGTCCTCTTCTTTGCTTCCAACGCAGATCGAAAATTTGCCTGCCTTATCTGCTCCATTTTGCAGAAAATAACGCGTCGCCGCTGCACAATAGCTTATGGGCAATGGATGAGAGAACCCGTGCCGCGCAGGAGGGTCACCCATGTTTGAAATCTCCCGCAAAGGGATGATTCCGGTGTCGAATCCCGCCAAAGACCCACCCCCCACCCCCTCCCCCCGATCACACCCACTTTTTGGCATCCCCTTTCACTTCAGGATGGTCCGTAAAGTGCTATAAATAAACCGGTTGCTGGAATTCTCCTAATTGAGCCCTGTTGACATAGTGGTAAATAGAGATGGTTGAAAAACGTCGTTTTTTAGCTCATAATTCGCACTCTTTCGTGATTTTGACCTGAAAAGACGACGAAATGAGCGGGCGGCCTTCGCGGCCCATCCCACAAATCGACCTGCGGCCAGGCTGCGATACGTTCGGCGGAAGTCGCTGAAACCGGACGAATTCGCAGAGCGGTTGGATTCGCTATAGTGAAGGGAGAAGGAAGTCCATGAGCAACGCAACGGTTACCGGCTTGAACAAGCCGATCGGCGAAGGCCGCCCAGAGGCCGGTTCCGAGGAGCCCCGACCGCGCGCGGTCGGTTCTCCCTTGCCGATTGGATCCGGAAGCCCTTCTGCACCTGCCGGCCAGGGCGAACAGCAGCGCGTCTTTGCCGCTCCGCCTGCAGGACGCACTCTGGCTAATTCCGCTAGCGCTCCGCCGGTGCAGGCGCCTTCCGGGATGCAGCGGGCCGTCGGCGCTCTGCGGGCTGCGCTGCCGTTTGTGCAGCGGATTTTGCCCCTGCTGGACGGAAACATCGGCACCGCCGTCTCCAACATTCTGACGCCGCATCACCACGCGCCTCCGCCTCCGCCGCCCGTGAACCTCGCACCCATCCAGGACAGCCTGGCCGAATTGCAGACGCAACACGTCGAACTGCGCAACCAGGTGACCGAGCAGAACTCCTCGCTGAAGCGGGTTGAAGACCAGTTGGAGCAGGTCCGCGAAGCCACCGACCGCAACACGCTGGAGCAGCAGGAACTGGTGGAGGATCTGAAAGGGGTGGGCAACCGAGTGAACCTGTTTGCCCTGATCGCCCTGGGTCTGCTGGCCGTTTCTGTCGCGATCAACGTCGTTTTGTACCTGCACATCGTACGCGTTCTGCCTTGAAGCGCAGTTCCAGGCAACCGGCGGCTTAGAAAAATGGCCCCGGTGCCCCCCGAATACGCCTTGGACGGCTACCTCGGGGTGTCAATCAAGGAACCTGTGGAAATCCTCTATTGGTCGGAATCGGGACAGTCTGCTCAAAATGACACGATTTTTCATTTTCATCAACTAATATGTTTATTACATAAACATAACTTTCACAAACTCTGCTATCTTTCTGCGTCCCGGCGAATTGCTATATTGCCAGTTGTCTTTTCATGGGGCTAGTATTCGGCTAGTTCACCCGGCTCTGCACGGAATGATCCGGCCTTTTGCCCACTATGCAGTTAATCCCAAAGTTCACAGAGCTTCACCAACGAGCGGCGCATCCAGGCGCGCGCACACGGAGTGTCTTGTCATGGCATGGTATGCCTACTGCATCGGTGAGAAACTAGCTTTCCCTGAGTTAGCCCGTCATCGTAAACCCGTCCCGATGGAATCCGTAGTCGGAGTGAGCGGCAACCAGGTATTTCTTTACCCGGCCAGCGACCTCGCCATCATCGTCAGCGAACACAATCCTGCTGAAACCCTCAACCAGAAGTCGGGCGTGGACCATGCACGGGTCATCGCTGACTGCTTCCAGCATTCCACCGTGCTGCCCTTCCGCTTCGGCACCGTCTTCAATGACGATGAAAGCCTGCGCAAGTCCATCCGATCGAACCAGCGCCAGTTCCAGACCAACATCGACAAACTGCGCGGCAAGACGGAGATGCACCTGAGGATCTTCGTGGACGACTGCTGTGCGCACGCGCTGGACAAGCACGTTCCGGCTGAAGGCGTGGGCCGGGAGTATTTGAGCAATCTGCGCGAGAACGCGGCACGCACGCGCGAGCGTCAGACCCGGGCGCGCGCTGTGAGCTTCCAGATGCACCGGCTGTTTATGCCTCTGGACGAAGAGGTAAGCTGCCGGCTCACGGAAAGCGGCAAGATGGTGCTGGATGTTGCGCACCTCATCGACCGCAAATACGTGGAGCGGTACCAGAACAAGTTCGCCTCGACCAGCGCCATGATGCGGGAGTGCCAGATGCAGGTCTCCGGCCCGTGGCCACCGTACCACTTCGTCCACCGGCTCACCCGTGGAGCCCATGCGGCGCATCCGGCGGCTGCGGCATCTGTCGTCGCGCCAGTTCCGGTTGCTTCACCACTGGTTAGCTTGACGGACGCGATTCCCGCCATGGCCTGACGGCAAACACCTCTGCGCATGTCATAAGCAAAAAGCCCCGGCCATGGCCGGGGCTTTTTGCTGGAACGAGGGGTCAGGCTGTGCGTGAGCGGGAAGCGCATTGGCAGAGATCAGGAGATGCTGGGGCTTTTGCGGCGGCCCAACACAAAGGCTTTGCGGCGATCCTTGGAAGCGTGGTCGATCTGCGTCCAGAAGCCGACGAAGTAGTCGATGGCGGAGATGATGGAAACCAGGACCGTGAAATAGATGGCCGCTACCGCTATCCATAGCACGGGAATAATCAACACGCCGAACTGCCACTGGTACCACTGGTGCGCCAGGATGGCCGCGACTACGGCGACAATCTGGGTGACCGTCTTTAGCTTGCCCAGGTCGCTGGCCTGAATGGTGAATCCTTCAGACGAAGCGATGGAGCGAAGGCCGGAGATGAGGAACTCGCGGCCAATGATAACGACGGCGATCCACACCTTAATGACTTGCGGGTTATAGGCCACCAGGGCGATCAGCGCACCGGTCACCATGATCTTGTCAGCGATGGGATCGAGCAGCATGCCCAAAGTGGTGATTTGCGCCCGCTTGCGCGCCAGGTAGCCGTCCAGCCCGTCGGTGATTGAAGCCAGCACGAAGAGGATGGACGCCAGCATCTCCTGCTCGCCGTGGGCTTGCCAGGGAAAGTGCGTGGAAAGTATCCAGAGCAACAGGGGGATCATGGCGATCCGGCTCATCGTGATGGAGTTAGGCAGATTCACACTATTTCTCAGCTTTTCCGCGTTCTTTCGCTGCATCCGGGCGGCGGAAGATTATTTTGCCGAAAAAAACGCCGCGGTCGTGGAATGTCCTCATGCCTGCCGGGACAAGTCCGACTACCACTACTATAACCGTGTTCACACGACACTCCCTGGATTGGCCAACAAGATGGCAGGCAATAGACGCAGCACCCATGCTGTAAGCCACGCTGCATCAACCAGAATGGGACGGGTAAACACACGTTCATGCAAGCACACGTTTAGGAAAGTTGCTGGAAGAGCGCGAAGGGCGTCGGGAAAACCGGCGCCTATTCCGCGGGCACGACAGGGAGGTTGATAAAGCTGGCTTCGCCAGGCGCGTGCCAGATACGCTGGGTCGCCTTGCGGTAATCCGACGGCTTGGCATCGAAGATGTTGGGCACGTATGTCTGCGGATTGCGATCGTAGAGCGGAAACAGGCTGGACTGCACCTGCACCATGATGCGGTGTCCAGGCTGGAAGACATGGTTCACCGTGGGCAGGCCGAACTGGTAGAGCAGCGGCTTGCCGGGGCTGATCGCTTCCGGGTGTTCAAAGCTGGTCCGGTAGCGCCCGCGAAAGATGTCCAGCGAAATGGCCAGCTCATAGCCGCCCATCGCCGGATCAGACGGCACAGTGCCGGGATAGACGTCGATCAGCTTGACCACCCAGTCGCTATCCGTGCCGCTGGTGGAGGCGTCCAGATTCACCTCAGGACGGCCGCTGACGCGCAGCGGCTTGGTGAGCGGCTGCGTCTCGTAGGTGAGCACATCGGGCCGGGTGTCCACAAATCGCTGGTCCATCACCAGCCAGGTACGCCAGCCCTCGCCGTCGCCCGTGAAAATGGGCCGCGGCCGGTAAGGAACCGGATTGGCGGGGTCAGAAACGTACTCATCGAACTGCGCCGAGCCGGCGGCTGGAGCCTCAAACGACAGCTTTCCATCGGCGCTGAGGTAGAGCGGCTGGGATTTGTTCGCGCAACCCTTCTCGCAACTCAGCGGCCAGTGAGACAAGCGGTCCCAGTGGTTCTCGCCGGTGTTGTAGATGAAGACCGGCGGCGTGTTCGCCTTGGGAGCGCCGTCTTTCAGATACTGATTGAAAAACGGCAGCAACACATCGCGGCGGAACTGAAGAGTGGTGTCGCCATCCCAGTGCAGTGGCCCCAGCGAGGCCCCGTCGTAATTCACCTGACTATGACGCCACGGCCCCATCACCAGGTAGTTCATGTCGTTGTTCTTGTCTTTAGGCTCGACGGCCTCATAGGAGTGGATGGCGCCCCACATGTCTTCCTGATCCCACAGTCCCTGGAGCCACATGACCGGGACCTTCAGCGGAACTTTCGCCATGATGCTATCCAGCGCCTGGCCTTGCCAGAAGGCATCGTAAGCCGGGTGCTCATCGACCTTATGCCAGAAGGGCAGTTGCTCGAGGCCGCCGTAGCGCGCGAAGTCACCCGCCGAACCCTGCTGAAGGAAGTTGGTGTAGTCGTCGTAGCCCAACCGTGGAATGGCCGGACCTGTGCCCCGCTCCGTGGTCTGCTCGGTGAAATAGTCGAGGTTGATCTCGCGGAATGCGCCGTAGTGGAACCAGTCGTCGCCCATCCATCCATCGACCATGGGGCTTTCCGGCGCGGCCACTTTCAGCGCGGGATGCGGATCGATGAGCGCCATCACGACGGTGAACCCCTCGTAGGACGAGCCCAGCATGCCGACCTTGCCGTTCGACTCCGGCACATGCTTGACCAGCCAGTCGATGGTGTCCCAGGCGTCGGTGGTGTCGTTGGGTCCGCTTGGGTTCAGCGGGCCGGTGGGCGGCGGAGTCATTACATAAGCACCTTCCGAGCCGTACTTGCCGCGCACATCCTGAAAGACGCGAATGTATCCGTCCTTGACGAAGACATCGTCGCCCTGCGGCAGCTCGTCCAGCATATGCGGCGACTCCGTGCGGCGGGTGCGGCCCGCGGCGTTATACGGCGTGCGCGTCAACAGGATGGGCGCGTGTGTGGCTCCCTTGGGAATCACGATGACGGTATAGAGCTTGACGCCGTCGCGCATGGGGATCATTTCCACGCGCTTGACATAGTCGTAATCCGTTCTTGGCGGCGTGAACTTCGCCGGAATATCGGGAGTCATCGGCGAGGTCTGCGCAAAGGCGGGAACGGAAACGAGGGCACATGCAAAAGCGGCGGCTGCGGAACGACAGAACCAGGTCATTTCTTTTTCCCCTACGTGTGTTGGGCTGGGACGCAATGCTTCGGCTTATTTGCCACTCTCGGTGGACTTGATGAACTCTTCGACATCGGAGTGGAACTGCTTGAGGACGTCTTCCTTGACGTAAATCATGTGTCCGGCCTCGTAATAGTGGTAGCTGATGTTTGACTGGAGAGCGAGCGGAATCTGGAGGTGGTGCATTTCGTAAATTCCCTCGAAGTAGGGCGTGGCCAGATCAAAGTATCCGCCGGCGAGCATGATCTTCATCTTCGGATTCATCTTCATCCGGTAAGCGAGGTCGGGCATGACGTTGGTGCCTGTCTCCTGGTCTTCGGCCGGCGGGCCGCCGGGAGCGCGATGGCGCAGGTCCCAGTTGAAGTCGCCGCCGCTGCGGCCCGAGGGCCAGTACGCACTCTGCAAGCCGTACTTGAGGTCCTTGCGGAGATAGTCGTTGATGGCCGCGGTCCAGGCGGAGGCGATGGCGTCGCTCTGAGGATCGTACTGCGCACCTTCGCTGAGCGGGTCCACGTCGGGCCCCTGAAAACGAGTGTCAAGACGGCCGATGGTGGTGCCTTCGTCGAGTTTGAGGGTCTTTGAAAAATTGCTGCCGACGACGCGCAGGTCGGCGCGAAGAAGATAGTCGACGGGCAGGCCGGTGTAATTGTGCAGCTTCTCGGCGACGGCCTGACGCTGGGCTTCCGGAAGCTCGCTTCCCTGGAGCAGCGCGGTCATGTATTCGCCAAGAGCGTACTTTTCAACCTCGTCGAGGAAAGGCTTGAGGGCAGGCGGCTGAACGGGCAGCTTGTGAAAGTAGAACGCCGTGGCAGCGTAGCTGGGCAACGCGAGTGCGTAGGCCTGATCGACGCCGGGGTTCCACTTGGGGTCGTCGACGGAGTTGTCGAAGCTAAGGATCTGCGAGAGCAGGATGATGCCATTGAGGTCAACGCCGCGAAGGTCGGCGGCGAGGACTGCGGACCGAGGCGTGCCGTAGCTCTCGCCAAACAGATATTTGGGCGAGTTCCAACGGCCGTATTTGGACAGGAAGCGGCGGATGAAATGGTCGAACGCGTGGCCGTCGCCATCGACGCCATAGAACGCCTTGGCTCGATCCTTGCCGAAGGTGCGGCTGAAGCCGGTTCCGGGCGCGTCAATGAAAACCACGTCGCTCACGTCGAGCAGGGAGTATTGATTATTGACGAGGGTGTAAGGCGCGCCCTCCTGGTGTTCGGTGTCCGGCACAACGACGCGGCGCGGGCCGAAGGTGCCGAGGTGCAGCCACATGGTAGCCGATCCGGGACCGCCGTTGTAGATGAAGGTGATGGGGCGGGTCTCGGCGGCACTGCCCTTCTTGAAGTAAGCGGCGTAGAAGATGCGCGCGGTGGCAGGAGCATCGGCGGGGTTGGCGGCGGGCTTGACGCCGGAGTCGGGCAGTAGCTTGCCGTCGAAGCCGAGGGTGGCGTCCTCGGCGTCAGTGGCTCCAACGGTGAGGGTGCCAGCGATGGCCTTGTAATCGATGGCTTGGCCGCCGACCGTGACTGTGCCCTCGGTGGTCGAGTCAGGCTCAGCCGCAGTCTGCGGCGCGGAGGACGGCGCGCCGGAAGCGACTGCCTTCTCGTCCGGTTTATCTTGCGCAACGCATGCGGATGAAGCCGCGCATGCTGCTGCCAATGTCAATAGGGCAAATCGCGAAGCATAACTGCGCCAGACGGCCATTTGTTCCAGCTCCTCAAAATTATCGGTGAACCTGAGTATAGCCTTATTCCAGGCCGGCGGGCATCTGCTTTTCTCGCCTTCCACACAGCTTTTCAGCAGACCGGAAAGCGCCTTGGTGCCGATCCAGATTCATGCCTCTCCCGACGCGGTCTCTTACACTCAAGAGAGGAGGACGTGATGAGCGATGGCCACGAGGAGCGCGAAGAACGCGAGAAGCGCCGCGAGCAGGAAGAGCGGGAGGATCGCGAAGATCGACTGGAACGCGAGCCCGTAAATGAGTGGCAGCCGGAGCGGGTTGACTCCTGAAGCGTCACGGGGCGTGGCTCATAGAGCAGATCGCTGCGCCGTGACTAGGATAGAGTGAATGGACGGAGCGAAAATAATCGCTCGGAATGTTTTGCAGGCGGAGGATGGATGCGGATTGCCACTTTGATTGCCGGCGTGATCTGCCTCTTTGCGGCGCTGTTCGACGCCTTCCAGACGATCATTTTGCCGCGTCGCGCCACGGGCCGGTTTCGGCTTACGCGCCTTTTCTATCTTGTGACTTGGAGACCATGGGTCTTCTTCGCCAGGCGTCTCCGCGATGCACGCAAACGCGAGTCTGCCTTCAGCTACTACGGGCCCATGTCGCTGATCTTTCTGCTGGCCATGTGGGCAGCCGCCATGACCATGGGCTTTGCGCTCATCTATTTTTCCCTGGGCAGCCCATTCAACGACAGCATGCAGGGGCCCGGTTTTCGATCGGATCTCTACGTGAGCGGAACCACCATCTTCACGCTGGGGCTGGGAGATGTGACCCCGCACAGCGGCTGGGTACGCACTATAGTTATTCTGGAATCGGGCACCGGACTCGGACTTCTGGCTGTCGTCATGGGATATTTCCCGGTGCTCTACGCTGCATTTTCGCGCCGTGAAGTGAGCATCTCGTTGCTCGACGCTCGAGCCGGATCTCCGCCGACGGCCGCGGAACTACTGCGGCGGCATTCTTATGAAGGCGGCGACAGCGCGCTCTCTCTGCTGCTGGTCGAGTGGGAGCGTTGGTCCGCGGAGTTGCTCGAGAGCCACATCTCTTATCCGCTGCTGTGCTACTTCCGCTCGCAGCACAGCAATCAAAGCTGGATCAGCGCGTTGACGGCAGTGCTGGACACTTCTGCGCTGCTGATTGCCGGCGTGCAAGGCCATGAGGCGCGCCAGGCCCAGTTGACTTTTGCCATGGCTCGCCACGCGCTGGTTGATTTGTCGCAGATTTTCTCGCTTGAGCCGGTAAACAACGCAACCGACCGGCTGCCACCGGCGCGCTATGACCAGCTTTACGGTATGCTTTGCCAGAGCGGAGTGAGCGTCTGCCGCGACGGTCACTCCTATGAGAGATTGCGCGACATGCGCGCCCTTTACGAGGGCTACGCCGAGACGCTGAGCAGTTATCTTTCCATGCCGCTACCGCCATGGATTGCCGATGCCCCGCACAAGGACAACTGGCTGGCCGTGGCTAAGCTGAGGGCCCAGACCGAGGCTGCCAACGCTCCCTTGGACAAGACAACGCCGGTCGACAATGCGCAGCAAACTATTGCGGCACTGGTGGATGATCACCACGAATTTTAAGGTGTGCGGCTTGCTTCGGTTCAAGCTTGAGAGCGACCGGCGGCCGCGCTTTCAAACAGATCCACAAACTCGCGGTAGTGACTTGCAATCGTTGTAACCGCAGTTTCGCGCGATGTCTTTTTGTCACGCCACGCGACGAGCGGATCCCAGAAGTCCGTGCGGCCCACGGCGAAACCGATGAACCCCGGAACAGAGGCTGCCGTCGTCAGCCATTCGCGCACCTTGCGGTCGTCTTCACCGCGGCCGAGAATGATGCAGCCGACAGAGGCACGGTCGCCGGATTGCGCGATTGCGACGATCTTCTCGCAGTCCTCGCGGCGGTCGAGGCCCTCAATCTTCCACACATCCGGCTCGATGCCTGCGTTCTGCAATTCCTTGATTGTTTCGATCATCAGTTGAGGGCGAATCTCGCGGTCATAGGCTTTTTTGTCGCCCATCACTTTCTCAAGCTGCGCTTTTTCTGCAGGCACCAGCAGCTCAAACATGAACAGGCTGCGATTGGCAGCGTGCAGATAGTCGGAGAGCCGTTTCAGACGTTCCGTCTGACGCTGATTGAGCGCCGGATCGCCCTCAGGGTTGTAGCGCACCAGCACCTTGCAGAAGGTGGGATGAATGGCCTCAATATGCGCGGCGAAGTCCTCACCATACTCGAAGTCGAATTCTTCCTGACCGCTCTTCTCGGCAGGGCACGCGAAGGCGAAGCCTTTTTGAGCGGCGTCGCGAAGGATTGCCACGCCAAACTGTTCGTCAACCAGGATGGCGCTCTTTTCTTTTGGCGCGCCGTTGGCAATTGCCTGCTGAAAACCCTCGTAGATGATCTGCTTGGCCGCAGCGATCTGCGCTGTTTGCTCTGCGTCCAGCGCGCCTTTCCAGCCGAACATGCCCGTCTCGAATGAACCGCGATGGTCGAAGGGGAGAACGTAGAGAGGCTTCCGATACCCACGAATGGTCATGCTTACTCCTTGAGTTTCCTGTAGCGGCGAATCAGATTGTTCGTTGAGCTGTCGTGCTTCAGGGTTGGCTCAGCGGGGCTTTCGAGTTCCGGAATAATACGTTGCGCGAGCACCTTGCCAAGTTCCACGCCCCACTGATCGAATGAATTGATTCTCCAGATGGTGCCTTGCGTAAATACGCTGTGCTCGTAAAGCGCGACCAGTTTGCCGAGCGTCTGCGGCGTGAGCTCTTCGGCGAGGATTGTGTTGGAGGGTCGGTTGCCTTCAAAGACGCGGTGCGGCACAAGCCAGTCTGGCGTGCCCTCAGCCTTTACCTGCTCGACCGTTTTGCCGAACGCCAGCGCCTCGCTCTGCGCAAACACGTTGGCCAGCAACATGTCGTGGTGACGGCCAAGCGGGTTGAGCGACTTGCCGAAGCCGATAAAGTCGCACGGGATCAGGCGCGTTCCCTGATGGATCAACTGGTAGAAGGAATGCTGGCCATTGGTGCCCGGTTCGCCCCAATAAATGGGCCCGGTCGCATAATCGACTTGTACTCCCGTGATGGTGACGTGTTTGCCGTTGCTCTCCATGGTGAGCTGTTGCAGATAGGCCGGGAAACGCTTCAGATACTGCTCGTAAGGCAACACGGCCACGGTTTGCGCGTCAAAGAAGTCTGTATACCAGAGGCCAAGCAATCCCAGCAGCACTGGAATATTGCGCTCGAAAGGCGTGGTGCGGAAATGCTCGTCCATCTGGTGAAAGCCGTCGAGCATGGCGTGGAAATTGTCCGGACCAATGGCCAGCATGGTAGCCAGGCCGATAGCCGAGTCCATTGAATAGCGACCGCCAACCCAGTCCCAGAATCCGAACATGTTCGCGGTATCGATGCCGAATTTTCCAACTCCCTCGGCATTGGTTGAGACAGCAACAAAGTGCTTGGCGACGGACGATTCGTCTCCGCCCAATCCGTTGACCGACCATGCGCGCGCCGATTGCGCGTTGGTGATGGTTTCGAGAGTGGTGAAGGTTTTTGAAGAGATGATGAAGAGGGTTTCCCCAGGATCAAGATCGAGGACTGCTTCCGCGAAATCCGTGCCATCGACATTGGACACGAAACGGAATGTGAGGTTGCGCTGGCTGTAATGCTTCAGAGCCTCGTAAGCCATGACCGGCCCCAGGTCAGAGCCGCCGATGCCGATGTTGATCACGTTGCGGATGCGCTTGCCGGTGTGGCCCTTCCACTCCCCGCCGCGAACTCGATCTGAGAATGCAGCCATCCTGTCCAGTACCGCATGCACCTCCGGCACCACGTCTTGGCCATCGACGAAGATGGACGTTCCCTTGGGTGCGCGCAGGGCAACGTGCAGCACTGCCCGCTTCTCGGTCACGTTGATTTTATCGCCGCGAAACATGGCCTCGATCCGCGCTTGCAGGCCGGATTCCCGCGCCAGTTCGATCAGCAGCTTGACGGTCTCATCGGTAACGCGGTTCTTCGAGTAGTCGAAAAACAGGCCAAGAGCATCCACCGTCAACCGCTCACCGCGTCCCGGATCAGAGGCGAAGATGTCGCGCAGATGCAAAGTGCCGACCTGCTCGTGATGTGCCTGGAGGGCCTTCCAGGCATGGCTTTGTGTGAGTGAATCGACTGCCTGGTTCCCGGTGTCAGTTGTGACAGATGTCGGCATCTTCCCTTTCCTTTCGCCTCTTTCCTTTTGAGGACCGTCCTACTCACTGTAATGAGAGAGCCTCATCGTTCGCCAGTTCATGGGGCTGTGCAGGACGATCTTACTGTTCCCTTTGCCACAATTAGATTCACGGACTGTCCTAAAGGTGTCTCTGTACGACAGAAAAATCACACATCTCGACATAACACCGATCACGCGACGGAAATGGGGCTGTAGCCGCGGCAGCCATAAGCGTGCGGCTGGCCCGGAGATGGTTCTCGTAAAATGATTCTGCAAATCGATTGAACCCGCGCCCGGCGTGAAATGCCTGGGCATTCATACATCATCGAGCCGAACCAGGCTCGTTTCAAACGAACTGTCTGAGATGGGAGTACACGGTGGGAATTCTACACGTCGTCGCGAGCAGGATGCTGCATGCACATAAGATGAAACCTCTGCTGCTGGCCGCAGTGACGATGTTGGCCGCCAACGCAGCCGCGCAGGTGGAATATGTCGATCCAACCATCGGCAATGTGGGCATTCTGCTTGTACCCACGCGGCCCACGGTGTTTTTGCCTAACAGCATGGTGCGCGTTTATCCAATGCGCGCGGACGCCTTGGACGATCAGATCGAATCCTTTCCGCTGACCATCAGTTCACACCGCATGGATGAACTTTTCAGCATTATGCCCGGAGACGGAAGAGCCTCGGCCTACGATCAGGAGAAAACGACTCCCTATTACTATTCGACACGCTTTGACGAGTCGCTGATTCAGACCGAATTCACTGTGACCGCGCGCTGCGGTTACTTCCGCTTCACCTTTCCTGACGGCAACGCTTCCGTGGTGGTAGCCAACCGTTTGAAGGGCGCCCTGGAGACGCAAGACGGCGATGCAATCAGCGGCGAAGAACGCTTCAGCAACATGAAAGCGTATGTATACGGCGAATTCAGCGAGCCGGTAAATTTCAAGCTTGAAAACCTTGCCGACGGAAATCGCGTTACGATTTCAAAACAACACGCCAAGACTCTCGAATTTCGCTATGGCGTCTCCTTCATCAGCGTGGAGCAAGCCAAAAGAAATCTGCGCGAAGAGATTCCGGCATGGGGCTTTGAAGCGGTCAAAGATGCGGCAAAGACCCGCTGGAATCAGGTTCTCGGCCGCATCGCGGTGGAGGGCGGCACTGAGCCGCAGCGCAGGGTCTTCTATACCGCTCTCTATCGTTGCTATGAACGCATGATCAACATCACCGAAGACGGCCGTTATTACAGCGGCTTCGACCATCAGGTTCATGAAGATAAACGTCCGTTCTATGTCGATAACTGGCTTTGGGATACTTTCCGCGCGCTTGAGCCCCTGCAGACCCTGCTGAACCCTGACATGGAAGCGGACAAGATCCAATCCTATGTGCGCATGTATCAGCAGTCGGGTGTGATGCCAACATTCGCGCTGCTTACCGGCCCTTACGCCTGCATGAACGGCAATCATGCCGCGCCTTGGTTCGCGGATGCCTGGTTCAAAGGCGTGCGGAACTTCGATCTACAAACTGCCTTTGAGGGCGTTCGCAAGCGGTCGCTGGAGAGCACGCTGCTTCCCTGGCGTCTGGGACCTAAAGGACCGCTCGACGACTTCTATAACACCCACGGCTATATGCCCGCTCTGCGCCCTGGAGAAAAAGAGACCGATCCGCATGTGAATCCCTTCGAGAAGCGCCAACCTGTGCCGGTGACGCTGGAAAACAGTTTCGACGATTGGTCGATAGCTCAGCTTGCGCGCGTTCTCGATAAGCCTCAGGACGAGAAACTCTTCCTCGGACGCGCGGCAAACTACAAGAACCTGTTTCGCGCCGACAAGGAATTGATGTGGCCCAAGGACGTCGAGGGAAAATGGATTGAGCCGCTCGATCCCAAGTTCGATGGCGGCATGGGCGGCCGAGACTACTACGACGAGAATAATGGCTACACCTATACTTGGGACGTGATGCACGACTTCAACGGCCTGATCCAGATGATGGGCGGAACCGCAAAGGCCACGGCAAATCTCGACCAGCTTTTTCGTGAGCCGCTAGGCCGATCGAAATATGAGTTCCAGGCCAAGTTTCCCGATTCCACTTCAATGGTGGGCCAATTCTCAATGGGCAATGAACCCAGCCTCGCCATTCCGTATATCTACGACCGGCTGGGCGCTCCGTGGAAAACACAGAAGCGGGTTCGCATGTTACTGGATTCCTTTTTCACCGATACGCTGCAGGGAATGCCTGGCGATGAAGACGGAGGCGGCATGAGCGCGTTCGTAGTGTTCTCGATGATGGGATTTTATCCGGTTACACCGGGAATTCCGACTTATGACATCGGCAGTCCCGTCTTTAGCAAAACAACTATTCATTTGGAAAATGGAAAGAATTTCGTGATTGTTGCTCACGATGCGTCCCATGACAATAAGTATGTGGAGAGCATCCGCCTGAATGGAGAGCCGCTCAGTCAGGTTTGGTTTCGCCACGCCGACATTGCCAATGGAGGCACGCTTGACCTGACGATGGGCAACACGCCGAATACCTCGCTCGGCGCGGCACCTGCCAGCTTTCCGCCCGCATCCATCGACGTCAACCCGGAGGACTTCGACAAGTAAGACGATATCCGACGATTCATGTGCTGGAGTGAAAGGAGATCAGCTGCTATCTACAGTTTCCCATCAGCGCGATGGCGCACGAGTGGTTTGGTTATGCGCGGGCCAAAGAAAAACGGGATGAGCTAAGCTCATCCCATTCCGGTTACTCTTCCAAGCTTTTGTTCACTCGAAGCGTTATGCGTAGATGCCGCGCTGCTTGATGGTGAAGGCCACGCGATCGATGGCCAGCATGTAAGCGGCGATGCGATTGTTAACGTTGTGGGCTTCGGCGTAGCGCACCACATCGTCAAAGCTGTCTTTGAGAATGGTTTCAAGCTGCTCGTTGATGACGGCCTCCTTCCAGAAGTAGCCCTGCCGGTCCTGCACCCACTCGAAGTAACTGGCGGTGACGCCGCCGGCATTGGAAAGAATGTCGGGCACGATGAAGATGCGCTTGTCTGCCAGGATCTCATCGGCCACCGCGGTGGTGGGGCCGTTGGCGCCCTCGACGACGATACGCGCCTTGATGCGATCGGCGTTGCGGCTGGTGATGACATTCTCCGTCGCCGCGGGGATGAGGATTTCGCAATCGGAGATAAGCAGCTCTTCACTGGGCATGGCCTCGGCGCCGCGGAAGCCGAGCGTGGTGCCGTTGCGGTACTTGTACTCGATCAACTGGTGAATATCGATGCCGTTGGGATTGCTGAGGCCGCCTTCCTTTTCAGCAATGCCGACAATCTTGTAGCCGTGCTCGAGCATCAGGCGGGCTGCGTTTGAGCCCACGTTGCCGAAGCCCTGGATGATGACGCGGCAGCCGTCGATGGGCATGTTCAGATAGCGAAGGCTCTCGCCGCATACCACCATGACGCCGCGCCCCGTGGCCTCCACGCGGCCGCGCGAGCCACCGATGTTGAGCGGTTTGCCGGTGACCACGCTGGTGACCGTGTGTCCCATGTGCATCGAATAGGTGTCCATGATCCAGGCCATGGTCTGCTCGTTGGTGTTCACGTCGGGCGCGGGTACATCTTTTTCCGGCCCGATGAAGTCGATGATCTCCGACGTGTAACGGCGCGTCATGCGCTCCAGCTCGCCCTGGCTCATCTTCTTGGGGTCGCAGATCACGCCGCCCTTGGCTCCGCCAAAGGGAATGTTGACGACCGCGCACTTCCAGGTCATCCAACTGGCCAGCGCACGCACTTCGTCCAGGTTCACATCCGGCGCATAGCGGATGCCGCCTTTGCCGGGACCGCGGGCAATATTGTGCTGCACGCGAAATCCCGTGAACATTTCGATTTTGCCGTTGTCCATTGCGACAGGAAAATGCACGATGATCTCGCGCGAGGGGGTGCTGAGCACCCGCCACAGGTTTTCGTCCAGGTTCAGCTTGCGTGCCGCGAACTCGAATCGTGCGCTTTGTGCCTCCCAGGGATTGATCTCCTGGTCCAAAGTCATTGCCGGTGCTGCAATTGCCATACCATCTCCATTTCGATTTCCTGCCGTCTGACGGCGCGATCTGGGAATTCGACCCACTCGCAAGTCATAGAAAAGGCAAGACTTTCTCCGCCTGCACGAAGAATCCCCTTGCCGGCCCTCAGCGTTAGATGTCGTGGCCGGCGCGTTGAGCCTGCGGATCGCGACCCGCAAGCCCAAACCCCAGTGAGTCTAGGCCCGGCTGTTCAGCCCCGTCAAGCCTGCGGGATAGCACCTTCGCGCCATTCCGAACCATGTTGGGAACCCCATCCCCAGGGCCGACGCATATAAATGACCATGGTTTGCTATATGCAGGGAGTGGGAAATAAGTAAGAAGGGGGAATGGACAATCCCCTGAAGTATTTTGCTGAGTTGCGCGATCCGCGCATAGAGCGGAACCGAGAGCATCT
>DASXFS010000039.1:0-213423 GCA_036489415.1 Occallatibacter sp. | reverse complement strand
TGCAGGCGCGCCAGGACCCGTCGTTCGATAACTACATCTCCCTGGATGTGACCTATGTGGATCACTGGAGCATCTGGCTGGACCTGAAGATCCTGGTGCGAACCGTCGCCGTGGTGCTGGCTGGAACTGGATCGTAGGTCTCTTCGCGTTGCTCGATGCCGGCGTTTTGGAATAGACGGGCCGGCGCTGCATGAGGGGTCCTGAGTGAGGGCCTATTGATCAGTGGATTAAACTGGAAGTGTGAAGATCGCACTGGCCCAGATCAATCCCACTGTTGGAGATTTCATCGGAAATCTTGAAAAGATCGTCGCCGCCAGCCGTCGCGCTGCGGCAGAGGGTGCGCGCCTTACCGTTTTCTCTGAACTGGCCATCTGTGGCTATCCTCCAGCGGATTTTCTTGAGAAGCCCAGCTTTTTGGTACGCTGCCGCGCGGCTGTGGAGGAATTGGCCGCTGCCACAGCGGAGTTGTCGACCGCCGTTGTTGCAGGCGTTGCGCTGCCTGCGGAACCGGGCACGGGCAAGCCGGCCGTCAACGCGGCGGTTCTGCTCGATGGCGGGCATCTCAAGCTGGAGCAGCACAAGCGCCTGTTGCCCTTTTACGACGTATTCGATGAGCAGCGCTATTTTGCCCCAGCTCGGTCGCAGCAGGTGGTTGAGCTGGACGGCGTGCGGCTGGCAATCTCGATTTGCGAAGATGCCTGGAACGGCAAGAACTTCTGGCCTCGGCGTCTTTATTCTGTTGACCCGATGGAAGAGCTGATGCGCCAGCATCCTGCTGTGCATATCAACTTGTCCTCATCGCCGTTCTGGCACGGCAAGCGGGCCATTCGGCGTGAGATGCTGGCGGCCATTGCCCGCCGCGACGGCATCCCGGTGTTGATGTGCAACCAGGTGGGCGGCAATGACAGCCTGATCTTTGACGGCTCCTCGCTGGCGGTTGACGCGCGCGGCGAGTTGATTGCGCAGGCTGCGTCTTTCGCGGAAGACCTGGTGGTGCTGGATCCTTTGACCCCGTTGAGCCCGCCGGTTTTGAACGCGCCGGCCGCCGCGCCTGAAGAGGACGATACAGAGGCCGCGTATCGGGCTCTGGTTCTGGGTACGCGCGACTACGTACACAAGTGCCGATTTAAAAAGGTCCTCATCGCTTTGAGCGGCGGCATTGACTCGGCGCTGGTGGCGGCGATTGCCAAAGATGCGCTGGGCGCAGAGAATGTGCTGGGAATCGGCATGCCCAGCCCTTATTCGTCAGCCGGTTCGATTGAGGATAGCCGTCAATTGGCCGCCAATCTCGGGATTCGCTTTGAACTGATTGGAATCAGCGGCCTGTTCAGCGAATACACCCAGACGCTGGGTCCGTTGTTCGCGGGGCTCAGGCCGGATACGACGGAAGAGAACATTCAGTCCCGGATTCGCGGCAGCTTGTTGATGGCGCTGTCGAATAAGTTCTCAGCATTGGTGTTGACGACGGGCAACAAGTCGGAGATGGCGGTTGGTTATTGCACGCTCTATGGCGATATGGTGGGGGCACTGGCGGTGATTGGCGATCTGGTGAAGACGCGGGTTTATGCGGTCTGCCACTGGCTCAATCGCGAACGCGAAGTGATTCCGTACGCCATTCTTGACAAGCCGCCTTCGGCCGAATTGCGTCCCGACCAGAAGGACACGGATTCGCTGCCTCCCTACGAAGTGCTGGACCCGATTCTTGAAGCGTATGTCGAGCGCTACGAACCGCCTGAGCGCATCGCCGCGAAAAACGGATTCGAACTCGCGCTCGTCCAACAGGTGGTGCGTCTGGTGGAGCGCTCCGAGTACAAGCGCCAGCAGGCCGCGCCGGTGCTGAAAGTGACGTCGAAATCCTTCGGCATGGGCCGCCGCTTTCCCATTGCCGTCAAAGTGCAGGTGTAAGCTGGAAGGTGGGAGCCTTCCCGCTTAATAGGAGAATCAGCTTGATCCGTATGTCCCTTCGTGTCGCCAGCCTCGCAGCGCTGGTTGCGTTTTCGATGCCCATCCTTGAAGCGTCTGCTCAACAGAATGTGCCTCCCGCGCCCGCAGCGGAACCATCCGCGCCGGCCCCCGCCGCAGCCCCAGTATTCCCTCCGCCATCGCCCGAGAACTTTACCGCCGCATCTCCCACCAAGGAGGCTGTTAATTCCTTCCTGCAGACCAGTTGGGGTTACGACGACAGCCGTGTCTGGCAAGTGGAAGCCATCCTGAAGACACAGGTGGACGGCATCAGCAAGGTCATCGTCTACGTGGGCGACAAGACCGGCAAGCAGAAGCCGTCTGGAATCCAGTTTTTTGCTCTTGCGGACGGGAAGCACATTATCGCTGGAGACGAGATTCTTCCCTTTGGCGCGAACCCCTACGCGGACTATCGTGCCCAGGTGCAGCAGCAGGCTGACGGTCCTTATCGCGGCGCCGCCGGGAAGGACTTCGAGATTGTGGAGTTTGCCGACTTCCAGTGCCCGCACTGCAAAGAAGCGCAAGCCAACATGGACAAGCTGAGCGTGGATTTTCCCAAGGCCCGCATCGTCTTTCAGAACTATCCTCTGCCGCAGCATAAAGAAGCGGCAGGCGCGGCCGCCTACGGCGTCTGCATGGCCAAAGAGGGCGGAAGCAGCGCCTTCTTCACCTTTGCATCGGCCGTTTTCGATGGCCAGGACGGGCTGGCTACCCCCGATGGGGCTACTTTGACGCTGAACAGCGCCGTGACCAAGGCCGGTCTGGACCCGGCGAAGATTGCGACCTGCGCGGCGCTGCCGGCAACCGTTGCCACTGTCGATGCCTCGGTCAAGCTGGCGAAGGACCTGAGCGTGAACCAGACTCCGACGCTGCTGGTGAACGGGCGGCAGGTTCCTGCGAACGCGCCCTACGGCACGATCAAGCAGATTATCGAGTATCAGGAAAAGCTGGACGGATTGACCAAGTAACCTGCGATTGCTTTAAGAGTCAAAAACCCCAGATTTGGCGCGAATCCCGTGAGCGGGAGGACGACGGATCTGGGGTTCAATTTTGAGTCTGATCCGATCAACTGCACGCGGTGGCCGCCGATGCGCAGCGGCACGCTGAATCAGAATGCATTGCATAGAGCATTTCCGGAATACATGTAGACTTTTTGAGGGGCGTGCAAGGTGGCTTTTTCTTGAGGAAAAAGCCACTTGAGTGCCCGGCTTCGGTATACAGCAATTCCGAAAATGCTATAGCCAGGCCGCAGCCTGATTCACGTCTGGATACGCGAGAACCGGAATGACTGTGGCGCCGGGTGTCGGTCGATTCGACGGCACCTACGGCCCATCAGGCTTCAGCGCGCGCTGGTTGTCCGCTCTACCCGCATCATCGGGGAGTGGCCGGTCGCCTGGGGTCCACGAATCACGTGCGGCGTCATGACGATGAGGAGAGTGGATTTGTTCCTCTGCGTGTCGTTGTCGGTGATGTTGTTCAAGCCCGGAATCTCGCTGAGACCGGGTACTCCGCTGATGGCCCGGCTTTCCGATTGATCGAGCTCGCTCGCCACTACTACTCCCTCGCCCTGGCGGAGCGTGACTACGGCGGAATAAGTGCGCGTGGTGAGGACGGGGTTGCCATTGATCGATGTTCCGGCGAGGGCGTCAATCTTCATATCGATGGTGAGGGCAACGTTGCTGTCGCGCAAAACTTTGGGAGTGGCCTTGAGAGTGAGGCCAAGATCCTGATACTGGACCTGAGGGATGTTGGGTATGCTTCCGCCCAGCGACCCGAGCAGAGACGACAGGCTGCTCGAACTTCCGGCGCCGGTCAGCCCCGGAATATTCGGAAGGCTGGGGGACAGGCTCGAGAACGAAGACGTCTGGATCGGGTAGTGGGTTCCGGAGCGTATAGTCCCAGCCGCGCTGTCGGACGACCCCGGTGTGCCATCGGAAAGCCGCAACAGCATGTGGTCCAGTTCGCGGGAGTCGGAAGAGTTCAGATTCAAGTTGGCCGTCAGCGCGCCCGGAGCGAGCGCCGAGGCTGTAAGGCCGCCGCCGAACAGAGCAATGCCGTTTGAAAACAGGGAACTTGAAACCTGTCCGGAGGCAAGCAGAATGCCGAGAATCGCCAGCGTGTCTCCCGGCGCGGCCAAACCGGAAGAGATGATCTGCTGCACCAGGCTCTGATTGGCATTGAGGATGGATTGCTCTTCAGTGTAGACGTTGAAGGCGGAGATGGATTGCGGCGGCTGCACGCCGGTATTGCGGTCGCTGGTGTGCGCGAGCTGAATCAGGGTTACCTCAAGAAGCACCTGGCTGTGGCCGTCAATGAGTTCGCGGATGGTGCCGTTAAAGGCTCGCAGGGTAGAGTCAGGCGCGCGGAGGGTGATGGTTCCAGCCGATGGATCCACGGCGGCGCTTGGCAGTTCAAAGACGGTCTTGGCCAAGGTGCCCACATCTGTGAGTTCGGCGGTGGTCAGGCCCGGCAAGTAGACGGTCTCCAGATCCTGGCGTTCAAACTGTCTTCGGTTTTCGGGCGTGTCGCCGGCGATCAGGGCGCGATGCTCATCCAGGGGGACGTAGAATGAGTGGGTCACCAGGCTCAGGGCGTGCATGGCCTCTTCAAAGCTGGCGTCGTCCATGTCCAGGCGGACGGCCGAGGGGTGAATGCTGTCGTCCACGGTGGGCTGAATGCCGAATGCCTTGAAGACCTGTTGAATGGCCTGGCGCTGGTCGGTATGCAGGTGGAAGCTGTGGACTCCGGGAGACGGCTGAAGCCTGAAGGCTTCGCCGATGTCGTCTGCGCCTTGCTCGTAAATGGGGCTGGACTGGCTCCGCGCCGCGTCGTCTCCCAACTCGTGAAGATGCTCGGTGACCTGGATATTTCTAGGATCCAGGGCAAGAGCTTGCTCCAGTGCGGCGCGTTCGGCTGCCGCGTCTCCACGAATGCGGTCTTTGGCTGCGGCCTGGATCAGCGCCGTCACGGCGTGGCTGCGTGCTACATCCGCCGCAAGCGCGTAGTCTCGATTGGCGGGATCAAGAGCGGCCGCCTGTTGATACTTTTGCAATGCTTCTTCAAACTGCTCTTTCTCGAAGAGCTTGGTCGCCTCCATGAAAAGCCTGGCTGCGCGACGGCGATCACTGCCGCGGGGCAGCTTTTCCGGCTTTACGCCTTTGGTTGCCGAGGCGTTGCGAGAAGAATTGGCCGCAGGGGCGCTGGAGCTGGGCAATACAGGTGCCAATGTAGGCGAGGTCTGCGCTGGCGCGGGCTGGGTGGTCTGCGCGGGGTTTGCCGCCTGAGCCAGGCCCATGGCGGGAAAAGTCGTCAACAGGAATACGGCCGTGCAGAGGCGGACGGTGGAGCGCAGCGAGCGAATCCGGGAGCGAATCCGGAAGCGAGTCCGGGAGCGAGTCCGGGAGCGAATCTGGGAGGCGCTGAACGGGGAGGGGCGCGATTTCACTGCGCGGTCCGTTGGTGCGCCAGCAGATCGGCCAGTGACGTAGCGCAGACTTCCGGCTGATGCTGGAGCAGCTCATCGAAGCTGTATCTGCCCGTGGCAACAGCGATGACGGAAAGAAAGTTGGCGCGCGCCGCTTCAATGTCGCGCGGTGTATCGCCCACAACACAGATGCTTGCCCCGCGGCCGGCCAGCTCCCTGGCCTTGCCTGCCGCCTGGCCAATCAGTTCCGCGCGGATGGGAAAGTGGTCGCTGAAACCACCGAAGCGGAACCACTGGCGCAGACCGGCCTCTTCGACCTTGATCCAGCCGATCATTTCGAGATTGCCGGTGGCCACGCCGAGCAAAGCGCCGCGCCGGGCCAGATGATCGAGCGCCTGTTCCACGCCCGGCATGCGCACCAGGTCCAACTCGTGCCGGCGTTCGGCCACTGCGTGGCGCATGGCTTCAAGAATCGCCTCGATGCGGGTTTCGAGAATCGCCGCCGGGACGCCCGCCTGATGGCAGGCCTCGCGCAGGATGGCCGTATCCGTACTGCCGTGAAGCAGAATGCCGGCCAGCGTGATTTCAAAGCCGGTTACCCGATGCACGCTGGAGGCGAAAGAGTCGACATGCACGCGGTCGCGGCTGCGCAGCAGGGTGCCGTCAATGTCAAAAAGATACGCATCCTGCGCGTCCCAGGAAAAACCCGGTTCGATGGCGACGCGCGCTTCGTTGGTCGGTGAAGATGTCAGCATGTCCTAAGGAAAAACTTCAACCTTGGCGGTAACTGGGACGTACCGCACTTACTACAGGACGTTCACTACGCGGCGGACGCTTGAGCCCGGAGCGAACTTCGGCCAGATTCAGTCCCAACTCCGCCATGGCGCGGCTTAACGTGTTGCGGTGCATGCCCAATTCTTCGGCAGCCTTACACTGGTTTCCCCTGTGTGCCAGCAATACTTCGCGCAGATACTGCTTCTTGAACTCGCGCACGGCATTGTCATAGCCCATGCCGCTGGAATGCATTTGCGTCACCAGGATGTCCAGTTCTCGTCTCACGTTCACCTCTTGATACTGTACCCGATCAAATCTGTTTTCGCTGGTCTTGCATGGAAGAAATTATGCCTTGGGAGATTACGACTTGCCTTCATGCGGATGCAGCCACACCGGCGTCTCGCCTTCCAGAGTTCTGAGCCCGGTCCGCACGCGCTGCGCCAACTGTTCCGGGCTCATGTGCGTGCTGAGATGGCAGGCGGCAAAAAAGTGGCGCGGTAGCCTGGCCTCAACCAGCCAATGGGCCTGCGGATAAAAAGCCACCGTGACCAGGATGGCCAGCGTCACCAGCAGCACGCCCTGAAAGAATCCGAAGACGCCGCCGGCGATCCTGTCCAGGCAGCCCAAGCCGATGCTGTGCAATGCCTTGGCCAGAAAGTTTCCCAGGATGCCGGCGATGGTCATCACCAGCAGCGCAATCAGCAGGAATCCGATGATGTCGGCGATCTCCTCGCTATGCACCAGACGATTTAAAGGGGCGGCAATGATGGGGTAGTTCCACGCGGCCAGCGCCAGACCCAGGATGAGCCCGCCGAGCGAGCAGACGGAGCGAAAGAATCCCTGCGCAAGGCCGCCCAGCACCGCGAGCGCAACCACGAGAACGATGGCCCAATCGATCCACATCATGCCGGAGTCCGTCATTCAATCTCCCTACGTCCTATTTTGGCGGAGCTCGAAAGCGTTGCCGTTATAAGTTCAAATCGCGCCCGGTGAGGCGGCGGAATGCTTCAAGATATTTGGCCTGTGTGCGCTCCACCACGTCCTGGGGCAGCGCCGGCGCTGGCGCCTGCTTGTTCCAGTGGATCGATTCAAGATAATCGCGCACAAACTGCTTGTCGAAGGAAGGCTGCGCGCCGCCGGGCTTCCACGCAGAGGCTTCCCAGAAACGCGAGGAATCCGGCGTCAACACCTCATCGGCAAGAAGAATCCCTTCCCCGGTTCTGCCGAACTCGAATTTTGTGTCGGCCAGGATCAGGCCGCGGGATTCAGCGTGAGCGGCGGCCTTATTGTAGATCGCCAACGTGAGCCGCCGCAGCTCCGCGGCGTCGGTAATACCCAGCAGGTCTTCGGCAGCGGCAAAGGAAATGTTCTCGTCGTGCGCGCCGTCCTGGCTCTTGGTGGCGGGAGTGAACAAGGGTTCGGGCAGCCGCGACCCATCCTGAAGACCGTTGGGGAGTGGAATGCCGCACACCTTTGCGTCTGTTTTATATTCCTTCCATCCGGAGCCGGCCAGATAGCCCCGCGCCACGCACTCAATGGGAAACATGTTGGCGCGCTTCACCAGCATCGACCGGCCCTCTAACTGATCCGCATAAGGTTGGAGGCTGGCGGGGAACTGATGTACATCGGCCGAGATCAGATGATTGGGCACAAGGCTCGATAGCAGGTCGAACCAGAAGAGCGAAACCTGGGTGAGTATCTTGCCCTTGCCGGGGATTCCCGTTGCGAGTACATGGTCAAAGGCCGAAATGCGGTCGGTGGCGACAAGGAGCAGAGCGCCGTCAACGGCGTAGAGATCGCGCACTTTGCCGCGCCCAAGCAAGGGCGTTTTACCCAAGTCGGTTGTCAGGAGAGCTGTCACGGGAAAGGCCTTCCGATGGAGGAAACTGAATCTCCGATTTTCCAGCCTCTGCCGCGCTTTGTCAATGCGTTGGTTGATGGCTGACATATCGCAGGCAGCGCCCGTTCAAAGTCATGCAGTTTTCATGCTGAATCAGGCGCAGCTCTATGCGGTCGCGCGCTGCTGCTCGTGGCTGCCCAGGCGCACGCTGACTACCTTCGAGACGCCGGGCTCCTGCATGGTTACGCCGTAGATCATGTCGGCCGATTGCATCATGCGCTTGGAGTGGGTGACGAGCAGGAACTGCGTCTCCTTGCTGAGCGAGTGCAGCAGATCGGCCAGGCGGCCCACGTTGGTCTCGTCCAGCGGAGCATCGACTTCATCCAGCACGCAGAAAGGGCTGGGCTGGAACTGGAAGATGCCTACGAGCAGCGCCAGCGCGGTCAAAGCCTTTTCGCCGCCCGAGAGCAGCAGCACATTTTGCAGCTTCTTGCCGGGAGGCGAGGCTACAATTTCAAGCCCGCTTTCGGCCTGATTCTCAGCGTCGGTAAGCCGCAGGAATGCCTGGCCGCCCTGGAAGAGGCGCGAGAAAACCTGGGCGAAGTTCTCATTGATGCGCGCAAAGGCCTCGTCGAATTTCGTGCGCGAAATCTGATCGATCTCCTTGATGGTCTCCTGCGTGTTCTCGATCGATTCAATCAGGTCCTTGCGCTGCGTTTCAAGGAAGCTGTGGCGCTCCGCTGTCTCCTTGTACTCATCGAGCGCCATCATGTTGACCGGGCCCATCTGCTCGATGCGCTGGCGCAGCGTACGGCAGGTTTCTTCCTCGGCCGCGAGCGGTTCGTCGGCCAGGCGCACAATCGTTTCATCGGCGCGGAGCACCTGCGCCTCGACGTTGACCTCGGCCAGGCAGCTTGCTTCCAGGTACTCCAGATCGGAACGCAATTTCGCAACCAGGCTGGACCGGTTGCCGCGGTCTTCACGCAACTGATCGAGCGCTGCCCGCGCAGTCTTCAATTGTGTTTCGATCGTGGAAAGCTGTTGCCGCAAAGCCTGCGACTGGCTGGCCAAGGTTTGCGCTAAAGCGAGCGCCTCGGCGCGCACATCGGCCAGTTCCTTCTGACGGCTGGCCAGAGCAGCGCTTTCGCCGATCCGTTGTTCGCGCTCTACCTCGGCGGCAGCGCGCTGCTGCTCGATGGACTGCACGCGCCGCTCAAGATCGGCGTGCAACCGGTCAATGCGCTGGAACGCGGCTTCCGCGCCGCGGCGACGCTCTTCAAGCCCGGCGAGTTCCGCTGTGACCTGCGCGGCTTCCTGCTGCAAGCCTTCTCGCTTTTCGCGGGTCATCGCCAGTTGAGCTTGCAACTCATCGAGAGAAGCCTCAGACTGCGCGTGCTCTGCTTCGAGCCGCGCCGTCTCTTCACGCTTCTGGTCGATGGAGGCGTGCTTGGCCTCGCGCGCATCCTTGTTGCGCGCGGCCTGCAACGTCCACTCCTGCAGGCGACGCTCCACGCGCTGCACTTCGGATTCCATCTGCTTCAGCGCCGCTCCTTGGTTGGCGGCTTCTGTTTCCGCCTGGCGCCGCTCCGCGCTGCTCACTTCCAACTGCGTGGCCAGCTCTTCGATGGTGCGGGTGAGAGCGGCTGCTTCCATCTCTGCCTGCGCCAGGGCGGTTTCGAGTTTGCCCAGCCGATTCTCTGCCTCGCGCAGTTCGCGTTTCAGCGCCAGCGGTCCTTCGCTCGCCGGCTTGCCGCCGGTGACCGTCGCGTTGTGGAAGCACTCACCCTCCACAGTGAGGAAAAACGCCAGCGGGTGCTGTGCGGCCAGCCGTTGGGCCTGTGTGGAATCTTCAACTAGATAGCCGTGCCTGAGCTTGGGCAGAATCGACTCCAGCGACCGGCCCAAGCCGTTCAGCACGCGGATCGAATCCTTGAGCGGCGTAACTCCGGTCTCGGCAATGGGGTCCGCGTCTTCCTTGAAGAGCGCACCTTGCTCCGCGGGATGAACGAGAAAAGTGGCCCGGCCATCGACGCCGGACTTCAGCAGCCGTACGCCCTCTTCAGCGGCCACCCAGCTTTCCACCACCACATAATTCAGCTCCTCGCGCAGGAACTCGTCGACCACCCCTTCATGCTCGCCGCTCACCTCCAGAAAGTCCGCCAGCGTGCCCACCGGCGCCATGCCCTGGCCCAGCGCGCCCGGCTTCAGCAGGCGCCGCACGGTGTCGGTGGAATAGCTGTGATTGCGGATCAGCGCCTCCAGCGAATCGCGGCGTCCACTGATCGCGGCCTGCTCACTGTGCATCTGGTTGGCTCGCGAACGCTGCTCATTTTCCTCGGCCCGCTTGGCCTGCAGAGATTCGCGCAGGGCGGCAATCTCATTTTCCAGCCGCTTCAGCGCATCGGCAGCGGACTCAAAGCGCAGCTTGACCTGGCCGCTTTCAACCCCCAGATTTTCCTGCTCGTTGCGCGCCTGGCCCATCTCCGCATTCAGCCGTTGCGCTTCGCGTTCCAGGGCGGCCAGGCTTTCTTCCGCCTGTGCTGTGTGGTTGCGCGCGTTGCCGGCCAGGGTCAGCAGGTGCATCACGTGCCGCCGCGTGGACTCAAGTTGGCGCTCCGCCGCAAAAACCTCTTCGGCGGCCGTCCGCGCCTCTCGCTGGCTGGCTTCTACCTTCTGCCGAAACGCCCGCGCCTCACCCGCCGCGGTCTCAAGAAACGCGTGCTGCTGCGCCCGCTCTTCGGCAATGCCGGCCAACTGCGTCCGGGTCACATCGAGCTCCGCGGCAGCAGCGGAGATTCTGCCTTCCAGGTCGCTTACCCGCTCGGTGTTGGCGCGTTCCCGGGCCGTGGCGCGTTCCAGTTCGACGGCCGCTTCGCTGGCACGGTTCTGCGCTTCCTGGCCTTCGCGGTCAAGCTCGTAACCGCGCTCGGTGAGGCTGTGCTGGTTCCCCTCAAGCGCGCCAATCTCTGCCGCTGAGCTGTTGATGCGCTCGGACAGGGAAGCGATCTCCTGATCGAGCCGCGCCTGTTCGGAGTCCATCATCGCCATGCGGCTGGCCAGCACCACGCGCAGCCGGTCGCGCAGCTCGTCGCGCACGGCGGCAAACCGCTCCGCCTTGGCCGCCTGACGCTTCAGGCTGTTCATTTGCCGCGTGACTTCCTCAAAAATGTCATCCACGCGCGCCAGGTTCTGCTTGGCGCTTTCCAGGCGCAACTCCGCCAGGCGCTTTTTGGTTTTGAAGCGCGTAATGCCGGCTGCCTCTTCAATAATGGCCCGCCGGTCATGCGGCTTGGAACTGAGCAACTGGCCGATACGCTCTTGCCCGATGATGGCGTAGCTTTCCGGACCGAGGCCCGTGCCCATGAAAATGTCTTGAATGTCGCGCAGGCGGCACAACTTGCCGTTCAGCAGATACTCGCTCTCCCCGGTGCGGAACAGGCGGCGCGTAATGACGATTTCGCCCTTCTGCGGCGTGCGCTGGAACTTGCGGCGGCGAATCTTGAGCACCACAGCCTGCGGTCCACCGGCTTCGGCAGTCGCAGGCGCCGGCTCAGGGCCGTCCTCATCGAGGGTCTGGCCGGGCTGCTCGGCGGCGATAATCTCCTCTGCCTCGGCTGCTCTCTCACGCCGCACCTCATCCTCGTCCCAGTCTGTCGGGCTGTCCGGTTCGACGGACACCTCAGGTTCCACCGGTATGGGACCTTCGTATGCCTCAGGATCGACCATGGTAAGAGTTACCTCGGCCATGCCAAGCGGCTTGCGGTCGCGCGTGCCGGCAAAGATCACGTCCTGCATGTGCGTGCCACGCAAGGACTTGGCGCTCTGCTCGCCAAGCACCCAGCTCACTCCATCCAGGATATTGGACTTTCCGCATCCGTTTGGCCCCACCACCACGGCAATCCCTGTTCCCGGCACGGTCAACTCCGTGCGATCGCAAAAGCTCTTGAAGCCGAGGATGTGTATTTTCTTTAGTTTCAGCATCTTTGCTCCGTGAAAATGGGGTTGTTCATAATCCTGATTCAGAAAAGGACCAACATCTTCCGGGTGGTTCCGAGGGGAAGAATATTGCCACCCGATTACAGACTTTAAGGAGCCTGGGTGGCAGGGTCAACCGCGGCAACCGGTGCTTTTGTGGATAAGGGAGGCCCGAATTCGGCTTCTCGATAAATAGGCAAACTGGGGCGACCCGCGCGTGGTTTTTCGGGGGAAATTCAGGCGGGTTTCCCACAGTAGATCCAATCCAAGCATCTCGTGCTGACAAAAAGATTAGAGCGGGGGCTCTCGCATTGCTGCCTGCCCCACTCGATTACCCCCTGCTTCAAAAGGTGTATTGCACATTCCGCGGCTGGCCGTGGATTCTATGGATAAGATTTCATTCGCTTGAGTGAAGGAGGGGTGCGGCTGCGCACGAGTAACCCGTGGCAAATTACGATGCACGCGGCATACTGGCGTGACGCGGTTGGGCCGGGGCAGATTTCTTCTGCTCGCTTTATTTTGCCCCAATCCGGGCGTGCTCGATTCCATGTGCTTTTTATGAGTCGGACACGAAATAATTGCCAGCTTGAGCGGACTTTCACGCACGCTGCTTTATCATCAATTGCAGTAGCGGGCTGCATTCCTTTGAGGGCGCACTCCGGTATACGAACCGGTATACGAAGTGGGATACGAAGGGGTTATCTGCTGTGGGAATCTCTTCGTTGGGGGCATCGCTTCGCGTCCGTTATGACCGCGCCCAAGCCGCGATTTCGACAGAGCGTACATTTTGACTTTGCCTGGCTTTGTGCAGCCGTGATCGATGCAGATTGTTATCCGGCGCGCAATAGTGAATCGGGATAGGTTTCCGCGTTCCGTGAGATTGAGCTGGATTTTTTCCTGTCACACGATCGTCCAGCAGATTTGATTTTTGAGAGGTTTGATTGCAACAACCAGTTCGCGCCACGAACATTTCTTTGGGCCCCGGTAAGGAAGATCTAGTCCTGACGGATTTGTGGCTTATTGTCCGCAAGCGGCGCTGGCTTCTGTTGGCCACTGCTCTCGGCTTGGCACTGCTCACCGTTGCGGCCGGCCTCTACCGCGGAAAGATGTATACGGCGACCGGCGAGCTCCAGATTCAACCCGGCTCGGCATCGGAACTGAAGCAGTCGGTTGGTTCGGTATTTGGCGGCGGCAGCACGCTCGATGTAATTATTGAAAGCGACAGCCGCATTCTGCTCAGCGAGAAACTGCTCACCAGGGTTGCCGAAACTCTCAAGCTACAGAGCAATTCCAGTTTCATGGGCAGCCAGGGTGCGATCAAAGCAGCCTTGTTTGGGCGCAGACCAGTCCTTTCGACAACCGCGACTCTCGATGAAGATCCCTACCTGCGCAACGCCGTCTTAACCAATCTGCGCGCGCACCTTACCATTGCCCGCGTGCCTCGCACGCAGATGATTACCATCTCCTATGTCAGCAAATCGCCGCAGTTATCGGCTGACATCGTAAACGCGCTTGAAAGCGAGTTCATCAAGAATAACTTCGTTGCTCATTACAGCAGCACGCAGCAGGTTACAAGCTGGTTGACGGGACAGATCGACGATCTGCGCAAGGTTGTGCAGGATTCGCAGGATCGCATGGTCGATCTGCAGAAGAAGCTTGGCATCTCGGCGCTCGATCCAACCCACAGCACGATCGTGCAGGAGATTACGGATCTCGAAAAGGGCGCATCCGACGCGACCGAGCAGAGGGTCCTGGTTGAGGCGCGTTATCACATCCTTCAGTCGCTGCCGCCTGACCGCATCCAGGATGGTCCCACTGCCACCAGCATGGAAGGCACCCAGGGGTTGCTCGAAAGCCTGCGTGCGCAGCGGGCCACGGTAAGTGCGCAGTTAGCCCAGGAACAGACTTACTATGGGCCGAATTATCCTGAAATCAAGAAACTGAACGGCCAGCTCAAGGCACTCGATCACGAGATTGCGCAAGAGGAAGTTGCGGTTGTCGACAAAGCAAAAGACGCCTACGGCATAGCTCACGCGGCGGAAGATCGTGCCAAGGGCGTGCTCGAAAATCGTGTTCATGAGTTATACGGCCAGCGCGATGACATCGTAAAGTACGAGATATTATCGGAAGAATACGAATCGAACCGGCATATGTACGAGAGCATCCTTGCGCGGTTGCGCGAGGCAGCCGTGGATGCCGGACTGGACTCGGCAGACATCAGCGTCGTGGACCTGGCCTCGCTGCCCATTCAACCCTCGAGCATGTCGCCGGTGACCATGGGCGAACTGGGCTTTGTCTTCGGATTGTTCGGCGGCCTGGCATTGGCTCTTCTGCTGGAAAGAATGGATACCCGCATGAGAGACTCCCGGCAGATTCAGGAGCTTCTCGGCGTGCCGGCCATCGCCGTCGTTCCGCAAACCAACTGGAAAGGCAAAGGACCTGAACAGGAAAGGGCCGCGGGGCCGGAGATACTGTGGGACGCCCGGTCTCCTTTCGCGGAATCGATGCGCGTCTTCCGCACTTCCATCCAATTGTCGAGCACATCGCGAGAGTCCCGTGTGATTGCAGTGACAAGCTGCCAACCGGGCGAAGGTAAGTCAACCCTGTCGATGAACCTTGCAGCGGCGCTCGCACAGGGAGGGAAGAAAGTTGTCCTTGTCGATACGGATATGCGGCGCCCCAGCGTTTACTGGAGGCTCGGACTGAGCGATAAGAAGGGCCTATCGGAGTTTCTAACTGGATTGGAGCCAATGGACGCTGTTATTCAAACGCACAAGACTCTGACCACGCTGGATGTTATCTCTTCCGGAATTTGTCCCCCGCTGCCGGCTGACCTGCTCGCATCCGAGCAGATGAAGAACTTCGTCCGCGTGCTGCGCGAGCGGTACGACTATGTGATCTTCGATTCTCCGCCGGCATTATCCGTTACCGATCCGTTGATTGTTGCGTCCTTGGCCGATGGTCTTGTACTGGTAGTTCGCCAGGGATTTTGCACGCGCGCCATGCTGGCGCGTGTCGGCGAGGTATTCCGTGACGTGGGTGTCAAAGTATATGGATTCGTTTTGAACGGAGTGGATGCGAGCCTGCCCGAATACTATGGTTATCTCGGCTATTACTCGTATGACTATAAGAAGTAGTCAGTGTGGAGTGCGCACAGGAATGGGAGGAACGATATGAAGCTTCGCTTGAAGATCGATTTCCGTTGTCTGTTGCTCGTCGCAGGCGCATTGGGCCTGGGCTCCATGCCTGCCTCTGCTCAATATATGGGGGCGGCTGTTACATCCCCTCCCGCAACGGCTGGCGTGTCGGGCTCAGCGGTTCACGATAGCTACACGGAGACTAAGATCGAACCTGGCGATGTAATCGCTATAGCAACTTATGGCGCTCCGGAACTTACAACAACGGCTCAAACCTCGTCCGGCGGCATTGTATCCGGATCGTCTCCCGCCAGTTTGCAGGGCATTAAAGTCGGATCAAGTGGCGAAATATCTCTTCCTTATCTCGGTCCGGTAAAGCTTGCCGGACTGACTCCGACGGAAGCTGCTGTCTATCTAAGCAGTGCGCTCAAGCAAGGCGGCTTTCTGGTCGAACCGCAAGTCAGCGTGGAGCTGGTGGACTCACCCACCCGTGCGATTACGGTGATTGGCGAGGTGATGAAACCGAGCCCGATTCCAGCTTTCGGACATATCCGCCTGCTGGATGCAATCTCCGCGTGCGGGGGACTTACGTCGCTGGCCAGCCACAGCGTGACGATTCGCAGAGTTGGCGACCCCGATCCTATCTCTGTGGAACTGGGAACAGATGCAGCGGTGGCGAACGCGAGCGACGTTCCCCTCTTGCCCGGAGATACGGTCATTGTCTCCAAGGTGGGAAGCGTATTTGTGTTGGGATATGTCAAAACGCCCGCGGCCATTCCGCTTTCAAACAATGCGCCCATTACTGTGCTGCGGGCTCTTGCCATGGCCGGCGGAGTGAACTACGGCGCCGCTCTCTCGAAGGCCAGGATTATCAGAACAACTGCCGGCAATCAGCAGGTTGAGATCAGGCTGGATCTGAGGAAGATCATGTTTGGCAAACAGCAGGACGTAGCGCTTGATTCCAATGACATTCTTCTGGTGCCGGGAAATGCCTTCAAGGCGGGGATGGCGGCTGGGGGAGCAGGCGTGGCCGCAACACTGATCTACGGGGCCACTGATACCGCGGCTATCTTCAGGTAACCCGACGAAGGTTTTTACGCTCGTGTCTCATGCATAAGAGTGAACAGCGCGAAAAGGAGCATGGATGATCAAGCCGTATAAGATCCCAGTCTCGCTGCTGTTTGCTATGGTGGCAATTCTGGCCATCGGAGAAATTGTATCGGGCACAAAGCTTTTTTTTGTAGCCGCCATGGCAGGCACTCTGCTTTGCATCGGCACTACCTACAACATTCTGGGCGGAGTCAGTACGATCAGCGGAATTGCCTTCGCCGGCTTTGCATCCTGCACCATCGTGATTTCACAGTTTGCGAAGGTCATACTTATGGAGGCTGCAGATAAGACTCTGGAGTCACCGGAACTGACAATCAAAGTCTACTTCGTGTTTTATCTCTGCGCGCTGATTGGATGTTTCGTCTATGGACGTCTCCGCATCAGGATCCCGAGACCCTTGGAGCCGGCAACTACTGCTCAGGCCAACCTTCAATATGGAATCTCGGTTTCCGTCGGTCTTGCGGCGAACCTTGTTTACGAGATCTACGAATCATCCTCGAATTTAGCCGAGAGAGCTACGACGGCGCACAGCATAGGGCTGGCATTTTCGACGCTTTTACTGTTTTCCATTGTTCTTGCGGTGCAGAATCGAATCCGAACCACGGATGGTAGACATAGCTTCGGTCTGAAGGTCTTTATTCCCTGGATAGCGACAATCTTCTTTGGCTTCATCGAAACATCTCGCGGGCACATGATCCTATCGACAGTGGTCTATGCATTCACATGCTATCTAACCGGCTACAAATTCAAGAGAAGGCACTATCTCGGGGCAATCCTGGGCGTGGCCGCTTTTATCTTCATCCTATCGCCATTTGAAATTTACTCCCGAGGGCCCATGCGGGAGTTAGAGTTTCGCGGGCGGCTTTACGAGGGGTTGCATCTGGCCATGACGATGCCAGATTGGTCCGTAGTGAGGCAGGCAAGCAGCGCCGGCATAGAGTCTGGGTCGCGAGAAGAGTATTACGAGAAGCCCGGAACATTTGTGTTAAGCCGGCTGTCTGCCATCCGAGCGGACAGCAACATGATCAATGCCTGTGCCGGCGGCTTTCACTATGGATTTACGGCACTCAGAATCGATCTATTACGTAGCCTGCCCCGTTTCCTTTACAAGAATAAGCCGGACATAGACGGCGCATCCTATACCGGCAGAGTCACTGGAGTGAACTCCGACGAAGTGGTCAATGGAGAGTTCTTGATCACGGCCGTCAGCGATAGCTTTGGAGCGTTCGGGTGGCTTGGCGTGATTGTCGTTTCGCTCCTTGGATTCCCGACCGCTTTCATCCTTTACGAGAGCATGTTCGACATCAGGAAGCCGTGGGGGATTGTTGCAGCAGTAGGCTTCTTCTTTCAATTCTCCGAGACTAGTATGAGCGGTTTGATTGCTTTGGCGGTGCGCGCGCCTCTAGCTATTTTGGCGTTGTCTTATGTTGTCGGCGTTGTTGTACGGATGATCCCGGTCAAAGGGTACGAGTGGTTCGCGCTGGATCAAGCGCCAGCAGAATGAGATGCTCTGCACAACAACTGGCTTAGCGATAGGTAATGAAAGAGGCCGACTGGATGTTTTCCGGTATTCCGGGTAATGACACCCAAAAACGAAATGGGCATCGAACACGCGGCCTTGCTCGATCTTTGACTGGGCTATTCGTTGTGCTCGTTCTTCTAGCTGGGATCGTCGAAGCTGTTTTGCGTTTTGGATTGGGTCTGGGCAACCCTGTGCTGATTACCAGGGACGCGGCCTGTGCCTATATTCTCAAGCCGGATCAGGATGTGACCAGGTTTTTCGTTCGAACCCACATTAACCATTACGGAATGCGATCGGATGAAGTGCCCGCAGTGCGCAAGGCAGGCGCTCTACGCCTGCTGTTCGTGGGAGATTCGATTACCTATGGAACGACCCGCGTCGATCAGACGCAAATTTTTACGGAGATATTGCACAGTGATCTGCCCGCGATCGTTCATCGTCCGGTGGAGGTGCTGAATGCGTCAGCAGGTGCATGGGCGCCGGACAATGAGTTAGCTTTTCTTCGCTCCAGGGGAATCTTTCAGTCGAATATCGTTCTTCTGGTGTTGAACGATGGTGATCTGACGCAACCGGAGGCGACAATTGAGGAGGTTGGTGACGACTTACCTCAGCAGCGCCCGGCAACCGCGATTGGCGAACTTTATACGCGCTACATCAGGCTGCGCGTGAGTCATTTTTTACGGAGAGGCGATGCCGGAGATAGCATTACGACGAACGCCCATCTGATCACTAAGAAAAACCTGACTGACCTTGATAGCATTGACGATCTTGTTCGGGATCAGGGAGCGCGATTGGTGATTGTTTATATTCCATTCCGAAGAGATATTCCTGAATTAAGCAGAACTTCTGAAGCGACTCTCAAGACGTGGAGCGATGCTCACGGTGTTTCGATGTTCGATCTTACGGCAACAGAAACACCGTACTCTTCGAGAGAGATAACTCTGGATAACGGCATTCATTTCAACGCAAAGGGTCATCGGATTATTGCTGACGGGATTGAGCACTCCTGGCTTGCAATGGTCAGGAATGATAAGTAGCCATGTGTTAGTGCGTTTTTGGTTTCAATGCTGTGATGTATACGCGACGAGGAAAAGAATGAACGTCTCAGTCTTTACTATCGGGAGATTTCATCATTTTGATCTGGGGCGCCAGGTTCTTCGGCTCGGGCACAGGCTTTCAGTTTTCACCAGTAATCCACGAAGCCACGTGGATCCGGAGTTGCGGCCCTTCGCAAAGACTCATGCTCGCTTTCGCGTCCCATTTGCGATTGGCGGAAGGCTTGGCTTTGGCCCGAAATTATATTGGTTGGACGAGCTATTGCTGAAGGACCTCGGCCGTTGGCTGGAACGCGCCGTGGATGTGCAGTGGACCGACGTGATGCACGGGCTTGACGGTGTTGGCCCAGAGGCTGGACGCCGCATGAAGCAAAATGGAAAGTTATGGATTTGCGATCGAGGTTCTTCGCACATTCTTGCGCAAAGAGAAATCCTCCTGGAGGAGCACAAGAATTGGCAAGTGCCTCCTCCCAGGTTTTCGGCGGACCGCCTGGAACGGTGCGTAACTGAGTATGAGGAAGCTCATGCAATCACGGTTCCTTCGCAGTTTGCAAGAAGGTCGTTTCTAGACCGCGGCATTCCAGATCAGAGAGTATTTGTATGTCCGTATGGGGTCGATCTTTCGGAATTCAAGCCGGCTAAGAAAAGAGACGATATATTTCGCGTAATTCATGTTGGACAGATTAATGTGAGGAAAGGAATCGGGCACCTTCTGCAGGCTGTCGCGCCGCTTGTAAGGAAGCAGAAATGCGAACTTTGGCTTGCAGGGGAAATCGACCCTTCTGTGCAGCAGTTGCTTAACCAACATAAGGGCATATTTGAATACAAGGGCGTAATTCAGAGGAAGGAACTTTGGCGGCTTTACTCTCAAGCATCTGTTCTAGTGTTGGCTTCGGTCGAAGAGGGGCTTGCACTGGTTCAGGCCCAAGCCATGGCTTGCGGCGTGCCGGTGATAGCAACGGCGAATACGGGCGCCGAGGACTTGTTTACCGATGGCGTCGAGGGCTTTATTATTCCGATTCGGAGTCCTGAGACTATCAGAGAAAAGATCGAATGGATGATGGATAGCGGGGAGTTGTGTGAACGAATGGGAATGGCCGCGTTGGAGCGCGTCAAAAGCATCGGAGGTTGGAACCTCTACGGAGAACGCGTTGAGAGTGTCTACCAGAGCTTGGCAATTCGCCATGGCGTCGAGTTACACGATTGAGATTGCAGGAGCTTTGCACGGAGAGAGCGCGGTTTGAGGAAAGAGATAATGGGACGCATTCAAGATTTATCTAAAGCGAAGCCGCCGGCAGGGTTCAGGGGACGCCCGGCATGGTTTGTGCAGCTTTGGTGGATTGTGCAAGGCGTGCTGTTTCACACCTCACCGCAAGCTTTGTATGGCTGGCGTCGTTTTCTTCTGCGCGCATTTGGAGCCAAGATTGGAAAGGGGGTGTTGATCAGACCATCGGCCAGCGTCACTTACCCATGGAAGCTGAGCATTGGCGACTGGAGTTGGGTGGGAGATCACGCTACGCTCTATACGCTTGGAGAAATCACAATCGGAGACAATGCTGTAGTTTCACAACATTCCTATCTATGTGCCGGATCCCATGACTACAAGCGCGCGACGTTCGATTTGTATGCAGAGGCGATCCACATAGAGCCGGAAACCTGGTTGGCGACGAACGTGTTTGTCGGACCTGGAGTGACGATCGGTCGTGGCGCAGTAATAGGAGCTTGCAGCGTGGTGCTGAAAGATGTCCCTGCGCAGATGATATGCGCAGGAAATCCGCTCAAAGTGTTGCGGACCAGGCCAACGCAGAGTGAGTAATTCACGGAATAGGTATGCGCGCTTCTGTATACGTGTCCGAAGTGGAATCGAATGTCAATGCTCGTTAGCGGTACTGCGGAGACTCAAGTCGCGAAGAGTAAGTTACGAGTTGCGTGAGGGACGCCGATGAAGATACTTCATGTTATTCCCTCCGTAGACCCAGCCACGGGCGGACCTGTTGAAGGGTTGAAGCAGCTTTGTCATGTCTACAACATGGGCGGTCACGAAGTGGAAGTTGCTTCATTGGATTCACCGCACCTGGTCGAGCAATTGCCCTTTCCGGCGCGAGTATTTGCGCTTGGGCCCGGCTGGGGGTTATTTGGGTATTCGCCTCGTGCGGCAAGGTGGTTCAAGGAGAATCTGGCGCGCTATGACGTGGTTTTCATTAACTGCATTTGGCAATACAATACTCTGGCAGCCTATCGAGCGTTAACGGGGAAGGCAACGCCCTACGCAGTCTTCACCCACGGCATGCTCGACCCTTACTTTAAGAAGAGATTCCCTCTAAAACACATCAAGAAGCTGATTTACTGGCGCCTGTTTTTGCGGAAGATCCTGCATAATGCGACCACTGTGCTTTTTACCTGCGAAGAGGAGAAGATACTGGCCCGCCAGTCATTTCCGGGTTATGAGGTGCGAGAGACGGTTGTGCCCTACGGTACATTTGGCCCACCATGTGACACGGCAGAAGCAGGGGAGGAGTTTCTAACCCAATGGCCGCTCTTGCGCGGCAAGCGTCTGGCGATTTCGATGGGTAGAATTCATCCCAAGAAGGGGACGGATCTGCTGATTGAAGCATTTGCCGCAACCGTTGCCGGATATCCATCCTGGCATCTGGTTATCGCGGGCCCGGATCAGATCGGCACGCAGAGGAGCCTCGAGGCGCTTGCTGTTCGTCTGGGAATCGCGGATAGAATTACCTGGACAGGAATGCTCACGGCCACAATGAAGTGGGGTGCACTTGCCGCCTCAGAGGTGTTTGTACTCCCTTCGCATCAGGAGAATTTTGGGATCGTGGTTGCCGAGGCCATGGCTTGCGGCTTGCCTGTAATCGTCTCAAACAAAGTGAATATCTGGCGGGAAGTGGAGAACTACAAGGCTGGGTTGATCTGTGATGACACGGTGGAAGGGGTGCGAACTTCAATGACCCGTTGGCAGTCGTTGACCGGTAAGGAGATTGCGACTCTGCAAAGACAAAGCAAGAAATGTTTCGATGAGTTATTCGATTACGAAGTTACGGCGCAGAAAGCATTGGATATTGTTGAGTATGTGGCTCATCAGGCGGGGGGTAAGTAGGCTTTTATCATTGCGGCACATTCAGTCGTACGCGTCTCTTGTTTGTGCGATAGCTGAGGATAAACAGGCTCGGACGTTGAACTGACAATCGAGGTCAATTACGGTAGTCTACGTAGCTTTTAGAGGAAGATGATCCAGCGAATTCTCAAGATGCTCGGCGCGTTGGGCACCGGCACGTTAGTAACGGTGGTCACGCAGCTTCTGCTGCCGCCGGCATTTCTTCATTACTATGGCATAAGCAAGTATGGCGAGTGGATTGTACTGTCCGGGACGCTGAGTTATCTGGCAACGCTGAATTTTGGAATCACCACTTATGCCAGCAACGAACTGACGATGCTGCGCAAGCGGTCTGACCTGGAGAAATACCGCGAACTCCAGGGCAGCACTCTTGCTCTGCTCATATTTATGGTGTGCATCGGCCTGGCCGTTACCTCAGCAGTCTTTCTTGTTCCGCTGGGAAAATTACTGCATCTATCTGCCCTTTCGGCAAGTGATGTTATCTGTACGGCATTTTTTCTAGGCCTTCAGATGCTTGTGAATATACTTGCCGGCTATTACAACAACCTATTTATGGTCGTGGAGCAAACACACCGCGGCTTGTCTTGGGCAATCGCGCGCGCCTTCGGGGCAACTATAGTGTGTTTCATACTGACGATGTTTCGAGTAGAGTTCCGCTTTCTGGCGCTCGGCCAGTTTATTGCAGCGGCGGTGGTGACACTGCTATCGATCTATGACCTCAAGCGGAGGCTGGGAGACTTGCCATTAGGCCTGCACGGGGCCAATTGGAAGACGGCAATGCGAACGCTCAAACCGAGTGGGATGTTTGCCATGATTTTTGCCCAGCAACTGCTGACCTATCAGGTTCCGGTAAACCTGATGCAGTGGTTTCTCGGGCCATCGGTTGTCGTCTTATTCAACACCAGCCGCACGGTTCTTTCCAGCGCCCGGCAGGTGTTATCTCCCATCACTAATGCCATCGCGCCGGAGATTACTTTTAGTTTTGCAAGCCGGGACTTGAAGAAGATGCTATATATCTTCCATCATTCGGAAAAGATTGTGTTTGCCGGGATTCCGATTGCGAACCTGGGGTCATTGCTATTTGCGCCAATCATCGTGCGGGTCTGGCTGCACAGGCCGGAGCTTTTCGATTTATATACCTATGGATTGATGGCGTTGGTGTCCGCGGCAATCAGCATGCGAGATCACAAGCAGTTCTTTCAGTTCTCGACAAATACGCACAAACGTCTCGCAATGATTGTGTTTTGCGCGAACCTGCTTATGATTGGGCTGAGCGTGCCGCTGATGCAAAGGTTTGGGCTTTATGGATTTCTCTCGGTGTGGCTGGCCTCGGAGACGTCGCAGATGGCGCTCATCTATCTTGAGAATAAAAAGTTATTTGATAACGATCCGTCCATTACCTTCATGCCGGTGGTAAAGCTGGTGCTCGTGATGTTGATTTCATTGCCTCTTTGTATGGCGCTGGTGCACTTCGCTCAGCAGCGTTCCTTGGGCATGGTCGGTGTAACGGCGGCGGCTGGCGAGTTGGTTCTGATTGCCGAATCTTATTTTGTCTTTGGGTTGAAAGACGTGTGGATTGAGCTGGAACGGAAGATACGGCTCAGGGCTCGGACGACGAAACCATTATGCGGTAGCTGAGCTCGGTGGAGTCGGCATTCCGCGATCCATTGTCGAATATCTTTAGCCAACGTTCTCTTCAAACCGCTCTTTTCAGAGAGCGCGCGACCTCCTCCCTCCGATTGGAATGGGCGATAGGAACACAACTCGCATCAAAGCTAAGTGAGGTACGAGGGCGTTGATACGGTTCAAAGGGTTGATTTTGTTTGTGCTCGGGGTCTTGTTGTTTCAGGGCGGGGACGCGCACGCTTATTCACTGCTGACCCACGAGCAGTTGATCGACCTCACCTGGGAGGACTCCATTGTTCCGTTGCTGCTGAGCCGCTATCCCACGCTGACGCCGGCGGAACTGGAACGCGCCCGAGCCTATGCCTACGGCGGATGCGTCATTCAAGACATTGGCTATTACCCGTTTGGCGACATTGGTTATTCCAACCTGACGCACTATGTGCGCACAGGCGATTTTGTGGTGGCTCTTTTTCGCAACGCAAAGAATGCCGACGAGCTGGCTTTTGCAGTTGGCGCGCTTTCGCACTACATCGGCGACTCAGTCGGTCACTCCGAGGCGACGAATCTTGCGGTCCCAGTTGAGTTTCCCAGCCTGGGAGCCAAGTACGGGCCGGTGGTGAGCTATGCCGAGGGTGAGCACCAGCATGTGCAAACGGAGTTTGCCTTCGACATCAATGAAATCGCGCACCACCGCATGGCACCGGTTCACTACCTTCGCCATGTAGGTCTGGAGGTGCCGGTGACGCAGCTTGCGCTGGCGTTCTATCAGACATACGGGATAGACGAAAACTTCGCTGGCAAGCGCGGACGCCGCATTAACGTGCGTGCCTACCGATTTGCCGTGCGCGCCTTGATTCCGCGAATCGCCTACGCTGTCACGCTTCTGGATCGCCGTCACGAACCTGCGGATGCGAACACGCCGGAGGTCCAGGAGCTGGCCAGGGAAGCGGCCCATGTAGCCACTGAGAACGACTGGCAAGCCTATCGTCGCCATGCTGGTATTGGCACCTACGCCTTGGCGGGGCTGCTGTTTGTTCTGCCCAAATTTGGCCCTCTGAAACTGGTTGACGTGAAGGGCCCTACAGCGGCAACGGAAGCGGAATACGTGCAGAGTGTGCTGCTGTCAACGGCCACTCTTCGCCAGACGCTGGCCCGGTTCACACCGCCGAAAAAGACCAGCCCAGAGACGAGCCCAGACGCCACGGCAGCTGAGCCAATTCGCAGCCTGGCTGTTCCTTCACCGGCAACGGATGCGGCCGCGATTCCAGGAGCCTCGCAGGCTGATGTGCGGGACCCGCGTCATCCGTTGCCGAATCGCGATCTGGATACCGGACGAGTCGTTCAGCCCGGTGGCTATTCGCTCACAGACTCCACTTATGCCAAGCTGCTGCACTTGCTGACGCGTCAGCCGGCGCAACCCGTTCCACCCGGCATCAAGGAAGACATTCTGGCCTATTATGCAAATCCCGCGGCGCCCATCACCACAAAGAAAAATCCGCAGCAGTGGGCACAGGTGCAGGCTGATCTTGTCGCGCTGGGCGCCATGCCGACCAGCGCGGCGCCAACTCCTTATCCGACGTATGAGCACAACGCAGGCAGTCCAAAGTAAGTTGGCTTGGCAGCCAGGGCAGGGAATTACGGTATATCAACGGGTCCACACCTGATTCGGGGAATCGCGAAGAGAAATTGCCGCATCGGATAAATATGAGCTTGACAGCGGCCGAGCGACTCGGCAATCGCTACATGAATCCTGTACCGACGAAGGTTGGCGGTTTCTCCACGATCTTCAAAGTGGGCCCGCGCTTCTTCACTGAAACAGCGGCGCGCTCCCCGAAACATCGCCTGGGGCCATTTCACACCGACCATCAAATCTATGCGTCGAATCCGGCTTCGGGGCTGCGCATCACCTGGTTCGGTCATTCCTCCTCACTGGTCGAAATCGATGGAGTGCGTATCCTGATTGATCCGGTATGGGATGAACGTGCCGCTCCCACGCAATGGGCTGGTCCCAAGCGCTTTTTTCCGCCGCCTCTTGCACTCAATGATTTGCCGTCGATAGACGCTGTCCTCATCTCGCACGATCACTACGACCACCTGGGCGCGGGGACAATTCGACAACTTGCACGCATGGAGAGCCTGCGGAAGACGCGCTGGATTACAACACTCGGAGTAGGCGCGATTCTGGCTGGCCTTGGCGTTGATCCGTCGCGCACAACAGAGCTCAACTGGACTGAGCACGTGAAGGTCGGCTCCGTGACAATGACTGCGCTGCCCGCGCGCCACTTTTCTGGCCGCAGTCTATTCAATCGCTTCCAGACACTGTGGGCCTCGTTCGCTCTGAGCGGCCCGGAACATCGAGTCTACTACGGTGCTGATTCGGGAGAATGGTCCGGCTTCCGCGATATTGGCGAGAGGTTTGGCCCATTCGACCTCACAATGCTCGAGATCGGCGCGTCCAATCCACTGTGGGCCGACATCCACATGGGCCCTGAAGGCGCCTTACGCAGCTTCCGCGCCCTTGGCAGCCACGGCCTGCTTATGCCGATTCATTGGGGCTTGTTCGATCTCGCCCTCCATCCGTGGCGGCAGCCCATCGAAAGTATTGCCACGGTCGAAGACGTCAAGCTATGGTCTCCCACGCCTGGCGTCCCAACTGAGGTCGTTCGCGGTGAAGCGATTCGCTCTAACTGGTGGCGTGAGACCTGTGAGTAAGATGCCAGGAGATTGATGACCCGTCAGTGACACATGCTGAGGTTACCGAAAGGCTATATACCCTTCGGCGAAGCCTTGGTATTCTAGTCAGAAGTAAAAGCTATTCCAAAGAGAAAAAGGGCCCTTCATGCGTCTGTTTACGCGTCTTTCCTTCGCAGTTCTCATCGCTGGTTTCGCTGGTTCAGTCAACCTTGCTCATGCCACGCCGATTACCCTTGATGTTTCGGCAGCACTCAAGTACGGCGGCACAATCACCGGAACCATCACCTTCAATTCAACCAATCCTTCTGCCCTCACCGGGTACGACCTTACTGCGTCATCCGGCCCCGGCAGCCCCGGATTCACATTCCCAGGGTTCACCTACACCACTGCTGATTCCTCTATCACAGCGGAGACCTCCAGCCTCATTCAGTTCGATAGCGACCCTGCGGGCGATGAATTACGGCTGGTTTTCAGCTCGCCGCTCACCTCGACAGGCGACACCCTTACTGCCAATGGCTATGAGTCTGAAATTGTCGCGGGGAACAGGAGCGTAACTTCGGGATCGGTAACGCCCTTGGCTGTTGTCACTCCGGAGCCTTCCTCGCTGCTGCTCTTCGGAACAGGCTTGCTCGGCGCTCTCGGCGTGATGCGTAAACGATTCGTCTAGTACTACAGTTGTATTTGTTCCAAATCCCAGGAAAGTGACAAAGCGCCGGGCCTGAAGGCTCTGCTAGGTTGCGCTCTTTTTCGGGGGGTTGAAACCCCCTGCTCCCTCAGACGTTCTGTATTTACAACTGTAGTACGAGGGCGTATCGACATATACAGACGCGCAGCGTTGCGAGTGAAAATCCGTCCAGACGAAGCCGGGGTCCCCAGCGATAGGTCTTCGTCGCTGGGTGGGAAGCCGAGTCCTAAGGCTGTGGCCCGTCTTTGGCGCCATGCGTAAGCTTGCTTCCGCCCGCGCCAACAAGAATATACCGCTTTCCGTCCACCATGTAGGTAGCAGGCTCGGCACGGATGAATTCTGCTGTATTATCAGTCAGCCTTCCCCGTCCATCAGAAATCTCGTCTCTCAGGAGATTTATGTCACACGATACAGAAAAGGACTGGTCTTCGGAACCTCCCGCGGTAGTCGCCTTTGTCACAGGAGTTTTGGTCCTCATTGGGTACATCGTGCATGAGGTGATGATCTACGCCCAAAGTGTTTTCACTTACGGCTTGGATCCGCTCGTAAGGATCTTCTGGTCGGGCGCGACCGATTTCGCAAAGACTTTAGTGGGAGGAATTGGCGCTGAAGCCACCAGCATAACTCTCATTTCAACGGTCGCTATTCCAGTAACGATCGTTTCGACATACACGATTTTTCGCAAGGCCAAGGAGAAATCGAAAGCGCTTATCGTTGCTGTCAGTCTTTTCTTGGACCCGTTGTTTATTGACTTCTTCAAGGACGCCTATGGCGAACATGACGCCTTGAAAAAGATCCTCATCGACGCATCAGGCGTGGTCACGTTTTTAGCCGCCTCCTATTTCTGGAGCCTCTCTAATGTGGAAGAAAAGCCCGGAGTGAAGCGGTCCACGAGATCAATTTTCTGTCTGCGCGGCGGGGCAATCATTCTATTTCTCATACCCTCGTTAGCGATGCTTGGATTCATCGCGCACAAGGCAGCAGGAAACTGGAGCGCATTCCTTCAGGCCTTTACACCGGAAGAGATCATCGGTCTTGCGGGTTTACTTGTCGTAGCCACAGTTGGTATTGTTTTGTCGAGGTATTTCGAAGGACTGTAAAGTTACACTTGATTGACTTACTCAAGAGTAGTAGGCGAACGAAGGCGCGAAATGAGGCGCGGACACCGCCCGCACCCGCGGGTCGAGATGGCGGAAGTCGAGCGAAGCCGGTAGCTCTCCTCAGGACGCGCGTGCCGAACGGTCTGAGGTTTGTTGTGTTGCCTTGACACCCACCCCCGGCCGCGATACAAGGGATATGCTTCCTGAAGGATCACGAGGATATGCCGAAATCTCTTTTGTCTCGTCGTGCGTTTCTGCAGACCACCGCGGCAGCGGCTGGCGCCACTCTCGCCTCCAACTCCATTGGCCTCGATGCCGAACCTTCCTATGCCGCCTCGGTATACTCACAACCGAGCGACCGCATCCGCTTCGGCATGGTCGGCGTGGGGATGGAAGGCAGCGGCGTGCTCACAACGGCCGTCTCGTTGCCGGGGACCGAATGCGTTGCGGCGGCCGATCTCTACGACGGCCGCCACACCCTGGCCCGCGAGATTGTCGGCAAGCCCATCAAAACCACGCGCCGCTACCAGGAACTGCTCGACGACAAGAGCATCGACGCAATCCTCATCGCCGTCCCAGACCACTGGCACAAGCAGGTCGTGGTCGATGCGCTCGCCGCGGGAAAGGACGTCTATTGCGAAAAACCCATGTCGCACAATCCGGCCGATGGCGTCGCCATGGTGGCGGCGGCCAGGAAGACCGATCGCATCGTGCAGATCGGGGCGCAGCGCACCAGTTCCGTGCTCTGCGCCAAGGTCAAGGAGCTGATCGCAAACGGCGCGATCGGTGACCTGAACCTGATTGAAGCCACTATGGGCCGCAACGATCCAACCGGGGCATGGGAGTATCCTCCGCCGCCCGATCTCTCGCCCGAAAACCTTGACTGGAATACATGGCTCGGCACGGCTCCCAAGAAGCCTTTCGATCCCTATACTTTTGCGCGCTGGCGTTGCTGGAGGGAGTACGGTACGGGGGTTGCCGGTGACCTGCTGGTCCATCTCATCAGCGGCATGCAATTCGCGCTCGGCATCAACGAAGTGCCGAGGCGTGTCTCCGCCTTCGGTGGCATTTACCGCTGGAAAGATGGCCGCAACATGCCGGACGTCCAGGCGGCACTCTTCGAATACATGGGCATTCCGGTCTACATGCGCCTGAGTCTTGACTGTGAATCGGCAGAAGTCACTCGTTTCCAGGGCTCGAAGGGCATGATCGAGCTTCGCGAGTTCTCAGTCACCTATCTGCCCCAGACAGGCGTCGATACCGCACCGAGCTATTACTCCGGCGGATTTCCCGGCGCCATGCGCGCAGCCTATGTAAAGAAGTGGCATGAAGATCACGACCCGAAGCCGGGTAGCGAACCGGTTACCGAGGACATCACAATCAACGGCAACGATTACGACGATCTCCGCCCCCATGTCTGGAATTTCTTTGAAGCTGTACGCTCGCGCAAGCCCGTCGTGCAGGACGTCGTCTTTGGCCACCATGCGGCACTCGCCTGCCATCTGGCCAACGAATCCTATTTCCGGGGTGTTCCTGTCCGCTGGGACGAAGCCTCGCAGACCATCAAGTCCCTGGCATAGAAAGGCAGGAGCCCGACGTGAAGACCCTAAGACTCACCCTTTTCGCGCTGATCGTGATGGTTGCCAGCACGCTCTGCGCTTCGGCGCAGGTTTCCGGGCAAGCTGATCCCGGCGCGCCGTTTCTGGGACGCTGGGATCTGACCCTGAAGGCGACCGATCAGGAATTTCCCGCATGGATCGAGATCGACCAGAAGGACGGCAATCTCACCGCCGTCTTCACAGGCCGCTGGGGCAATGCCCGCCCACTGCCGAGGATCGCGATCAACGGAACACGGATCACTTTCGTCTCTCCGAAAGAAGAGGAAGCCAGCAAGGCCGACATGATATTCAAAGGCGGCCTCAGAGATCACAGTCTTTCCGGAACTGTGAACGGCCCGGACGGCTCCACGTGGAGGTGGACGGGCGTGAAAGCTCCCGCACTCGATGAGAGGGATCGGTTCCCGCAATGGGGCAAGCCCATTCAGCTTCTTAACGGCACAAACCTGAGCGGCTGGCATCAGAGCAAGGCGGGGCCTCCCGATTGGACGGTGAAGAACGGCGATCTCGTCAGTCCGGGCAATGGTCCCGAACTCATCAGCGACCGCAAGTTCCAGGACTTCAAAATTCACGTCGAGTTCAACTGCGCCGAGAATTCGAACAGCGGAGTCTTTCTCCGCGGCCGGTACGAGGTGCAAATCGAAACCGAGTCGCAAAACGAGCCGCCCAGCCACCACACCGGCGGCCTCTACGGTTTCCTGGCGCCCAAACCCGAGTTGCCGCGCAAAGCCGACGTGTGGCAGACCTTCGACATCACGCTGATCGGGCGCAGAGTCAAGGTAATCCAAAACGGCCAGACCGTCATCGACAACCAGGAAATTCCCGGCCTCACCGGCGGCGCGCTCGACAGCCACGAGAGCGAGCCCGGCCCTATATATCTCCAGGGAAGCGAGAAAGGCCACGTCCTCTTTCGCAACATAACTATCACGCCCGCGAAGTAGTCCAGAGACTCCGGGCGGTGAGAGGTTCAACATCTGGAGCCATTTGCCGTTGTTCCGTCGTCGCTCGCCGCATTGCTCTAGATTAACTCTTCATTGACTCAAAAATGCGGCAGACCATCTAGCTTGGCTCGATTTAGAGCGAAACCAGGGTTATCGTGTCCTGTCGAGTTTTGTGCAAGGCCGCCGCTCCCTGATGGTCGCGTCAACTTGGGGTCCGTGCTTGCCGGATACAGCAGCCCTGGTTTCGCTATAGCTCGAAAGATAGGGAGCAGAGGGGCTAAAACGGGGTAACAGGGGGATATGGAGACCTCGTGAGGTTCTCGCATCTCACTGAAATGAAAATATATTTATCTGATTCTAAAGATTCTGCTCGACATGGTGGCGGAGAGAGTGGGATTCTCGTCCGCTCCATACCGTAAGTCGCGTGAATCGAATTATTTGTGAAATAATTCCTTTATTTTCTTTATTTAAAGCGAAGTCTCTATAGTCTCGTAAGTCTCGCTTGTGCTTTCCGGTGCTTCCAAGAAATAGACACCAAATAGACACCAAGCCTTTTTCATATTCGTGCCCAATGGCGGGCAGCGTTCTTTCGTCGTGCACCGAAAACAAGAAAAATGCCGGCACACATTTGGTGTGCCGGCGGCCCACACTTCGTTAAGAAGTGCAGATCATGTGCAGCAGGTGATGACGGATTAATGCTCCGGTCACGAAGGCGAGGTAACCTGCGACCACAGCCATCACAAACTGGACCAATAGGCTCTTGTGAAGCCGTGGCCCCAGTTCAAGGATGAATGTGACAAACACGCAGAGCGCCAGTGACCAGCAAAGCGCGAACCCGTGGTCAAGCGTAACCAACAGATAGGCGCACAGAGTGGTTGTCAAGAGGTAGATGGAGTCACGGTAGGGTTGCAGCGGATTCCCTATTGCTAGGGGTGCGGTTTGACCTAACTGGTTTAGTTTGTTAGGATTGACATGACCAGGCTGTCTGAAGGTGCTCATGCCGGTATTCCTCTCAGTCTACCGGCACGGGCCAAAGAGGCTTGGCAGGGGGTTTGATCGTCCACCGATCGCCCCCTTTTTTCCGCTCCGGTATCTGCATGATGCACGAAAGTGTAGCGTTGCACAAGTTATTTGTTTTCTTTCAGATAAGCCGATTTCCCCTGTTTCTTTTGATCGAAATGTGCGGGCTTCTTCCGAACGAAACTATCCACAAACTCGACCGAAAAATCTTTTGAAAACTTCCGCGAAAGTTTCGTGATGGCAGGAATGTACTCATCGGCAGCCGCACCCAACCGATTACCCGCAACCTTTGAGGTAATCGGTTAGCAGACCGCCCCCGTTGCCGGTGCTTCGGGATACGCGCGACAGTCGTTTCCTCCGCCGCAACAAGTTGCCTGTTCTATGCCGGCCCGGCGCAGGTCCTGTCCGAAAACCTCCTCATAGACTTCATAGAAGTCGAGCGTGGCTCTTTGCTGCTCATCCGTACGACTGGTTATTGGCTTATGGTGCAAGAATTTACCGAGGTAGCAACTACAGAAATTCGCGTATTCCTCTGTAAACAAGATGAATGTGTGCCACACCTCATCTACGAATGCCATTGGCATGTTGAGGTCGGTATAACCGACCGCAAAGAGTGCAGCAAATCTTTTGAAAATCGCGATAGATGCTTCAATTTCGGAGCTTGGCACAACTCCATTCCGTCGAATTCTCTCGGAGACAAACCACATATCGTAGCTCTCAAGCTCAGCGATTCGCCGGTCGAGCACAATCTCGCGCTTGGTCCCCGGCATTCTAGTGACATTCATCTCATTCCTCTCAAATCCGAATGTTGAAAAGAACCCGCGCCCAGCAGTGTGCATCGGGCGTGCGTAAAGAATAGCAACCGATTTCTCACTTGCCAACAGTAACTTTCACGGATGGACCAGCGGCAAAGGTGGATCAGCCTGGGCAATGACTGGGGCTTTGTCTGTGGAATTAGCGATACCTTTTGGGGAGAACTTTTAGAATAAGTTTTCCCGAAAATTTTTGAAAACTTGACATGCCGCTCGCTCGATTGTAAGCTCCTGATCAACCAACAAGTTGTCTGATAAGAGACAGGTTCGATGAAGATTCCTCCAAAGTCCTGGGAGATTTTCTGGGATAGAGACGCCCATCACATTCAACGATGCTTGAACCCTGAACTGCTAGGGGTCGCGCCGCTCACGATCCTGTGTTATCAGCCGGTGAAGGAACGTCTTGTTTACCTCAAGACAGATGCCCACATACCTGACGCCGCGCTAGAATCGGGCGAATCGTCTGATCCGATTTTAGGATTTAGCCCCACACAATCGAGTTTAGATTTTTTGAGGGATCAGAAGTCTTCCTCGCCCTGGCTCTCCGACATAAAAACCATAGAAGAAGCGCCTCTTATTGATTATCCTGCCATCAATGACCCCGATCAGCGAAGGTCAATTTTGAATGCTGAGCGAGATCGTTATGGGAAGCAGTACCCCTATGAAACACGAACGTCCGCGCTTAAGCTTGACGGCGAGTATCGACGACAACTAGTGGTGCCCTCTCCGACATACCACGACAGTGGATGGTGGAATCAAGTTGCTCGTTTTGGAATTGCATACACCATCAAGGACATGCTTGCGAACCGAGCCAATGTCGAAAAGGACGAATTCTCGCGTGTCGCGGACAGCATGTTATTTGTGATGGCGGCATTTGCGGCGAATCGAATATTGGCAAGACGCTTGAGGTTGGTCTTTAACAATTCCTACCCAGAAAGGAAACCAAGCAAATCAACAGGTTTTAAAAAATCTAAAAGAAGTCCATTTTTTGAAGACAATGTCGCGCGCCAGTTATGGCTTGGCGAAATGGGTGTATGCGATGAATCGATATTTTTTGTTTGCAAACTGATTCTGGCGCATCATCTGTTCTTTCCGCACAGGCCGCAGGCGCTAGAAATATTTGAAAGTTTCTCTATCCATGGATCGGCGAGCGTCCTGGAAATGCATGGATGGGAGATTCCGCAATGGAAGATCGTATCGTGCATTGACTTAAAGTCTGCGATTGATTGTCTGATTGTGGACATCAAGTTTTTTATCTCCGCATTGATTCGCTGGGAAGATCCAACTGATCCCAAGACACTGGGTGCGCAGGAGAAGTTGAACGAGACCCTAGAGACGGTGGTCTATCTATCACTCGGTCAATTGGCGGGCAAGATATGCGATAAGGATCGTTACGTGAAGATTGTTCCGCCAGACAAGCTCACGCAGATTAGGACAATCAAGGTGCCGGCATTCGGAGAAGGTCAGATCAGGCAAAAATTGAAGATGAACAAGGCAAAGTCCGACAAGGCGTTTTCGAAGGTCGTTTACACAGTTGCACCAATTCATCGCCTAGGAGAAGACCTCATTTGGAACAATAATGGAATATCGGAAATAAGTTATCCAGAAAACGAAGTTACAAACATGGCGCGGGCCGAAATTTGGTTGAGCCAATACATATGCGCTAGATACTTTTTGGGATTGCCCAGGCAGAGCCCGACGAATCAGATTACTATTGTCTACCCAAAGACTCCTTGACAGTTGTTAGGGCGGCTCGTCGTACAGGCAACGTAGAGTTCTTCGTTGGGGTCTACGTCCGCCGTCACTCCAACGCCCTTCGGAACCTGCGGGAATGACGACCGTTTCGACCCCTTCAACCTTGATGAGATCGCCGACCTCAAACCAGATATCATGCCAGCGGGGAATTCAGAATGCTTATGCTATTGTGCGAACGTCCGGCAACTGATCTATTCATTAATCAATAAGCTCCACAAATTTCTGGTTTGGTTACCGGCGCTTGGGTTTTTGAACTTCCGAACTATGTTCCGCAACCCACGCCAAGACATCAGATTTCACGAACCGGAGATTCGACTGAATGCGCACATACGGGATCAATCCGCGCTGCGCATAGTTGTAAATCGTCTTCACGTCGATCCGCAGCAGTGCTTCAACTTCCTTAGCTGTCAGCAATTCCCTCGATTCGATCGCAGGATCTTCGGTAGTCGCGGGCCTTGATTCAAGAACCGACACCGACGCAAAGACCTGCTCAGGCAAAACGAACCGGACCTTCTTCATTTGGCTCGCTGGAATAACGGAGGCGGCGCGCGCCCGCACGCGAACCAGCGTCTCCTTGTCTGGTGCCACGAGAAATAGGTGGGCAAACCCGGCCGCAAGGCACTTCTGTGCGTTTTGCAGTTCATGATCCGGAGAGGTCGTGACGGAAATTTCGCACGCAATCGGCGCCGCGCCGCGCCGTTCGAGCACAAGGTCGATGATGCCCATGCCGTCAAGTATCGGCTTTTCGATGGTCACCGTGTACCCTCGATCTTCCGCCCAGCGCCGGATCAGGTCTTGGAGGTACTTGTGTTGCGGGCCACCGCGTCCAGGGATCGGCGGAGCAGCGGACATTACAGGAGTCGCTATCTCTGCACCCTGAGGAACCACAGCGGATGGAGGTTCCTTTTGCTTTCTTCCTCCGACCGCAACGGGGATTTCGGCTGTTTGTGGATTGGTCTCTCCTGTATTGAGCATCGCCTCGACGGTTTCGCGGTCCATCGCGTACTGCTCCCGCGAGAGCGCAATGACCTGTGCACGGCGCGTCTCTGCTACCGCTGATTGGACGGGCGGAAGTTGATGCGTTTTTAGATTGAAGTCGAACTCGGCTCGCTCCACGCGGCAGATGGCGTTGCCCACCTGGAGGTTCTGGAGGTCTTTGGCCTCGAAATGCGAGAACCCGTCTGCGAGCTTCTTGGCATCGTAGTCACCCACGCGGAAGCATATCCGCGTGTAGGGATTCGCAATCACGGCGCTCGCTACGTCCGCATCACGGCTCGCGAGCTGCTGGAGTTCCTGATGGGCGAGGATTAGGCCTAGGCGATACTTGCGGGCACCTGAAAGAATTGCCGCCATCGAAGGCGTCACAAAATTGTGGAATTCATCAATGTAAAGATAGAAGTTGCGGCGTAGTGCGGCGGCAATCTCTTGCCGGCTCATGGCAAGCTGCTGGAACTTGGATACGAGAAGTGAGCCCAAAAGGTAGGCGTTCTCTTCGCCGATGGCACCCTGCGAGAGCTTCGCAAGAAATATCTTCCCCTCGTTCATGATCGCGCCAAGGTCGAAGCTATTCTCCTTCTGAGCCACCATGTACCGGATGAGCTTGGGCCGCAGAAACGTATCGAGGCGCGTGAGAATCGGGCCTTGGGGTTTCCCAACCAAGAACGGAAAGCTTTTCTCCCAGTAGTAGACGATCTCCGGGTCACGAACGGTCTTCAAGAACTTCGCCCGGAAGCCTGCATCTACGAGAAAGCGCCGAAGGTCCACTAGGCTCCCACCCTCTGTGCTCTCGAGGAAGGCAAGCACCGCATTCCCTAGGACAGAGGTCATTTGGTCACCCCAACTCGTCGAAAGTCTGCGGAAGACGGCGACGAGATCGGAGCCGAGGAGGTTCTTTTCGATCGCCGAGTGGGCTTTCAGAACATTGAATCCGACGGGATAGGCCTCGTCCGAGGGATCGAGGAGTACCACGTCGTCGTGTCGCCTTTCCGGGATACGTCCCAGGATCTCGTCGATCAAATCGCCGTGGGGATCAAGGACCGCGACCCCTTCTCCGTGCTCGATGTCCTGAAGGATGAGGTTGAGGAGCAGGGTCGATTTGCCCGTGCCTGATGCGCCGATCATGTAGCAGTGCTGCGACCGCTGTTCGGCGCTCAGGGTCACCGGCGTTGTCTGCCCCGCATGGGAATTCTCGCCCAAGATGAAAGAATGCCCGTGGACGATCTGCGGAGCCGCTTTGGTCCGGGCATCTTCGCGCTTGAGCTGCGGGACGCGGACGGACGCCGAGGGCAAATGCGCCAAGGAAACTAGTTCATCGACATTGAGAAGCATCCCGGACCGGTGCGTGGTCCGGGCGCATATGTCCGCCGCGTGATCTGCCTCGTCATACCCGTCGTTCGCAAGGGGAATCAGTTCGTTGTTTGTGGGATTCGCAAACTGCGCGAGCGCGCCGCCCAGGGCTCTCGCAATCTCCCATGCGCGTGGACTGCTAAGGCTTTGCGCCGCAACGCGGAGTACGACCGCATAGAGCGGAGACGTGACTTTCTCCCGTGCTTGAGCAACCATCTCCGGCGTGTCACGAAAAAATGATTGCCCTTCACCGTCCGTCACTGCACGCACCATGCTCTCGGCCCACGGAAACCGGGTGGCTTGGAAGAGCACTTGCAGCACTCCAAGTTCCCCTGCGCGAAGCCCCGCGAGCGCCCCAACGACGCCGATCAAGGGATCGATGTCAAATCCCCGAGCACTCCGGAGCGGCACCATACATTCGCGCGAAAGGCCGAAATCGATGATGACCGACGGTTTCTTGCGATCCCAGAGTCCCTCAAGAAACCGCTCGCGCTCGGCCACGGCTGATTCCGGGAAATGCGCAGCAAGCTGTTGGGCGAGCTGCATCCGGTCATCTTCCGCACACGTGAATTGAGTCAAGATGGCATCCTTCACGCCCACGATCTCATACGCTGTGGGGCGCGAAGCATAAGTCAGACTCGTCAGGAGTCGCTCTGCTGCTTCCTTAGATACTTTCGTTCCGGCAGGGAGCGCGACTTGGAACTCCACGGTCGAGCCATCTTCGTAGAACGGCTCAGGATCAGATTCGCGTTCTTCGACCGGTGGCGGTGGGGATGCGATGACAGGGCTTCGCCCCATAATGCGGTCAACAAATGAACTGAGCGCGGTCGCCCTGTGGGAATCATCCACAGCCGGTCCGGGTTCCACGTAGTGATTAAAGAAAGGGCGGAATGGGGGTTCGATTTCGACCGGATAATTCCACACCTGCCATCCCCGCCCGCGGCGCTCCCAATCATAAAACTGCTCTGTGAGACGCACTTCCCGCGTAAGCGGAGGCGTTTCATTGCGCGGAACGATTTCTCCCTCTCCTGCCATGCATCACCTTATCGCTGATAGAACTCCCGCATGATCGGTTTCCGCTCAAATTCGGTGAGCGCACGGGCACCCTTTGCAGACATCACCTGATCGACTACTTCGAGCACTGCCGTGTGCACCACCGATTGGAACATGAGCGTGGTGTCGATCTTGTAATAGGTGGATGGGTTAAAGAACTTCTCATAGACCCAACCGAATAATGGAATCGCGAGAACAATATTCTCCGCGTCTGGTCCGAACTGCCCATCCCGCAAAAGATGACCCAACAAATAGAGCGCACCCAAAATGATTATGGGACCGAAGAAGATACCCAGAATGCCTAACTTTGCCAGACACACTGCAAAGATCACGAATCCTGCAATGAGAATCAAGATCGCCCATAAGAGCGCATGGGAAGGGGGGATTTCGGTGAGCCACCACGAAAAGAAGAAACCGGTGCCGAAAGGTGCTGCGCAGAGGTCGAACGTGAGCTTCCCTCGCTTAATCCGTAGGTATTCCCGCCGTGCGGTGAGCAGTCCACCCTCCCGCCAGTCGATCCGCGAGACCATGTAGTCGGGAATTTGCCTTGGACGGAGTGCCTGCTCCACTGCGGAATAGAACTCCATCGTGGAAGTCTGAAAGTTCTCGATAGGGTGATGCCAATGCGAAATGACGTTTGCGTCCGTACCGAGTTTGGCCATAATGCTCCCTTCTGTTCATTCGTTCTGTAAATGGGAGAGTTGGATTTGCAGATCATACCACCATATGCACGGATAGGCGGAATCCAGATTGATAATCGCTGTCAGAAAGCGCAGCGTAAATCCGCACCACGCCGCATTCAGAACATTTCAAGCGTTCATCCACAGAACATCCGGCGTTCTCTCAAGGATTCCGAGGCAGTGACATCCTGTTCTGTGGACAAGCGCGCCCATGATCTCAGTTGTTGGACTTGTGGCGGACTTTTTCACGCCTTGAGCGCACCGCATCGTTTGCTACGCTTAAAGGCAAACGTCGAACCAAAATAATTGATCTTTGACAACACAACACATGACAACCCCATCACTGGCAAGCTACCTTCGGTCTCATCGGTTGCGGTCGGGCTTGAGCCAGCGCGAGCTGGCCGAATTGGTCGGCCTCATCGCACGTCACCAAATATCGACGCATGAACGGTCCGTCGCCATCCCTTCCTTGCTGGTTGCGCTTTCCTACGAAGCGATCTTTCGCGTTCCATTGACGGAATTGTTCCCTGGCCTCTATGGAGCGATTCAGCCGAATATCGAAGAACGTCTCTCCGAGATGGAGAGAACGCTCCACAACAGCACCGCCAAAGGTCGCAAAGCGCGAATCGTGGCCCGCAAACTCGAATGGCTCTGTGAGCGCAAGAGCTCGGAGGCCGTGGATCTTACCGGATGACGCGCCACGAACGACCCATCCTCGCCATCGATGTGCGGCGTAGCCGGTTTGGATATGCGCTCTTCGAGGGGCCAGCACGGTTGCTCGACTGGGGAGCGAGCGCAATCCCTCGGCACCTGAATGGCCGTGCTGCAGTTGGGATGGCACAAAAGCGGGTCGCTACTGTTCTTCAGAACTGTCGTCCGACGGCAGTAGTCCTGCGGCATCCACGCCGGATGAGGATCGGGAGAAACTCGACGCCAGGGCCAATCCTTAAGGAATTGTTCCGCGAAACGACGGATCGCTCGATCCTGGTACATTTCGTCAGCCGAGAAGCGACCCAGAATGCTTTTCGCGGAGGGCGCGCAAATACTAAAGACGAGATGGCCGAAGCACTAACGCAAATCTTCCCTGAACTTCTGACGAGACTTCCGCCAAAACGGAAGACGTGGCAGACCGAACCTCAGGCAATGGTTGTGTTCGATGCCGTTGCTACAGGGTTCGCGTATTGGCAGCAGGGTGGCACGGACGATCAAGCGCCAGAAAAGACTTAGGCGCAAAGAGCCTTTCCGCCGGCCCCTCACCAGTTGGCATAGGACTCATCACGAGTCCGCCAAATGAAACTATATCGAGGGGCCGACGAAAGGGCTTTGTGAGTTGCTTCGACAACCTACCCTCGCCCTTATAGAGCAACGCGCGCCAGAATGCTCAGTTCCGACTGCCGAGAGATGCTTCGCGGAAGATCGCAGCGAAGGCCTCGATTTCATCCGCCAATTGATTCCAACCGGCGCCCATCTGGGGCACCATAACTGCATTCATGGGGTTTGAGTGGCGAAAAAACGAGAGAATACGGCCTCTCTGAGCGATTCCAACATTCCCGAATACATATCCGCAGGGAAGCATCAACTGTTGGAACCGTTGCTGAAATTCGACCGGCGCACTGGTCCATGCTTGATCGAGGTTCGCGAGGGGAGCCGCAATTCGCTCAAGGTTTTCGAGGACGGCCTCTGTTTTGGCGGCTCGGCCCTGTTCTTGGGTTTCGAGCTCAAACAGCCGGGTTCCGAGGAGGGTACGTTGCGTCATGAATTCCTCGTCACTAACGAGCTGGTCCATTTTCATCCGGATTAACTGCTGCTGCTGATCCTTGATGCGTTTCATTTCCGATTCCCTCTTAGTGCTAAGTACGCGGCTGGTCTCTGCCCACTCGGTGGCAATACCCTCAATCATTGCTTTCAATCGCTTCAGCTTCGATTCGGTCACGCTTGCTTTTCCAAGGAAGGTCCGAAATTCGCGGTGCACTGCGCTCAATGGATAATTTCCACGCACGTCGCAGGTCCGGCGGTAGCAGTGGTAATACGGATAGACCTCCGAGCGCCCTCGCGAAAACGATCCGGTAAGGCCGCATTCGCAGCCCGAGCACCGCACAAAAGCGCGCAGAGGGAACTCTGGACGGATGTGCGTATGAGGCACCGCCACCTTGCTTCTCCCGAGGATGACTTGAACTTTCGCAAACGTTTCGCGGCTGACCATTGGCATATGTTTGCCGACATACTCCGCACCGGTCTGCGCATCGGAGAGAATCCCCGCATAGAAGGAATTCGAGAAGATATGGTCGAGCGATTGCCGTGAGAGAGGCCTTCCGCCCCGCGTCCGGAGTCCCCATGCGGTGAGCCGCTCAAGGATTTCAACCTTTTTGTATCGGCCCGTTGCAAACTCGTTCCATGCCCGCTGGAGTAACCGGAAGGCTGGTTGGTGCGGCTCGTCAGGTTCCGTTTTCTTGTGCCCACGCGTGACCGACCGGTATCCGAGCGGCGCATATCCCGGAAAGAGGCCTTCCTGGCGTTTGCGGCTGAGGCCTTGTACGGTCCGTGCCGCGCGTATGTCGTTGTCGAACTGCGCGAATCCGGCAAGAATCGTTTCAAGCAGTTTACCTTCCGGTTTCGTGTCGATGGGTTCAGTGACTGAAATGACGCGGATGTGGTGCTTCAAGAGGGTCGCCTTGATGGAGAAGTGGTCCCCAACGTTGCGGGCGAGGCGGTCCACCTTCCAAACGAGCATGCACTCGACAGCGTGTGCGCGGTCTCGGCAGAATGCCAGGAGTTCCAAGAGCTGCGTCCGATCCGCATACTTTGCGGACTCGCCGCGCTCAATGAAAACCCGCACCACCTGCATGCGGTTCCGGACTGCATATTCTCGGCAGGCGAGTTCCTGCGATTCAAGGCTCGTGCCGTCCACTTGCTCTTTCGAGGAGACACGGCAATAGATCACTACATTCATTGCTTTGTTATGGATTGGTTTGTCTTCGACCTTTCTTCATATGTTAGGAGGCGGGGGATGTTTGTCAATCGGCCCCTCATCGCCCGTCACTCGCTCGTTTTCCAGCCGCCATAAATACACCTCGAACAACCACTGGGCGAGTGCTTGTAAGTCGCGCTCAAGTTCCGGATCGCTCTCGTCCGGCGTATTGTCATCTTCCGAAGCGTGGAGCGCGCTGCCCTCCGGCGAAGTAACATGTGGTTCCATGCGTTGATGAGTATCTCTCAGTGCGCTCCATATCGAAAGGTGGCAAATGGTCAGTGGGACGACCAACGGCACAACATCCTTTTGCCGAGGACAATCTTCTTCATCCTTATCCACGGGTGGTGGTCGTCCTGCGGACATTTTCGTGCCTTTTCTTTCTCTCTCGGCACGGTATCGTGAGGGAACGCTTCGATGCAGAGAAAGGTCGAATCAAAGCGTTCTTCACAAGTGCCAAAAAACTCCAGCCTCCACAAGACATGATCGGACCGCTTTCCTACATCGGCGGCAAGCGCGCCATCGCGAAACCCCTCATCGCTCTTTTCCCAGACCACATGACGTATGTCGAGGCCTTCGCCGGGGGTGCACAGGTGTTCTTTCACAAGAAGCCGTCGAAAGTCGAAGTGCTGAATGATCTCGACGGCGAGATCGTGAACTTCTATCGGGTCTGCCAGCAGCATTATGAAGAGTTCATCCGGTATTTCCGCTTCATGGTTCGGAGCCGTGCATGGCACGCCTTGCTCAAAGCAACTGATCCGAGCACGCTCACCGACATCCAGCGCGCCGCCCGATACATGTATCTTCTCAAGAACTGCTATGCGGGACTGGTCCGCAACTTGGACTACAGCGTGAATGTCACGCAACCGCCGAGTTTCAATTTGGAGCGTCTTCCCGAGACCATCGAAGCAGCCCACAAGCGGCTCGCGCGTGTGCAGATAGAATCTCTGCCCTATGAGGAAATACTCAGGCGGTACGACCGCCCCACGACGTTTTTCTATCTCGATCCGCCATATTACGACCGCAAGCTCTATCGCCACAACTTAGAGCCTGAGGACTTCGCAACATTAGCCGAACGGCTCAAGGCATTGCAGGGCAAGTTCCTTTTGTCGCTGAACGACGTTCCGCAAGTCCGTGCGCTTTTCGGTGATTTCACGATCCGCGATATTGAACTCCACTACACCGCGCAGAAAGCCGCCGGTCGCCGTTTCCGAGAGCTCATCATCACGAACTATTGAGATCCATTCGCACCATGCTCACCCTCCTCGAAAAACTCATTTCTTCGCTCTGGAATCGCATACGTGGGCAGCGCACGGTGAAACGAAATGGTCAGGGCGTAACGCTTGGACTCCATGTCGTCGAGGAATCTGTGACGCGTGAGCGCGTGAGACTCAGCACCACCCGGCGGACCACGCACATTGCGGTGCTTGGGAAGACGGGGAGTGGTAAAAGCTCGCTGCTTCGGTTCCTGGCCCAACAGGATATCGAAGCGGGCCGTGGCATTCTGTATTTCGACTTGCACGGAGATGCCGCGCCATACCTCCTCGGCGTCATTGCCGCGCATGAGATAACGCTCGAACGTGAACTCCATGAGCGTCTGATCTACATTGCGCCCGCCGACAAGGAATTTTCCGCGGGCCTCAACCCTCTCGAAGCGGCAGAAGCGAGTTTCGTGCACAGTGCGGAGTTCGCGCAGGTGTTGAAACGGCGCTGGGGACTCGATCACTTTGGCGCGCGAACCGATGAACTTCTCCGAAATGCGCTCTACGTTCTCACCGCAAACGGCCTCACGCTTCTCGAACTTGCGCCGCTCCTCACGCACAAAGCATTTCGCGCACAGTGCCTCACGAAGACGCCAAATGCGGAGGTTCGCCATTACTTCGAACTGCGCTATGACACGGCAAGTGAGCCGATGCAGGCCATGATGCGGGAGCCAATCCTCAATAAGACATCGGCCTTCACTGCCGATCCGAGCTTCCGCCACATCGTGGGGCAGCGGCAATCGACCTTCCGGATGACGGAGGCGATGGACCGGGGCCATTGGGTCATTGCGAATCTGGAGAAGGGAAAGCTCGGGGAGCAGTCGCTCACGTTGGGGAGCCTGCTCTTCACCGTAAGCAAGCACGCGCTCTTCTCCCGAACAGAGCGGAGCCTCTTCACCGTGTACGTGGACGAGGTGCAAAATTTCGTGGCGCACGATACGGACATCGAAACGGTGCTTTCGGAGGCCCGCAAGTTCGGCGTTTCGGTCGTCACCGCCAACCAATTCCTCGGCCAGTACCCGGATGCCACACGCGCGGCGATTCTCTCGGTCGGCACTCACATTTTCTTCCAGTTGTCGCCCGGAGATGCCGTGGTGATCGCCCAGGCGCTTGACGGCGGGAAGTCTCTCGCCGAGCGTCTGAAGAATCTTCCACCCCGACATTTTGTCGTGAAGAGCGGTGCCGACCACTGGCGGGAAGGCAGCACACTTCGGATTGCGAACCCGCGCGTGAGTGTCGATGGACTCATAAGTCGCGCCCGCGCCCGGTATGGACGCTCCCGTGCAGAGGTCGAAGCCGAGATCACGGAGCGACACGCAACGCTCATCCGCGCAGCAGATGACGTGCTCCATGGGTGGGAATGACCGAATCATTCTCCAGGAGCGTGATCTCCATCTCCTCCGGGAACTCTCCGTAATGCGGGTGATCGACCGCGAGCAGGCGAAGATTGTTGCCGGATTCGGTTCGACCTCGCGGGCCAATGCCCGGTTGCTTGCGCTCACCAATGCCGGGGTGCTCCGACGGTTCTTCCTCGGCTCCGGCGGCGGCAGAAAAGCGATCTATGCCTTATCGAGGGAAGGCGCGCAGGCGGCTCAGGTTCCTCTCCGAGGTCCACGCCGCCCGCACGATGCGTTCCTTGTCGCCGACTACTTCGTTGCGCATCAGCTCGCGGTGAACGCCCTCTATTGCACGCTGAAGTACGGCGTAATCCCCGTTCCACACGTGACATTCCATCGCTGGCAGAGCTTCGCTGAGCCCGTGGTGCAGGGAATACACCTGATCCCCGACGGCTACGTGGCGTTCATAACGCCCGGAGGGATCACCGCGTGCTTTCTCGAGGTGGACCTTGGGCATGAATCACAAACGATCTGGAAGCGGAAGGCCGAGCACTATTTGGAGCTTGCACTCTCCGGGAAATGTCGGGAGCGCTTCGGACATGAACGCTTCCGGGTTCTCGTCATTGCGAACTCCGAACGCAGGCTGCATTCGATCCGAAAGACCGTAAGCGAGATCACGCAGAAAATTTTCTGGTTCGCAACCCTCGCATCTGTGCGCAACGACTTCTTCGCTCCCGTGTGGTTCCGGGCAGGAGATAACCAACCGACAAAACTCTTTGAGACAATCCCATGAAATATTGCTACCAATGCGGACGTATGACGGACGGAGAACCGCTCTTCTGCAACCGCTGTGGGCGGAGCTATGACGTGAAACTCTGCCCGCGATTGCATGCGAACCCACGCGGCGCGGAGGTCTGCGCAAGATGTGGCAGCCGTGAGCTCTCCACGCCGCAGCCGAAAATCCCCATGAGCTGGCGACTGCTTGCCATCGTGATACGGCTCGGAATCGGACTCGTGCTCTTTTCTGCTTCCCTCTGGCTTCTGATTGCCCTCGTTCGTACAACGGCCCCACGGCAAGCTCTGGTGTCTCTGGGTGCGCTTCTCGCTGCCCTCTGGCTCTTCTGGACCAAGCTGCCCGATTGGCTCCAGGAATTGATTCGGACGCTCTGGAAGCGAAGGGATAGCAACGACGACTAGCGGAGAGAGAAGAATGTCAGGCTGCGCGAAAGGCTCAAACGCCGAGCATTTACAAGGCATTCCCGCAGCGCGCTACGGGCAGAACTACCCGCAGCATTACCCGTAGCCGTGGGAGCGGTTTCGCTTCACACGCCGCACGACCACCGGGAGGGAATTGTCCCTCTCGACAACCGCAACCACACTGCCAACCGAATGAAAGGAATGACCACATGACACAAACAACAACCCAATCACCCGATCCGGACGAGGCGATCCGCAAGCGCGTTATAGGGCGCGCCATGGAAATCAACACAAAGCTCCTCGCCCGACTTGCGACGGTGGCGGACGACCTCGACGTAGGGGGCCACCGCGCCGCTCTTGGTGGCCTTGATGGCATCGAGCGGCAGATCGATACCATGCGCAGTCTCCTGCTCCTGCTTCGCTAGGAGTCCCGCTCTTTCACAACCAACCCAATTGCCCAAAGGAGGGCTTATGACCGCCCAAAAAACTGGACCGGCTGCGACACCAGCCGCCGCATCAACATCCGCACCAAAAGCCGAGACATCAACTTCCGGCCGTAAACCCTGGATCAAGAAGACCCCGGTCGAAATCGTCCTTGAGCAGATCGGCAAGCAGGAGGAAAAAGTTGCCGAGATGCGCAAAGAACTCGCCCGCGAGGAACGTGAACTCAGCAAACTCCAACAGGCTAAGAAGGTCCTGGAGGGATAAAAACCGGCCATCACCATTTGAGGGGCACTCTATATATAGAGATGCTCCTTTTTTTTCGGGAGCCGGCTATCGAACCCGGCCAATAGTTGTTGTCCATTGCCTTGGAGTGAAACCACCTTTCACGCGCATCGCAGCGGTTCAGGACTTTGATGGAGTCGCGGAGTTGCTAGCCCAACCGCGACGACAAGCACGGAACAGGAGAGGGAAATGAAATTCCCTGTTGACAGTCGGGGGTACCCGAGATGGTAATCGTTGTACTGAAAAGGTCCTGCATTTTCAGTAATTTCCTGCCCACGGGCGAATAGAATGAGAAAATGGTAGGATTACATCAAATGCGCAACTTCAAGGACGCGGTAAAAAAGAAGGGGAGCGCTCTCAAGAAGAGCCGCGAGGTGATTCGAGCTGCTGTCGTGCGTCCTCAAAGTCTCTCCGGGAAAAATCTCTCGATTCTTTATAATCAACCACTTAAGGCCTCGCGGACCGGCGCTCTGTACTCAGCGTTTCCCTATCCAACCAAAATCTCCCCAGAGGCAATTGCTTTATTCATCGCGTCGCACACAAACCCTGGTGACACAGTCTTTGACGGCTTTGCTGGGAGCGGAACCACTGGAATCGCCACACTGCTCTGCGCCAGCCCCACCGAAACGATGCGCGACCAGGCAAAAAAACTAGGACTGAAGATCCAATGGGGGGCCAGGAAGGCTGTGCTCAGGGAAATAGGCACCCTCGGCAGCTTTGTGGGTCAAACACTTTGTAACCCTCCGAACCCTGATAAGTTTCGACGGGAGGCAGAGCGTATCCTGACCGAAGCTGAGCAAGAAGTTGGTTGGATGTATGAGGCGCGTAATCCAGATGGAGGAACTGGGTCAATTCGATACTTAATCTGGTCGGAATTTCTCGAATGCCCCAATTGCGGTAAAGAGATTGCCCTATGGGATGGTTGCGTACGGCGACGCCCGGCCCGGATCAATTCCACGTTCTCGTGCCCTCATTGCTCGCGTAGAAAAAATGTCGCAGATTTGCGACGGCTCACGGAGACTGTGATTGATGACTTCAGTAAGGAAAAAATCACCGCTCGAGTTCGCAGACCAGTGTGGCTGTATGGAGTCACTGGCAAACGTCAGTGGTCACGCCCAATCGAAGCGGGTGATGAATCGCTTCTCACGCGCATCGCACACGCTCCATTGCCCTCGGGTATCCCGCTCACGAAAGTGCCATGGGGCGACCTTTATCGAAGCGGCTACCATCAAGGCATCACTCATCTTCACCACTTTTATACTCGCCGCAATCTCATTGTGTTCGCCACTTTATGGCGGCTTGCTAGTTCGTCGCCGTTACGTGATGCGTTGCGTTTTTGGCTCCTGAGCTACAACGCAAGCCATGCAACGATTATGACGCGTGTGGTTCCAAAGAAAGCCGGACTCGACCTAGTTATTACAAGTTCCCAACCGGGCGTATTGTACGTAAGCGGCCTTCCGGTCGAGAAGAATCTATTCGCGGGACTTCGGAGAAAGTTGAAAACGATACACGCCGCATTCACTTTGACATATCGTCTTGACCGTTCGATTCAGGTTGAACGAGGGTCTTGCCTCAATACTGACCTCCCGGATCAAAGTGTTGATTATGTCTTTACAGACCCACCATTTGGCGGCAACATTCCCTACGCGGAAGTTAACTTCATAAATGAAGCATGGCTGGGAGAATGCACAAATCCGCAAGAAGAGGTCACAATTAGTCGAGTCCAAGGCAAAGACGCGAGCGATTACCGGGCGCTCATGACACGGGCATTCCTTGAAATTGATCGTGTACTGAAAAAAGATGGGAAAGCGACGGTGATCTTCCATTCGTCTTCTTCAGAGGTATGGAATGCTCTTAGTCACGCTTATAATGAAGCCGGTCTCGGCGTGGAGGTTGCAAGCATCCTCGATAAAACGCAAGGAAGTTTCAAGCAGGTAACGACGAAAGGCTCAGTGAAAGGCGACCCGGTGCTCCTACTCGGTAAACGGCCCCCACTACGCAAGAGCGTACCTCGCGCAGCGTTGCCTGTGATAAAAGAATTGCTTGAGCAGGCTCACACATCTTCTGATCGAGCCGAGCAGACACCGCAACGGCTTTACTCCCGATTCGTGACACACTTCCTGACGCGAGAGCAAAGCGTCCCTTTGAATGCGGATGAGTTTTATCATCTAGTAGCATCAACACCATTGCTCTCACATGCCAGACCTTCAATCGAGTAGGCAAATGAATGAGGCACGTTCCGGCGCTGTACGCTACGAAGACACGCTCGAACCGGGCCGTCGCAAGGCACTGGGTCAATTCTTCACTGGATTACCTCTTAGTCGTCTCCTGGCAGCCGTTGCGATCAGTGACACTGTGTCAACCGTTATCGATCCAATGGCTGGGCATGGCGATCTTCTCGACGCGGTTGCCGAACGAGCGGCACTAAACAAGAATCACATGAACCGCATTCAGGCAATCGAGATTGATCCAGCGACGGCTGAGATGTGTCGTCGGCGACTTGGGGTTTGGGATCGGCAGGCGGATGAACTCTTAATTGACGAAGGTGATGCCTTCGATCCTCGTGCAGCACATACCTACCTGGCCAAAGGCTACGATCTTGTTATTACGAATCCGCCGTATGTGCGCTACCAAACTCTTGCAGCGCAAAACGGCGACATTCCCCAACTTTCGCCGGAGATGATTCGCCGTCATTTGGGTGAGATTGTGAGGGGCCGCGTCGCGTCACAGGAATTTCGAATTTGGCGAACTCTCGTCGAGAAATACTCAGGGCTCGCAGACCTTTCGGTGCCTGCATGGATATTGTCTGCTGCATTAGTTCGCCCTGGTGGTGTACTGGCGCTTGTTGCTCCGGCGACATGGCGTTCTCGGAATTACGGCGATGTAATTGAGTATCTACTCGCGCGGTGTTTCCGCTTAGAGTATTTGATCGAGGATACGCAACCCGGATGGTTTTCCGATGCGCTCGTTCGGACACAGCTTGTAATTGCGCGCCGTCTGACGACTGCTGAGACCGGTGTGCCCCTGTCTGAACGGCGAGCGAACGACGGAGCCGTAGTAACCGTCAAGGTGTCGCCGGAGGCGAGCGGAAATGGCAGTTTGGTCGGTTCATCGTTTCCGGACGGCAACCACGAGAATGCATTTGCGGCATGGTTGCGCAGTGCCAATTCCGGAAGCCGATCTGAGGTGGTTGGGCTCGATTTGCAGCTGACTCCCGTCTCAGAAATTGTGGAAGAAACAATCGCGTCGGGACATCGTCGGAGTTGGTTCCGAAATCTTGAACCGGGCGTCGCTACTGGTCCCTTATTTGAAGAGGGACAACAGTCGCCGCTTAGTTTGGTACCGCCCAGAATCCGACCGTTATTCGAATCGCTTACACCTGTCAACCTCGCGCTACCAGACGTACTGGGGCTATCGATCAGTCAGGGTTTGCGGACTGGTTGCAATGGCTTCTTTTATGTGGACAGGATTAACGAAAAGGGTAAGACCGTTCGCATCCGTCTAAGCGCGTTATTCGATAACCAAGAACTCGATGTCCCTGCTTCATGCCTCATGCCGGTAGTTCGGCGGCAATCTGAGGTGACCGGCCCGATAGCCGCCACTCAACTTCGCGGGCGCGTCCTCGACCTGAGCGCGTGGATACTTCCCGAAGACGCCGAAGATATTGATCGTGCGAGGCCTCTGTATGAACGCGAAGGCATTCCGGTTCCTAAAGTGATGCCGGTCGAATTGGCCAACTTCATACGAAGCGCGGGCGAGATGGTCTATTCCGGGGGGCACGAACCAAAGCGAATCTGCGAACTATCTGCTGTTAGAACAAACGCACGCTCGCCTGGAGGCGATCGTCCTCCACGATTCTGGTACATGCTTCCGGCGTTTGCTATGCGCCATCACCCCGCCGCGTTTGTACCGCGAATAAATCAGGGGATTCCGTGGATCGAGATGAATGACGATCCGCCTGTGCTGATCGACGCTAATTTTTCAACGATATGGGGCGAATCATCAAAGTGGACGCGATTCGCTCTCCGCGCCTTCTTGAACACAACTTGGTGCCGCGCCTGTATGGAGGCGCTTGGTACCCCGCTCGGGGGAGGGGCACTCAAACTCGAAGCGGCACAACTCAAGAGGCTACCGATTCCCGTTGTAAACACGGAGGATTTGGCGATGCTCGATGCCGAAGGTCGAGCAATGTCCCCTGATGCGACATCTGTTGGGAAGACGGTAGACCGTTTTATTCTTGCAAAGATCACTGGCGTTCGGCAGTCTGATTTGCAGGTCACAAACCTGCTTAAAGGTCTACAGTCGATGTCCGAGGCACTATGCCAAGGACGGCAAAGGAACGGAGCATGACGACTTCTTCGCTTGCGGCTGCTAAGAGTTTAATCGCGCGGTGTATTCAGCTGCGCGCGGACGGTCGCACTGAAGCTGTCTTGCGAGCGGAGTTTCAGTCATGGCTTCGCCAAGTCTTTCCCGATCCCGCAGATGAGCCGTGGGTTAATCACTATTCGGAAGGAGCCGAGGCGCACACCAGAATCGGCACTGCGGCTGGCACCACTGCGAACCGCTTCATCGACAATCTTATTAGGTCAACTGTTATCGAATACGAAGCCGATCTAAGACAAGCAGGGCTTCGTGAACATGGTCAACATCAAGTTCGTGAATACATTGCCGGAACTGTTCGGGCGGGCACACCGATTTCACAAGCGCGAGGCATTCTTTCCGATACCGTCCGATGGTTCGTATTCGATGCAGACTTGGCGGAGGGGGTCCGGCCCGAGGCTTGCACGGAGAATGACATTACTCTTCGTGAAATAGAATCTTTTGAATCCACTGTCGCAAGCGATGAAAATGCGGTTCTATTTACTGCTTTTCTCAAGAAGCATCTCGCGCGCGAACAGTCACGTGCTCTCTCCGCTTCAAATATTGCTGGCGATCTTGGTTTGGAGAGCCTAGCGTACCGGCGTCACGTAGATGCACTGCTTCGACTCGTGAACAACGGTCGAGAAACCGATACGTCGATTGCACTTGCAACGGATTTGTGGTCGCGTTTTGTGGATGGCCTCGAACGTGCGCAGAGCGGCTTTCGCGCGGCGATGTATGTGGACGAAATGTATGTTGCTGTTCTGGCTCGACTTCTCGCCGCAAACGTTCTCGAGACCAGGGCAATCTTAAGCGATACGGCAGGACTCTCAGAGATCCTCACCGGCTTTTATTTTTCCACCAAGTTCCGGTTGAAGAACATGGTCGAGGACGATTACTTTGGTTGGTTGCTTCGCGAATCGTATTTGGCGGAACTGCTGCCAATTGCGCGCGAAATTCAGAGCGACTTGTACGCCTACGATTTTTCACATCTCGAAGAACACGACCTCTTCGGTCGCTTGATGGCCCAGCTTGCCCGACGCAGTCAGAGGAAGTTGTTGGGGCAGGAGTGGACTCCGTCCTGGCTTGCAAGACAACTCGCCGTGCGTTGCCTCGATTTGATTCCCGTGGGAGAGAGTCCGCAGATCGTTGATATGTGCTGCGGCTCGGGTTCGATTTTAGCGGAAGTGATCAAAGAATATGTTCTGCGAAACACAGGCCGTGGTCTTGACGACCTTGTAGGCGTCGCCACCGGATTTGATATAGACCCACTCGCTGTGATGCTCGCGAAAACAACCTGGGTGGTGACGCTTGCCGCGAGATTACAGAATACCCAGGCTGACGTGATCATTCCCATCTACCACGCGGACTCTCTTTTTGCAGCGACCCCGGTTAGTCAGCTGCCAGCTCCAGGGGATGAGGCTGACGACCTCACCGTTAGGCTCGACGGTGGAGCGGTAACCCTTCCTGCGGAGTTGGTTCGTCCTGAATTTCGTGTGCTCTTCGACGACATTGTTGATTGGGCCTACGACGAGGCTCGGGCTGTGACGAAAGGCGAGGCCGGTTACCCAACCGAAGAACGAGCGAATACCCTCATTGACGGTTTAATAGACAAACACAGACTTTCTGTGAGTGAACCGCTGCGTTCCAGAATCGTGAAGGCAACGGGTCGATTGGCCAAACGGATGGCCGATCTTGCCGTGGCGAACCGGAACGGCATCTGGGCCTTCATACTGCGCAACACGTATCGGCCAGGCCTGTTGGTTGGCCAATTCAACGGTCTTGTTTCAAACCCACCGTGGCTGGCCATGAGTCAGCTGGCCGACAATCCTTACAAAACACAGCTTTCGAAAAGATCGCAGCTTTATGGGATCAAGCCATCCGGTGCTTCCCATTTGCACCTCGAACTTGCAACTACTTTTCTCATTCATGCAGTCGACCGATACCTACGGTCCGGCGCTGCCGTTGCGTGCCTACTTCCCGGCACGATATTCAAGGGCCACCACCAACAGAAATTTCGTGATGCTGCGTATCTCACCAGCCCTCGGGCGGTTCCCTTCGAGCTTCAGGAGGTGTGGGAGGTTGTATCCGGAACATTCAAGGTACGATCTGCGGCTGTCATCGGGGCTAAGCGGGAATCTCCAAGTGAAGTCCACTCAGCACCCAAGGGATTCCATGTAGATCAGGCCGAGCTCTCCGAGGTTGGGTTCACGGTTCTTCGACGCGACCAGCGGACGGCATGGGCCCTGGAAGATTTGGCAAGCACGGGAGCATCCGGTTCGAACGGGCCAGTGCCTCCGCAGGGAGCAGACCTCATGCCTCGTACGGCCGTGTGCGTAGAGGTCGTGGATCGGGGTGGCTCGGAATGGAAAGTTCGGACTCCGCCGCCAACTAGCCCGCTGTACTTCGCGGTGAAAGATGCGAAACAGCTCAAGGGAGCGACCTTTCAAGGCTACGTTGCGCCGCGCTTCCTCTTTAATATGGTTCAGTCCTTAAACCTGCTGCCTTTTGCATGTGTCGGCCCGTTTGCGCCGATTGCGCTTCCAGCACGACGGGGGCCTTCGGGCATATGGAAGCTCTTCGACTCAAGTGAAATCCGAACCAGTGGTTTCCGGCAGACGGCGCTACGATTTCAACGGATCGACGAAAAGATAGTACGGGAAAGAGCCGGCAAGCCCTTGGCTGAGAGGATTGATGAGAGGAATAAACTCACGATTCAGGTGTTTCCGAAGGATCATTATTTAGTGCTAAGCGGGGCGGGGGGAGGGATTTCGTGCGGAGCGTGCCTACTCATTAACGACCATAAGGATGCAATCATCGATCAAACATTATATTGGCGAATCGTATCCACAGCAGTTGAAGCATCGTATCGTGTCGGACTTCTGAACAGCGATGCCATCACGAAGGCGATCAGTGCCTTCAACCCAGAAGGTGAATTCGGCGCCAGACATCCCCATACCCTACCGCATCGATTTATCCCGGCGTTCGATCCCAACAATGACGCTCACCAGGAAATCGCCCAGCTTGCAGAAGCAATCGCGAATCGCGCGAGTGGCATAATCGCGCAATACCCGCAGGTTGGCGATCCAAACAAGTCAATTGCATCACGCCGCCGAAAGCTTCGAGGGCTCTTGCGTCAGTTGCCTGAGTTCAGCCGAATGGAAGAGGTCTGTGCAAGCGTACTCAGTGGCAAGACCTAAAAAATCGGGCCGCTAGGAACGTCATTGCGATAGACATTGAAAATGTGGGGGTTTCCGCTAAACTCAACGCATACCGGGGGTTCCAAATGAAAGGTATTTCACACCATGCCTCGAAGGAAGGAAATCAAAACCAATAGGCTCACGATATACATGATCAAGCCAAATTATAAACGGCTTGAGGATATTATCGATTCTGCGATTGAGCCACGCGACGTGGAAGGAGTGGGGCAGTTCGTGTTTGAGGCCTCCCACCCGCGCCCGCCAGAATGGATTACGAGTTTCTTTGGGAATGCCCTTGGGGACGATCTCGGTATTATCACCTCAAGCGCCAAGGGCGTGTTTTTGGTACCGATCGCAGACCGAAACAGAACGGTCAATTTCGTCCTCTCCTTCGGCGTTGGCAGACATCTCTTGAAAGAAGGGGTTGTCGAAGGGCGTTTTGGACTGAAAGTCGTCTTGAACTCCGTAGGCCGGGAGAGCTTCCGAAGCATCGACAAAACCACTCTTGGGTCGGTGCCGAAGCACAGCAGAGAGCAAATGAGCCGCGACGTGGCACCGGCAGACTTCGGAATTGACATCGAACAGGACTTGGTCAGTTCGGTTACTGGAAAATCCAACGATCCCCGCCTGGGCAAGATCATCACCGGGAAGGACGCGCTACACGTATCGGTGCCTGTCGATTTGAGGAACATCTCGGAATTCTTGGAGTTGTGTATTGAGCGTTATCGGAGCAACGATTACAAGCAGAACTTTGATTGGATCGATCAGATTGCTGAGGTCCGAAACGGGGTCATCGAGGACACCTTGAATGCAAGGCTCGTTCAACGGATCAATCAACGCCAGCTCGACAAGATTTGGATGGCGGTCCCGGAGGTGGTGAATTGGGCAGACCTCTCTGGCTTCCGACACATTCGCGCCAAGCGCGCCGAATTGCATGACGATCTGAACATGGAAGATTTTCTCCAAGAGGTTTCCAGCGGACAAATTTCGATTGACAATCTGAAGAACGACCACGTTTTTGCAATCAGCGCGGACGGCGAGGATCAACCGTATCGGTGGTCCGCCTTCCTTTGCACGTACGCTGAAATAGACCTGAGAGGCAAGGTCTACATCTTGAACAATGGAAAGTGGTATGAGATTGCGCGAGGGTTCACCGACGAAGTACGACGCGATTTCGCAAGCATTCCCGATTCCACCGTGAGGCTACCTGATTACACCGGAGGCACAGAGCTCGATTACAACACGCAGGCCGCACAAAGCCTTGGTGCCGCCTGCTGCATGGATCAGCAATTGATCGTCCACGGAGGGGGCCGTAATAGGATCGAGTTCTGCGACATCCTTACCAATGACAGGAAAATGATCCATGTGAAGAAGTACGGGGGCTCCAGCGTGTTAAGCCATCTATTCTTCCAGGGCGCAGTCTCCGGCGAACTCTTTGTCAGTGACGGAGAGTTTCGGGCGAGGCTTAATCGCGAGTTGCCGAGGGGGCACAAGCTTACCAATCCGAAGGCGAGCAGACCTAACGCATCGCAGTATGAAATCGTCTACGCAATTATTAGCCGATCGGCCAACCCGCTGGACATACCCTTCTTTAGCAAGGTTAGCTTGCGTAGCGCCCGACGTCGGCTTACAAGTTATGGCTATTCGGTGACCAAAAAGAAAATACAGAAAATTTGAAATGCTAAATCTGGACGTTGGTGAACGATGGCATTCACGTTGGGAAACTTAAAACACGATGTTGTCTGTAGTCCAGAGGGCCCATCTTTGCGGCCAGCGGCGAGCAGCCGAAAAGATTTTTCAAGGCGGCGCGTAACAGTTTGCCCCCCTCGTCTCCCAAAGATTGATAGCAGTTGCTGCTGGTGCTGCTATCAATCCACGCCAACAGATGGCGTAACAGACAAGGAGAACCAAAATGCAAAATGAGGAAGACGTAGCCGTACTCTCCCTTCAAACCTCCGCCCCAACCCTCGACCAACTTACCGACAAATGGAGCAACGATGCCCCTCGCGGTGGCAGAGCCGTGATGAACCGCATGATCAAAGAAAACGCTACCGTGCCGCTGTTCTTTGCTCAGACTCTGGTGCAATCTCTCCGCGATGTTGGATACAACCACACCACCTCGGCCCTTTGCGAGCACGTGGACAACGCCCTCGAAGCCGGGGCCACAGAAATCCGCATCTTCTTCCGTCAGTCTTCAAAGCGCGATGGTGGCACGATTGACGCCGCAGTCTACGACAATGGTAAGGGCATGGCCCCCTCGGTCTTGAAGGCAGTCACGGCTTTCGGCGGATCGCTGAACTTTGGTAACCGCGCCGGCATCGGTCGCTATGGGATGGGCATGAAAACCGCCGCACTTAGCTTGAGCCCGGTAATGGAGCTTTACTCCTGGCAGGAGCCGCGGGCAATTTACAACATGATCTTGGACATCGAGGCAATCGGGAAGGATAAGAGCAATCTGGTAGAACTACCCGACCCAACTTTGCAATCCGAATTCGCCTTCGAGCAATCGTCATTGTTCACGTCATGGATGAGTTTTCCAGCCGATCATGATGAACAATTTCGTCTCGCAGATGACGATTTGGAACTATATGGAAAGCTCAGTTCTTCCGGGACGCTGATCTACATGCCTGCTTGTGATCGCCTCACCTACCATAAAGTGAAGACGCTGGTCGAGCATGCGACGAAAGAAATGGCACGTGTCTACCGCAGGCAAATTGCAACTGGGTTGAAGCTGTATATCAACAATCGTCATTTGGAAGCCTTCGATCCAACCTACTCGATGGCCAATGCTCGCCATGTGCGGCTTCTGGAGATCGAACCTAAGGTGAGTCGCCTAACGGTGCCAAGGACCATTGATATTCCGATCAGTGAAAAGTCGGCGGAAGCTGCTCCGATCCAGATCAAGATTTACAAACTGCCGATCGAGGAATGGTCTGCGCTGCCCCGGAAAGTCCTCAAAAACGACCTCAGAATCTTCGATGGTCTCACTGTGAGCATTCTTCGAAACGACCGCGAAGTCTTCGCTGGCAGCATGCCGAAGATCACCACGCGCCACAGCGTGACAAATTGGTATCGAGTCCAGATCGACTTCCCAGGAGTGCTCGACGAAGCATTCGGTGTCGCTTCCAATAAGCAAGGTGTCCGGTTGAAAGGTTACGTTGAGGACTTAATCAACGATGCCATAGGTGGCGACATTACGGCCTTGAACGACGAAATTCGCCAGTTCCAAGCTTCTCAGAGAGCTCTCAGGACTCCGGCCAAGCCAAGTACGAGCGAGTTGAAAGCCAGCGAAGCGGACCCGCATCAGGCCAAGCCGTTGGATGCGTTGTCTGATGAAGAACAGGCTCAAATGGAAGCCAACCTCAGGGGTCTTGCTGTAAGCATGAAGCGCAGCGGCGAAACTGACGAGGACGCTTTCCAGCGCATCAAAGATTCCCAGTACATCATCGCGTTCAAACACGATCCGTACTGGCCTTTCTACGACGTGGCCCACAAATTCGGCCGGGTCATCCTGACCATCAACACGGCTCATGCATTCTTTACGAACCTCTACGAGCCGGTCAGCAAGATGGGAATGACTACTCCGTGTGAGGATGAGGATGAGCTGCCTCAGGCAATCACCGACCCGCACAGCCCAACGGTTGCATTGGATCTGCTTTTGCTCTCGCTTGCGCGGACCCAAAGCCGTCTTTCCCAAACGAATGAAGACGCCCACAAACTGATCGAAACCATGAGAAGGGAATGGTCGGAATCCTACCGGGTGCAAATGGCGTAAAGCCAAAACAAATATGCATCCATCAACGAAAACCATGCGATAATGAATCACCCAAGAGAGGGGTCGATTTGCCCCGTCTAGGCACAGCGTCCTAGGCGGGGGCCATCGGTTCATACTCAGGAGCAATTGGTCCGCAAGCCACAGAGGTTTGCACAGAAAGAAGGACTCATGCAGAATCTCCCGCTTCAGTGGGCGGAATACGCCCGTCTCCAGGCTCGCTCGAGCCGAAATTCCACCATCGACAGCTATAGCTGGGGCATCGAGGAGGAGATGAATCTCCTCGTCGCAGATCCTTGTGCCTATATCTCTATGGAGGCACGCAACCTCAAGCGTCTCCGCGCCACCGCTGCGCGCCGGGAGCGCTCACGGGCGAGCATCCGCAACGCTCACGAATACGAGTTAGCGCCTAAGCCAATCGATACAGTCCTCTACCTGGAATCTCGGCAAGCGCTGGCTAGAATCCAGTCCAATGTTTCTCCGGCACATTGGAATGTTCTCTTGGCAATTGGGGAAGGCGAAGATTACGCGAGTGCTACTAGCGAGCACGCCATAAGCATCGGTGCGGCGAGAGCACAGATGTTTCGTTTTCGCCAGCAGTTTGCCGATCTCAGGCCGGCTGCCTAGTTCCATACCGTCTATTGTTCGGCTGCCCACAGCTCGTTTGAACTGTGTGTAGGATACGTCTGTCACCAATGACAACAGGAGAAAATCATGCCAGAATTTCAAGTCACGTGCATAACAAAGCCGGATCGGATGAGCCGTCATGAGCACATCACCCACATCGGGAACCTCGCCAGCATGTGGCGCATGACGCGCGAGGAAGCGATCCGCCGGATTGACGCCAAACAGGAAAACTTCTATACAGTTGATCAGGTTAGCGGTTGCAAAATGTATGTCGGCGTTGTTCGCGAGATCGGCAAAAACCCATACCTTCGAACTCACGCAGACGGCAAGTGGAACGACAACTTACTGGCGCTCAGCGAGTGCGATGGCACCTGCAAGCTCATCACCGCCTAATCCCAAGGACTTCCGTTATACCGGTAGTTCTAAGCGCCTGCCAAGGCGGCGAGCGAGAGCCGGTTCACCGCGCTTCGCTTGAGCTTTTCATCAGGATCGAGATACTGCCGCGTGGTATCGAGATCGCTGTGTCCCATGAGCTTTTGCACCGTCACGATATCGCATCCGCTTTCAAGAAGGCGCGTTGCATACGTGTGACGAAATTTGTGGAGCGTGGCATCCGTGATCTTAGCATCCTCGGCAAGCTCCTTGAGCCGTCGTAGGAGATGGGTCTGCCGATTGCCTGCTTTCGTCGGGAAGACCCATGAGCCTCGATGCGTAAGTCCCGCAAGGAGTTCGGCAAGCTCCTGCGGAATAGGAATCATCCGTTCCTCATAGTCCTTTGGCGAAAACCCCACTTTCCCTTCGCCGCTCACCTTAATTGTCGCGTTTCCAGGGTCGCGTAGATCGACATCCGCCCAGGTGAGAAAGCAGAGTTCCTCTTCGCGCAGTCCCGTGAGTAGGAGCGTCGCGAACGTCGCTTTCTCGGATGCATCGCAGGCTGCGAAGAGCCGGCCTAATTCATCCTGCCGGTAGGTTGGGGGACGACGGTTTGCCTTGAAGTGCGGGTCCTTGAGCGGCTTGAATTTCGCACAGGGATTCGCAATGGGCAAATTCCGCTCCCCGATCAGGAAATAAAAGAAGGTGCGCAGCACGGCAATTTCGTAATTGATCGTGCGGGGCTTGATGCGCCGATCCGGATGCTGGTCGCTCGATTCGCCGCTGCGAACAGCCTTGTAGTCGTCGATGTCGGGGCGCGTGATGGCCTCAACGAACAGCTTGCGTCCGAGAATGCGCTTCACGTGATCGAGCGCGTTCGAGTAGCGCCGTACCGTGCGCGGCTTGTCCGGCGAGTGCACTCGCACATGGCCCAGGAAGAGTGTCACGGCGTCCGCGAGGAGCGTCTGCTGCGCCTCTTCCTGCTTTGGCGCTTCGCGAACGCCGTTGCCGAGCACGAACGCACCAATCAGTTCGTTGCGCTTCCGCCGCTGTGCTTCCATAGCTTCGCTCGGGGTGATCCCCGCCGATTCGCGCTTGCGCTGCTTTCCTTCCCACCATTCCACGAAGTAGCGGCCGGGCCGTTTGTCCCACACATAGCGCGTCCCCGCATGGCGCAGCGATACAAAGCGCCATTGTCCATCCTCATCGTGAACCTTCTTGATGATCCGAACAGATTTCTTTATCGGCATATACGACTCCTTGGTGTCTGCTTTCAAGGTATTTACAGACACCAAGAGATTACCACTGATTTCAACGTATTGAATAAAAAAGAGTTATATATTTATGGCGGAGAGAGTGGGATTCGAACCCACGTTAGAGTTTCCCCTAAACACGCTTTCCAAGCGTGCGCCTTCAGCCACTCGGCCATCTCTCCTGGGAGGAGCTGTCTTCTTGAATTTACCATAGGCGGGTGCATGGTTCCGGGCCGGGCAACGCGCACTCTATCGACGCCTGGGGGCGAAAACCGCCGCAATGAATGAAACCGTTTACTTTGGGCACTGGGCTGATTTATAGTTCGGGGTTGCCTGCCGCCGGGGGCTAGTCGTTCGCGCAGCGCAACGCTCCACTGAAAGGGGTCAACATGGTTTGCATCTCCCGTCGCAGTCTGCTCGGTTCCGCAGCGGCGATTTCCGCTTCCTCTCTTCTGACGCGTTCAGCCTGGGCGCGCACTGCATCTCTGCTGGCCGACGATATGGAGACGTCAGCAGAGGCTCTGCCGGCCGTGGCGCCGCGCGAGCAGCAGTTGTTCGACTTCGGCTGGAAGTTCCAGTTCGGCAATGGCATTGATCCGGCGCACGATCTCGGCTTCGGCTTCGGTCAGAGCGATTTTGCCAAGACCGGCGACTTCGACTTCGCCAAGGCAAAGTTCGACGACTCCAAATGGCGCACGCTCAACCTGCCGCACGACTGGGCCGTCGAGCTGCCATTCGTACGCGACGAGGAGCAGGCCTCGCATGGATACAAGCCGCTCGGCCGGCGCTATCCGGAGACCAGCGTGGGATGGTATCGCCGTGAGTTTGAGATTCCCGCGAGCGATCTAGGAAAACGTATCTCGGTCGAGTTCGACGGCGCCTTCCGCGACGTGATCATCTTTGTCAACGGGTGCTTCATCGGACGCAATAACAATGGCTATATACCATTCCAATTCGATCTGAGCGATTTTTTGAACTACGGCGCAAAGAACTATATTGTCGCGCGCGTCGACGCCAGCTTCGGCGATGGATGGTTCTACGAGGGCGCTGGCATTTATCGCCATGTGTGGCTCACCAAGACAGACGCGCTGCACCTGGGCAAATGGGACAGCACGGTCCGCACAGCGGTCAGCGGCAGTTCCGCCGCTCTGTCGCTGGCTACTGTTGTTCAAAACCAGGGCAAACAGGCCGAGAACGCTCGTGTCACCTGGCAGATCCTCGACGCGAATGGCAAATCTGTGGCCACGGCCGAGTTGCCTGCGCAGTCTATCTCGCCGGATGGATCGGCATCGTTTGTGGCCACGGCAAGTTTGGCCGATCCAGCGCTGTGGTCAGTGGACTCGCCGAATCTCTACTCAGCCATTGTGACTGTCGAGTCAGGCGGCAAACCACGCGACGCCGAGCGCATGACTTTCGGCGTGCGCACTGCTCTCTTTGACGCTGAAAAGGGATTCTTTCTCAATGGCAAGCCTGTCAAGATTCAAGGCACCTGTAACCATCAGGATCACGCCGGGGTCGGTGCTGCGCTGCCGGATCGGCTGCAAGCATTCCGTCTTAATGTGCTGCGTGCCATGGGTGGCAATGCGGTGCGCACCTCTCACAACATGCCCACCCCGGAGTGGGTGGATGCCTGCGACCGCATGGGCGTGATGATGATGTGCGAAACGCGCCAGATGAGCTCGAATCCCGAGGGCCTCGCGCAGCTTGAGGTCATGATAAAGCGCTACCGCAATTCGCCATCCATCATTATCTGGTCCATCGGTAATGAAGAGTGGGAGCTGCAGAGCCCAATGGCCGAGCAGGGAGCGAAGATCGCGGCCACCATGGTGGCGCGTTGCCATGAGCTGGACCCAACGCGGGTCGTTTCGGCGGCTGTTAATGGAAATAACAAGCAAGGCATCTCTGACGCGTTCGACATTATCGGCTTCAACTACAACCTGAACCTCCCGGATGAGTTCCACAAGAATAACCCGACACGCGCATGTTACGGCTCTGAGACTTCGAGCGCCATTTCTACGCGCGGTGTTTACACAACCGATCCGCTGCGCAACACGGTCAACGCTTACGACGGAGTGGTCCCGTGGGGGGAAACAGCCGAAGAGTGGTGGAAGTTCTATGGAACCCGCGACTGGGAAGCCGGCGGGTTCGCGTGGACAGGCTTCGATTATCGCGGCGAGCCGACGCCTTACGAATGGCCCTCGATCAACTCGCAATTCGGCATCGTGGATATGTGCGGATTCCCTAAAGACACCTTCTACTATTACAAGGCCTGGTGGGGAACGGAGCCTTCGCTGCACCTGTTTCCGCACTGGAACTTTGAGGGCAGGGAAGGCGACATGATTCCCGTTTGGGTCTACGCGAACACGGATGAGGTCGAGCTCTTCGTCAACGGTCAGAGCCTGGGGAGCCAGAAGGTTCCGCATCTGGGCCATGTGGAGTGGAAGGTGAAGTACGAGCCTGGCTATATTGAGGCGCGCGGCTCGAAAGACGGCAAAGTGGTACTCACGGAAAAGCGCGAAACCACAGGTCCTGCCGTCGCCATCCGTCTCACTGCGGACCGCCAGCAGATCGACGCAGACGGAGAAGATATTGCGGTGCTCAAAGTCGAAGCGCTCGACAAGGAAGGCCGTCCCGTTCCCACCGCGAACAACCGGATCGGCTTCAACATCTCCGGCGACGGCGCCCTCATTGGCGTCGGCAACGGCGATCCTAACTGCCAGGAGAGCGACAAGGAACCCAAGCGCTCGCTCTTTAACGGTCTTGCGCAGGTCATTGTGCAGGGAAAAATGCGGCCCGGCGAAATCCATATTGAGGCCGTGAAGGATGGCTGGGACGGCCCGGAACTCACACCCGCCAAGCTCACCATCGCTACGAAAAAAGTGGAGCTGCGCCCGATGGTCGCATGGAGGGAACGCCAGGAGGACTAAGTCCCTCGCATCAATCGGCTCGTCTGCGCAGCCCGTCCGGCGCAGTCCACCTAGCGCAACTCGTCCGGCGGCAATCGCAGCCCTGCAATTGCCGCCGTGTAGCGTCCGGGGGCCGCTCGCCCCTTTTATTCTCTGTTTGCCTAGCCGGCAACCGGAACTGCGCCGAGTCCACAAACGTAAGAGTCCTAGAAAGTTGAACCTAAGGTTACGCGAGCACGGCGAAGCAAACCCACGTGGGAAAGGCCAGTCCGGAATGCGAGGCAAATCATGGCGACCGTAAATTCAAGAGACTACCCAGCCGTATCCACAACTGCTCCGTCGGCCGCGGTCTGGACACCCTTTCTTCTGTTGTGCCTCATCGCCGCCGCTGCCGCCATCCGGCGGATCGTCGCGCTCATCAACCCTCCGAACCTTGCCCTGCCCCAACGAGCGAGCGCCGCCCTTGATTTGGTCTTCGCCTCGCACAAGGTACTGACACTCTGCCATATCGTTCCGGCGCTTTTGTTCATAGCGATTCTGCCTTTCTGGTTTCTGCGTCGCGTCAGAAATCAACCCGCGCTGCACCGGCGCATCACCTATGCTCTGCTGCTCCTGGGCAGCATCATCGGCGCCACGGCGCTGCTCCTCAGCCTCCATCCAGTGGGCGGGCCTATCGAGGCAAGCGCTTCCATTCTTTACGACTGCCTCTTCCTGTTCTCGTTATGCCGGGCCGCCTTCCTTCTCGGCCAGAACAACCTGGTGCTTCACCGCATCTGGATGATGCGCGCCATCGCCGTACTGCTGGGAATTGCCACCACGCGGCCGGTGATGGGCGTCTTCTTTGCCACCAGCTCAGTTACTCATCTGCAGCCCCAGCAGTTTTTCGGCATCGCCTTCTGGATCGGTTTCACCGTGACCTGGCTCGCCGGAGAAGCCTATCTACGCTCCCACCCCACGGCTCATCCCGCTCAGGGCCAGCCATAGCACCGATCACAATGCCGGCTGCTCAGCGCAAGTAAGCTTGGCCAAGTAAACTCGGAAAGATGAGCCAGTCGCAGTCAGAGTGGAAAGCAGAGCTTCGTGCGCTGGTCGTTCTGGCCGTTCCTGTGGTCTTGAGCGAACTGGGCTGGATGGCGCAAGGCGTTGTGGACACCATTATGGTGGGCAGGCTGGGTCCCGCGGCCATCGGCGCCGTCGCACTGGGCAATGCGGTCTGCTACACGCCCTCGCTGTTCGGGATCGGCCTGCTGCTCGGCCTTGACACGCTCGTCTCCCAGTCCTATGGCCGCAAAGACTACGACGGCTGCCATCGCTGGCTCGCGCAGGGCATTTATCTCGCGCTGATCATCACCCCGCCTATCATGCTTGCCATCTGGTGTGCCAGCTACGGCTATGCGCGCTTCGGTATTGTCAGCGCAGTCGCCGGTCCGGCTGCAAGCTACCTGCGCATCCTCAACTGGAGCACGCTGCCCCTGCTCATCTATGGCGCCTCGCGTCGTTATCTGCAAGGCGTCGGCCAGGTGCGCGTGATCACGATCACCTTTGTTGGCGCCAACCTGCTCAACTGGCTCGGCAATTGGATGCTGATCTACGGCAAGCTGGGCGCACCGAAAATGGGAGTGGATGGTTCGGCTCTTTCCACGGTCATTGCCCGCCTGTTCATGGGGCTTGCGCTGCTCGGTTTCGCCTGGCGCTATGAGCGCAAGCGCGGGCATCCGCTCTTCCGCCACTGGGCCGGCCCTCATCTAGCCATGCTTAAGCAGCTTGTTCGCCTGGGTGCGCCCGCCGCCGGACAAATCCTTGCCGAAGTAGGCGCATGGAACCTGGCCACGCTGGCCGCGGGCTGGCTTACGCCCGTGGCGCTGGCCACGCACCAGATCGCCCTCAACTACGCCGCGCTTACGTACATGGTGCCGCTCGGTATTTCGGCTGCGGCCGCCGTCAGCGTGGGCCATGCAATTGGCGCGGGTGACCAGGCGCGCGCGCGCCGCGCTGGTTGGCTCTCGCTTATCCTCGGAACGGCCTTTATGCTCCTCGCCGCGGTGGTCTTTCTTGTCGCCCCGCGTCCGCTCATCGAGCTCTACACCACCGATGCGCAGGTCATGGCCGTCGGCCCGAGGCTGCTTCTGCTGGCCGCCGCGTTTCAAATATTCGACGGCATTCAGACCGTCTCCACCGGCGCGTTGCGCGGCCTGGGTGAAACGCGCGCCCCTATGGTCGCCAACCTCATCGGCTACTGGTTCGTCGGCCTGCCACTGGGCATCACCCTGTGCTTCGTCCTCAAGTGGGGTATCTATGGATTGTGGATTGGCCTCACGCTGGCTCTGGTCATCATTGCGTCCACGCTCCTTATGCGCTGGCACAGGGATTCGGCACGGTTGGCGGCATTTTCCGGCGCTGACGGGAACATTCCAGCCAATTGAGTTGTCTATAGAGAAGTATCTGAGAACCGGGCAGCCATGAACTTCGTAAAGATTGGCACGGAGGACTGCGTGCCGCAGCCTGAAGATATTCCGGCGAAGAGCGTGTCTGGAAAAATCAACATACACGCTTACGTTTCTTTCGTGTTACAGTCAGTAACATTACGATGAGCGGCATTCAAACAGGACATAATCCGGCGGAGTTGCCACTCTGGCTGAACCGATGACTCGCAAGCAGCGAACTCCTAACCAGGGGACCGATCATCGTCGAACTCTAGTTCCATCATCGAAAGCACGACCTCTTCGCGGCACCCAAGGCATTTTTCGGAGGTTTTGATTGGAAACCCTGCTGCAGAACCTGCGTTACGCCTACCGCCAGTTGATCAAGTCGCCGGTCTTCACACTCACCGCCGTGCTCACCCTGGCTCTCGGCATCGGCGCCAATACTGCCATCTTCACCGTTGTCTATGGCACGCTGCTCGCGCCCATGCCCTACCCGCAGCCAAACCAGTTGGTCATGGTCTGGTCCAAGATTCAGGGTGACCGCAACGGCATCGCCGCCGGCGACTTTACTGACTGGAAGAATCAGAGCACAGCCTTCTCGGCTCTCTGCGCATTCACCGGCGGCAGCTTCAACCTGGCCACCAAAGATCAGCCAGAAAACGTCCAAGGTCAATCCACTTCGCCCGGCATGTACAAGATGATGGGCGTCAAGTTTCTTCTCGGCCGCGATTTTCTTCCCGAGGAAGGCACACTGGGCAGGGAACACGAAGTCATTCTGATGAACAAACTATGGAAGCGCCTGGGCTCCGACCCGCACATCATCGGCAAAACCATGCGCATTGACGACTCGCCCTACACTGTCGTCGGCGTCCTTGGCCCCGGCGTTACTGACCGCCTGAACCCGGAGCTGGTTGTTCCGCTCGCCTTCAAACCCGAGCAGCTCAATCACGACTTCCATTGGCTGCTGGCCATGGGCCGCATGAAGCCCGGCATGACCCTCCAACAGGCGCAAGCCAACATGGACGCCGTCACCGCCAACATCGCCAAAGCCTATCCCAAGAGCGACAAGGGATGGGGCGCGATCGTCGAGCCATTGAAGAATGACTTTCTTCCCAAGGAGCGCATCCAAACGCTGTGGGTCCTGCTCGGCGCCGTTGGCTTCGTGCTGCTCATCGCCTGTGTGAACGTAGCCAATCTACTGCTCGCCAAAGGCACCACGCGGCAAAAAGAAGTGGCTCTGCGCGCCGCGCTAGGCGCTTCGCGGCGCAGCATCTTCGTCCAGTTCCTTACGGAAAATCTGCTGCTCGCCTTCACCGGCGGCCTGCTGGGTATCGGCGTCGGCGTGGTCTCGCTGCGCGGCCTGGTAGCGATCATGCCGCAGAACACGCTGCCTTCAGAAGCCGATCTCAGTCTCAACCTTCCCGTGCTGCTGTTTTCGCTCGCCGCTTCCACGCTGGCCGGAGTCCTGTTCGGCTGCGCGCCAGCCTGGTACGCCACCCGCGTCGATCCGGCAGAAGTCTTGAAAGAAGGCGGCCGCTCCGGCACAGGCGCTGGCCGTCATCGCCTGCGCAGGCTGCTGGTCATCGGCGAGTTCGCCCTGGCTCTCACGCTGCTCACCGGCGCGGGCCTGGCCATTCACAGCTTCTGGAACCTGACCCGCGTCGATCTCGGCGTCAACACCACCCACATTCAAACCTTCTATCTGCCCGTTCCCGACGCGCGCCCTAAAGACCCCAAGCAGATTACCGCCTATTACCAGCAAATGCTGGCCAGTATCAAGGCCGTCCCTGGCGTTCTGAATGCCTCCGTCTCCGTGGGCCTGCCGCTCGAAGGCGCAGGCTTCGGCATGCCCTTCACCATCGCCGGCCAGCCTGACTTTGCCGATCCCTCCCAACGTCCCGGCACCAGCTTTGGCATGGTCACGCCCGGCTTCTTCAACACCTTCGGCATTCAGGTCACGCGTGGCCGCGCCTTCACTGATCAGGACAATGCTGGCAGCGTCCACGTAGCTCTGGTCAATGAAGAGTTCGTGCATAAATTCCTCAAAGACAAAGACCCGCTCCAGCAGCGCATCAACGTTGAAGAACTGGTGCCTGGCGTGACCAAGCTCGGTCCCTACATCGGCTGGCAGATCGTCGGCGTTTATCACAATGTCCGTGCGGGTGGCTTCCGCCAGGACTATCCAGAGATGCTCATTCCGTTCTGGCAGATCCCCTGGCCCGCGGCCAACTTCGGCGTCCACACCTCGGGCGATCCCGAGATCATGACCAAGAGCATTGCCGCCGCCGTCCACGCCGTCGACCCGCAAATCGCCATCGCCGAGCCGCGCACGATGGATCAGGTGAAAGGCCTGATGCTTTCAAGCGACCGCTTTACCATGATTCTGTTCTTCAGCTTCGCCGTCGTGGCGCTGCTGCTGGCCAGCGTCGGCATTTATGGCGTCATGGCCTTCACCGTCGCCCAGCGCGAACATGAAATCGGTCTGCGCATAGCGCTTGGAGCCAGCCGCAAAAATGTCGTCGGCCTCATTCTCAAGGAAGCGCTGGTGCTGGCCGTTATCGGTCTCACGCTGGGCCTGGTCGGAGCTTTCTTTGTCGGCCGCGCACTGCACAGCATTCTCTACGGCGTCGGTTCCATGGACTTTGCCGCTACCGGAGCGGTTGCTGTTGTGCTGGTAGCAGCCTCGTTGGTCGCCAGTTGGGTTCCCGCGCGCCGCGCAGCCGCTGTGCAGCCCATGCGCGCCTGATGCTCAAGTCGGGAAGTTTACGGCAAGGCTAGGCCTTGCGCGCGAACTTGCTCCGCAGGGTGCCCGCAAAGCCAACCAGGCCTGTTCCCAGAAGGAGCAAGCTGCTCGGTTCCGGAACCACAGGGCCGCCGCCGGCGTTTTGTGAACCAATGGTGATGTCATCGAAGCCGATGAAGTTCGCGGCGCCGCCGAAGTCAACTGATTCGGCTGTGCCGGAGAACGTAACGCCGACCGCGGTCCACTCGCAATACGTAAAGGCATCGCCCGCCGGGCAGTCAGCGCCCGGGGTCTGCGGATTCAGCGCGATGTCAGCCAGTTCTGTACCGGTTCCGTCCAGCCCGCTCCACACCGTAACCGACCCAGCGTCGGTGGCACTGTAGAAGAACGAGAAGCCGGTGTTGAAGCCACCCGCCACGTCCATCGTATCCGCTGAACCGTTCAGGAAGAACGCAATCGGACCTCCGGACGGGTTGTTGTCAAAGTTGCCCGTTCCGCCCTGCGCTTCCGAAATGATTGCCAGCGAGTTGGACGAGAAGACGATGCCATCTGCCGGTCCAGGGCCGCTGCCGTTGCCGCCGAGGCCGCCGTTGAAGTAGTTTTCGATGGCTTCCTCATTCTGGAGGCCACTCATGTTAAGGACAATGGGGCCGGCAAAGGCCGCCGCGCTTGAAGCTGCCAGCATCGCAAGCGGCAGCGCAAATTTCAACATTTTCATACGATCTTCCTTTCCTCTACACGATGTTTAGTTCAGATCTGAAATGCCCAGTGAAACTTGCACTGGCCCGCACCAATGCGCCATCGGAAACCTGGCATCAAATCCAGGCTTGGTAATCCATCTGTGCCTCAACGTGCCATGAGAGCGCACGCAAATGCAGCAAGGAGAATGCAGATTGCGAAAAGTTTTTCTGGGGGCCCGTGATCGGAAAAAGCAAATCCGATCCAAAACGGAACATGTTCCAAACTACAAGCGAAGAATTCTCCGCGGTCCTAATGGTCGAAATGTAAGAAAGGTTACGTCTATGGGTGCGTTTATTCGAAAACGGAGCCCACACGCACTTGCGGCCATAAGGGCAATTTCATGGCCACTTAATTGCTTAATGGAATCAATAGTTTGCATCCAAGGCGGTTGGCCAGATGTGCAAAAATCTGCGTTCGAATGACCCAAAAGTTTTCCTTTTTCGGAACAAGTGTTATTGCCATTTCAGGAAAACTCCGGTAAAGGCGTTTGGGCTGTATCTGCCAGCAGCACATCGTGCTTCTTGCCGCTTACGGGGACTCAAACAGGTAACACGCGAGCCTCGATTTGGGACACCCCGTTTAGGAAGTGACTATAATTACAAGGGAGCTAAACGCCGTTTTTTCTCCTGTTTTTTCATCGAAGTCAAGCGATTCAAGCTCAGTCGGCGAAACGGCAAGCAGATTGGCGATGCGCGGGAGCGCGTCATCGATCGACACAATTCTTTTGAAGGGAATCCGACCCATGGCGACAGGCCAGGTAGCTCTGAGTGAGTTGCAGAGCGGAACGAACGCGGGTAAACGCGTGGTCAACGACTTCAGCATCAACGTAGCAACGGTGAACGGGTCCGGCTCGCAATCCGCCAACAGCGTGCTGCTGAAAAGCATCTTCGGGATGGGGGTTCCAGTCAGTGGCAAGAACCTGTTCCCGTCGAACATCGCCGGACTTCCTACGTGGTATACCATCCGTGCCAGCAAGGACGGCTATGTTGCCCGCAAGCGCGACGCGGAAGTGCTGGTGGCGTTGAATGCCGACACGGCCAAGCAGGATACGCTGGCGCTGCCCGCGGGCGGCGTGGCCATCTACGAGGAGAATCTCAACCTCAAGCAATATCGCGACGACGTGGTCTTCTATCCCATACCGCTGGACAAGATCACCGCCGCCATCTGCCCCGAGGCCAAGCTGCGTAAGCTGGTCCGGAACATGGTCTATGTCGGCGTGGTTTCGCACTTGCTGACCATCGATCTTGGGGTGGTGGAGAGCGGATTGCGCAAGCAGTTCGCCAAAAAGCCGAAGGTTTTCGAGCTGAACTTTGGCGCGGTGAAGGCCGGCTACGACTACGCTGCCGACAAGTTCACCAAGCAGGACCCTTACTTCATCGAGCGCATGGACCAGACCGCCGGCAAAATCATCATTGACGGTAACGCCGCCTGCGGCATGGGCGCCGTGTTTGCCGGTGTCACGGTGGTCGCCTGGTATCCCATCACGCCCTCCACGTCGGTCGTTGAAGCGACCACCGATCTGTTGAAAAAATTCCGCGTCACGCCGGAAGGCAAGGCCACTTTTGCCGTCGTCCAGGCTGAAGACGAGCTCGCCGCCATCGGCATGGTGCTCGGCGCAGGCTGGGCCGGCGCGCGCTCCATGACCGCAACCTCCGGCCCCGGCATCTCGCTTATGGCAGAGTTTGCCGGCCTCGGCTACTATGCGGAAATCCCCGGCGTCATCTTCGATGTGCAGCGCACCGGCCCGTCGACCGGCCTGCCCACGCGCACCTCGCAAGCCGATCTGCTCTCGACAGCCTTCCTTTCGCACGGTGACACCAAGCACATCGTTCTGTTGCCCGGCAGCGTGCGCGAGTGCTTCGAGTTCGGCTATGCGGCCTTCGATCTTGCCGAGCGTATTCAGACTCCGGTCTTCGTCCTCAGCGATCTCGACCTGGGCATGAACAACTGGATGTCGGAGCCGTTCGCCTATCCCGACAAGCGGCTTGATCGCGGCAAGGTTCTCAGCGCCGAAGACCTCGATCGTCTCGGCGGCTTTGCACGCTACAAGGATGTAGACGGCGACGGCATCGGCTATCGCACTCTTCCGGGTACGCGTCATCCCAAGGCCGCGTACTTTACGCGTGGCACAGGGCACACGGATTCCGCTGCCTACAGCGAGCGGCCGGAAGACTATGTTGCCGGTATGGAGCGCCTGGCGCGCAAGTTCGAGAACGCGCGCAAGCTGGTTCCCGCGCCCGTCGCCGTCAAGAGTGGCTCCTCGAAGATCGGCATCCTGGCATACGGAAGCTCCGACTTCGCTATCCGCGAGAGTATGGACCTGATCAAGCAGCAATACGGCAAGGATGTCGATTACATGCGTATTCGCGCCTATCCGTTCGCGCATGAGATTCACGACTTTATTGCCTCGCATGAGCGCGTTTATGTGATCGAGCAGGATCGCGACGCGCAACTGGCCAGCCTGCTCAAGCTGGATATTGCCGCCGAGCAAGTGGTCAAGCTGCGCAGCATTCTGCACTTCAACGGACTGCCCATCGACGCGCAGACTGTCACAGAAGAGTTCGCGACCAAGGAAGGCTTGCAGGGCATCTCTCCCACGCACGTTGAAGATGTCGAAGTCCACGAAGGCGCAGTCGCATCCTAAATTGCCCGGAACTGGGTGCCCCATCCATTCCGCGTTCTTTGCGGAATGGGTGGGAAAGCACGAACCACGTAACACTGTATTGAAGAGGATTTGATCAATGGCTACAGCAACACCACCAGCACCTAAAGTGAATCACATCGGTCTTCCGGTCATCGAGTATCGCGGCGGCAAAACCACGCTCTGCGCCGGATGCGGCCACAATGCCATCTCCGAGCGCATCATTGACGCCATGTATCAAATGGGCATCGAGCCGGAGCGCGTGATGAAGATGAGCGGCATCGGCTGCTCGTCCAAGAGCCCAGCCTACTTCATGAGCCGCGCGCACAGCTTCAACAGCGTTCATGGCCGCATGCCGTCGGTTTCCACCGGCGCTATTCTCGCCAACCACACCATGACCACGCTCGGCGTCTCCGGCGACGGCGATACGGTTTCGATCGGCATGGGCCAGTTCGTGCATCTGTTGCGCCGCAATCTGCCCATGATTTACATCATTGAAGACAACGGTGTCTACGGCCTCACCAAGGGCCAGTTCTCGGCCACGGCGGACCTCGGCTCAAAGCTGAAGACCGGCGTCGTCAACGATCTACCGGCTATCGATACGTGTGCTTTGGCAATTCAGCTTGGCGCAACCTTCGTGGGCCGCTCTTTCAGCGGCGACAAGAAGCAACTGCTCTCCATGTTGAAGGCCGCCATTGCCCACAAAGGTACCGTGATGCTCGACGTCATCAGCCCTTGCGTCACCTTCAACGACCACGAAGGCTCGACTAAAAGCTACAAGTTCATGCAGGACAACGACGAGCCCATCAACGAAATCGATTTCGTCGCCAGCTTCGACGAAATCGAAGTGGATTACAACTCGGGCGAGGTCTTTGAAGTCGAAATGCACGACGGCTCCAGTCTTCGGCTGCGCAAGCTGCATGAGGACTACGACCCCACCAACAAGTCAGACGCGGTGCGCACGCTGATGGAGGCGCATGCCAACAACGAAATTCTGACCGGCGTCTTCTATATCGACACGCAGAAGCCCACGTTCATCGATTTGCTGAACCTGGTAGATGAGCCGCTCGGCCAGCTTCCTGAAAGCCTCACGCGGCCATCGAAGTCCACGCTCGACAGCCTGATGGCGAGCTTGCAGTAGCTCTGCGAAAAACACGGCAGCAACAAAAAAGCCCCGCTCGATGCGGGGCTTTTTGTGTTGCTCTCAAATTCAAACCTGAGAATCAGCGCGTTGCCGAGATGCGCACGCCCATCCCGTTCAATTTGGTGCGCGCCTGGGCTGCTTCCGGCGTCTGCGGATGCCGCTGAATCAGTTGGCGTAGCTCGTGGATACCCGCCTCCTTTTTGTTGGTCTGCAGCAGGGCTAGTCCCTTGCGCAACTGCGCGGCAGACGCCTTGGGGCTGCCAGGGAAGCCTTCGAGGACGGCGTTATAGTCCTTGATGGCTTCGGCAAAGTCGAGCTGGCGATAGGCAATCTCGCCCAGGTAAAACTGTGCCGTGCCGGCTAGGTCGTCCATGGGATAGTAGTGCAATACGTCTTGGAACTCGCTTGCGGCCACGCTGTAATGCGCCGCGTTGTAGTCGCGGACGCCGCCCTGGAAGGTTTCTCTAAGCGGCGGCGCTGGGTTCGGCGCAGGCGCAGCAGCCGTGGGCGCGGGAGCCCCGGCGCCCTGCGGAGCATTGGGGTCGCCGGGCTGGCCTGCGGGCGCGGCCCCAGCGGGCGGAGTTTGAATGTTCTGCAACTGGGTCTGCATGTCCTGTACAGACTTGTCGAGCTTCGCGATGCGCGACTTCAACTCATCCACGGAGTCGTTGAGCGACTGCACCTGGCCGGAAACGGTGTCCAGCTTGCCGCCGTTCCCCTCGTTCTGCGCATTGATCTTCTGCTGCAGCGTGTTCACTGTCGCGGTCATCTGGTTGGCGCTGTCGGCCGTCTGCTCCACCAGGTGTTGCAGCACGCCAAAGCGCGTGTCAACAGTGGACTGCAGGCGCTGCACCATGTCGAGCAACTGCTGCACCTGTGTCTGCAATTCGATCATGTCCTTCGATGTGGCGTGCGCCGGCACGGGCACGGCGGCGAGCAGCAGCCCGAAGGCCGCGGCAGCGATGAGGCGATTACGGAGGGTCTTGGCGATCTTCATTCTGCACCCATGAGAAAAAGCTGGCGGCTTAAAGCTGCCAGCTTATAGTTTACGGTCGCCGGTTACACTCCGGCAATGGGCTGTCCGGGGTCACCCGGTGCGGCAAACCGCTGCGGGCGACCCCCAAGACAGCTCGAAGGCAGCCAGTCCAAGGCTCACGCTCTTCGCTGCCGAAGCATCTACTTTTTCGGCAGCGAAGAGCGTTTGATTCTACCGGTCGGACTCGAACTACCGGTCGAGCGTGAACCCGGCGCGGCGGTTCTGCTGCCAGCACTCTTCAGTCGACTCGGAGCAGAAGGGCTTCTCCTTGCCGTAGCTGACCACGCGAATGCGATTCGCGGCCACGCCCGCCGTCACCAGCGCGTTCTTGGCGGCGTCGGCGCGGTTCTGTCCCAGCGCGAGGTTGTACTCGTTCGATCCGCGCTCGTCGCAGTAGCCGCCGATTACCACCTTCATGTCCGGATGGCTCACCAGGAACGAGGCGTCCTTGGCCAGCACCGCCTGCGCATCGTTGCGGATGTCGTAGGTGTCGTAATCGAAGAAGGCGTCCTGCACGTTCGCCTTGAACTCGTCTTCCTCGCTCATGTTATTGGTGGGCACGTTCACGGCCGGGGGTGAGTTCACGGTTACGCGGGCTGTTGCGTCGGTGGTGCCGCCGGCTCCGCGGGCTACCAGGTGGTAGCTGGTGGAGGTGGTCGGGGTCACCGTTTTGACGCCGGATGTGGGCACATCCCCGATGCCGTCGATGGAAACGTTGGTGGCGTCCGTCGTGCGCCAGGAGAGAACCACCTGATCACCTGCGGAGATGACCGAAGGCGTTGCAGTTATTTGAGCCGCGGGCGCTGGAACAGAGGCCGGCGGCGCAGTCTCAGCGGGCAGCGGCGCCGGTGTCTTCTTTTTGCAACCTGCAACTGCGAGCAATGTAACAAGCAATACAGCGGGAACCAAGATGCGAAAACGTGCGTTCAATGGACTACTCCTTCCGTGAGTTCAAAAAATTGTTTTCCCAGCGACCCGGACCTGTGCGAGCCCAGCGCTCGGCCATCTCTCCTTGTCTTTTGTGAAGAAGATTTCGGGTTGAGACAAACAGGCTGAACACATGGGTTTTGGCCTTCATCTCTAAAGAAAACGTTGTCGTAAAGGCCGTCTCTTGCGGTTCGAGGGTGAAATCGGACCAGGCGGTGTGGCGTGAGCGCGTTTGCTCCTCTTCAATGCAAGCGGAGAGGAGAATTCTTCGACCATAAAATCATAATGCATAAATCCCGGAAGGCAGCTGCGGGTTTGCATCCGCAAACTGTCTCCGGCGCGATTTTGCCCATTCCAGAACTCATTACCCAACTCATTCAGTTGCGGTTGCTTTACTTCCAACTCCAGTTGGGCATGGAGTTGTTGCCGCTGTGGGTCAGTTCCTGTTGCTGCGTTCCATCGGGAAGCATGGTCCAGATTTGCGTGTGGCTGCCAATGGTGCGTTGGAAAACGATGTGTCGATTGTCGGGCGACCAGGAGGGGAAGTCGTTGCTTCCTGATTCGTGGGTAATCTGCAGATAGTTCTTGCTGGCCAGTTCGATCACGTGGATGTCATCGCCGCCGGGATCGCCGGGGCCGTATTTGCGATTCCAACTGAAGGCCAGCAACTCGCCGTTGGGAGACCACGAAGGGCTCACCGCATAGCCGCCATCCGTGATGCGCTGCACGTTCGAGCCGTCGATGTCCATCGTGTAGATCTGCGGCAGCCCCGTGCGTCCGCTCACCCACGCAATCTGCGCGCCGGTGCGGGGGTTGAACGTGGGCGCGATGTTCGGTCCGCGAAAGGCCGTCAGCTTGTGCAGGTTGCCGCCGCTTGAGTCAGCCAGCCATATCTCCGGATTGCCGGTGCGGGCAGACGAGAAAGCGATCTTCGACCCGTCCGCCGACCACGCAGGCGACTGATTGCTTCCACCTTCGCTTCCGCCCGGAAAGGCAACATAGCGGTTGAGCAGCAGCGAATACATGCGAATAGTCCAGCCCTCGCGGCCCAGCGATGCAAAAGCGAGGCGCGAGTTATCCGGAGAGACACGGGGCGAAATCGAAATGGTGCCCAGGTGCGTGATGGCGTGCTGGTTCTGTCCGTCGTAGTCCATCATCCACACTTCCTTGGTGCCGCTGCGCGTGCTGATGAAGTAGATTTTGGTCTCGGCGATGCCGTTGATCCCGCCGCCCAGACGCAAAATAATCTCATCGGCAAAGCGGTGCGCAATCATGCGCGCCGATTCCTCGCTGGCCGTATCGGTATACTTTTTGCCCAGCACCTGCGGGCTCGTGGCGTTGCCCGTGTCGTAGAGGTATCCGTCCACCACCACCTGTCCATTTGTGACCGAGAGCGTTCCGAACGCCACCATCGAGGCGCTAGCCGGTGCGGCCGCCCATTGCGCCGTATTGATTTCCTGGGGCGACCCCGGCGTGGCCTGCGGAGCCATGCTCTTTGAAACCATGTCGAAAATCCCGGCATTACCCAGATCGGCATAGAGCGTCGAGTCGAACACAGCCTTCAGCGCCGGAACCTGCGGGTCGCCGCTGCCCGGCTTGAAGTCCGCCGCGGCAATGCGAATGCGGTCTTTGCCGAGATTGGTGCCTGTATGCACCCAGTCCTGGGCGCGCAGTCGAGTGGTTGAGAGGCACAGCAGGAGAACCAGGGAGAGAGAGAAAAGTCGTGAAAATGCCTTCATGCGATGAATAGTCCTTCCTCTTGTCGGTTTGGGAATGGCGCGTGGCAGCTTCAACGCGCCAGGACTCCGGGCCGCATGTTCCATGCAGTCCTAATACGTACAATCATAAGTGACGTCCAGCCATTGGTCGTTCGATTCCCTGGGCAGATCGCCAAATGTGTCAACACGTTGCGTGGCCAGCAGGCAACTGCGGTCGAGCGTCGGACTGCCGCTGGCCGTGTTCACGCGAAAGTCCGATGGAACGCCCTGGCGATTGAGCTTGAAGTAGATCTGCACCGACGCCCCCTTGGGCGTGCTTTGGTCCACTTCATAGCGATTCCAGTTCTGGCTCACCTTTCTTTTGATGCCATCCACGTACCAGGGGAAACGGCTGCCGAAATCTCCATTGGTCACGCTCACCGGCTGATCGGGTGCGGCCGGCTGGGCAAATGTGGAGCGGGACAGCTTCGACCCCGCCTGCTCGCCATACTGCACCCGGTCTTCCGGCTTCGGCGGCGGCGCCTTGGCCGTCTTCACCTGCTTCTGCTTTTCCGGCTTCTGCTCCTTGCCTTGAATCGGAATGGCAGTCTCGTCCACGGCCTGCTTGGCCTTGGGCTCAGGCGGCGCCGGCGCCGGACTTGGCTTGTCCGTCGGCAGCACGTTGTCGTTCTTCGGCTGGTCGGTGGGCAACGGAATGGCAGCCGAATCCAGCGACACCTGAATCGCGCTTCCCGGTCCGGGGTTGCCCCAATTGTGATGGAATCCGTTGATGAAGCCGTAGAGCAGAATTCCACCGAACAGCGCGGCGTGGAGAACGATCGATCCGGTGGCGGACGCAGCAATCGGCTCGGGCTTCATCTCCCGCTCAAGTTGCCCTCCACCATCCAGAACGCTGTCCATACGCCTATTTCCGCTCTCTCTCCGAAAGGCCCGCTTTGCCTCGCAAGTTCTTGCGTCGTCCCGTTATCCCCGCCTAAAACGCCGTGAAGGCCGAAGCTCTTCAAAAACTTCCTGCTAATGCGCCCAAAACGCTGGAAACGGCGCTCAAAATGACCGCAGCAGCAGTCCAGCGCGCAGCCCTCTTGTTGAGGTCAGAAGACAGCTTAACGGCTTCAATCGTAGCTGTGATCCAGCCTCTCTGCGATTGCTCAGGTTCAACCGGCTCCATGAGCGCTTGGGGGCCGTCGGGCCAGACGGGTACGACGTCTACCTTGCTCGCCTTGAGCCAGTACTGAGCTGCCCGCAATCCTACTACCAGCGCGGCAAAGGCAAAGCCTACGCTGAAGGAACTGACTGAAGTCAAACCCTTCATTGCGTGTGGCCCTCGTCGCCTTTCCTTACCAAGTACATCATGCGCGGGAAGCTTCTCCTGTTATCGCCGACGAGCTGGAGATTCAGCGATTTGTCAAAGAAGCAGGCGAGCGTCAAGTCAGGCACGCCAACTGCCGAAGAAGGGATGGTTATTGCAGCAGGGACCCCGTCGGTACTGACCTCACCTGTGACCTCAATGCGGCGCGATTTGACTGTTCCGTCGGGCTGTTTCATCGAGGTTTCAAAGTAGCCTCTCAGGTCGTAGCCTGTGGAAGAATTGCGGTCTGTCACGACGGTGATTTGAAGCCGATTGGTTGTCGTTCCCGATGTGGCGATGTAGTTCGCCGTCTTTTGTTGTGCGTCGAGACAGCAGGAGCCACTTCCGATGAGCCCGACAACGGCCAACGCTATCGCCGCATGCCGCATCCCACGCCCCGTTGCCATACGAAGACCCCCCTCAATTTTGCCCGCTTTGCGGTTTGTCACAGTCCCCGATTTGTTAACTTGCCTGAAATGCCCTCAGACATCGGCGCCTTTCCGTCACTTCTACTTTCCAGGTTCCGCGGCATTCTTGGTCTCCAGCGGCTGGGTCACGATCGAGACATTGGTAATGCCGGCCTGCTTCACAGCGTCCATCAAGCTGGCGAACACGCCAAACGGCACCTCTTCATCGGCGCGCAGATAAATGCTCTGGTGCGCCGGATCGGTGCCCGGTTGATGCAGCTTCGCGGGCAGTTCGTGGATATTCACCAGCGTGTCGCCCAGAAACACCTGTTGCGCCTTGTTGATGGTCAGCACCAGCCGCTGCTGGGTAACCTCCTTCACCGTGCGCGTCTTCGGCACCGACACATCGATGCCCGACTGCAACACCGGCGCCGTGATCATGAAGATAATCAGCAGCACCAGCACCACGTCCACCAGCGGTGTCACGTTGATCTCCGCCAGCGTGGACCGGGTCTGTCCGGCGCTGCTAGTAAAGGCCACGTTCCACCGCCTCTCGGCCCACCGCGTCTCGTCCCGGTTCGTTGCCGCCTGGGCGCGGCGCTTGCGCAGGCCCGCGCTGGGGAATCTCTTCCAGCGAATTCAAGAGCTCGCGGCAAAAGTCGTCCGTGGCCGCGGCAAACACCCGGATGCGCGCCGTAAGCTGGTTATAGGCGATTAATGCCGGAATCGCCACAAACAGTCCGGCCGCCGTGGTAACCAGCGCCTCTGAAATACCGGGAGCCACGGCGCGCAGCGTCGCGGAGCCGGCCGTTCCCAGCCCAGTAAAGGCGTCGATGATGCCCGCCACCGTGCCGAACAGGCCTACATACACCGTTGTCGAGGCAATCGTTGCCAGCCCCGTCATGCGGCGTTCCAGGTTGGTCACCGCTTCGCTCGCCGCGGTTTGTGCCGAGCGCTCCAGCGGCGTCAGGTTGCGCGGGGGGCCCGATCCGCCGGTCTGGCGCTTGTAAGTCTCGTAGACATCCTCAAAAACCTGCGCCAGCGGGCTCGCCTTGCAGTCCGAGGCCATGGTGGCAATCTCCTGCAGCCGGGTGGCCTTGCGGAAGGCGCGGATAAAGCGCCGCGTCTCCCGGGTCGCTCTGCCGAAGGAAGAGACCTTGCCGAGGATGACGGTCCATGAGTAAAGGCTGGCCAGCAGCAACAACACCAGCACGGCCGTGGCTAACGAGCCAATGTTGTGGAGAAGTTCCATCACTGCGCCCGGACCCTGAGAAACGACCGGGACGCCACTGTCAGCCTGGAAGATGACGAGCAAAGCAGCGGTAAGAATCGTCATGCACCTCAATATTTACGGTATCAGACGAGCTAGCGCCTTCCAAGTTATCGATATGGTGCAAGGACGAGCACACCAGCCGCTAGCGCTTCATCAGCACACCAGCCGCTCGCGCTTGAGCTTGACCCCGTCGAGGCGCCCGAGCAGGGTTACGGCGATGCGGGCGGGATCAAAGAGCCGCTGAGCCATGGCCTGCACCTGCGCGGCGGTCACTTCGTCAATGCGGGCGATGACTTCCTCGACCGTCATGAAGTTGTGGAAGTACATCTCCTGACGCGCCAGGTTGGCCATGCGGGCGTTCGAGCTTTCCAGGCCCATGAGGATGTTGCCCTTCACCTGATCTTTGGCGCGTTTCAGCTCTTCATCGCTCAGGGTCTCTTGCTTGAGTTTGGCAAACTCGCCCAGGATCAGGTCCACCACTTCGAGAGCCTTACCTGCCGAGGTGCCCGCGAAGACGCATAGAGTGCCCGTGTCGCGATAAGGGCTCAGGTCGGAGTAGATGGAGTAGACCATGCCGCGCTCTTCGCGAATGGTCTGGAAGAGGCGCGAGCTCATGCCGCCGCCCAGGACGGTATTGAGAATCAGCGTGGCGTAGCGGTTTTCATCGGTGATGGGCGGCGCGGGGACACCGAGGCAGATCTGGACTTGCTCTAATGATCTCTTGTTGCGCAACACGACGCGGGCGCTGGCCTCAGGCGCTGAAAGCTCATGCAGCGTAGCCCCCGAGGCAAGCCCGGAGAACTTGGCCGCAACGGCCTGGGTGAACTGATCGTGATCGAGCTGGCCGGCAGCGGAGAAGACGATGTTACCGGCGTGAAAGCGGTCGCCGTGGTAGTCGAACAGGTTCTTCTGGTCCAGCTTGCCGACCGTCTCCGTGGTGCCCAGGATCGGCCAACCCAGCGGATGGTCCTTCCAGAAGCTTTGCGTGAACAGCTCATGCACCAGCACGTCGGGATTGTCTTCGTCGATCTTGATCTCTTCGAGGATGACGCCGCGCTCGCGCTCAATGTCGCCGTCCGCAAAGATCGGGTTGAGCACCAGGTCTGAAAGCACGTCGAGCGCGATAGGCACATGGTCGGCCAGCGATTTGACGTTGAAGCAGATGGTCTCTTTCCCGGTAAAGGCGTCGAGGTTGCCGCCGATCGAATCCATCTCGCGGGCAATGTGCTGCGCGGTGCGGGAGCGGGTGCCTTTGAAGAGCATGTGCTCCACAAAATGGGAGATGCCGTTCGTTTCGGCTGGCTCGCAGCGGGAGCCGGATTTGACCCAAACGCCCATGGCGACGGAGCGCAGATGCTCCATGCGTTCGGTCAGAACGATCAGGCCGTTCGGCAATACGGTGCGGAGAAGGTTTCGTTCGTTTGTTGTCATCATCAGTTCAGATTAGATTGTAGGTCAATCGGCTTCAGCATACTGAGCCAGGGCTGCGCCCGGTGCGGGACAGGTGCGGGGAATGAAATGCTCTATGCTGAACTCAGCCGTGATTCCAGACTCAAGCCAACTCGTTCAGTTAGATGCAACCGACCCGGACGCGACGGCCAAGCCGGATGCGGAGGTCCAGCCAGAGTCAGCAAGCATCCGCAAGCCGCTGTTCGGTCTGGACGCGGAGGCGCTGTCCGTTCTATTACAGGAATTGGGCGAACCAGCCTGGCGCGGAAGCCAATTACTTGAAGCCGTTTATCGTCAACGAATTGACGATATAAGTGAAATTACAACTTTATCCAAGCCGATACGCCAGAAACTGGCTGCGGCGGGATGGGAAGTGGGCCGCCCGCAGATTGCGCAGGTCTTCCAGTCGGTCGATGGGACAGAGCGGTATCTAGTTCAGTGCCAGGGCGCAAACGCGGCGAGCGTGGAAACCGTTGAGGCCGTCTGGATGCCCGAGGGCGACGGCGGCGAAGCCGGTGACGGCAGCGATTCGGGAGCCGGAACGGACGCTGGCGGCAAAGGCTGGAGCCGGGCGACAATCTGCGTGTCGAGCCAGGTTGGTTGCGCCGTCAACTGTCAGTTTTGCCTTACGGCCAAGCTGGGACTGCAGCGTAATTTGACTGCGGGCGAGATTGCTGGCCAGGTGGTTTCGGTGCTGGCACGTCATGGCGTGGAAATAGGCAAGGAGAGGGTCAACCTGGTCTTTATGGGCATGGGAGAGCCGTTTCTGAACTACGAAAGCTTTATGGCAGCGGTGCGGCTGCTTGTGCGCGAGGTGGGCCTGAGCCCGCAGCGGATGACGGTTTCCACATCCGGAATCGTGCCGGGAATCGAGCGCTTCGCCCAGGAGCCAGCCCAGTTCCGCCCCAAGCTAGCCATCAGTCTGAACGCGCCCAACGATCTTATCCGTCAAGAGCTTATGCCCATCAACCGCAAGTGGAACATTGAGTCTGTGATGGACGCGGTACGGCAGGTGAAGCTGCGGCCGCGGGAGCGGATTACGTTTGAGTACGTCCTGCTGGGCGGGGTAACGGACCAGCCCGAGCACGCAAAACAAGTTGCCCGCCTGGTGCGCCGGACGGGATTGCCGGTCAAGGTGAACCTGATCGCCTGGAACCCCGGTCCCGGCATCGCCTACTCCATGCCAAAGCCAGAAGCTGTCGAGGCTTTTCGTGCCGCGCTCGCCGCCCAGGGCGTTCCCACCTACCTGCGACGCCCGCGCGGACGCGACATCTACGCGGCATGCGGGCAGTTGAAGCGCACGGTGGAGGGATAAGTCCGCGCCCAGCGCTGATCTGACTCAGATTTCCGAATAGCTGGGATGAATGGCATTGGCCCTGCGCTCGACGGGGCCAGATTGAATCAAGATTTGATCCAAAAGGAAAATCTATTTTGATGGAGCGGCGGCGCGCGAGCGGCCCAGCGCCAGCAGCGCGGCGGTCACGCGGCCGGGAGCATGACGAACGACGCTCTCTTCACTGGCAAAGTTTCCGGCGATGCAGCGAACGCCCAGAGCCTCAATGCGTTCAATGTCAGTAAAAATCGGCGATGCGCCTTCGGCGGCATAACGTGCCAGCGTCTGAGGAGAAAAGGGCGCGGTGTTAACCAGCGCGCAGTCGAAGATGGGCGCGCGGGTGTGCTCGTAGATGCGCTCAATGTGCTCGGATGCGGTGAGTCCCAGGCTCTCATTAGCCTGCGTCATCAGGTTGCAGATAAAGACGCGAACGCCGCGCGCCGCGACCAGCGCAGCCGGAATGCCATCCACCAGCAGGTTGGTGATCAGCGAGGTGTAAAGCGAGCCGGGACCGACGGTGATGAGGCTGGCGCGCTCAATTGCGTCGAGCGTCTCCTGGAGCGGTGCGGCGTCCGGCGGATCCAGTGTCAGTTCGACGATGCGGCGGCGGCTGGCGGTGATCTTGGTCTCGCCGCGCACCACCGATCCGTCGTCCATGTGCGCAATCAGCGTGGCGTTGGTGGTGGTGACGGGGTAAATGCGGCCGCGGGCGGCAAGAATCTTCGATGCCAGTTGAATGGCGTGGGCAAAGTCGCCGGTGATCTCCGTAAGCGCCGCCACGAACAGGTTGCCGAAGTTGTGTCCCTTGAGCGAGTCGCCGCCGCGAAAGCGATGGGCGAACAACTGGGCCAGCAGATCTTCTTCCTCGCTGAGCGCGACCATGCAGTTGCGCAGGTCGCCGGGCGGCAGCATGTTGAAGCCCTCGCGCAGCCGGCCGGAGGAGCCGCCGTCGTCAGTGACGGTGACCACGGCGGCCAGGTCGGAGATGAGGCCGGGTATGGCCAAGGGAGCAGCCGGCGTTACGTGCTCGCGCAGGCCGCGCAGCAATGTGGAGAGACCCGTGCCGCCGCCGATGGCTACGACGCGCATGGCTCCTGTGGGAGCGGATAGTTCAGAGGGAATCGGCGAGCGTTTCGGGGTTTGGCCGTTGGGGCGGCCTTGTCCGTTTTGAGTCTGAGAAAGGTTCAAAATAACGCCTTAAGGGATTTCAGGATACAGCAACTCAGTGAAGCGGGGGTCGTCCACCATGCTTTGGAAGTCGTTATCGGCGCGCGCTTGAAGCCGGTTCCTGGGGTTCAGTTCAATGGCCCGGGAAAGATTGCCCAGGCAGTCTTGCGTGCGTCCGGTGATGGCGTCGAGCAGGGCCAGGCCGTAAAAGGCGTAGTCCGCCCCTGGGTGGTTGGCGAGAATGCCGTCGAACTGCTCCCGCGCCTCGTCGTAATAGCCGGTGTTCAACTGCGAAATGGCGTAGTCGTAGTGCTCTTCGGGAGTGAGGAAGGTGAGCCGGTGATTCTCCAGTTGCCGCTGGCAGGTGCTGATGTACATCTTGCACCGGTCGAGCAGTTCGATGGGGGCCGTGGGCAACATCTTTTCAAAAGCCGCCAGGGCTTTTTCAAACTTGCCCTGCTGCAGCAGTTGGACGGCGGACTGGTAATGCTGGAAGGCCGGCCCCGAGGTTGGGGCGGGATGGCCGCCGGACTTGACTGAAGGAGTGGGTACTTTTTTGCGATCCTGCGCCACTGATCGGGCCTCTTGCATCATGAGTTCACCGCGAACATCCATTCCCGGATTGCATACTCCGGCAGGGTCGCTGCCGGGGAACTGCTGCACCAAAGAATAACGCTGCTCAGGCCATCTTTATACGCATAACCCCGCGGTACGTCAATGGGCTGCCGGGAAACCGGGGGTTATTGGTCTTGTTCCTTCACGAGTTTACGATAGACGGCGGGATTGAGCGAGGGGTCGTTGTACATCTTCAGTTGGCGGTAAAGCTTGAAGCGGCGCTGGCCGTCGAGCGTCTGCTGCCACAGCGCGTCCAGGCAATGGGCCAGATCGGCGCGCTGCTCTTCAAGGATCGCCAGCCGCTGACGGTTGCGCTCGGCGTGGCCGCTGGGCGCGTCCGGGCGCTGGGCCTCTTCGCGCGTGTGATAAATCTTGAGCGCCAGAATGGAGAGCCGGTCGATGATCAGCCCCGGCGACTCCGAGTGCAGAGGCGCGTCTGCCTTGGGCAACCCGTGCGCTTGCAGCCACTCGATCAAGATGCGGTCCAGATCCTCGGCCAGATCGTTGCGGCGCTGGTTAGTCTGGTCTACGCGGCGCTTTACGGCGGCCAGTTCGGCCTCGGTGGCGCCCGGAGCGCGCGCCTCGTCTTCAATGTGCCAGAGCTCAAAGTTGGCGCGATGCTGGCGAGCCACGGCGGCAAGCCAGTCGTCGTGCTGAGCAAGGTCCACACTGCCCGTCTCACTGTGCCAGGCCTCGGCCAGTTGGTCGTGGAGTTTCACAATTGCGATTGCTGAAAGCATCTACCGTCCTTAGAGCCTGTATAAAAACTCGATGTCGTGGTGGATTCATCTGTTTTGAAGGGGCGCGGCTTTAGCCGCGCCATTCAATGGCAAATCGAATTTTGGGCTTTAGCCCCCGAAGGCATGTATTTTCAGCCCTTCGCATTCCCTCGGCGGCTAAAGCCGCGTCCCATTTTCTGCTTCCTCGGCACGGCTAAAGCCGTGCCCTTTCAAAACTGCGAGTTTTTATACAGGTACTTAGAGCTCGTCCTTAATCCATTCCGTCCCGTAGGGCCGGAACGAACTTCCTACTCACCCCTCGCCCCCCCAAACGGGTCGAACCCCCGTCTATGGTAAAACTATCCAAACCCGGAGTCTAAACCAGGCATCCAAACCTGGCATCCAAACCGGGGGACGGCCATCTCACAGCAGCGAGGGAATCGATGGGCGACGGTGTTGAGCGGTTTTTATGTATCGCCAGCTACGAAAAAGGCCAGGACTTTATGCGCCAGTGCGCGGAGATGGGCGTAAAGCCCACGCTGCTCACCGTGGATAAGCTTCGCGACGCGGACTGGCCGCGCGAGACGCTCGAAGAAGTGGTCACCATGCCGCCGGGGCTGAATTCCGAGCAGATTCTCAACACCGTTTCCTGGTTTGCGCGCGGACGGCGCTTTGACCGCATCATTGCCCTGGACGAGTTCGATCTCGAAACCGCAGCGCAGATTCGCGAACACATGCGCGTCCGCGGCATGGGCGTTACCGCTTCGGCTTACTATCGCGACAAGCTGGCCATGCGCCTGGGCGCGCTGGAGTCCGGCTTTCTGGTGCCCGAATTTTGCCGCGTGCTCAATTACGACGAGCTGCGCGCCTATATGGACCATGTGCCCGCGCCCTGGCTGCTCAAGCCGCGCTCTGAAGCCTCGGCGCTGGGCATTCGCAAGATTGAAGGGCCGGAGCAGCTTTGGCGCGCGCTGGACGAACTGGGTGATCGGCAGAGCCGCTTCCTGCTGGAGCAGTTTGTGCCCGGCGACATCTTCCACGTGGACTCGATCGTCAGCGAGGGCAAGGTGGTTTTCTCCGTCGCCCACCAGTATGGCCGTCCGCCCATGCAGGTGATGCATGAGGGCGGCGTATTCACGACGCGCACCGTGGACCGCGAGAGCCGCGACTGGGCCGATCTGACCGCCTTGAATGCGCGCCTTGCGCCGTCGCTGGGCATGGCGCGGGGCGTTACGCACGCCGAGTACATTAAGGCCCACGCCGACGGCCGCTTCTACTTTCTTGAAATCGCCGCGCGCGTCGGTGGAGCGTTCATCTCCGATCTGGTCGAAGCCTCGACGGGCGTCAACCTGTGGCGCGAGTGGGCCAGGATTGAAGTGGCCAGCCTGCGCAGGGAAACCTACGCGCTGCCGGCGACATACGAGAGCTACGCCGGCAGCGTCCTCTGCCTGGCCCAGACTGCCGAACCGGACACGACTGCCTTCGACGCACCGGAGATTGTCCTGCGCATGAAGAAACACCACCACGCCGGGCTCATTGTGCGCTCCGACAAGCCGGAGCGGGTGAGGGAACTGGTGGAGGAGTACGCCGGCGAGTTTGCGCGGCGGTTTCTTGCCTCCATGCCGCCGCCGGAGAAGCCGACGGCGTAAAGCGCCTGCGCTTGGATGGCAGGGAAAATCTGCTCTCTTAGCCACTCCCAAAAAATGTAAGTCCTTTGTTTTAGGGGCGTTTGATGGGCTATTTTCTACCTAACATGCTTGTTTGCAGGAAGATGCGGCGAAATGGGCAAAAGGGGAGGGGTACCCCTGGCCCGATGTGATTTTTCCGGGCGTTCGCGGCGGGGCGGTTGGTTGTCATTCCTTATTGTCCGACATTTGCGCGTAATAATCTGCAAACGATTTTGGCGAAGGGTTGCTGTGCTAACCTCTAGCCAATCCTGTGGCTACCGAGAAAAACAAGCTCTATTACGGCGACAACTACGATGTCCTGAAGCGCTACGCGATGAGCGAACATCAGGCGAATCATGGTATAATGGAATGAAGGATCGCGGTGGCAAATAAACCGTGTAAGATGACTTTACGTACCATGTGGGGTGACTCTTGAGGTCTGCGGTTCCTCATCCGATTCCATACCAAGGGAGCAAGCGCCGCTTAGCGCAAGCGATTCTGAGCCACGTCGAGGCGGAACGGTACACGCGACTCATTGAGCCGTTTGCAGGATCAGGGGCCGTTACCATTGCTGCGGCCCGTCACGAGAAGTTCGCGCGGTTCGTTCTTGGCGACAAACTTGAACCGCTAGCAGTTCTCTGGCAGAGCATCATCGAGAATCCCGGCCCAATTGCCTGCGATTATGCAGCACTCTGGCATAGAGAGCGGAACAACCCGATTGACGAGTATTACAAAATTCGCAACGAGTTCAATCGTGATCGAAGTCCCGCGAAACTGCTATATCTGTTAGCCCGTTGCGTAAAGAATGCTGTCCGGTTCAATCCTGCCGGTGAGTTCAATCAATCGCCGGACAAGCGCAGAGCGGGAACACGACCGGATTCGATGCGGAAGGAATTGACCGCCGCCCATCGGCTTCTTGCAGGAAGAGCGGAAGCGGTTTGCGCCGATTTTCTCGATCTCTTTCAAACATCCCGGCCCGGAGATTTCTTTTACCTCGATCCGCCATATCAGGGTACAAGTGAAGGACGCGATTCACGGTACATCGGCGGTATCACGCGCGAACGAATTATCGAAGGATTGGCGATTCTGAATGATCGCGGCAATGCCTTTATCCTGAGCTATGACGGTGCGTGCGGCGATCGGACCTATGGAGAACGCCTGCCTGCCGAACTCGCCTCGCGGGTGCTTCTCGATGTTGGCCGCTCAAGCCAAGCAACACTGAATGGAAATGAGGACATTACTGTCGAGTCGCTGTACATATCCCATGACCTCGTTCCAGCGGGGGCCGATGGCGCGCTCATGACACTCCACGAATTTGAGCCACAACACGCGATTACTGGACTCTTGTTTTAATCTCTTCCGCGACAGTTCTCTTGTTCTCTTTAGCTTCTGCCGAAAGGCGCTCGAACGTCCTTACTTCACCACCAACCCAGATCAAATCAACTCGGCGTTCCGGCTCTTCATCGCGACATGCGTATAACAATCGGGATTCGACCAGTAGCACGTGTTGCAGACTTCAAGATCCTTGATCCTCAACCAATTCTGGCAATGCTCGCATTCCCACGATTTCTTCCGGTTGCACGAACCATCAAGAACTTGAAAAGGATCCTCCCCGTATCGCTGTAACTCCCCGGCAACCTGGTACGGGATTCTGTGATCAAGCTGGAGATTTTGTGTTCCACCGCAGAGGTTGCACTTTGATCCTTTGCGCTTAATAATCCCATCACGTTCTTTCTTTGCGATAACGACACGCCCCGTTTTCAAGGGATCGAGTTCGCGTTCGTCGAATACGTACGAGGCAATATTCTGGCCATCCTTGCGCTTCACCGAGACCCGTTTGAGCGCGATGCCGAGTTCAACTACATCTCGCGCGGCACGGGGCGGATGGTCGTATCCAGCAGCCTGCAATTCAGATGTTGAAATGCTGCCCTTCTTAATGAGAGCGTCAAGGATGACTCGGGCGCGCTTGTTCCTGATGGAGTTTATTAGTTCGAGAAGCTTTGCTGGGATCTTCGGGTGTTCAGGCATTAAAGAGCTCCTTCACGGGAACCCCCAATGCCGATGCGATGACGTGGATATTGACGAGACTGATGTTGCGCTCGCCACGTTCGACACTGCCTATATAGGTGCGGTCGAGGCCGCATGCGAGCGCCAAGCCTTCCTGTGAGAGTCTGTTCTTCTGACGCAGTTCTCGTACACGCATTCCAAAGCGCTTCTGGATTTCCTGTTCATAACGGGAAGGCATCTGACTCATCCAAACAGTTCTGCTGTGTTTGGGTCTACGGACTTTAAGTCGCTTTTCAAGATAAGGACAAGGACGGTAACTTGCCCTGTCAGACCTCGAAAAGGCTGAGATGGGAGTGTTTCTCACCTTTGACGAGCCCACCAAACCTATGCTTCGCGAGGCCGCCGAGGCGGGACTCTACAAATCCTCCGACGGCACCACGTACCCAAGGCTTTAGATCTTGACCATTCAGCAAATCCTCGACGGGCGGCAGCCGCAATATCCGCTCCATCGCCGCGACGCGACGTTCAAGAAGGCTCCACGCAGCCGTGCCGCCGCTGCTGAAAACCTGACGCTGCCGCTGACCTAACTGCGTCTCGCGCTTGTCCGGCTGCCTCTGCCTTTTTCAGACCTAATATCTCAGCGTTGCGGTAGGCCAGGGCTTTAGCCCTGGCATAGTGAGCGGTTAGGATGTGACTTTTTCTGCCCGGCGGCACGCAAGCGCGCCGCCGGACAGAAAAAGAATTAGCTTGGGGCAACTATTGTCAGGGCTAAACAGGCTGCGGAAAAACTCGTGAATTCGGGACAATTGGGCGAAAACATCCCTCCGCGGCTAAAGCCGGGCCTGATTTTGCTGGTTTTATGCGGGGGTTAAAACCCCCGCCTCCCTCCGTATTGAGTTTTTCCGCAGCCTGTAAAGCCCTGACCTACCAGTTCTTAAACAGGCTCCGAGAAATAATTGAAAAAATTCCTTGACAGCATACCAACTGGTCGGTACATTCAATACCAACCGATGGGTACTTGATGGATGTAGCCGAAATTAGACACGAATCGAAGACCAGGCTGCTGAACGCGGCGCTGCATGTGATCCGTGCGAAGGGCTACTCCGCTACGCGCGTTGAGGACATTTGCGAGGCCGCGGGGCTCACCAAGGGCAGTTTTTTTCACCACTTCGACAGCAAGGAAGCGCTGGCGCTGGCGGCTGCCGAGTATTGGATTGAAGGCACGGACGCGCTGTTTGCCTCGGCGCCTTATCACGAACCCGCCGATCCGCTGGACCGGCTGCTGGCGTATGTGGATTTTCGCAAGACGCTGCTGATGGGCGATCTGTCGGACTTTACCTGTCTGGTGGGAACCATGGTGCAGGAGATCTATGACACGCATCCCGCGATTCGTGACGCCTGCAACCGCAGCATCACCGGACATGCCGCGACCCTGACGCCGGACATTGAAGCGGCCATGCGGGAGCGGGACATGCATGCGGATTGGACCGCCGAAAGCCTGGCGCTTTATATCCAGGGGACGATTCAGGGGGCGTTCATTCTGGCCAAGGCGCAGTACAGCGTGGAGATTGCCGCGCAGTGCATTGACCATCTGCGCCGCTATCTTGAGTTGCTGTTTGCGCAACCCCGTGTGGAGAATTCTTTATCTCAGTAGGGCCGGTTTTTGGATTTCCCGAAAAAATCAGACCATGAACACGTACCGATGATCAGGAGGCATGTATGACTGCAAGAATCGCTAAGACGCTAGTTGTTGCAACCCAACCTCTTTATCTGTTGCTGATGTTGGTTTTTCTGTTGCCGGTTTTTGCCGTGCCGGCGTGGGCTGAGGACGCGAAAGACCCGTTTCCGACGATGGCGCCCCTCGATCAATATCTGATAGCCGACCGGAATGCTGAGATCGCACTGGCCAGAAGCGCGGCTCCGGCGACGATATCGAACGATGCGCAGGTGCTGGTGCTGGAGAAGGATGGTTATCACGTGGCTGTGGAAGGCAAGAACGGATTTACTTGCCTGGTGGAGCGGTCATGGATGTCTTCGTTCGGCAGCGCGGATTTTTGGAACTCCAAGATGCGCGGACCTATTTGCTACAACCCTCCGGCGGTGCGGTCCATTCTGCTGTACACGCTGAACAGAACAAAGATGGCGCTGGCGGGGCTGACAAAGGCGCAGATGGCGGAGAAGGTTAAGGCCCAGGTGGCGAGCAAGCAACTGCCGGAGGCTGCGCCGGGTGCAATGTCTTACATGATGTCGAAAGACGGAATCCTGGGCGGCGGTGACGTTGGACATTGGCGGCCGCACCTGATGTTTCATGTTCCGAAAATGGAGACCGCGGAGTGGGGAGCAAACCTGAATGGCTCTCCGGTGATGGAGGCGGATGTGACGGGCGATGACAGGGAGCCGGAGACGATTTTCATGGTGGCCGTGGATCATTGGTCGGATGGAACGCCGTATTCTTCGAATGACATGGCGATGCAGCACTGAGTCGTGAATGCATCGCTCCCGAAGCGGACACACCGTGAGCTGAAATCAATTTGCGCCACAGCGGCAGAATTTCGCGGCCTCGTAGAAAGACGTTGTGTCTTCAATCAACCGCGAACGGAGAATGTATGTCTCTCAAATCAAATCCCGAGGAGGTTTCACCATGTCTACCGCAACAATGAATGCTCCCGCCACAACAGATGAAGCTGCAATTCTGGCTCTCATCGAGTCGATCCACGCAGCGCACCACAGCAAGGATGCGGCTGCCTTTGCGGCGCCGTTCGTCGCGGACGCAGAGATATTCAACCTTGCTCCGCCGCTCGTTCATCATGGCATCGATGTGCGGGAAAAACAGGCGTGGTTCGAGAGTTGGGAAACGCCGGTGGAGATCACGTCGCGCGACATCGAGGTCACGGTCAGCGGCGACCTGGCCTTTGCTCGCGGCTTTCTGCACATGAGCGGAACGAAGAAGGGAGCTGAAGGCCAGGTCAGCTTCTGGATGCGCGAGACGCTTTGCCTGGAGCGCCGGGCGGGCCAATGGCGCATCGTTCACGAACACACGTCGGTGCCTTTTTATATGGATGCGAGTTTGCGCCCGGCCTTCGATCTGAAGCCGGAGGGCGTGAACTAACGAATTGGCGGTAAGCGGAACGGGCGCGGGTTTACTCTTTGGACTGGAGATAGTATGGCAACGTTAAAAGAAAAAACGTCAGCGAAGAAGTCTGCGTCAGCCACCGGCGAGCCGTTTCCGAAGGGCGTTAGCCAGCCTGCTCTGCGCGCGCTTGCCGGCGCCGGATATACGCGCCTTGACCAGCTTCAACGGGTGAGAGAAAAGGACCTTGCAACGCTTCATGGAATGGGTCCAAAGGCGCTGAGAATTCTGGGCGAGGCTTTGAAGGCGCGGGAGAAGTCCTTTCTGTCGTGATGCTTTGCGGGATGAATCGGGACCTGGGGACGATCGCATTACAATGATCCTCAGACTGATCTGATTCTGATCTGACCTTGGGGGTCTGGTCCTGATCTGACTCTCAGGGGAGCAAGTATGGATAGGAAGAGTGAGTCTCCGCACCGGCGCTGGAATCCGCTGCGGCAGTCGTGGGTGCTGGTTTCGCCGCATCGCACGGAGCGGCCGTGGCAGGGCGAAGTGGGGCAGAAAACTTTGCCGTCAGCCGTTGCGTATGACCCCAAGTGTTATCTCTGCCCTGGAAATGAGCGCGCGGGCGGCGCGGTTAATCCGGTGTATGAGGGCGTGTTCTCGTTCGTGAATGATTATGCTGCACTGCTGCCCGATGCTGCCGCGCCCATGGAGCCGCAGTCCTCGCCGCTGTTGCGCGCCAAGCCTGCGCGGGGCCTGTGCAAGGTGCTCTGCTACCATCCCGGCCACTCACTCACGCTGGCACGGATGACGCGCGAGGAGATTCGTCCGGTGGTGGACGCATGGACTGCTCAGTATGAGGAACTCGGCGGCCTGGGCTGGATCAAGTATGTGCAGATTTTTGAGAATCGCGGAGCCATGATGGGCGCCAGCAATCCTCATCCGCATGGGCAGATCTGGTCTACCGATTTTGTGCCCGACGAGCCGGCTGCGGAGACCGTGGCGCAACGCGAACACTTTGCCCTGACCGGCTGCTGCCTGCTGTGCGAATACCTGGCGGCGGAGCGGGCTGCCGCAAGCGCAGGCCAGAGCCGCATTATTTTTGAGAACGAGCACTTTACGGCGCTGGTGCCGTGGTGGGCGGTGTGGCCGTTTGAGACCATGCTGCTGAGCCGTCGCCATGCCGGTGCGCTGCCGGAGCTGACCAGCGACGAACGGGACGGCCTGGCCGATGCGCTGAAGCGGCTGACTACGCGCTTCGATAATCTTTTCGAGACCAGCTTCCCTTACACCATGGGCTTTCATCAGTCGCCGACGGATAAAGACAAGCATCCGGAGTGGCATTTTCATGCGCATTTTTATCCGCCGCTGCTGCGCTCGGCCACGGTGCGCAAATTCATGGTGGGCTTTGAGATGCTGGGGATGCCGCAGCGGGATATTACGCCCGAAGGCGCGGCCGGCCGGCTGCGGGCCTGTTCGGAAACGCACTTCTGGCCGAGAAGTTGATGTGCCGGAAGTTGAAAATGCATGTTCGCATTTTCGCGCTCCGGTGCGACGGTGTCCTCAACAACCGAGTGCTTGAGTAGCTAGTGCCGTGCCCTCGACTCTCGCCCGGATTTTGCTGAAGGCAATCTCGCGCGAGGTTGAGGTGTCGTCGGCGAAGGGAGCGAAGCCGCAGTCGTCGGTAGTTCCAAGCTGCGGATCGCAACTCCCGGCGGCGACGCCATCCCACGCTGTCACGATCTCATGCCGGCGGCGAGGAGAGAGATTCAAAGTCCGTTAGTGAGAAACGGCACGGTAGATCAGGTGATGGCTGGGCAATAGTGCTCCCACGGCTGCGCCACTCACGCCTCCGATCACCGCCCCGACCGCCGCCCCGGCTCCCTTTCCGCCGAGAAATCCATGGTCCTCCCACGCTGCCGCGGTGATTCCTGCTCCCGCGCCCGCACCCACTCCAGCCCCGATGAGAGCGTTGCGTAATCGGCCTCTGTTTTCCCTGACTTTCACGCTGCGGACATCCTGCCGCGGAATGGCATGTTCGCCGGTTTGATCTTGGTAGGTGATCGCGGAGTCAGAGACATTGACAAAGGTTCCGAGATGCTTCTTCGAACCCGTATCGACTACTTCAATCTTTTGTCCCGTCCGCAATTGGCTCAGGCTGTTCCAGGACGCTTGAACGGTTTGCGCCGACAAAGGACAGAGCATTCCCAGGATGCAAATGTAGAGCAAAAGCAGTCTCCAAAGGAACGACGCACGGAGTGATTTCGACAACTTGATCTGCTCAGACTCGTCGATTTGCGTTGTACTGAAACGAACAAATGCGTCGAATTCACTCCCGCATCCGTGGATAAGACCCTCGGTGTTTCTTTCGCATTGCCCCATGTTGGTCTCCCATTCCTTGAGTTATCGTTTGTGAGTCAGAGAAAATGGCGAGGGCCGGCGGGAGTTGCTTGAGCAACAAACGCAGGTCCTTATTCAAACGAACTACGGCTTCAAACGACCTATGGCCTCGCGCTCACGGGATCGACGGAGAGTTCGGCGGCGCAACCGGCAGGAGCATCCGTCAGGCTTCTGCCGTCTCGATCGGAAAGAGCCAGGCAATCGGCCCGGGCGAGGACCCTAGCGGCTGTGACGGCAAGAATGTCATGGCCGCGCGTGGTGGGGTGCAGATCATCCCAGAAGAGATAAGTGTCGGGATCGACCGCCATGCCCTGGGAGCTGACGGATACGTTGACCAGGGAATATTGTGACGGCGCAGCGAGGATCCGATAGAAGAGGTTGAAAACATCAAGCTGTGCGAGTTGCAGATGCTTGGCCCGGTTGAAGTCGCGCAGGAACGCGATGCCTCCGTTCAAGACATCGTTGTAAAGAGCGCTTGCCTGGTTCGCGGGAACCGATGTTGTAGGAGAGCCGTTGAGCCGGGGAGTCAATCCCAGCGGAGGCAGGTTGGGAAGGATAAACCGGGTTGCTCCGGCATGGATGAGGCGCTGGATGTTGAGGGACTGATTGATGCCCGCGTTGATCACATCGTCATCCGAGGTAGCGTAGAGAACGTCAATGGCGCCGCCCCAGACGACGAACAGCGTCTTATCATCGATTTTGGGATGGGTGGCCAGATATTCGGTAATCTGCTGGCCAACGTTTTCGACGTTCACGGAAAGCGAGTCTGACGGGCCGAAGGTGAATAAGCCTGTGCCGGAGCCGGTGGTCGCGAAGCCGTAGGCGTAGTTGGTTCCGCCGTCGAGTGAGTCCTTGACTTCAGGCTTGGAAGGGAAGGTTGCGGCGAGCTGCTCGATCCATACGCCGAAGAAATTTTCGGCAGCGGGCTCGGTGTCGGCGCCGTCGGTAAAGCGGCCATCGGTATAGTCGGCATCCGGGCCTGGAATCCGGAGCCCGTACTTGGCTTCAGTGAGATTGGCAACGTTGCCGGTGTCAGAGAGCGAGTCGCCAAAGACGACGATGGAGGTGTAGTCGGGCGCATGCCTCGCATCTTGAGAATGGATTGCGACGGGAGCGAAGACCAGCAGAAGCGCCGATAAGACGAAGTGAGTGATCTGTGGCCGGCGTGCAGGCGATTTCATCGGCAGGGTAGATGCGAGAGTCTTCGATGGAAGCGCCGCGATAGAGATGGGGAAGGGCTTGCTGACGCGAGTGAATTGCATGGGGACCTCTCAGTCGTGAAAGAGATCGACTTTATGTTCGACCTCTGGGTTGCGGGTGAACAGGTTTGCATTGGCAATATGCGGCTCTCGCCCTGCGTGCTTGAATGCGGCCAGGGAAAGCATTGTTGGAGTCTATGGCGATGCCGGTGCTTCCGTGCAGGAACCATAGTCTTTGTTCAGCTTTTCTACAAGGAATTGTTGCGGGACGCCGGAATTCTTCTTTTCTTTTTTGCCGGAGATGCGAATCCGATCGCCCGGCTTGATGCCGGCTGTCTCGCCTAGATGAGAGTAGGTCTGCTGATCGCCGCGATTGGGCAATTAAAGACCCAGCTCCAGTCAGAAGCATGAGTTCCAGGGCAAGATAGACCGCCCAAGCGGTCACGACTAGCCGCAGAATCGAGCGTTTGGCGGCGTTTATCGCACAGGCCGGCTCTGTCCGAGTTTTCTGATCTTTGGATCCATCGACACGGGTCTTGCGCATAAAACACCTTGCGCTTCACCAGGCAAGGAGCACGCGAACTTCGCCAGCTTCCAAAAAAGAGGCTTGCCGGAGAGCGAAAGAGATGATGAAACTGTGGCCGAAAGGGAACCCAGATGTTGTCAGAGCGTAGACCTAACAGGCAGTAACTTGCAAGTCGCTTTTTCTCGGCAGGCTCGAAATTCTCCAGCGCCCACAGGTTGAACCCACCTTGATCCTTGACTTCCGCGAGAACCTGCCGAGCATCGCGGCTCAATTGTAAGTGGCCATTCCACTCAGGCCTTGACTTAGCGGGGAAGTCTCCTGTGAGCTGCGGCTCGCCTTCTGGGCCTTGGAGGTGAGCAGAATGATGGGAGTCCTGAGGCCCCGGTGCCGCAACTCCCGGCATACTTCAAAGCCATCTTTGTTGGGAAGCATTATGTCGAACAGAATGAGATCGAACGGTTGCGCGAGGGCGCGGATGTCTCAGTCCGCACCTAGAAAACAGCCCTGCTCTACTTCGAGAACCGTGCATTCCCCGCGGCGCTGCTTGAGGAAGTCAATGTGCTTCTTCCGGGAGCGCCGTTCACGCGACTCAAGACTACAAATCGACGACGCGGCTGAATTTATCCCGATCGAGCCCCTTCTTAAGCCACTCCACATTCCAATCATCCGCTCTGCGGACGGGGGCCCTATTGTACTTAGATGTTGGTTAAAGCCGCCGTTGAACGAATAATTTTCCAGCAAATTCGTTGTCGCACGGACACATTGAATTCACTGCGAGCACATCGAAGCGCCGGAGAAACCTGAGCATAATCGCAAGTTGAAGTCGTACGAAAGTATGAATCGATACCTTCGTCCAATGGTTCCGTCTCCGCGCTTCAGGCTTAATCAGAAGCAGTTGACGCGGGTTTGATTCAGGTCTCTTCTTCACGCCTACGCGATGACATCTTCTTCAAAGTTCCAGCGCGTTCTTTGAAGCTCACATTCAAGAGGTCAGTGATGCAGTTGAGCTCCAGTACTACGTGTTATGGGATCAATGGAAATGAGGATGCCGCCAGCCAGGACTTGGAACTGGTTGCCGCGGTGAGAGCGGGATCGAACGCTGCATTCGAGGAACTGCGGAATCGTTACTCAGGTCGTCTTTACAGACGAATTCGATCAATAACCAGAAACCACGAAGACGCGGAGGACGCGCTGCAGGAGACGTTTCTTCGTGCGTATCTGGCGCTTGATTTATTTGAAGGGATATCTCAATTCGCTTCATGGCTAACGAGGATCGCCATCAATTCCGCGCCGATGGTGCTGCGCAGGCGGCGCAGTCGAGCGGAAGTTTCGTACGAATCGCCATTGGAATCAGGTGAACCTGTTCCGGTAACCGTCATAGGCAAGTGGGCACGGGGCGCCCATCGAGTTAAAATCTAAATCGGTGCATGGCACCGGGCTCAAGGCGATTCGAGATATGAATTGCTACGATTGAACGAAGACGGTCCCGTTACTGAACAGCCAGAGGTCACTTCAAAGATCAGTCCTATGAACGAAGCCAGCCGCAAACCACAATTGCCAGTTGCTCAGCCGATTCTGTCGCCGCTGACGCGTGCCGCGATCTTTCTGGTTGTCTGCATTAAACCAGATTCCGAGAGCTATGCGACCGTGCGCTCGCTCTGTGCCGATTTGGCGGGACTTGTTCGAGCTGTGGAGTTCCGCGATATTGAGGCCGGATTTACGTGTGTTGCTGGATTCGGTTCAAATGCGTGGGACAAGCTTTTCGGAAAATCCCGGCCGGCTGAGCTTCACCCGTTTCGTGAGATTCGATCGGACGGACGGCATGCCCTTTCCACCCCGGGAGATGTGTTGTTTCATGTCCGCGCCAAGCGAATGGACATGTGCTTTGAACTGGTCACCCACATCATGGAGCGGATCAGAGATGCAGTCTCTGTTGTCGATGAGGTGCATGGGTTCCGCTACTTCGATGATCGCGACATTATTGGATTTGTAGACGGAACCGAAAACCCGCGGGATGGAGACGCTTATGACGCGGCGCTTGTCGGCGAGGAAGACGCTCAGTTTCAGGGCGGAAGCTATGTCATTATTCAGAAATACCTGCACGACATGGAAAGGTGGAACGCCCTTTCTACCGAGCAGCAAGAACTGATCATTGGACGTAAGAAGCTTTCAGACATCGAGTTGGATGATGCAGTCAAACCGACTTCAGCCCACAGTGCTCTCACTACCATCGTCAAGAATGGCAAAGAGGTCAAGATCCTGAGGGACAACATGCCATTCGGCCGACCGGGTTACGGTGAGTTCGGAACATACTTCATCGGCTTCAGCCGCTCGCCGGGCACAATCGAACAAATGCTTGAAAACATGTTCGTCGGGCGCCCACCGGGGAATTACGATAGGCTTCTGGACTTTAGTCGAGCTGTCACAGGGAATCTGTTTTTTGCTCCCTCGGCAACTTTCTTTGAGAAGCTGGATGCTGAAGAACCCACAACAAATTCAGCCACTACCGCGCCGGAGCGTGAGCGGACGAAATCTTCAACTGTGCGCGATACATCACTGGGAATAGGATCGCTAAAGGGAGCTAAGAATGAATAACCTCCACAGGAAACTGGCGCCGATTTCAGACGCGGCGTGGGAGCAGATCGAGGAAGAAACAACGCGAACGATCAAGGGATATCTGGCTGGCAGGCGCGTTGTCGACGTTCCAACCCCGGGCGGAATTGCCTTTCCGGGAGTGGCGACCGGCCACCTGGTGCCCACCGCTCCGCCCGCAGAGGGTATTACCGCGAGCAGCCATGAAGTCAAGCCGCTGGTTGAATTGAGAGTGCCTTTTGAATTGTCGCGGCAAGCGATTGACGACGTGGAGCGCGGAGCGAAAGACTCCAATTGGCAACCGGCAAAGGATGCGGCCAAGACCCTCGCGTTCGCTGAAGATCGCGCGATTTTCGACGGATATCAGGCTGCGAATATTCAGGGTATTCGTGAAAGCACCAGTAACCCGATCAAGACCCTTCCAGAGGATGTCCGCAATTATCCGGATGCTATTGCTGAAGCGCTGAACCAGTTGCGCCTGGCGGGTGTGGGTGGGCCGTATTCCGTCCTGCTGGGAGCAGTCGAATATACGGGGCTTGCAGAAACCCGCGATAATGGCTACCCGGTGCTGGAACATGTAAGACGGATCATCGACGGCGACATCGTGCTGGCTCAGGCGATTCGCGGAGCTTTTGTGCTGACCACGCGAGGCGGTGATTTCGAATTGAACATCGGGCAGGATGTTTCCATCGGCTACCTCAGTCACACGGATACGATCGTCCGCCTCTATCTGCAGGAGACCTTCACATTTCGAGTTTTGACGAGCGAGGCTTCGGTAGCTCTTTCGCCATGGTCAAAACGACCTGGAAAATAGGCGGCAAGATCGTTCAAGGTCCGCGGAATGATCTCGCGGGGCCTGATTGTTCGTTGCAATCCTGCGAGTGAAGCGTCCTCCCAACTGCGTTGCGCGAATTCCAAAGTTCATCGCCAGGACGGTGCTTCATGCCACAGAATGAAAGAAGCCTCAAGCGGTACGAACGCTCCCGTGTGCCGTGGAATGAGGCGCGGCGTGTAGTCGGCAACCAGGCGGCCTGTCGGAACGAGAGCGCTGTAGGTGAAAGCGCTTGCCGCTTCCGCCGGGTTTTGGTCGCGATTCATAGCGAGCGTGATTGGGGCTTCGTCTTTCTGGGCCTCGGCGTAGAACTCGACGCTCACGGCATCGGGATCGATGTCATCAAGAAAAACCTGAACATGAAATAGATGACCTTCGCCCTGTTGCTCGACGGTCGCGGGGCCGAATCGCAGCGCAGACCAATGCTTCGCCAGTTCGGCCCGCCAGGCGACAAGCTCGGCTCCCATTGAACCTCGATTCTGGGTGCGCTCAAGAAAAGCCGCTGCCGCCGAGAGATAGTGTTCTTCAGTATATTGGCGGACCGCGCGATTGGCGGAAAAGGCCGGAGTTAAGCGGGCCATACTTTCGCGCATGCGGGCAACCCAGCCGCGTGGAATTCCATGCTCGTCGCGGGCATAAAACTCTGGGACAACCTCTCTTTCAAGCAGGGCATAGAGACTTTCAGCTTCGGCTGCGTCCCAGGAAGGGTCGTCTCCATGTTCGCGCCCATCTCCGATGGCCCAGCCTACTTCTGGTGAATACGCCTCTGTCCACCAGCCATCGAGTTCCGAAAGATTCAACCCGCCGTTGACCAGTACCTTCATGCCGCTTGTGCCGCTTGCTTCCCAGGGCCGTCGCGGAGTGTTGACCCAGACGTCCACGCCTTGAACCAGGTGCTCCGCCATGAGAACGTCGTAATTCGAGAGGAAGACAACCCGGGATCGAGCTTCAAGGCGGCGAGCAAACTCAAACCACTGCCGGATCATTTCCTGCCCCTCGACATCCTGGGGATGAGTCTTGCCTGCAATCACGATTTGAACAGGGCGCTCTTGATTCATGAGAATGTTGAGAAGCCGCGACGGATCGTGCAGGAGAAGGTTGGGGCGTTTGTAGGTGGCAAAGCGACGGGCAAATCCTAAAGTCAAAACATTGTCATCGAGTATCTGCGCGGCCAGCGCGAGATCTTCCGGCGACGCTCCCCGAGTAGCTAATCCAACGGGAGTTCCCCCGGCTCTGCCGGGGAGGCAGTAGCAGTTTGACATTTGCGGGAGTCCATCCAAGAAACTCCGAGAGGTGAGCCGCCAAGCACACTTCAAGGAGAATCCCGGATGGACGAATATGAAAGCTTAAGTCACTCGAAGTGGGAGTGCAAGTACCATGTTGTTTTCATTCCGAAATGTCGACGCAAGGTGTTGTATGGAAATCTGTGCAGGCACTTGGGCGAAGTGTTCCGAAAGCTGGCCGAGCAGAAGGAGTGCCGGATCGAGGAAGGGCATCTTCTGGCTGACCATGTACACCTGATGATCTCGATACCGCCCAAGTATTCCGTGTCGTCGGTGGTGGGTTTCATCAAGGGCAAGAGTGCGATTCACCTAGCACGGGTGTATGGGGAGCAGAAGCAGAATTATGCCGGACAAAGTTTTTGGGCGCGCGGATACTTTGTATCGACGATCGGCAGAGATGAGGCCACGATTCGAGACTACATCCGCAACCAGGAACAGGAAGACAAACGGATCGACCAACTGAACATGTGGCGATGACCTGCCACCGACAAGGTGGCCAAAATCAATCGGGGCCGCGTTAGCGTCCCCGCCCAAGCCGCTTTGAGCGGCTCACAAAATGAAACCCCCAGCTCTGCCGGGGGTAATCTCACTAGCAGATGATGGGAGCGTGGGCATGGGTCTTTAAACTCACAGCGGTGGGCGGGGCGTACGCGGTCTTTCTAAAGGCTCTCGGAGAGGGAACGGATTGTAGCGTCGGCTGGCGCGAGCAACCGATTGGAGCAGCGCAGCGGGACAATTCCGGTTTTTGCTCGTCGAAATGCTCGTCAATTATTATTTGTGCAACGTGGAGATGGATCATGAAAGCAATTGTTGTTCACCAATATGGCGGTCCTGAGGTACTCAAGTTTGAGGAATACCCCGATCCGGTGGCAGGTCCCGGCGAGGTGCTGGTGCGGGTCGCGGCCGCGAGTGTGAATCCGATCGATTACAAGCGGCGCGCCGGATTGACGAAGGATTTTTATCCCATGACTTTTTCGGGATTGATCGGAGTCGATCTTGCGGGGACCGTGGTGAAGGTTGGACCGGGAGTAGAAGGCTTTTCCGCCGGTGACCAGGTGTTCGCAATGGCCGACAACACATACGCCGAACGCTGCGTGGTGAAAGCGGCGGTCTTGGCGAAGATCCCCAAGGGGCTCGATTTGATCGAGGCGGCGGCGCTGCCGCTGGTGACGACGACTGGCAACCAGCTTATTTCCGCTGCCGGTATCAAAGCGGGGCAGGTGGTACTCGTGGCGGGCGCCGCTGGAAATGTGGGGCGTTCGGCGGTATTCACCGCGAAGCAACTCGGTGCGACTGTGATTGCGGGAGTCTTAAAGAGACAGATGGATGAAGCAAAGAGCGTTGGAGCGGATCAGGTGGTGGCAACCGACGACGACAACGCGATTGCGAATCTCCCGATGCTCGATGTCGTGGCCGATACGGTCGATGGCAAGACTGCTGAGAAATTGATCGCCAAGGTCAAGCCGGGAGGAGTTTATGCATCGGTTGTCGGGGGACCGCAGAATGCCGCGAAGTACCCATCTGTAAAGGTGGTGCCAGTCTTCTCGACATCCGACAGGAAAGCGCTCGAGTTCATGGCTGAAGCGGTGCGAGATGGCAAACTGGTGATCCCGATCGGCCGGAAATTGCCGCTCAGTGAAGCGTCCGAGGCTCAAGCATTGGCAGAGAAGGGCGGCGTTGGGAAGATCTTGCTGTTGCCCTGACATTCTCTTGGATTGCATTGAAAAAGCAAACTCAGGTCCGCCGGTAGCGCAGGTAAAGATACGCAGCCTTTTCCTTGACGCTGAGCATTTGAAACCGGGGCGCAGAGTCCGGCGCAAACGCTACCCCTTGCACGACCGCCGGTCGAGTCGTATCACACTTACGGCCCGCGATTTGCGGCGACAGCGTCAGAAAGAGTTCGTCTACGGCGTCTGCCGCCAGAAATTGTCCAAACAGTGTAGGCCCGCCCTCGTGGAGAAGCGTCTTTATCCCAAACTGTGACTGCAGCAATTGCAGGATCGCCCGCGGAGCAATGCTGCCGTCACTCGAGTTCAAGGCGCAAATCTCAACGGAGCTTAGAGCCACAGCGCCTCGGCGCGTGAGCTCGTCTCTGCCGGCTGAGGTCGTGATAACTAAGGTGCGCATAGCCGGTGCGTGGAAAATTGCTCTCTCCAACTCCAGTTGGCCGCTGCCGCTAACGATCACGAGCAGGGGATACTCAGGTTTATGCAGTGTGTTGACTCGGTATTCCGTATATAAGCGCTTCGCATCGGGGTAGACGTATTCGGGAGACCAAAGGCCTTTCGCGCTTACGTCTTGCAGCGTTCGAGCGCCGACGATGATGGCATCCGCAGAAGCCCGCAACAGGCCCATGATGAACCGGTCACCCGGATCGGAAGCACTGATGGTTGAGCCGCCAGATTTTCCCTTAATCTCGTAGCTGACGACCCCGTCTAGAGTGGAAACAAAATTCGAAATGACAAACGGACGCGCGGTGGGTGGCGTGCGAAAGTGCAGATCTCCGTCGTACAGTTCTCTCAATTCCGACGGGAGTGTTGATTCAGCGTACTCCTTGTCACAATCAACCAGAGTTTGCACGAGCCGCATCTGCCGTCCTTCTGGAAGCCCCGCGGTGGGGGAAGCAACCGGGGCCGAGCGTCAACCGTAGGTGAGTTCTGTGCTCTGCCCGATCTCAATAATATAACCGTCAGGATCGCGGATGTAGCAGCGGATCTCGCCGTACTTGGGGATCGGCTCCGTGATGAACTCCGCTCCTCGACTTTTCCATAATTCGTAGCACGCTTGAATATCCGCCACGCGGATATTCATGAAGCTGTTGATTTTGTCAGGGTTGGGGACGCTGAGCGTTACCGTCGGCTTGTCGGAGGTGGGCCCGCCGCCGACGTTGACAAGAAGCCACGTATTCGCGATCTGAAACCGGGACATTGCCAATACGATCGTCCAATTGCAGAGTCGGGCTGCCGCTTGAGAGAATTCAAGCGGAACATGGGAGACGCAAACGCCTGGTGCTGAGTTCACAATCCACTGGCGAGGGAGTTGGAAGACGGAAGACGTCACGTCAAAAGTGAGGAAAAATCGAAATGAAGAGAAATCAGCACGGAATTAATCCCGATTCGAAGCCGAGTGGCAATGGGTGTGTGGAATGCCTGGCGTCACGGGAAGGTTGGTGGTTTCATCTCCGCCGCTGTGCGGAGTGTGGGCACATCGGATGTTGCGACAGTTCTCCGAGTCAACATGCATCCCATCACGCGACGGCGACGGGGCATCCGATCATAACCAGTTTTGAGCCGGGTGAGGATTGGTTCTACGATTACGAGAAGCAGGGGCCGATCGAGGGCGTGGAGTTGCTTCCGCCTGATTCACATCCCAAAAATCAATCCACACCCGGACCCGCCGGAAGGGTGCCAGCCGACTGGGAATCGCTCCTGAACTAGCTGGCCGTTATGGGCCGGTGGGCAGATGGAGCGATTCTTTTAGACCGTAAGAGTTTCCAGCGCATCCCCATTTATCGACAACAGGAGGTACAGCATGAATCTACCTGACGCGCCGATTGCACACGAAGGCTTTTTCGCAGCGCACTTCTTTACCGTGAAGGACCAGGAAAAATCGAGAGACTTTTATGTCCGGATTCTTGGCGGAAAATTGATCAGGCCGGAAGATCCCTGCTACATCAAGCTGGCTAATTCGTGGATCATTCTCAATTGCGGCGGTGGTCCGACTCCGGACAAGCCGGAGGTCTTTCTTGAAACACCGTCGGCTCTGAACAGAGTCAATAGCTTCCTTAACTTGCGCGTCGCCGACATCTGGGCCTGCTACAAAGAATGGGGCGGCAAAGGAGCGGTCTTCCTTACCGAGCCATTGCCCAATCCTGACGGCTGGGAATGGCGCTGCTACATGCGCGATCCCGACGGCTACATCATCGAGGTCGGCCAGTACACTCAACTCGCCATCGACTGGTTCAACAATCACAGTTAGTTTGGCGAAGAATCAATAAGCGAACGTTCGAAGCTTCCCAGGCTCATCGCGTGGAGCCGTTCGCTGCCTGGTGAGGCGTGTAATCGAGAGTGACGATATAACAGCAATCTCGACGCAAAGGATCTCGCACTGGTCGACGTTATATTTCCGCCAGGGCGTGGTGTACAAGATGGATCGAGATCGCGCCTTCGCCAACGGCTGATGCGACCCGCTTCACGTTTCCGGAGCGGATGTCACCGACTGCGAAAACTGCCGGCAAGCTCGTCTCAAGCATCTGCGGCGGCCGACCCAGCGGCCACTTTCGTGGTGCGTCCGCCAGTACGGGATCCAAATCCCGCCCTGTAAGAATGAAGCCCTGTTGATCGAGGGCAACACAGCCACGCAACCAGTCGCTGTGCGGTGATGCGCCCGCCATCACGAAAATGTGCCGAATTTCACGCGTCGATTTCTCCCCCGACGATCGGTCGAGCCAAGTGACGCGCTCCAGGCGCGAATCGCCCTCTAACGACACAAGCTCAGTTTCGAGATGCAGCTCGATCACCGGATGCTTCGTAATCCTCTGGGTCAGGTAGCGCGACATTGTGTCGGAAAGGGACTTTCCGCGAACCAGCATATAGACCTTTCGGGCAGTCTCTGCCAGAAACACTGCTGCCTGGCCGGCCGAATTGCCCCCGCCGATGACGACGGCCTCGTTACTTCCACAGAGTTGGGATTCCATAAACGTGGCCGCGTAGTAAACTCCGTTCCCTTCGAATTGCTTCAGGTTGGCGATGTTCGGCTTATTGTATTGCGCCCCAGCGGCGATGATGATGCCGCGAGTTTTCAGAATGCTGCCATTCTCCAGCGAGAGCTGGTATGGCTTCTGATCGCAGTGAATCTGGACCACTCGCTGCCCCACCAGCATTTGAGCGCCGAATTTTTCTGCCTGGACGACAGCACGGCCCGTGAGTTCCAAGCCGGAGATGCCGGTAGGGAAACCAATATAGTTCTCGATCTTTGAGCTCGAGCCCGCCTGTCCACCTGGATTTTCGGACTCAATCACGACGGCGTCTAAGCCTTCGGAGGCGGCGTAAACAGCCGCCGCCAATCCGGCTGGGCCAGCGCCCACGATGGCGACATCAAGGATGCGTGATTCATCGACTGTACCCGAGAGCCCAATACACTCGGCCAATCTCTGCGTCGTGGGATTGCGCAGCACGGACTTGCCGCTGCAAATCGCAACGGGTATTTCCTCGATCTTGAGGTTAAAACGATCGAGCAGTTCCTGAGAGGTTGCATCACTGTCAAGATCGATATATGTGTACGGATGTCCGTTGCGGGTGAGAAACTCGCGCAAGCGGAGCGTGCTCGCCGAGTGACGCGATCCCAGGATAATCAGGTTGCCTATGCCTTCCGTGATGAGCGCGAGGCGTCGCTGGATGAAAGCGCGCATGAATATATCGCTAAGTTCGGCATCCTTTGCGATGAGCGAGCGCAAGGCATCCGCGCTAACCTCGAGGAATTCTCCCGGCTCGGCGATACGCCCGCGCGATAGGGAGCGGGCTCCAGAAATCAAGACCATTTCTCCGGAGAATCCTCCCGGACCAAAGGTCACCAACACCTGTTCGCCGGATAGCTGCGTCACGAGAATCTCGAGCTTTCCTGAGAGAACGACAAAGCAAGGCATTCCCAGCTGACCCGGCTCGAACAGGATCTCTCCGGCGCGAACTGTTCTCGCAGTGCCGTACGGCCGGATGCGGTCGATCTGGGCGGGAGTCAGGGCAGGGAAGGCCTGGGCCTGCCGGTCGGGTGTGCTTATCGATGGCAACATTGACTCGGTCCCTCACGTGTCTTCCTGGCAATGGTCGATTCCGTTTCCACGATCATCTCATGCGGAATATGCCGCAATGAAGAAGAGGACATAAACCTATTGAGCCAGAACAGAATGGGCTGCGCAATTGGACGATGGTATCGCTCATACTTTCGCCTCGGTCATTCGCTTGAACCTGAAAATCGGTCAAAATGAAGGAACTGTTATCCTTCGCATTTGATACGAAGGTATCACCGATACCATCGTCCAATTGTTTTGTCTCCCTCACGTCTGGCTTAATTGCATCGGTTCGAGATGTAAGTTGATGGCGCTCAGGAAACCTGGCGTGCGAAGGAGAATGCGCGATGTTTGAACTAGTAACGAAATCCGGGACGCGAGAGCAAAAGGGCCAGAAGTTGGAAACGCGCGCCGCCATGCGGCGGATCGTCAGCTTTAACGTCGTTGTAACAGCCATCGCGGTGTTCGCCATTCTCGCCACCGCAGTCGTCTACGCGCAAGAGAAGTACGCGCTGATATCGCCGGGTGGCGGCCGGATTTTTCCCGATGGCTCCATGATCGTGAAGCTCCAGTGGAAACCGAAGAAGAGCGCGGAGGCCCAGTTCGCGATGGATGTGCCAGACGTCTTTACTCAGGCCTTCGTGATGGAAAAGGACAGCAAGAGGTTTCCGAAAACGGGCGGGTGGGGATACGCGGTGTTTAACTACGAAACTGCATCGAACAAATTCGTGGCCGATCCCAAAAGCTTCTCAGACTGCGGCAACGCGTGCCATACAGCCGTGAAGACGAAGGACAACATCTTCCACCCATACGAGAAGCGTTGAACTACGCGTGCCCTGACATGGGCCTGCTCCTGACAAGCGCCTGAAGCTTCTCGTTTAGGCCCCGTCAGGCAGGACCTTCGGAACCTCGATGCCCAGTGCCGTGGCCAGGTCGTGCTGGTGGTTTTGCTCCTGGGAAATGATCTGGCGAAGCGCTTCGGCCAGAGCATAGTGGCCAAGAGCCTCAGCCTGCTTCACGCGCTGGCGATAGTTGCGGATGGTCTCAGTTTCGTTATCGAGGTCGAATTGAATCATGTCTTCGGCCTTCTTTGAAAGCTTGACCTGTTTGGGAGTCGCCGTAGGCATGCCGCCCAGATAGTCGATCTGGTCAGCAATGGTGAGCGCATGCTGGAGTTCTTGCGCAGCGTGCAGTCTGAGCTCCGCAGCAATATTCATCCACTTTGCGCCGGACAGAACATTGCTGTACACGATGTAGGCGATGATGGCCTGGTATTCGCGAGCCAGGTCTTCATTGAGCGCGTCGATGAGGTCGTTGAGGGCTTTGCTTTTCTGTTGCGCGGGCTTCTGTTTCGTGCTGGCCATGTCTGTTTTCCTCTTACAAGTCAAAAAGATGACGGGCACTGTGTTGGATGCGGGAACGGCGCGGGACGTTGGAAATGCCTCCGGCAAACGCCAAAACTCGTATGTAGGTACTGTCTTGCGCCTACTTGGATTGAGTCAGTGTGCTTTTGATGAAGGCTGCCACCCGGTCATGGAGCAGCTTGAGGCTCTCGTCGCGAACATAGACCATGTGGCCGGATTCATACCAGTCGTACTCGATGTTCTTGGCCAGCGACTGCGGAATAGGCAGATGTTTTTCTTCATACTGCGCGGCAAAGAAGGGCGTAGCCAAATCGTAGTAGCCGCCATTGACCATAACGTGCAGGCGCGGATTGGTCTTGAGGGCTTCGGCCAGATCGACAGCCACATTGAGACTTCCTGGGTTGCCGCGATGTGCCATATCCCATTGAAAGGTACCGAACTGGGCCTCAGGCAGATAAGTCTGCCCCTCGCCATACTTCAGGTCCTTGCGCACATAGTCGTTGAAGAGCGCCACGTAGGCTGAAGAGATGGCCGAGCTTTGCGGGTCATATTCAGCGCTCTCGCTCAACGGGTTGAGATTTGGCCCGGAGAAGCGCGTGTCGAGCCGCCCCGTGGTCAGGTCCTGATCTTCCTGCAGGGTCTTTTCAAACTCGCCTCCGCTGACGCGCAGGTTGGCCCTCAGCAAGTAGGCGACAGGCAGGCCCGTATAGTCGTGCAGCTTTTCGGCCACCGATTGCTTTTCTTCCGCGGTAATATCGGTCCCCAGAGCGAGCGCGTGCGTATAGGGGCCCATGGTGAATTCTTCCACGTCCTTGAGGAAAGGCTCCAGAGCAGGCGGCTGCTGAGGCAGCTTTTTGTGATACCAGGCCGTAGCAGCGTATGTGGGCAGCGCCAACACATAGGGCAGGTCGACGCCGGGATTGCCGCTTGGCCCATCAATGTCTGTAGTGAAGTTGAATATTTGCGACAGCAGAATCACGCCGTTCAGATCGATGTCCTTGTTGTTTTCCAGAATGTCGGACAGCACGGCCGAGCGGGTGGTGCCGTAGCTCTCGCCGAAGATGTACTTGGGTGAGTTCCAGCGGTTGTACTTGGTGATGAAGCGGGCAATGAAGCGAGCGAAAGCGTTGGCGTCTTCATCCACGCCCCAGAAGGCCTTGTCCGCGTCCTTGCCGACCAGGCGGCCAAAGCCCGTGCCGGGCATGTCGATAAAAACCAGATCGCTGGTGTCAAGCAGCGAGTTTGCGTTGTCGACCATCTTGTAAGGGGCCGCAGGCAGGTGCTGGTCGCCGTCCGTGATCACATGCTTGGGGCCGAGCGAACCCATGTGCAGCCACACGGTGGAGCTACCCGGACCGCCGTTATAGAAGAAGGTGATTGGCCGGTCTTCACTTTTGGCGTCCTTCTTGAAGTAGGCGACATAAAACATTTGTGCGAAAGGGGTTGCGTCTTTGGGCTCCTTGGGCTCGGAGAGCGCGAGCTGGCTACCAGGCTGTGGCTTTCCGTCGATGCCAAGCTGCGCATCCTGCACGTCAGTGGACCCGACGGTGATCGTACCGGCAATGGCGGTGTAGGCGATGTGCTGCCCTCCAACATCGACAGACCCTTCCGTGGTGGATTCTGCCGCCGGCGTCTTCTCGGCGGTCTTGTCAGATCCCTTGTCGGTGGTTGCGGACTTGGCGCTCTGAGCGTTGTCCAGAGCGAACACAAGTGTGGATGAGGCAAGAACGGCGGCAGAAAGCGCGGTTGCCGTCAAGAGGTTGATAATGCGCATGAGAGAATCTCCAGGAATGAAAGTCGGGCCAAAAGCGCTACCGATATTGGGTTGAGGCAGTGGACGAGGCTACTTCTGCGGCTTGTCAAACGGCTGCTTGTCGGTAATTTTGGGCCGGTCTTCCGCTTGCAGCTCCTTAGAAACTGCTTCAACCTCGCGGAAGACGCGCAGCAGGTTCCCGCCGAGAATCTTGCGGCAGTCTTCAGCGGAGTAGCCACGGTCCAGCAGCGCCTGCGTAATCTTGGGCAGGTCGGCAGGGGAGTCGAGGCCCTGCGGCAACTGGCCGCTCACGCCGTCGAAGTCCGAGCCCAGGCCCACGTGGTCAATGCCTGCAACCTTGACAATGTGGTCGATGTGGTCAATCAGCATGGAGAGCGGGGGCCGCGGAATGCGGTCCATATAGCTGCGCTGAATCTTGTCCTCGTCGGAGTCGGTGAACTCGCGCCCTTCGGCCTTGGCTTTGGCCTTGGCGGCGGCCACAGCCTTGTCCACTTCGGGCGACTGGGCTCTCGTGGCGTCGCGATAGGCCTGCGACACGAAGCCGGAGAAAAAGTTGACATCGATGACCCCGCCTTTGGAGTTGGGCCCACCGGAGTTGGCCACGGCGCGCAGCATATCGTCGGTCATGTTGCGGGGAGCGTCGCACAAGGCGCGAGCATCCGAGTGGGATGCGATGACCGGGGCGCGGCTGATCACCAACGTCCGGTAAAAAGTGCGGTCGGAGACGTGTGAAATATCCACCATCATGCCCAGCCGGTTCATCTCGTAGACCACGTCTTTGCCGAACTCGCTAAGGCCTTCCTTGGTGTGCGGGATGGACGTGTCAGTGTCGTCGCCAGAGCTGTCCGCCCATCCGTTCGAGTTAGACCAGGTAAGCGTCATGTAGCGCACGCCAAGCGCGTAGTACTGTCGCAGCAGGGCAAGCGAATCTTCAATGGAGTGGCCGCCCTCAATGCCCATCAACGCGGCGAACTTGTGCTGGCGGTGAGCGTACTCGATCCCTTCGGGTGTGGTCACGAATAATATCTGATCGGGATATTTGGCCACCTGCTGCTTGACCGCGTCGATCAACTCCAGCGTGCGGCGCGCGTACTGGCCCTTGTAGATGCTCGGCTCGACCCAGATGGAAAAGAACTCCGCGCCAAGGTTGCCCTTGTGGATGGAATCCAGATTGAGGTTGCCGCCGTTGAGCGGATCGCCGAGGTTGAAATGTTCATCCACGAAGCGCTGCGGAGTGTCGGCGTGGGTGTCAATGATGATGGCGGATTTCTCGATCTGGGCGGCGGTAATCTTTTTTGGGGTCATTTTCGGGGCTGGTTGGACGGGAGCTTGGGCGCAAACAAAGGCCGGGATGGCGAGCAGCAGGATTGTGACGGAAACACAGGTGCGCATAGGCTTCCGGCCAGTATAGACCGGAGAGGCAGGGAAAAGAGAATTGAGACGCAGATGGACGCAGAACCCGCCAGCCGCTAATCTGGTTTCGTCCAGTAGACGTGAAATTGCCGGGCAGTTCTGCTTTGCCAGGTCCAAGAGGCCCAATGGGATCGAATCAATCTTCAACACATGAGCCGCAGCCGCCCGCCGGCAACAAAACCGCTTCTGTTTTACCGGCTGTTCTGATCGCGGGCTGCGTACTTGCGCTTGCGGGCGGTGCTATCTATCTGTTCAAGACGAATTCGCCAACGGGGACGTGGGCGCAAGCCTACGACCCGGCAGGGAACTGGGTTCTCTCCACGCTGCTGGCGGCGTTGCCGGTGATTGTGCTGCTGGGCGCAATGGCCATTCTTCGATTGAAGGCCCATGTAGCCGCAGCGGTTGGCCTGCTTGCGGCGCTCGCCGTTGCCGTCGCTGTCTACCACATGCCCATGCGTCTGCTGTTGACAACCACCGCCTACGGCGCGGGCTACGGGCTGTTTCCCATCTGCTGGATCATTCTTCCTGTCATCTTTCTCTATCAACTGACGGTCAAGACCGGGCGCTTTCTGGCGCTGCAGCAGAGCGTGACCAACATTACCGACGACGGACGTTTGCAACTGTTGTTGATTGCCTTCGCACTGGGAGCATTCATTGAGGGCGCCGGCGGCTTTGGCGCGCCCGTAGCGGTGTGCGGGGCCATCCTTATCAGCCTTGGCTTTCGGCCCATCCAGGCCGCGGGGCTCTCGTTGATTGCCAATACTGCGCCGGTCGCGTTCGGATCGCTGGGAATCCCGATCGTCGCGCTGCATGGAGTCACTGGCCTTGATGTATTGGTCCTCTCCAAGATCATCGCCATTATCCTTGTGCCGTTTTGCGTGTTGGTGCCGTTCTGGCTGGTGTGGATATACGCCGGCTTTCGGGGGATGGTCGAGGTGTGGCCGGCGATTCTTGTGGCCGGGGGTACATTCGCGTTCACGCAATGGGCCATGGCCTTCTACACCGGCCCTGGGCTGGTGGACATTGCCGCGGCCACGGCCGCCATGGTGGCGCTGGTTGTATTTTTCCGCTTCTGGAAGCCGAAGCGGGTGCTCGACGCACGGGGTGAAGACATCACCGCCCGGGTGCGCACGCGAACCGGCCAAAGCGCGGCGGCCACCTTCAAGGCCTGGCTGCCCTGGCTCATCCTCAGCATGCTGGTCTTTGCCTGGGGCATACCACGGTTCCATCATTGGATGGATGCCAACACTTCCGTCAGCATTCCGGTGGCGGGGTTGCACAATGTTGTCCAGCGTGTCCCTCCCGTAGCCGCAGCGCCTGCGCCCGAAACAGCTATTTTCAATTTGAACTGGCTGGCGGCGACAGGGACGGGAATTCTGGTGGCGGCGGTGCTGGCCGGCTTTTTCATGGGCCTGGGTCCGTTGACTCTGGCCATGGCCTTTGCGCAGTCAATCTTTACTGTCCGCTTCACCATCATGACCATTGCCGCAATGCTGGCGCTGGGCTTTGTGATGCGCTATTGCGGAATGGATGCGACGCTGGGCCTGGCGTTTGCGCGAACTGGAGTGCTCTATCCATTCTTCGGCACGCTGATCGGCTGGGTGGGAACGGCGACCACCGGCTCCGATACCGCGTCGAACGTGGTGTTCGGGAGTCTGCAGCAGGTGACGGCGCGGCAGATTGGCGTTTCACCCGCGCTGATGGCCTCTGCCAACTCGGTGGGCGGCGTGATGGGCAAGATGATTGCCGCGCCCAGCATCGTGGTGGCTTCAACCGTGACGGAAAGCTACGGGCAGGAAGGAACGATTCTACGCTTCGTCTTCTGGCACAGCCTGGCGCTGGCGGCTCTGGTGGGAATATTTGTCTTCCTCATGGCTTATGTGCAGCCGTTTATCCGGCTCGTGGCACGGTAGCGTGGCAGCAAGTCAGCGAGGCACGCTACTGGGCTAATGGGCCACGTGACAATATGCGAGTGTCCTGAGTTGAAAGCTCGTTGCATAGTTTCCGAAGAGCAACAGCAGATCCTTCGACTCCGTCGGGCGCAAAGAACGCGCCCAACTACGCTCCGGATGACAGCGTTTTGGGTACGAACTTCGGACTCACCGCTCTACAGCGCATCGTCTTTGACTGGCTCAGGCACGAATACGTCGCCGGATTTGTGCCATTGGCCGTGCTGCTCGAAGCCTGCGCCTTCCAGGCCGATCCTGTATGCGGTCGAGCCATTTTCGCCGGCGGCGCGCGCCATGATGTAACCCTCGTAAGTAAGCCCCTTGTCGGCGATGACAATGACGCTCTGGTTCAGTTCAAGCATGGCTAGTTCCTTCCGATGGTAGATTGGCCTGCACGGATTAGTCTCGATCAGCCTAACTGTTTTCGCGGCGCTTTGCATAGCCGGAAACAAATCGCTCTTCTCCGCAGTCAAATTTAGCTCAAAGTTACGCAAAGTAGCTGGCTTTTGACGCCTAAATCCGCATTTTTAGGCCATCTATGTTTACTACTTTACAAGCAGGATGCACTGTGTTGCCGTCCGGTAAATTTATGATTTTGATTATCTTACACGTTTTTTAGAAGCAAAAGAGAGCGCCAAAAAAGCGAGTGATCAGGGGGAGGGGGTGGGTAGTTCGACGAAACACCTCATTCCGGTTCGACCGGACAGAGGGGACTCTGCCTCCAGCGTAGCAGGATGCCGGAAATAATCTGCAATTAAGCTGCACGCGATGAAGTTCTGGCCTGATGCGGCTGCCTCGGGCCTTCGCTACGAATTACTTCGCGGCGCCGGTGAGGCTCATTGCCGCGTTCGACTCATTCGGGGCAATGGAGAGCTTCATTCCCAGCGCGCCGAGCACTGAGGACAGGGTCTCAAACGTCGGGTTGCCTTGCTCTGAGAAGGCGCGATAGAGGGTTTCTCTCTGGACGCCGGCTTGCCTGGCCACCTTGGCCATGGGACGAGCCTGGGCGACGTTCTTCAGGGCTTTGAGAAAGGCTTCCGGGGAGTCTTCGAGAGCCGCGTTCAGATAGGCCGACGCTTCGACGGGGTCCAGAAGTGCCGTCAAAAGTGACTGGCGGTAGGAGCTAGTTTTCATTGTCATGCGCCCTCCAAAACTTCTTTGCCTGGCGGATATCCGCGCTCTGGCCTTGCTTTGAGCCTCCGAGAAGCAAATGGATTTGAGACCCTCTCTGCGCGAAATAAACCCGATAACCGGGGCCAAAATCCAGCCTCAACTCCGAAACGCCTTCGCCAACCGGTTCCACATCGCCGAATAGGCCATCTTCCAGACGATCAATACGGACGCGGACTCGTGCTCTGGTTTGAACGTCGAGACCGTTGAGCCATTCGGTGAACGGTTCTCGTCCGGTTGCGTCCTGGCAAACAAGGATTTCTTGCGGTGTGGCTTCCAAGTTCGTTCACGGCCCGTGGCTTCGTGTGATATTTAAGTCACACTCAGCGTAGCACCTTCCTCCGGCATTTTCAAGTGAAGACCAAGGATGCACCAGGGTTGGGAGAGCTGCAATCGCCAGGATTTCCATTGGGGTCTTTAGCTTTTTTGGAAATGGAGTTAGGATGGTGTCAATTAGACGTAGGGGTCCCAGTGAGTTAACGGCTGGGAAAATAATTGCCTCGTTCGGTGAATCGAACGGGATAGAAGTACATAATGAAGTCCAACTAGGCAGTTTAGAAAGGGGTTAACTACAATGATATGCAGATGTTTACTTTGTGGTATGCCGGAGGAGATTCGCCGGTCAAAGAATGATAACAATAAAGTTGCTAGATATGCTCAATTAACAACCGCGATCAACAACTCCGGTGTGCTCATGCTTCCGCATTCGCGGACGAAACCTCTCTGTCTTCGATGCTTGGAAGAGCTTTCGACTTGGCTGATCGTCAGAAGAAACCAGATACTTGCGAGAGACCAAATACTTGCGACAATAAGGGGCAGGCGGCTTACCCAGTCTTGAGGCTGTCAATGGGTACGCGGCCCGTAGCACGATTTCGGCCGCGTACCCGGCTTCGCTCTTCGTCCCGGCTGCGGCCACAATCAGGGTTCGATATTCAAATGGGACGAGCTTTGCAAGGCTCACAGTAGGCGTTAGATTCTTGCCCCCTTCGGGTTGAACTATTCGTCATAATCGCTGGAGTAATGTTCGTAATCACGGATCAACTTGTGGGAGTGGGTAAGCTCGAGCGCTGCGAAAGAAACAGAGACCCCGAGGATTATTGCCACGCTCATCCGCACCCAGCGGGGGTTGGCGTCACTGAGAGCTTTATAAACCCAGCGACCGACAAACACTCCAAGCAACGCGCAGGCGAGCAGAACCAGCCCGGCAATTATCTCTAACACCCAGTCAACGTTGACCATCCAAGCAAGCAGCGCGCCAGCCGCAAGAGACGCGGCAATCTTAGCCGCAGAGTTGCCTACGCCTTTCATGGTGGGGGCGTTTTTCTGAAATGGATCCCGATGGAGGCATGACTCCAGCTCCCTGTGCATTTGCTCGGAGGGGGCAATCTGCCCCCGGTATTTAGGAATTCTTGAAATCTCGATTATTATCGCAGCTCTCTTGAATTTGTGGGCTGCTCATCGATTTCAACCGAGTTCCCCTAAGATGCCTGTTCGCCATAGACTCCGCGCGGCGGGATTTTCCTCATTTGTCGGAGATTTCAACCGGTACTTTATGTCAAGTACATGCTACGCAGCGAATAAAATCTAGAGTAATCATGACCGAATTTACGCATTTGCATTTGCATACGGAGTATTCGCTGCTGGATGGGGCTTGTGACGTTTATAAGCTCGTGGATCGGGTGGCGGCGCTGGGGCAGAAGTCTGTGGCGATGACGGACCATGGGAATATTTATGGCGCTGTCCACTTCTTCGACGCGGCTAAGGCGAAGGGCGTCAAGCCGATTCTGGGGTGCGAGCTTTATATCTCAAAAAAGGAAGACCACCGCGCGCCGGGCGAGGGAGACGAGAACAATCACCTGCTGGTGCTGGCTCAGAATGAAGAGGGTTATCGAAACCTGATTCGCATTACTTCAGAGGCTTCGCTGCATGGGTTCTATAGAAAACCGCGCGTGAGCAAGCGCTACCTGGCGGAACATGCGGAGGGGCTGATTGGGTTTTCTGGGTGCTTGAGCGGAGAGCTGTGCGAGGAACTGGTTGCGGGGCGCTATGAAAAAGCGAAGAGCGTGGCACAGCAATATGAGGATATTTTCGGCAAGGGCAATTTCTATTTAGAGATTCAGGACCAGGGCCTGGAGGACGAGAAGAAGATTCACGAGGCGCTGTTCAGGCTGGAGCGCGAGCTCAACATTCCTCTGGTGGCGACGAATGACTCGCATTACTTGTGTGGCGAGGACAGCCATGCGCATGACGTGATGCTGTGCGTGCAGACGGGCGCAAAGGTTCACGACAAGGAGCGGTTCCGCTTTGACAGCGACCAGTTTTTTGTGAAGAGCGCGGAGGAGATGTCTGCCGTTTTCAAAGACGCTCCCGACGTGCTGAAGCGGACGCAGGAGATTGCGGAGCGGTGCAATCTGAAGCTGGCCAAGGTGGACAATCCGTTTCCGGAATTTGCGGTGCCGGAGGGACACACGATTGACAGCTACTTTGAGCAGGTGTGCCGGGAGGGATTGAAGAAGCGTCTGAAAACGGCGGTGCGGAATCTGGAGTTGCGGGGCGTGCAGCGCACGCCGGTGCATGAATATGAATCCCGGCTGAGCTTTGAGATCGGCATCATCAAGCAGATGACTTACTCGGGATATTTCCTGATTGTGTGGGACTTCATTAAGTATGCGCGCGACCATGGAATTCCGGTGGGGCCCGGCAGAGGTTCGGCGACGGGGTCGCTGGTTGCTTATGCGATGGAGATTACGAATATCGATCCGATGCAGAATGTGCTTCTGTTTGAGCGCTTCCTGAATCCGGAGCGGGTGACGATGCCGGATATTGATGTGGACTTCTGCATGAACCGGCGCGGCGAGGTGATCGAGTACGTAACGCGCAAGTATGGGCGCGAGCAGGTGGCGCAGATCATCACGTTCAATACCATGGCTGCGAAAGCCGCCATTAAGGATTGCGGACGCGCGCTGGATATGCCGTATGGCGACGTGGACCGGATTGCGAAGCTGGTTCCGGCGACGGTGGGCATGACGCTGGACAGGGCTCTTGAAGATGTGCCTGAACTGCGCAAGGCGTATGACAATGACGCGGTGATTCGCGAGCTGTTGGATACGGCGAAGAAGTTGGAAGGACTGGTGCGCGGATCGGGTGTACATGCGTCGGCGGTGGTGATTGCGCCGCGTCCGCTGACAGAGCTGGTTCCGGTCAACAAGACCAAGAACGACGAAATTGTGACGGCTTATGACATGAAGGCGGTCGAAAAGCTGGGCCTGCTGAAGATGGACTTTTTGGGGCTGGCGACGCTGACTGTGATCACCGATTGCCTGAAGCTGATTGAGCAGACACGCGGAGAAAAACTGGACATTGACCTAGTTCCGATGGACGATCCGGAGACGTTCAGAAAGGTTTTTCACTCGGCGCTGACGTCGGGGATATTTCAGTTTGAGTCAAGCGGGATGCGCGACATTTTGCGGCGCTATAAGCCGGACACGGTGGAGGAGTTGACGGCGCTGAATGCCTTGTATCGTCCGGGGCCGATGGACATGATCGACGACTTTGTGGAGCGCAAGTGGGGACGGCGCAAGGTGGAGTTTCTGCTGCCGGCGCTTGAGGGAATTCTGAAGGATTCGCTGGGCGTGATCGTCTACCAGGAGCAGGTGATGCGGATTGCCAACGTGCTGGCGAGCTACTCGCTGGGCGAGGCGGATCTGCTGCGGCGGGCGATGGGAAAGAAGAATGCCGAGGCGATGGCGGAGCAGAGGGACCGGTTCATGAGCGGGGCAGCGGCGCTTGGGCATCCGAAGGCCGCGGTTGGAGAAATCTTCGACCAGATGGCGAAGTTCTCAGGGTACGGGTTCAACAAGTCGCACTCGGCGGCATACGCGCTGGTGGCTTATCAAACGGCGTACTTGAAGACGCATTATCCGGTGGAGTTTATGTCGGCACTGCTCACTTCGGAAACGTCGAAGCCGGAAAATGTGGTGAAGTATATCGGCGAATGCAAGGAGATGGGCATTCGCGTGGAGCCGCCGGATGTGCAGGTTTCGGGCGCGCAGTTTACGCCGTATGTTTCGGCGGAGGGCGAGGCGATTCGGTTTGGCCTGGCTGCGGTGAAGAACGTGGGCGGCAACGCGATTGAGTCGATCATGAAGGCGCGCACGGAGGTGGGTGGACGATTCAGGAGCCTGTGGGAGTTCTGCGAAAAGGTTGACCTGCGCGTGATGAACAAGCGGGTGATTGAATCACTGATCAAGGCTGGCGCGCTGGATGCGCTGGGCTCGCGGGCTGCGCTGATGAAGGCCGTGGACAAGGCGATGGAACGCGCGCAGAAGGCGCAGAAAGACGAGGCGCAGGGGCAGCATGGGTTGTTTGGGCTGTTCAATGAGTCGCCTGCGGCGGGACGCGATGCGAACGAGTTGCCGCGCACGGCGGAGTGGGAAGAAGGTGAGCGGCTGGCCAATGAAAAAGAGGTGCTGGGTTTCTTTGTCTCCGGACATCCGCTGGACAAGTATGCGGAGAAACTGCGCAATTTGACGGGCGTGATTTCAACGGCCGAGGCGCTGGAGCGCAAGCCTCCGGAGAAGCGCTGGGGCACGCAGGCAGACCCTGCCGATGAGTTGCAAGTGGCGGGCATGATGATTGGCCTGCGCGTGCAGAAGAGCAAGCGGGACCAGAAACAGTATGCGCAGGCATCGCTGGAAGACGCGACGGGCAAGATCGACTTGATCTGCTTTTCGCGCGACTACGAAAAGCTGCAGGGGCAACTGAAGATTGAAGCGCCGGTGATTGTGCGCGGCGTGCTGATGGGCGAGGAAGATGCTGCGCCGAAGATTGCCGTCAGCTCCATTGTGGCGCTCGAAGACGTACAGGTGAAGCTGCCGATGGGCGTGCGGATCAGGGTCAATCTGGATCGTGCGACGGAGGAGATGTTTGCCGGTCTCAAGAGCGCGGCTGACGCGGCGCCGGGGCCGGGAAAAGTGATGCTGCATCTGGAACGGAAGGGCGAGTACGCGGTGATTCTGGAGCCTGAAGGCATGAGCGTGGCGGCGGACCGCGGCTGGGTGGAGCGGGTGGAAGAACTGATCGGTAAGGGAACGGTGCAGGCGGTAGGCTAGGAAGCGTTCCGTAAGGAGCACGGAAGGAACTGAGCGATGCGACGGTGGATTCTTCTGGGGCTCTTGTTGGCAATCACACTCCATTGCGGGGCGGAAAAGCGAGTGACGGTGGCCGAGCTGGAACAGACGGTGACTGTTGCCGCTGCCGCACGCAAGCCGGACGCAGAGATTGTGCGCCAGTTGAACAGCATGGAACTGACGGAGCGGCTCAGCGAGGCTACGCTGGACCGGCTCAGTGCGCATGTGAAAATGAGTCCTCAAGTGGCGCTGGCGTTGGAGTTGCTGGCGGATGAGTCGGCGTTTCGAGATCTGCCGGCGAGTGAGTTGCCGGTGGTTGCCGCTCCTGACCAGGCAGCGCAGTTGCAGATGTTCGATAGAGCGGCTCGGTATGTGGCCGGCACGTTGCAGCGCTTGCCGGACTTTCTGGCTACTCGGGAGACCAACCGTTTCGACGACAGTCCGCAGGCGGTTAAGAAAGGTGGCTGGCCGGTGCGCGCGGGGTTGCATCAGGTGGACCGATCGAGCCGCGAAGTTTCCGTCCGTGAGGAACGGGAGAGTCAATCGACCTCGAAGGGTTCCGCTCAGTTGCAGGCGAACAGCGGTTTAACCACATGGGGCGAGTTTGGCTCCGTGCTGGGCATCATCCTGAGCGACAGCATGAATGGGACGGTACGCTGGGACCACTGGGAACAGACTTCGGCCGGGATGGCCGCGGTATTCCACTATTCGGTTCCGAAGGCTGCTTCACATTTCGAAGTGATCAGTCCAGTGCAGAGGCCGCCATCCATTGAAGCGTTTGCGACGCCCAGGGACGGGTCAAGGGCTTCAAGTATCGGCGCCAGGCCGAACACGAATTCGGCAGGCAATTCAGTGATGCACGACAGGCGTGCCTACGAGGGATCGCTTTGGCTGGATCCGGCAACAGGGACCATCCTTCGCCTTACCATCGAGGCGGATTCCAAATCCAGCGCCACGTTTCAAAGGGCGGCAATGCTGGTTCAATATGGAGAGGTGGAGATTGGCGGCGCTAAGTTCACCTGCCCGGTGCGAAGCGTGGCTCTCTCCAGAACTGTGATTGGCGCCGAAGCCAGCACCGGGAATACACCGTCGGAGTGGTTAAATGAGACGCGGTTTACGGGCTATCATCGTTTCGCTGCGACGACACGGATTCTAACCGGCCCCCCGACGCAGTAGCCGGTTCAGGATTTGAGTGCCGCGAGGAGGTTTTTACTTTTTCTTCTTCTCCGGCCTGGGCATGAAGTAGCCGCGCCGGGCTTGTATCTGCAAGCCGTCGCGCGATACTTTTACTTTCAAACGGTGATAACTTCCGTCGGCCTTGACATCTTCGGTCGAGAGTTCCAGCACGTAGACAATTTCAGGCGCGACGGCGAGCGCCTTGAATCCGGCGTCGAGGTCATTGCTATTGTGAAAGAATGTGCCGCCGGTTCCGTCGGCGATTTCAGACAGGACGTTCTCGTTCGCCTTCAAGGCGCTGGCGCGGAATTCGCTTCTTGATTGCACCGGAACCACATGCGTATCGTCACTGGCGACCAGGGACGTGGTGTACAAGCCGCGGGCGTCGAGGGTGCTGATGGTCACGTTGGACTGGGCGGCGAGATCCATCAGTCGCGATTCCTGGGTTCTGGATTCCTGCTCGATTGCGGGAAAGCCGGAGGAGACCAGGATCAGCGTGCGCTGGCCGGGCAGATTGGCCATTCTGCGTACAATCTCAGAGGTGTTGGCGAAGGTCGATTGGACGTCCTGAGAGCCGGCATCCAGAGCACTCCGGGCCGCAGCCTCCGCCAGCCTTACTGCCACGGGAAGGTCGAACTGCGGATTGATGCCGGGATTGCAGTTGAGCACCTGGGCCAACGCGTCCTGCGATGCCTCTGCGTTGTGCTTGTTCAACATCTGGTCGGCCTGGTAGTAGTCAATATCGGGACAATCGGATTTGGTCGAAGGGCGTGGCACCAGGCTTGTCATGGCTTGCTGCAATTTGGCTGGGTCGCTTGTCAAGCCGCTGTTGACCTTTCCCGATGTCGAGACCACGGCAGCCATCGTCGAGCCGGACAGGGTTGCAGCCAACGCGCCGATGCCGGCCTTTCTGGCGTAGGCCAGATCGTCAAAACTCATGTGCATATCGTCGAAGAGGAAGACGACGATGCGCTCAGGCAGGCGAGGCGATTGCGGCGCGACGGCGCCGGGAGCCGGCACTCCCTGCTCGCTTGCCGTTCCTTCCGGGTTGGCCTGTGCCGCGCCGCGTTTCTCCACGGCGAAGCCGGAGATGGGTCGCGGTTTATCATCGTCAAAGACCTGAAAGTCTTCCTGTTTAAGATCGCCCACCGCGCGGCCTTGTTTGTCGAGGACAACAACCGGAACCAGCACTTTGTTGACGTTGAGTTGAATGGTGGGCGGTGCGGCCTGAGGCGTGCCTGGTTGTTGAGCGGCAGAGAGCAGGGCGGGAGCGGATGCCAGCCAGCACAAGGCGAGGAACCGCCGTTTCCACGCAGTGCCAATTGCTGTGGAACACTGGGTTGGTGTGGATTCAGACATGGGTGTCGGCTTCGGGGGAATTATACGCGGTTGCGTAACGAGTTGAGCCAGTTAGTTGAGCCGGTTGCAAGTGGGTCACAGCAGCGTGCGGACGACCCTGAGTTAAAGCAGTCGACGGCGATGCTGAGCGGGTTGACCGCGTTGTTGCTGAGGCAGTAGCTTGGCAATGAGTTGCCGCACGGCGGATTGGAGTGCAAAGGATGACGCTGGGCAGTTCATGGACGAGACGGAAGTTTCTGCGCAAGGTAGCGGGGTCGGCCGCTTCGCTTGCGTTGGCCGATAGAGATGCATTGAGCGCAATTACTTCTGGTCCCGGCCTGCGTGGCAGGTTCGTGACCCACGTGTCGATTGTGCGCGTGAACCAGATCGAGGTGACGCCGACGCGCTCGATCGGCCAGGATGAGTCCGCGGACAACCGGCCTGAGCGCATCCGCTCGCGGCGGGAGGCCTTTGCGCGTGGATGCCCCGGCGGCAGCATGACGTGGGCCATCAGTTGGCTGGCGCTCATCGACAGCAGGCAGGAGTACAAAGATGCGCGCCGGCTGCTCGTCTCTTATCACGACAAGTACGGCGATGAGATCACGTTTATTCCCGGCGGCTATTTTGCGCCTATGTATGACACGCGCGAACATAACCGGCAGACGATTCACAAAGCACTGAAGATGGTCTCCGACATGGTGGGGGGCGGCTACCGGCCGCAGTGCCTGGTGGCGGGTTTTATGGACGCGGAGAACCAGAGGCACCTGGCCAATGATGAGGGGATTCATGTGTGCCAGGGCCAGATCTGGAGCCAGCACGGCATCGACAACGGCGATGGCGACGGAGGCATTTGCTATCCGTATTACCCCAGCCGCGAGCACTACTTGAAACCGGCCCAGGGCGCGGCTGATTTTATTGACTGCGTCTGCCTTGACGGCTGGACATGCGATTTTCTGTCCGCGCGCCGCGAAGGATTTCAGGGAGGGTTCAACAGCCGCATGGGCGTGGGGCCGATTGAGACGGTGGGTGACCTGGGAATCGAAGTGGGCCGCAGAGAGATGCTGGCCACCACCGCGATGCACTTCGATCAGGGCTACGCTCTGAATGGGTTCGGATTTGTGACCGGGATATGGGAGACGTCGCTCGGCCACGATGAGGACCTGGCCTGGTGGCTGCAAGCGGTGAAGCAGCGGTGGCCGGATACGCGGGTCATGACAGAGGGAGCGTTTGGCCTAGAATGGCGCAAGCATTACGCGAGCAATGCCGGGCTCAACTACCGGTTCGACGCAAAGGGAACGGGTGCGCCCGGCTCAGAGAAAGAACTGGAAATCAAGTGGTGGATGAATCAGGAATTCCGGCTGGGCATGCTGAGGAACTGGCAGACAGCAAGCCCGTGGATGGTGATCGACTTCACCCGTTACGATTTGCCCGCGCATGAGCCTGAGACATTGCAGCGTGAGTGGAGCTTGATGAACGTGCTCAATGAGAAGGGCACGCGGCCCCAGGACAAGCCGATGCGGTTGGGGCAATTGAGCGGCGACGATCAACACCGCATTTTTACCCGCTATCCCGAGCTAAGAAATCTGGCCTGAGGGGCGCGCGTTCAGGTCTTGCGCATAAATGCGCAGCTTGCGCGGGGATGTCCGCAGGAATAACGAGAAATTATATTTTTGAAGTCGCCTCCAGCCGAGCGCCTGGCAGGATTGTTGACGCATTTTCTCCTCCAAAACCGCCTTCCTGATAGAGAGAGAAATCTGCATCGCTGGTTTGAGGCGCCTCGCGCCAAGAAGACGCGAACCATGCAGACCATAATCATCGGGGATTGAAGATCGGGACGGAGCGGATGGCAGATAAGGGAAGAATTGCCGCAATGCTGCTGGCCGTGGTCTGGGATTTGCAGCAAGTGCATGGGAACGGCACGCCGTGGTGAGATCCGGCGTGTGGGACCGCTGCTTTCACAAGCCGGCTGGGCGGAATGGGAAGCAAATTTCAACAATCGTAGTTAACCGTCAAGGCCATGGAGGTCTTTTCAATGATGAACACCAAGGGCAGACTGGCAACGATTCTGATCGCACTTGCTTTCTTCGGCTGTAAAGGGCCGCTGCAAACATCGGCTGCGAGCATGGGGGACGGCGTGAGCGGCGAGCCGGCTGGGTCTGGAGGCGGCAACCGTGTAGCGCAAATCACAGATCCAGCGCTGGGCAACATGGCTGCGTTCGGGGTCACGATTCCGGCAAACTGGAAGTTCCAGGGGGTGTTGCTTGAGAACACCGGGACCGCATGCTCGTCGGTTACGTCTCCAGTGTGGCGGGCGACGAGTCCGGACGGGTTGAGCCGCGCGGAGATTATGCCGCCGGTGAGTTGGGTGTTTGGAACGGGTCCGAAGGTAGGCGAAGACCAGAAGGATCGATCCTGCCTGCAGTTGAATGATGAGCCGAAGACCGCGCAGGAGCTTCTCAAGCTCGTTGCCAAGACGATGAAGGTGACGTATGTAGCGGATGTGCCGGTTCCCGAGGAGATGAACGCGAAGGCGCAGGAGCAGGCGCAGGCCGGGGCTGCCAAGGCCTTGGCGGACGCTCAGGCGCAAGCGTATCGTCCGGGGAATCTGGCGCTTCCAAAGTCAACGCTGGAACTGGCCATGGCGGCTGTCGGCTTTAACACCGGGAAAGTCATCATCAAGGGGCGGCTGACGACGTACATGAATTGCACCGAGACGACAACCGCGGGAGCCACGACGTTTCCCAAGTGGTCGGGGCAGGGCCCGGTGCCGGGCCTGGTCAAAGGGCCACCATCGACGGAGGACAAATGCACGGCGCGGGTGCTGTACATTGCCGGGCCGGAGAGCGAGTATGCGGGGTTGATCCGCGAGTGGGATACGCCGGGGATGGGCGAAAAGGTAGATCTAGCGTGGCGGAACGAGCGGGGGAAACGGATGTGGCAGAACAACAACTCGGCGATCCAGGGAGCGGAGGGACGGATGAATGTGCTGCTACAGCAAACGCAGCACACCATGGCGGTGCAGAAGGAAATGAATGACCAGTTCAATGCGAGCATTCAGCAGCAGGGCGCAGATGCGAGGGAACAGACCCGGGAAGGCATGGTTGCGCGATCGACCGCGGCGTCGGACGTGGTGGACTATGCGCTAAACCAGCAAACGGTAATGGACACCAATACCGGGCAGGTTTACAAGTTGCCCAACCAGGTAACGGTGAGCGGCGCGCTGCAGCAGGTGCATGGGAACGGCACGCCGTAGCGAAGCGGCCAGCGTACGCAAGCGGCGGGTCTATGCACGGTTCTGCGATTGGTCACGGGTTTGCGATTGGGTGAGCACCGCTGCCCAGCGGCGAATGCTGCTTGCCGTGGCCGGCTGGCCGCTGGATTCACTGGCGGCCAGTTGCACGGCCAGATTGCCGATGGTGGAGCTCTCCGAGTGGCCGATTTCAACCGGCCGCTTGGTGCGCTTTTCGGTCAGCTCGGTGACGAGCTTGTTGCGGCTGGCTCCGCCGAGAATGTGAATGCGATCCAGCTTGCGGCCCAGCAGGTTTTCCAGGCTGGTGAGCGCGAAGGCGTAGCGTTCGGCGAGGCTCTCGAAGATCACGCGGGCGAAGACGGGCTCGTTGCCGGCGATGTCGGGAATGGTGGCCCAACGGCGGCGCCACAATTGGTGGTTGATGCGCTCAGGCATCTCTGAGTCCAGCAGCAGCGGCTCGGCGTCCACATCGATGACGCCGGGAAAGCCGGAGACCGCGGCCTGGGCGATCAGGTCTTCAATCTTCCACGCGCGGCCCTCCGCGCTCCACGCATCCATACATTGCTTCAGCAGCCACATGCCGTTGACGAGGGAGTGGAAACAGAGCCCTCCGCCGGCCGCGCCAAGATTGGTGTAGCGCGCATCCAAGGCTTCTTTGCCGGTCACGGGCTCTGGGATGAGCGTGCCCACCAGAGACCATGTTCCGGAACAGATATAGAGCGTGGACTCAAGGCTGGAGGGAATGGCGGCGATGGCTGAGGCGGTGTCGTGGCAGGCGGGCGCGATGAGCTCGGTGTTGCGGAATGCGGGCAGCGAAGTCAACGGGCCTTGAAGTTTTCCCAGCAGAGTTCCTGCGCGAACGATGGGCGGAGCGGCTTCGAGCGGCAGCTTGAGCAGGCGGAAGAGTTCCGCGTCCCAGTCTCCCGTGGAGAGATTGACAAGGCCGGTGTGGCTGGCGTTGGTATGTTCGGCGACGCGGCGGCCACCGAGCCAGTGGAGCACATACTCCGGCATCATGACCCACGGAGCGTTAGGTGGAATGCCTGCCTCGACGTCGGCCAGCAACTGGTAGACGGTGTTAATGCGATGCGGAAGGACGCCGGTGCGCGCGTAGAGCTCGCGCGGCGCAATGAGTTTGTCCGTGGCTTGCTTTATGGGCTCGGTGCGTTCGTCGCGGTAGCAGAAGGGTGGATGCAGGGGCTGGCCGTTCGGCGCCAGGCGCACGTAGTCCACCGACCAACTATCGACCGCAATGGAGGCGATGCCTTCGGGCGCGGCTTCCGCGGCCTTGCGCAAACCCTCTTCAAGACCGGCCAGGATGGTGTCGAGTGGCCAGTGCATCTCCCGTCCCTCATGGTTGGGGCCGTTGGGGATGCGGTGAACGACCTCAATGGTTGGCTGACCGCCAGGCCAGCGCAGCAGCGAGACGCGACAACTTTCGGCTCCGAGATCAATGGCGATGCGTGCTGGTTCCGGCATAGAGGCAGGTCAATCCCAGATGGAGTTTAACGCAAGAATGCCTCAGTAAGACCGCCATCGACGGGAATCAGGTGGCCGGTGGTGCAGCGGGAACGTGGACTTCCCAAAAAGAGAATGGCTTCCGCGCAGTCTGACGGGTCAATGGGCTGATGGGTGAGCGTGCGCTTGGCATAAAAGCCGGCGAGCAGGTTGCGCAGTTCGTCGTCGGAGAGCGAGTCCTCGAACGGGATGTTGTATTTGGCCAGAGAGGAGCGCACGCGATCGCGCGGGAACATCGTCGAACCTTTCACCACCGTGGCCGGGCTGATGCCGTTGACGCGGACGCGGGGCGCGAGAGCGACGGCGAGTTCGCGGACGAGATGCGAGACGGCGGCCTTCGACACGTCGTAAGCCTCGGAGCCGCGCTTGGAGACAACGGCGTTGGCGGAGCTGGTGAGCACGATGGCCGCGTCAAGAGCCTGCTCGTTGAAGAGCTTTTGTGCTTCGTCGGAGAGAAGGTAGTTGGCGGTGACGTTGATGTCGAGCGTGGTGGCCCACATCGCGTCGGGAACCACACCGTCGGGCGAGGACGGAAACAGCGCGGCGGTGTTGATGAGGATGTCGAGTCCGCCGAAGGCTGCAACGGTCGAGTCGAGAGCTTTGGCGATGGTTTCGCGGCTGCGGATGTCGACCGGAGTTACGGCGATAGACTCAGCCGAAGTGACGGACTTCAACTCGGAGGCTACGCGAGCCGCGGCGGCTTCGTCGCGGTCCGCAACCACGACGTGAGCGCCGCGCGCGGCGGCCAACAGAGCCACTTCGCGGCCTATGCCGCTGCCGCCTCCGACGACGAGAGCTATGCGGCGGCTGAGTTCTTTTTCCGGAGGCTGGCGGCGGATTTTTGCCTCTTCCATGGCCCAGTATTCAATGCGGAAAGCTTCAATGGCGGGCAGCGCGACATAGTTGGTGAAGACCTTGAAGCTGGCTGGATCGTTGGCGGGACCGCACTGCGGCAGCGTGCCGGTGACTTCGCCTTCGGCCAGCAGGCTTGCGCCTTCCATCACATGAATGGCATTGGTGTAGAACTCGCCTGTGATGCGGGCTTCGGTTTTGTTTTTGCCGAAGCTGAACATGCCCAGACCCTGGATGAGCACTACCGTGGGGCTGGCGTCGCGCAGTGCCGGCGAATCGGGCGTGGCGAAGGAGCGATAGTAGTCGCGGTATTGCTGGCGATATTCATCGAGAGACTTGTCAATTTGCTGTTTGAGCGCGGCCAGATCGGCGCCTTCGGGCCAGGGAATGAAGAGCGGGCGAATCTTGGTGCGGATGAAGTGATCAGGGCAACTGGTGCCGAGGAAGGCCAGATCTTTGGCATGGGCGGAGTTGACGAATTGAAGCACGTCGCGAGCATCGCTAAAGCTCGATATCCAACGGTTCTGAATGCTGACGCGGCCGCGCAGATACGGCGCGATTTGAACGGCAAGCTGGGCGCGGTTGTCGCGGGCTTGGACCCCGTGGCCACCGAAGCGGGCGTTGCCTTTGGCAATGCCGTGGCGTTCGATGAACTGGCCAATCTGGTCGATGACGGTGAGGGTGTTCAGGTAGCACTCGCGCTGCGTGTCGCCCCAAGTGAACAGGCCATGGCCACCGAGCACGATGCCGTCGCAGCCGGGATTGTCGCGTACCGCCTGGCGCAGCATAAGGCCGAGCTCAAAGCCCGGCCGCTGCCAGGGAATCCAGACCAGGGAGTGGTTGAACTCGCGATTGAACTCGTCCATCTTGGTTTTGCCGTTGGCGGATGCAGCCAGAGCGATACCCCAGTCGGGATGCAGGTGATCGACATGCGCGAAGGGAAGAAAGCCGTGCAGAGGCGTGTCGATGGAGGCGGCCACGGGATTGTTGCGGAAGGTGCAGAGCGGGTACATGGCCACCATGTCGTCTTCGCGCTCCACGCCCTTGTAGCTGCGCTCGAGGGCCAGGAATCTGTCCTGGTAAAGCGTGGCCAGGCCGGCTCGCTTCATGCTGCCCAGGTCGCCTCCGGAGCCTTTAACCCAGAGCACTTCCACACGCTCGCCGGTGAGCGGATCGGTTTCCGTGACCTTGGAGCTGGTGTTGCCGCCGGCAAAGTTGGTGAGGCGCAGATCGGAGCCGAGCAGGTTGGAGCGGTAGCGGAGCAATTCCGGCTCGTCGAGCGAAGCGGCAAGTTTCGAGTCCCAGCGGTCTTCGAGAAACTTGAGCGTAGCGGATATTGGGGCGGCCTGAGTCATAAATACCCCTCTCTAGGGAAATTTAAACTGCATAGATAGGATAACGCGGATTGCTGGAAGCGTTTACGTGTTATGCCCGTATTAGGGCCTCGCGGCTTCGCGATAACGGCCCAGTTCTTTGACCATGGAGCAATGGGGCAGCAGCGCATGGAGCGCCTGTGTGCCTTCTTCAGCCGAATGAATCTGGCAATCGACATAGAAGATGTACTCCCAGGGCTTGCCGTGGACGGGCCGGGACTCGATTTTGGTGAGATTGGTGCCGAGGGCGGAAAGCTCAGAGAGCGCGGAAACCAGCGAACCGGGCCGGTTTTCGAGGGAAAAGGCGATGCTGATCTTGTTTGACTCGGGATCGGGGACAGTTTCCCCGGCGCGGCGGACAAGAAAGAAGCGGGTAAAGTTTTCCGGGTTGTCTTCGACGCTGGCCTGAAGAATCTGCGCGCCGTAGTAGCGGGCCGCGGCTTCGCTGGCGATGGCGGCAGCGTGACGGTCGCGCAACTCGATCAGTTGCTTGACGCTGCCGGCGGTGTCGTAGAACGCGCAGGACTTCATTTTGGGGTGTTCGGCGAGAAAGCGGCGGCACTGCGCCAGGGCCACGGGATGCGAGAAGACGCGGTCGATTTCGTCCATCGAGGCGCCCGGGAAGGCGATCAGGTTGTGGCGGATGCGCAGCAGCGTTTCCCGCTCGACGATCACGTCGTGGGTGAGCAAGAGGTCAAAGTGCTCGGAGACAGAGCCGGCGAGCGAATTCTCAATGGGGATAGCGGCGGCGGCTACCGATCCGGAGTCCAGCGCGGCAAACACGTCGGCGGAAAGCGCGCAGGGAACAATGACGGCGTCGGCGACGAGATTCAGCGCGGCTTCGTGGCTGAATGAGCCCGGCTCTCCCTGGATGGCAATCTTCATTCCCGTGCCTCGTTCTGCTGTGGCTGGAATCATAAAGGTTAAAACCGGAGCCAGAGATCGGCGGCGACGAAGACTAGAAAAACGGTGGCGATGACGCCGTTCATGGTGAAGAAGGCGGCGTTGAGGCGGCGCAGATCGCGCGGAGAAACCAGGGAGTGCTCATAGGCCAGGAGCAGAGCCACGGCGGCGATGCCCAGCCAGCCGATGATTCCGAATTTAAATAAAATGCCGAACCAGACCAATAGGACAAGCTGTCCCAGGTGCATGGCGCGGGCGGCGAAGAAAGCGGCAGGGATACCAACGGACTGAGGCAGGCTGTGCAGGCCGGCGGCGCGGTCGTGCTCAAAATCCTGGCAGGCGTAGAGAACATCAAAGCCGCCGGCCCACAGCGTGACTGCCGCAGAGAGGACCAGAATGCGTGGGTCAAGCGAGCCGCAGACCGCGATCCATGCGGCCGAAGGAGCAAGACCGAGAGCAATGCCCAGGCCCAGATGCGACCAGCGGGTGAAGCGCTTCAGGTAGCTATAGCCGAGCAGCACCACCAGCACGACCGGCGAGAGGTAAAGCGTGAGCGGATTGAGCTCGTCGGCGGCCAGCACAAACAAAAGCGCCGAGACGCATGTAAATCCGAAGACGAACTGGCGCGAGAGCAGGCCGGCGGGAATGGCGCGGGCGCGGGTGCGGGGATTGGCCGCGTCCAGCTCGGCGTCAGCCCAGCGATTGAAGGCCATGGCGCAGGAGCGCGCGGCGATCATGGCAATGAGAATCCAAAGAACCGTGCGGACCGCAGGCAGACCGTGAGCTGCCAGCAGGACGGCTGTGAGAGCAAAGGGCAGCGCAAAAATGGAGTGCTCCCACTTAATCATTTCCAGAGTCGTACGGGTTTTGAACCAGATGCCGGGCATAGTCTTCAACTAGCAGTGTAATTGAGCAGCGCAGATAAACGAGAGTTTGCCGGGGCCAGTCCCGGCGTCGATCCCCTGCTTCACCATCGAGATCTCACCACGGATTCCATCGCAGAACTGCCTGGTTCGGGTGGAATCCTGTGGGCTGCTGCGGAAAACTGCGCGATTTCTACTTTCCAGCCGCCGCCCGTCGCGCTACTCTTGAGGACAAAGCTCGCTGTACTTGCTTGAACGTTCTGGCTGCCTGGGGCAGGCTTCTCGCGCCGTCCTTCTCGAATCTTTTTCCACGGTCCTTTTGAAAACTAGGAGAGTCGATGCTTTTCTCAAAGCCGATCCGGGGTTTCTGTTTTCTCTGCTTGATGGCCATGGCGTCTTCAATGGCTCCCGCACAGGTTCCAACGCCTGCGTCCGTTCTTGGCCATACGCCGGGCGACGATTTTTATCTTGCCGACTATGGCGACACCCTTCGCTATTTTCACGCCTTGGCCGCTGCTTCCGACCGCATCAAGATGTTTACCGTGGGCAAGAGCACGCGTGGGGTTGACATTGAAGTGGCCGTGATTTCATCACCAGCGAACCTAGCCAAGCTGGACGACTACAAGAAAATTGCCGGACGCCTGGCCCGGGCCGAAGACCTGAACGACGACCAGGCCAGGGAACTGGCGCGTAGCTCGAAGGTGATTGTGCATATCGACGGCGGGCTGCACTCGGATGAAGTGGCCGGGACGCAGCACACCATGATCCTGGCCTACAACCTGCTCTCGGCCAAGAACGATCCGCAGATCGATGCCATTCTCGACAACGTGATCCTGGTGCTGTGGCCTACGCTCAATCCAGACGGGCAGGACATGGTGGTGCATTGGTACAGGCAGAACCTGGGAACCAAATATGAAGTGAGCCCGCTGCCGTGGCTCTATCAGGATTATGTGGGCCACGACAACAACCGCGACGGCTTCATGATGAACATGAAAGAAGAGCAGGTGGTCACCAAGACTGGCCTTGAATATAACCCGGAGATCTTTTACTGCCAGCATCAGACGGCTCCGTTCCCGGCGCGCATCTGGATTCCTCCGTTCTCCGATCCTATCTCGACGAACATCAGCCCCTATGTGCGCAGTTGGCTCAATGTGGTGGGCACCAACATGTCGGCCTATCTGGATGCGCATAACATGCCAGGCGCAATCTCGGAGTCACGCTTCGATAACTGGTACGCGGGCTTTACCGATTGGGCGGGCGTGTTTCGCAACGAAATTTCCTTCTTCACCGAGACGGCTCTTTATCGCTATGCGACGCCGCGGTTCTACACGGCCGATGAATTTCCCAAGAACGACCAGGATCTGCGCGCGCTGACCATGTACACCACGCCGTGGGAAGGCGGCTGGTGGCACTTGCGGGATGCGGTCGACTACATGGTTGCTGGGTCGATGTCGGTTCTTGATCTGGCGGCGAAGAATCGCGAGACGCTGCTCTATAACCGCTATCAGGCGGCGCGCGACAACATTCAGCACTTCCGCAAGGAGCCTCCGTTTGCCTACGTGATCAGCGATAAACAGGCAGATACGCCGGAAGCCGGGCTGCTGGCGCAGAAGATGATCGACAACGGCCTGGATGTGTACGCGACCAAGAGCGGATTCAAGGCCAATGGCGTGAATTATCCGGCCGGCTCGTGGGTTATTCCCATGGATCAGCCTTACTCTGCCATGGCCAAGGAGTTATTTGAGCGGCAACAATATCCGGCGGCGCTTGAGAACGGAACCTCGAAGGCCATCGATCTGCCTTATGACGTGACCGGCTGGACGCTGCCGCTGCAGATGGGCGTGGATGCCGATGCTGTAACCGATCCCTTGGAAGCCGATCAGCGCGCGCTTCTGACGAAGATCGATGCGGTCGCGTTGCCGGAGGCATCGCTCGAAGGCTCGGGAACTCTGTTTGCCATAAGCCACAAGGTCAACGCGTCTTTCGAGCTGGTGAACGCGGCGCTCAAACAGGGCGGCAGCGTTTCCCTGGCCCAGGAGCCGGTGAAGACCGCGGAGGGAATGGAAAACGGCGCGTTTCTGATCGGAGGGATGAGCCGCGCGGCGCTCGACGGGCTGGCAAAAAAGTACGCCGTCTCTGCCGAGTCAGTTAGCGTGCCGGCGCACACCCTCGCCATTAAGAAGGCGCGCATCGGGCTCTATCGGCCCTGGGCTCCATCGATCGATGAAGGCTGGACCCGTTGGATTCTGGAGAATTATGGGTTTGAACCGAAGAGCCTGTACAACGCCGACATTCGCTCGGCGGATTTGAAGAGCCGCTACGACATTATTGTTCTTCCGGATATGTCTACCCGGCAGCTTATGGCCGGTTATGGCATTGGGATTGTGCCGGGACAATACGTGGGCGGCGTGGGCCAGGACGGCATTGATCATCTGCGGGAATTTGTGCGCGAGGGCGGGACGCTGATTGCCTTCAACAGAACTGCATCGACCCTGATTCCGCTCATGTCTCTGCCGGTTCAGAACGTGATTGCGGGCGTGAAAAGCGACAAGTTTTTTTGTTCCGGCGCGCTGCTGCGCGTGGAGACGGAACATGCGGAACTGCCTGCGAATTTCGGTGTCTCCGACGCGCCGGTGGTGATGTTCCAGTCCGGCCCGGCGTTCCAGACGCTGCCCGGATTCCATGGAGCCGTTCTGGCTCGCTACCCCAAGCAGGCCAATCCGCTGGAGAGCGGCTTATTGCTGCACCCGGAGGCCATTGAAGGCAAGGTTGCGGCGCTGGAGCTTGCTTATGGGCGCGGACGCATTGTGCTGTTCGGATTCAAGCCGCAGTTCCGGGGCGAGTCGCACGCCACGTATAAATATCTGTTCAACGAGCTGTACGCGTTTGACCATCCGCCGCTGCCCACGGAACCGGCGGCTGGAGGGAAGGCGCAGGGTGAGACTTCCTCTGCCGCAGCGGCGCCGAAGCCGGCTGCGGGCGGCAAGCAGGCCGAGCCTGACGATGACGATTTCGAGGAGTGAAGTGCAGACGGGAACTGCCGCGCGAGCTGGCGGATGGCCGGTGAATGCGTGCTATGCGCCAACTATGGATCAGAAGCTGACACGGATCACAAGCTGGCTTCGGCTGTTTCCACACTGGGGGCAAAGGACATGATCGTGTCCACGCGGGTCATCTTGAACAGCTCCATCACGCGGCTGCTCACGCCGGCGACGATCAGCTTGACGCCTTTGTTCTGGCAGTGGACGTAATAGTTCACGATGGCGCCCATTCCGGCTGAATCCATGTAGGGAACGCCGCTCAGGTCAAGGATCGAGACGCGGGGCTGATCGCCGGAGCGTAAGTGGGGCTGCAGATCAAACAGATTGCGCAGTGTGACCGGGCCGTTGAGTTGAAAGATCACGGTGCCGGATGTTTTGCCTTCTTTGCGTTCGATGGCCAGTGGATCGTCGATGGGCATGGTGGGATAAGTGTAAGGAATAAGAAGGGCGGTTGTTGTTACAAACATGTGAATGTGATGGGCTGGCATTGGCGCGGCGAGCACGTTGGGCGTTTGCGGCGGACGGCCGAACAAAAAGAACGGCCTCGCGGAGAGTTTTCGCGCAAGGCCGCTAAATGAGTGAAAGTCTGAATTACTGATTTCCGGCCTGCTTCTGCCCTTCCGCCGGCTGGTTGGCCACCTGCAAATAATTTTTCACGCTGAAGATGCCGGGCACGGCATTAGCGCGCATGTATGCCATTTCCTTATCGGCTTGCGTATCGACGACGCCATAGAGCTCGACCTGGCCGTTCTGCACGGAGATGCGGATGGTCTTGGCGGGATCGATGGCGTACTTATTGAGGGTCGGGTAGCCATAGATGGCGCGGGCTACAGCCATCCTGCTCTGGTCGTCCATCAAGGAGACGGGATCGACCTGGATTTCGTTGTTGACTTCTTTGACGCCGGGATAGGTGCTGACCAAGGCCAGCGCGGAGTCTTTGTCTACATCGGTGCGGGCATGGCCGCCCAGCGTGACGACGCCATCCTGAACCTTCAGGGTGATGGCGTTGAAGACGTTGCCGTAACCCACGCGATCGTATGTCAGTTTTTCTCCCAACTTAGCTTGCAGTTGCTGGTCGGAGACATTGGGGCCAGCCACCTGAATGTCGTTGCGGACCGCGCTCACTCCCTTGACCTTCTGAACACGCTTCTCGGCGTCCGTTTTGTATTCGTACAGATCGACGGTACCGGAAAGCGTGGTGATCCCGTCTTGCGTATTCACTTTGACGTTCTTGAACTGCGGCTTATTCAGCTTGGATTGCACCATGCCGGCAGTGCCGCTGTCGTCGGCACCAGGCGGCCTTGCGCCTGCCGCCATGGTGGTCTGGGGAAGGCTCAGGAGGGCTCCGGCAAGTGCCGCTGTCAGCAAGGTCGTCCGGATTCTATGCTTCGTCGTTGTCATTTGAAACTCCTCTTGTTGCCGTACATCCGTTCCATGGGAACAGATGCAGAAACTGGCGGGAAGTTGCTTCTTTCGATCGACCCGCAACTATACTGACCCGCATTTCTTTGAAAAGTTACATGCGCGCCTGGTTGTCTATGCCGGTCAAGATACTTAGGGCAGGTGGGATGCAAGAGTAAGCTGATGGGTTCAAATTTCGTCTAACTGGTGGCAACTTCAAGCTGCTATCACATATCTCATGACTTAGGGGATGATCCACGGTCCTCTGCTGCTTCCAGGGCGGCTTTTACCAATAAAAATACCAATAAAAATCTATTTTTCAGCGATAACGGCGGGTCGCTTTGAGGACCATGGAGAAGACGCCAGATTCGTCGCGGGCCACGAGCAGGGAGACGTGGCGGTTGATCGCGATTTCGGCCTGCAGCAACTGCTGGCCGGTGGTGTCCACATTGGTGGCGTACGTCAGCGTGATGTTTCTGCCTAATTGTTCCTCGACGGTGATGCGGGACGTGGAGTTGCCCAGGGTGCCGATGTAGTTGGGGTCCACTTTCACCGATCCGGCGCCGAAGAGTTTTTGCACACGGCTGCTGACGGTGGCATTGAGCGCGCCGCCGAGAAGGGCATCGGTGGTAGGGTTGGCGACGGACTGCTCCTGCTGCTGGGTATAAAGGCGCTGCTGATTCTCGGTGCGGCCGAGAGCGAGCAGGGCAACGACGTCGGCCTCCGGCAGTGGCGGATCGCTGCGCCAGGTGACGGCCGGCTTCTGTGGCGTGCCATGCACGCCGAGAGTAATGTCGTAGTCCTCCACGCGGGCTGTGGCGTTCAGGTCGATGGAAGGCTCGATGCGAACCGGATTGGTGAACGATACGTTGCCGCGCTGCAGATCGTAGCGCGTGCCGGCGATGATAGCGGAGCCTTCGGTGATGGAGATGTTGCCCAGCAGCGACGGCGAGGCAACGGTGCCGCGCAGGCGCAGGTCCACATTGCCGGCCAGTTTGGCGTAGGCGTTCTGGAAGTTCAACTGCGGTGACGAGACCACGTGGACGTCGAGGCGAATGTGGTTGGATGGCGCGTCTGGCGGTGCGATGACCTGGACGGTGTTGGCCTGGGCGGCGAGCGCGGCAATGTCCAGGTCGGGGCTGACGGAAAAGCGCGTAATCAGCACGTCGCCGGTGAGGAACAGATTATTCTGCGAGCCTTGCAGGTGGAGCGTGGTATCGGCCAGGGAACTGACCCCCTGCGGATAGCGGATGCGGACGCCCTTGCCGGTGACCGAGAGATCGGCGTAGATGCCGCGCTGGTAAGCCAGATAGCCACCCACGCTGAGCAGGCCGCCGCCGCTCATCGCCGTGAGGGATTTGACTTCCAGGCGATCCTGGTTGAACTCCAGATTGCCGTGCAACTGGCTCAGGCCGTTGGGCACGTCTTCAAGCGACAAAGAGCCGTCCTGGAAATCGATACGGCCCCGCAGTCCGGGGTTCTTCAAGGTGCCATGCGCCTCTACCTGGAACGTGGAGGTTCCTCCCGCGGTCAGGTCAGGATCAAGAGTTTCGGCAAGCTTCAGGTTGACTGAGCCGCTGGCGGCAAAGTCCAGTTGCTGTCTGTCCTTGAGCGTCAGGCTGCCCTGCGCGTGCAGATCGGTGTCTTCGCCGGTGATGTGGACGGGGTCAAGATCGATGCGTCCATTGGCCAGCGTGGCATGGACGCCGCCAGGGCTTGAGAGATGGAGCCCGGCCACGCTCACGGCCAACTGCTGCAGGCTGGCGTCGCCGCGGAACTCCGTGGGGTGAGCCAGAGGTCCTTCGACCGTGAGGACGCCAGCCAGCGCCGACTGGCCTGTGAGCCCCTGCACGTGAGCCGTCCTGAGCAGGCCGCCAATGTTGAAGTGCGAGAAGGTCAGTTTGGCCTTGGTGGCGTAGTCGCCGCTCAGCGCGGTCTCGCCGTTCAGGTCCACTTGAGCGCCTTCCAGGCCTGTGGTTGCGTCGTAGATTGCATTGCGGTTGGCGGTGTGGCCGGCAAAGACCAATGCGCCCAGCGGCTCGCCGGCCAGGGCAAGGCCGCTGAGAGTGGCGTGCGCCTCGATGCGCGGGTCGTCGAGCGTACCGGAACCGGCGAGCGAAAAGCCCAGCGTGCCGGTGGCCTCCGCATTCGCGCGGCGTAGGCTGCCGATTTTGGCTACATCGATGCCAGCGCCTTTGGCGTCGATCTGGAAGCGGCGGGATTTGAGATCGTAACTGCCAGAGGCGGAAAGACTGCCGGCCGGCGCGCCTACGCTGATGGAAGCAAACTTGAGTTGGTCGCTGGTGAGCGTGCCCTGGGCGCGCAGGCGCGTGATCGGCTCTCCGTAGGCGGTTGCGCCGGTGAGCTCCACCCATCCCGCGTCGTTCAGGGCGCGAAGCTGTCCGTTGGCTTGGAGTTGCGCATCGAGTGTGCCGGTGAGGGGCAGGTTCCGGCCTGTGAGAGGCAACACGTCAGCGAGATCCACCGTTGTGGCGCGCAGATGCGCATGGAGCAGGGAACTCGAGTTGAACTCCGGCTCCGGAATGCGCGTGGAAGCCGAGCCTGCTTCGAGCGTGCCGTCCACGTCGATTTCCGCTTTGCCGCGATGCAGCAGTCCATGCTGGATCACGATGCGGTCGGCCGCGTAGCTGCCGGTGGCTTCAATCGAATCCCATTCGACCGGCTTCAACGGCGCGGATTCGAGCGGGGAGGCTTGCGGTGAGCCGAAGTTGGGCGCGGCTGGAATCATCTCAACGGAAATCTGCGTGGCTTTGGCGGAGCCGGCGATGTGCGGATCGACGAGCGAGCCGGTCCACGTGCCGTGGAAATCGCCTTGCCCATTCAATTTGACCGGCAGCGCGGCGACGCCGGTGGTGCCGTTGCGGGCCAGGCCCAGATCGCAGAGAACGGCGTCGAAGTCGGCCAGGTTGTGCGAATGAAAATCGACCGCGAGCTGAGAGGGGCTGGTGAGCGGATGCGCGCCGAGATGGCCGCTGGCATCGATCTGGCTGGCGGGGGTGTGCAGATCGAGTTTGCGCAGATCGACAGCGCCGTCTTTCTGGGTATAGGTGGCGTCGATGGACCCTGTTGCGGGAACTTCGCCGTTTACGCTTTGAGCGGGGGCGTTCAGGGCGAGTGTAGTGGCAACGGACAAGGTCTGCTGGTCGCCCTTGACCCACGTGGCGTTGGCGACACCGTTGAGACGCGTGTCGAGACCGAGGCGTTGGAAGGGTGGTTGGCTCACCATGTCCAACAACGCGTCGAGAGAAACATCTTTGAAGCGGGCTGTGACCTTGCCGTTGACGGGGATGGTAATGACGTCGGGATTGGGCGGAACAGGTGCATGGCGGGGCCGCGGCGCGCGGCCGGTGGCGCGGACGCTGTTGATGTCAGAGCGCTCCAGGACCGCGGCGTGCTGGTTGGGCGGCAGCCACGGGGCCAGCAAGACCTGGCCTTCGAGCTGGCCGCCTTGGCGAAGGCGGGCCACGACATTTGTGATGAGCAACTGCCTGGGGTCGGCGTGGACATGAGCGTCGAGTCCTACGCCGGTGGCTACGACGCCGGTTCCGACGTACGATGTGCCGTCTGCGTGAACGCTTCCATCGATGCGGAATTCGCTTCCATCTCCGGCTGAATCCAGGTTGAGACGGGCAATGCCCTGGGGGACGAATGGATAGCCGAGAGACGGGTTCAACAACCGCAAATCCAGTTCGCCGGTGGTGGTGGCTTGCCAATGGGGATGGGTGAAATTCTGGAGTGCGCCGGAGACCTGCAGCGTGTGTTCTTCCTCGCTGTGTTTTTTGTCGCCGGGAAATCGGGTGGTAATGCGCAGCGAGCGCAGATGGGCGGCGTTGCGCGCCAGGTCCAGCGTGGCCTGCATGGAGCCCAGAGCCGGCTTTTCTTTGCCACGCGCCACGCTCAACTCGGCAGCGCCGGTCTCGATGCGGTAGGTTTCAGGATTTCCGCCGGCGGGTGCGAGGTAGCGCATGAGCAGCGAAACGTCGCGAGCGTCCAAGGCGAGCAGGGTGAAGCGGTTCTGGAAGTCGAATTCGGCGGAGCGATTTTCAAAGTTCAAAACGCCTTGCTGAACCGATACGTGGCCGGCCTGAAGGTCGAACAGCGTATTGAGCGCGGATTTCCGCCGCTCTCTCGGCTTGCGCGGCTGCGGCAGGTTGGTGGAGCCGTCGGGATAGACGATCAGGTGGAATGCGGGGTGAGAGATGTTGAGATCGCGCAGCACCACGCGCGGACTCCACAAGCCGAACACGCTGAGAGCCACGCTGACGTGATCGATGCGGGCGCAAGGCTCTTCGCCTGCGCCTTCCCGACCGTGCAGGACGAGGCCGTCGGCGTCGGCTTCAAGGGTGAGCAGATGCCAGTGGAAGGAGGCGATCTCGACGCGGCCGCCGGTAGCCTGCTCAATCCAATCGACCATCCAGCCGCGCGCGAGGTGCTGGGTGGCGTTGGAACTGGCCCACACATAGAAGGCGATTGGGGCGGCAATGAGCACAAACGCGATGCAAGAGCCGAGCAGCAGAAAACGGCGCAAACGACGGCGCGGTGAAGGCGGCGTCTTGGGAGTCTTTGGAAGCTTGGACTCGGGTTCGGTCATTGGCTCCCTTTCTCGTTGCTGCCTGGCGAGATGCTCTCGATGGCCGGGGTTGCGGGCGCCGCGGGTTGGTGGGCCGGAGCTTCAAGAGTGGGATCGAGCACTTCCACGTCGCCTTGTTTGCGCAGGTTGTCGAGCCATGCGTCGAACAGAACATTCACATGCTGCTGGAGCAGGATCTCCTCAATGCGCTTGGATACCTGATCCAGAGGCGGAACGGCTTCGCCCTTGGTGTACTGGGGTAGCAGCGTGTCGTGATAATAGGTCTCGATTTCATTTGGAGAGATGCTGATGCCCTGGCGGAAGCGTTGCTCGATGAAGCGCAGAATCTCAAGCCGGTAGCGGAGATAGGATTCGACGCGTCGCTGGGTAAGTCCGTGAGCAGCAAGAAATGCCTTCCATCCGGCATCCGAGGCGCAATCCTGGCGGACGCAGGCGGGGAGTTCCCTGCGAATCTCGCCCAGGCGGGCATTGACCTCGGCCTGAGTGGGTTCCACCGCCTGCTCGTCTTGCTGGCGGATCTGCTGCTGGATGAGGGCGCGGCCGATCAACTGGTCGAGAGCGTGCGCGCGGGTGAGCACGTCCAGACCTCGGCCGGGATCGAGAACGGAGAGACGGATTTCTTCGTCGATGTCACTGGAAAGGATGGCCTGGTTGTTGACGACGGCAACCACGCGGTCGAAGACCACGGGGGTCACGGGCGCGACGGGTTGCGCTGCTTGCGCCCAGGCAAGGATTGGCCGGCCCGTGGCCAGGCACAGAAGCAAGACCCACGCGCAGGCGGATCCGAGCCGGATTGGCAGCCATTTGCGCATCAGAAGGTTTGTCCAAGGCTGAAGAAGAAGTTGAAGTGGCTGGCCTCACCGACCGTGGCTGGGGCTGTGGAGTTGGAGTAGTTATAGATCACCGGGAAGATGGGTGGATTCAGGTTATAGCTGAAGTCCAGCCGGATGGGCCCTGCTGGCGTGTGATAGCGCAGGCCAATGCCAAGCGCGTGAGAGAAGTAGTTGAAGCTGCACGTGCCTTCGATACCGGTTGAATTCCGCGGGGGCGGAGTTGTGGGTAGAGACAGATCCTTACATGTGGCGCGGTCGGGCTGGCGCGTGCGCAGAGCGCTGTGCCACGCCTCAGAGGCGTTGGCGAAGACGTTGCCCATATCGTGAAAGACGACAAAGCTGAGCGCGTCGCCGAAGAACGGAAGCGTGGGCGGAGGCAGGCGCAGCTCGGTGGAGTTGATCAGCGCACCGGCGCCGCCCACGGGGAATCCGGTTTGAGGGTCGCGGGGGCCGGCGGCGTTGATGGAGAAGCCGCGCAGGGAAGTGGTGCCTCCGGCGTAAAGCCGCTCGGGCAGCGGTATCAGCTCGCTGGCGCCGTCGCCGAAAGCGCGCTCCTGGCCATAGCGGGTGTTGCGGGCGATGACGAATTGGCCCTTGTCGAAACTCCAGTAGCTGGAGTTCGAAACGTCGAGGCGGTTGAACACCGCCTGAGCGCCGAAGGCTTTGTCGGAAAGGAACTCCTGAAAGCTGGTGTATGTGCCGCGATGGGGATCGATGCGGGAGTCGCTTGTGTCGCGAATCCATGTGAAGGCCGGACCGCCCACGCGCACCGCCGTGGCCAGCAGCGAGATCTCGCTGGGAGCCACCTGCAGGCTGTTGGCCTGCACCTTGACGCGGCGGAAATTGAACTCATACACGAAGCTGTTGGCTTTGGAAAGGAACGGCTGGGGCGCGTTGAAGTGCTCGGTCCAGTGCATGCCGGCCTCGAGCCGGGAAGACACATAGGTGGTAACGTCCAGGCTGTTGGCGTAGCCACCGGAGAAAGTCAGGCCAATGTTACGATTTCTGCTGAAGTGCGGGTCGTCGAACAGCAGACCAATCTGCTGCTCGAGCAATCCGTAGTTGCCCTGCACCGAGGCCGATAATTCGCGGCCGAACAGGTTGTTGCGGGTGACATCAGCCAGCACGCGGGGGCTGATGCCCGTCTTGCCCTGCGTGTTGCAAGGCTCACCGCTCAGAATGACCAGTCCGCAGTTATAGTGCGGCGTTCCGGTCTGCGCCTCGAAGCCGAAGCCGTACGTAAGCGCCCAGCGACGCGCCTCAACTGCCTGTACCATGACCGTCTTTCTCGTGTCGTTTCCGGTCGGGTTTTCAACGGCCGTGTTGACCTCGTTAAAGAGTGCGTATTCGTAGAGATTGCGCTGCGTGTCTGCCAGGGCGGTCTCATTGAGCGGGTCGCCGGAATGGATGGTGATGGCCCGCGCCACGGTCTGTGGCCGGGTGTAATGGAACCCGGTGAGCAGCACATTGCGCACAAACTCTTGCGGGCCTTCGGCGATGTGGAAGGTCACGTCAGTATGAGCCGGGTCGGAGGGGTCGGCCTGCTCGGTTATGTCCACCTGAGGATGCTCGAAGCCGCGGCTCAGATAATTGGTCACCAGGGCGTCGCGGTCTCCGGCCAGATTTTGAGGAGAAAGCAACTGGCCCGGGGTGGTATTGAGCATGGGCCTGAGCTCGGCCGCATCCACCTGGCTGGCTCCTTCCAAGGTCACCGTGCCCACCCTCTGCTGCTCGCCTTCCTCAATGCGGTAAATCACGGCGAGCGGAGCTGCTTGTTCTCCGGCAGACGTGTCGGAAGACGGGAGAGATTTTGCCGCTCCTTTTGCGGGCGTGGCGGTGCCGTTGTCGGCGACGATGGTGTTGGGTGTGCTGGTCTGGGGCGTAACCTTCACCTTGGAGAAGCCGTTGTTGCGGTAGATGGTCTCAAGGGCGCTCACGTCCGCGGACACCAAGGCCTGGCTGTATGTGCCGTGATGGTCGAGAGTGTCGGCGGCGTGAACGCTGAGCAGATCCTTAAGCGTTGCGGAGTCGAAGTAATGGTTCCCCGCCAGTTCAACTCGCTGTACGCGACGCCGCGAGCCCAGGGCCACGGTAAAGAGAATCTCCACCTCACCGGCGCCGCTGGACGGATTTGCGCTGCCTGCCAGATTGGTATTTCCTGCCTGATTGGCAGTCACTGCCGAGCTGACGCCGTTCGATTTTCGCTCGTGACTGACTTTTACGTCGAAGTAGCCCAGGCGCTGGTAATAGTCGCGCAGGCGGCGATTGCCTTCGTTGAGCAGGTCCTCATCGACGGTGCCTTCTTCGTAGATGGGAATGATATGGCGGATGCGCTCCTGGGTTAGCCCGACTCCCTGAACTTGGACCTTGACGCGCGGCCCCTGGTTGGCGGAAAAACGGAAGTTGGTTCGCTTCGAGCCGGCGTCGTACTCCTCCGACTCAACCTTGATTTCAGCTTCCAGACGCTGCTGGTTCCGATAGTGCTTGAGAACGCCGGCCAGGGCGCGATTGGCGGTTTCGTGGTCTACGCGCGCGCCCATTCTCAGGTGCGCGTAGCGGCGAAACTCCTCCACGCTCATCCCGGAGTCTCCGGTTACCTGGACGGAGCCGATACGCGCCTGCGGTCCGCTGACGATGTGAAAGGCGATGTCGATCAGTTGTTCGTGCGGCACCGGCGTCAGGGTTTGCGTAATCCTGGGTTCATGGAAGCCGTTATCAGCCAGCGTGCGGCGCATCTGTTCAAGCGCGCTGGCGAGCTTGGCGGGCGTGAAGCGGGCGCCGGGCGTGAGCTCGGTGGCGCGATCAAGCTGCGTATTGATGGTGGCGCCCTTGGCTCCCTCCACGCTGACAGTGCCGATAAAGGTGCGGCCAGTTCCTTGAAAGACCAGAGCCACTCCATTGTCGAGGCGCGCGGCGGCGACGTCGATGGTTTCATAAAGCCCGGTGGCAAACAGCCGGCGCAGGCTTCTGCGCACCTGTACAGAATTGAATGGCGTGCCCACGGCCTGGGCAAGCTGGCCGGGAAGCGGATCGAGCCGGGAGCGGTCGACGCCCTCAAAGGAGATGCCGCGGACGATGAGGCCCTGCCATTGAGCCCATTGATCCGATGAATCAGATTGGTCCGCCTGGTCCTGATCTGTTTGGCCTGGCTTGTCCGATTCATCCGGCTGGGGCAAGGTATCGGGCTCTTGATTCGTCTGTGCTGGCTGGGAGGCCACGGATTTTGGAACAGCAGGCGCGGCGCTGGTTGCAGGCTCGGACGTAGACTGGCCCCAGGCCGGGATTCCGCCCTGAACGGCGAAAACGAGGACGATGACGGCTGCGAGCGGAACCCCGGATGGCCGGAGACCTATCGAATTGCCGCAAAACCATGACGGCTTTGTCCTCAAGATCGTCAATCTCCAGAAAAAGAGAAATAAATCCAGCCTGCCCGAACCCGCTCGCACGAATGTAAGATGCCCTCAGCGCCAAAGCCCGCAAGTCACGCGCCTCTTGTATTTTGCGCTGCGGTTTCGCCCACCCCGCCGGCTCCCCTTATACTAACGAGGAAACCAGCCCCGCGCAGCATTCACGAATTGTTGAGCCAAGGCCCGAGGAAGCGTATGCCCCAATCGAGGTTCCCCGCGCATCCGTCCGATGCAGAGTCCCCTCAGCCCGGCGAGCAAGCGCTTGCGCGGCCTGTTGTGTCTGACGCACGGGCGGCTTCAACCGCCGGCACACTCGACCCCGATACGCTGGCCCGCGCCCAAGCCGGCGACCATCAGGCGTTTGCCCAGCTATACTCCCTGCACAAAAGACGCATCTATTCTTTATGCTTGCGTATGGTAGGCAACATTGCGGAAGCCGAAGACCTGACGCAGGAAGCATTTCTGCAGTTGCACCGCAAGATCGCCACCTTTCGAGGCGACTCGGCTTTTTCCACCTGGTTGCATCGGCTGGCCATCAACGTGGTGCTGATGCAACTGCGCAAGAAGGGTCTTTCCCTCATCTCGCTGGATGAAGCCATGGAACCGGCGGCAGAGGAACGGCCCGGACGCAGCTTTGGCGAACAGGATCTGAGCCTGTCCGGCGCCATTGACAGACTTGCCCTGCAGCGGGCCATCGACAACCTGCCGGCGGGCTACCGTTTGATTTTTGTGCTGCACGACATTGAGGGTTTTGAGCATAATGAGATTGCGGTCATGCTCGACTGCTCGGTCGGCAACAGTAAGTCTCAGTTGCATAAGGCGCGCCTGAAACTGCGCGATGAACTGCGCACCTATCCACAGGAGGAGGGCCGGCGATGAGCCAGGAAGCCAACCAGGACGCCAACAATTTGACATGTGCCGCCTTTCAAGCCCAGTTACCTGATCTGATTGCTACCGGAGAGAATGTCTCCGGCCATCCTCATCTCAAAGACTGCGAGCTTTGCCGGGCCCTGCTTGCCGACCTCGAAACCATCGCCGAGGCCGCACGCCAGCTTTTCCCCATCGAAGAGGAGCCCTCGGACAAGCTTTGGGAGCACATCGAATCGGCAATCAAGGGTGAAAAAGAATCATCCAACTCAGGCATGTCGGCCGAGCCTGCATAAATCGGGCCTGACTCGTGGCTTGTCAGGCTCCTTATTCTTGTCGGACTCCTTATTTCTGTCGGTGCTTCCCCTTCCCACGGTATCTCCTCAGGATGCCGACTCGTCTCACATTCCTCACCATCTGGCCGATACACCCCAGGTAGGACATTCCGGGAGTTACGGGGATGGCGCAGAACATGGTAAGCCTGTTATGCATCGAACTTTATGTAAGCGTGTGAATGTCTGACGCGCCCACTGGAGCTCTTGGACTTCCGGTGCGTCGGATGCGGACTTTGCTGCACGCCTCGCTGCCTGGGGCGAAGTGGAACGGGAACCTGGAGTTGCGCCAGGCCGTATCAGCGGAGGTGGACCCTGCCGCGAAGCAGGTTTGGTCGCCGTAAGCGGGAATCTTGAAACTTTTAGAAGCCTGCGCTGTCTAATGAAGGAAAGTTGACACGAGGACACTCAATGCCGAATCCATCGACCCCGCCTTCCCCACTTCCCATCGCCTCAGGAAAGAACACCTCTGCTGTTCGCCGTATCCCCGTACTTCCTGTGCGGGATACCGTGTTGTTTCCCCATGCCGTGCTGCCGCTGACGGTGGGCCGGGAAAGCTCCATCCAACTGATCGAGTCGCTGGGTGAGGAGCGGACCATCATTGTCGCGGCGCAGGTCGACCCGCGCCTGGATTCGCCCAAGCCGGGGGATATGCATACGGTGGGCACGCTGGCCACGGTGCATAAGGTTGTGCGCATGCCCAACCAGAGCCGGTTTGTGTTTACCGAGGGCGTGGAACGGGTGCGGCTGGTGCGCTACACCCAGACCGAGCCGTTCATGGTGGCCGAGGTGGAGACGCTGGAAGACGTGGAGCCCGCGGCCAGTTCCGGTATGGAAGCGCTGGTGCGCAACGTTATTGGCCAGTTCCAGCAGATTGTGGCCGAGTCGCAGACGCTCTCTGATGAATTGCGGACGATTGCCGCCAATATCGATGAACCCAGCCGGCTGGTGGATTTTGTCGCCTCGTCGTTGCCTTTTCTGACCACCGACGACAAGCAGCAACTGCTGGAGACGGCCAGCATCGAGGAGCGGCTGGAGAAGCTGAACAAGCACCTGGCCAAGGAGATCGAGGTGCAGCAGTTGCGCACCAAGATCCAGACCGAGGTGCAGGACCAGGTTCAGCAGTCGCAGCGCGACTACTATCTGCGCGAGCAGATGAAGGCGATCCAGAAGGAGTTGGGCGAGCAGGACGAAGGCCAGCGCGAGACCGAGGACCTGCGCCAGAAGATCGATGCGGCCAACATGCCGGAGGACGTGAAGAAAGAGGCGCTCAAGGAGCTTGCCCGCCTGTCGCGCATGTCTCCCATGGCCGCCGATTACTCGCTCACGCGCAATTACATCGAGTGGCTGGCCGTGCTGCCGTGGAGCAAGAGCTCGGGGGAAAAGATCGACATCAACAAGGCCAAGGAGATTCTGGACGAAGACCATTACGAGCTCAAGAAGGTCAAAGACCGCATTCTGGACTATCTCAGCGTCCTCGAGTTGAAGCCGGACATGAAGGGTCCGATCCTGTGTTTCGTCGGACCTCCGGGCGTGGGCAAGACCTCGCTCGGCCGCTCCATAGCACGCTCGTTGGGACGCAAGTTTCAGCGCGTATCGCTGGGCGGCATGCATGACGAGGCGGAGATTCGCGGCCATCGCCGCACGTACATTGGAGCTTTGCCGGGGCAGATCATCCAGAGTATACGGCGCGCCGAATGCAACGATCCGGTAATCATGCTGGACGAGATTGACAAGTTGGGCAGGGACTTCCGCGGCGATCCGGCGTCGGCGCTGCTCGAAACGCTGGACCCGGAACAGAACAACACGTTCCGCGACAACTATCTGGATGTGCCGTTTGATCTTTCCAAGGTGCTGTTCATCTGCACGGCAAACATGCTCGATCCTGTTCCTCCGCCGCTGCTGGACAGAATGGAGTTGATCTTCCTGCAGGGCTACAGCGAAGAAGAGAAGGTGCATATCGCCAACCGCTATTTGATTCCACGCCAGATCAAGGAGAACGGAATCACGCCTGAGCAGATTGAGTTCCCCGAGGACGCAGTGCGCTGGGTGGTGCGCCACTACACGCGCGAAGCCGGAGTGCGCAAGCTGGAGCAGGTGCTGGGAACGGTCTGCCGCAAACAGGCGCGGCGGGTGGTCGAAAGCAGAACGGCTGAAGGCAAGACGGAAAAGCTCATCGTAACGCGCGATGTGCTGAAGGAATTCCTGGGCGGCATTCAGGTGCGCGTGGAAACCGAAGTTGCGGAACGGGTGAAGCGGCCGGGCGTGGCGGTGGGACTGGCTTGGACGCCGGCTGGCGGAGACATTCTCTTCATCGAAGCCAACAAGATGAAGGGCAAGGGCGGCTTCAACATGACCGGGCAGATCGGAGACGTGATGCAGGAGTCTATGCAGGCGGCGCTGACCTGGGTGCGGTCCAATGCGGAAAGCGTGGGGCTGGATGAGGACTTTACGCGCGAGATTGATCTGCATATCCACGTGCCCGCGGGAGCGATTCCCAAAGACGGCCCGTCGGCCGGCGTCACTATGACGACGGTGCTGGTATCGCTGCTAACCGACACGCCGGTGCGGCCACTGACGGCCATGACGGGCGAGATCACGCTCAGCGGCAATGTGCTGCCTGTGGGCGGCATCAAGGAGAAGTTTCTGGCCGCGCGCAGGGCAGGAGTGACAACCATCATTCTGCCGGCTGACAATCGCCAGGACGTGGAAGAAGACCTGACGCCGGAGCTGACGGAAGGCGTAACTATCCACTACGCCAGCCGCATTGAAGACGTGCTTGCCGTGGCGCTGCCCGAGTTGACCGCACGGCGCAGCACCAAGGCGTCGGAGCCTGGAATGGGGTTGAGCGCGGTGGCGTAAGGGAAGCGCGTCCGATTGCCGAACGCATCACTGATGATTCATCGACAGATTGCCGCCTGCCGCGTCTAACCGGCAGGCGGTATGCTTTTAAGCGTGATGCAGGTGCGAGTTCTCTGCTTTGGGGTATTGAAAGACTGGCTGGGTGCGCCGACGGCGACGATCGAACTGCCGGAAGGCGCGACGGTCGCGGCGCTGCTCGCCCATTTGCGCAGTGGCCATCGGAACACGCGCAAGTCCGCTGCCGTGTTGCAGGGCATTGCGGTGAGCGTGAATTCAACCTATGCAACAGCAACTCAGGTGCTGCGCGAAGGCGATGAAGTGGGCTTGCTGCCGCCTGTTTCAGGCGGAGCGCATGCAGCGGCTTCCCGCACGATAGACATTCAGGACGAACCTGCCGGCAGTCACGGAATGATCGCGCTTACTCGTGAGCCCATTGATGCGGAAAGGCTGATTGCCGCTGCCAAACGCGGCGAAGACGGCGCGGTCGTCGTTTTTGACGGAATTGTGCGCAACAACACGCGCGGCCGCTTGACGCTTCATCTGGACTATGAGGCGTACGAGGAGATGGCCCAAAAGCAGATGGGTGAATTGGCCGCGGAGGCGCGCGCGCGCTTTGGTGTTCGCCACGCGACGATCGTTCACCGCCTGGGGCGGCTCACCGTGGGCGAGACGAGCGTGCTGATCGTGGTGGCTTCGGCGCATCGTGCGCAGGCTTTTGAAGCCTGCCGCTGGCTCATCGACACGCTCAAGAAGACGGTGCCCATCTGGAAGAAAGAGACGTTTGCCGATGGAGCCGAGTGGGCCGATGGCGAGCCATTTCCCGCCGCGATGGCGGTCGCCCCGGAGGCTGAAGATGGCGCGTAAGAATCCGTTGCCTTCGATTGCCGGATTCGTTGTCCTCGGCCACGTCGCGGTTTGCACGGTTCTGCTCGGCATCGCATCTGTGCCGCTGATTGCGCAGGAGACCACGCTGCACGTGGATGTGAGGCTGGTGAGTGTCTTCGTCAACGTGACAGACCGCAACGGCGCTATTGTGGGCGGCCTTACGCGCGACGATTTTGCCGTAAAAGAAGACGGCCGTCCGCAGCAGATTTCCGTCTTCGAGCGCCAGTCGGAACTGCCCCTGAACCTGACTCTGGCCATTGACACCAGCAGCAGCGTTAGGAAAGATTTGACCGAAGAAGCCGATGCGGCGCGGCGGTTTGTCCATGCCATTCTGCGCCCGCAGGACCAGATGGACCTGCTCCAGTTTGCCACCGAGGTGCGGGAGTTGACGCCGTTTACCAATAAGGCTGCGTTGATCGATCGAGGGCTGAACCAGTTGCACGCCGACTGGGCTACGGCTCTTTACGATGCGGTCGTTCTAGGGTCTGAACAACTGGGCCCGAAAACGGGGCGCAAGGTGCTGATCGTGGTCTCGGACGGCGACGATACCGTTAAGAGCAGCACTTATGACCAGGCGCTCGAGTCCGCGCTGCGCCATGAGGTGATGATCTACTCCATCATCGACGTGCCCATCGAGGCCAGCGCCGGCCGCGACCTGGGCGGCGAACACGCGCTCATCACGCTGGCTGAGCAGACCGGCGGCAAGAGCTTTTATGTGAGCGCGGGCGGCCTGGACAAGGCCTTTGCGCAAGTGAGCGACGACCTGCGCACGCAGTACCTGCTCGGCTACTATCCCAAAAATCAGGAGCCGGGAAAGACCTTTCACCGCATCGATGTCACCGTTCCCAGAGCCGCGACCGAGGACTTCAATGTTCGCCACAAGACCGGCTATTACGCGGATGCGCCTTCCACCAAGAACTGACTTGTTGGCTCTTGCCGTTGAAGTTGTTTATGTCGGCCGACTGGAATGGGCTAGTCCTCCCTCGCCGTGTCAGGTTAGCCAGTTAACCGTCAAGAATCCTTTAGCTGGTTATAATCTGGTTGACCCTTATGCAAGACGAGAGCGCGAAACAAGGCAGTTCCACCGAAAACCTCCCGAGCGGAGGAATTTGCTATTTGTTCGGAGTACTCTTTCCGTTGATGTATTTGTTGACCAGACGTCGCAGCCAACAAAGTACATTTCTTCGCTTCCACTGTATTCAGTGTCTTATTCTCTTCCTGCTCTGGACTCCGTTCATGCTCCTGCATATCGGTTCGACTTATATTTCGTCAGTAGGCTCGCTGCTGGGTTTGGTTGGATGGCTTGTCGCAATGATCCAGGCTAAACGGGAAAAGCTTTTCCATTTACCCTTGATTGGCTGGGTCGCAGAGCGGCTCACCTGACAGTGGAAGAGGTGCAGAACATCCAAAAAACTCTGTTTCGGTCGGATCGTCGCCAATCCGGAAGGAATCCAGCTACTGTTTTTTCCTCATACGCCTTTCGCCACCCGTGCTGCATCTAAAATGGCAGCATGACCTCTCCTCTTTCCTCGCGCCGCCGCTCCAAGGCGCCTCCACCGGGCGATACCGGCCAGGAGGCGCTCTATCTGCGCTCGCTCAGCGACCGCCAGGTTGTCGTCACCGTCAAACTGCGCGATGGCGAGACGGTGCGCGGCTGGATTGAATACTTCGACGACGCCATGCTGCGCCTGACGCGCGACGGGCTGCCGAATCTGTTCATTTATAAGCATCAAATCCGCAGCATCGCCGAGGTTGGAAGGCGCCGTGAGCCCCGCGACAGCGAACCAGGGAGGCGGGTTGCGAGCAAAATTGCGCCCGCAGGAACCACTGCGCCAAACGGGACGGATTTTTGAGCGCCGCGGCGGCAGGGGATCTGGTCTGGGTTCCCAAGGCCTTGGCTATTGCGCGCGAGGCGGGAGCGCGGCTGCGCGAGTTTTTCGCCCAGGGCGTGGAGACCGAGTACAAGGGGGACGTGGATCTGGTCACCGTGGCCGACCGGACAGTAGAAAAATTGATTCGCGGCCGCCTCGCCGAGGTTTTTCCCGAGCACGGCGTCTATGGCGAAGAGGGCACGCGCGAGCGCATGGAGGGCGAGTTCCGCTGGTATGTGGACCCGCTTGATGGGACTACCAATTTCGCCCACGGCTTTCCGCAGTTTTGCGTTTCCATGGGCCTGGAGCAAAGGCCGGCTGGAACCGGTCCGGATCAGGACGGCGTCATCGTGGCAGGCGTGATTTACGACCCCATGCGCGACGAGCTTTACACCGCCGAGCGGGGACGCGGCGCATGGCTCAACGGCAAGCCGATCCATGTTTCCCAGACGCCCGAGCTAGCCGAGTCGCTCGTCTCCACAGGCTTTCCCAGCCGCAAGCGGCATTTGAGCCCCAACGTCCACTTCTACCAGGAGTTCACGCTGCGCTCGCATGGGGTGCGTCGGGCTGGCTCGGCCGCGCTCGACCTGGCTTTTGTGGCCGCTGGCCGTCTGGAAGCCTTCTGGGAATTCAACCTGAATCCCTGGGACACGGCCGCGGGGATTCTGCTGGTTGCCGAAGCTGGCGGTCAGGTGACGGACTTTGCCGGTGCCGCGTTCCAGTTGAACAGCAAAGAGGTTCTGGCCACGAATGGGCTGATTCACGCGGAGATGGTCGAGCTTTTCAAGGACATGTTCGCCGGGCGCAATCTGGCTCCTATTCCCACCCCGCAGGAGTTTGCCCAGCGACGCGCAGAGCGGGCCGCGAACGCTGCATCAGGATAGCCGCTTCCATTCGTCTCCGCGTTGAGTGGGTTGCTGTCAGCCTTGGGCGGTTGCGGAACCGGCGAGCAGCCGCGCCTTGGTGTCGCGCATGGGAGGCTGGCCGAAGAATCTGCTGTACTCGCGATTGAATTGGCTCGCGCTTTCATAGCCGACTTCAAACGCGGCGCTTGCGGCATCAAGGCCCGCGTTCATCATGCGCTCGCGCGCGACATGCAGCCGGAGTTGCTTCTGGTATTGCAGCGGACTCATCGCAGTCAGGGAGCGGAACTGGTGGTGCAGCGTCGAGACGCCCATCCGCGCCACGCTCGCCAGTTCCTCTACGCGCAGTGGCTTGGCGTAGTTTGTTCGCAGCCATTCAACGGCCTTTGAAGTCCGATGGGTCTGCTCTCCCAGGGTGGCGATGGCGCGGAGATGTTTTCCCTGCGGGCTGCGAAGCAGCCGGTAGACGACTTCCCGCTGGATCAAGCTGCCGAGAAATGGAATGTCCTGTGGTGCGTCAAGGAGGTTGACGAGCCGGGAACACGCGTCCAGCAGTTCGACCGAGGTGATGCCGACGGCCATACCGCGGGCGTCGCCAGCCTCTTCGTGCCCTTGAAACTCCTGCTGCGAGAGAATCTCCCGGACCACGGGCATTTCAAGCTTGAACAGCAAGCCGAGGAGCGGTTCCTTTTCTGTCGCCGTGATGATCTGACTGACAACAGGAAGATCGACAGAAGTCAGCAGGAAATTCGAGCCGTCGCACAGGTAAATTGTTTTGCCAACATTGATTCGCTTCTGGCCCTGCACAAAAACGACCAGGCTGGGTTCGTATGCAGCCGATGCGCAGGCAGTGGGTGCGGATCGGCGGTAGAGGCGCAAACCCGGAATCTCAGTGAGCGTATCGCCTTCTGCAATGGCCCGATCGGCAATCTTGCAGGCCAACTCAGCGCGCATCGCGACTACGCTTTGATCTGTGCTCGCAACCTTATGTTTCGGCCCTGTCACCCGCTTGACTCCTTCAAAACCAAGTTAACGCCGCGTTCATAATCCTGTATACAAAAAGTGCATGTATCGACAGGAATAGGCAATAGATTGGCAGGATCAGGATACCGCTCGAAGGGCGCTATTTCGTAGTCTTATTTACGAGCGAGTTGCTCCTAAAATTGTCGAGGAAATCGAGGGTTCTTCATGTACAAAGCAAAAGCCTATTCCGTTCGCAGCGCGACATCGCCGTTTGCATCGACCGCGATTGAACGGCGCGATCCCACTGGACACGATGTCCAGATCGAGATACTCTTCTGCGGCATCTGCCACTCCGATCTTCACCAGGCGCGCAACGAGTGGAGCGGCGTGATGCCCACCGTTTACCCCTGCGTTCCCGGCCATGAGATTGTGGGCCGAGTCACAAAGGTCGGCTCTGCTGTAACCAAATTCAAGACCGGCGACCTGGCCGCGGTGGGCTGCCTGGTGGACACCGACGGCACATGTCCCGAGTGCAAGGCCGGCTTCGAGCAGTTCTGCCCCAACATGACCCTCACCTATAACTTCCCGGACAAGCACACCGGGGGCGTCACATATGGTGGGTATTCCGACAGCATTGTCGTCACCGAGCGCTTCGTGCTTCGCGTTCCGTCGAACCTTGATCTTGCTGGGACCGCGCCACTGCTGTGCGCGGGAATCACGACCTACTCGCCCATGCGTCACTGGAACGTGACCAAAGGCAAGAAGGTCGGCGTGGTGGGTCTGGGCGGACTCGGCCACATGGGCGTCAAGTTCGCGCATGCTTTCGGAGCGCACACGGTGGTGTTCACCACGTCGCCCGGCAAGAAGGAGGACGCGCTGCGCCTGGGAGCCGATGAGGTTGTCATCTCCCGCAACGCGGATGAGATGGCGAAGCACGCGGGCAGCTTCGACTTCATACTCGATGCTGTCGCCGCAGATCACGACATCAATGCCTACCTCAACCTGCTCCGACGCGATGGCAACCTCACCATGGTGGGCGCGCCGGAAAAGCCGCTGCCCGTCGCCGTCTTCGGGCTCATCTTCGGCCGCCGCAGCCTCTCCGGCTCTCCCATCGGCGGTCTCCCCGAAACCCAGGAGATGCTCGACTTTTGCGGCAAGCACAACATTACCGCCGATGTCGAAGTGATCCCCATCCAGAAGGTCAACGAAGCCTACGAGAGGCTGCTTAAGTCCGATGTGAAGTACCGCTTCTCTATCGATATGGCTTCGCTCAAGTCGGAGTAACGGCTCTAAGGGATGTCTATCTAACCATCGCAGGAGAAACGATGCAAAAACGAAAACTGGGAAACAGCAATCTGGAAGTATCGGCCCTCGGCCTCGGCTGCATGGGGATGAGCTTCTCCTATGGCGAGCCGCACGACACGCAGGAGATGATCTCCCTGATGCATGCGGCCGTGGATCGCGGCATCACGTTCTTCGACACGGCTGAGGTCTACGGTCCGTTTACGAATGAGGTGCTTTTGGGCAAGGCGCTCTCGCCCATCCGTGACAAGGTGGTGATTGCCACCAAGTTCGGCTTCAACGCTGGTTCCAGCACGGTTCCAGGGTCGCACAGCTTGAACAGCCGCCCGGAGCATATTAAGCAGGTAGCCGAGGACTCGCTCAAGCGGCTTCAGATTGACGCCATCGATCTGTTCTACCAGCACCGCGTTGATCCGGAGGTGCCGATTGAAGATGTAGCTGGAGCGGTGAAGGAACTGATTCAAGCGGGCAAGGTGAAGCACTTTGGCCTCTCGGAAGCGGGAGTGCAGACGATTCGCCGCGCCCATGCCGTTCAGCCTGTGACGGCGATGCAAAGCGAATACTCGCTGTGGTGGCGCAGGCCGGAAGCAGAAGTGATTCCGACGCTTGAGGAACTCGGCATCGGCTTTGTGCCTTATAGCCCGCTGGGCAAGGGCTTTCTGACAGGAAAGATGGACGAGAACACCAAGCTTGGCAAAGGCGATTTCCGCAGCACGTTGCCTCGCTTTGCGCCGGAAGCGATGAGGGCCAATCAGGCGTTTGTGGATATTCTTAGCTCCATCGCCAAGCAGAAGAACGCCACACCCGCGCAGATCGCGCTTGCTTGGCTGCTCGCGCAGAAACCATGGATCGTTCCTATTCCGGGCACGACCAAACTGTCCCGGCTGGATGAGAACCTCGGGGCGCTTTCGATTGAACTCACGCCCGATGACCTGCGCCAAATCAAGGACGGCGCGGCAAAGATTGCGGTGCAGGGTGACCGCTATCCGGAACATCTGGAGAAGATGACCGGCCGCTAGAGGGATCGAAACTCCAGGGACGATTCTCTCGTTTCCCGCATGGCAAAACTCGGGGTTGGCTCATACGAGTCAGCCTCCGGTCTCCTGTGCTACTATCAGCGTCGAGAGCTAGTCTCCGCGGAGAATTCAGTCATGGCATACGTGATTGCAGAACCCTGTATCGGCACCAAGGACACCGCCTGTGTGGACGCCTGTCCTGTCGATTGCATCCACCCCAAGAAGGACGAAGACGGTCACGGCGAGGCCGACCAGTTGTTCATCGATCCGGTCGAGTGCATTGACTGCGGCGCCTGCGTGCCGGCCTGCCCGGTTTCGGCCATCTTCGCCCTGGACGACCTGCCGGAGAAGTGGGCAAGCTATACCGACAAGAACGCCGCGCACTTCGGCCGCTAACGGTCTTCCGCATCCTGATTCGTTTGCCGGTCCACACGCGCATTCCGCCCGGCGGGATGCGCGTTTGTGTCTTTGGATTGAAAAAGCATGGGGAATGAAAAAGCGTAGGGGATGAAAAGGCACGCTGCGAAGACGCTGCACCGCTCACGCAAGGCCTGTCGAAGGCGCAAACCGACTCTCCAGCTCGCGCAAAAACCCGCCCTTACACAAAACCCCTCAAGGAGCGCCAGCGGGCTGCGCTCCTACCTGATTCTTCAGCCGGTGAGTTTGGTCAGTCCATCCTTACTGCCTGCTCTTACTGAATGGACTCTTCCAGCTCCCTGAACCGGGGCTCATCTTCGGTGGGCGAGAAATCCAGTTTGGGAATCCAGCCCCTGGGGTCGTCAATCGATTGCTGGTCTGGGCCGGGACTCGATAATGCGCCAGGTGTGATGGCGAAGCGTCCATTTTCAATTTCGACAAATTCAACGCTGTCGCCGGTTCTGAGTCCAAGCTGCTTGCGAACGTCTGGGGGAAGGGTAATACGGCCATTGAAGGTGACCATTGCGGAAGGCATTTGGAACCTCTGAGCCCATTCTAACCACCTCTTTTGCCCGCAACCGGTGGAAAACTTCCTCCGCAAGCGAAAAGGTGGTCGAATTTCGGGTCACTCGATTAGATGCATCCCGGCGTCCTGCGCTGCTATCCGGTCAAAAGTAAACGTTCGGCTGCACCCAGCCGCGCGTGCCGAACTGGCGATCAGGCAATCGGCAAAATCCGCGTTGCCCCTCCTGAACAGTTGCACCGCGTTTTGAACGATGCTGTCCTGCTCAATCTCAATCTCTTCGCGCGACAGAAGTTGATCCAGTATCCTGGTTATCGCTTTGCGGTCAAAGCGGCCTTTGTTGCCCAACACCCACACCAGTTCCAGAACGGTCGTTAACCCCACCCAGCCTGGGCTTTCGGTCGTCAGGGAACTCATGATCTCATCTGCTCTGGGGCTTTGCAGCGGGTCATCCTGGGCAAAAAAGCGCACCAGGACGTTCGTGTCCAGCCCGATCAAGCGGCTTCTCCATTGGGCTGATTCTTGGTGGGCCGATTTCTGGGCTGATTTTTGCGTGCGCTGCTCATCGTTGCCTTGTCCAGTTCGGCTGCCTGGTCGCGAACCACCTGATTCATTTCCTCAATCGTTACAGGCGGTTCATTGCCGGCCAGGCATCCTCTCATGTCCATGATCGAGCCGGCTTTTGGCCGCAAAACATACTGGCCGTCTTCCACTTCATAGAAGTTGATCCGTACTCCGGGTTTCAGGCCGAGAGCCTTCCGGATCTTCACCGGAATCGTAATTTGGCCCTTGGAGGTCATGGTTGCTGGCGGCATCTGAAAATCCTTTCAAATCCGATTTTACTATATATTTTATTACTTTTCTGTTTATTGCTTACTTTTTGTATTAATCCTTACATTTCTCAATGGATATGCATCACCACCCGCGACGACCGGCCGAATGCGAAGATAGTAGACGCATGAGCGTGCTCACCTCGGAAGCCGTGGTTTTGCGTACCTGGCCGGTGCATGAGGCCGACCTGATTGTGAGCTTTTTCACGCGCGACTACGGCCGCATCAAGGGCGTGGCCAAGTCCGCGCTCAGGAGCCGCAAGCGGTTCGGCGGGGCTCTGGAGCCCATGACGGTGACCCGTGCCTGGTTTGCCGAGCGACCGCGCCAGGAGCTCGTTCGCCTGGATCAGCTTGAAATCATCCGTTCACCGCTCTCGGCTCCGGTCGATCACGTGCGCATGGCGGTGCTGAGCTTTTTTGCGGAAGTGCTGGACGAGGCGCTGCCCGAACACGATCCGCAGGAGACGGTTTTCCGGCTGCTTCTGGCAGTTCTGGAGCAGACCACTGTGGAGCAGCCCTGGATGCCGCTGACCTATTTTTCGCTGTGGATGACGCGCCTGATGGGCTTGCTGCCGGATATGGGCCACTGCACGGCCTGCGGCGAAGCATTGCAGGCAGAGGAGGTCTGGTTCAATGGCCTGGCCGATGGATTGTTCTGCGACGTGCATCGCAACGGCAACGCCAACGCGCTTTCCGCCGACTCCTGGCAGTTGGCGCAACGGATGCTGCGCGCGCCTGCCTCGGCTTTTGCCGGCGAATCCTGGCCGCGGCGGCGCGGGCTGGACCTGCGCCGCTTTGCCTTGCAGGCCCTGGAGCGCCATCTGGAACGCAAGCTGCGCACGGCGGAAACGCTGGCGCGGCTCTAAGTCGATACGCCCCAGGCCGTTGCCCGGGCTGATAAAATCGACCTCAGTTCCGTCGAGCCCCAGTCCCGTCCAGAAAGAGCGATACGTGCCCTCATCTACCGTTGAATCATCCGCGGCTGTGTCCGCCGCTCAACCCACCGCGCTTACCTTTCAGGAACTGCTGTTCCGCTTGCAGGGTTTCTGGGCAGCGCGCGGCTGCGTGCTGCAACAGCCGTATGACGTCGAGGTGGGCGCGGGCACCATGGCGCCGGAAACGTTTTTGCGCGTGCAGGGGCCAAAGCCCTACCGCGTGGGCTACGCGCAGCCTTCGCGGCGTCCGGCCGATGGCCGCTATGGCGAGAACCCCAACCGACTTTTCAAGCACACGCAGTTTCAGTTGATCTTGAAGCCGCCTCCAGTGAACGTGCAGGAACTGTATCTGGAGTCGTTGCAGGCCATCGGCATCAACCTTGCCCAGCACGATTTGAAGTTTGAAGAAGATAACTGGGAGTGGCCCGCCGGCGGCGCGTGGGGCGTGGGCTGGCAGGTCATGCTGGATGGCCTTGAGATCACTCAGTTCACTTACTTTCAGCAGTGCGGCGGCCTCGATCTCGACCCCATCTGCGCCGAGCTGACCTATGGTCTGGAACGCATCGCGGCCTTCCTTCAGGATGTGGATTCGATTTACGACATTGTCTGGGCGCGCGACCCGGAGACAGGCGCTCCTGTAACTTATGGCGAAGTCAGGCTGACCGAGGAGTTACAGTTTTCTGTCTATAACTTTGAGTTTGCCGATGTCGAAAAGCTCTGGCAGCATTTCAATCTTTACGAAGCAGAGGCCAAGGCATTGCTCGAAAAGGCCAACGCGCTGTTTGCCAAGGAGAGCGCGGACACTCTAGAGAAACGGCGGTTTCCTTTGCTGGCGACCTATGAGCTTGCGCTCAAGTGCTCGCACCTGTTCAATCTTCTGGACGCGCGCGGCGCCATCAGCGTGACTGAGCGTGTCGGCGTCATCGGCCGCATTCGCGCGCTGGCAGTGGGCGTGGCCAAGGCATACGCGTTGCAGCAGGCGAGTTAGACGTTGTTTTACCTTCTGGCCCTGTTACAGGGCATGACTTTAGTCGTGCCAAAAAAAGAGCTTTAGGAACGGGGCTTTAGCCCCTGAGGGAATTCCGGGCTGAGAAGCATCGATCCCGTTTCCTCGCCATAGGAAGCAAGAAAGAAAAGGTTATGTCGGATTTTCTCTTAGAAATTGGCCTTGAAGAAGTTCCCGCCCGCATGATCGCCGGGGCGGAAGCTGAGTTAGGCAAGCGCGTAACCGATCTGCTCACGCGGGAGCGGCTGCTTGGCGCGAGCGGCAAAGTCACCACCTATTCCACGCCGCGCCGTCTGGCTGTGCTGGTGGAAGATGTACTCGCCACGCAGGCAGACGCGGAAGAAAAACTGACCGGCCCGTCGTGGAAGGTTGCCTTCAAAGACGGCGCGCCCACGGCCGCGGCCGAGGCTTTTGCGAAGAAGGCCGGCGTCGCCGTTGCGGCTCTTGAAAAAATCACCACCGCCAAGGGCGAGTATGTTGGGGCGACTGTGAAGCGCGTGGGAACGGCCGCACCGCAGGTGCTCACTGCGGAACTGCCCAAAGAAGTGCTGAGCCTCTACTGGGCCAAGAACATGTACTGGCGCGCAGGCAAGCCGGAGCGCTTCGTAAGGCCGGTACGCTGGATCGTCGCGCTGCTTGATAGTGCGGTCGTCCCGCTGGAGATTGCGGGGATTGCCGCCGGTAACGCCAGTCGCGGCCATCGCATCCTGCACGGCGAGCACTCCGTGCTTTTATCTTCCGCGGCTTCATACAAGGATCAAATGCGCGCCGCGTATGTCGTAGTCGACGTGGCCGAGCGCAGGCATTCGATCCGCAAGGCTCTCGATGCCGCCATACGCACCGTACCCGACGCACGCTTGCGTGAAGACGAGTCGCTGCTTGAAACGGTCGTGCACCTCACCGAGTGGCCCACTGTGATCATCGGCGAGTTTGAAAACGAGTATCTCAAGCTTCCAACAGAGGTTCTCGTCACCGTCATGCGAGATCACCAAAAGTACTTTGCAGTCGAAGGTGCGGATAACGTTCAAGCTGAATTGCGCGAAGGATTAGTACCCGAGTACAGCAAATTGATGCCGCATTTTCTTGCCGTATTGAACACTGAGGTTGACGACGCAGGCCTCGCGATTATCCGCCACGGCAACGCCCGTGTATTGCGTGCGCGGTTCAAGGATGCACTCTTCTTTTGGGACTTCGATCAGAGGACAACCCTGGAAGCTCGCGTCGAGAGCTTGAAAAGCGTCACGTTTTATCGCGATCTAGGAGATTATCACTGGAAAACCGAGGAAAATCTAGAAGTAGTGAAGTCGCTTCTCGCCATTCTTCCAAAGAATGAGATCGGAGAACCGGCCGCAACAGGCACTGTGATTGATGAGCCCGCCCTCACGCTGGCGACTAAGTTAGCCAAGACTGATCTGACAACGGAGTTAGTCAAAGAGTTCACTGAATTGCAAGGAATAATCGGCGGTCAATATGCCTTGGCCCAAGGGCATAATGGAGTTGTGGCAAACGCAATATCCGATCAATACAGGCCAGCGTCGGTTGAAGACGCAATTCCGATAACGGTCGAAGGCCAGTTGCTTGGACTCGCTGACCGTATCGTCTCAATCGTCGGTATGTTTAGTATCGGCAATGCACCAACGGGATCAAAAGATCCCTTTGCTTTGCGCCGAGCTGCGAACGCAATTGTTAAAATCCTTGCGGAGTCGAAGCTGCCACTGATGCTCGGAGACGTGATTGGGGCAACCGCCTACAAGTTAGCTTGGAGCGGTCAGAAGGAGCCGGTGACGGCCTTCCTCCACGAGCGCCTTCACTTCTACCTCAAAGACGTCCGCGGCTTCGCCTACGATGTCGTCAACGCCGTTCTCGCCGCCGGTGCCGACGACGTTCCCGACGCAATTGCCCGCGCCGAGGCCCTCACAGCCGTCCGCGGCTCTGATGATTTCGCAGCCATCAGTGTAGCCTTCAAGCGCATCAAGAACATCCTGCGTCAGGCGGAAGAAAAAAACTTCGCGCTCGGCTCCCCAAAAGATGTTGCGCTGTCCTCCGAAGCCAAACATCTTGCCGACTCTGCCGCAGCGCTTGCGCCCAAGGTGGGAACCCTCCGCCAGCAGCGGGCCTACGGCGAAGCGCTGGCCGCCATTGCCACGCTGCGGCCCACAGTTGATGCCTTCTTCGACAAGGTTATGGTCCTCGACACCGATCCCGTGATCCGCGGAGCAAACCTCGGCATTATTGATGAAGTTCTGCGTGGGTTTTCCGGTATCGCCGACTTCAGCGAGATCGTTACTGCATAGGGTCCGGAACCATTTCTGCCACTCATGCCAATCGCTCCTTTAAACGCACCTTGAAGAGTGAGTTCCTGAGTAAGAGGGGTGTATCGCGGTAATTCTCTCCGCATCTTCGGCTCCTTCCGCACGTCTACAATCTAGAGAGATGGCTGACACGCTTTATCTGAGTTTGTGGTATCCGAATCTGCGCCTGGCCGCGATGGCGGACAAGTTGACGGCGGTTCTTGGCGCGTTTGCCGCGCATGGCGGCGAGGCGCGCGTCTATTCGGCGACGGTGTGGCCGGTGAGCTGGAGCGAGTCGCCGGTGCTGCAAAACGTCTATGGCAGGCGAAGCAAAAGTGCGGACGGCAGCGATGCCCCAGGAGGCCCCGGCGCGGACCCGCGGGTTGCCGTCCAAGAGGCGCTTGAGTTGCTGCACGACGATTACGCGTACGAGTTTCAGATCGGCTGGAGCCTGTGGGAGCTGGAGGTTGCGTCGAGCCCGGGGAGTGGGTCGAATCTCGATGCGCGCTGGGCGCGGGAACCTCGATTGGTGCGGGTCACAGGCTACGGACCGCTGTTCGACGACGGCGCATACGAGGCCGAAGGGCACATCCGCGTGGATTTCGGACCGGATGGGCCGTTTTTGGAAGAGGGCGTGGAACTCGATTCCGTTGCGGCGCGGCATATAGAAGAGAATGTGCGCCAGCTTGTGGAACTGACGGCTGCGATTGAGAAAGCTTCAGGAGCCACGGCGCGGCTGCTGTGGAGCGAGTTGGGTGAGAGCCTTGCCCAGCGGCTCGCGGCGCGGCTTGGGGTGAGCAACTGAGCGTGCGATTCACCATTGAACGGTTGCGGACGCTGGTTCTCGTGGCAGGCATCCTGCTGGTTGCGGCGCTGGGGATTTTTCTGGCCCGCGGCAAGCTGAAGAATCCGCTTAACTGGAAAGAGCTGCCTCAACGGCTGGGCGTCAACATTACCGCGGACGCCAGCGGCTATACCCTCGACCACTCCTTCGGCGGCCACTCTCGCTATCGGATTCACGCCTCGAAGGTGGTGGGCTACAAGGACAATCACGCGATTCTGCACGATGTGCGGATTGAGCTCTACGGCGGGGACGGCAGCCGCGTGGATCGCATCCAGGGCGCGGAGTTCGACTACGACCAGAAAGACGGCACGGCCAAGGCCAACGGGCCGGTGGAGATCACGCTGATGCGTCCACCGGCGGCGCCTGGGAGTACGCCCAAGGCGTCTGCCGGGAAAGCCAAAACTGAAAAGAGCAAAGCTGACAAGAGCAAAACTGAAAAAGGTCAACCGACGCCCATCGCATCCGCCGCCGAGACGGCCGAGCCTGGCGAAATTCACGTCAAGACCAGCGGCCTGACCTTCGACACCAAGAGCGGAATGGCGGCGACGGCCGAGCATGTGGATTTTTCCACGGTGCAGGGAAGCGGCAGCTCGTTGGGAGCCACCTATAACTCGCAGCAGGGCTTTCTGGTGCTTGATCGGTCAGTGGAACTCGACACCCGGCGCGGCGGCCAATCGATCCAGATACACGCCCAACATGCGGAGTTTGAGCGCGACACGCACCTGTGCCGGCTTCATGCGGCCACGGCCGTCTACCGTGGCGGCCAAGCGACGGCCGGCGACGCCAAGATTCTGTTTCGCGACGATGGCTCGGCGGTGCGGCTGGACGCTGTGAACGGATTCAATCTGGTGACGGCCAATGGTGGCCACATTGCGGCGCCCATGGGTTCCATGGATTTCGACGAGCACAACCAGCCGCGGCATGGGCACCTCGAAGGCGGCGTCAAGATGGACTCGACCCGCCAAACCGAAGATGGGGCCGGGCAGCGGCGGATGCGCGGTGCGTCTCCCACGGCGGAGATGGATTTTACCCCGCAGGGCGAGTTGCGCCACGTACACCTGGAACGCGGCGTGGAAATGCAGAGCGAGGCTCTCAGCGAGGGCGTCAAGGGGCCGATGCGGGTGAGCAGGACGTGGAAGTCGCCGCTTGCGGATATTGATTTTCGCGACAACGGGCATGGCCAGGTCGAGCCCGAGACTATTCACGGCGTGCAAGGGGTGGTGGTCACCGGCGAGAGCCAGCGCGGTAACGCGGCGCCGGAGCCCTCGCGGCTGGCGGCCGATGAAGTGACAGGCGAGCTTGGGCCGAATTCGGTCTTGACGGCGATGACCGGCATCGGCCACGCGAGCTTGCAGGAGACCAACGCTGCTGGAGTACGGCAGACCTCGGCCGGCGACCGGCTGGAGGCGCACTTTGATCAGGCGAATCGCAGGGACTCCGCTGCGAGTGGCCGGGGCGCAGCAGGACAGATTCAGTCGGCGGTGCTGGATGGGCATGTGGTGTTGACGCAGGAGCCTGCGCCCAAGCCCTCTGCGCAGAATGATGCCCAGGCCCAAGCGCCGCTCAGGGCCTGGGCTGGGCGCGCAGTCTACGACGGTGAAGGAGAGTGGCTGCACCTGACCGTGAGTCCGCGCGTGGAAGACGGCGGCCTGCAAATGACGGCAGACAAGATTGACGTTTCGCATTTGTCTGGAGACGCGTTTGCGCATGGCGATGTGAAGGCCACGTGGCTCGATACGGGATCGGCCGCTGATGGCCGGCAGAGTGCGCCGGGAAGCGATACTCCAAGCCATGGCGGCGTAGCTTTGGGCGGAAAAGGTCCGGCGCATGTGGTTGCTGCCGAGGCGGAACTGAGCCATGCGGCGGGCGGAACTGGAGCAGTGGCCACGTTCCGAGGCCACGCGCGGCTGTGGCAGCAGGCCAACTCGGTTTCCGGGCCGGTGATCGTGCTTGATCGCCAGAAGCAGACGCTCGTAGCCACGAGCACGGACCCGGCAGAGCCGGTGAAGGCGGTATTGTTGAGCGCCGGAGGCCTCGATATGGGCTCGACTCCCGGCAAGCAGCCCGGTAGCGATGCGGGCAGGGATTCTGCTGCGAAGGAATCAGCTGGCAAGCCCAAGACGCCCTCGGTAATCCGCGTGCGCGGCGGAGATCTGAAGTATTCCGGCGCCGAGCGCAAAGCCGTGATGCGCGGCGGCGCGCTGGGAACTGTGGTGGCGGAGACGGCCACGGCGACTTCAATCTCCAACGAAGTTGAGCTGGTGCTGCTGCCGCCCGGCAACCACGCCGGAAAAGACGGCGGGCAGGCGCAGGTGGATCGCATGACGGCGCGCGGCCGCGTGGTGGTGACCTCCGGCGGGCGGCGCGGCACCGGCGAGCAACTGGTGTATACGGGCGAGACTGGGGACTATGTGCTTACCGGAACCGCGGCCGCGCCGCCGCGCATGACCGATCCGCGAGGCACGGTATCCGGCGGTGCTTTGATCTTCCATGGCCACGATGATAGTGTGAGCATCGAAGGCGGCGGACGCAGAACAACCACGGAGACGACCACGCAGAAGTAAACGGGTCAAGAGTAAACGGTCAAGCAGGTCTGAAGGGCAGATGGAAACACTGATCGCTGAGGGCATTTGCAAGAGCTACAAGGGACGGCAGGTGGTGCGCGGAGTGGATCTGCGCATCTCCCGCGGAGAAGTGGTCGGCCTGTTGGGTCCGAATGGCGCCGGCAAAACCACCAGTTTTTACATGATCGTGGGCCTGGTGCAGCCCGAATCCGGCCGCGTGATGGTGGACGAGACGGAGATCACCCGCGTGCCCATGTATTTGCGCGCGCGGAATTTCGGCATCAGTTATCTGCCTCAGGAACCGTCTGTGTTTCGCAAGCTCACGGTCGAGGAAAACATCCTGGCCGTGCTTGAAGCGCAGCCCCTGGGTAGCAAGGAGCGCCGCACCAGAACCGAACGGCTCATTCATCAGTTGAACCTGGGGCACGTCCGCACCACGCGCGGTTATGCGCTCTCCGGCGGCGAGCGGCGGCGCGTAGAGATTGCGCGCTGCCTGTGCATCCAGCCCAATTTTATTCTGCTCGATGAGCCCTTCAGCGGCATCGATCCGATCGCGGTGCTGGAGCTGCAGAAGATCATCTTCGATTTGAAGGCCAGCGGTATCGGAATTCTGATCACCGACCACAATGTGCGCGAGACCCTGAGCGTGACCGACCGGGCTTACATCATCGCGGAAGGCAAGATCTTTCGCGCCGGCACGCCGCATGAGCTGGGTAATGATGTTGAGGTACGACGCGTCTACCTGGGCGAGGGGTTTTCGCTGGGTTGATGGGCGTTGCAGGTAGCGGGATCACAAAACTGCGGTTTGTCAATACCCTGCATGAGAATGGCCGCGCACGAAAGTCCATGTACCGATTCCCAAAACGTTCGTTGCCTAAACTGGCACGCCGGGCTCCATGTGCGTTAATTTGCCACTAAGCACTATTTTCCGGCGGTTACACTTGAAGTAAGTTCAGGCGGGGAAAACGTTCAAATTATGGCGCTGCTACAACCCAAAATGTCGCTCAAGGTATCTCAACGTCAGGTGCTCACTCCGGGCCTGATGCAGATGGTGAGCGTTCTTGCTCTGAACAAGCTGGAACTGAAGGAGATGATTGATGCCGAGATGGTGGAGAATCCCGTCCTGGAGGAAATTGACGAATCGGTTCCGATGCTGGATGAGGTCGCAGGCCGCCAGGAGCGCCAGGAACGGCTGGAGCGGATGGAACTCCTGGACCGGCCGGACAACGGCGTCGTTGCGGAACCTGCGGCGCCGCCCAAGGACTCCTTTGAAGAGGTCGATTTCGGATCGTACTTTCAGGACTATCTCGATCCCGGCTATCGCACGCAACCGGAGTTCGAAGAAAACGAAAGGCCTTCGTTTGAACACTTTCTCTCTCAGCCCACGAGCCTTTCCGATCACCTGGCGTGGCAGTTGGGAGCTCTGACGCTTGAGCCTGAATTGCATGAGGCAGTTGAGTACGTAATCGGAAACCTGGACGAAGATGGTTACCTGGCCGCGGACGAAGATGAGCTGGCCGCGGCATTGCGGCTGACAAGAGAAAGCCAAGGCCGTGTGGCGCGTGAGGTGCCGGACCCCGAGACAGCTCTCGCACGGGTGCGCCGTGCTATCGATCTGGTGCAGCATCTTGACCCGGCCGGCGTGGGAGCAAGGAACCTGCGCGAGTGCCTGCTGATCCAGATTGCGGCGCAGCAGCAGGAGTTTTCACATTTGTATGTCAGGCAGGCGGAGGAACTGGGCTCAAGTCCGGCGGAAGACCCGCATGGCAGTTTCCGTGCAGAGGCGGATGCGCGCCTGGAAGACCGCCGCCGCAGCATGGAAGTGGCGGCGCTGATTGTTGCCGACCATCTGCAACTGCTGCAAAAGCGCGATGTGAAAGACCTGGCTCGCGTGGCTCAGATCAGGCCCGCCGAGGCGGACGCCGGCATCGAATTCATCCGCACGCTCGACCCGCGGCCCGGCCGGCAGTATAACCGCGAGCAGACGCGGCTGATTGAGCCGGATGTGGTCTTTGTAAAACGGGGAGCGGAGTGGGAGGTCGCCATGAATGAGGAAGACCTGCCCAGCCTGCGTCTCAGCTCTCGCTACCGGCGCATGCTGGTGGCCGAGGGCACCGACAAAGAAGTGAAGGACTACGTGAAGGAGCGGTTCCGCTCCGCCATGCAGTTGATGCGCAACATTGCCCAGCGCAAGAGCACCATTCTTCGCACCTGCGAAGTGATTGTGCGCCGCCAGAAGGAGTTTCTGGAGCTTGGCGTGGAAGCGTTGCGGCCCATGATGATCAAGGAAGTGGCGGAAGAGATCGGCGTTCACCCGTCAACGGTGAGCCGCGCGGTGGCCAACAAATATGCGCACACGCCGCAGGGTGTCATCGAACTGCGCTTCTTCTTTTCCGAGGGCTCGAACGGGCCTGAAGGCGCCGACACGCCGCTGCTGGTGCTCAAGCGCAAGGTGCGCAAGCTGATTGAAGATGAGGATGCGCGCCGCCCTATGACCGACGACCAGCTTGCTGCGCTCTTGCAGGTCCAGGGCATCCAGCTCACCCGCCGCACTGTGGCCAAATACCGCGAGGACATGGGCATTCCCTCCACGCACCAGCGCCGCCGCCGCGATGCGTGAGGGGAGCAATCAACCTGTGAAATCCAGTCTTGCGAAATCCGGTGTCGTTCACCCGTGCGCTACGTCGAATAGTCCGCGTTGATGTGGATGTACTCGACCGTCAGGTCGGTGGTCCAGAAGACGCAACTGCCTTGCCCCTGATGCAACTGAATGTTGATGGAGAACTCCGCCTGCGCAATGTAATCGTGCGCAGCGGCTTCATCGAACTTCGCCGCGCGCTCGCCGTTCGAGCAGATGGGCAGATCGCCGAAGCGAATATCGATGCGGTCCGGATCGATCGCGGCGCCGGAGTAACCGATGGCCGCAACCAGCCTGCCCCAGTTGGGATCGCCTCCAGCCCACGCCGTCTTCACCAGCGGCGAGTGCGCGATGGCCTTGGCGATGCGCAGTGCGTCGGCGTCTGTCGCCGCGCCTTCGATTTGCAACTCCACTACATGCGTGATGCCTTCTCCGTCGGCGACAATCTGGCGCGCAAGCGATTTGCAAACCTGACCGACAGCGGCCGCGAAGGGCGCATATTCAGGGCCGACGGAAACACCGCTTGCTCCCGACGCAAGCAGCAGAACCGTATCGTTCGTCGAAGTGTCGCCATCTACCGAGATGCGATTGAAGCTGAGTTCGATGGCCTCATTCAGATAGACCTGAAGGTCGGCAGGTTCAACGGCCGCATCCGTCAGCAGATAAACGAGCATGGTGGCGTGAGGAACCAGCTGCGGGTGAATCATGCCGGAGCCCTTGCAGACTCCAGCTACGCGCACCTCGCGCGTTGTGCCGTCGGCTTCCTGCACTTCAAAACGGCGGAAGGCGGTTTTCTCCACCTTGTCGGTGGTCAGAATGGCCTGTGCGACCTGCTGAAAATGGTCGAACTCCGAGCCCAGCGACGCGCCAAGAGCAGGCAGGACGGCGACCAGCTTTTCCGACGGCAGCGGCACGCCGATGATGCCGGTGGAAGACGGGAAGACTTCCTCAGGCCGGCACTGGAAGACCTCAGCGGCGGCTGCGCACGTGGCCCGCGCGGCGGCCAAGCCGGCTTCACCCGCGGCGCAGTTGGCGTTGCCGGCATTGATGGCGGCAACGCGCACCAGCCCGCCGGTGGCGCGCAGGTTCTGCTTGTCCACGATGAGCGGCGCGGCAGTAACGCGGTTAGCGGTGAAGGCAGCCGCTGCGCTGGCTGGCGCGTCGGCAACAATCAGGGCAAAGTCGGGGCGGCCGCTCTTCTTGAGACCAGCCTTGGTGGCGCCGAATTGAAAGCCCAGAGGAAGCAGGATGTGGGATGCGTCTGACATGATGGTTGACCCATTTAATCTAACAGGTGGGTTTGCGTTAGTGAGTGAAAGGACCAAGACCAGAATGAACGGGATGAGGACGAGCGGGCAACGATGCGCGAATTGATCGAGAGCGAGTTTCTGGAACTGCGCGGCGTGAACGTGGCGCGCGGAGAACGCGTTGTGCTTCACGACGTGAACCTGACCGTCAAGACCGGCGAGCACGTCGCTATCCTTGGCCCCAACGGATGCGGCAAATCGACGCTGATCATGGCCATGACCTGCCAGGTTTATCCCATCGTCAAGCCGGAAATGCGGGTGCGGATTTTTGGCCGCGAGCGCTGGGACCTGACCGAGCTCAGACGCCACTTCGGCGTGGTGGGCGCTGACCTGACCGGCGAGCGGACTGCGGTGACGACGGGCCTGGATGCGGTGACGGCCGGCTTTTTTTCGGCGTCGACGCTGTGGCCCAATCTGCACGTCACACAGGAGATGCGCGACCGCTCGTGGGAAGCTTTGGAGCGCATAGAAGCCACGCGCCTGGCCAATCAACTCGTCGGCGAAATGTCCGCCGGCGAGAAGCGGCGCATCGTGATTGCGCGGGCCCTGGTGCATCGGCCCAAACAGCTCCTGCTCGACGAGCCATCGAATGCGCTGGACCTGGCCGCGCAGCGCGAGCTGCGAGAGACCATGCGTCGCCTGGCCCAGGAGGGAACTGGCCTGGTGCTGGTGACGCACCACCTGGGCGACATTCTGCCGGAGATCGAGCGCGTGATTCTCATGCGTTCCGGCCGCATCGTCGGCGACGGGCGGCGCGAGGAGTTGCTGACAGAGCCGCGGTTGAGCGAGCTCTTCGGCGCGCCCGTGCGCATCGGCCACGATGAGCAGTGGCTGCATAGCTGGTAGCGGCCAGACGCGGGAGTAAAGCCGGCAATCTCGCCGTAGAAAAACAATCTGTGGCTCTTCTCCTGGCGGGCATTTATGCTTCCTTCATGCTTGGCCGCAAAATTCAAAGACTTGTTTTCATCGCTGTGGCGGCGTTGACGCTTTGCGCTTGTGCCGGGAGCGCGCAAAATACGCCGCAAGAATATGCGCGGTTTGACGGCGGCCTTACCACGCTGGACGGACGCTGGGCGTTCCACCTGGGCGATGACAAGGCCTGGGCCTCGCCTTCCTTTGACGACTCAGGCTGGGAGAAGCTCAGCGTCGACGCGCCCTGGGGAGCGCAGGGCCACGCCAATACAGCAGGCTACGGCTGGTATCGCTGGCGCCTGCGTCTGGCGCCAGGCCAGGCCGAGCCGCAGCAGTTGGCCATTCTGTTGCCGCACGTGGAAGATGCCTACGAGGTCTACTGGAATGGCCGTTTGGTGGGCGCGTATGGAAAGCTCCCGCCACATCCGGTGTGGTACTACGAAATGTTTCCACGGACATTTGACCTAGGCCCAGCACAGGATGGCGTGCTGGTGGTGCGCGTGTGGAAGTGTCCGTTTAATTCCTTCGACACGGGCTTGCAGGGCGGCTTCTATCAGGTGCCGGAGGTTGGCAGCCCCAAAGCGATCGACAATGAACTGGCAAAACTGGATTATCACTGGCTGCAAAGCCGGCAGTTTTACTTTGGCCTGCATGCGCTTTACGCGTTGGTGGCGGTGTTTGGCTTCTTGATGTGGCTGCGCGATCGCAGCCAGTGGGTGGGCTTCTGGATGGGCTGCTTTGCGGCGTGCAAACCTCTGGCGTTGCTGCTGCTCGGCTTAAGGCTGCCGTTCTCCGAGGTTTTTGCGATGGGTTGGAACCAGCCGGTCTATGTGCTGGGAGATGTCTCACTCTGGTTCCTGCTTGTCTGGCTTCTCAACCTGCATGACGATCGGCGGCTGGTAAAGCTGGTTCGAATCCTGGCTGTCATCGACTTTGTCGAGGGAATTGTAGACGGCCTGACCACGATCGACTTCACGCTACCCAATCCCGTTCCCGGGCAGGTGATTGACGGAGCCCTGATGCCGCTGGTGATGGCCCTGGAGCTGTTGCCGATTTATCTCATCGGACTGGCGCTGTGGCGGCGGCAGAGACTTGATCCAGCGCGTTGGGCGGTTGCACTGCTGGCGTTCGTCTTCCAGTCGGTCTTTGTGGTGTCCGTTTCCTTGCAGCAGTTTGGGCGCTTCACGCATTGGACTCTGGGGCAGAAAATCACTGCTCCTCTGTTCACCGTGATGCACAACCCCGTTAACCTCAACCTCCTTACAGGTGTGTTGCTGCTGGTTGCCCTGGTCTATGCGGTCTACCGCGCTTCCGTGGAGAGCCGGCGTCAGCAGGCACGGCTGGAACACGAGATGCGCAATGCCCGCGAGGTTCAGCAGGTGCTGGTCCCCGAGGCCATTCCTGCCATTGCGGGGTTCACCATCCAGAGCGTGTACAGACCGGCCGGGGAAGTGGGCGGCGACTTCTTCCAGATTCTTCCCCTCGCCGGCGGCGGGGTGCTGGTCGTGATTGGCGACGTAAGCGGCAAGGGGATGCCCGCTGCCATGACCGTGAGCCTGCTGGTGGGAACAGTACGGACGCTTGCTCACTACACTCAGAGCCCCGGCGAAATTCTGGCGGCCATGAACCAGCGCATGCTGGGCCGCACCCAGGGCGGGTTTACCACCTGCCTCATTCTGCGCGCGGACCTTGACGGCAACCTCACTGTAGCTAATGCCGGCCATCTGGCCCCTTACATGAACGGCGAAGAGCTAACCGTGGAGGGCGGCTTGCCGCTGGGGCTGGATGCGGAGGCGGAGTACCACGAGTCAAGGTTCGACTTGAAAGAGAACGAGCGCCTCACGCTGGTCACCGACGGCGTCGTTGAGGCGCGTGGCAAGACCGGCGAACTGTTTGGATTCGACCGTGCCGCGGCCCTGAGCAAGAAGCCGGCCGATGACATTGCGCAGGCGGCAGAGGATTTCGGGCAGGATGACGACATCACCGTGCTCAGCCTGATGCGCCAGGGCTTGAGGGAGCAGGCGCGGAGCGGCTCGTCTGCCACGCTGCAACCCGCCTGATGCCGTGGGCCAGGCACGCCCGCGCAGACGGATGCCGCCAGCCATACCGGCTTTGGCGATCACAGCCCGCTTTGTGGTACTATCCGGGCAATTGGCCCATGCGGGCCAGCATAGAGGCGATTCATGACTGACCATTCAAGACGCGAGTTTCTCAAAGCCGGCCTTGCCGCCGGCGCGCTGGCAACTGCCGGAACTTTGCCCCTGGCCGCCGAGCGCAAAACGGCGACGGACTGGGTCACGCTGGGCCGTTCGGACGTGAAAGTCACCAGGCTCGCCTTTGGAACCGGCACTATGAGTGGAGAGGTCCAGGCGAGCCTGGGGCAGGACGGCTTTACGCGGCTTGTTCGTCACGCCTACGACAACGGTATCCGCTTCTATGAAACGGCCGAGTCGTACGGCGACACGCCGCGCATGTTGGGCGTGGCCCTCCAAGGCTTGCCGCGTGACAGCTACCGCATCATGCACAAGGTCACCACCCGTCGGGACGTTGACCCCGCGCAGAAGCTCGACGAGCTGCGCAAGTTTGCGAACATGGATTACTTCGACATCATGCTGCTGCACTATCAGCACACGCCCACCTGGGTCGCCGACACCGCGCGTTGGCAGGATGCGATTCTCGAAGCCGAGCAGAAGAAGACCATCGTCAGCCACGGCGCGTCGGTGCATGGACTGCCTGCGCTGCGCCAGGTTCCGGGTAACAAGTGGCTGGACGTTGCCATGATCCGCGTCAACCATAAAGGCACGCGCATGGACGCGGAGATACCGGACGCGCCGGTGCTGGGCAATGTGAACGAAGTCGTCGGTCATATTCACCAGGTGAAGAAGGAAGGCATGGGCGTCATCAGCATGAAGCTGATTGGCGAGGGCACCTTCAACCGCGACGACCGGCAAAAGGCTATGCGCTTCGCGTTTCAGGATGCCAAAGTGGATTGCGTGACGGTGGGCTACAAGAACTCAGCCGAGGTCGACGAGGCCCTGGAGAATCTGAATCTGGCGTTGGCCTAAGAACCTGTATAAAACTCGATGCTGGGTGGATTCAACTGCTTTGAAAGGGCGCGGCTTTAGCCGCGCCGCTCAATGGCAAATTGGATTTTGGGCTTTAGCCCCCGAGGGAATGTATTTTCAGCCCTTTGCATTCCTTCGGCGGCTAAAGCCGCGTCCCCATTTTCTGCTTCCTCGGCACGGCTAAAGCCGTGCCCTTTCAAAACTGCGAGTTTTTATACGGGTTCTAGGACAGGCAATGCGGCGCAGGTTATGTCGAGAAGTCAAATAGTTGACTATATTTCTATCCAGAAATTCCGCCCTGCCTTCAGGGTTCGGGGACAGCTCTGTGCCCGACCTGGCTGCAGATAATTACAAATCCGGAAAAATTAACTTGAGATAAATTAACTTGACAGTTCTATTCTGCCGGAGGTATATATTTCCGGTCGCGCAGTAAATCGAATTACTCGCGTATTTTTCGGAGCGGGCTGCGGCCGCGCGTGCGCGCGGGTGTGCGGCAATGGAAGTCCGCGAGCCAAGGAGACCCACCATGTCTCACTCAGCCAGTCATTGCACCAAAAGCACCAAAATCTCATCTCTGAAGCGGATCGCCGTGCTCTCCTGCGCGATTTCGTTTCTCGTGCTGCTCGGTGCCGTTTCCTCCGGCGCGCAGACCGTAGCGAGCTATAGCTTTGAAGACGGAACAGCCGACGGCTGGACCTCGTTTAACGGCGCCAGCACTCCGGTGGCGACGAACGCGGCGGCCTATGCCGGATCGTATAGCCTGCTGACCACAACCGGTTCGACTGGCGCCGGCGGTCCTTCCATTCCGCTGAGCAGCGTGCTGCTGGCGGGCGCGCAGTACACGATCACCGGCTGGGCGCAGCTTACCAGCGGAGAAAGCGCCTCGAGCGCGAACTTCACCGTCAAGCGCAGCGATCCCAGTTGCTCGGGCGGCACCTGCTACGACACGGTTGGCACTTATCAAGTCGCAGTCAGCGATTCCGGCTGGGCCGAGATCGGCGGAACTTATACCGTTAGCACCACGGAAACAGCATTGACTCTCTACGCGCAGTTAGTAGGAGCCACAAGCGCGCAATCGTTCTATCTCGACAATGTGATCATTACCGAGACAGCGCCGCCGCCTGGCGGGACGCCTGTTGCGAGTTACACATTTGCCGATGGAGGCCTGGATGGATGGACGCCGTTTGGAACCGCAACTCTGACGAACACCGCGCCGCCAGTGCAGGACCCCAACGGCGACACGAACAGCCTGCTGGTTACCAATCGGACGGCGGGCTACATGGGACCGAGCCTGAATCTGCTGAGCGTGCCCAATGTTGTTGCCGGCGCTACCTATCAGGTAACAGCTTACGTCTTGCTTGCCGCGGCTGACAGCACCAACCCCACGGCGACCATTTCAACCAAGACAGCAGACTGCGCCACGTCGGGGAATTTCGCGAATATCGCCACCTCCGGCGCGCTTTCGAGCACCGCATGGACCAAGGTTACGGGCACGTTCAGCTTCAGCAACCTGCCCGGACCTCCGACCAGCCTGGTGCTCTATATCCAGTCCAGTAGCGCCACGGATTCGTTCTATATTGGCGACGTGACTATCGGCGAGTTATCTCCTGCCCCGCTCCCAGCGGGCCAGCAGGACAACTCGGGGATTAGTTCGACCTTTGAGGATGGCGGCCTGGATGGGTGGAGTTCGCGCACCGGCAGTTCCACCGTGACCAACAGCACAGCAGCGGCACACAGCGGGACGCATAGCCTGCTCACAACCGGAAGAGTGGCTAATTATGACGGGCCGCAGATCAGCGTGAACAACAAGATGTACGTGGGCTCGGAATATAACATCAGCGGCTGGGTGATGTTAGTGCCGGCTGACGGATCGAGTCATGTGATCAATATGAGCTTGCAAACCACGCTCAATGGAACTACCAATTATCCAAGCGTGACAGCCTATCCGGGCGTGACTGTGCCGGCAGACGGGCAATGGCACCAGATCAGCGTGCTTGGATACACAATGTCCAGTGCCTACGATCAGGGCGCGGCTTATCTCTATTTCCAGACCGTTCCCCCGTCGGGCAACGACCTGGTGTCGTTCTACCTTGACGACTTCCAACTGACGTATGTCGCGCCTCCAACCATTCAGACGGACATTCCTTCCATTTACAAGTCCTTTGCCGATTTCTTCCCGATCGGCGCGGCGGTGGATACAACCGATCTCTCCGGGCCTCATGCGCAGTTGCTCACCAAACATTTCGACAGCATGACGCCTGGGAATGACCTGAAATGGAGCACGGTGGAACCCAGCCTGGGGTCCTACGATTACACCAACGGCGATGCGGAGGTTGGCGAAGCCGTCTGCGCCAACATGCGGGTTCGCGGACAAAACCTGGTGTGGTCAACGGGCGAGCAGACTCCATCGTATGCATTCGGAGACGGAACAAACTCCACCGCCAACCAGGCCCTGGTCACCTCGAACATTCAGGAGCACATTCAGAGCGAGGTGCAGCACTTCGGCAGCAAGGTGTACGCGTGGGACGTGGTGAACGAACCGCTCGACCCGACCCAGCCGGACTGCCTCGAACACGGCCCGTTCTACCAGGTGCTTGGCGCCAGCTACATTGACGTCGCGTTTAAGGCCGCCAAACAGTATGCTCCCGCGGGCACGAAGCTGTTTATCAATGAGTACAGCACCACCGATCCCGCCAGGCTGGCGTGCCTGGTGAAGGTGGTGCGCGAGCTTCGCGACCGCGGCGTTCCAGTGAATGCGATCGGGCATGAGATGCACAACGCGATCAATTACCCGACGCCGGAGTCCATGGCTCAGGCCGTTGATACGGTGGCGGAGAAACTTCCCGGCATCGATCAACAGGTAACTGAACTGGATATGAGCGTCTATAACGCCGGAGACGACGCATCGAATTATGGCAACAATATTCCAGCTTCGGTTCTGGCGGAGCAGGGTTGGCTCTACAAGCAGTATTTCGACGTGTTCCGGCGCTTGAAGGACAAGATCAGCTCCGTCACCTTCTGGGGCATGGCGGATGACGACACATGGCTGGATAGCTTCCCCGTCACGCGCACCGATTATCCGCTTCCGTTCGACATGGGGTTACAGGCCAAGCCGGCTTACTGGGGCATCGTTGCTCCGGCGCACTTGCCGGGTTACGGGCTGAAGTTCACCGTCTCCAGCAGGAAGGGTGACCGGGATGCGCAGGTGTGGACCGTCACAGCAACCAACGGCGACGCGGGACCAGCCTACACAACCCAGATCAACGGGTTCACGCTGCGGCAGGAATCGGGAAGGCGTTGTTCGCCGGTGATCAAGCCGCCGGCCAGCTTCCCGGTTGCGTTAGGCGACATTCCAACGAGCGGCTCGGCCAGCGCCGCGTTTACGATTGACTTCGCAAGCTGCAGTGAGGACGCCCACTTCACTGTGAGCGTGCCATGGAGCTCTTCGACGTACCATACCGGCACGCTTGAATCGGGCTTCGATTTTTGGAGATTTCCCCATAGGTAAACGAACCCGGGATGGAGCTTTTTGTCAGCCTGAATGCGGAACTTGACGCCACGCTCCGTTGGCGGTAGTTTGGGCTTACACGGGAAAGGAGGTTGATCCAGCTGATGAAGATTGATTGTTCCAGATGTATCGTACGTGAGGTGACTGAGGCCTAGGGCATCGCGCCCCAGACCCCATAAGCCCCTGCGGACAAGATCGACCGCCGGGCTCCTGGCACTCGCGGCAGCGCGATGGCCTTAGTCCAATCCCAACAGTTAACCGCCGGCGGCCTGAGCAATGCGCTCAGGCCGCTGTTGTTTTATGGGATCGGGTGCGCGGCAGACCTGCGCGCAATTCGGCGGGATCGCTGCCGTCGGCGGCATTTTCGCCAAGCCCGATTGCGGCATCGAAAGAAATAACTTGAGTCCGGCAACGATACGTATAATCCTCCGAAGGAGAACGGCGAGCCTTGTGTTTCTCAGCAACAGCGAACTTTGTCGGTAGCGGTGTTCTTGGAACTCTAGGCGTCGTCACGTTGACGAAAGTGAAGCACAGGCGCGAATTGCTTTTCGCGTCGCTCCCTTTGCTTTTCGCCGCTCATCAGTTCATCGAAGGATTCGTCTGGCTCGGATTGGACGGGACTCTTTCGCCCGGGGTGGTGCAAAAGATGGGCGCGGCCTACATGCTATATGCGCAGGGGCTGCTTCCGTTCCTGTTACCGCTGGGCGTGCTGCTGTTTGAAGCGGACACGAAGAGCCGCAGGCGCATGATTCCATTCCTCGTGATCGGCGCAGCCACGGCGCTCTATATTTTGTGGGCCCTGGTGGCGTACCCGACGCAGATCTATGTCAAGGAAAACAGCATTGTCTACATCAATCAGGCGACCAACAATCTGGCGGTTGCCATCTTGTATGTGATTGCAACCTGCGGTTCGCTCTTTTTCTCAAAGGTCAGGGCCATGGTCCTCTTTGGCATAGCGAACCTGGCCATTCTCCTGATTGTCTCCGCGGTCAAGCATTACGCGTTTACCTCGGTGTGGTGTGCGTATGCGGCAGTTGCCAGTGTGATCGTCCTCGCCTACTTCTGGAGCAGCAGCGCAAGCCGGCCATTCCTCTACGCGCGGCCGGCGTGATCGCCAGTCTGCCCTCTTCGAAGTTAGCTTAGCCGCGCAACCAATCCCCGGCTTCGGAAGGCCAGTTGCTGTTTAGGCTGCGCCGCACCACGGCGTGGGGTAAACTTGGACCCAATGCGGGTATTCGGGATCGATTGCGGCACGGAGATAACCGGCTACGGAGTAGTGGAGTCGTTGGACACCGGCCGCGAGCCCAAGCTGGTGATGAAGGCCATGGGAGCCATCCGCCTGAAGAAGACGCTCACCACCGCCCAGCGCCTGGAGCAGGTCTTCCGCGAACTGAGCGGGGAGCTTGCGCGATGGACGCCGGATACGGTAGCGATCGAGGAGGTTTTCTACTCCGTGAATGCCAAGTCTGCGTTGAAGCTGGGACAGGTGCGCGGCGTGGCGCTGCTGGCTGCGGCCACGCAGGGGCTGCCGGTGGCCGAGTACGCGCCGCTGAAAATCAAGTCCAGCGTAGTGGGCTACGGGTTGGCCAAGAAGGAGCAGGTACAGTTCATGGTGGCTCGGCTGCTCGAGCTCAGTGAGATTCCAGAGCCGGCCGATGCCGCAGATGCGCTGGCCATTGCTATTTGTCACATTCACACCGCGCAGACCCTGGCCGCACAGGGCGCAGCGCAAGGGCCACGGCGATGAAGATAGGCACGATAAAAACAGGGGCAGTGAAGGCAGCGGTGATCGGGGCGGCGTATCTGGCGCTTGTCGCCGTGGCTCTCCCTGCGTGGACCGATGCCGGACCGGCGCATTCCGAGGCAGGTCCGGTGCTGCAATTGGACTACTCCAACCCATCGCTGACGCCTGCGCACTGGGTTCTGACCCTGCATGAGGATGGCAGCGGCCATTTCCGCTCTGAGCGGGGCAATGCGCCGATGGACGCCTCGGAGGATTTTGAGGCAGCGAACGTGGACCGCGACATCCATGTGAGCGCGGAATTTGCGGCCCGCGTCTTTCAGACAATTCACCAGAAGAGAGATTTCGCTACAGGTTGCGAGAGTCACCTGAAAGTGGCCTTTCAGGGATGGAAGAAGCTGACCTATAGCGGACCCGATGGCGGAGGAACATGCACCTTCAATTATTCGAAGGACAAGCAGATCCAGAATCTAGGCGAGTCGCTGGTGGCCGTGGCCGGGGCAATTGTGGAGGGCGCGCGCCTCGAGATTCTGTTGCAGCACGACCGCCTCGGTCTCGACAAGGAGATGGAATACCTGGTGGAGGCCGCCGGAGATGGGCGCGTGCAGCAGGTTTGTACGATACGGGGAATCCTCAAACGGCTGGCGGATGATCCTGGGGTGCTGGAGCGGGTGCGGAAGCGGGCCAGGGAACTGCTGGCGCGGGCTGAAGGATAAATGGGCCAGAAGCGAAATTTTGGAGTAACTTTGCAGGTGGGGTTGTGTCCAATGTATGAAAGGCCACGCGACAGTCCTGATCGCAACCGGGCCGTAGTAAAGCTCGCAGTCAATGTTGCAGCCGGGCGGGAGCGGTGGGAAGGTGGAATTCCATGAGAGGCAAAGAGCGGAACGGTAAGAATCGCGACAAGATGGTTGAGCGCAGACTCAACACTTTCGTGCTCGGTTTGGCCGCCGTGGCGTTGGCGGCGCTAGCGCTTACGCCGGCTTTGCGGGCAGACGATAATCAGGCAGGCCAGCCGGGTCCGGCGGCGCGGGCCGTGCGGCTCAGCAACGTGGACGGCCAGGTGCAGACTTCTCAGGGAAACCAGGTTCTGGCCGATGCCGCGGTGGCCAATACTCCCTTGTTTGAGGGCACGCGCGTTACCACGGGCGACGACGGCCGGGCGGAGATTCAGTTTGAAGATGGCAGCGTGGCGCGCCTCTCACCCAACAGCTCGTTGACGTTGACCGTGTTGCGCGGCTCGGGCGCGAACGGCGACGCGGAGATTACGCTCGAAGGCGGCCTCGGCTACTTTGAGATACAGGGCACGGGTCAAAGCGGCGCAATGAGCGTCAAGTTTGGAGACAGCGTGGCCACGGCGAGCGGCTTTACCGTGCTGCGCATCGACATGGACAACGCCCCGGGCGAGCTGGCCGTCTTCTCAGGCAATGCGCACTTGGAGCGTGGCAGCGCGGTGACGGTGGATCTGCACGGCGGCGAGAGCGTGGCGCTGAGCGCCAACGATGTGACTCGCTACACGCTCAACGAGACCATCGAGCCAGACTCGTGGGACTCGTGGAACTCGGATCGCGACCAGGTTTTAACCTCGGAGGCCGCGGCCCGCACCGGCGCAACGCAGAACTACGCCGAAGGCAGCAATCCAGCCTGGAATGATCTGGACGCCAATGGCAACTGGTACAACGTGCCGGGTCAGGGCAACATCTGGTCGCCGAATGACGCCTCAAACCCAGGATGGGACCCCTACGGCAACGGCAACTGGGGGTTTACGCCGGGCTACGGCTACACGTGGATTTCCGCGAATTCCTGGGGGTATCTACCTTATTCGTGCGGCGCGTGGAACTGGTATAACAGCTTCGGCTGGGGATGGGCGCCGGGAATGGGCGGCTGCAATCCCTGGTGGGGCTCGGGCATCTATTATGGCCCCAACATCGGCTACGGCTTTGGCGGATACCGTCCGCCGCTGCGTCCGCGTCCACCGAGACACCCCTTGAGGGGCACTGGGCTGATCGCCGTGAATCGCCGTCCCATGCCTGGGATGGGCGTGTTGCCGGCGCGGGACAAGACTTCCGTAGCCAGAATCGCCGGATACACGGTTCAGCCGATGCGGGCATTGAGTCCGCGTCCGGTGTATGAGCACTCGGCGTCGGGATTTGTGAACGGCACCGTTGTGACGAATGTCGGCAGAGTGCCCGCCGCTGGCCAGGGACGGGTTGCGGGACCGACCTTTGGCGCGCGGCCGGGCACTGCATACGCGCCCGGCGCAAGAGCGCCTTCCGGCGGCCAACGCTCGTTTTCCAGCGGTTACCGCGGTGCTTCCGGCGGTGCGCCCGCTGCCCATGCCTCGGGTGGCGGCGGTTTTAGCGGCGGTGGTGGTGGTGGCGGAGCTGCGCACGGCGGTGGTGGTGGCGGCGGTGGCGCTCACCACTAAAGAAACGCCGCAGAAGCCGCAGTCTTGAATGCGTACAGGCTCCAGACTACGGGAAACCGCAAGCGATGGGAATTCGAGAATGATCTTTATGAGGGCACGGCAGAAGCCGTGCCCTTTTGGATAAAAGCGACCATACAACAACGAGTTCAAACTTCATAGAGCTAAGGAAGTCTTAGTCCGACCTATCTAGTCCCACAGATATTCGACTCGCAGGTCTGAAGATAATCAGTTGTTGATCCGGTGAAGGCTTTTGTGCCGGAAACGCCGGCTTATTCGGCACAAACGTTTCAACGGTCTTACAATCTGCATCAGGCGTAATTTGGTGGAACCGCCGCCGATAAAGAGATTCCTACTAAAAGGAAGAAGAGTGAATTCATCCCAATATCCACAAGAGTTGCTTCGCAAAAAACTGGTTGTCGCCGGCATTCCAGAATCGGAACATAGCGTGGAGTCGCTTGCCGCCAGGATGCCTGCGGATTTTAGTGTGCAGTCATTTGAAGGTATGTCCGCCGATATGATGGCGGAACTGCTCTTGTATTTGATCGCCAAAGGCATCGTTACCTTTCCCGTAGCCAGCGACAAGGCCCTGCTCGATATGCCCTGGGGTTCGCACGTCTGCCAGTTCTATAATCGCAAAGAAGATCTGGTTACAATGCTTGTGCCCTATTTCAAGCAGGGGCTGGGAAAAAATGACGCCTGCGTGTGGCTAGTTGACGATCTGACAGTCGAAGAAGCCGGGAATGCGCTCGCGGCGGCAGTGCCCGACCTGGAGTACTACATGGCCAAAGGGCAGATGCAAATCCGGCATTACACGGAGCTTTATACCAACCCGAATGGAACGGTGAAGGCCGCGGATACTCTCCGCGACGAGTTCGTAGAAATGGGCTCAACGGTGAGGGCCAAAGGCTTTAGAGGGCTTCGCGCTTCCGGGAGCGTCAATTGGGTCAAGAACGAGGAGAGCATGACCCGGTTCATGGATTACGAAACAAAGGTGCATTGCGCGATTCAGGGTTCCCGCATGATGGCGGTCTGCACGTATCCGGCCCGAGCCGCTGCCTTGCACCGGAGCAGAGAGCTCATCCACAATCATGGCAAAATTTACGTCAAGCGTGGCGAATGGGTGCATGACAATTCCAGGGATGCGGGAAAGATCGAAGCTGTCTTCGCCTCGCTGGCCACGCTGTAATAACAACAACAAGGGGAGCGCAAGTTAACTGGCCGATAAGTCGATTATAAGTTAAGGCTTGGAACAAAGTTGCCCTTCAACTTATCCAAAACAGAACAAAGGCCGCCCGGGTTACACCGGGCGGCCTTTGGCGTCATTGAATCGCAGTGTAGTAAATTACAGCCGTGCGGAGCGATGTTTGGCGCGGTAAATGGCGCGGGAAGTGTGGTTGAGACGCCGGTTGAGCCGGACACGGTCAACGCGGTTCAACCGGCCGTGATTGGCCGCGCGCATAAAGCGGGCCCGGCGGCCGATTGAGGCCTCGCGGCGCTCCAGCCGGGCGCCCTGCCGCGCGTTGATGCGGCCAGAGCGAATGCCCTGCGCAATGCGCTGTTGCTGGTGTTCGCGGCGCTGGTGAATGGTGACGGCGTGGCGTTGCATGGGCGCGGGTGCGGCTTGAGCAAGGCCAATGGTTGAGGTTAGTGCGAGAAGTCCGACGCCAAGCAGGGAAACTTTCATGGATATATCTCCTTGAGAGGCGGCGGTTAGGTTTGTCGCTTTGTGCCGATCCGCGCTCACATCCATGGAGACACTGAGCTAACTGATGTGTTGCGAGGAATTATTAGAATGTCAATCTTTAGGTGGAGAGATAAGGTGGGAGTTATCCAGCAATGAGAGTTATGCGGTGGAGGGCATAAGTTGAAGAGCTTGCCAGAGAGCGGCGAGTGTCTCGATAGGCAGTTGCTCGGCGCGGGCGCGGGGATCGATTGCTGCTTGAATAAGCGCGGCAGTGATAGATGCCGGTGAAAAACCGGCGGCGCGCAGATTGTTCGCGAGTGTCTTGCGCTTCTGCGCAAACACCTTGCGGGCGAAGGGAAGAAAGCTGGATTCATCCACGCAGAGTTCGGTGAAGCGCGGCGCGAATCGCCAGCGGAAGACAGTGGAATGAACATCAGGCGGCGGCGAGAACGATGCCGGCGGAAGCGTGAACAGATTGGTAGCCGGACCGTATAACTGCGCGGTCACGGAGAGCAGGCCGTAGTCTCGTGAGTTGGGCAGGGCGGTGATGCGGTCGGCGACCTCGCGCTGCACCATCAGCACGGCGCGGTCGAGCGCGGCGTGGCTGGAGGCCAGTTTAAGTACGATTTGCGAGGTGATGTAGTAGGGCAGGTTGCCGAACACCAGCAGCGGCTGGCCGGCCTGCGCTGCGGCGGCGGCGAAGTCGAATTCGAGCACGTCCTGCTGATAAACAGTGAGGCTGTCGGGAGAAAACTCCGCGCGCAAATGTTCGGCCAAACCTGGGTCGAGTTCCACGGCAAGCACATGACCGGCGCGCGCAACGAGTGCAGTAGTGATTGCGCCGGCGCCGGGCCCAATTTCGACCACCGTGCGGCCAGTGAGATCGCCCAGCGAAGCCGCGATGCGCTGGATGGCTTGCGCATCGTTGAGGAAGTTCTGTCCGAGCCTGGGTTTGGCGGGCATGGGCTTCCTTGATGGTAGATGAAGGGAATACGTTGATGTTGTACAGGCCGACTGTCGCCCCGCATTGCCGCAGTGCATTTCGGGGGTGGCGGATCGTACCGGTCAGCTCTCTTTGCGATAGAGCAGATCGCGCATGGCGTGGCGCCGCGCTTCGTTCAATCCGCTATCCGCCTTGCTGGCGCCGAGCGCAGAAGCGCCGGGCGTGGCGGACTCTTCAGGAGCGCTGCACTCCGGACAGCGGTTGGCAAAGCCGGGCTTGTTTGGGTGGAGTTCAAATTCTTCCCCGCAAGCAACACAGGTTTTAATCGGAAACGCCATGAACTCTATCTTATCGCAGGTCATTTGTTGCGTGATCGCCGTGCGTCATTACGCGGTACCAGGCCGGCTGATCAAAGGTCATTTTGCAGAATGGCCAGGTGAAAAGTGCGCCGCAGCGTAAAGCCAAGGCTGCGATAAACGGCAATGGCCGGTTCGTTGCTCGAGAGGGAATGCAGGATGGGCGTTTTGCCGCGCGCCCGAATGTCCTCCATCACCGTCGACATGAGGGCAGGCGCATAGCCGCGCCCACGGGCGTCAGGATGCGTGCAGACGGCGCTCACTTCGATGAATCCCGGCAGGCTCAGCCGTTGACCAGACATAGCCATCAAACTGCATCCGTGGAAGATGCCGAAGAAAGCTCCCAGCTCGATGGTGCGCAATTGAAACGGGCCCGGCTCGGTAAGTTGGGCCAGCTCCACCATGGCGGGCGCGTCAACGGCGGTTAATGAGCGCATCTCCGCTTCGAGCGGCAGCAGACGGGGCTTGCGCACGACCGGTTCACTGCAAATCATCTGGTCCAGCGAGCCGCCGCGCAGCAGAGTCCATCCCAACGGCGGCGCGGGCGGCTGTTCAAGAAACAGAGCCACGACCCCAGCCGGGATTCCGTCTGGGCTTTCGCTCTCGACGGTCAGAACACGCAGATCTGCGTAGCTCTCCTTGGATTGATCCGTCATGCCGCTCAGCGGGCCAATCTCCGGCGAAAAGCGCCGAGCCTGGCCATGGCTCAGCGCCAGAGAACTGTGGCTGGTGCCAAGCGAGTTGAAGATGGGATTGTCGAGCAGGGTGACGGCGATGCCGGGTGGAATGGCCTCTACCGTATCAGAGGAGGACGATGAAGAACTTGGATAAGAAGACGGCATCGCTTTGTGTGATGACCGCAGCCAGGCGGCGGATGCGGAAAAACCCGCTTGTTCCAGCCCCAATTACGGCACAGGCAACGCGCGTCTCATGCCTGCGCCGATGGTCCCTGCGTGGCCGGTCCCTGTGTTGACGGCCCATAGAGGCTTCGCACCCACCACAGCACCGGCAGGCCGAGCAGGATTAAGGCAGTCCCCATCAGCGAGCCTTCCAGGTTGCTCGTGTAACTCGAAACAAGAACAGCCGCAGCGCACACCACGAAGATCGCCGGCAGCACCGGATAGCCCCACACTCGATAAGGCCGCGGCGCGTCCGGCCGGCGTCGCCGATAGATGAACACGGTGGTCGCCGTAAGCATGTAAAAGAGCCATTCCGCAAAGACGGCCAGCTCAAAGAACTGCTGAAACTGGCTGAGGAACACCAACAGCACGGTGGAGATGAGCGCCTGCACGATGAGCGAAGTGGAGGGCGACTGCCAGCGGGGATGGATGTGCGCGAACTGGCGGAAGAAGAGCCGGTCGCGGGCGGCGGCATAAGGGATGCGCGCGCCGGACATGATGGTCCCATTGAGAGCCACGAAGATGCTCAGAGCCATGGCCGCGGCCACAAAGCCGGCACCTGTGGGCCCTGCGATCGCAGTCAGCGCAGCCACGGCCGGGCGATCGCTGGCGGCAATCTGCACCGCGGGCAAAATGTACTGGATGGCCGCGTTGGTGGCCATGAACAGAAAACCCACAATGAATAGTCCGCCAATCAGCGCGACCGGCAGCGAGCGCTCCGGCCGGCGAACCTCGCCCGCAACCATGGTCAGGTCGTTCCATCCGTCATAAGCCCAGAGCGTGGCAATCAGCGCAGCCATGAAGCCGGTCATGCCGCCCACGGCGTGGGGCAGTGTGGTGATAAAGTTCGAGAGCGAGCCGGTCGTCGCCGCGAAACAAAGCCCGGCAACGATCAGGATGAGAAGCACTTTGAGGATGGTGAAAAAGAGCTGGAAGTCAGCGGCCTTCTTGATGCCCAGATAATTCAACCCGGTAATGAACCAGGTCACGGCAATGGCAAACACCTGCGACCAGACCAGAGGAATAGGCCCGGCAACCGGGTCGCCGAGCCAGTGAAATGCGGGAAAGAAAGCCAGCGTGCGCGCCAGCCCAATGGTGACGGCGGCAATCGAAGCCGGCTTGGCGACAGCGAACCAGGTCCACATGTAGAGGAAGGCGGTGGTGTCGCCGTACGCGCCGCGTAGGTAGACGTACTCGCCGCCCGCGTAGGGCAACATGGCGCCCAGTTCCGCGTAGGTCATGGCGCCAAACAGCGACAGCAGGCCACCCACGATCCAGGCCAGATAAACCAACGCCGAGGAGCCAACGTCTTGCATCATCTCCCGCGGAACCAGAAAGATGCCGCTGCCGATAATGGTGCCCACCACAATGGCCATGGCCTGGCTTGCGCCCAGAACGCGAGGCAGATCGCCGGACTGATCGGCTGGAGGATTGAGCGCGCGCGCGGAGTGAGTCTGGCTCATGCGGTGAACAGAGATTAGCACGGACAAGCATGAACTTGGGCGCGGCATCGGCCCCGCAATCAGGCATGTGCAACCCGGCCGTCTTGCATTTAGGCCTCGCCACGCAGATCGAAAAATCGGTTGCGTACTATTACGCACGAATGGAGCACAATAGGATCATCAAGAACAATTGGAAAAGGGGAATGATGCAAGGGAATGTCGCGCCAAGGAAAAACTGCGGATTTTGTCGGGCATTTTTTACCTCTGAACCTCCAGCCAAACCCACCCCCCCCGTCAACAGGTAGTAACCGGGGATTGGCAGAACAGTAAACAGAACAACCGGCAATTTCCGCAGAATAAACCTGTGGGCGCGGAGAAATCACCATCGATTCCGAAAACACTTAAGTTTATACTTGACAAATAAAGCGACCCGCTCAATACTAAAGCTACAACTTAACTAATCCTATTCAGGAGGTAGAAATCCATGGAAACTTCAACCGTCATTCACAGCACATTTGTTTTGGAGCGGACACTGAAAGCGATGCCGGAAAAGGTATTTGCGGCCTTCGCCGACACGGCCACCAAGCGCCGGTGGTTCTATGAGAGCTCGCACCACGAGCTGCAGCACCACGAGCTGGACTTCAAGGTGGGCGGCAAGGAGCAGGCGCGGATGAAGTTTGCGTCCGGGCCCATTGCGGGCAAGGTCATCACCAACGACTCCATCTACGAGGACATTCAACCCAACCGGCGCATCGTGACCGCTTACCGCATGAGCATGGACGGCAAACCATTTTCCGTCTCGCTGGCCACCATCGAACTGCAGCCGGCGGGCGCGGGGACAACTCTGGTATTGACGCACCAGGGCGCTTATCTTGAAGGCGCGGATGGCCCGGAGATGCGCAAGGGCGGGTGGGATTCGCTGCTGAGCAAGCTGGTGAAGGAACTCGGAGAGTAGAAGTTATCTCATAAATTTGCTTTGAAAGGGCACGGCTTTAGCCGTGCCGAAAATGCCCAATAAAACAAGGGGCTTTAGCCCCTGAGGTACGCGTTTGGAGGGTCTGAATGGTGTTTATGAGATAGCTTCTAGGGAATTGGGAGAGCAGGCTCTGAGGCGGAGCAAGCAAGTCGTCAACGGACCAAGGAAGGCGCGGAAGATGAAACAGAATGATGTGAAGATCGACCGCGTCTTCCAGGCGCTCGGAGACGCCACGCGCAGGGCGATGCTGGAGCGGCTCACCGCAGGACCCATGTCGGTGTCGCTGCTGGCCGAGCCGTTCCAGATGACCCTGGCCGCGGTGGTGCAGCATTTGCAGGTGTTGGAAGAGGCCGGTCTGATCAAAACAGAAAAGACAGGCCGCGTGCGCAGTTGCCGGGTTGAGGCATCAGGCCTGCGCGCGGCGGAGCAGTGGCTGCGCGACCGCCGACCGGAGTGGGACCGCAAGCTCGACATCCTCGACGATCTACTTACAGAGGAGGGCGAACTGCTTACAGAAGAAGACAAGCCGTGAGCGCCGCGCCGCGAAGGCCTCGCGCTAATACCAGTACTTGAGTCTCGGCCAGATCGCCGGGAAGAGCGGATTTTCTCTTGGGTGGCTGAGCAGAAAGTAATGGAGATGCTCGTGGTCCATAATCCACGGAGAGTCAAAAGGGCCGAGATCGGTCAGTGTTTCAAAGTAGCTGTCACTGGTATCGGCGGGATTGCGCAGCGTCAGCACATATTCGCCGCTATAGCCGTTCCATCCCCAGTAAAAATAATTCTGATGACCGCTGATGGCCGTGGGAAGGCCGTATGTTGCGCCCAGGATGTTGACTGCGCTGGCTTCTCCGTAATTGCCGCAGAAGATGGCGGTCTGCGCGCGCACGTCGGGCGGCAGCGCGTTATAGCGGGCCGCGAAACCCGCAACCATCTGTGGCCAGCCAAAACGGTCAGAGAGAATTTCCGGCATAGGGCTGGTGAACTTTTCAGATCGTGAGTCGTTGGGGGAAAAAGGAGCGGTGTAGGCCGCGTACCGGGCCGGCGGCAGAATGGTCAGCACCACGGGGCCGGTGGCGAAGCAGAGCACACCGGCCAGATTGACCGTGCAGGCAATGAGTGGCCAATTGCGGCGCGTAAGCTGGCCAAGGGCCGCGGACCCGCCGGCAAACAGGATGGGGCAGATGGGCGCCAGGTAGTAGTCCTTGGCATGCATCAGCATCATCATGGTCAGGAAGAACAGGTAGGTAAAAGCCACAAAGCGCCAGGCGCGGGCGGCGCGGGCAAAGGCGAACCACGCCAGTCCGCCGATCCAGATGGGAGCATTGACGATCAGCAGGATTCTGACCTGCTCAAACAAAAACGCCAGCGGAGGCAGCTTAACGTTCTTGTCCGAGTGAGCAATGTTGCTGAGCAACTCGTACGTGGGGAAATGATGCGTCCATTGCCAGATGAAGTTGGGCAGCGCGATGAGGATAAGCAGTGCGGCGCCGGCGACGCAACCTTTGGTGAACAGGATGCGCCGTTGCGGACTGAGCAGCAGTCCGACTAGAAGCGCCACCAGAAAGAAGACCGTGGAGTGCTTGTTCTCGATTCCCAGGCCGGCCAATAAACCAAACAGAAGCCAGGCGCGAGCAGTGGCCGTGCCCTCGGCGATGCGCAAGACCACCAGCAGTGCGCCCATCCAGAAGCACGGCTCGAAGGAATTCATCGACAGATAATTGCCCGTGCCGAGAAACACGGGCGCGGCCAGCACCGCGGCCATGGCCAGCGCCTGCGCCGCGCGGCGGCCGCCGATCTGCCAGGTGAGTATGCCGGTGAGGCCTACACCTATGCCTGCGGCCAGAAAGCTGAAGATACGGACGCCGGTGGGCGAGAGTCCGAAGAGAATTTCAGCCACGCGCGCCTGCAAGGCTACGAGCGGTGGCTGATCGACGTAACCCCAGGCCAGATGACGGCCGCAGACCAGGAAGTAGAGCTCATCGCGAAAATAGCCATAGCCGAGATGGGCGCCCCAGAGAGAGGTCAGGAAATGGACGAGGAAGGTAAGCGTGGCAAAGAGGGCGGCAAGCTGAAGTGCTGAGTATAAGGGTGTTCGCGCGGAAATAGGCGAAAGAGACTGCTGCACGTGCGGATTCCTCGACGGCTGGGAGATGGGCAGGCGGGTATTGAGCCAAATTTTCTGTCTATACGATTGTACGGGTCGCTGGGGGCGCGCTTCCACGAACTCACGCATCGGCTTTGCAATCCATTGTGCCTGTTCTTTGATTATCGCTCCGTCGCATGACTCGTGCCGCGGTTGGGCCTTGCGACCGACGCGCGCGGAAGTTGCGGATTGCTTTCACGCAATGCAGAGCTGGGGCTGCGGACAGAGCCGCGTAAGATTGGCCTGGACATGGCATCCGTTGCTGGAGGTGAACGTAAGCCGGCCCCCGAGTTGAAGAGCCAGGTTGGCGGCAAGCTTGAGTCCCATGGACGTGCATTTGGTTACGTCGAACTTTTCCGGCAGACCCGGCCCATCGTCACGGACCACGAAGCGCACCGCGCCTGGAACCTTGCGCGCAACGATGGAGATTTCCCCATGACCTCGGGATGCAATGCCATGCTTCAGGCAATTGGAAACAAGCTCGTTGGTCAGCAACCCCATAGGGATGGCGGAATCCAAAGGGACGGGGATATCATCGACGTCGAGTTGCAGTCGAATCCGCTCAGGGTTTTCGGAGTTGGACGCAATGGCTCCTTCAACCACGTCGCGCAAATAGTCAGACAGCATGAGCCCAGCCAGATCGGGCATCTGGTACAGGCGCTCATGCACCATGGCCATCACATGCACGCGCTCCACGGCGGTTTTGATGGCTTGGCGGCCATCATTTGAGCGCAGCGTGCGCGCGCCCATCTTAAGCAGGCTCTGCACTACCTGCAGATTGTTTTTGACGCGGTGATACACCTCGCGCAGCAGTACCTCCTTTTCGCTCAGGTCGTGAGAGACCATGGCCACCAGAGCTTCAACCTCTTCGTTCCTGGCACGCAGCTCGCTTACGGTGGCTTCAAGTTGTCTGGTTCTTTCCGCGACGCGCTTTTCCAGATCGGCGTTGAGTTCGGCGTAATCGCGAGTGCCATCCACCAGCGCATGAATCTGCATTTGGCCGCGCGCCAGATATGGGGCGGCGGCAGGTTCAGCACCGCCGCCGGTCAGAGGATTGTCTCGCATGCTCAGTTGCTGAACGCCGGCCGTGCCGTGGCCACGGTGGCGCCTCCTTGCAGCAGCTTATACATCAGCTTTCCGGCAATGCGTGGATCGGGGTCCATGCTCAAGCCGGTAAGGGTGCGGCCCACCAGGTTCTCCACCGCAACGCCGGACTCGCGCAGCAGTGCCTCGTTCACACGAACAATGTGGCCGCTGCTATCCAACTGCACCATGGCCAGCGGGGCCAGTTCAAATAGATCCGATGCGCTGTACGTTTCTTCGAGTGCCTGGGAACGCATGCGTTCATCAGCCTTGCGCAGCGTAAGCACGTATCCGGTCTGGACGCCCGCGCTGTCGGTAAACGGCGAGATGGCCAGGTCAACGAGCGTGGGCGCTTGTCGGGTTCTGTCTTGCTGGACTCGGTTTTGCCCCACCCGGTTCAGAGTCAGACCAAACTCTTCAATTGGACCTGACAGCCCGTGGCGCGCCGGCATGGGGACGGGGCGCTTGCGGGCGTCTCTCAGATCGATCACCTCACGCAGATGACGGCCAACGGTGCTTTGCCGCGAACGGCCGAGAAGACGCTCGGCGGAGGCATTGAGAAATTGAATGTCGCCGGCCAGCGACATGGTCAGCAACGCTTCGTGCATGCCGTCGACTGTGGAGGCAATCTTGCCGTGAGCCCGGCGCTGCCCCGCGTCCACTTTGGCCTTGTGCAGCGCTACTTGCAAGGTCGCCTTTAGTTCGCGGGTTTGAAACGGCTTGGTCAGGTATCCATACGGCATCTCCCGCACGGCCCTGTCGATGGTGGCGTCATCGCTGTACGCGGTAAGAAAGACAGAGGGAACCTGGTACGCATCGCGCAGCAGCCTTGCTGTCTGAATGCCATCCAATGAGCCGGCAATGTGCAGGTCCATCAAAGCCAGGTCCGGTTGCGATTCCTCTACAGCCATCAGCGCTTCATCCGCGCTCTGGGCCAGTGCCACCACTTCACATCCAAATGCTTCCAACTCCTGTTGCAGATCAAGAGCGACAATCGGTTCATCTTCCACGATTAGTAATTTTCCCGTCATAACAATCTCCTCGTTGCTGCGGTCTGCTTTGATGCTTCAACTTCCCGCTGGGGCTGGCGGGAGTCATGTATGGGTAACCTTATCGCAGAGTGTGACTCGAAAGGAGACATTTGAAAAAAATTAAGTTTCGAATGTAATAAGAACTTTCTAAGAAATAGTTCGATAAGTAGATGCTGAACCAATAAGCAAGTATTGAACTTGAATATACGAGCGAAGATGCGGCCTTAGTCACCAAAGGATTCTGATCAATACGCGGTGTTGCAATCATTATGGTTAGAGACCTCAGCTTACCCCTGTGAATGAATACGCATCTTACTTACTGAGATGTTAGTCACGACAGCATTACGATGGCCAAGCCTAATTCTTTGCACTGCACTCTCGGCGATGGCAGGCTGCAACGCGAGGCCCGTCTCGCAACCGCTTCCACCTCAGCCGATGGTTAAGGTGGCTCCGCCGACACCGATTGCCAAGAAAAAAGAGGAACTCGGTAAACCTGCCTGGGATCCGCAGTGGGACGTGATCGTGGAGACGTCGCTCCCGCCGGAGATGTTGTCGCCCAGGGTGGCGCGCGCCGTGAGGCCTTTCTGTCCGCGCTTCGCCTCGTTGAGCGAAGTGGATAAGCGCGCCTTCTGGGCGTACTTCTTTCAAGCGCTTGCCGGCGCTGAGGCTGGCCTTGTTCCCACGACGGACGTGCGCCACACGGAGCCGGAGGTCGCAGTGAAAGACACAGTTACCAAGCGGATGGTGCGGAGTGAAGGTCTACTGCAGTTGACTTATATGGATGCCGATCGTTATGGGTGCGACTTCGATTGGGATAGCGACAAAGAACTACCGGAAAAGGATCCAGCAAAGACGATTTTGCAGCCCAAAAATAACCTGTTATGCGGACTGAAGATACTAGATAGGCAGCTTATTGAAAGACGGAAGCCGTTGGCTAGTTCATCGAGTTATTGGTCCACGCTGCAACCGGGAACCGATAGCTACCGGGTGTTCGTGAAGCAGATGGCGAATGTGCCCGAGGTTTGCCGTGTAGCGCTGCATAGTCAGGCCAAGTCCCGCGTTAAGAACGAAGAAACTCGATCGGTAGCTGCAAGTACAGCCGCGACCGGAACGAAATAAGCGGTATGTATAGGCCATTCGCCCATTCCTTCATTTCATCCATGGTCGCGGTTTGTACAACGAACTTTGGCTTATGCATCAGATGTTACTTGCTGCTATCGCGTGCGGTCCTTACATAGTCGTGAGAGGTTTGGATGTGGGATGACTGCGTGGTTAGCAGTTGGCGCACGGGGAAGGGCAGATCCTGGTGGAGCGCGTCCTGGTACGCGGCCGTGGATTCATCCTCGGCTTCCTCCGCGGTGACAAGCAGGGTGTGATCGCCGCCTCCCAGCTTCATTTTGAGTTCGGCCCATCCGCGATGAACGGCTCCGCTCATGGTGCTGCTTTCGTGAATGTCGTGAACGCCTTCTTGATGAAGATGAGTCTCAAGTTCACCGCGAAACTCCGCGCGCTTCAGCGATTCAGCTAGAAAATAGCGCTTGAGCATCGGGTCTTTCATCTCCTCGCCGATTTTCTGAAATCCTTCTTGACTGTCAATCAGGGTCTCAATCACCTTGCGCAGCGTGGATTCGACTTCGTGGGCCGTGTTGGATGGGTTGGACATGTGTATTCCTTTGTGTTGGAGGTTGGGGATCTATGAACTTGCCAAAGCCTGACCGGGAAAGCAGGTCAGGGTCCGATGACTGAATCTGCGATTCTCCTTCGTCACCGGCAAGGTCAGAGAAATCGCGAAAATCTGACGCCCCTGCCACGCCTGAACGCGCTGCCGATTCCGTGGACCACAGCGTTCACAGTGATAGAAGCATCCTTACCCCGCGCGGTTGCCCCATCAAGCAGTTGAGTGCGCTTATGCATGTGCAGGTCGCGCGCAAAAGAGCCATCCAGCTAAACACCACTGGATGGCTCTTGGATTGCTAAATATAGGAATATATTTAATTTTTCTAGGTCAGATTAAGAGTTTGAGGTGGAGTGCTTTTTCGGCTCAATTTCAAGCTCGTTGACAACTTGCTGCACGTTAGGCACTTTCTTAGCGAGCCTTTCAGCCTCTTTCTTCTGGCCTTCAGTCTTCACCGATCCGGTGAGAACCAGGGTGCCGTTCTTCGCCTTGGCGTGAATGCTCTGATCGTCGAGATTCTTGTGACCCTTGATGGAAGCCTTAAAATTGTCCTCGATGCCGCTGTCGAGGTTGGAAGCCACCGAACCGGCCTGGCTCTGGTCTCCAACGGGCCGGACGCCGATTTCATCCGCAATGGTGTAGTCGGGAGCAGCCTGCTTGGCCAGGTTCTCTGCTTGTGTCTTCTGATCGTCGGAAGTTACATTCCCTGTAAGCGTCATTACGCCTTTATCGCGATCCTGCGAGACACTGACAGTGCCCAGGTTATTGCTGCTAAGTGAGCTTGTGACGGCTGGTTTCTCATCTGCATGCGCCGGCTGGTTGTGACAGCCTGCAATGGTAAAAACACCTGCGAGGATCGCCGCCGATCCGAGCAGGAACGGTCGATTGTGATCGCTGTATTTCATTTCGTCTATCTCCCCCTGACTTATCTGTATCTACCCACGGCAAATGGGATGCGGGAGACGCGGCTATAGTTGTTCTCATGTTTAGCGCCAATAGTTAAGGAGACGGCCAAGTTATCTGATCGCTGGTTTATCGCGCGGGCTCGGTCTGATGAAAATGCCTGTAAATAGTTTCGGCGGTTTTTCTTGGCACAACCGCGGCCAGGGATTCAGCCGTGGCTTGCTGAACGTCGCGGAGGCTGCCGAAGTGGGAGAGCAGGCGCTGGCGCGTCTGCGGTCCTACTCCAGGAATGTTCAACAGCTCGGAATCGCGGTCACGCATGGCTCTGCGCTGGCGATGATAACCGACAGCGAAGCGGTGGCTCTCGTCGCGGATAAGCTGAATGAGATGCAGCACCGGCGAGCGGCGATCGAGGACGATGGGCTCGTCTTCATTGCCGTAGAGATAGATGACTTCTTCCCGCTTGGCGATGGAGGCCAGGGGTTGTGATGTGAGTCCGAGCGACTCCAGAGCTTCAGCAGCGGCGTGCAACTGGCCAAGACCGCCATCGACCAGGATAAGCGAGGGCAGCGTCTGCGGTTCCTTCTTCTTGCTCGTCTCGCGCTTACCGTCGCCGGCAGCGCCTTTGCTCCCATTCTCGTCGAGCAGGCGGCGATAGCGACGTGTGACAACCTCGCGCATGGAAGCAAAATCGTCTACGCCGAGGACGGTCATCACCTTGAATTTGCGATAGAGCTGCTTGTTCATCTTGCCGTCTTCCCACACCACGAGAGAGGCCACGGTTTCAGCGCCCTGAATGTGGGAGATGTCAAAGCACTCAATGCGGCGGGGCAACTCGGCAAGCATGAGCGCGTCAGCCAGCGCTTCTTGAATTGCCTTGCGGCTGGGCTCGAGGACGCGAAAGCGTTGCGTGTACGATTGCTTGGCGTTCTGGCCAGCCAGATCAACAAGTGAGCGTTTCTCCCCGCGTTGCGGAACAGCCAGCTCGATACGATGGCCGGTGCGCTCGGTGAGCAGCGCGGCCAGGGCTTCGCGATCGGGAAAGTCAACCGGGATCAGAACCGTGCGCGGAACGTAATGCTGGTCGATGTAAAGCTGTTTGAGCAGAGCTGAGAAGACGGAGCCGGCGTGGAACGGGGTGTCGGCACGCGAATCTGGCGGTTCCACGGCGGTATCTTCCGCGTCGGGAGTCTCGAGCAACTCCGGCAGGTCGTCCCAGAAAAATTCGCGGCGGTCCACGATTTTTCCGGCGCGGACATGGAAGAGGTTGACGGCCAGGCTGCCGGCTTCAAAGTGATAGCCGAACACGTCGGCATCGTCATCCTGCTCTACCGTGGCGATGCGCTGTTTTTCCTGTAACTGGTGGACGGTGGAGAGCTGGTCGCGCAGGCGCGCGGCGGCCTCGAACTGCTCGGCTTCGGCGGCGGCCATCATGCGCGCGGTGAGGGTGCGCTCTAGTTCGGCATGACGGCCTTCAAGAAAGAGTTGTGCATCGCGGACGGCGTTGGCGTACGCCTCGGGCGTCGTGAGACCTTCGACGCAGGGGCCAAGGCAGCGGTGAATGTAGTACTGCAGGCAGGCGCGGGGATGGTACCGCGAAAGATCCACCTTGCAACTGGGAATAAGAAAGCTGCGGTGGATAAGCTCGACGATGCGATAGGCAAGGTTGCCGGGAAAGTAAGGGCCATAGTAAGCAGCGCCGTCCTTGCGCAGGCGGCGGGTCACGAAAACTTTTGGGAAGCGATCGCCGAGGGTGAGCTTGACGTAGGGATAAGTTTTATCGTCGCGCAGCAGAATGTTGAAGCGGGGATGGCGCTGCTTGATGAGGTTGTTTTCTAGAGCCAGCGCTTCATGTTCGTTGGCCACGAGGATGTAGTCCAGATCGACGGCCTCGCGCATCAGCGAGCCGGTTTTAGCGTTGGCCTGCGAGGCTTCCAGCAGATAGGACCGGACCCGCGCGCGCAGGTTCTTGGCCTTGCCAACGTAGATGACCTCTCCCTCGGCATTTTTGTAGAGGTAGACGCCAGGCTGCGTAGGCAGCGTGCGGATTTTTTCGTAGAGGTCCATGCGGCTGCGCGGCGCTCGAAGAGCCAGCTTGTAGAGCCAATGAACTTAGAGGGCCGCCTACTATTAGATTAGCGGGTTGGTGCGATGGTGCGGAAACATGGGGCCGGGCGCAGCGCAATCCCTGCCGGAATGGGTAACAATTACATGGCTCGGGGGCGAGGATCGGTCGGCTTGAGTTTCAATAATGCTTTTATTTACAGCGCATTACATCGACCCGCTGAATGGCCCGGAAGTTGCGATAAAGCACTCACAGCAAGAAATCCAACAGACCGATTGCGAGGGGAAAACAGCCATGCATGGAGGAAGAGAACTGGTGTTTGACGCAGGAGAAACAGTGGATAAGGAACGCGTCAAGGGAGCGATCAACGAGGTTGTGGGGCGCGCCAAGCGGCAGGTTGGCGAATGGACAGGCGATACGAATGCGCAGGTGGAAGGTCTTGCGCAAGAGATGCAAGGAAAGGTGCAAAAAGCCTGGGGCAATGTGAAAGATGCGGCGCGCACGGAGAGAGGGAAGGCTCGGGAAGAACTGAAAAAGAGCGACGCGAAATAATGCGGTATAAGACCGGCCGCTTGTGAATAGGGATTCGTGTGTCTTAAAAAGTTGCGGGATTGTGAAGCGCTCAGAGCAACAACGCCGCGCCAGCGCGCATCTATGTATGAGGACAAATATCTTGCAGAACAACAGATGTGATCAGCAGATAAGCCTTACAGAAAAAGGAGAGACGGAATGAAAAAGGTAATTGTATTGGCGGCGTTCCTGAGTTTGACGAGTATTGCCTGGGCGGCTGGAACAACGCGCGAGGCCACGGAAGACCGGCTTCACCATGCTGCCGAAGTGCTCCAGCAGGTTATGGCCGCGCCCGACAAGGGCATTCCGGAAGAAGTTCTGGACCATGCCAAATGCATTGCCGTTGTGCCTCACCTGCTGAAGGGCGGTTTTGTCTTTGGCGCGGAAAACGGCAGAGGCGTTGCGACGTGCCGGACGGCCAACGGATGGAGCGCGCCGGCGTTCTTCGCCATCACGGGCGGCAGTTGGGGCTTGCAGATCGGTGTTGAAGGCATTGATCTGGTGATGGTATTCCAGGGCGATAAGGGCATGGATCGCATGATGAACAGCAAATTTGAAATTGGCGGCGATGCTTCCGCGGCTGCAGGGCCGGTGGGGCGTCACGCTTCTGCCGATACCGATTGGAAGATGAATGCCGAGATCCTGACCTATTCACGTGCGAAGGGAATCTTCGCGGGCGTAACGCTGAATGGCGCCGGGATTCGCCGCGACGACGACTCGACCGAGGCGATGTATGGGCATGAAGTCTCCACACGCCGCATTCTCACCGGTCAGGTACCGCCGCCTGCTGGAACGCACGCGTTCCTGGATGCAGTCCGCGACGCACATGCGCAGGCCAGGGCTTCCAAATAGCGTTGACTTGCGAGTGCCCGAAGGCGCGTGAAAGCAAATTGGATCTCATGCGCCGGGGCACGAAAGGAACGGACGTAAAAGGAACGAGGAGGGCGTATGCTTTGGACGATCTTTGTTATTCTTCTGGTTCTGTGGGTTCTCGGCTTCAGCCTACATATCGCGGGCAGTCTGATCCATCTTCTGCTGGTGGTTGCTGTGATCGTTTTGATCATCAATCTCATCTCGGGACGACGGGCAGTTTGAAGCAAGGCAACTGAGTCTTTGCATGGACTCACAAAAGAGCCGATCCATAAATGGATCGGCTCTTGTACGTTGACCCGGAACACAGGAGAACTTCTATTTCAGTTGGCGGACGTGTTCGGCGCGGACTTCTGTTGCGGTGAAGAGGCTCACGAACGGCGCGCCGGCGGCGGCCACTTCAACGGCTGGCCGGCCGTTGGCTTCTTCGCGCTCCACAATGCAGACCACCGCGGCGACAGTCATATCCGCTTCGCGCGCGGCCTCAATTGCGTTGATTGTGGAAGCGCCGGTGGTGCAGACGTCGTCGACGATCACGACGCGCGCGCCGGGGCGGCAGAAGCCCTCAATGCGGCGGCCCGTGCCGTGCGCCTTCTCGGCCTTGCGCACCAGAAACCCATGCAGCAGCGGCGCCGCGGAATTGGATTGCGCGCGCCATGCGCTGGAAGTGGCAACGTTCGAGACAATAGGATCGGCGCCCATGGTGAGTCCGCCCACGGCATCGGCGTCGATGGCTTTCTCTTGCAGCAGTTCGAGCACGGCCAGGCCGGTCAGCCGGCCGCCTTCGGCGTGGAGCGTGGTGGTGCGGCAATCGATGTAGTAGTCGCTCGTGCCGCCGGAAGAAAGTTTGAACTGGCCAAGGCGAAAGCTGGTGCGGGCCAGAAGGGCGAGCAACTGTTGGCGATGGTTTGGTGTGGTCATCAATAGCGATTGTAAGGGATTTGGAGCCGTTCTGGCATTGGGGCGCGCATATCTGGAAGGCGCATATCTGCCGGCGATTGCTTTTTCCGTTCGCGTTCATCGAGGCTGTTCGTTTGATATATGAATCCGGGTGGCGATTTATTCATCCCTATAAGGCTCATGCTTCTTTTCGCCGAATTTGGAGTCAAATCATCTATGAATGCAGAAATCTCCCTTCCTACGAAGCACCTCATACGACGACTGTATTTGCGAAGGAGGCAATCGCCGATCCGACGCCTCGTTTATTTTTCCGTGTGCTCAATACCGATAGTTTGCGCTTTGATTCTATGTGGTTCGATCACGGCGCAACAGGCTCCGCTTGCGGCGAGCCTGATCTCTTCGACTGGCATTACCCAAACCAATGCCAGCCAGCCGTCGGATGCTTTCGCTTCGGAGTCTGCTGACACACTGGCTTTCTCCAGTTCGGCCGATGACCCAAGCGCCGCGGACGACGCCACGCAAGCCGCTGCGCAGGCTGTGCCGGGTACACCGGCTCCACAAAAATCGAGTGACGACACTCGGGCGCCACAGACCAAACGCATCCTCGGCATCATCCCCAACTTTCGCGCCATCAGCACCGACGAGAAACTCCCCGCCCAGTCGGTGAAGGAAAAGTTTGTCACCGCGTCAGAGGACTCATTCGACTACTCGTCTATCTTCATTCCTGCCATGCTCGCCGGTTACTCACTTGGAACGAATGCCACTCCCGAGTTTGGTCATGGCGCGGTTGGGTACGGTCGCTACCTCTGGCATGCGGCTGTCGATCAGACCAGCGAAAACTACATGGTGGAATTCGTGGTGCCCGCCATCACGCATGAAGATACGCGCTATTACACGCTGGGCCGGGGCGGCTTTTTGAAACGGGCCGGCTACGCATTGAGCCGCGCCGTCGTCACTCGGTCTGACTCCGGCAGGGAAGTCTTCAACGCCAGCGAAGTGATTGGCGCGGGCGCGGCTTCGGGACTCTCCAGCCTCTACTATCCCTCGCGAGAGCGCAGCTTCGGCAACACAAGCAAGGAGTGGGGCCTGGACGTTGGAATTGATTCGGCTTCATTTGTGGTGAAGGAGTTCTGGCCCGACATCAACCACTGGCTCTTCCACGCGGCCAAGCCAAATGCAAATGCGCAGCAGTAGGATTTGAGGCCGAGCTGGCTTGATCGCCGGCCCGCAGCCTCGCCGCTTGTCACATCTTGTCCAGGTGTCTGAAGCCGCTGGTGCCAAGTAGCATGAGAGAAAAGAGCAGAAAGTTGTAGCTGGCGTGAACCAGAACGCTCGCCGCGAGAGAGCGCGTAGCTAGACGCGCCCAGCAAAGAACCAGACTGACGGCGACAAGCAAGAGGAACGGGCCGAGAGACCAGGCCGTTTGTTCCGCGTGCATCAGCGCGAAGGGAATGCTGGTGGCGACGGAGGCGAAGATCATGGCGCCGAGCGACCACTGGGGATGGCCGTTTGGATCCAAAGGCAACGCGCTATTGCCGGAAGCCTTCTCACTGAACCAGTCGTACGCGGTGCAGAGCGCGGGGAGAAGAAAACCGCGAAAGATGATTTCCTCAAAGAAGGGCGCGAAGGTTACACCAAAGACAAACAGCAGCCATGCGGCGGTACGCGAGTCGAAGAGCTTGTCGATGGGTGCGTTGGCAGGCCCGGGCAGCAGAACTTCATCGACCAGGGCCAGCACGAAACAGACGCACGCCGCGCCCACCAGCGTGCGAAAGCTGTGCAGGGCTTTAAAGGCGTTCCACTGCAGGCCCGCGAAGAAGTTTTTGTGCCAGACAAGGGGAAAGATGAGCAGGGCCGCGCCGAAGGTGACCAGATAAAGCGCGGCCATGCTGCCGATGGTGTAGTGAACGTCCGTGGCGGCCTTCTGCGCGGACGAAATGCCCCAGAGATGGAAGTGAAGCGCGGCCTGTGCCAGCAGGCCCGCGCTAAGCAACCCGCCACACGCCAGGAGAAGAAGAAGTGCCAGGTGGCCGAAGTTAGGAATGCGGACGGACCAGGAACGCGGGGGCCGAGGATCGTTAAAGGACCGGAAGAGAGTGCGCTCGAAGCGGATCGCCGGCGCCGGTTCAAAATACTCGGCCTCAAGTTCGCCATCCTGAGGTTCGCCGTCTCGAAGTTCCTTACCCCGAAGTTCTTCGCCCTGAAGTTCGTCCTCGCCCGCTCCATCGGTCAGTAGCTTTGGAAGGTACGGTCCGGCCGCTATTTCTGACTGGCCAGAATCTGCTTCCGGCATTGAAAGCAACGTTTGAGTCTCTTCTCCGGCGGTCTCAGTTGCGTTGGCAGGTTCAATCTCCGCGGCAGCTCCCCCGTTCAAAACCGGCCCCACCTGGATCGCGTCCTCTACTGCCTTGAGCGGAGTTGGGTCAGTCGCATCTTCCTCCGGTGAGCCATGGACGGGCTGCAGCCTGTCCATGGCGATCCACGATGAGTCGGCAAGGTTGCCGTAGAGGCCAGGGTCTACTTTCTTCACGGCAGGACGTCCGAGCGGGGTGATTTTTTCGGCGATTTTTTCCGGGGGCTGGAGCCAGTCCATTGTAGGCCGGGGCGTTTTTCTTCTTTCAACAAACGCGACCTCGGCAGGTTGCGAGTCGGGACTCACCGGAACCGGGGCATGCACAAGCGCGTCCTCCGGCCGAAGCGGACCGTCCCACTCAACTATGGGCAAGGCAGGGAGAGATTGGTCTGCATCCCAATCGGCGCCGGCCAGGTCTGCGGGATCGAGAAATGGACTGAAGACCATGCCTTCCAGCGAGGGGATTTCTTCGTCATCCGCCGGCAGAGCCGGCTGTTCATCGGCCGGAGCGAGGGCTTCCTCATTCAGCGGGTCGAATTCGGGAGGCGTGGTCATGCGTGGCCGGTTTTCTTTGCTCGGGGCCCTGAGGGTTTGGATGAGGTGCTTGCCTCTTTGGGGCTGCTGGTCTTGGCGCGTGTGGCAGCCAGGTCGTCTTCGGCTGGCGTGTTGCGGCGCGCACGCTTTGGTTTTGCGATCACGGCTTTGCTGTCCCCCGTTTTTTCTGCGGAAGCATCGGTTCCCGAATCCGCAAATCCTTCCGTTCGCTCCATCGGATCGTCGTTGCCCGCTTCATCTTCACCGCCAATGGCCGCGAGCTTGCCGTTGGTAGAAGCGTAGTAGCGCGTGAGGAACTGTCCGGTATAGGAGCCGGCCGTCGCGGCGATCTTGGCGGGCCGTCCCTGGCCAACAATGCGGCCGCCGTCTTCTCCGCCTTCCGGACCGAGATCGAGAATCCAATCGGCGTTGCGGATCACATCGAGATTGTGCTCGATGATGATGACCGAGTTACCCAGGTCTGCCAGACGATGGAGAACTTCGAGCAGCTTGCGCACATCGTCAAAGTGTAGCCCAGTGGTTGGCTCGTCGAGCAGATAAAGCGTGCGGCCCGTTTGGCGTTTTGAAAGTTCGCGTGCCAGCTTCATCCGCTGCGCTTCTCCGCCAGAAAGAGTCGTCGCGCTCTGGCCGAGGTGAACGTAGCCCAGGCCTACATCGACCAGCGTCTGCAGCTTCTGGCGCACGTTGGGCACGTCTTCAAGCACAGCCAGCGCGTCTTCGATGGTCAAGTCCAGCACATCGGCGATGGAGTGGCCCTTGAACTTTACCGCCAGGGTCTCCTGGTTATAGCGGCGGCCGTTGCAGACTTCGCACTGCACATAAACATCGGGCATGAAATTCATTTCAATGCGGCGCTGGCCGTCGCCCTGGCAGGCTTCACAGCGGCCTCCGGCGACGTTGAAGCTGAAACGCCCCGGCTTGTATCCACGTTCGCGCGACTCGGGCAGCATGGCGAACAGGTCGCGGATGGGCGAGAAAACCTGCGTGTATGTAGCCGGGTTCGAGCGCGGCGTGCGGCCGATGGGAGACTGATCGATGCGCACCACCTTGTCCAACTGCTCGGCTCCGGTCAGCGAGTCGTGCGCGCCCGGTTCCTCACGCGAGCCATAGATGGATTGGGCCAGCGACCGGTAGAGAATGTCGTTGATGAGCGTGCTTTTTCCGCTGCCGCTGACGCCGGTCACCACAGTCATGATGCCCAGCGGGATGCGGATGTTCACGTCCTGAAGATTGTGCTCGCGCGCGCCCGTGACGGTGAGCCACTTGCCGGTAAGCGGTCGCGGCTGGGCGCGATGCAGCATGGTTTTTGCGCCGGAGAGATAGCGGCCTGTGAGCGACTCGGGACAGGCCATGATTTCAGCCGGAGTGCCTTGCGCCACCACGTGGCCGCCCAGGCGTCCCGCGCCAGGGCCGAGATCGAGCACGTAGTCGGCGTGGCGGATTGTGTCTTCGTCATGCTCGACCACGAGCACGGTGTTGCCCAGGTCGCGCAGTCGTTCAAGAGCCTGAATCAATCGCATGTTATCGCGCTGGTGCAGCCCGATCGAAGGCTCATCCAGAACGTAGAGCACGCCGCGTAGCCGCGAGCCGATCTGCGTAGCCAGGCGAATGCGCTGGCCTTCGCCGCCGGAGAGCGTGGAGGCGTTGCGATCGAGCGAAAGATAGTTGAGGCCGACGGCACACAGAAATTCAAGCCGTTCCACGATCTCGCGCCGGATGCGCTCGGCCACTAGCGCCTCGCGCGCCGTGAAGCTCAGGTTGATGGCCGCTGAAAGCGCCCGATTGAGAGCCAGCGCGGTGAAGTCGGCGATGGACAGGCCGCCGATCTTGACGGCCAGCGACTCCGGCCGCAGACGCTTGCCGCGGCAGACCGGACACGGCGTCGCGGACATGTAGTTCATCATGTATTCGCGATAACCGTCGCTGCGCGCTTCATCAATGGTGTCGCGCAAAAAAGCCAGAATGCCGTGAAAGCCGGTGCGCGGGGCTTCGCCTTTGGGCGGTCCGTAGACCAGAATGTGTTGCTGCTTGGGCGGCAGGTCTTCAAAGGGCAGCTTGAGGTCGATCTTGTAGCGGTCAGCGGCCAGATGGATGAGCTTGAGCAGATATTGCGACGCCGAACCGGGCCCGAGGCCGCCATCGAGCAGAGGCTTGGACCAGTCGGTGATGACTTTAGCGGGGTCCAGATCGTAGAGCGAGCCCAGGCCGTGGCACTCCGGGCAAGCGCCGAAGGTGGAGTTGAAGGAGAAGCTGCGCGGCTCGAGCTTGGGCACGTCAAGGCCGCAGTCGGGGCAGGCCATGCTGGACGAGAACAACTGCTCCTGCTGATCCTGAACCCCCGCGACCGCAACCAGCGCCAGGCCGTTGGCGAGTTGCAGAGCCTTCATCACGGCCTGTTCGAGGCGCTTCTCGACCGAGGGCTTGCCGGAGACCGGCGCGGGCAGCACAGGCGCCGTGGACGCAACAGCAGGCGGCTTGAGCAGGATGCGGTCGATGACGGCTTCAATGGTGTGGTTCTTGCGGCGGTCCAGCAGCAGCGGCTCAGACAGGTCGCGCAATTCGCCGTCGACGCGGGCGCGAAAGCCCTGCTGGTCTAACTGGTCGAGCAGGTCTTTGAACTCGCCTTTACGCCCGCGGACGATCGGAGCCATCACGGTGACGCGCTCGCCGCGGCCGAGTTCGAGAATGCGCGCGACAATCTGCTCCGCGGTTTGGCGAGCAATGGGCCGACCGCAGTTGGGGCAGTGGGGCGTGCCCACTGAGGCGTAAAGCAGGCGCAGATAGTCGTAGATCTCCGTGATGGTGCCGACTGTCGAGCGGGGGCTGCGGCTGGTGGTTTTCTGCTCGATGGAGATAGCCGGCGAAAGCCCTTCAATGGAGTCAACGTCAGGGCGCTCGATCTGGTCCAGGAATTGGCGCGCGTAAGAAGAGAGCGTTTCGACGTAGCGGCGCTGGCCTTCGGCGTAGATGGTGTCGAACGCAAGCGAGCTTTTGCCGGAACCGGACAGCCCGGTGACCACCGTGAGCGTGTTGCGGGGAATGCGCACGCTGATGTCGCGCAGATTGTGCTGGCGCGCCCCGCGCACCGAAATGTGGGTGATGGGCATGGTGAGTTTCAACAGTCGAACTGGATCAGGTTACGGCTGCGGCGCGTAGAAGCACTCGAAAATACGCGCAGAAGACAGACCTATAACCATGATACATAGCCTCGTCCGTTGGAAGTGATGAGATGCGGGGGACGAGTTGGAGGATTCTCTCTACCCGGCTGGGGCTCGCTTGGGACAGCCGGGTGCTGCGCTGGGAATCGAAACAGACGCGCCGCGAGGTAGGATTGGCTCGCGGTGCGTTGAGAAGCGCAGACCAAAGCGCGGCAGAGACTAAAGCCGGGAGTGGCTTCCGTCGCATTGCACAGGCGTTGCGGTGTGTTTGCAGCCACAGAAGTAGACGGCTTTGGACTCCGTGGCTTCAAACTTGACCGGCGTGTGGTCGGTGACTTTGTGGCTGCCATCGCAAAACGGCTGGTTGGCGCTCAGGCCACAGGAACACCAGTAGTAGCTTTTACCGGCTTCCACCTGGACGGGATAAGGGCCTTTTTGCGCGATATTCGGTTCGGACATGGGCGTTCTCCTTGATGGCAATGCTGGGATGGGGCAATGCTGGAGGAATTATCGCCGAACAGGGCGCGATGGCGCATCTCGCGGCTTGCAGCGGTTCTGACGTACATCGGCTCGACGGCCGGTGTAAATCCATGAGTGGCTAAGAGGAAGTTAGCTGCGCCGATCCCAAAATGGGCGGCCGCCAGGGATCGGTGTTCATTGCCGGAGGAGGTATCCCACTGGTCAACACGACTTAGTGCAATGTTGTGCTGAACATCTGCGAGAATCTCTAAAGCGGATTCTGGCTGTGGCGGGGCTTTTTGAGAGGCCCAATAGAAGCCAGAGACGCGAGAGTTCGAGATTTCAGGACAAGTGAGGCACGGCGGGGGCAATGACGGATTTCGTGAATTTTGTCATGTTGGTTGCAGCGTCGGCTGGCTCCATGGCGTTCGGAGTGCTGGCGGCGTATGGGGTGCTGCGTGTGGGATTTGCACTGATGCGGCCGCAGCGGCCAGCCGTGGTGGTGAAGGCGCGCACGCACGTTGCGCAGGTTTAGAACAGACGCGGGTAATACAATCTCAAAGTCAGGAAAGAGCGCGCAGGTTTTAGGCTGCTTTCTTTATCGCTCGAATCGATAGTCTTGGCTCTCGCCCAGGCACCACCGACGTTAGAAACTACAGATCAATAAGTCTCTGTAAACAGCTCAATCCTGAGAATTTATGCGGCAAACATAGTGAGCGCGGGCCTCTATTACTGCGGGTTCACAGGCGGCTGTTGCGGCTGCATCTCCCGCTCACGTTCTTGTAGGATCTGCCGCGGGGTGCGCGGTACACCGCCGGGCGCGAAACCGGGCCGCATGGGCTGTTCCTGAGGTATGGGCTGCTCTTCGACGTCGTCCTCGTCGCCATTCGATTGATTGGGTGCCGCCGCAGGCTGAGAGCTCGTGGTCTGGCGAACACTGAGCAGAATCTGACGTGGGGTACCCTGGCCCTGATCGCCGACCATGAGGACGTTGTAGCCGGAACCCTGCAAAAGCTGGGAGAGCACATCGCGCGCCTTGCCGGGGCCGTAGTCGCCGAAGACGCGCTGATCTGCCGTCATGCCTTCAACCTTTGCGCCGGTAACGGTGGAGACGTCTTTAAGAATCTGCTCGAGACTGGAGTTTTTGGCGTCGATGCTTAGACCGTGGCTGTCCCAGACGACAGAGGCTTCGGCGGGCTTGTCGAATGCGGGCCATTTAGGTGTCTCAGGCACGGGTGGCGCGACGGGCGCGGCCGGCATTGGGGCTACCAGCGGATGAGCCGGGCGTTTGTGATGGTGAACGGGCTTCCGCGAAGAAGCGGAAGCTGGAGCGGGAGTTTGAGCGGCGGGTGTCTGGGCCGGGAGCAACGGCTGAGCCGCAAAGAACACGCAAGCCGCGGCTGGAAGTAGAAGTGTCCTGAGCGCGGACGTGGCGTTCAGTTTTCGTGAGCTGCGCACGGCTTGCCAAAGCGCGGATTGGGTCTGCGGTGGAAGGTTTGTGCGCATCAAAATAAGCTCCCCGGCCCGCTGGCGACGCCCGCCAGACCGCGGTGCGGGGCCGGACGCTGCGGAATCGTTTGCCGCTTCACTCAGATAGACTATCAGTGGCTCGCGGACGCTCGAAAGGAGTTTCGCGAGGCGGAGAGGATATTCAGAAAAATGCGCCTCTGCTGGGAAGTTTGGGCTTGCCGGAGAGTTTGGGCTGCCTCGGTGGTTGTTTGTGGGCTGCTGGTGCTGCCCCTGCGCGGCCATGCGACGAGTTGCACTACGCAAGCGGAGCTATTGGCGCCGGACCGCGATGCGCTGGCGTCGATTGGCGGCCGTCTGGCCTTGGCCGTCGCGGGCCAGGATTTCGCTGTGCTGCAGTCAGCGTTGCTTCCCGCCGAGGCCGGTGAATGGGCTGGAATTCACGATACGGCGGAGCTGGGCGCGCCGTTGATGAAAGACGGCCAGGTGCAGTTGCGGGACATTTACGTCCTGGACGCGAGTACGCAGACTGCAGTCTCCGATACGCAGTTTTTCTGCTCCAACGCGAGCGGTTCGCTGACCGTGACCATGAACATGCATTCGTTGCCGCCGGGGAAATACGCCGTAGTCCTGGCCGATGCGGCTGGGGCTCCGCTGGCCGGGCAGATCGGGCTGGTGCTGGCCTGGGATGGGGCGGCTGCGCCGGCGGCGTGGAAGCTGGCCGGACTGTCGGTGCGGCAGGGGGCCTTCGATGGGCATGACGGCGTGTGGTACTGGACGCGGGCGCGCGAGCTGATGAATACGGGACAGCCGTGGAGCGCGTGGTTCAGCTACGAGGCAGCCCGCTATCTGCTGGTGCCGGTGGATTTTATTTCTTCACCCAATTTGGAGAAGCTGGGCCAGGAGCAGGCGCAGATCAAGAACTCGCCGCAGGATGCGTTTCCCTATACGCTGCAGGATGGCGACCGGACCTGGAAGATCGACGGGGTGCGGCTGGACGCCAGCCTGCGCCACGCCGATCTCGCTGTGACCTACGATTCGACCGGCGTGACCGATCCGGCCGCAGTGCGCACAGAGGCGACTGCGCTGCTGAGCGCGCTGCTGAAGGCGCAGCCAGGACTCAGGCAAAACTTTCATGGACTATGGGCAGTGGCGATGCGGGATGGAAAGGCGACCCCGTTGATCGAGCTGCCGATGGCGCAGATTCCGTAAACACAGGGACTAGGGACTGTAGGGACTAGCGATTAGGGCGTGCGGCAGCGCATGGGGTCGGACTTTCGATCGATTCATACCAGTTTTAAAGCAGGGAAGGGATTGGAAATTGACGGCGACGATTGACTTGCGTTCGGACACGGTAACCCGCCCCTCGGCCGAGATGCGGGCAGCCATGGCAGCGGCCGAGGTGGGCGACGACGTCTACGGCGAAGACCCGACAGTCAATCTGCTGGAACGCCGCGCGGCCGAAGTTTTTGGGCGCGAAGCCGCGCTGTTTGTGCCAACTGGAACCATGGGCAACCAGATCGGCATTCGTCTGCACACGCAACCAGGCCAGGAGGTGATCGCTGAATCACGCGCGCACATTCTGGATTGGGAGATGGCCACCACGGCTGTCTTCTCCGGGTGCCTGGTGCGCGCGGTTGAAGCTGAGCGGGGAATTCTGACATGGAAGCATATCGAACCCGCCATCTATGCGCGCGGGGCATTTCGCGCGGCCACGGGTCTCATCGAGATTGAGAACACGGCGAACCTGGCCGGAGGTGGTTGCACGCCGGTTGCGGTGCTCGAAGAGATCTGGGCAGGTGCCCAGGAGCGTAAGCTGCCCGCCCATCTGGATGGAGCACGAATATTCAACGCTTCGGTCGCTCTGGGCGTGGATGTGAAAGCGCTGACCAGCGGCTTCGACACAGTGATGTTTTGCCTGTCCAAGGGGCTGGGCGCGCCGATCGGGTCCATGCTGACTGGCTCGGCGGAGTTGATGGACCGGGCGCGGCTGTTCCGCAAGGCGCTGGGCGGCGGAATGCGGCAGGCGGGCGTGTTGGCTGCGGCAGGTCTAATAGCGCTGGAGCAAGGGCCGAAGCGCCTGCATGAGGATCACGCCAATGCGCGATTGCTGGCCGAGGCCCTCTCGCGCATGGGGGGCGTGGAAATCGATCTGGACGCGGTCGAGACTAACATTGTGATCTTCAAGCTGACGGCCGGGCGCAGCGCGGCGGATTTGGTGTCGAGGCTCAAGACGCGGGGAATTTTGATGTCCGCGGTGGGGCCACACACGGTGAGATTGGTGACGCATCTCGATGTGGATCGCGCCGCGTGCATCACGGCCGCCGAGGCATTGACCGAGGAGATTAAGGCAGCGTCGTACCGGAATGGGCCGGAAAGCAGCGGGCTTTAGCTTCACAGGGATTTTAGCCAATCCCTGCTGACTCATCTGTGAGACATTTTGTAAAGGAAAACCCATGCGAGTCGGACTGTTCACACGCGAATATTCTCCACTGGTTTACGGCGGCGCCGGCGTTCACGTCGATTACCTGAGCCGCGAATTGGCCAAAGAGATCGAAGTCGAAGTGCATTGCTGGGGACCGCAGCACTCTGACCAAGGCAACCTGCATGTGCGCGGCTCCGAACCGTGGGCCGAGATCAGCAACGGGACCGAAGGCAAGTTCAAAGGCGCGCTTGAGGCCTTCAGCTTGAACCTGACGCAGATCAAAGCGCTTGAGGGAATCGATGTGGTGCATACGCACACCTGGTATGTGTCCATGGCCGGCTATCTGGCCAAGAAACTCTACGGCGTGCCCTTTGTGTTGACCACGCATTCGCTGGAGCCGCTGCGCGCATGGAAGGCTGAGCAACTCGGCTCGGGCTATGCCATGAGCTCATGGATGGAGCGAACGGCGATTCTTGACGCGGATGCGATCATCGCAGTCTCGCAAGGCACCAAAGCCGACATTCAGGCGGCCTATCCGGACGTCGATCCCAGCCGCATTCACGTCATCTACAACGGCATCGATCTGGCTGAGTATCAGAAGACGGCAGAGACACAGGCGCTGACCGATTACGGCGTGGACCCGGCCGTGCCCTATGTATTGTTTGTAGGTCGCATCACGCGCCAGAAAGGCGTGACGCATCTCGTGGATGCGATCAACTATTTACCGCCGGAGACGCAGGTGGTGTTGTGTGCGGGCGCGCCGGACACGCCGGAGATTGCCGCTGAGCTACGCCAGAAAGTAGAAGCAGCGCGCGTACATCATCCGCGCATTGTGTGGATCGAAAAGATGGTCACCAAACAGGAGGTCATCCAGCTTTACAGCAATGCCCGCGTCTTCTGTTGTCCTTCGGTTTATGAGCCGTTCGGCATCATCAATCTTGAAGCCATGGCCTGCCGCGCGCCGGTTGTCGCCAGCTCGACCGGAGGCATCAAAGAAGTGGTGGTGGATGGAGAAACAGGCTATCTGGTGCCGTTTGATCAGGACCCGGTGACGAGTTTTCCCCGCGATCCACGGACGTTTGCGCGTGATCTGGCAGTGCGCATCCATGCCTTGCTGAGCGATCCGGCACGATGCCGGCGCTTTGGCGATGCAGGCAGGCGCCGCGTGGAAGAGACGTTCAGTTGGAAGGCGATCGCACAGCAGACGATTCAGCTTTACGAGCAGTTGACCAAGCAGCACAGGAACGGCGCGCGACATTGATGCAGGTTTTTCATGCACTGGTTCAGGTTTGCAGCCAGGCGAAATGGAACAACTATGACAGTGACTCAAGCGGATGGACGCAACCGCGTCATCATTGAAGGAATCTCTCCCGCAGTAGACGGCGGCCGTTTTCCGGCGAAGCGCACCGTGGGCGATCAGGTGCGCGTCGAAGCCGACATTTTTACCGACGGTCACGACGCCATCGCAGCTTCATTGCTGGCGCGACGCGAAGGTGCGAAGAAATGGGGTGAGATTCCGATGCTACCGCTGGGCAATGGCAGCGACCGTTGGGCAGCAACATTCCGCGTCGCAGAGATTGGCCGATACAGCTTCAAGGTGCAGGGATGGGTGGATCATTTTGAGACCTGGCATCGCGATCTGCTGAAGCGCATTGAGGCCGAGAGCGATGCCGCTGTCGATTACCTGATCGGCGCCGATCTTGTAGCCTCAGCCGCGGAGCGCGCAACTGGAAAAGATGCGGCGTGGCTGCGAGAGCGATCAGAACTTTTGCGTTACACCATCGAGCCGGCGAAACTTCGCGTCCACGCCACCGATGCAAAACTGCATGAACTGGCCCTGCGCTATCCGGACAAGCGTTTTGCGACAGAGTCCGATCGCGAATACAGCATCGTCGTCGATCCCGTCATTGCGCGATTCAGTGCGTGGTATGAGCTTTTCCCACGCTCTACAGCGCAGGAACCCGGCAAGCACGGAACCTTTGCGGACTGCGAAAAGCGGCTGCCGTACATTACGGAGCTGGGCTTCAACGTGGTCTACCTGCCGCCCGTTCATCCCATCGGCGTGAGCTTCCGCAAAGGCCGTAACAACAACCCCGAAAGCCAGCCGGGCGATTGTGGCAGTCCATGGGCCATTGGCTCTGCGGAGGGCGGGCACAAATCGATTCATTCTGAACTTGGCACGCTTGCAGATTTCCTGAGCTTCGTAGCTAAAGCAAAGCAACTGGAACTCACTGTTGCGTTGGACATCGCATTCCAGGCCGCGCCCGATCACCCCTACGTACACGAACATGAAAACTGGTTTCGCAAGCGGCCCGATGGAACCATCCAATACGCCGAGAATCCTCCCAAAAAATATCAGGATATTTATCCCTTCGATTTTGAAAGCGAAGACTGGGCGGGCATGTGGGAGGAGTTGAAGAGTGTCTTCGATTATTGGATAGCGCAGGGCGTGACCATCTTCCGCGTCGACAATCCGCACACCAAGGCGTTTCCTTTCTGGGAGTGGGTGATTGGCGAGATCAAGCAGGGCCATCCGGAAGTTCTATTTTTGGCCGAGGCATTTACGCGGCCCAAAATCATGTATCGGCTGGCCAAGATCGGCTTTAGCCAGTCCTACACTTATTTTCCGTGGCGCAATGCGAAGGCAGAAATCACATCCTACCTGACGGAGTTGGCGCAAACACCGGTGCGCGAATTTTTCCGGCCGAATCAATGGCCCAATACGCCGGACATCCTCACCGAGTTTTTGCAGGTCGGCAGCCGCACAGCGTTTGGCATTCGGCTGCTACTCGCCGCTACTCTGGGCGCGAACTACGGCATCTATGGACCAGCGTTTGAACTGATGGAGCACGTTCCCGTCCGTGCCGGAAGTGAAGAGTATTTTGATTCGGAGAAGTACGAGATACGGCATTGGGATCTGGAACAGTCAGACAGCTTGCGGCCGCTGATCGCACGCGTGAACGAAACTCGCAAAGAAAATGCGGCGCTGCAAAGCGACTGGGGGCTCAAGTTTCACTTCTCTGAGAATGACCAGTTGATCTGTTACACGAAGGAATCAAGCGACCGCTCCAATCTGCTGCTGATGATAGTCAATCTCGATCCGCAATCCACGCAGTCCGGCTTTGTTATGCTGCCGCTGGACGAGTTGGAGATTCCACAGGATCGTGGATTTGAAGTGGAAGATCTGCTGACTGGTGCGCGCTACCTGTGGAACGGACCGCGCAACTATGTGGAGTTGAATCCGTCGCGTTTGCCTGGGCACATTCTTAAAATTCATCGGTATTTAAAGATCGATACGAGCCTTGATTACTCGTTGTGATCGGTGCTGAAGAACGGTTCGTTATCCGGTTGACAGCCTGAGCGAGTTCCCGGTAAGGTGTTTTTCAATTCGGATGCGCAACTATTTTTGCAGTGATGCGTTGATAATAAGCAACAGGCCGGAACGGGCCGGAGACTATGAGTCTTGGACGTCAAAAACTGGAGGAAACGAACGATGGTGAAGAAGATTGCAATGGCAGCATTGCTTGCTCTTACCTTTTTACCTGCGGCGTCGTATGCGCAGATTGTCGTGCGCATTGGACCACCGCCCGCAGTGGTGGAGCGCCGCCCGCCGCCGCCTGATCGCAGTTATGTATGGGTTGCCGGTTACCAGCGCTGGGATGGCGCGCGGTATGTATGGACGCCGGGACGTTGGGATCGTCCACCGCATCCTGGTCAGCACTGGGTTGCGCATCGCTGGGTTCACCGCGGCGACCACTGGGAAATGCAGGAAGGGCACTGGCGGTAGGTTGCTGGAGGAATAGAACAAAAAAGAGAGCGAGGTACAGGCCTCGCTCTCATTTTTCGTGTGCCGATGAAGCCGCTGACGACGACGTCAGAGCGGCTTGCGATAGACAACGAAACCTGATTTCTCTGCCACCTTATCGTATAACTTCATGGCGGTTGTGTTTGTTTCATGAGTTAGCCAATAGAGACGGCCGCAGCCTGCCTGCTTCGCGAGCTTGCAGGCCTCTACAATAAGAGAGCGCCCGATTCCGTTGCCGCGTGCCGATTCCAGAGTGAACAGGTCCTGCAGATAGCAGGTGGGCGCGATGGAAATCGTGCTGCGGTGATAGAGGAAGTGGACCAGGCCCAGAAGCTGACCCGCCTGCTCCGCGACCAGCACATGCATGGGCTCATACGCATCGAAGAAACGCGTCCAAGTCATGTGCGTGGTTTCTTCCGGCAGCGCTGTCTCGTCCTTGCGGCCGTAGAAGGCGTTGTAGCTGTCCCAGAGTGGCTTCCATTGCGAGAAGTCAGCCTGCCGGACAGTGCGAATCAGTATCTCATCGCTCAACTCAACTCGACTCCTGATTTTGAAAGGCACAATATGAATCCTGTCGTATGATAACCCAACATGGACGGGCTTTCCAGACTGCGAGAAATCTAGCTGCTGTGAACGGACAATGCTTTAGCTGTCTCGTGAAGGCGCTCCTTGGTATAACTCGGAGTAACTCCAAAACAGATAGGCTCAGATCCGAGACAGGTCTCATTTTTCGTCATGCTCTAGACCTAGATATATTTCAGAAAATACTGGGCAGAAAATCTGCTTGATTCAAACATTTCCCAGCATTCATCTTGTCTGATAATCAGACGTAAAGAAAAACAAAAGAATAAATAAAATTTGCACCATGCCTCCCGTCAACGCCCCGATAACTTCCTTCCATTTCGCTTACGCGCTCCTTATGGGGTCGATGACCATGATAGGTGAGTTGAGGTGCTGCAAACACGCTTGTCCTTTGCTCGGCAAGGATGGAAGCAGCAAGCGGGTGATTGCGGAGCCTTTGACAATTTCTTCGGAGGCATCGAATGAGACAGAGTTTCAATCCAAAATATGATGCGTGGCGCAGATGCGGGGTGGTTGCGGTCGCAGGACTGTTCGCGATAGCGTGCATATCCGCGCGAGCAGAGGAGGGTCCGCCAAAAGCCACGAATGCAGCCACGACAACGCCTTCGGTCAATCCCGCGACCTCAACCGGGGCTTCGACAGCAGCGACCGGCGCTTCCGGAGCCGCGAGTTCTTCCGCAACGGATGCCACGCCTGTGACGGTTTCATTGCCGCAAAACAACGAGGCAGCCATCAAAGAACTCTCCGACATGAAGAAGCAGTTTGCGCAACTGGCGCAGATGGAAGCGGAGATGATGGCCAGGATCGGCAAGCTGGAATCCCAATTGACTCCGGGCGCCAATGCAGGTGCCGCCAGCGCGGAAAAAACCGCGAGCGCGTTGCGTGCCGCTGAGGGAGGCGCAACCGGAACAACGCCGGTAAGCCAGGCTGTGACAGCGCCCGTCGCGGCTGCGGCTCCCGCTCCGGTGGAGATTTCGGCGGAGAGAACCACCAAGTCCGCGCCGATGACTGGCGATTGGACCTGGCTCAACGGCGGCGGACGCACCACGGACAGCCCCATGGCAACCAAATACTTCACGCCGGAGTTTCGCGCCGACGCGAACTACATACTCGATTACAACCATCCGGTCGACGACTCAATTGGCGGCTCGACGGAGATGTTCCGTTCCGACGAGGTGCAATTGGAACAAATTAGCATCGGAGGTGATATTCGTATCGATAATGTTCGCGGTCGCTTCCTCTGCATGTGCGGTGGTCTTTGGTCCACCACCAGCCCGCGCAATGATGCCAGCTCCAATCGCGGTCAGTGGGACTTGGCCGACGCTTACCGTTACGTAGCCGAAGGCTGGGGCGGCTATCATTTTGACGTGAATCACGGCCTCAATGTCGATGCTGGCATCTTCGTTTCTTATATCGGTCTCTTCAGTTACTACAACTTCGATAACTGGGCTTATCAGCCGTCGTTTGTCTCCTCCAATACTCCGTGGTTTTTCAACGGCGTTCGCGTTCAGTGGTGGCCTACGGAGAAGCTGAAGATCGAACCCTGGTTCGTCAACGGCTGGCAGTCTGTTGGACGCTACAATAGCAAGCCGGGCCTGGGCGGACAGATTCTGTGGCGCCCCAAGCCCTATCTCGATTTCGTCTTTAACGATTATGGCCTGGGTGAAGACGATGCCGGCTTTCCCGGCCGTTCGCGTATCCATGCGGACTATAGCGGCCAGTTCAAGGTCTACGACAAGCCGGCCAACTTTCTCGACAAGATCGCGTTCACTGTTACGGGCGACGCAGGTTGCGAGTACGGCGGTGGTCCCGCTTCATTCGCAACGGCAAATGGCAAGCTAAGCCCTACCGGCGCCTCGCCCATGATGGGCACTACCGACACGTACAACGGCGGCGTCAACTGCCACAACAGCAAGGACGGCAAGCCCAAGCAGGACTTTGTGGGCTGGATGGCCTACAACCGTTACTGGTTCAAGAAAGACCTTTATGCAGTCACCGTTGGCGGCGGACAGATGAACAACGCTGGCCGCTACCTCACGCTGTTACCACCCATTAATGGCGCCACTGCCACCACGGGCACGCCGTACTTTACCGAGAACGCGGGCGACCGTGCGCAGATGCACGACGGCGGAATCACCTTCGACTACATGCCAAGCCAGTTCATCACCTTCCGCCTGGAAGAAAACTATCGCTACTCCGATGTGCCGTACTGGACTGGCCACGGTGGCATTACGCCACCCGGCGGCAACAACGGCTCGCCTGCGCAGTACGCGTGCATCAGCGGCGCCGCTTCCGGCTATGGTTACGGCACGCCTCTGTCCACGGTTAACCTGGCTTGCGGCGGAAGCGCAACCTCCACCAGTTCCATCTGGTGGCCCGACCTGCGGACGAACGAGACCGCAACGATCATGGCCATTATGGTCAGGTTTTAGGGCGCCCTCACTCACGACTATGCTCGC
>DASXFS010000028.1:0-3023 GCA_036489415.1 Occallatibacter sp. | reverse complement strand
TTGAGGTTCAGCAGGGCGGGCGCCAGCAAGCGGTACTTTTCGCCGTTTGGCGCGGTGGCGATATAGACGTTGGCGTCGTTTGCCGCTGGATCGACAGCCATTCCGATTCCTTGCGCTTTCAGCTCTGCGATTGCCTCTGCTATTTCCTTTTCCATGTCCTGCCCTCAGGAAAGCTTGCCTATGGTGGCGGAGGACGGGATCGAACTCTTTTATCCCGTTGATTCCGTTTAACTTGTTGATTCTTCGGGAAAGCTGCAAACGTTCAGAACTCTCAAAAAGCCGACCTGAAGTAGGTCACAAGTACGCCACTCTTTATCGAATATAGTTCCTGCTCCGGCTTGCTCTCAACCCTACGGAGTTCATTTCGTATCCGAACAAGAGAGGATAGGACTAGTTCGCCCGCTTGTAGAAGCAAAGCCCGTAGGGGGAGTTCCAGGACATTTTGTCCTTACCGTCGAGCTTGTGAGGGACTTTATTTATCTGTCCAATTACCCATACGGTGTCACCATCAACGAGATAGCTGATCATTCCCGGGCCACCAGTTTTATCGCCCATGAAATACTCCACGCTCAATTTGGTAAACACGATCTTCGAATTGCAAGGGGTCGTGACATTCTGGTTCACAACCGGCGGATTCGGCATGGCGAGATTCCAGGTTCCGATCAAGGGATTGCTAGCCTCGGCCTCTGCCACGGTTCCATCCTTGCACCCGATTAACGCTCCGAGCAATACCACGAGACATAGACAGCCCTTCAATATCTTCATTCGCACTCCAGTCTTGGTTTCTTTGCCCGCGCAGTATACCAAGCGAAACGTAGGCTGAGTGCATTATTTTGAGCGGTCGAAACCTTCCACGCCGCCTTTTTGCAGCCTCAAGTCCACAACGACCGCGCCGCTTGAACTCCAAATCTCTAACGAGCTTGTGTGCCGCTTCCCAGTTCCGATTATCGAGAGACCTGCGTATCGATTCACCGCGCAGATTGCCTTCAACGGCAAGAGGACAGTTGCAATGGGGATGTTTCCGGCCCTTGCTTTTGAACTTGCATTGAGCAAAATGTCTTCCAAAAATCGTGAGCATGAAGCGAGCGTGGAATGAGTACCGCACGTTTTACACACGCAGTTTCGCTTAGACGGTCAAGTATTGATTCTAAAATAGTTGTAATGGTGGCGGAGGACGGGATCGAACCGTCGACCTACGGGTTATGAATCCGTCGCTCTAACCATCTGAGCTACTCCGCCGCGTGGGGCGCGCAAATCGCAAAAGTGCGCACAAATCCCTTTGGTCATGATACTTGCCCCTTCGATTCGCGGTCAAACATGCGGAGTACCACTTTCCGGGGCGGTGAGCCGCGCCCAGCGCGACACGATTTGCCCGGCCTGTTGCAGCGGCTGAGGGTGAGGCGAAACAGCCTGCTGCTGTAGACTCGCCAGCATGAGTACGGTGCGCATTGCCGGAGTGATTCCGGCGCGGCTCGGTTCCACGAGGCTGACGAGAAAGGTGTTGCGCGAGATTGCCGGGCGGCCGATGGTCGAGTGGGTGTGGCGCGCGGCCAAGGGCAGCGGCCTGATGGACCCGCTGCTGGTCGCCACGGACTCAGCAGAAGTGGCGGCGATGTGCCGGGAGCGCGGGCTGCCTTTCGCGATGACTTCGCCGCAGTGTGCGAGCGGCACGGACCGCGTGCGCGAGGTGGCCCGGCAGGTGGATGCCGACATTTATGTCAATATCCAGGGCGACGAGCCGACGCTGACGCCGGAGTTCTTCCCTCCGCTGCTGGCGTTGTTCGAGCGGCCGGAGGTTGAGGTGGCGACGCTCGCGGTGCGTTGCCCGGAGGCCGATATTTCCAACCCGAATGCGGTGAAGGTGGTGACGGCTCTGAACGGGCGGGCGCTTTATTTCTCTCGCGCGGCGATTCCGTTCGACCGCGACGGCGCCGGGTTTACGGGGTATCGCAAGCACCTGGGAATCTATGCGTATCGCAAGGCGGCGCTCGAGCGGTTTGCGGCGCTGCCGCCTTCGTGGATGGAGCAGGTGGAGCGGCTGGAGCAGTTGCGGCTGCTCGACAACGGCATCGATATTCACGTTGCCGCTGCCCCGCAAGACACGGTCGGCGTGGATACGGAGGATGACCTGCAGCGTGCCGAGGCCGTGCTGGGGCAGAGGCGCGGATAGGCGCATGGACCTCGTAGGGAAACGGCCCTGAGTGCGGCCATCGGGCTGGGCAAGCAAAAAATCCGAATTGCGAGCAAGAACCGGATAGCTGACGCGGCGCGGATGGGCGACGATGAAATCCATGAAGAATGAACTCAAATTTGCCAACGGCCGCGCACAGACGGCTGCTTCGGTCGTCGATGCTGAAGCCGCGTGGAAACAGCTCATTGAACGCGACCCCGCGGCGAAGTTTTTCTATGCAGTGACCACGACGGGCGTCTTCTGCCGGGCGGCCTGCTCAAGCCGCAGGCCGCGCCGCGAGAATGTGCGCTTTTTCGCGACGGTAGAAGGGGCGCAGGCCGCGGGCTTTCGTGCCTGCATGCGATGCAAGCCGGCGGCTGCGGTGGGCAATCCGCTGGACAAGGTCCGCACCTATATTGAGGCACATCTCGATCGCGCGGCGCCGCTGGCCGAGCTGGGCCGCGTCGCGGGGCTCAGCCCTTTTACGGTGCAAAAGCTATTCAAAAGGGAACTGGGCGTGAGTCCGCTGGCTTACCAGCGCGGGCTGCGGGCTGCGCGGCTGCGCGGCGAACTGAAGCAGGGAGGTTCTGTGACGGATGCGATTTACGAAGCAGGCTTTGGGTCGTCGAGCCGGGCCTATGATGGCGCGCAGCTCGGCATGACGCCGGCGCGGTTTGCGCAGGGGGGCAAGGGAGAGCAGATCGGTTTCGCCAGCGCAGCCACGGCGTTTGGCTGGATCATCGTCGGCGCCACGGCGCGCGGGCTTTGCTGGCTGGCGCTGGGTGGAACCAAGTCTGAGGCCGAGGCTAGCCTGCGGGAAGAATTTCCGTTGGCCAGAATCCATCGGGACCCG
>DASXFS010000042.1:0-78027 GCA_036489415.1 Occallatibacter sp. | reverse complement strand
GAAGGGACAGAAGACCTACATCTCGCAGTTGTGGAACGGCGAGTATTTTCGCTATGACACAAACAGCGAATTCAAAGACGCGATTCAGGCCGACCAGCTTGCAGGGCAATGGTACGCAAACCTGACTGGTCTCGGCGATGTTGTGCCGCACGCGATGCAGGTATCGACGCTGAAGAAGATCTTCGACTTCAATGTGATGAAGTTTGACGCCGGGGCAATGGGCGCCGCCAACGGCATGGGAGCCGACGGATCGATACTCAACTCGAATGAACAGGCCAGAGAGGTGTGGGTCGGCACCACGGAGGGCTATGCCGGGCTTCTGATGAGCGAAGGTTTCAAGAACGAGGCTTACAGAAGCGTCTGGGGGCTATACCACGTTATTTATGAGAGCAAGGGCTACTGGTTTCGAACGCCGGAGGCCTGGGACATCACGGGTAATTTTCGCGCCGGCATGTATATGCGTCCCACTGCAATCTGGGCCCTGGAAATGACTCCGCCACCAACAAAATAGCGGCCGCTGAAGCAGGAAGCCCATGTTCACGGGATTGCATAGTGTTGAACAGGAAACTGCATCGGTCTTGGTGCTTGAATTCGTCCGCAAGGGTATCGCCTTGCGGCCAGCCCAGTTCTTCGTTCGAGAAAGAAAATGTCACGTGAATGTCATTTCACGATGAAGCCTGCAAAAGCCCTTGGAGAGCGGCGACTGCGGGTATATCGTTTCCAACGATGGAACTGGGAGACAAAGCATGAGCCTGACTTAAAACCAGTTTGCAAAGATCTATTTTCTCCATTCGTCTCGGCCGGGCCCGCAACATCTGCAATCGCAAGCTGGCACAAGTTGGCCTGAGTCCACGGTTCCGAAGAGGCAACCGCCATGAACTCTCCTCTTCGTATGCTCGCCGCATTCCTGGGAGCGTTCCTATGTCTGTGTCTTAGTCAGGGAACCTGTCCGGGCGAAACGCCCCCGGGAGTTTCTTCCCCCGATGCCGGAGGCACTCGAGCTGTCGCCGCATCGGAACAGACGGTCGACATTCCTGGCCCCCTGCGATCGTTTCAGCGCATGGCAGGCATCAGTCAAAAGGTTCTTCCTAGAGAAGTGTTGCCGTTGCTCGCGCGCAATGTCTTCATCGAAGGCTATCAGGACGGAAAACCGACAGAGTTCCTGATTCTCGTCGAACGTTATCTCCAACAGGCGAGAGAACTTCAGGTGCTCGCCGGTTCCGCCGGCATGATTCAAGTTGCCGACTGCAATCATGCGGGAAATCTGCTCAGCGTTCTTGGCTACCGTCTGCAGCCGGGATGCGGCCAGAAGAACGTCTTTCTGGCGACCGCGAATTCTGAAAGAGCTTTTCTCACGATCGATTCTGGATTTCCATTGGCGGAGCTGGAAGAGGATCTCCGGAAAAATGTGCCCTTCGTCTATGCGTTTCCCACCTCCCGGGTGCCGGTGTTGCTCAGTGAGAGCGATTGGGTCGGGCTGGGCAACGTTAAGGAAAGAGGCAACGGAAACTTCATCGATGTGCTCCTGCGCGATCTGCCTGTCGCCCGGCTTTATTGGGCCTTCGCTAAGAACGATGCTGAAACTCAGATTGCGCTTCAGCACTCCCCCGGATTGAGGAGGCTGCTGCCCTATGGAGCAGTCCTGGATTTCTACGGCAGCCAACTATGTGTTCGCTCCGGACACGTGCTGGTGCCCGGCGGCGCGGCTGCTGAGCCTTTGTGGAAAGACCTGGTGGGGGCAAGCCCAGCGTCTTCAGGGGATTTCATCCTCCATCTCCTGGCAAAAGACAATGGCTGGCTTGCGGTGTATTTTGACGCGCTTGCCCGCGTCAATCCAGTGCAACAGGCACATCTCACCGAAGCTCCGCGCTTGAAGCATCTGTACGAAGCATTTCGACCGTCTGCCTCGAATGACTATCCCGCCCGGGCTGTCTTTCGCAAAGCGACGCCGCTTCTGGTTCTGTTCACGAGAGTGCAGTGGGAGCCGAACGGAGATCCGCACGTTCCGGGCAATCTAGACGTCTGGAAGGAAATCCTCGCGCAGAAGACGAATATAAAGATTGTCCACGACTGGGGCAAACGCAGCCGCCGTTGGGATAGTCCCGATCAGCTGCTTGAAGCAATGGTCGCCTTCTCAAACAGCACTACAGAAGGAGGCCCGCTGGACCTGTACCTCACGTTGAGCGAGCTGGACAGGGTTCGTCCGCTGGGAAGGCGCTTGTCTGCACCGACGGTGCGGATCCTGGCAGACAAATACCCTCAGCGTTACCGCTGGTATCTGATCTTCTCGGAGTTTCCAGAGCTGAACGACCAGTCGATGGCTCGCTTCGTCCACGTGGCAGACTCGATCGATGGAATTTCGCAGTTGCCGCTTCGTGGCAATACGCTGGGAGTTTTCCAGGGGGAACTTGGTCTGTGGCAGATTCTGGCCCGCCAGGGCGAGATTCACAAAAATCAATGGAACGAGTCGTGGCAGAAGATCACCGCGGCCTTTGAAAATATTTCATCTCCGACACAGTTACTTGATGCAGCCCACAACTCGTTGGCGGAACTTTCACTCGTTACGACCGGAAAGCAGAGTTATTCCCAGGATGAATTGATTGCGCTACTGGCCGGCCCGCGGCAGACCAGCGCCGAGGGTGAGCGCGTGCACGCAGAAATGGCCAATCGAATCCGCGCTGTGCTTGATGATCAGCGGCTTGTTTCACTCGACACTCTATTTGCCCTGAGCGATGGGCTGCGGCAGATGACGAACGGCGCACCGATTGGCGGCACGTTGGTGCCGCTTGCCGAAGACCTCCACGGATTCGAGCTGCCGCAGCAGATTTTCACCAAAAGCGAAAAGATCGAATGGGCTCCGACAATCTATAGCAGCCGGCATGCAGAACTTCAGATTCGCACGGACTTGACGAAAGTGCTGAAGACGCCGGCCTCGCATGCACAGCTTGAGGTGGCTCGCGGTCAGCTTGCCCCCTTTGTCAGAGATACTCTGGTGGGCTTGAACTATGCATACTACGAGCCGCCCGGGGCACAGGTTCTCCATAACAATCCGCTATTTGTCCGCTCACACGATTTCTCCGGATTCTCGATCATGGGCTCAGAGCGCCCCTGGCAATCGCCGCAGCTCTTTGGAATTGGTACGCCAGCCGGCGGTGGTGCGTATCTCATCGGTTCCCTGACGGATCTGCCCTATGCACTGGCAGCCACAGAAGAAGATTTCATAGCTCCTGAAAATGTTCAGGCCCTGATCTGGAAGGAAGTGGTGCCGCAACTTCTCGTCAGTGCAACGCTGCCGCGGTGGTGGGACGTGAGTGCGGAGGAGCTTCATGCTGCAGCCCTTTATCAAAAGGCCGGGGAAGAGTTCCTGGCGGACGCGGTAGAAAATGAGTCACTGCGAAGCCAAGTGCTGTCGATCCTTTCGGAACGTATGGCTCCGCGGCGGCTGGAGCAGACAGAGTTTGCATTTCGCAGCGGATCGGCCCCTCGCGTCCTGCCCGCGGACACCTTCTATCTGGCTTCTCAGTTTCGTGAAAGATTTCCGGACGAGGACGTGGCGTCATTCGGGCCGGCAAATCGCGAATTGGAACGATTGCGCAAAAAGTCGCCAAAGCTCAACCCGGAACGCCTAGCAAAGGATTTCGGCGCGCCCCATCCCACACTTGCCAAGAATTATTCGCTGGAACTGTTGAGCGTAAAACCCTTCCCCTCTTCCGGAGGAGAAGACAGCCGCCTGTTTGGAGAGTGTTGGGATTCCACCAATCTCTACTGGGCACGCCTGGCGGATGAAATGGGTTATTCGCCCGTCATGCTCAACCGCCTGGTTCCCGAGCTGACACGCCGCATGGTCGCGAAAATCTTCGCGACTGATCTTGAAGACTGGGAAGCGATACAACGCGCCATGCAGGAGACCGGTGAGGAATTTCGCCAGGGGAAGATCGCTTCCCTGCAAGTAGCGAAGGACGTTTCCGGTCATTCGACCGCCATCACACAACATCAATTCTTACGCAGCGAGGAAGACGACCACTGAAAGGGATCTATGACAAAAAGATACCTTCTATTGCTCCTGATACCTTTCGGCTTTTGCTCGAATGCTGGGATCCGGGCGACAGCGCAGGACAGTGGGCGCATTCTTGTAAAAGTAAACCTCGTGCAGTTGAATGTTGCCGTCACAGATAGCAAGGGGCGCTATATCAGCGGCCTCGATCCGCAGAGCTTCCTCATCAGCGAAGATAAGATCCCGCAGAAGATCGCCACCTTTGAAGAGGGCAACGGCCCCACCCGCAGCTTGATAGACGACTCGCCGTCCTCCGATAGTCCCCTGAGACAGGCTGCAGTCAAAACGGCCGAACCAAACCAGCCTCCGTTGAATACACCGGGACAACCCCCGTCCTCGCAGCTTACCGGGGCAAATGTCTTCATCCTCTTCGATACCAGCAACTATATGTATCGAGGATTTGCCTTCGCGCAGGACTCCATTGCGGACTTTGTTCGCTCCCTGGAAGATGCGGGCAGAATCGCTTTCTATTCCTACAGCCGCGATCTCTCCCGTTCTGCTACGCTCACGTCTGATCGCGATCAGGTACTACGCGGAGTGCGCAGCACCATTGCCGGCGATGATGCCGCGCTTTACAACTGCCTTCTGTTGACCGTGAAAGACACCGCCCAGTACACAGGACGCAAAGTTATCGTGGTCTTCTCAAATGGTCCCGACAACGCCAGCCTGGTGCCGCCCGAAGACGTAGCCGAATTGGCGCAGTCTACGGGAACCATCATTTACATGATCAGCACGCAGGCGGCGCAGGCGGAGCCGGTATCCACCGCGGTCTTCGAACGCATGAGCAAGGCGACGGGAGGCAAAGCCTATTTCGCAAAAAGCTGGAGGGACGAAGCCCGTGCGTTTGCTTCCATCCGAGACGACCTGGCGCACCTCTATACCCTCAGCTACTACCCGGCAGCCAATCCGAATCGCGGCTGGCGAAGAATCACGGTGAAACTTGAAGGAAAGGATCTGGAGAAATACCGCGTGCGCACTCGTGATGGATATCGTCTGCTCCAGCAGGCGCAGCTATCGTCCGGCCTACCTCCGGTGTCCGCAACGGAAGGCGAACCGAAGTAGAAGGCTGCTGACTGGGTTCCACTAACTCGAGGAAGCATCCTTGTACTCTTCGTGCCACGCCATTTGAATGGCTTCGAGCTTCGACTCGTTCGACTTGGTTTTGTCGTCGGCGAAGCCGGGCAATTCCGTCACATAACGATGAAGATCCGTGAAGCGAATGGTCAGCGGATCCATCTCCGGGTACTTCTCCTGCAGTTGAATCCCTATCTCTTCTGAATCATTCCAGGTGAGCTCTTGCGGCATCTTTCCTCCCGGTTCCTCTGTTTAGGATTTCGATTCGGCCAGTGCGAGCGGTTTGCCCTCGGAGACGTAGTTGCGATTCCAGCTTGGAATCTCCACCACGTACGTACCAGGCCCGGTAATCACCGCCTGGCAGCCGAGCCTTGAGCTCAATTGCACATCTGCCGCTGTTTCCATCCGATCCAGTTCGTCGTCCTCGGCTTCGGAGATGCCTTCGGCACCCTTCTTCACCCAGAGATGGCAGGTAGTGCATGCGCACGAACCGCCGCACGCATGATCGAGAAAGATGTTGAAGTTCTCCGCCACGTCGAGAAACGACATCGGCTTACCGTGATGCTCGTAAGGCAAAGTGCCGAACTCGAACTCGACGGTCTTGCCTTCCGGCTGAAAGGTGACACGCACCAGCTTGTCGGCGGGAATGTTTTTCTGATTTGCTTCGCTCATACAATTCGTCCTTCCATGCGCGCTTGCTGGCCTGCTGACCTTGCTAGCTCCGCAAACAACGCTAACTCCGCTTTCACTTGAACTCCGCGCGGGCCATGGGATGAGGCGCGGTCACAGCCTCGCCCAGATCCTCATCGGCAGCGTCCATGGTTTTGCCTCGAATGGCGCTGCTCACGGCAGCATCCATCATCAATTCAGCGAAGCGCCGCGTGGCCTGGTCGAGCGCCAGCGTGGCATCGCGAATAGCCTTGGTGTCTTCGCCCAGCTTGATCGATTGCAGCCGCTCTTGCGCCGCTGCAATCGCTGCCTGTTCCTCGCCGGTCAACTGCGCCCACGCTGGGCTTTGCGGAGCGCGCTCCACGGCGGAGAGAATCGTCTCCGCCTCATTGCGCGCTTCAATCAGCAGGCGCTTGGCAAAGTCTTCCTCGGCGTGATCGAACGAATCGAGAATCATGCTCTCGACCTGCTCGTCCGTCAATCCATACGTAGGCTTCACTTCAATCTTCGCCGCCTGCCCGCTGCGCTGCTCGCGCGCCGTCACCTTCAGAATGCCGTCGGCATCGATGAGAAATTTCACTTCGATGCGCGGGAGGCCGGCGCTCATGGGTGGAATGCCTTTGAGATCGAACCGCGCCAACGACCGGCAATCCGCGGCCAGTTCGCGCTCACCCTGCACCACATGAATGGCCACGTTGGTCTGGCCTTCAACGCCGGTGGTGAAGTGCTCGGTGGCCGAAGCGGGAATGGTGGAGTTGCGCTGGATGATGCGCGCGACGGCTCCGCCGAGGGCTTCAATGCCCAACGAGAGCGGCGTCACATCCAGCAGCAGCAGCTCTTCGGTGCTCTTTGAAGCGCCGGCCAGAATGTCGGCTTGCACGGCAGCGCCCAGCGCCACAACTTCATCGGGATTCAGCTCAATGTGCGGCTTCTTGCCGCGCGCGCGGAGTTTGAACAGATCGTCCACCAGCGCCCGCACGGCCGGAATTCTTGTCGAGCCACCCACCAGCACAACCTCATCGATCTGTTCCGCCGTGATGCCGGCGTCGGCTAGAGCCTTTTTGCAGGGGCCTGCGGTGCGCGTCAGCACCGGCTCAATCAGCAGCTCAAAGACATCGCGCGGAATCTCGCGCTGATAGCGGTCGCCATTGGGCAGTTCAATGTCGAACCGCGCCGCCTGATCGGACGAGAGGCTGATCTTGGCGTCAATGGCGGCCTTGCGCAGACCCTGCACAGCGGAGGGATGGCTGCGCAGATCGACGCCGTGCTCAGCGTAAATTTCGTCGAGCGCAATCGCCAGCAGCAGGTTGTCGATGTCGTCGCCGCCCAGGTGCGTGTCGCCGTTGGTGGACTGCACCTCGAAGATGCCTTCGCGCAGCTTGAGAATAGAAATGTCAAACGTGCCGCCGCCCAGGTCATAGACGGCAATGGTACCTTCTTTGGCGCGGTCGAGTCCGTACGCCAGCGCGGCCGCGGTGGGCTCGTTCACCAGGCGCAGAACCTCAAGCCCAGCCATGCGGCCCGCGTCTTTGGTGGCCTGGCGCTGCGCATCGTTGAAGTACGCGGGCACAGTGATCACCGCCTGGGTGACGGGCGCACCAAAAAACCGCTCGGCGTTGCGCTTGAGCTGACGCAGGATGTAGGCGGAAATCTCCGGCGGCGTGAAGCGAAGTTCGCCGAGTTGAATGCGCGGGACTTCTCCTACTTCAGCGTCCTCGGCAAGCCGGAAGGGAAACAGCTTCAGCTCGTTCTGGATTTCTTCGAGACCACGGCCCATGAGCCGCTTGACGGAGTAGATGACCCGCTCCGGCGTTTCAATGAGCGCTCTGCGCGCGGTGTTGCCCACGGTGACTGTGGGCCTGCCACCCTCAGCGGGTGTGGGGTCGAGCGCCACCACCGACGGCACCAGGTTCGAGCCGTCCACGCCGGGAATCACCACCGGCGCATCGCCCTGCATATAAGCGACCAGGGAGTTGGTGGTTCCGAGATCGATTCCAACTACGCGGCCGGTCAGCTTTGATTCCGCCATATTTATCTTTTATGCTCCCAAAGTTTCGGTCACGTCACGGACCAGATTGCTGAGATAGCGGCGCCGGTCAAGCAGCGCCACCATGGTCTTTTGAGCGCCTTCGCGCGTGGTTTCGTTGCCTGCATCCCACGCCTGCCATTGCGCGCGCAGGTCTTCGTCTACCGCCGCCAGTAGACCTTCAAATTTTGCCTTGGCTTGTTGTAAGTCAGCTTCGAGCGCCGGATCGGCCTCGCCCATCTTACGGGCCATGCGCATCTCTTCCAACTGCATGTTCAGCTCGAAGACCTCTTCCAGCAAATCGGCGGGAACGCGCGATGGATCTTTCCGGTCTTTGCCGCTGTGTTCTTCGCCAATCTCCGCGCCTTCCAGCCTGAGCAAGTATTCGGTGCGATGCAGGGGGTCTTTGAGGGTGCGATAGGCGTCATTGAGCAGCGCGGTGTCTGCCAGGCTCCACTGCCGTTCGTTCTCGCCGGCGCGGGCAAAGCGGTCCGGGTGTACCTTGCGGCTCAGGCGGTGAAACTCACGCTCCAAGGCGGGGATATCGATTTGAAACCCTCGCTCCAGGCCAAACACCTGAAAAAAATCTCCTCCGGGCGGGGGCTGAATCTTGCCGCAATGCGGACAAAAGAGCGCGGAATCGTTGTGCCCCATCGAACAGGACCAACAAGTAATCTGAACCGCGGTATCTAGGACTTTGAGCATCATGGATTTCTTACTGCTCGCCGCAAAGGACAGTGCCCTTTACCGCGTCGGCGCGGGACCCGCTAGGAGAACGACGAACCGCAGCCGCAGGAGCGCGTGGAGTTGGGATTGATGAAGTTGAATCCCTGCCGCATCAGCGTCTCTTCGTAGTCCAGCGTCATGCCGTGCAGATACAGGAACGACTTGGGATCGACGAAGACGCGTACGCCGTCAAAGTCATAGATGCGGTCGCGCTCGCGTGGGCGCGTGTCGAACTTGATCGAATAGGAGAGCCCCGAGCATCCGCCGCCCATCACGCCCAGGCGCAAGCCGCCCTCTTCCGGCGACACGCCCTCCTTGGCCATGGCAATGCGGACGCGCTTAATGGCGCGCTCCGTCAACTGCAGACCCTGCGTGGGCGGGGCACCCCCTGAGCCCGGTGCGGCAGGCTGCGGCTGCGCTGCAAAAGCGCCTTCGGCCGGCTTCGATTCGATTGTCACCATGTTCGACATAGTTGCCTTTTCACATTCGCCCGCGATGATCCAACCACCCAGGCGAAGCCTCATCCGCTTTGAAAGGCGCAGCTAAAGCCGCGCCCTTTCAAAACCACGCCCGATCTTAGTGCGCAGCAGCCACGGCGTCCGCCGGTTCCGCCACGTTGTTCTTCTTCTTCCAGTCGCCGATGGCCGCGCGAATCGCATCTTCGGCCAACACCGAGCAGTGAATCTTCACCGGGGGCAGAGACAGCTCCTTCACAATGTCGGTGTTCTTGATGGCCAGAGCATCTTCAACGGTGCGGCCCTTGATCCATTCGGTGGCCAGCGAAGAGCTGGCGATGGCCGAGCCGCAGCCGAAGGTCTTGAACTTGGCCTCTTCGATCACCTGGGTCTCGGGGTTCACGCGAATCTGCAACCGCATCACGTCGCCGCACTCCGGCGCGCCCACCAGGCCGGTGCCAACTTCGGTGGAAGCCTTGTCCAACTGGCCCACATTGCGGGGATTGTTGTAATGGTCGATTACCTTGTCGCTGTATGCCATTGGTACCCATCCTTCTGCGGGGTAAGCCGCCGTACATTCATTGGATTCGGATTTGGTGTTTGCCGAATCGAAAATTTGCTTGCCGTCTCCAACATTCTTTCAGGGATTCATGCCCCATGTTGAAGTTTGCCGTCGCCGCACAATTCAGAGCAACGAATCATACCGTAACACCGTCTTAAAAGCACCCAAAGCCAGGAGCCCCGAGCCGAAGGCGGCTGCCCCACCGCAGGTGGTTAGTGCGCTGCCCACTGAATCTTGGTCAGATCAATGCCTTCTTTCACCATCTCGTAAAGCGGGGAAAGCTCGCGCAGTTTCTTCACAATGTCGATAACCTTGTCGGCCACGTAGTCCACTTCCGCCTGGGTATTGAAGCGTCCCAGCCCAAAACGGATTGAGCTGTGCGCCACGTCGTCACCCAGTCCCAGGGACTTCAGCACATAGGACGGCTCAAGCGTCGCCGAGGTGCAGGCCGAACCGCTGGAAACCGCGACATCGTTGATGCCCATCAGCAGAGACTCGCCTTCCACGTACACAAAGCTCATATTCAGGTTGCCCGGCAGATGGTGCTCCATGCTGCCGTTCACCTGCACATAATCAAGCTCCGATTCCAGCTTTTTCTGGAGCCGGTCGCGCAGGCCGCGCAAGTAGGCCGCCTCGGCGTCCATCTCTTCCAGGGCAATCTCGCAGGCCTTGCCCAGGCCCACGATGCCGGGCACATTCAACGTGCCGGATCTCATGCCGCGCTCGTGGCCGCCGCCGTCAATCTGCGCGGCAATCTGCACGCGCGGGTTGCGCCGACGAACGTAAAGAGCACCCACGCCCTTGGGTCCGTAGATCTTGTGTCCCGAGAGCGAAAGCACATCGATATTGTCGGCAATCACATTGACCGGAACCTTGCCCACAGCCTGAACCGCATCGGTGTGGAAGATAACACCCTTTTCGTGGCACAGCTTGCCAATTTCGCGGATAGGCTGCAGCACGCCGATTTCGTTGTTGGCAGCCATAATGCTCACGAGGATGGTCTTGTCATCCATCGCCCGCTTCAGATCGTCCAGGTCGATCAGCCCGTCCGCTTTCACAGGCAGATAGGTCACGCGGTAGCCATACTTTTCCAGGCGCTTGCAGGTGTCGAGTACAGCCTTGTGCTCGGTGACCTGAGTGATGATGTGGTTGCCGCGCTCGCGGTACATCTCCGCAATACCCTTGATGGCCAGATTGTTCGATTCCGTAGCGCCGGAAGTAAAGATGATCTCCTTCGCCGTGGCCCCAATCAGCTTGGCAATCTGCTCACGCGCCGTCTCCACAGCCTGCTCGGCTTCCCAGCCAAAGGAGTGGTTGCGGCTGGCCGCGTTGCCGAACTTGGTGGTGAAATAGGGCAGCATCGCCTCCAACACCCGCGGATCGAGCGGGCTGGTAGCGTGATTATCCATATAAATCGGCAAGCTGACGCCCGCTGGTACTTCCACATTACTGGCAACTGTAGCCATCTTGAGTCTCCATCCCTGTTGGTGCTCGTCTCCGCTTCAAGCGGAGGAAAAACCGCGCTACAACGTCACTTCCGCCGGAACAACTAATTCCAGAACGGCCAATTCCGTAGCGGCCAATTCCAGCCCGGCAAACCTATCACAGCGTCAGAGTCACCAGCCCTTGCGGTGCATGCGACCGGTGCGCTGGCTGTTCGTGCTCCGCCAAGTCATGAATGCTGATGCTTTTCAAGACTCCGGCGATGGTGTCATTCACCCGCGCCAACGGCTCTTTGATGGTGCAGCTTGGCGTAAGGTCGCAGTTCTTCGCGCCCTTGGTGCAGGAGGTAATGAAAAACGGCCCATCGATGGCAAGAATCACCTCGTAAGCCGAAATCTGCCGCGCATCGCGCGCCAGGGCATAACCGCCGTTCATGCCGGCGTGCGAACGCAGCAAGCCGTTCTTGGTCAGCAACTGCAAAATCTTGGCCAGAAGCTGAGCGGGAATCCCATACGCATCAGCTACATCCTTGGCGCTCAGGGCAGGCTTCTCTGGGTGCTCCGCCAGGTACTTGAGCGCCATCAACCCGTAATCGGCCTTCTTGGTCAGCTTAAGCATTCAATATCCGACTTCTTCAGTCCTGTTTCAGTATACGACCGTTTATGTCGGCGTTTCAAGCCAAATGCCGCTATTTGAAGCCCGGTCTGGAATCGTTTTGGTTAAGGAATCTTTCGCCAGGGAGCAAAGATTCAACAAAAAGCCGTTTCAAATTATTGAAAAGACCGCTACAATCTTGCGGAAAGAGGACTTTACTTCAACGAATCCGAGCGATGGCAACCATCTGCAAGCACCCCAGGGTACGTATCGTTTCCCGGCACGAAGACACCGAGTTTGTCGAGTGCTTGGAGTGTGGCGAGGTTTTTGACTCCGAAGAGTTCCGTGACATGGAGATTGAAGAAACCGCCGAACCAGAGGACGCCCTGAACGACGAATAAGACAGCAAACGAATAAGACGGCAAACAAGCGTCTTCACCGGGTGGTCGGATTTCCCGACAGGGGAGTGCCCACGCGGCGCGACACCATCCACGCGTAATGGAAGCCAGACACCACGGTCAGCACCATGGTGGCTCCCAGCGCCACCATGCGAACCTCCGCTACCCAGTGGGCACTGGTCAGTTGATGCAGCAGCACGGCAGCCACAGCGGCTATCTGGGCCAGGGTGTTGGCTTTGCCAAAGATGCTGGGGCTGAACTCACGCCTGCCGGCAGCCGCATAAAGAATCGCTGCGACAACCAGAATTCCCACATCCCTGCCAAAGACCATGACCGTGACCCTGGCCGGAATTAGCCCCTGGTGCATGAGCACCAGGAACAGGGTGCTGAGCAGCAGCTTGTCGGCGACGGGGTCAAGATACTGGCCCAGCATGGTCCGCTGCTTCAGCAGCCGGGCCAGCGTGCCATCCAGCGCGTCGGTCAGGCCCGCGGCCAGAAACAAATAAAAGCTCAGCCCATAGCGATCTTCCAGGATGGCGGCGACGAGAAACGGAGCGATGCAGATGCGCGCCAGCGTGAGCAGGTTGGGTGCGGTCCGGAATGGGTTCAAGCGCGTACTCGACACGTCGGACATGGAAGATTCAATCTACAGGGAACAGAACTGCCGCACAGCAGACCGTACAGGCTCTACGCCAGGAGCGAGAGAAGCGTTCCACTTTAGTGAATGATGGTACAGCATGGATGGAGCGGGCAGCAGGATGGTGGGCCGGGTCCCCATCTTGCCTGTCACGACCGGAGTGATTGGACTGGAGTGTTGGGAAGAAACAGGCCTTCCCAACGCACGATGGGCGCAATCATCAGGTGTCCGACCGTCGAATCGACTGTACCTGCAGCTTCTGTTTCCCCGGCCTATGACTTCCAAAACGGAGAAGGCCCGAGAGATTCCATCTCGTAGTACGCGGCTTCCCGTTTAGGCGCCCTGGGGTCTTCCTTATCGCGGAAATACTGCTCCATTTTGCCTGCGGGACAGAAGGCGATCATCATGCGGCCGGGAGTGCCGCCAACAGCCGAAAAAGTGTGCGGCACACGGCGCGGAGCCAGTATGGATTCTCCCGCATGCAGACGCAGCCTTTGCTCGCCTACCTGGAAGGCCACTTCCCCCTCCATCACATAAAACCATTCCTCCTGATTCAGGTGCAGGTGCAGGTCAGGGCCGCCCGGCACCATCTGCTGGTGCTCCATGAGGAAGAGCGCGCCGCCCGTTTCACTGCTGGCAACCTTGAAGTAAAACGTGCTGAAACCCAAGGAGTGGGGATGGCCGAAGCGGTCCTCCCCGGCGCCAACCACATGCAGTGCGTTTGAGGGTTGCGATGCGGGAGCCTGAGCGCGAGCCTGCGTGGCGAGAAAATTTTGCATGCCCGCTGCGGGCGCCGCCGCGGCCACAGCTTTGAGAAACGAACGCCGTTGCATGACGCCTCCTTCAGTTGCGTGGACAGTTGCGTGGAAAAAGATGCTGCCAAGCATAGCGAGGCCAGCAGGCATCCGGCAAGCGGGATTGCGGGATGAATCTGTCGGCCATCCGGAAACCGGCCCGCGAACGCGCGATAACGCCGCCTTTCTCCGCCGCCCCGATCCTGATAAACTAATTCGAGTTGCTCCACAGGCGCGTAGCTCAGTTGGTTAGAGCGCTTCCTTGACACGGAAGAGGTCGCTGGTTCGAATCCAGTCGTGCCTACCATAAACTTAAATAAAATCAATCGCTTATGGGCTCAACCCCTTTCTTTCTCCTTTCCCGATGGTGCTGAATGGTGCTGAGATTTCCCCCCTTTGTCTCCAGCGGGGAGCCAACCTCGTCAACGTGTTCGTCTCCTGTCTGGAGGACACACTCGTTGAGCATCTCGCGGAGGACGGGTATCCGATGGAGTGCTCGGGAGGAAGGTAAAGCATTCAACAGAAAAGTGATATCTATATCACTAAATACTTGATATTTCCATAAAAGTGCGATATAAATCACTATTATGCAGGCATTGGCAGAGTTGGGCGAAGCAGTCGCAGCACAGCGGAAAGCCCTAAAGCTGAACCAGGGCGAGGTTGCGATGCGCTCTGGCCTCACGAGGGAATCTCTTGTGCGCTTCGAGCGAGGACAGCTATCGGAGTTTGGTTCACGCAAACTGCTGGCTGTCCTCGCTGTTCTTGGACTGGAGATAAGCTTCACCGAAGTTGGTAGATCGGGCACCCTCGATGAACTTCGCCGTGAACGAGGTGGCACGGCATGAAGCTGAATGTCCATGTCCTCGGCCAATACGTCGGAGTCCTCGAACAAGTTGGCGACTTCAAGAGCGTGATGACCTATGTTCCAGAGGTCGCCCCGGAGAACCTCGTATCCCTGACCATGCCCGTTCAAACGGAGTCCTATCTTTGGGATGACGAGCTTCACCCTGTCTTCCGGATGAATCTCCCCGAGGGCTACCTCCTGCAAGTCTTGCAGGAGGAGTTTGGCCCCCACATCGGAGCAAGTCCGGTTGCCCTCCTTTCCGTCATCGGGCGGAACATGGTGGGAAGAATGAAGGTCGCACCACGGGGAGCGGCACTGGACGAACCAGCAAAGCCCATTGAAGTAGCAGACATTCTAAAGGGAGACAACTCCGAAGAGGCTTTCTCTCAGCTTGTTCGCGAACACGCAAAGAGTGGCGTTTCGGGAGTCCTGCCGAAGTTCTTGGACACGGAAGCGCAGCAGGGTGGCCTTGGGTTGCACAAGAAAGCGACTCTCCTGACACACCAGCACATCATCAAGGGCTCATCGGCGAGGCTTCCATTTGCCACGGCCAATGAACATCTCTGTATGCGGGTCGCGGCAAGAGTTGTTGAAACTGCGAAGACCGAACTCTCGCAGGATGGCAACGTGCTGGTGGTAGACCGCTTTGACGTGGACGAGAACGGCAAGCCATTCCGGGCAATGGAAGACTTCTGTGCTCTTCTCGGACTTCGGCCACAGAACAAATACGAAACCACATGGGAGAGAATCGCCAAGGCAGTTCGCACCTATGTGGACGGCAAATACCACTACGAGACCTTCCAGAAGCTCACCGCAATGCTGCTCATGACTTACGCCCTGCGGAATGCCGATTGCCACTCGAAGAATTTGGCTCTGCTCTACACTTCTCGGAACGACGCGAGACTCGCTCCGGCGTACGACTTCTTCACCACTTCGGTCTATGCCGGATATAAAGACAACCCTCCCGGCATCAGCTTTATGGGCAAGAAGACGTGGCTACCGGGAAAAACCCTCGCGAGGTTCATCACTACAACGTTCAGCATTTCCGAGAAGGAGCAGAAGGAAGTTGTTGAGCGTATCAGTGATGCGATTGCGGACACCGGTCCTACGGTTCGCAAGATGATGAATGACCTCTCCGGTTTCAAAGACACTGGGAAACGAATGTTGGCTGCATGGAGCGAGGGGGTGAACTTCTTGCGGGACTCTCGAATGTACAGTCTGAGCCCGTGGAAGTCGAGCAAAGCCTTCAGGGGAATCTCCGACCCGCCGAAGCTTGAGAACCCCCGAGCGGTAGTCGGGCGTTCGGAACTACTCGCTGGCGGAGGACGGCGAAAGACCAGGTGAGGCAGGAGGCAGCGCCCCGGCGGAGGCATTTCAGAGGGGCTGAAACGCTTCCGCCAGACCTTTTCCCAGACCTTTTCTTTTTGGATTCCGATGGTGCTGAAGGTGGATTTTGGATGACTTCTGGTGCTTTCGGTGCCGCCGATGCTCCTGGAATCAATGAGTTACGATCAAAAGTCTGGTTGACACGGAAGATGTCGCTGGTTCGAATCCAGTCGTGCTTTATCAATTGTGACGCTGCATGTCCTTCCGTGTAGGATTAGGTGCGCGCTGCCGTGCATCGAATTTCAATCCGCTGGCATTCCTGGAATTGTGTCAAAGATTGCGCGAACAGCCGAGCACAATTTTCCCCTGCTTTGGTGCTTTATGTGCCTTTTCCACCGTTTCCCCTCCGTTCTTCGCTGTGTCCCCTCGTTAGACATTCGGCTTTGCCGGAAGGCGATTTGTGCGCTTTTCGTGGGCCTCGTGTTAATTGTCGCCGGAAGCCGTCAGAGCCTGGCGAGTTCGCCTACGACGACAACCTTGGCGGTGACTTCGGCTAACGCTCCGGTCACCACCGTGGCTGCGGGTGCGACGGTCACGCTCACGGCGACGGTGATTTCCGGCGCAACGCCTGTGACAACCGGCCAGGTCAAGTTCTGCGATGCGGCGGCGGCTTACTGCGAGGACATCCATATCCTGGGCATGTCGCAGCTGACGAGCGCCGGAACAGCCACGTTCAAGTTCAGGCCGGCAGCAGGGAGCCGCAGCTACAAGGCCGTCTTTGTGGGGACGAACAGCAATGCGGGCAGTTCTTCGGGTGCATCGACGCTGGCGGTCACGGGGCTCTCGCCGTCGACCACCACGTTTTCGGTCCCATGCGACTGCCCCAACACGGACGACCAATTGAGCGCTACTGTAAACGGAATAGGTAACGCAACCCCCACCGGGACAGTCACGTTTATCGATACCAGCAACGGCAATGAGCCCATAGTCACTACAAACTTAAGTGCGTCAATTCTCTCCTTCTTGAATCCTTCCAGCCCGGCCACCGGGACCGGCCCTATTCCCATAGCGGTCGGCGACTTCAACGGAGATGGCATCCCGGATCTGGCAGTGGGCAACGTTGGCGTAGGTGGCGGTAGCCCCGGAACAATAACGGTGCTGCTGGGCAATGGGGATGGAACGTTTACGACTGTGCCAAGCAGCCCGGCGACAGACGCAACCCCGGTTTCTATCGTGGCCAGCGACTTCAACGGAGATGGCATTCCAGACTTGGCAGTGGCAAACATGGCCGGTGAAAACAGCCCCGGCACTGTCACGGTGCTGCTCGGCAATGGAGACGGGACATTCACTCCCGTTTCCGCGAGCTCGTCAACGGGCGAAGGTCCCGCGGCCATGGTGGCGGGTGATTTTAATGGGGATGGGATTCCGGACCTCGCCGTAGTCAACACCACCTCAGGCTCGGTGACCATTCTTTTGGGCAATGGAGACGGAACGTTCACGGCAACGGCAGTGAGCCCGACCACCGGATCAGGTCCCCGAAGGATCGTTGCGGCGGACTTCAACGGGGACGGCATTTTGGACCTGGCCGTGACGAACAGCTTATCCAATACGGTAACGGTGCTTTTGGGCAACGGGGATGGAACCTTTGCCGCCACTGCCGTGAGCCCTCCGGCGGGCACGACTCCGACAGAGATCGCCGCGGCTGATTTCAATGGCGACGGCATTCCTGACCTTGCCATAGTTGATACAGCCAGCAGCACGCTGCAGGTACTTCAGGGCGACGGCCATGGAGGATTTACAGCCGTGCCCAATAGCACGGTGAGCGCGGGGCTCGATCCCTCTTCGATGACGGTAGGGGATTTCAATGGCGATGGAATCGCCGACCTCGCTTTGGCGAATGGTCCTACGACTGGACCCAGCTTTGCGATCGTCCTGAAGGGGACTGGTACCGGAACCTTCAGCCTGGTGCAGCCACCTTCCACGAGCGGACACCCCATGTTTATTGTGGCGGCCGACTTCACCGGTGCCGGTCATTCAGGTCTGGCCGTGGCTAACCAAGCGTCGAATACCATCACAATCCTGGAGCCGGAATGGGACGCCACGGAGTCGCAAGTCTCCTACTATATCCCCCCGACTGGTTCGGGAAATCATGCGGTTGAGGCAAGCTACTCTGGAGACAGCAATTACAGTTCGAGCGTTTCAGCCCCAGTCACGTTGACCTCTCCTGGAACTCCCACAACGCTGATCTTGACGGCGAGCACAACCTCGATCTCGTATGGCCAGCCGGTGACGCTGACTGCGACCCTGAGCCCGTACACATCCGGGAACAACACCTCAAATGGCGAGACAGTCACTTTTTACAACGCGCAAACCGGGATGCTCCCGATTGGAACTGCCACGCTCTCGGCCGGGGTGGCGACACTCATCGTATCCACGCTTCCGACAGGTGACTATAACAATGTATATGCCACTTATGGCGGAGACCAGTACCGTGCAAACAGCGGATCGAACGAACTCCAGATTATCGTGGGCGGAACGGGGCTTACGCTGACGGTGAGCCCCAATTCAACGACGGCCGGCCAGCCTGTGACGATGACTGCGAAGCTGAGCCCCTACACCTCCGGAACCCACAGCACAAACGGCGAGATCGTTCTCTTTTACGTGGGAGTATCGAACGGTCCCCAGTTCACTTTTCAAGGAACGCTATCCGGGGGGGTGGCCACAGTCACCACCAGTGTGATTCCAGCGGGCTATTACACGGGGAGCACAGGCAGCACTTCACCCACCGTGATATCGGCGAGCTACCCTGGAGATGCCTATTTGGCGCCGAGCAATGCCACACTTACGGGCTTTGATTTCCTCACTGTGTCCCCCGCGAAGCCTGCTCTTGCCCTGAGTGTGAATCCCGTGAACAGCGTGCTTGGGCAGGCAGTGGCGCTGACGGCAACCCTTAGTGCGGATTTCGCTCTAACCGCAAATGGCGAGACCGTTACCTTCCTGAGCAACAACCGGATCATCGGCACCGGGGCCATCGCCTCCGGCGTTGCGACGCTATCCACTTCATCGTTGCCCGCCGGGGTCAACGATCTCACGGCCACTTATCCCGGAGATCCCAACAACTCTCCGGCTTTCTCCAATATCACGCTGGAATCCGTGACAACGTCCGGGCAATCGACCCCCAGCATGACGCTCGCGGTGACTGGTTCGGGAGGGGCTGTGACCTCGGTGGCTTCCAGTACGCCGGTGACGCTCACGGCAGCCGTCACCGCAGCCGGCGCTCCCGTTGCTCCGGGAACGGTCATCTTCTGCGATGTTGCTTCAGGCGGAACGTGCAGCGGCCTCGGTCTTCTGGGGGCTGCGCAGCTCACCTCCGGCGGGACCGCCGCAATCACGCTCCGTCTCGGCATCGGGTCGCACCTGCTGGCAGCCATCTTCAGCGGCAACTCTGCGAACAGTCCAATCTTCTCGAGCGCGTCCCCGCTAACGGTTAAGGGGCTGTATTCGTCCATCTCCTCTTTCACAGCAACCTCCCAGACCAATGGCGGCTACCTGATCCAGGAGGTCGTTCAGGGGACGGCGCCGGGCAGCGCGCCCTACCCAAGTGGGACCGTGCAATTCATCGATCAGAGCTTCGAAAACGTAGTTTTGGGCACCGGGACGCTCACTCCGTCGTTCTACAGCCAAGGCAGTTTCTTCAGCGCGGGCAAGACCCCCGCGACCGGCAGCAAGCCATTCTCGATTGCGGCACAGGACTTCAACCATGATGGAATTCCCGATCTGGCGGTCGCAAATTCAGGAGACGGCACAATATCGATTCTGCTGGGAATCGGCGACGGAACGTATCAGGCGCAGACGACCTACAAAACGGGAAGCGGAGCATATTCCGTGGCCGTGGGAGATTTCAACGGGGACGGCAACCCCGACCTCGCGGTGGCGAATTTCTCCAGCAACACCGTATCCATTCTCCTCGGTAATGGCGATGGCACCTTCCAGACGCAGAAGACTTATGCCACGGGCAGCGCTCCCAACTCCGTCGCCGTTGGAGATTTCAATGGCGATGGAAACCTTGACCTGGCGATAGCCAACAGCATAGACGGAACCGTATCCATCCTGCTGGGCAAGGGCGACGGAACCTTCCTGGCGCAGCAGACTTACGCCACCGGGAACGGGCCTGCGTCTGTGGCAGTGGGCGACTTCAACAGCGACGGCATAGCGGATCTTGCAGTGGCCAATAACGGTGATGACACTGTTTCCATCCTGCTGGGTGTGGGCGATGGCAGCTTCTCCACTGAGGTTCCGTATCAGGCCGGCAGCCAGCCAATCTCGGTAACAACGGGGGATTTCAATGCGGACGGGAACCTCGACGTCGCAGTGGCCAATCTCTCCGGCGGCGTATCTGAGTTTCTCGGGAATGGTGACGGCACCTTCCAAAGCCAACTAACTCTCGCGGCAGGTTCAGGCCCTTATGACGTGGTGTCGGGCAATTTCTCCGGCAAGGGCTATGTCGATCTGGCGGTGGCAAATTCCGTCTCAAATACCCTCACACTCTTTCTGAACGACGGGAAAGGCAATTTCACCACAAGGAATCCAGGTGCGGCAGGAGCAGGCCCGATTTCATTGGCGGCAGCCGACTTGAACGGCGACGGCATGACTGACCTGGCTGTGCTCAATAATTCAGGCGATACGGTGACGGCCCTGCTCAACAGATCCGGGCCGCAATCTGCAGCCTATGCCTACATTCAAGTACCGGGCACGAATCCGTACGTGCCCGGCACAAATCAAGTGGTGGGGCAGTATTCCGGCGATGCGATCTACGGCGCTGAAAACACACATCCGGTCACCCTGACGAGTTCTCGAATAGCGACGAGCATGACAATTGGTTCCAGTGCCAACACATCCAACTACGGTAGTCCGTTGACGCTGACGGCGACACTGACTGCTCAAACAAATCAGTACTTCAACACCAATGGAGACGCGGTTACATTCCTCAGTGGAACTACCGTCCTGGGCACAGCCACGCTGGCCGCCGGCGTAGCTACAATCACCACCACCGCGCTGCCGGTGGGCATTGACGCTGTCCAGGCGACATTCGCCGGAAACAGCAACTTCATTCCGGCCTCCAGTGGAGTCCTCAGCGTGACCGTTAGACCGGCAGCGCTGATAGTCACTGGCTCAAATGTGAGCAGGCCATACGGATCACCGAACCCCGCGCTGACCGGCACCGTGAGCGGCGCGGTCAACGGAAATACGTTCACCATTACCGGCACAACAACGGCAAACCCGGCGAGCCCATTAGGCGCCTATACAGTGGTGCCGTCTGTAACCGGAAGCCACCTTTCGGACTACACCGTAACCAAGGTGAATGGCACCCTAACCGTAACCCGGGCGACGCCGACGAATGTGCTGACTTCGTCTGCAAATCCGGCATTCGTATCGAATCCGGTAACATTTACGGCCACCCTGTCCGCGGTGGGCGTGACGCCGACCGGCGACGTCTCCTTCTACGACGGAACGACGCTGCTGGGAACCGGAACGTTGAACTCGGGAATAGCAACCTACTCCACCTCCAGCCTTGGTGCGGGCTCACATTCCATTACGGCCGTCTACCCCGGAGCTTCCGAGCTTACGGCGGTAACCAGCAGTGCCTTGACGGAGAAGATCGAGAGCTTTGCGCTGAGTGCGCAAAGCGGCAGCAGTTCAGTAACGGCTTCGCCAGGTGGGCAAGCGGTTTATACCTTTGCGGTCGCACCGCCCAGCGGAACGACCTTTCCGGACGCCATCGCCTTTAGCGTGGCAGGCCTTCCCAGCGGCGCTACTGCAACGTTTTCGCCGGCAACGGTGGCAGCGGGTTCGGGGGCAACCAATGTAACTCTCACCGTTACACTGCCAAGTCAGACGGCCCTGCAGGCTCCGCACAAGCCTCTCAATCGCGACCCATGGACGGTAGCTCTCGGTCTGATCTTGCTACCGTTGATCGGAAGGCTCCGCGGCAAAGGAAAAGGATTGAGGGCCATGGTATGGTTCCCGATTCTGTGTCTGGCGGGAGCTTCAATTGCGCTCGGATTGAACGCATGTGGAGGCGGCAGCGGAGGCGGAGGCGGCACGACAACAACGCCACCGCAGACCTATACCCTGACAATTTCCGCCATCTCCGGGAAGCTTTCCAATACGGCCACGGTGACTCTGATCGTGGAGTGAGATGATCTCAGACAAATTCCATAGCCTTTTTCAGTTGCTTCCCATAAATTGTTGTTAGTTGCAACTGACGATTCAAATGCCGAGGAAAATCAAGATGTCGCTTCGAATTAACGATACTGCCCCGAATTTCACCGCCCAGACCACGCAGGGCACAGTCAATTTTCATGAATGGATTGGCGACCAGTGGGCCATCCTCTTCTCTCATCCCAAAGATTTCACCCCGGTATGTACCACCGAACTGAGATACATGGCCAGGATTGAGGATGAGTTCACAAAGCGGAATACCAAACTGATCGGCCTTTCGGTTGATCCCGTTGAGAACCACGGCAAGTGGGCCGTTGACATCGAGGAGACGCAGGGCGCGCGCGTGAACTACCCCATGATTGGCGATACCGATCTGGCCGTCGCCAAGCTCTACAACATGCTGCCGGCCGACGAAGCAGGATCATGCGAAGGTCGCACCGCGGCAACCAACGCCACCGTTCGTTCCGTCTTCATCGTCGGGCCCGACAAGAAGATCAAGTTGATGATGACCTACCCCATGTCCACCGGGCGCAACTTCGATGAGATCCTTCGTGCATTGGATTCGATGCAGATGACGGCCAGGTACAAGGTGTCAACGCCGGCCAACTGGAACGTCGGCGATGACGTAATCATCTCCGGCTCAGTCTCCAATGAAGAAGCCAAAACCATGTTCCCCGCTGGTTGGAGGACCGTCAAGCCGTATCTCCGCGTGACTGCTCAGCCCCGTTGATCGTCACCATCGAACGCTCCGACAGCCAGACCCCAGGGAACGGTCTTTCGATTCACCGCGCGCGATATGTACGCTTCCATGTCTCCTGAGTCCTTTCGCGGTCTCTTCGAATCGGTACCGGTCGACGGTTATCCGCCTGCTCACATCTTTGATCTCACTCAGGTTTCATACATGGATTCCCTCGGCCTGGGCATGTTGGCCAGCCATTACGTTCGTTGTCAGGGCAAAGGGATTCGGTTGAGCATCACGGGCGTGAGCCCTCGTGTTCAGGAATTGTTCAGAATTACCAAAATGGAGAGCGTACTTCCCATCGATGAAATCCAAAAGTTAGATTAGGGCCGAGACCGCGCGGCTCATCGTATCCTTGGTTATGTGCGCAATGCCGATGAAGGGATGCGAGCGCAATGGCGGATTCTGGAGCTGAGAACAGATCGGCGTTCACCAAGCTGTGGCCCGATGCGCAAAGCGCCCTCAACGGCATCGTCCGCGACGGAATGCTGCTGGCTATCGGCGGCTTTGGCCTGTGCGGCGTGCCGGAGACTCTCATTCTGGCGTTGCGCGACACCGGCGCGCGCAACCTGACCATCGCCAGCAACAACGCCGGCGTGGACGAGTGGGGCATTGGAATGCTTCTCCAGACCCACCAGGTGAAGAAAATGATCTCCAGCTATGTGGGCGAGAACGTCGAGTTCGAGCGCCAATATCTTACCGGCGAACTGGAAGTCGAGTTCTGCCCGCAAGGCACGCTGGCCGAGCGCCTCCGCGCCGGCGGCGCCGGTATACCAGGCTTCTACACGCGCACCGGCGTCGGCACCCTGGTAGCCGAGGGAAAAGAACACAAGGATTTCGATGGCGTAAGTTACATTCTTGAGCGCGGCATTCAGGCCGATCTTGCCCTGGTAAAAGCCTGGAAGGCCGACCGCCTCGGCAATCTGGTCTATCGGCGAACCGCACGCAACTTCAACCCCAACGCGGCCACTTGCGGCAAGATCACCGTGGCCGAAGTTGAGATCATGGTCGAACCGGGCGAGCTTGACCCGGACGAGATTCACACGCCGGGAATTTTTGTTCATCGGGTGGTGCATAATCCCAACGCTGAAAAGCGGATTGAAAAGATAACGACCCGAGAGGTGTAGGCCAGTGCCCTGGACTCGCAATCAAATGGCTGCCCGCGCGGCACAAGAATTGAAAGACGGCTTCTACGTGAACCTGGGAATCGGCATTCCGACGCTGGTTGCCAACTATATTCCGCAAGGAATCACCGTTACCCTGCAATCGGAAAATGGACTGCTCGGCATGGGTCCTTTTCCGCTCAAAGACGAAGTAGACGCCGACCTGATCAACGCCGGCAAGCAGACCGTCACCTTCGTTCCCGGCGCGTCAACTTTTTCAAGCGCTGAGTCCTTCGCCATGATTCGCGGCGGCCACATCGACTTGGCAATTCTGGGCGCCATGCAGATTTCCGAGCGCGGCGACCTGGCCAACTGGATGATTCCCGGCAGGCGGGTCAAGGGCATGGGCGGGGCTATGGATCTCGTCTCCGGCGTGCAGCGCGTCATCGTCATCATGGAGCACACCGCGCAGGACGGCAGCGCCAAGCTGCTGCGGGAATGCACGCTTCCGCTCACCGGAGCGCGGGTCGTACAGCGCGTGATTACCGATCTATGCGTGCTGGACGTTACGCCCTCGGGCTTCGAGGTGATTGAGTTGGCGGATGAGGTTACACGTGAACAAGTCGCACGGCAGACTGAGCCGTCGGTGCGCTTCACGCAAACTGTAAATTGAGAGAGCTTTCTCGTTCCTTGACACTGTGTAAATTGGGTGTGACGCAAACTTCACTTGGTCCACACCGGCTTTCTTTTTTCCAGGAACGCCGCAATCCCTTCTCGAAAATCCACTGTCTCCCGTGCCCGCGCATTCGCTTCCATGGCCTGCGTGATTGCTGTATCCAGCCACGCCTTATTTTGCGCAACCAGCAACCGCTTGGTTGCCGACAACGATTCCGGACTATTGGCCGCAAGCACCTGCGCCAACGCACGCACACGGTCGTCCAGCGTATCGGGCGCAACCACCTCATTCACCAGCCCGAGCCGATACCCTTCCGCCGCATCGAAGAAGCGGCCAGTCAGCAGCAGGTCGCGTGCGCGCTTGTCACCGATCTGCAACGCCAGATACGCCGACACCAGCGCTGGCACAAAACCGATGCGTGCCTCGGTGTAACCGAACTTCGCCGACGGCACAGCCAGGGTGAAGTCCGAGAGCGTGGCCAGTCCCGTGCCGCCGGCAATTGCCGCGCCATGCACCGCTGCGATTGTAGGCTTGGGCAGTTCATACAAGGTCCGGAACAGCTTGGCGATTCGCTCCGCATCCGCACGATGATCCGCAGCAGACTTGTCGTTCATGCCTTGCAGTGCAGATAAATCAAGCCCCGAACAGAACGCATCACCCGCGCCGCGCAGCACAACCACGCGGCAGTCGCCAAGGGCCGCGTCTTCAAAGCACGCAATCAACTCCACCTGCATCTCAGGCGTCAATGCGTTGCGGCGCTCCGGTCGATTCAACGTGATTGTCCGGACACAATCGCTCTCCGCGACCAAGATCGTCCTATAACTCAAACCGAACCCTCCCACCTCTTGCGAACTACGAATCGCCAATCAATGCGCTGCCGCGCCGAAGTCTCGCGCTATCTCCGCGCTGGCACGGGTCAAATCATCCAGCGGTTGCATCACAGGCAATTGCGCACCCAATTGTTTCAGCTCCGCGAGCAGCGTTTCCGTGGCAATATTCCCCACCAACGCATCCTGCGCAAACGGGCATCCGCCCAACCCGCCAATCGCCCCATCGAAACGTCTGCACCCAGCCTGATATGCCGCGCGAATCTTGGGCGCCGCGTCTTGGGCTCGCGCGTGCAGATGTACGCCAATCTCGGTCCCTGCGTGCGCTGAAAGCACATCGGCCACTGTCTCCGATACTTGCGCGGGCGTAGCCAGGCCCACCGTGTCTGCCAGAGAGATTTGCTGAATGCCGGAATCAATCAACACGCGGCACGCATCCACAACTGCGGCAATGCTCCACGCATCGCCATACGGATTTCCAAAAGCCATCGAGACATAAGCCACGACATTCAACCCTGCGTTCTGCGCCAGTGCGGCGATCGATCGCAATGCCTGCAGGGCCCCTTCCTGCGTCTGATTCTGATTGCGGTGTAGGAACTGCGGCGAGATTGAATACGGAAACCCAAGCGTCTGAATTGCGTCCGTCCTGATTGCCCGCTCCGCACCTTTTTCATTCACGACGATTCCGATCAGTTCTACATCTGTCGGAGAATCGAAAAGTTCCAGCACCGTCTCGGAGTCTGCCATCTGAGGGACAGCCGCGGGAGAAACAAAACTCGCTGCATCGATGTGCGTGAATCCTGCAGCCACGAGTTTACGCAGATAGTCTGCCTTTTGCTGCGCGGGAATCAGCCCCGGCAAACCCTGCCACGCATCCCGCGGACACTCCACGATCTTGACCAATTCACCCATCAGCTTTCCTGAGGCGTCGTTTCAGTGGCTCACCCGCGTGACGGATGAACCTTCAGAATCTCTCTTGCGATCACCATGCGCTGAATCTCGCTGGTGCCTTCGCCAATGGTACACAGCTTAACGTCGCGATAATACTTCTCCGCCGGATAGTCCTTGATGAAGCCGTAGCCGCCGAATAACTGCACGGCCTCATCGCAGATGCGCACCGCCACTTCGCTGGCGAATAGTTTGGCCATCGACGACTCGCGCGTCACCTTGCGGCCCGCATCCTTGAGGACAGCGGCGCGCTGCGTGAGCAGCCGTGCGGCATCGAGTTCCGTCGCCATGTCCGCCAGCTTCCATTGAATGCCCTGAAACTCCGCGATAGCCTTGCCGAATTGCCGCCGCTCCTTCACATACTTCAACGCCGCATCCAGCGCGCCGCGCCCAATGCCCAGCGCCAGCGCCGCAATCGAAATGCGGCCGCCATCCAGAACACGCATGGCGTCCACGAATCCCTCACCCTCAACGCCGAGAAGATTTTCCGCGGGAATTTCGCAGTCCTCGAAGATCAGCTCGCTGGTGTCACTGGCGCGCAGGCCCAGCTTGTTCTCCTTCTTTCCGGGCCGAAATCCCGGCGTACCCTTTTCTACAACAAACGCCGAAAGCCCATGCGTGCCCTTGCTCTTGTCCGTCACCGCGATGACCACCGCAACGTCGGCGTAGTGTCCGTTGGTGATAAATGTCTTGTTGCCATTCAGCACATAGCGGTCGCCCTTTTTAACTGCGGCGGTCCTGGCTGCGCCTGAATCCGATCCAGAGCCTGGCTCGGTCAACCCCCACGCCGCGAGCCATTCACCACTGGCGAGCAGCGGCACGTACTTCTTTTTTTGCTCCTCGTTGCCGGCGAGAAAGATGTGGTTGGTGCCGAGCGAGTTGTGCGCCGCAAGCGTGATGCCCACCGATCCATCCACCGCGGATAACTCTTCGATGGCCAGCACGTAATCCACATAGCCGAGGCCAGCGCCGCCGTACTCCGGCGGAAAGATCATGCCCAGCAATCCCATCGCGCCGAGCTTTTTGATCACGGCCATGGGAAACTCACAAACCTCGTCCCACTTCATCACATTGGGAGCAATCTCATGCGCCGCGAATTCGCGAATCTCCCGGCGCAGATGCTCCTGCTCTTCCGTCAGCACAAACGGATAGAGGCTTTCGACGGACTCAAGTTCCAGGCTCATGGTGGGGCTCCTTTACACTCTGCTGCGGTGACTTGCCTTGCTTCTTTCAACGGACAATGATGCCCCGCCGGGTTCTCGCAGCTCATGTCTGCAAGACTCCAGAATTGAATCGCGGCACATCGGGATTCAACGCGCAAGCCTCCAGCGCCGCGATCAACACGTCTCTCGTCTTCGCCGGATCGATGATGGCGTCAATCCACAGACGCGCCGCTCCATAACGCGGATCTGCCTGCGCGTCATAAGTGGCTTTAATCTCGTCGTGGAGAGCCTTTCGATCTGCGTCCGACAATACCTTTCCGCCGCGCTCCATCTGTTTGGCGCGAACTTCCGCCAGCGTGTTGGCTGCCGATGCGCCGCTCATCACCGCATAGCGCGCCGTGGGCCAAGCGAACAGAAAGCGCGGATCGTAGGCCTTGCCGCACATCGCATAATGTCCCGCGCCAAAGCTGCCTCCGATAATCAGCGCAATCTTCGGCACTACGCTGGTGCTCACGGCCGATACCATCTTGGCCCCGGCACGGATAATTCCGGACCACTCCGCATCCTTGCCCACCATAAAGCCATTGACGTCGTGCAGAAACACCAGCGGCACAAGGCTCTGATTGCAATCCATGATGAAGCGCGCCGCCTTCTGCGCGCTTTCGGTGTAAATGACTCCGCCAAACTCGATGCGATTCATGCCCGCATCCGGCCCCATGGCCACGGTCTGATTCTGATTCGTTTTCTGGTTGGCAACGATGCCGACTGCCCTGCCGCCAATGCGCGCATAGCCGCACAAGACCGTGCGGCCAAAGTCCGCTTTGTACTCGTCGAATTCGCTGCGGTCTACGATGCGCGCAATCACTTCCCGCATGTCGTACACATTGCTGGCGCCCGGCGCGGGATTCAACAACCCATACAAATCCTCTGCCGCGAACCTGGGCGCATCGCGGTCAGGGTCGAACTCTTGCGCGTTGAAGACCTTCGCGCGGGACTCCGATCGATCCGTCTCCATTGCCGCGCCCATTGCAGGGTTCCGTCTCTCTCCCATCTTGCCGACCAGGGACCGCAAGCGAGCGATACACAAATGATCGTTGGGCTCTTTGAAATCCACGGTTCCGGAAATCTCCGCATGCATGGAAGCGCCGCCTAACTCCTCCGCGTCCGTCTTCTGCCCAATGGCCGCCTGCACCAGTGAGGGTCCGGCCAGAAACAGACCCGATCCCTCGGTCATCAAAACCGTATCCGTCATCACCGGCAGATACGCGCCGCCGGCCACGCACATGCCCATGATGGCCGTGATCTGCGGAATGCCCAGCGAGCTCATCACCGCGTTGTTGCGAAACACGCGGCCAAAGTCGTCGGTGTCGGGAAAGACGTCTTCCTGCAACGGCAAAAACACGCCGGAGGAATCGACGAGATAGAGCGTAGGAATGCGATTTTCGAGTGCAATCGTCTGGGCCCGCAACACTTTCTTCGCCGTCATCGGGAAAAATGCGCCCGCCTTGACTGTAGCGTCATTGGCGATGATCATCACGAGCCGTCCGCTCACGCGCCCAATGCCCGTAACTACGCCCGCGCCGGGAGCGCCTCCGTATTCGCCATACATTTCATAGGCAGCCCAAAGGCCAAGCTCCAGGAATTCCGTCTCCTCGTCGAGCAGCAGCTTGAGCCGCTCTCTTACCGTCAGGCGACCCTTGGCATGCTGCGCTTCCGCAGCCTTGGCGCCGCCACCGAGCCGGATCGAATCCTCTTCCGCACATACCGCGGCCATCAACGCGCCCAGTGCCGCCCGGTTGGCTCGCGCGCGCGGAGCCTCCGCATCCAGCTTGGAGCGCAGAGTGTTATCAAACTTCAAATCGTCCGCCATCACACCGTCCATGAAAACTGGAAGACTATAGCATGTCTCTTATCGTTGTCGCATCCGAGTCGTTGACGCACCCTGAGCGCGCGGCTTTGAATCAGCCGCAGAAACGCCCAGGCGTTCAGCCGTTTCATTGCACCCATCCAATTGGATTCGGGAATCGACGGGAAAGAGGTCTGCCTGGAGCAATGCGCGCCAGCGTGCCTGCGGTACTCGACAACACAAAGTCAATCGCCCAGCCGCGAGCCGCTGTCGACGCGCGCCTCAAGCGTGCGCATGGCTTTGTAGATCTCGTCAAAGCTCTCAATGGCGAAGAGCAGATGATGCATCTCATCCACTTTAACCGGCGTGCGCAGCACCTGGTCGAGATTGAACGAGTAGACCTGACAGCCGCCGCTCATCACGTTGGCACACTCGCCGTTGGAACTGATCAACCCGCTGCCGTAGACCTTCACCTGGCCATTCTGACGAATGAGGCCGAACTCGACCGTGTACCAGAAGACGCGGCCGATGCGTTCCAGAATCGCTTCATCCTGAATGCGCGCGCAGAGCTGCCCGTAGTGCGCCAGGAAATCCGCGAAGACGGGAAGCGCGTGCATGGGCACATGGCCAAAGACATCGTGAAAGATGTCCGGCTCAGGCGTGTATTCAAGCGAGTCGCGGGTGCGCAGCCAGGTGGTGGTGGGAAAGCGGCGCGCGGCCAGCATCTCAAAAAATGCGGGCGTGGGCATGAAACCGCTGACAGGCGTGGCGTTCCAGCCGGTGCGGAGCTCCAGCTTGGCAGAGACCGCGGCCAGATTGGGCAGCCGGTCATAAGGCAGGCACAGCGTCTCAAAACCATCGAGATATTCCTGGGCTGCGTGCTGCTCCAACTGCGGCATACGCCGGCGCACCAGTTCTGCCCAGGTGCCGTGCTGCTCGGTAGTGTATGCGGAGTAATCCTGCTCGATCAGGAACGGCGCTGCTTTAGGTAAGGTTGGCGCAGCCTTGGGGATTGCCGCCGTGGCCGCCATTAGAGGTTGCCCCTCAGCGCCTGTTCGCGTTCGATGGCCTCAAACAGCGCCTTAAAGTTGCCCTTGCCGAAGCTGCGGCTACCTTTGCGCTCGATGATCTCGTAGAACAGCGTGGGCCGGTCTTCGACGGGCCGTGTGAAGATCTGCAGCATGTAGCCCTCATCATCGCGATCGACCAGTATGCCCAGCCGCTCCAGTTCTTCAATGGGCTCGTCGATGGAGCCGACGCGGGCGGCCAGTTCCGTATAGTATGTGTGCGGCACGGTCAGGAAGGCCACTCCCTGCGCCTGCATGCGCGAAACGGTGGAGAGAATATCGTCCGTAGCCAGCGCGATGTGCTGCACGCCGGGGCCCTGGTAGAAGTCCAGATACTCCTCAATCTGCGACTTCCTGCGTCCTTCCGCCGGCTCGTTGATGGGGAACTTCACGTAGCCATTGCCGTTGGCCATCACCTTCGACATCAGCGCCGAATATTCCGTGGAGATGTCCTTATCGTCGAAGTGCTGGTAGAGCTGAAAGCCCATCACGTTGGCGTAAAAATCCACCCACTCGTTCATTGCGTGCCAGCCGACGTTGCCCACCATGTGGTCTACATGCTTGAGACCCGTAGGCCGAGCCACCGTGTCGGCAGGCTCGGCGCGAAAGCCGGGCAGGAACGGGCCGTTGTAGTGGCCGCGTTCAACGAAGGTATGGATCGTGTCGCCATAAGCGGCGATCGAGGAAGTGAGAATGCGGCCAGACTCATCGGCCGTCTCCGCCGGAGCAGCCACCGAGCGTGCGCCGCGCGCCGTCGTCTCAAGCCACGCCTGCCGCGCATCGTCCACTTCGAGAGCAATCACGCGCACCCCGTCGCCGTGCGTGGCTACATGCTCGGCAATGGGGCTGCCGGGGCGCAGCGCGGTGGTCAGCACGAAGCGGATCTTGCCTTGCTGCAGAACGTAAGAAGCGCGGTCGCGCAGCCCGGTCTCCGGCCCGGCGTAAGCCACCAGGCTCATGCCAAAGGCAGTGCGGTAGTAGTAGGCGGCCTGGCGCGCGTTGCCCACATAGAACTCGATGTGATCAGTACCCTTCAAGGGCAAAAAATCCTGGCCGGTTTTGACCGTGCTGGGTGCGAACGATGCCATTCGAACCTCCAATTGCGATGGGAAGGGGCCAGAATTCGGAGTGTCCTCATCCCATCCGATCAACAGAATAGGCCGCTCAGTAGGGTGCTTTGAATACCAATTAAAAGGAATGTTCGGCTATATGCTTGCTTTATCTATACTCTAAAACTGAAATTACTTAATAATCAAAGGTCTAGGCGTTGAGCGGACATCACGCTTCCCCGGCACTCCCCAAGCGAGACATCCGGAAACCCCTCCCGGCGGCAAAATCCGCGCAGAATCACCTCGTCGCCGTCTTCAAGTGAGGTGCGGCTCTCGCCATTAGGCAGCAGAATCAGCTTCGTTTGACCAGCGGTAAGTTCGAGCAAACAGCCGGCTGAGTCATCGCCCCGGCCGGAGACGGTGCCGGTGGCAAGCAGATCGCCTGGGAGCAGATTGCAGCCGTTGCTGGCGTGGTGGGCAATCAGTTGAGCGGGAGTCCAATAAAGGTCGTGCAGATTGGCCTGGCTCAGACGGTGAGGAGCATGGCCGGCCTGTCGCATGGCGGAGGTCAGCAGCCATGCTTCAACGGTCAAATCAATGGCCCCAGCGTCCTGATCGGCGGCGTCCAACAGGTAGCTGAGCGGGGCAGGATCTTCCGTGGGACGCAAGGCAGCCGGCACGCGAAACGGCGCCAGCGCGGCCATCGGCACCACCCAGGGCCCGACGCTGGTGGCAAAACTCTTCGCCAGAAAAGGCCCCAGCGGCTGGTTCTCCCAGGATTGGATGTCGCGCGCCGACCAGTCGTTGACCAGCGACAGGCCGAAGATGCGGTTCGCGGCCTGGCGAATGGGCACCGGCTCGCCCAGCGGGTTGGCCTCGGCGATATATATGCCAATTTCAACTTCATAGTCGAGAAAGCGCGTGGGCGCAAAGCTGGGAATGCCGCCCTGTTCAGCCGGGCGAGTCTGTCCGCGCGGCCTGCGCACGGGCGTTCCACTCACCACCAGCGAGGAGGCGCGGCCGTGATAGCCAATGGGTACGAATTTGTAATTGGGCAGCAGCGGATTTTCAGGGCGAAACAGCCGGCCCACGCGCGTGGCGTGATGGATAGATGCGTAGAAGTCCGTATAGTTGGCTGAGTCCACGGGCTTGAGCAGCGTGGCAGCGTCCTTCGGTATAAGCGCGGCGCCGACAGCTTCCTGCGTGGCTTGGTCCGCCTCTGGGCCGAGCAGGTGCATGAGGCGGGCGCGCAAGGCCGTGTGGGCGTCTGCCGCGCAGGCCATGAGCGAATTGAGCGTCTGCGTCTGGCAGGCTGCCTGAACGGTGAGAGGCAGGCCTTCGAGCAGCACGCTGCGGCTGGCATGGCGCAGGTCGAGGATCAGATTGCCAATGCCTACGCCGAGGCGAGCCGGCCCATCTCCCTCGGCCAAGACGCAATAGGGAAGGCTTTGCAGCGGAAACCCGCAGGCCGGGTCGTTGGCCGATTCGACCCAGCTTCGGCGGTTCCAGGCGGTGAGTGAAGTTGGTCGCGTCAATTCGTGCTCCTCAGTGTCTCTGTCCTTGTTGTATCGCAACGGTCTCCCGGTGGCTGAAGGCCGCCTGATTTTTGCAGTATTTGGCAAGACATGAAGTCGAGCCATGACACTTCGTACGCGGCCTGTGGTCCACTGGCTCCCCACCCTTGCGGCAGAAGGAAGCCTCAATGATGGGGGTCCGCAGCTTATGCTGGGGTGGAGTTTCGAAAGGCAAGGGCGGGTCGCCCGCCGGTGTAGAATCCCGTTGGAGGGTCCTATGAAAAGGTCGATTCCGGTTCTGGCCTGCCTGTTGACTCTGTGCGTTTCGACGGCCCTGTCCCAATCGAAGCACCTGGCCCTTGCCCCGCTTCCCGCTGCGGTTGCACATGCAAAGAAGGTTTACCTGCTCAATGGCCAGACCACTTCGCAGTACCTCACGAAGAACGGCAACGAACTGGCCTTCGAGAGCCTTTATGCGGATATGAAGAGCTGGGGCCGGTATGAACTGGTGGACTCGCCCAAAGCTGCGGATATCGTGATTGAATTGCAGTACAGGCCTTACGCCAATGGGTCGACATCTTACGGTGTTTACAACCCCTCTTCAAAGACGATCTCGGGCGAGAGTTCCGACAGTGGCGGTGCCGATTTTGCCATCGTAATTTACGACGCGGCATCGAAGGAGCAACTCTGGTCTGCCAGCGACGCTTGCGGCTTCGCGCGGTTCGTCGGGAATCAGCGCAAAGAGGTGATGAAGTCGATAGCGAGGCTCGTGGACAATCTCAAATCAAGATCGTAAGAAGCCGCATTATTTTCCCTCCGCTCGACGAATTCAGAGATGGCAGGCGGGCCATCCGCCAAAGGGTAAGCCTCTTATGGTTCGATAGTCCGGTGCTTGGTCTGGTATTTCAAGGTGCGGACCGCGTCAAGAATGTGATATAGCTGGATGAGACGCATCGGTCCGCGCTACCGTGTATCGCCCTTCCGGGGGGCTTAGGCGCAGATGGATTGACGACGTTCAACTTGGCAGGGCAATGGCAGGGCAAAAGGCCGTTCGTGTCGTAACTGACGCGAGCGCACTTAGTTCAACTATCCAACCGAGACCGCGCTCATGGCGGCGCCAAGGAGATTCAACATGACAATATTAAGATTTACATCAAAAGAAGAAGAAATTCGAGTCGAGGCAGCTGAACAGAAAGCCAAACAGGTAGCGAAGTATGCTGACGTGGACTGGGACAGTCTTCCGTTGAACGATAAGACTGCGCGAGTGTTAACGCAGGATCACAAGATGAGGAAGAAGTAGGTAACAGAAAACGATCCTCGCTACCGTGCATTGCTGGGCGGCTGGTGCCCCAGGTCTGAAATTCCAGACCTGGGGCACCAGGGATTTGTCTGACTGCCGAAAGGTGGTGCATCTGGCTATTGCGGCTTGCGGAAGTTTTTCTTCAGGCTCTGCCAGCACTCATAGTATTCATGCTGCAGAATCTTTTCTTCCAGAGCAAAACGCGTGGGCCGCACCGGCAGGCGCGTCTCAAACATGAAGGCCAGCGTGCCGTCGATCAATTGCGGCTTCAATTCGGCCTTGCTGGCCCGCTCAAAGGTCTCGGCGTCCGGTCCATGGCCGGACATGCAGTTGTGCAGGCTCGCGCCGCCGGGCAGAAAACCCTCCGCTTTGGCGTCGTATTGGCCCAGAATCAGCCCCATGAACTCGTTCATCATGTTGCGATGAAACCACGGCGGCCGGAACGTATGCTCGGCCACCAACCAGCGCGGCGGAAAAATAACGAAGTCCACGTTGGCCGTACCCGCCAGGCCAGAAGGCGCCGTGAGCACGGTAAAGATGGACGGATCCGGATGATCGAAGCTCACCGTGTTGATGCAGTTGAAGCGCGCCATGTCGTACTTGTACGGCGCATAATTGCCATGCCACGCAACGACGTCGAGCGGGGAGTGATCGATCTCCGCCCGCCACAACTTGCCCAGGAATTTCGCAATCACCTCAAACGCGCCTTCCCGGTCTTCGTAGGCCGCCACCGGCGTCAGAAAGTCGCGCGAGTTGGCCAGCCCATTGGCGCCGATCGGCCCGAGATCGGGCAGCCGGAACGACAGCCCGTAGTTTTCGCAGATGTAGCCGCGCGCCGTGCCATCCGGAAGCTCGGCGCGGAATTTGATGCCGCGTGGAATCACCGCCAGCTCGCCCGGTGCAACTTCCAAAATGCCCAGTTCGGTGCGCAGCAGCAGCCGGCCCTGCTGCGGCAAAATCAACATTTCGCCGTCTGCGTTGTAAAAGAAGCGATCGTCCATGGAGGCATTGGCCACGTAGAGATGGACGCCCACGCCATCCTGCATGGCGGGGTCGCCGCTGCCGCCCAAGGTGACAATGCCATCCACGAAGTCCGTCTTTTCCTTGGGCAGCGGCAGCGGATTCCAGCGCATCTGATTGGGCGGCGTGGGAAGCTCGTTAAACGGGCCGCTGCGCAGGAGTGGACTTCCCGTAAATTCACGATACGGCTCATGCATCACCGATGGCCGGATGCGATAACTCCATGTCCGCCGGTTGAGTGCGCGCGGCGCCGTAAAGGCCGTGCCGCTGATCTGTTCCGTGTAGAGCCCCAACGGCGCGTGCTGCGGGGCGTTCTGCCCTTGCGGCAACGCGCCGGGGTGGGCCTCGGTGGCAAACTCGTTGCCAAATCCGGTCTGGTAGCCGGCCTGATTCTGCTGCTGAGCCATGGGAAAGCTCCGTGGTCCTTCTGACGCGGGCAGTATCGCATCCGTCTGTGATCGCTGACAATCTATTTCGACAGGTTGCCGGGCGCAATGGGTTTACTTTCTTAAGAAAACAGTGCTAATGTCCTTTCAATCGAAGGGGTGAGCCCATGTCTACGAGCCGTTATCGACCTCGCTATGAACCTGCCGAGCTGGATCGCATTTCCTGGAAGATCATTGAAGAGCTGCAGCAGGACGCGCGCCTGTCCTGGGCTGAGCTGGGCCGGCGCGTGGGTTTGACCACGCCCGCCGTGGCCGAGCGCGTCTACCGGCTTGAGAAGCTGGGCGTGATTCGCGGCTTCCATGCCGACATCAACCTGGAGCGGCTGGGCATGCCCATCCTGATCTTCGTGCGGCTTTCGATGGCCGGCCCCGAGTCAACGGTGCGCGCATTTCAGTTGCAGGTAAAAAAGTGGATGGAGGTGCTGGAGTGCCACCGCGTCACCGGTTCAGATTCGTTCATCCTCAAGGCGCGCGTAGTTTCGATGGAGCACCTGGAGCGTTTTCTTGACAAGCTGGGCCATTATGGCAGCACTTCAACATCGACCGTGCTGTCGTCCCCGGTGCAGCAGAGAATCATTACCGAAAAAGAGATCGAAGAGTTCCACGAGGGCGTATAAACGGCGATACATCCGGCTCAAAACCGTGAGCGCGCGTCAGAATTTTTTCTAACAGCTCCATATATTGATGGGGACAGGTTTCAGCCTGTCCCCATCATTCAAGATCGCGACGCCTTTGCTCCTCAGAAGTCCACCCTCAGGCCAAACTGCATTCGGCGATAGGTAGACAAGGTTGAATAATAGGTCCCGAGAACCGGGCTGGCCGTGTCCGCGGTCAGGCCCGCCAGGCTTACGTCAAACCGGGCCGAGTTGGTGACGTTATACGCCTCGGCTGCAAACTTGAGCGTGGCAAGATCGCCCAGCTTCCAGTTCTTGGTGAGCGAGGAGTCGATGTCAAAGTAGCCGTCACCGCGATAGTTGTTGCGCGACCCCGCTTCGCCGGCGTATGGAAGCCGAATGGGACTGCCGAAGTAAATCCCGTTCCCAATGGCCGCAGTGGTTGCGGGATCGAGTACGTGAGGAACCCCTCCCTCGTATTGCTTCTTGAGCTTGATGGGAGCCGTTTGGAACGAGAAGGCCGGGTTGTTGTAGTTGCTCGGATAAGCAGGCGACTCGATCGTGAAGGGCAAACCGCTGGTCCAGCGCGCGAGGCCGGCCCATTGCCATCCGCCAATAACCGCGTCGGTAATGCGATTGGCTCCGCTGGCCAGAGCTTTTCCGCGGCCAACGGGCAGTGCGTAGACCCAGTCGCCGGTGAACAGGCTATGGGTGTCAAAATCCGACGGAGCCTTGTTGAGCTTGGGATTCCAGGTGTTCTGAATAGCGAAGTTGGTGTAGCCATCGTCGAGGCTGGTATTGAGCTGGCTGTTGCGCTCGGTCTCCGAGCCTAAATCCAAAGACTTGGAGAAGGTATAGCTGAAGTCAGTGGTCAAGCCATGGGAAGCAGGATGGCGAAGCGTGAACTGCAGCGCGTTATAGGAGCTGTTGCCAATCGTGTCCCAGGCATAAAGGGACGAGAACTGATCGGTCCAGAATGTGGACTGCGGAGAACCTGGTCCAGTGTTGGGGCTGCCGGGAAAGATTCCGAAAACATCCAGAATTGCAAGCGCCAGGGTTTCGCCGTTGGTATAGCGTTGCGGAGCCCATGCGTTGTTGAAGATGGCCTGTGTGGCGCTTTCTCCAATGTAGTCCGTGCCCTTCATATACGGGAACACATTCTCGAAATACGGAATGGCCGCAACATTGTTGTTCACTTTCACGCCATTCGCGCCGAATGATGGTGCTGCGTCCACTTCCTTCGACAGGATTCTGGCTGCGGAGAAATAATCTCCGCCGCCGCTGGGGTCTACGTAGTCCACAGGCTCAGCCAAGTCGAGCTGCTGCAAAAGATGGTGCCCGAGCCGGCCCACGTAGTCCTCTTCCATGGTGAAGCCGCCGCGCAACTGGTGCTGGAAGGAGAAGTTATAGGATTCGGCATAAGGCGTCTTGAGCCGGTTGTCCATGCCCCAGTCGATGCCGAAGCCCTCCGCCGACGGCGTATAGGGGAAGGACTGCGTTGGCGAGAGCGGAGGCAGCGCGATATTAGGGATGGCATTTCCAGCGGTGAAGCGCGGAGCATTCTCAAAACCAAGCACGTCTGGCGAGTTGGTGATTGCGGCGGTGACGCCAAAGGAGCCTTCCTGATCGAAGGTATTGACCAGGGACTCGCCGTAGTGGTCGTAATACATGCCGGCGCTGGCGCGGATGGAAGTTCTGGCGTCCGGTGAATAGACCACGCCGATGCGCGGCGCGATGTTGCCTTTCTGCTTGGGCCAGTATCCAGGCGCGTGATTGGCCTTGCCGGCGGGAGCAAAGGACAGCAGAGGCTCGAAAACCTGGCTCTGCTGCGCGGCGGCTTCACGCTCTTTGTACCAGGTATCCGTATCGATGGTGGGCGCGACCTGTTGACCGTGGGTCTCGTAGGGCGTTTGCAAAATGGTGTGCCGCAGCCCGAACGTGACCGTCAGGTTCGACCGCGCGTGCCAACTGTCCTGTGCGAAATACTCGAACTCGTTGGTGCGGAAATCCTTGTTGATAAATGCGCCTTCGGGAAGAGCGGTGGCTTCAGTGGGGCTGGTGACCGTGTAGTTATAGACGTTCGTGACCTCGGGTATAACACCCATCAGATCGGCGTATGCGTACTGCCAAGCGTTGGCAAATCCGCTGCTGAGCACACCGCCGGGGTTGGGCAGATCGGCCTGGCTGGAATAAAGAGGGTTGATTTCGGCGCCGTCGAAGGAGTTGGCATCTGTGCCGTGCTCGTTGGTAATGCCGCGCCAATCACCGCCCAGAGAAATAGTGTGCGCGCCCTTGGTCCAGTTCAACGTGTCGGTGATGGTGTTCACCGGCACATGGAGGATGGTATTGCGGGTCTGCGCCGTGGGCTGGGTGAGGCCGTCAATGTAGACGTATTCGCCGGAGCCCGTGCCGCTCGTCTGGTAACCCTGGCGGATATAGCCATAGCGGATGTCGTTGACGATGCGCGGCGTAGGTGTCCACGTATATCCGGCGGCGATGCCCTTGGTGTTGTCGTCGGTAAAGTTGGCGGGAGGCTCGCCGGGCAGGTTAAGAGCGCCGGCATTGGTGTCCTTCTGCAGGTTTCCGCGGACAAATATCCGATTGTTGCCGTTCAGGTTGTAGTCGAGCTTGAGAATGCTGGTGTTCTGCGTGAGCGGCGCCGGAGACGTGAAGATATACGAGCCGCTGTTCAGACCATCGCCCAACACTGTGCCGGTCGCCGTGGGCACGTTGGCGTAATAGGTGAGAATGTTGGGGTCGGCGCCAGGACCCCACGGGCAAACCGTGGCCCCGTTGAAATAATTGGTGGGACTGGTACAGGGCTGATCCAGAGCCGACACTTGTGCGGGCGAAAGAATCGTGGTGCCCCCACCTGACACATTCGGGTACTGGAGCTCACCCTGCATGAAGGACGCAGTGGGCGCCGTGTCATCGACAACCTGATCGATGGCGCGGCGCAGCGCTTCATAGTTGAAGAAGTAGAAAAGCTTGTCCTTCTTAATGGGGCCGCCCACGCTGCCGCCGAAGACATTCTGCACATACTTCGGAGGAATGTTCCCCTCCGCATTGCTGAGCTGGGTGTTCTTGTTGAAGAAGTCGTTGGCCACGGTGTTGGTGGGCCGGTAGTACTCGTAGAGAGCCCCGTGGAGTTTGTTGGTTCCGCTCTTGGTGACCAGGTCCACCTGCGCGCCGGAGGAATGGCCCGCCTCGGCCGTTCCGTTCGAGGTTGTCACGCGGAACTCCTCGGTGGAGTCGAGCGTAGAGCGCAGGATGCCGGTAAAGGCTGTGCCGTTGATCTGGTCGTTATCGTCGAGACCGTCGAGCGTGACATTGCCTTGGTCAGAGCGCCCGCCGGCCACTGCTCCCTGGCGGCTGTCGGTTGCCAATAACTGCGTGCCGAGATAGAGCACGCCGGGCTGCAGGCTGAGCAGTGAGATGGGGTCGCGGCCCTCCATGGGGATGGATTGGATGGTGGTATTGCCCACCGCGTTGCCGATGGTGGCATCGGTCAAATTGAGCGTCTCTGCCGCCGAGCTTACGTCCACAGTGACGTTCTCGCTCTTCACGCTGAGCGTAAAGTCAATGGTGGCCGGCTGGTTGACGAGCAACTCGGCCGTGCGGGTCTCGGTGGCAAAGCCGCTGGACGTGATGGTAATGAGATAGGTCGCCGGAGAGACGACGGGAAGGATATAGAAGCCAGCACTATTAGAAACGGCGTGATACGAATTGCCCGTGGCCTGGTCATTGAGACTGACGGTGGCTCCCGGAACCAGCGCGCCGCTCGAGTCCTTCACGACGCCTCGGAGGGACGTGGTTGCGGTCTGGCCGAATGCAACGGTAGAGACAGAAAGGATGCAACAAAGCATCCATCCCCAGAAGGATTTTTTCACGGCTGCTCCTTATAAAGTTGGTTGCTTGCGCTTCTTGTGCTGTGGGTGAGGCAGTGCCCTGGTTTGCCGTGGCCGGCTTTGAACAGGTTGCTTGCCGGCAGGCATTACCAGGAGACGCCTTCCCAGGGGGAAAGCTCAGCTTGGCAGGGATAGAAGACCCCATCTTTGGGACCCTGCGAGCAGCGCGCAGCGAATCAAGATGTGCAAAGGCGCCCTCAACGAAAGGCGCCAGGAATAAACTGCTTTCTATTTTGTCGGAAATCCCCGTAAGTTTCAAGAAGAATGTGGCTTACGCTGATTTTCTAGACGCAGATTATCCGCTTTCAAACAGGGGTGTTACGGCCGCAATCCGCAGTTACTCACTGCGGCTTCCCAGCAAGGCGGAGCTGCGGAACTCCAGGCCGCCGCGTCGGCTCAGCCGTGTTGTGCCTGTCCACTCTCCTCGTATACTCAGGAGAGCGTATGCCCACCCACTTGGACACAATTCTTGCCTCAACCCGAACAGCAGTCGCCGTGGCTAAAGGGCGCGTGCCGGCGGCCGAGTTGGACAAGCGCGCCGCTGCGCATCGGCCTCGCGGCTGGGCTGCGGCCTTGCGGCGCCAGGCAGCCGTGGGGTTTGCCGTAATTGCGGAAATCAAAAAGGCTTCACCCTCAAAAGGATTAATCCGCGAGGATTTCGATGTGGAGTGGCTGGCGCGCCGCTACCACGCAGGCGGCGCCGCGGCCCTCTCGGTGCTCACCGATGAGCCGTTCTTCCAGGGCAGTCTGCGTAACCTGGAGCTGGCTTCTGCCGCAACGCCGCTGCCCTGCCTGCGTAAAGACTTCATGGTAGACGAGTACCAGATTGTCCAGGCTCGCGCGCATCGTGCCGACGCAATTTTGCTCATTGCGGCAGCACTGAACAACGCCGAGATGAAGCAACTTGCGGCGGCGGCGCACGGGCGGGAACTGGACGTGCTCGTCGAGGTGCATACCGGCGACGAGCTGGCCCGCGTTCTGGATGCGCTGGGCGAAACCGGCGCGGATGCCATCGGCGTCAACAACCGCGACTTGAAGAGCTTTGAAGTGAAGCTCGAAACCTCGCTCGCTCTGATCGAACGCATCCCGGCCGGTGTGGCGCGCGTGGCCGAGAGCGGCATCGCGACTGCGGAAGATCTGGCCATGCTGCGAGCGGCCGGCTTTGACGCCTTCCTGATCGGCGAAAGCCTGATGCGGCAGTCCGACCCTGGAACCGCGCTGGCGAGCTTGCTGGCGGTAGCACGGGCAGCGCAATGAGTCTCTGGATCAAGATATGCGGCAACACATCCCTGGCGGACGCGCGGCTGGCCGTCGAGGCCGGGGCGGACGCGGTCGGGTTTGTGTTTGCGCCCAGCCCGCGGCAAGTCACCGTGCCTGAAGTGGCTTCCATCGGCTCGCATCTGCCGGCATCGGTGGAGAAGATCGGCGTATTTGTCGATGCGGATCTCGAAGAGATTTGCTCGACAGTACGCGCCTGCGGATTAACCGGCGTGCAACTGCACTTCGCGGCCGCGTCAGATTTGCCGGCCGGGCTTCGTGAAAAGCTGGGGCCGGCCCTGCGTATTCTGCGCGTGGTGCATTTTGAGAGCGGCGCAGCAAAGCTTCTTTCGGCACAAATTGCCGAGCTCGCCGGGAACCCGCATGTGGACGGAGTGCTGGTGGATTCGCGCACTGCGGCAGCCGTAGGCGGCACCGGCGTAGCCTTCGATTGGGCTGAGGCGCGAAAGACTGTCTTCAGCGATGCTGGCAAGTTGAAACTGGTCGCTGCCGGCGGCTTGAATCCCGCCAACGTGGCTGAAGCGATTGCGACGCTGCGGCCCTGGGGCGTGGATGTGGTCTCAGGTGTTGAGGCTTCGCCAGGCCGCAAAGACCCGGACAAGGTACGCCAGTTCGTGGCTCGAGCCAAAGCCACTCAACACGAGTAAACCGCGGTTCTTCCACACGAATGATCCAGACGCATAGTAAATCCGAGCGCCATCTGCAATTTCGCAATAAGTAGGACCCTGCTGCTCACTCCGCGCGCAGGATCTCGGTGGGGTCAGTGCGCAGCGCGCGAAACACGGCGGGCAGTGTGGCAACGAGAGCAGTGAGCAGAATTGCGCATGCCGGCAGCGCAAGCATATCCGCGTCAGTAGCTTTGACCTGGTAGAAAAGCGACTCGACAGTACGCGCCGCGCCGAATCCGAGCGCGACGCCCGCGCAGCCTCCCAACGCGATCATCAGGAAGACATCGAAAGTCACAAGGCGCACGATGCCCGCGCGAGTCGAGCCAATCGCCATGCGGATACCGATCTCGCGGCCGCGTTGCAGGACGGAGTAGTTGAGGACAGCGTAGAGTCCGATGCCGGCGAGGAGCAGCGCAACGGCGCCAAAGAAGGCGGCCAGCATGGCGATCAGGCGCTCGCGAATGGTCTGGTCGCGGACCAGATCGAGCTGTGTCGTGATGTTCGAGACGCGAAGTCCGTTGTGGCGCTGCGCAATGAGCTGGCGAAGGGAGTTAGCGAGGACAACCGGGTCCTTGGCCTCGGTGTGAATGGTGAAGGTGGCCCAGTCGACGGTCTCGGGCGCGGATATGTAATCGATCTCGGCGAACGGAACGTAAAAGACGGCACGGTTGGGCTCGCGCAGCTCGCGGTAAGGGACGTCGGGGGTCACGCCGACGATCTTGTATTGGCCATGTCCATCTGCGCGCAGATATCTGTTGGCGGGGCGCTCAAAGGTGCGGCCGATGGGGTCCTGGCCGGGAAAGAAAGTCCTGACGAAGGTTTCGTTGACGATGGCAGCGCCCGGCGCCGCGTCTGCCGCGCGAAAGTCGCGGCCAGAGACGAGAGGGATCTTCATTGTCGAGAGCCATCCGGGGGAGACGCTCAGGAAGAAGGCGGGTGTGGGGCCGGGAGGCGCGCCGTTGATGGAGATGTCACTGTTGATGGCGATGCGTCCGAGCAGTGGCCAGCGCGAAATGGCGACCGAGTCGATGCCGGGGACGGCGCGCAGCGCCTCGGCCGTTTGATTCCACACAACCGGGAGCTGGCCTTTGCCGGCAACGGTTTCAAGCAGGAGAAGACGGTCAGTGGAGAAACCGAGAGGGCGGTTCTCGAGGCGCTCAAAGGAGGCGACAAAGAGCGAAGACAAAAATAGAACGAGGGAACAGAAAGCGACCTGAAGAGCGATGGCCCCCCGCATGAGGCGGCGGGGCGCGTGCGGATCTTCACCGCCTTTGAGCGCGGCGACAGGCCGAACGGCAGAGGCGCGGAGAGCCGGAAGCAAACCGAGTAAGAGAACCACGACAACAATGAGAGCGAAGCCGAAGCCCAGCACACGCCAGTCGGCGGGAAGGTCGAGGCGCGCAGGGTTATCAGGCGGGTTGATGAGGCTGAGCACAAAGGGCGCCGACCATGCCGCGAAGAGCGCGCCAAGAACGGATGCCATGAGGGCCAACAACGCGCTCTGGCACAGGATGAGCTGGACGAGGCGGCGACGGCCTGCGCCGATCGAGATTCTTAGCGCCATCTCCTGGGAGCGGGAGGCAGCCTGGGCGGTCATCATGTTGGCCACATTGACGCAGGCGATCAGCAGCACGAGCGCGACCAGAAGTCCGAGCATGCCAAGGTAGCGTCGATAGTCCTTCTGCAGATCGGAGATGCCGGCGCCGGCGGGATAGAAGACAAGCTTCTGATCGAGATAGCGGTCGATGGATGCCTGGGTTTCGCCGCTGAAGCAGGTGGAGCATTGGGCCTCAAAGGCGTGGTTGACTGTGGTGAGGTGCTGGCGAAGCGGCTCAAGAGCGGCGCCGGGTCTCAACATCAGAAAGACCCGATGCCAGGTGGCATTGTCCTGGGCCGCGTAACCGTTCATGCTCAAGGGCAGAAAAACGTCCGTGACGGTCCCCTTCTCGGTCCCCGTGAAATCGTGAGGGCCGACGCCGATGATTTCAAAGGTCTGGTCGCCGATGTGGAGCGAGCGGCCCAGGACGTGGGGATCGCGGCCGAAGCGGTGATTCCAATAGTCCCAGGAGAGGACCGCATAGGGATATTGACCGGGGCCGCTGTCATCGGCGGGGGTGAGCAGACGGCCGAGCGAGGGCTCAAGGCCGAAGAGCGGGAACATGTTGCCGGACACATAAGCGACGTGTGCCTTCTCAATATCGTCGTCAGTAGACCAGGTGATGTCAGTCCGGTCGGCATCGCTGATGGCGATCAGGTCGGCCTGGTCCTTGACGGCATCGCGCATGACATTGAAGTCCGGCGTGGCCCAGTAGCTGTCCTCGGCAGGCTTGCCGTACAAGCCGGTCATCTTGCGGGAGAGGACGTAGAGCTTGCTGGCGCCGGAGATGGGCAGCGGGCGCCAGAGTAGGGCGTCGATAAGACGAAAGGCTGCCACACACGAGCCGATGCCGAGGGCCAGGGAAAGCACAGCCGCCGCCGACGCGACCTTGTTGCGCCAGAGCTGCCGCCAGCCAAAACGTACATCGGCGAGAACCGACTCAAGCCACCCAACAGCGCGAATGCTGTGGGCCGCCTCGCGCTGCCGCAGCATCGAACCGAAGGTGCGGCGTGCTTCGCCGGGATCGCGTCCCGAGGCAATGGCTTCGTCGATGTGCGACTGCAGTTCTTCGTCGATCTCGCGGTTCAGACGCTCGCCGCGCACGGCATTCGAAATACGCGACCACAAAGACATGTCATGCCTCCCGGAGAACCCGATTGATTGCCAGACTGACGGCCTGCCAGCGCGACTCTTCCGCGCCTAGTTGCTTTTTGCCTGCGGCGGTCAGTTCGTAAACGCGGGCGCGGCGACCGGTGTCTTTCTTGATCCACTCGGCGCGAATCCAGCCCGCTTCCTCCATCCGATAGAGCGCCGGGTAGAGTGAGCCCTCCTCTGCGCGCAGCACCTCGCCGGATGTTGCGGCGATGGCAGCCATGATGGCATAGCCGTGTAGCCGCGGGCGGCGCGATAGGATTTTGAGCACCAGCAAATCGAGCGAACCTTGGAGTGAATCAGTTTTCGCCATACTTAGATGTCTTTATATAGACATCTAAGTATAAAGTCAAGACGCGCTCATCTCATGCAAACAGGGCAACGCGCTCATTGATCTATTCAGGTCGATCAGCATCCCAAAAATAGACCTCGTAGAAGTCTTCGTTAGAATAAGTTCATTCCGAGGTAACAAATATGCGCCATCCTTGTCTGCGAGTATTTCTCGTCCCCGCGTTCCTGGTCAGCTTTGTCGTCTGTTCCGGCTTTCGCGCAGTAGAATCGCAAACCGTGCATGTGGACGTCACCCCCGGAAAAGCGATCGCCTTCGATCCCGACAAATCGATGGGCACCTCGATGGATATTCTTCCCGCCAAGAACTTCGACGCGATATTCTCCGAGCCCGCGGTGAAAGCCGGTCTTTCCGCCGGATGGGGGCCCATCACCTACCGCCAGAACACCGAGCTGACCTATGACGCCTGGCACTGGAACCCCAACGGCAAATGGAGCGACGAGCAGCACAAGAGCGGCTACTTCGTTGGCAGCTCCGAGCCCACCAGCTTTCTGCGCGAGTCGTACGGCTACCGCATCGCCCATCGCGGAACCACCCGCAGCGACTCCGGCCAGGACGAGTACTCGCGCATGACCGACGGCGATGCCGCCACCTATTGGAAGAGCAATCCATATCTCACCAGCAAATTCACCGGCGAGCCCGACTCCGCGCACCCGCAGTGGGTCGTCATGGATTTTGCCCAGCCGCAGCAGATTGACGCCATCCAGATCGCCTGGACCAACCCCTATGCAACCAGCTACGTGGTGCAGTACTGGAACGCCGCGACCGATGCCTTGGTGAAGCCGACTTCGGGCGAGTGGGTAGAGTTTCCATATGGGGCAGTGACAAGCGGTCAGGGTGGCAACAGCGTGCTTCGCCTCGCGGATCAACCGGTCGCCGCGCGGTTTATCCGCATCTTGATGACTGCTTCTTCCGACACCTGCGATACCCATGGCAGTGATGACCCGCGCAATTGCGTGGGGTATGCCATCGACGAAATCAGCGCTGGCAATTTCAACTCGCTCGGCCAGTTCGTTGACCTGGTCAAGCACGTCCCGGGCCAGGCTCAGACCGTGACGCAGGTGTCTTCGGTTGATCCATGGCATACGTCAGAGGGGATTGTTTCCATCCGCATTCAGACCGGCCTCGACCTCTTCTTCACCAGCGGATACACCAATCATTTACCCGCCCTGATTCCGATTGCCATGTTCTACACCACCCCGGAAGACGCAGCCGCGGAAATCGCCTACATCGAAAAGCGCGGCTATCCGATTTCCGGCGTAGAGATGAGCGAAGAGCCGGATGGCAATCAGATCATGCCTGAGGATTATGCTGAGTTCTATCTCCAGTGGGCCACGGCCTTGCACAAGGTTGATCCCAAGCTGAAGCTTGGGGGCCCGGTATTCACAGGCGAAAACGAAGACATCAAGGTCTGGCCGGACGCGCAGGGACGCACTTCGTGGCTAGGCCGCTTTCTGGATTATCTAAAGGAGCACGGCCGCATGAGCGACCTCAGCTTTGTCTCCTTCGAGCACTATCCACTTGATCCGTGCGCCATCAACTGGTCGGATCTCTATCGCGAGCCGCAGCTGTGGAAGGGAACCCTGGAAGCGTGGCGTCAGGACGGCGTGCCCGCCAATGTGCCGCTCTTCAACACCGAGAGCAATGTCTCCTGGTCGCTCACCGATCCCATGCAGGATGTGTTTGCAGGCCTGTGGCTGGCCGATAGCGTCGGCGCGTTCCTGACCAATGCCGGGCCCGGCGCCCAGTATTATCAGTTCTTCGTCAATCCGGAACCGCTCCAGTCAGGATGCCAGAGCTGGGGCACCTTCGGCAGCTTTGTGGCCGATGAGAAGCTCGCGGTGAAGGGCTATACAGCGGAGTACTTCGCCGGCCAGATGCTGAACCTTGACTGGGTGAAACACGGCGCTGGCACGCACCAGCTCTACCCCGCTTCCGTCGATCTCGAAGATGACGCCCACCACAATCTCATCACCGCCTACGCCGTCAAACGCCCCGATGGCGACTGGTCTTTGCTGATCATCAATAAAGACCCCAGCAACGCTCACGAAGTGAACATCGCCTTTGAAAACGGCGGCGAGCCAACTCCCATGCACTTCACCGGTGACGTCAAGACAGTCACCTTTGGCGCGGCGGAATACAAGTGGCACTCCTCCGGCGCCACCAGCCACGCTGACCCAGACGGCCCCCCGACACGCAGCGATGTGCAGTGGAAGCCCAGGCAAAAAGCCTTGCTGCCAAAAGCATCTATCACCGTACTGACAGGCAAAGTGATCGGCAACTAAGTAGTCCTCGATTGCATGAGAAGGTCACGCCGCCCGTGTCCGCCGCACAAACAACAAAGGCGCTCGCCGCTGCGAACGCCTTTGTGCATTTGAATCTCCAGAATCGTCAGAGAGGTGCGACCTCAAGATCTTCCGTCTTGAAGTTCTTCTGAAACTGCCCCATCTCCTGCTTCATTTCATCCATCTGTTTCTGGTCAAACTTGAAATCCTGACTCTTGAGCTGGTCGCGCAGCATGTTGGCTGCGGCCTCATCATTCGGACCAAAAGCCTGCAACCCGTTCATGTCGAGTTCCGCCACCAGCGGGCAGTCGCCGACCGGAAACAGCTCCTCCATCTCCAGCGCTCCCGTCTTGTGCTTGGAATCCACCTGCATCGTCACCGTCTGCTGCTTCTTGTCGCGCAGAATAGTCACCTGCACCGGCTTGCCCTGATTCGAGCGCAGCGCCCGGTCCCAGTCAGACAGCGTGGTCACCGCATCCGGGCCCACTTTGAGAATCACGTCGAAAGCCTTCAGCCCCGCCTTGGCCGCCTCGCTCTTGTGCGCCACCTGCTTGACCATCAGCCCGCTCGGCACGCCCAGATACTCGGCCATCTGCCCCGTCAACGGTTCCACCATCGCGCCCACGTTCAGCGTGCTGCCAAAAATCGGCATGTGGAACATTCCCGGCAGCGACCCATCGCCGCCGCCCGCCAGCACACCCATTCCGGGGTTCTGCGCAACAAACGCGTCGCTCTCGGTGCCCAGCTTGTTCCAGACGTCGTGCTCCATCGCCCGCCGGTCCGCAAGTTCGACGGAAGTGGTCTGCAAATTTCCGTCGCGGCTGAATTCCAGACTCACCTTGCGGCCCGGCGGAATCTCGCGCAGCATCCTGCGCAGTTGCTCCGCGCCTTCCACGTTCTGCCCATCCAGTTGCAGCACCACATCATTGACCCGCAGGCCAATCTGCCCCGCCGGCGCATCATGATCAATGAGTGTGATCACGGCGCCGCGCACCTCTTTGAGCTTCAGCGTCTGCGCCTTTTCGCTGTCAATGTCCTCAACATACGCGCCCAGGTAGCCTTGCGAACTCGAGGTATGCAACAACAAGGGGCTGGTCCCGTCCAGCAGTTCCACTACCTGCGTGGACTGCGCCGCGGCGCTTCCAGGCGTCATCACCACCCCTGCGCCCGTCCCCACCAACACGAGAATCCCAACGTTGCGATACGGCCTCAAAAAGTGCTTCATCTCTTCTTCTCCCGCATTTCTTTAGCTCCGGCCCACATTCTTTCCTGACGATGCAGTCGCCGGTTGCGTTAGCAGCTCTTATTGAATCTCCGGCACGCGGCTCAAGACTTCTCTCGAAACCGTCCGGATATGGGGATTCTGATCCGAATTGGCCACCGTGTGCAATACCTGCCGCACGCTCGTGTCGGCCTCCACCGGTTCCAGAATATTCACCGCCTCGGTGCGGATGCGCGGATCGGCGTCGTTCATCAGCGCCTCCAGCACCGCGTCGCGCACGCGCGTGTCTTCGGCCACATAAGGCTCCAGCCCGTCCAGCGCCTTCAATCGTACGCCCGCATTCTTGTCATAGCGCAATACCACCATCAGGGCATCGCGAATACCCGCCGCCTGACAGCTATGGCCGGCGCGGCACTCTGCCGCCAGCAAGCCCACTGAGTCGTCCCGCACACCCGCCGATGCCGAGTTCTCCGAAGCCAGCATCAGCAGCTCGCGAATCTTCGGATCGTCCAGCGACCCCTGCATCTGCTCCGGCACTACCTGGTTATAGCGCACCTCCACCATCTCGCTGTTGGGCTGGCGCACAATGCTTGAAATGCTGGTAATCTCCGCTGGCGTCGCAGGGTTCGCGGCCACGCTCACCACGGGCACAACCGCTGCACGGGCCGCGCGGCTCTGCGCAAATTCATAATTGCCCAGAATGCCGGCTCCCGCACCCACCACCAGCAACAGGCAGGCCGCCACCGGCGCAGCCTGAATGCTGGCAAAGTTTTTGGTCATGCGTTGGGTCAGCCGCTCGTACCAGCGCTTTGGAGGCAGCGCGTCCAGAGCTTCCTCAAGCCGCATCCGCGACCGCGCCACCAGATTCGCCGGCGGCTCCAGTACCGGGTGCGCCTCGGCCAGCACCTTCATGGCCAGTAGTTGCTCCCGATCCCGGTGGCAATCCGGGCAGCCTGTCATATGCCGCTCCAGCTCATGCAACTGTTCGTCGGGCAGCTCTCCATAAGCCGCCGTCACGATCCGCTCGTGTGCAATTTCGCAATTCATCGCTACGTCCTTCCAGCCTCAAATAAACCTCGACGCGCCCAAAATGTCCGCATTCCGTTCAGGAATTGCCTGGCCGCTCTATCGCAACTCCGCCAACTGTGTCCGCAGCTTCTTTGTCGCCCGGAAGAGCGTATTCTTGGCGGTCTCTTCCGTCGTGTTCAACATCTCTCCGATCGTCCGCAACCGGAGCCCCTGGTAGTGCTTCAACTCAAAAACCATCCGCTCCCGCGGCGTCAGCTTGCCCAGCGCCGCCTGAATCCGCGCGCCCAGCACCTTGCGGTCCAGCTCCTTGGCCGGATTCGAAAACGACCGGTCGTCCGACACCGAAGCCAGAATGTCAATCTCGTCCCCGGAGTGGTCCAGCACCACCGCGTGGTCTTCGCGCCGCGTCTTGCGCCGGCGCAACTGGTCCAGGCAAAGGTTGGTCACAATCCGGTAGATCCACGTATAGAAGGAGCACTCAAACCGGAAATTGCCAATGTACCGGTACGCCTTCAGAAACGCTTCCTGGTAGATGTCCTCGGCGTCGTGCTCGCTGCCCGTCAGGTGCAAAGCCAACCGCAGAACCTGATGTTCATACTGCCGCACCAGAGCATCGAACGCCGTCCGCGAGCCCGACTGCGCTTCGCGAATCAACTCCATCTCCGGAGCCCGCGCCTGCATGCGGTCCTGAGCGCTCTTTCCTCCGTCCATTGCCGTGGTCGCAGTCATACCTGCAAAGGATTGTACCCTTCTTGCAGTTGGCCACGCCAAACTGGCCGTACCCGCAACCGGGGAAAGGGGGTAGCTCACCGCATCCGTTGCCATCGATTCTCTGCTCCGGGAGTCTGAGAGTAGTCCGCTGTGGAAAAGACGCGACGAGCCCCTGTTGGTGAGCAGAGAAGCACTTTCTGGGGGACCCCAGAGTAATCACCCGAAAAAGTAGCGCTGCAATGGAGCACTTAGCCGGCCGCCGCCCGTCCAGAGTCACGCACGATCGGACAGTCGCATGATATTGGCAATCCGAAGTTCTTATCACAAAACGATCTGTCATCCCGAGCGAAGCGTACTTCAGCGGAGTCGAAGGATCTGCTTCTCGCCTTGGTGGCCCGAAGCATATTGCTTGAATATTGTGTAACGAACTTTAGGACTTAGGACCCAGCTCCATGGAGCGTTCTTTCGCGATTGAATTTGATCCGCTGAGTTTGCAGATTAATACCTCCAAACCGCGCACAATACTTTCAGGAGGACAGCAAAATGAAGACAACGCCCCCGGTTCAAAATGTCAGCTATGTCCCCGGTCCGTACCACCTACCCCCACCCCCTCCCCTTTTGCCCATTTCCCCCTATGCCGCTGAAACAAAATATGTTACGTTAAAATCACCCCGAATCACCCATCAAAAACAAAGGACTTACGAAAAAACGCCTTGCGAGTTCGACGGGCTTCTGCCCCGAAAAACGGACAAACGCTCTCCGTTGAGACCATTTGAACCAAAGATAAAATCACGGTTCCGACCCAGTCCCAATCACCAACCAACGCTCCGGCTCCCCGGCTTCGCGCGAAGGATTCTCCCCCTTCCTTTGCACAAAATATCCCTCGTTTGGCGCAACATGGTTTATAGGAATGGCAATCGGAACGAGCCCGGAACATTCCAAAACACACTTTTACCCGCCCCCGCTCACAAAATATGCCGCTTTTTTGAAGACACATTCGGAGTCAAAGTTTTTAAAATGAATAACTTGATGAGGTTACCCTATGTATTCATCGGTAAACAGAAGAGTGCTTTTTTAGGTCAAACAATGACAAAAACAGCCCAAATTCGCGTCTTTACGAGCTGTTTTCGTCACATTTTTGACTGTTTCTCTGAAGGCGCAGGAGCCCGCCAACTGACCACCTTCGCCCCATGCGTTTGCAGTTCAGAGAAGACGCAGCAGCTATCCGCGCTTTTTGCCGCCCGGCCGTCCTTTACCTGAGGGTGGACCGCTGCGTTTGCCGCCCGAACCACCGCTCTTGCCCTTGAAGCCAGACCCCCTGGAACCAGATCCCTTGGAACCGGATTTCGAGAATCCGCTCGACTTGGGCCGCGAGCGATCACCAGTGCCAAACTTGGGTTTGCCGCCAAAGTTCGGCTTAGGCTTCCACCCCGAGCCCGTCTTACGCTCAGGCCGCGTATCCTCGCCGCGCGGTCGAAATCCCTCCGCGCTTTCCCCGCGAGGCGCAAACGGCCGCGAAGGTCTGCCCGCCGACGATCCGCCGCCTTCATCGCGCCGAAACGGCCGCTTTGCCGGGCCCGTAGAACTGCCCGCGCCGCGTCCCGCGCCGTAGGAGCGTCCGCCATCTCTGCCCGGCTTGCTGTTGGGTCGTGCCCCGCCAGCGCGCGGCTTGCCGCTGCTGGTGGTAAATGGCCGCGCCAGTCCGCCCTCACTGCGGAATGGCCGCGCGGAACTCGATCGGCCCGCGCCTGCACGCCCCGACGACGAACGCCCACCCGCCGCATAGCCCGAAGGAGGACGGCCAGCCAACGCGCGGCCCGACGGGGGACGATTAGAGCTGGGTCTGCTTGGCCGTTCTGTATGCCCGAAGTCCTGAACGGGTTCAATGTGGAGCTTGAACTGCTTCCTCGGCTTCATGTCCTCAACCGGTTCCGGCGCAGGACGCCGCATTGCTTCCGGCCTCGGCGCAAACGGCTTCTTGTATTGCGGACGCTCTCCGCCCTCAGGCTTCTTCCAGCCCGGCTTGTTCTTCCAGTCCGGTTTGGATGGGAAGCTGCGTCCGCCGCTCGCCGGTTTCCCGGCAAAGGGCCGTCCGCCCGGTTTAGGTCCAAAAGTCCGCCCAGTTGGCCTATCGCCGCCAGTTGGTTTGCCGCCAAAGGTCCGTCCCGCACTTGGCCGGTCACCGTAGCTTCTTCCTGCGGCCGGACGCTCGGCTCCAGTCGAGCCGGGCGCAAAGCGCGTCGGTGGGCGACCCTCCGCGCCTGCTGCCCGGTCGTCCTTCTTCCAGGCCGGCCGCTCGGTCGAGCCGCCGCTTGTCCGATCCCCTCCAAACTTCGCTGGACCGGATTTGGCCGGTCCAAATTTGCCGGGACCGCCGCGCACCGGACGGTCCGTCCCAAATGCCTTCTTCGGCTTGTAGTCCTTCGGTCCCGCAGCAGGCTTTGCCCCGCGCGCCTTGAACGCCGGCTTTTCGGGAGGCAGCGAGTCCACAATGTTCCGCCGCCGAATCTCCTTGGCCTTCGGTGTCCGCAGCTTGCCATCCGCCGCCTTGCGCAGCAGTTCCAACTCCTGCGCATCCAGTTCGCGCAGGTTGCCTGGCTCCTGGTCCAGAATCAGCGGCCCATAGCCCACGCGGCGAATCTTCTCCACAAAATGTCCCACTTCTTCGAACATCTTGCGCAGTTCCCGGTTGCGCCCCTCGATCAGCACCACTTCATACCAGGGATTGTCGCCCTGGCGAACCTGGCGAATGCGCGCCGGCGAAGTCCGCACCTTGCCCGAACCCGGCTTGCCCTTCTCGATGGCCACGCCCGCGCGCAGAATGTCTAGCTCGCTCTCGGAGGGAATGCCGGCCACCTTGACGAGGTATGTCTTCTCCACACCCGCCGAAGCCCGCGTCAGTTTGTTGGCCAGCTCGCCGTCATTGGTCACCAGCAGCAGGCCTTCGCTCATGTAGTCCAGGCGGCCAACGGGATAAAGCCGCTCCCGCATCTTGTCGAAGAACTGCATCACCGTGGGCCGGCCTTCGGGGTCTTTTACCGTGGTCACAAACCCGCGCGGCTTGTTCAGCACAAAGTAGCGCAGCCGCTCCGCGCCCTGCAGGAGCTTGCCATCCACGCGAATGTGGTCGCGTCCGGAGTCGGCCTTCGTGCCCAGTTCGGTGACAACCTTGCCGTTCACCTGCACCCGGCCCTGCTCAATCATCTCCTCAGCCTTGCGCCGGCTGGCTACGCCCGCCGCAGCCAGAATCTTTTGCAGCCGCTCCAGCTTGGCTGGCGGCCGAGCTTTGGGCTTGAACTCCGCCTCTTCATCTTCTCCATCGGCCGTCTGGTCTTCGGTTTCTATATCAGCTGCATCTTCGGCATCTTCCTCGGCGGCTTCAATTTCCGCCTCAGTCTCCGTTGCAATCGAATCCCGCGCCTCGCCGTCGGTTTCGTCGCCGATGGGGTCTTCGATTTCCGCTTCTACGGCTTCTATCAACTCATCTTCTTTCGCTTCGGGACGCGGCTCGTCAGGCTGTTTTTTCTTACTCATGGGGCACAGTCTCGGTTTCTGCCTGCTCTAGGGGGGAAGGCGCAGCAGGCGCGGCCTCTGCGGGGGTTGTTTCCGCTTGCGTGGCCGGTGCATCGGCGAGGGGTTCTGATCTGTCCGTCTCCTGGGTTGCCCCGACTTGGATTCCCCGGACTGGATTGCTGTCCGCCGTCACGGCGGTCTCTGTGCCTTGTTGTGCCTCCTGCGGGCTGCTCGTTGCCGATTCTTGGGTGGGCTCGTCGGGGTCGTCATCCACTTCCGGATTCAAACCCTCACTAACCGCATTCGCCTCTTCCTCGGCAACCGGCTCCATATCTTCAAATTCGAGCTGCGCCATCTTCTCGAACTCTTCCATCGACGGCAGCTCTTGTACGTCTTTCAGGCCAAACCGCAGCAGGAACTCCTTGGTCGTCTTATAGAGAATCGGCCGGCCAATCACCTGCTTGCGTCCCGCCGTCGCAATGAGTTTCCGCGCCAGCAGCGAACCAAACACGCCGGACGAATCCACGCCGCGAATCTCATTCACTTCTGGCGCCGTCACCGGCTGCTTGTAGGCGATCACGGCCAGCGTCTCGAGCGCCGGCAAACTCAGCTTCATCGCCGGCTTCAGGCTCTTCACAAACATGCGCGCCGCGTCGTGGCATTCGGGCTTAGTCGCCATCCGGTAACCGCCGGCAATTTCTTTGATTTCAATGCCCCGGTCGTCGCTGGCGTAAGTCGCGATCAACTCGTCCAGCAGGCCTTGCAGAATGGCACGCACCTCGCGGTCCCGCTGCCGGGCAAGCCGCTTTTCTTCGGCTTCGGCATCCACAGGCGCGTCGGCCGGTGGCTCTGCGCCGGTTTCCGGGGCAGCTTCCGCGAACTCAGTGCCGGCTTCTGAGTCCGTCTCGGCACCGGCAGCTTCTTGAGCAGTTTCTTCGGGCGTGGCAGCCGGCGTCTCCGCTGGCTGTTCCAGCTCCTGGTAATCGAACTCCGCGTTCAGCAGGGGCAGAGTTTCGCCGCCCGGCGCAGTCTCTTCGGCCGCCGCGGCAGACGCGGTTTCGTGCGCCGCCCTCCACTCCAGGGCGTCGGCGGCAAACAATGCGGCGAACTGGGCCAGCGTGACCGGCTCCTCCGCGGCGTAAATAACAGCTTCCAGCTTGGCTTTAAGGCTCATTCGGCAATAGGCACCTCAAGTATGGTACCGGAAGTGGAGCCATTCCGCCGCCGATGGGGCCGTTAAGCAGCCGTCAAGCCCTGTGCAAGGCGCGGAAAAAGGGCGCCCGCCGTGGCGAACACCCTGGAATGCAACAGAAACGGTGCTAATTACGCAAGGCGCTAGTGGCTGAACTGGCGGAAGAGCCAGAACAACAACCCGGAGAGCAGCGCCGCCGCCGGCAGCGTGAATACCCAGGCCGCCGCGATGTTGCGGATCGTCGCCAACTGCAGTCCACTGCGGTTGGCGGCCATGGTCCCCGCCACGCCCGAACTCAGCACATGCGTGGTGCTCACCGGCAAACCGAAGTTGTCGGCCAAGGAGATAGTGATCATAGCCACCAGCTCAGCGCACGCGCCTTGCGCATAGGTCAGGTGTTCCTTGCCGATCTTTTCGCCCACTGTCACCACAATCCGTTTCCATCCCACCATGGTTCCCATTCCCAGGGCCAGCGCCACGGCCACCTTCACCCAACTGGGAATGAATTTGGTGGCCTTGTCCACCTTGCTCTTGTAGTTGGTCAGAGCTGCGCTCTCGGCCGGTGTAAAGGCCGGGTTGTGGCTCTTTTCCATCAGTCGCAGAGCCTCGCTGGTTACATACATGTCGTTGCGAACATTGGTCTGCTGGTTTGCCGGAACCGCTTTGAACTCCTTGTAGAGCGCCACTTCGTGGTTCAGGTCTTCCACCAGCTCTCGCAGCGCCAGCACGGTGTCCGGCTGCAGTTGTTTGGTGCGGATGTAATCCGTCACTTCGGCACGCGGGTCGGCGCCGAGAATGCCACTTTTATCCACATGCTGGTCCAGAATGTGCCCAGCCTGTTCAGAGGCAGCTATAAAATCCTGCACATCGCGCGTGCTGACGGCGTGGTTCAACGCATAGGCTGTGGGCACCGTACCGATCAGAATGAGCATGATCAAACCCATTCCTTTTTGGCCGTCGTTGGAACCGTGGGAGAAGCTGACGCCGCTGCAGGTGAGCACCAGCAGCAGTCGAATGGGCCACGGTGGAGGCGTATTATCCTTGGGAGCTTGGTAAAGAGCCGGGTATTTGATAAGCGCTTTAGACAAGAGAAACAGCAATCCTGCTGCACCAAAGCCTACGATGGGCGAAATTAGCAGCACCTTGAAAACCTTGGCGGCCTGATCCCAATCCACGCCGGATGTGCCGGTATGTACGCTCATCAACTGGTTCGCTACGCCCACTCCAATGATCGAGCCCACCATGGTATGCGAACTCGAAGCGGGCAGCCCGAACCACCACGTGCTCAGGTTCCAAAGGATGGCTGCAATCAACAGCGCGAAGACCATGGCGAAGCCCGCGCCGGCGCTCACCTGAAGGATGAGTTCGACCGGAAGCAGTGTGATGATGCTGAAGGCCACCGCGCCAGAGGAGACCAGCACGCCGGCCAGGTTGCACAGCCCGGACCACACCACGGCAATGTTTGGCTCCAGCGAGTGTGTGTAGATCACCGTCGCCACCGCGTTTGCCGTGTCGTGGAATCCGTTCACGAACTCGAAACCGAGGGCGATCAAGAGTGCGACTCCCAGCAGCAGATACGGCCAGATGCTGCCCACGGTGACGTTGCCCAGGTCCTGCGCCACATGGAAGCCGATGAAGCCCAGTCCCCCTAGTAGCGCCGCAAGCACCACGGCTCCACTGATGCGAGCGGAGGTCTTGCTCATCTTTTTTTCGAGTAACCCAGCAGCGGGCGGACGGACGGGGACAGTTGTCGCCATATCGGACATGGAGCGGCTCCAGTGGATAAAATCCAAAATCTGTCCGGCGACGCGCGGGGGAAGCAACGGCTGGACCTGATCCATGGATATACGAAGCAGATGAAAAGGCGATGAATTGCGCGGATTGAAGCGCATTTTAGGGTAGAAGTCGTGCGTTTTGCTGTCTGCAAACGGCGCGTCAAACGGTGGAGCGCAGCGCAGCCTCAGCCCAGACGACGCTTTGGGCATAGCACCGCATCAACTCGTCCCGGCTCAGCCCGTTGGCCTGCGCAATCAGGTCGCAGGTCTCCCAATCGCCGTATTCATGGCATTCGAGCCACGCAAGCAGGCTGCGCTCGGGGTTCAACGTTCCCTGCAGAGCCTCGCAAATTTCGCTGCGCAAGGGCAGAGACGGCGTTAGCTCCTCCATGGGCAGGCGCAGCATGGCCGGGACCAGGCTAAGCATCCCGAGCAGGTACTGTTCCGCAGGGTCCAGTCCGCGAAACGCGGCGGCCACTTCGCAGAAGCGGGCCCGCAGCAGCGCCATGTGCAGAATCTCCGGCGGTTCCTCGCCGTTCAGCTCGCTCAGCACGGCCAGTGACACAATGCGGCGAAACGCATCCTCACCCACGGCGATGATTGCCGCCTCGATGTTGCGCACCTCCTGGTGGATCGCGTAGAGCGGCGAGTTGACCAGCCGCAGCAGGCGGTAGGTTAGCGAGGCGTCGCGCAGCACAAGCTGGCTCACCTGCCGTATGTCGATGGGGTCGTGATGCAGCATCCGCACAATCTCGAAGTGCAACAGCCGATTGGCGGGCAGCTTCCGTTTCTTCAGCAGAACCGGATGGCAGAAGTAGCTCCCCTGGAACAGCGTGAAGCCTTCCGCGCCGGCCAGCTCATAGGCCTCGTGCGTCTCCACCTTTTTCGCCACCATCGCCGGCGACGCCGAGCTCAGGCCGCGCAGATACTGGCGCTCCGCCATGCCAAACCGGTTGAGATCCACCCGGATGTAGTCGGCCATCTTCGCCAGCGGCCGCAGTTCGGCCTTCCACGTAAAGTCGTCCAGCGCCAGCCGGAATCCGCGGCCCTTCAGCTTGCGGCAGCACTCCAGCAGCTTGGGCGTCGGGTCCAAGCTCCCCGGAATCGCCAGCACCGTTCTTTGCGGAGCCAGCACCAGCACCAGGTCTTCCGTCAACGCCTCCACGGTGCAATTGACAAAGGCTGCCAACCCGTTCGTCAGCCATTCCAGCCCAAAAATCACCGCATTGTCCAGCATCGTGCGGGCCGCCACGTCCACGCCATGACTGGCCATCGCGTCAGGAGCGTTGCGAAACAACAAGTCGTAGCCATGCACATGTCCGCGCAGGTTCATGATCGGCTGCCGCGCCACATACCGCATCTCGCCCGCCCATCTTGGCGGTACAACCTCATTGGCCTTTACCGGTGCAGCTTGAGTTGACATGCAGACCTTCCCGCAGCGTTTATCGGCTGCCGGCTCTGCTCACTTGAGAAGATTTGCGGTCTTCAGGACCTTGTCACCGCCGGAAGGTAACATGCCTATGAACCACATACGCGCATACAAAAGGCGTCCGCTGCAGCGGACGCCTTTGATTCAGATCGAGACGTTCAGGAGATCGCGCGGAAAAGCCAGTAAAGCAGTCCGGACAGAAGCCCAGCGGCGGGAAGCGTGAACACCCAGCCAGCGGCGATGTTGCGGATCGTGCCGAAGTGCAGGCCGCTGCCGTTGGCCACCATGGTCCCGGCTACGCCGGAACTCAATACATGCGTCGTGCTCACCGGCAGGCCAAACGTATCGGCGGCGAAGATAGTGCCCATCGCCACCAGGCCCGCGCTCGCGCCTTGCGCATAGGTCAAGTGGTCCTTGCCGATCTTTTCTCCCACCGTCACCACAATCCGCTTCCACCCCACCATGGTGCCCAGGCCAAGAGCCAGCGCCACGGCCACCTTCACCCAGTCGGGAATGAATTTAATCGCTTTGTCCACCTTGCTTTTATAGTTGGCCAAAGCTGCGTTTTCTTCCAGCGTAAAGGCTGGATCGTGGCTCTTCTCGATCAGTGCAATCGCTTCGCTGGCCACATACATGTCGTTGCGCACGTTGGTCTGGTCCGCGGCCGGAACCGACTTGAATACCTTGTAGAGCGCAACTTCGTGGTTCACATCCTCCACCAGGTCGCGTAGCGCAAGAATCGTATCCGACTTCACCTGCCTGGTGCGAATATAGTCCGTCACTTCGGTCCGGGCATCTCCGCCGAGGACCCCCGTCTTGTCCACATGCCGATCCAGAATGTGCCCAGCCTGCTCGGATGCGGTAATGAAGTCCTGAATGTCCTTTGCGGTGACGGCGTGGTTCAGCGCATAGGCCGTTGGGACGGTGCCAATGAGAATGAGCATGATTAGCCCCATCCCCTTCTGGCCGTCGTTCGAGCCGTGGAAGAAGCTCACTCCCGTGCAGGTCAGCACCATCAGCGCGCGAATGGGAAATGGCGGCGGCTGATTGTTCTTGGGCGCTTCATAGAGCGACGGGTAGCGGACCAGACCCTTCGACAGCAGCATCAGCAATGCCGCCGCGCCAAAACCCAGCACCGGCGAAATCAGCAGCACCTTGAGTACCTTGATTGCCTGTTCCCAATCCACGCCCGACGTGCCGGAGTGAGCACTGAGCAGTTGGTTGGCAAGGCCCACGCCGATGATGGACCCCACCATGGTATGCGAACTGGAAGCAGGAAGGCCTAACCACCATGTGCCCAGGTTCCACAGGATGGCGGCGATGAGCAGCGCGAACACCATCGCGAACCCTGACCCGGAACTGACCTGCAAAATCAGTTCGACGGGCAGCAGCGTGATCACCGCAAAAGCCACCGTGCCGCTTGAAGCCAGCACTCCGGCCAGATTGCAGATGCCCGACCATACCACGGCAACGTTCGGATCCAGAGAGTTGGTGTAAATCACCGTGGCTACCGCGTTGGCCGTATCGTGGAACCCATTCACAAACTCAAACCCAAGAGCGATGAGCAGAGCCAGGGTCAGCAACAGATAGGGCCAGATGCTGGTGATGGTGACGTTGGTCAGGTCTCTCGCAACGTGAATGCCGATGTAGCCCAGTCCGCCCAGCAGCGCACCCAGGAACACGGCGATTCCAATCTTGCTGGAGCGCTTCTTCGTTCTGCGCTCAACGATCGTGGGGCGCGCAGGGATGGCTTCTACAAGAGTTGCCAGGTCGGCCATTAGAGATCTCCAACGCAGCCGGAAAGATTCCGGGCGCGCCTGGGCCTCCTCATGCAGAATTCAATAGCGGAATTGAAATTTAGATGCAAGGGGGATCGCTTGCGGCGGAAGAGACAAATGCCGGATAAATAGGCGTTCATAAAACCCCAACAACCACATAAGTTTGCAGTTGTTTGCTCGGTGAACCAGGCCCGGTGAATCGGGAAAGACTGGTTCTGCTTTATAAATTCTACAGTGGGCAGGCAGGGGGATGAAAAAAAACTAAGATTTTTTGGCAAAAATCCAGACCGTGAAAGTCAGGTCGCAAAAGTCGGCTGCTGGGGGGCGGTTTCAGCATTCAAGAAGGATGGCCCGCTGCCGTTATCGGCTGGCCGTGTGCTCCGCGAACCGGAGGGCCAGTTGGGCCTCAGTGATTTCACCCGCCGCCAGGCCAAGGATTGTGAGGTATGCCTCTTCCTGGCTGGCAGTTACCTCCAGGCCATTGACGTCCAGGAACGCAAACGAGACCACCAAGGACGTCCGCTTGTTGCCGTCCACGAACGGATGATTCGAAGAAATACCAAAGGCGTATGCAGCAGCGAGAGTGGCAAGCGGCGGTGAGGACTCCGCGTAGGCCCAGATGTTTTTTGCCCTGGCCAATGCCGATTCAAGCAATCCCGCATCCCGAATGCCCGCTGAGCCGCCGTGCGCGGCCAATTCAAGGTCGTGCGCAATAACCGCATCGACGGCCTCCATCCATACAGGCTCCCGCATTACTCAGCCAGTTTTCGCAGCGCATCGCGGTACTTCCGCATCACTCGTTCACTGGCTTCGAGTTTGCGCATGAATTGGTCGTCGTAAGCGGTCAGGTGCGCGCCAAATGGGGTCTCAGAGAGACAAATGGAATCACCTTTTTCAACATTGAGCCGCGCCAGCGTCTCCTTGGGCAAAATGATCCCGGCGGAGTTGCCGATCGCAATAATCTTGGTAGTCGTGGCCATGAGGGGCCCTCCCCGAGAGCTCAGTATAACATAAGTTATAACTCAACTCTACCGCCAGTCGTCCCGCGCGTTGGCCAGTCCCTCGTCCATGACAGCGTCAAACCCGGTGTGCTTTTTGATGAAGATGTCGCTGAAGGCCCGGTCCTGGCGCAGCAGAATGGCCTGCAGGCGCACCAACTCCAGCAGCGCCAGGAAGGTGGCGATCAACGCTCGCGGCGAGTGCGTGTGGCTCAACAGCCGGCTCAGCGAAACCGGCTTGTCTTCCATTGTCAATCGCCGGCCCAGGAAGCGGATCATCTGGCCAACGGTCACGGTGTCCTCTGCCACATCCAGCACGGGCCGGTTCCGCGCGCGCTCCAGAATCTCGCGGAAAATCCGCACCAGGTCCACGGTATCCGCCGCAATCTCCGGCTCCGCAGCCGCATCGTCCTTGAACTCCCGGAAGCCGGGATTGGTCCAGGTGGCTGCCTCCAGCATCTGCTTTTGCTGCAGCATCTGCGCTGCGTTCTTGAATCGCTCGTGCTCCAGCAGACGATCCACCAACTCGCGGCGCGGGTCCTCTGCACCTTTTTCAGCGCCAGCCCCCGCATGCGGCAGCAGCATCTTGCTCTTGATGTGGATCAGAAGCGAAGCCGTGTAGATAAATTCACCCGCCACGTCCACATCCGTGGCTTTCAACTGGTTCACATAGCCCAGAAACTGCGCCGTGATCCTGGCGATGGGAATGTCGTAGATGTCGATGTCTTGCTTGCGGATCAGGTCCAACAGCAGGTCCAGCGGTCCGTCGTAAACCAGCCCCACGCTGACGGAAAACGGCGATTCCTCGGCGCTCTCATCCCGCTTCTTCTGCACGGCTGCCAGCTTGGCCGCAGCCTTCTCATCCGCACCCGCCTGCGACACCAGCATCAATGGCGGAGCGTCGGCAGTTTCCGGCGACACTGCCTCTGGTGCATTGGTCCCCGAGGACTGTTCACCGGCAACAGTCGCACCCATCGGTGTCACCTGCGCCTGGGCCGCTGAAGTCTCCGGATTGTCGTTCTGGTCAGTCTGATCAGTCAATTCTGGTTCTTTTTCTCTCTGAAGTCTGTTCTCACCTATTCGAGACATCTTTCACCGCGCGCCTCGCTTCGGTCAACGGCTGCCCTTGCTGACCTTGCCCGTCTAGCTGCTCAGGCTCATCTGCATGGCTGCACGCACTTCCTGCATCGTTTGCTCGGCGCGGGCGCGGGCGCGGTTTGAACCGTCCTCAAGAATCTCCGTCGCCTGATGCTCAGTAAAGCTCGCCCGGCGCTCCTGGATGGGCGCAAGCACCTGGACCAGCGCATCCGCCGCCCAGCCCTTGCACTGGATGCACCCGATGCCCGCCGACCGGCAGCCCTCATACATGTTGGCCAGTGTCTCAGGAGTCGAGAAGACTTTGTGCAGGTCTCCCACCGGGCACTTGTCCGGGTCGCCGGGATCGGTACGCCGCACCCGCGCCGGGTCTGTCACCATGGTCTTCAGCTTCTGCCGCACCACCGGCTCAGGATCGGTCATCAGAATGGTGTTTCCGTAGCTCTTCGACATCTTGCGGCCATCCGTGCCGGGTAACTTGGGAGAGGGGGTGACCAAAACATCCGGCTCGGGGAAGACGTGCAGCAGCTTCATTTCGGACAGTTCCGCGGCACTTATAAACCTATCGGTTGGAACTGTCGTTTGTTTGTGGTCGATCGCGAGCCACGTCTTCATTCTGCTTGTCAGTTTGCTCGGATCGCCAGGGTATACGAAGTTGAATCTGCGCGCGACTTCGCGGGTCAACTCCACATGCGCGACTTGATCCTGGCCCACAGGGACGAACTGTGGTTGGTATAGCAGGATATCGGCTGCTTGAAGTAGCGGATAGCCTAGGAACCCGTAAGTGCTCAGATCCTTTTTCGCCAGTTGCTCCTGCTGCTCCTTGTAGGTGGGCACGCGTTCCAGCCACCCCAAAGGCGTAATCATGCTGAAGAGTGTAAAAAGTTCTGAATGCTGTTTCACTTGGCTTTGCACGAAGATGGTGCATTTCTGCGGATCAAGACCACCCGCGAGGAAGTCCAGCGCAACTTCCATCGTGTTAGAGGCGACGTCTGACGTGTCTGCGTAGTCCGTGGTCAATGCATGCAGATCGGCAATAAAAAAATAGCACTCGTATTGGTCTTGCAGCTTGACCCAGTTGGCCAGTGCGCCCATGTAGTTGCCCAGGTGCAGCTTGCCGGTGGGGCGCATGCCGCTCAAAACGCGCGGCCGTGACGATGAGATTTGAGTTTCAGGCATTGTTTCTTTTCGATTTCCTTGTAGCTCTCGGAGAGCTGCCGAGAAAGGCCGCCGTCTTTGCCGGATGGCTCAATACAGGCTCGTTCCATTGTACTTGCAGCCGCGCATCACGCTCTGTTTGCGGTTTATACCAGCTGCAGCGCCAGGTACAGCATCGACAGCGCGGGCCCAATCAGCAGCCGGAGCACCTCGCCGCCGACCAGGATCATCAACAGGTAGCTTATCCAGAGGGGAATCCGGTCGTAGACCACGACCGCGTTGTAGGGCAGGATGTTGCGCACCAGCCGGCTGCCATCCAAGGGCGGAATTGGGAACAGGTTGAAGAAGAACAGACCCAGATTGATCTCGATGGCCAGGATCGCGAGCAGCACAAAAGCCGGCAGCGCGGTGGGTACGCCCACAGCAATTCCGTTGGTGAAGGTGAACAAAACCAGCTGGTGCCCGCCGGGTACGCCAATCGAAATCACTGCCAAAGCCAGAAATGCGACAAAGGCAATCAGCAGATTCGATGCCGGTCCAGCCAGCGTGGTCAGGTTGTCGTCGCGGAGAATCTTCTGAAAGTTCCGCGTGATCACCGGCGTTGGCTTGGCCCAGCCCACCAAAACGCCGCTGAAAATGGTCAACCCGATGAACGGCCCAAAAATCATCAACCCCGGAAAGAGCAGCGTCCCAATGGGGTCTATGTGATACATCGGATTAAGCGTCACGCGCCCCTGCAACCGCGCTGTCTGGTCGCCCAGATACGACGCCGTCCAGGCGTGTGCGCACTCATGCACGCTGAGCGAGAAAATCAGCAGCACAAACTCGAAAATCGCAATGAGAAATTGGACAGATTGCAAACCACTCTCCACAGGCTGGAAAGCTCAGGTTAGCACGCGGGGTCCTCAGATTTCGATTTCAAAACGGGCACAGGCCGTCTTGCGCCGCTGCGGAAAATCACATCAACCCGAGTAGCATCCTCGCCTGTCAAGTCAGGCGATCATCTCCAGCCCTTTTTTACCCACTAGCGAGAGGAGCTTGAGTGATGTTCCCTGAGGATGCTTCTCCCCGCGTTCCCACTTGCTCACGAGGTTCGGCGTCACGTTCAGATAGGCTGCAAAAACTGCCTGGCTGGCCTTTTCCCGTGTGCGCAGGGCGCGAATCTTCTTCGGCGTCATCTCTTGAATCTGCGTGAGGCACAGCACGTCGAACTTGCGCATGGTCTTCCGGTCGATTCCGCCTACGGCATAAAGGTCGCTGGCCGTCTCGTGGATCGTCGCCATCACATTACTTCGATACTTGTTTGGCATCAACCCTCCTGCGGTGGCTTTACCTCAATCAACGCGCCATCGGCCACCCGTTGCGCTATCTCCGCATCGCTATACCCAGCAGCACACGCGCCAGCTCTCTGAACGCTCCAAGCTCGTCTGACCTGATATTGCCGAGATCTTTCTTCTCGAATCCATGAACAAAAACGGCCCTGCCCTGAAGCCGAAAAAGGATGATGCACCGCGATCCGCCGGATTTGCCCTGCCCGGCGCGCGCGATGCGCTGTTTGATGACCCCACCGCCTAGATCGGCATCAACGATCCCCGCATTGGCGCAGCGCGCAGCCTCCCAGAGGTCTGCGGCACTGATCCGCGACTTCCGCGAAAAGCGTCCGAATGGCTTTGTTTTATAAACGGCCAATCGGTTATGAGCCGCAGAGCGCACAACAAAAGTATAGCACCCAGTCCCAGAGATTGGCGCGAAAATCCTCTCCGCGCCGCGGAGAAAAAGCCCTTATACTCGATCCTCCGGAAAACTCCCCACTGCCTCGCCCGGGGCCACCTTCTGGCCGGCCAGCACAATCGCGTGGCTGGCGATGCGGGCTCCATCCCCGATCACCGTGGGCACCAGCGTCACCTTGTCGTAGTTCTCCGGCGAGTGGGTGTGCGAGTAAATCCGCGCAAACGACCCGATCACCGCATTCTTCCCAATGATGATGCCCCCGCGGTCATTCAACAGGGCTCTTTGCCGGATCGTCACCCCGTCACCGATCGAGAGATTATAGCCGTAGGTCAGGTCCACGCCGTGGTAGATCTTCACGCCCGTGCCCACCTGCTTGAAGATGTGCCGCCCCAGCATGCAGCGGAAGCGGAGGCCAAGCCAGTGGTTCAAGCCCACCGGCGAGCGGTCGAACATCTGCCAGAACCACAGCAGCGGCTTGCGCTCGTTGAGCTGTTCGCAGTCGGCGTCGGCAAAGTGCTGCGCCTCCAGAGTCACATTCTCAGGGTCGAGAGAGAGGCTCACCACATTGCCCGGAAGCTCACTGGTGAGCGTGAGGTTCAGCTTGCCCCCATGCGGCCGGCCCAGGTAAAGCTGATAAAGCTGGTCGCGCACAATCTCCGCGCGGCGCTCTGGAGAACGGTGCCGCGTGAACTCCTCGTCCAGAAACTGGATCCAGCGACGGTAAACCTCTTCGGCTTCGGGTGCGGGACGCGGGGCGTTGCTCGCAGTTGTCATACGGATTGGACGATACACCACCGGGCTGGGATGCATCGAGATGCTACCGGGCGCCGGCACCGCGAGAACGGCAGAGTCTGGCGTAAATAAAAGCCCCGTTTCGGGCGATCCGAAACGGGGGTGTCTTCAATGCCAAGGTCTTACCGTTTCCCTTGAATCACCTTTGGACCGCCGCTCGCCAGTTTCTTTGACGCCCGTTTCATGGCGATCGCGTGCATCTCCTGGCCCATCTTCGATCGATTGATGCCCAGTTGCAGAGTGAGGTTGATCAGGTTGCTGGTGCTCCAGTAGAGGGCCAGGCCGGAGGCATAGTGCAGTAGCATGAAGCCGAAGAATACCGGCATGATGAAGGCCATCATCCGCCGCTGGTTGGGGTCCATGCCCGGCGAGGGCGTGATGTACTGTGTCAGGAACATGGTGACGATGATGAGAATGGGCAGAATGTATCTGGGGTCCGGCGTGGAAAGGTCCGTGAGCCAGAAGAAATGAGCCTGGCGCAGCTCGACCGCGCTTTCTAGCACGTTGAAGTACGCCCAGAAAAGCGGAATCTGCGGCAGCATGGGCAGACAACTGCCGTACATATTCACGCCCTCGGTCTTGTAAAGCTCCATCGTCTCGCTGTTCATCTCGGCGCGCTTGGGATCGCTCACCTTGAGATTGGCGTACTTTCTTTTGATCGCGTCCACTTTCGGCTGGATGCGCATCATCTTCAGAGAAGACTTCATGGCCATAAACCGGGTGGGCAACATGATGATGTTGAACGCCGCAGTGACGATGATGATGGCCCAACCCCAGTTGTTGACACCTGAACCAAGCACCCGGCGCAGGCTGCGCAGGGCCAGGTAAAGCCACTTGGCGAGGATGCCGAGCTTGCCAAAGTTGATCAGTGGTTCGAGCGATTGTCCGTCCGGTTTTCCGTCAGCGCCGATGGAATGGATGGAAGCAAGGACATCCAGCGCCTTGGGTCCGGCATAGAGACGCAGCCGGGTGTCGCCGCTGGTATCGCCCACCGCCACTCCAATCACATGAGCCGGCTTTTTCTGGCTATTGGGATTGCTCAAGTCGCTGGGCAGATCGATGGTATTGTGCAGCGTCACCACCGTGGCGTTGGCGGGATCATCGGGCAGGAAAGCCGAAGCAAAATAAAGATCAGTGATGGCCGCGTACCCATAGGGCTGGTCAAACGTGGCGTCATTGCCAACTTTGGTGACGGACATCGAGTCCTTTTTGCCATCGATGGACCAGTTGAATTGCGAGGCTGCGGACGCGGGTATCTGGGATCGCGTCAGCGACGAAGGCAGGAACTCCTCCATATCGCCCAGGCCGGCAGGCCACTGGACCAGCGCCCGCACCGGTGCGCCGTTGCGCCGCACTTCGGCCTCGATGTTAATCACATAGCTCGAGTCGAAGCGGAAGGTCTTCAAGACATCCACCCCATTTGCCGCATAGTGGAAGGTAATCGCAGTCGGAGCTAGCAGCGTGCCGGTCGCCGAGGGCTGTGCGCCCGCAACAGTAACCTTATAGAGCGCGTCATTTACCTGCGAGGTTAGCGCTGGCTCATAGGTAAACAACGAGAGCGGAAATCCGAACCGTGCCGCGGTCTGCTGCTGCACCATGTCCAGGGGGTTGCCGGCTGTGTCCTTGTATTTCTTCAAAATCCAGTGCTTCACCTGCGCGCCGCGATTCGTGAAAACGATCTTGTATTCCTCGTTCTCGACGGTCGTATCGCTCTCTAGAGCCGCAGCTACCGTGGGGGTATTCGCCGCGGCCCGGGCGGATGCTGAACCTGCCAGACGGGGTGTGGCAGAGCTTTGTCCGGGCACGCTGGATCCGGCCGGCCCTGATGCGCCCGCGCCAGGCGTCGCGCCCTGGTTCTGCGATTGGGTTTCCGGCGTCGGGTTCGTTGACGGCTTGGGCTTGAAAAAGTATTGGTAGCCCAGAAGAACCACCAGCAGCAAAAGCGCGAAGCCGACCGTGGAGCGCATGTCGCCCCCGCCGCCTCCACTGCCGCCCGTGCCTTGCGATTGAAGATTGGGATTGCGAATTTCTGCCAAAGGTTACTTCCTATCGTTAGGGCCTGTTCACAGGCGCTCAAGTCAAGCGGCCGTCAGGCCACCACTTGTCCTATGGTAACGGTTCGCGGGGAGAAATGCCTTGCCGCTGGGATTGGCGGGGTTTATGAGCGGCTAGAGCGGGAACATTATCGAGTCCGCCGCGCGTAAAAGGGTTGCAGCGCAGCAGCCTCCAGGTCGCAAGCGCCATTCCGCGAATAGGCCCGTGCGTGGCGATGGCGATCGACGCATACTCTGAGCAGGTCGGCACGTAACGGCACCCACCCGGCTTCAGCGCATGGATCGCAGGCGAGAGCCAGCGTTGATAAAAGGCGATGGTGGCCAGCAGGATTCGGGTCATAAGAGGCCGCGCGTGCTAGAAACAGGCGCTTCGTGAGACATGCCGCGCGCCTCAGCCCGCGCCTGATGGAGAATACGCACAATCTCCGCCTCAAGTTTCTTGAATTCCAGCGTGAGCACAATCCGCCGCGGATGCAGAATCAAATCGAAGCCATCGGGGACCAGTTCCACATGCCGTCTGAGAACCTCGCGCATGCGCCGCTTGATGCGGTTGCGTTCATGCGCCTTACCCAGCACTTTGCCCGCGGTCAGGCCCACGCGCGGCCCTGCGGGCAATGCAGCCCCCGCAAACGCCGCGGTTTGACGCGCCAGAAACCAGCTCACCGAAGATGATTGCCGCTTCCGGCTGCCCGCATACGCGCGCTGATAATCGGCGTGCCGCCTGAGGCGCACTCCGGTTAACGATTGAAGCGAAGTTCGAATCGGGGCTTGAATCGGGGAGGTGAACCCAGTCTCTTGCGATTCGAGAGCGGGGCGCAAGTCGCTACGGGAAGAGCTGGTCATGCGGATGTCGAAAAATGCGAATGCCTAAGAGCGGCTAGCCAGATGGCGTTCAGGCCGGAGCGGACGCTGTGCGGTCTGCTCTCGGCTCGAAAAACAGAAAGGCAGGCTCTAGTCGCGAAAGCCGGCACTCACGGCCACACGCTTACGGCCAATAGCTCGACGGCGGCTCAAAACGGCCGCGCCGCTCTTGGTCTTCATACGCGCGCGAAAACCGTGCGTCTTCACTCGTTTGCGGCGATTGGGTTGAAATGTGCGCTTGGGCATGAAAATGCGCTCCTGTTCCCTGATGAAAATCTGTGCCTAGACGGCAAGTTTTGAGTATATCGCAGGTTGAGCCCGTAATCCAGTCCCATCTGCTTCGGGGTGCAAATCCGCGGGCTCCAGGCGCGGGTCGCGGCACGCTGCGCCACGCATACGCAGTCAGCAATTCGATGCCCGTTTCGCTTCCCTTCATTGTGACTCTGGTAATCTTTTTCGCGAGCCTGAAAGATCGCTGGAATACCCGTTGCGCCGAGTTTCACCACCATTGGTGCAACTCTCCGGGAGCGTCAAAAAGTTGTGTGAATGAGGCATTGCAACGAACGTTGGATGTGCTACTATCGGGACCGTTCAAGAAAAGTTCCCAGCGTCCCACGGAACGAATTTATCCACGGCCCCAGATCGAAGTTGTCAGGGCCAGACCAGCGGCAATCAGGTATTCGATCGCAAGCACTGAGACGCAAAGCACATGCTTTGCGCCGGAAGAAAACCGTTGCTCAAATCGCGCGGATAAACAGTTCTTGCAGTAAACTAGGCGACGCAAGTAAGGATCAGATCGATGGCATTTGCAACATCCCCGGCAACGGTTCTCAATCCCTGGATTCAGATCCTGGCAGCCCTCGAGAAGAAGGTTATCCGCCAGTCTTTCGAGACCTGGCTCAAGCCCACGCGGTATAGCCACTCCGCTGGCCGAACGCTTTATGTGCGCGTGCCTTCACCCGAGTTCCAGCACATCGGCGACAAGTATGGCGACCTGATTCAGGAAGCCATCGACCTGCAGTCACTGGAGTTCGATGACGTCAGCTTCGTCACTGCCGAGGAAGACCCTTCCATTCCACCTCAGCGCCGCGATGGCGGCTTCGGCCCTGTGCCGACTCATGCACCCACCGCACCGCCGCCGGCACCCGCGCGCAATCCGCAGCAGGAGCGCTTCGACTGGTCTACGGCTGCGCAACTCAACCAGCGCTACACCTTCGACGCTTTCGTCATCGGCAATGGCAACCAGTTCGCCCGTGCCGCAGCACTGGCCGTCGCCGAGCGGCCCTCGCGCGCCTACAATCCGCTCTTCCTTTACGGCGGCGTCGGCATGGGCAAGACGCATCTGATGCACGCCATTGGACACGAAGTGAAGCGCCGCCAGCCCATGGCCAGCATCTCCTACGTCTCCGCGGAAAAATTCACCAATGAGATGATCACCTCCATCCGCAACGACCGCATGACCAGCTTTCGCGATCGCTTCCGCACCGTGGATGTGCTGCTCATTGACGACATCCAGTTCATCGCCCAAAAGGAGCGCACGCAGGAAGAATTTTTCCATACGTTCAATGCTTTGCATGAAAGCATGAAGCAGATCGTGATCGCTTCCGATCGGCCGCCCAAAGAACTCACTGAGATTGAGGACCGCCTTCGCTCGCGCTTCGAGTGGGGGCTCATTGCCGATATTCAGCCGCCCGATCTCGAAACCAAAGTTGCAATCCTGCAGAAGAAGGCAGAGAGCGAGCAGGTACAGCTTCCCACGGACGTTGCGCTGTTTGTCGCATCAAACGTCCGCACTAACGTCCGTGAGCTTGAAGGAGCCTTGGTGCGGCTGATCGCCTGGTGCCAACTCAACCGCATGGAGATTACGCTGGCGTCAACGCAGCAGTGCCTCAAGCAATTCATCGACATGCAGGTGCGCAAAATTACCATAGAAGCCATTCAGCGCGCTGTATCCGAGCAGTTCGGCATGAGGGTCGCTGATCTCAAGCAGAAGAACAACTCGCGCAACGTGGTTGTACCGCGCCAGATCGCCATGTATTTGGCCAAGCAGATGACGGAAGCCAGCCTGCCGGAAATCGGCCGCCAGTTCGGCAACAAGCACCACACCACGGTCATGCACTCGATCGCCAAAATCGATGAGCAGCGCCGCGCCGACAAAGACCTGCACCGCACACTCAACAAGCTCCAGGAGCAGTTGAACGGCTAAAGCGGAACCTGCGCATTCCCGCAGGTTCCAAGCCTGGTGTGGTTTGAGGCTGGCGTTCACGCGCCCTTCAGCGGGCCTTTCCTCAGTGCGCCTCGAAGGCCGGGTTCTTCGGAGCGGGGTTCGCGAGTCTGCCGATCTTCTTTAGAAGACTCCGCAATGCAGGCTCGCAGTAGTACGCGATGAACAGGGACAGGGCTCCAATCGAAATAAGCGCGACCATCACGCCTGGAAGATGAGCCAGCCCAAACCTGCTTGTCTGGTAAATCACGAAAGCCCCAACCCTTTCGTGCAAGAGATAGAACGGGTAGGTCGTCAATCCCAATAATCGAACGGCTCTTCTCACCTCGGCATTCGCGGGAAATCGATGATTGAATTTGACCGACAGCAGAATCGCCGCAAATGCCGCGCAGAATGCAAGGTTGCTGGCGGTGGCCAAATGGGTCCAGGGTGTTTGGGTCCCTGCTGAACGCGCGAAATTCGGCAGAATTTCTTGAGCTTTGGCGTAAATCTCCATCAATGCGAGCACCAAAGCTAATCCCGCCGCCAGCAAGCCGGCTTTGCCGAGCCGTTTTTCCTTGTAAAGCCAAACCACGATGCCCAGCCCGAAATAGGGACCGTAGCGCAGGAGCGACATATTCTCCCAAATGTACTGGAAGTTTACCCAGCCCCAGTGGACCGATCCGTGTGCGTTCAATGCAAGCGCGGCAAGATAGGGCGCGCCCCAAAGGATGAGAAGAATGGCAAGGGATCGAATGTATCTGAAGCCGTTGAACACAATCAGCGAGTAAACCACAAAATAGAAAGATAACTCGATGGGAAGAGTCCAGTACGCGGTGGCGATAAAAGGTCCAGGAAAAAGAACGATGGAAAAGTAAAGCCGCTGCAGCCGATCGGCCATCTTCGGAAACTCCCACAGAAAGAGCGGGTAGCTGACGATTGCCGCGCACCACGCCGTGGGATAAATGCGCAGAAAGCGGCCGGTCAGAAATTGCCGCGCCGATGCGCCTTGCGCAGAGTTCGCGATCACTAAACCGGAGATCACAAAAAAGACTTGAACGCCGACCCATCCGAACGGCATAAACCATGCGATTCCAGCCGTCATCCAGGTCAGGTGAAATGCGGCTACGCTCACTGCGCAAGCAAAACGAACCAGATCGACGCCGTAAATATACTCGCCGTTCGCTTTGCGCGCATGTGTATTGGATCCGGGCATGCTGGATACTTGTCCTTAGCTGTCCACGTTGACGCTAGACTACAGGCTTGCCCATAGAATCCGACGGGGAATTTTAAGCGCGTGTTGCCGAACTGAGAACACGCCTTTTGTCGCGTCTTACCGCTGACTCGTCTCGCCCGCCCGCACTCGCCGGTTAAACTCCTCGCTCTGTCCACGCCCCACGGTCAGCGGCCTCCATGCGCCATGGCTCAGATGCTTGGCTAGAAACACGATCTGCCCGCAGTGGTACGAGTAATGCGCCACCTGGCGGTTGATGGCCTGCATCACGGAATGCGCTTCGCCACGAATGGTTACCGTCCTTGTCAGGTCCTCGTCGCCCAGCGGACCAAGCGCACCGAATACGAAGGCCCATCCCGTCTCCCACAACGTCAGCAGCGTCTCGCGCGTCTTCGGCGGATCGGAAAATTCCAGGTCCCGCTGCCGATCCGGTTTCTCGCCGTCGCTTGTCAAAAAATCAGTGAACCGCGATCGCATATTGCCTGCCATGTGCTTCACGATCACGGCAATCGAGTTTGACTCCTCGTCCAGCACGGCGACCAGTTGCGCATCGGTCAACTGCGCCATCGCACGCTCCGCCAAGCCCTTGTAATAGCGGAACAGCTCCAACGAATCCTTCCCGTATGAAGTGGTACATTCCAGCGCCATGCCCCTATTCTCGCACCGCCTTTAGAAACCGCAAGTCCAACTCTCGGCGCCCGCGAACCTTGCCTATGCGCTCAATCAGCTCGAAAATCAACTGCTGGAAGCATTCCTCTGCACGAAGCATTACTCTGAAAGACACCAGTGTTTCCGACGGAGGATCATGCCTTCCAATCCTGCACTTTCTCGCCGCGGCTTTCTCGGCGCATCGGCCGCCGCTGCTGCAGCCTTCGCCACACCGCATATCGCGTCCGCCGAGCCAACGGGCTCAATGCCCGCAGCCATCTCCGCGTTGCCCGTTCTCTCCGGCCAGGCGCGTCCCTTCACCAATGCCGAACGCCTGGCCCGCATCGCGCGCGCGCAGCGGCTCATGGCCACAATGAAGATCGACGCCATCGTCCTCGCCAACTCGACCACATCGTCGGTCTACTTTGCCGATCTGCGCCTCAATGGCGGCGAGCGGCTCTGGGCTCTTGTGCTTCCAGCCAAGGCCAAACCATTTCTTGTCTGCCCCGCCTTTGAAGAAGGCCGCGCGCGCGAGCTGCTCGATGCCGGTCCTTTTGGCAAAGACGCCGATGTCCTCACGTGGCAGGAAGATGAAAGCCCCTTTGCAGCGCTGGGCAAAGGCCTCGCCGACCGCGGACTCACGCATGCAACGGTCGGCCTCGACGAGAACATGAAGTTCGTCTTCGCTGAAGGCATTCGCTCCGCCAATCCGCATCTGAATCTCGTCAGCGCCTCCCCCGTCACCGCCGGCTGCCGCATGGTCAAGGACGCGCATGAAATCGAGTGCCTGCGCCTGGCCTGCCGCGCCACGCTGCTCGTCTATCGCGCCGTGGCGCAATCGCTCCGACCCGGCATGACTACTGCCAACGTCCACTCGCTCGTAGCCGCGGCGTACAAGCGAGTCGGCTTCGACGGTGAGGCCAGCCTCAACATCGACGAGTTCACCGCCCTGCCTCACGGCTCGCGCCAGCAGCAAACCCTGCGCGAGGGCAGCATCCTCATGCTGGACGACGGCTGCATGGTCGAGGGCTACACCTCCGACATCACCCGCACTTTCGTCCTTGGTAAAGCCACAGACAAAATGAAGTCGGTCTTTGACCTTGTCCACCGCGCGCAATCGGCGGCTGTAGCAACGGCGCGCCCCGACATGCCCACGGCAGATGTAGACGCGGCCGCACGCAAGATCATCGTCGATGGTGGCTACGGCCCGGGCTTTACTTATTTCTCTCATCGCCTCGGTCACGGCATCGGCATGGACATGCACGAGTGGCCTTACTTCGTGAAGAACAATATGTTTGGCTACGACCTCAACCCGCGCCTCCAGGCCGGCAATCTGCTCAGCGACGAGCCCGGCATCTACATTCGCGGCGAGTTCGGCATCCGGCTTGAGGATGATCTGCTCATCACCGAATCCGGCTCCGAGCTGCTCACTCCGCAAAGCCCGTCGCTCGAAGATCCCTTCGGTAATATGGAGTGAAGATTAACCAGTCCAGGAAAGATGAGGCTAAGTTGGCAAAGGCGCGGCGCGACGGCTTGGTATTGCTGCTGTTGGGGAGTACGATTTTTGTTTTCCTGGGCCTCGCCCTGCAGAACGCCTCATCTGCCCCGCTGGTGGATTTCAGAGCGATGTACTATCCCGCACGGTGCCTTCTTCAACATTGCGATCCGTACAACGAGGGCCAAGTGCTGCGCATATATCAGGCGGAGGGAATTTACGGCCGGACGGATACCGCAAAAGAGCGCGAAATGGCGACGCGGTATGTCTATTTGCCCAGCGCATTTTCTGTCACTCTCCCCTTCGCAATGCTGTCGTGGGGCCTGGCACACATGCTCTGGATCGTGCTCACCGCATGCAGCCTCATCTTCGGCTCATTGCTGATTTGGAAGATCGGGGCGAACTATGCGCCCATTCTTGCCGGTTGCCTAATCGGTTTTCTACTTGCCAACAGCGAATTACTCATCGATCAAGGCATGTGCGCGGGAATCGCTGTGAGCTTTTGCATCATGGCCTCCTGGTGCTTTCTCCAGAATCGCTTTGTCGCTGCAGGCATTACGTGTCTGGCGCTCAGCCTCGCGCTCAAACCGCAAGATACGGGTCTAGTCTGGCTCTATTTCCTTTTGGCAGGGGGTGTCTATCGCAAACGTGCGCTACAAACGCTCCTCGTGACGGTTTTCCTCAGTCTTCCGACAGTGTTATGGGTTTGGCTCGTCGCGCCGAACTGGATTCAGGAATTACATTCCAACATCCTGAAGTTTTCCGCGCATGGCGGCATCAATGACCCGGGCCTTGCTTCATCGGGCGCGCACGGGTTGGCGATGGTCATCAGTCTGCAATCGGTTATCAGTATCTTCCGGGATGATCCCCGTGTCTACAATCTGGGCAGCTATCTGGTTTGTACACCCCTGTTGCTTGTTTGGGCGTTCATCACTCTGCGTTCCCGCGCCACCCCGGCCAGAGCCTGGCTGGCCCTTGCCGCCATCGCGGCTCTTTCCATGCTGCCTGTCTATCATCGGCAGTACGATGCCAAGCTGCTCGTGCTCATGGTGCCCGCCTGCGTCATGCTGTGGGCCGAAGGTGGCTCGATCGGACGGCTCGCGCTCCTGCTGAACACCGCGGGCTTCATGTTGACTGGAGACCTTACGTGGGCCGTTCTTCTTGGTCTCATCCATCGCCTCCATCTGCCCGCGACGGAACTATCCCGATGGATATTGATTGCCGTGCAGGTTTTCCCCACGCCGCTGATTCTCCTGTCGATAGGCGTCTTCTATCTTTGGGTCTACGCGCGCAAAAGCTCCCACTCTGCTTCAGAAGCTGAGGTTGGTAGTTGAACGCACAAGTAACGCCTTGCGCACCGTGAAAACCGGGAACGTCGTCGATTCTGGATGACCTCCTTCCCAGATGCGGGCCGCCTCATCTCTCTCTGCGAAAATAGACATGCCATGCTTTCTCTGCAAAATGCCGGCAAGCGCTTTGGCCCGCGCGTTCTCTTTCTTGAGGCGAACTGGCTGATCCGCGCGCGCGAAAAGACCGCTCTCGTCGGCGCCAACGGCACCGGCAAATCCACGTTGATGAAGGTGCTCGCCGGTCTCGAATCGCTGGACTACGGCGGTCTGCAGCAAACACGCGGCATGAGCATCGGCTACCTGCCCCAGGAAGGTCTGCGCCTCGCTGGCCGCAGCGTCTTCGAGGAGTGCCTCACCGTCTTCGACGAACTGCGCGACATGGAGCACGAGATCGAGCGCCTCGCCGGACAGCTTGCCGTTCTCGACCACACCGGTCCTGAATACCAGTCCGCCGCCGAGCGCTTCTCCATGCTCCAGGAGCGCTTCCACGCCCTCGACGGCTATGCGCTCGACGCGCAAGTGGGCGGCGTGCTCACCGGCCTCGGCTTCGGCAAGCAGGACTGGGCGCGGCAGACGGACGAGTTCAGCGGCGGCTGGCAGATGCGCATCGCCCTGGCCAAACTGCTGCTCGCCAAGCCTAACCTGCTGCTGCTCGACGAACCCACCAACCATCTCGATCTTGAAACGCGCAACTGGCTCGAAGACTATCTCAAGAATTATCCCTTCGGTTACATTCTCATTTCGCACGACCGCTATTTTCTCGATGTAACGATCGACCGCACGGTTGAGATATGGAACAAGCGCCTCAACATCTATCAGGGCAACTACACCAAATATCTCAGCCAGAAAGACGAACGCCGCATCCAGCTTGAGTCCGCCTATCGCAACCAACGCATTCAGATCGAACATCTTGAGGCTTTCATCAACCGTTTCCGCGCTCAGGCGACCAAGGCCAAACAGGTGCAAAGCCGCATTAAAGAGCTGGAAAAGATCGAGCGCATCGAGATACCTGAAGAAGAACAGATCATCCACTTCAAGTTTCCCCAGCCGCCGCCCTCGGGCCGCACGGTGGTAGACGCGGAGAATCTATCCAAAAGCTATGGCTCCAAACAGGTGCTCACAAGCACCAACTTCACCATCGAACGCGGCGACCGCGTGGCTCTGGTCGGCGTCAACGGCGCCGGCAAGTCCACGCTTATTCGCCTGCTTACTGGCGATGAAGCGCCCACGGCGGGGCACGTGAAGCTGGGACACAACGTGGTCAGCGAGTACTTCGCGCAGGACCAGTACAAAGTGCTCAATGGCGACGCGCGCATGTTGGACGACATCAGCCGCGCGGCGCTCAAAGTGCCGGAGCAGGCGCTGCGCTCGCTGCTGGGCTGCTTTCTTTTTACCGGCGACGATGTGTTCAAGCCGCTGGGCGTTCTCTCCGGGGGTGAGCGCAACCGCTACGCGTTGGCACGCATTCTCGTTTCGCCTTCAAATTTTCTGCTGCTCGACGAGCCCACTAACCACCTGGACATGCGCGCCAAAGACGTGTTGCTTGAGGCCATTGCAGCCTTCTCCGGAACCGTTGTCTTCGTCTCGCATGACCGTTATTTTATTGATCGCTTGGCTACGCGCGTTCTTGAAGTGGAAGGCGGCACGGTCACCAGCCACGAAGGCAACTACGCCGACTATCTGCGGCGGAAGGAAGGGATTGCATCCAGCAGTCCTTTGGCGGAGACGCTGCCCAAAGAATCCTCGCAACACGCGGTGAAGAGTGCTGTGATTCCAGACGCAGCCGAAGAGGATTCGACTGGTAAGGATTCTTTTGGCAAAGGTCAGCCCCGCCGCCTCAATCCCATCAAGCAGAAGCAGATGGAAGACCGCTGCGCTTTCCTTGAAGAGGAAACACCGCGCATCGAGGCTGCCATTGCTCACACCGAGGAGCAGTTAGGCGTTTTCGTCTCCGCCGCCGAGACTGCGCGGCTCGCCGCTCTGGCCGACGATCTGCGCAGCCAGCTCGCCGCACTTACTGCCGAGTGGGAAGAACTGATGATGCAACTTGACGGCCAAGGCGCGCTCTCCTAAGAGGCTTTCGGCTGAGAACAGTTTTGCCGCGCCTGAGGGCGAGGAAGCTGCCTGTTTTGCACAGGACTAAAACGCGCAAGATCGAAGAGAAGGGACTCTTCTAGAGCGCATTTTCCCCTCAAAGCGGGCCAAAAGACCGGCTTTTGTCTCAAAAAATCAGGTTTTTGGAAGGTTTCTGTTTACTATTAGAAACAATTATCCCTTTGATTGAGGACGGTGGGCGATTATCTTAACTTACAGGCGGCGGGCAAAAAGCGCATAATAATCCTGCTCTTTTAATAATTCCCCCTTTCCTCCCCATTTAATGCTATCCT
>DASXFS010000029.1:0-64485 GCA_036489415.1 Occallatibacter sp. | reverse complement strand
TACCAGCCGTCAATGTACTTGTACGGGGTTTCGCCCGTTGTATAGTGGCCGCAGGGCAGCACGCGCGGCTCGAAGTTCAGGCCATAATGCTTGAACGCTTCCACCACTTGCAGCGAATACTCGCGCGGAAACGTCAGGTCGTAATCGGCGTAGACCAGCAGGACGCGTTTGCCCGGACCGCCCGCCTCAGGCCCCGCAAACCGCTCGTAGTAACTGCAAGGGCTCACGGCCGACCACAGGGCGCGCACGCGATCCTGCGTCAGCCCGGCCTCTTCCAGCGCCTGCTTTACGTGGCGCGTACTTTGCCCCGCCCACGTCACATCGCCGAACGCCGTCGACGCATGGTTGAAGGCGTTCACACGAATGCGCTTGTCGTACGTGCTGGCCAGAAACCCGTAGCAGGAGCCTAGGCTGGTGCCCAGCACGCCGAAGTGCTCATAGCCACGGTCTTCAAGCCAGTCAAGGCAGCAGCGAATGTCCACCACCGCCTGCCTGCACGCCGCCAGCGTGCGCCCGATGTTGGCGCTCACCGAGTAGTCTGACCGTTCCAGCTCTGCCGGCCGGCGAATGTCGTGGTAAGGCATCGACATCCGCAGCGCCGAAACGCCCATGCGATTGAAGAGCGTGCAGAGCGCGTTGTGGCTGAAGCCGTCAGAGTTCCACTGCGGCAGCACCACGATGGCCTGCTTGGGCCGCTTGGGATCTTTGTGAGCCGGCGCGGGATACCAGCGCGCGTTTACCACGTCATTTTCCGCGTAGGGCGAGCGCTCCGGCGAAGTGAAGCGCAAAAACTGCGCCTGGGCCAGCTTGCCTTCGGCCGCCTGCTGCTTGATGGCAGCATCCTGAGCCAGCGTTTCCGGCCGCACATTGGTCGGGTAGAGCTGCGGATGCCGTTCTTCCAGCCGGAAATCGGTGGGCCGCTCGTAGCCGAAAAACTTGTCGCCATTGCGGATGAGCAGCTCGTTGATGCGCACCATGGCCGCTTCAGCGGCGGCCGGGTCGCGCGCAACCTCCGGGCTCGGCATCGCGGCGGCGAATCCGTGCCCTTGAAGAAAAGGCTCGATCCACTCGAAGCCCCATTCCAGCGGGCGCACCACGCGATTCTCGTCGCGCGTGGTCAGCCGCGTCTCCCACTCATACATCCAGCGCGCGTATCTCTTTTTAAACATAGCTTCAAGTTAAGTTTATCAGTGCGGAAGGCAGGGGAAGACCGGCTTGAGATGAGCCATGGAGGCAACCTCTATCGCGCTTTCTGCTTTCTATGCACTCCGCCGGCGTGCCGAGCCCATAAACGCCCACCACACGCTGAGGATGGTCGTCACCGTGATGATTCCGAGCGAGATCACGCAATACAGGCAATACACTTCCAGCACGTATTTCTCGATGCGTGTCAGGTAGAGCGAGAATGCCAGCGCGGCCAGGGCCAGACCGGCAAGCCAGCGCCGCCGCTTGGCCAGAGCCAGACCACCCAGCAACAGGTAACCCACAATCCCGATCGTCGCCACCGGAATGTGTGCAATTTCAGCAAATGGGCTGTGGTTCACAATGCCGCAATCCCATTTGGCGTTGATATCGCACGGCTCCGTCGCGTTGGAGTAGTGAACCTGCAGCGCCAGCGCGGATACGATCGCGCCTGCCAGAGCCAGTATTGCAATCGCGTAACGCATAATCTTGAGTTCGATGCTACCAGAGTCTGCCGCAGGCGCATTGGCGGAATCCGGCTGCAAGGTACGATAGACAGATGGAGCAGTCCACTGGCGGCCGGCGCGTCGCCTTCTTTGGCGGCAGCTTTGACCCGCCCCATCAGGGCCATCTGGCCGTGGCGCGCGTGGCGCGTGCCGCGTTGGCGCTCGATACTGTGCTCTTTACCCCCGTGGGTGCGCAACCACTCAAGCCTCTTGGATCGACAGCCGGCTTTGAAGACCGCCTGGCGATGACCCGGCTGGCCATTGCCGGCGATCCAGGCTTCGCCGTTTCGCTACTCGACGCGCCCAAGCCCGTCGCGACTCCCAACTACACGCTGGATACACTGCTCCAGTTGGACGCTGGGCTGCCGCCGGATGGGATGCTGTTTTGTCTCATGGGCGCTGACTCGTTTCTAGGTCTGCGACAGTGGCATCGAGCGGCGGAGATTCCGTTCGTGGCGCCGTTGATCGTCGCCTCGCGTCCCGGCCAGCCGCTGGACGACCTGCGGGCAGCGCTGCCGGAGGGCCTGACCATGGAGCCCGCAGCCGGCTCATTCGTGACCGGCCCGCACTCCGCAACGCAGAATCCGGTTGTCTCTGCCATCGCGCTCCGCGCCTTTCAGTTACGCAACACCACCGGGCAAGTCTCCCCGTTCTACCTGCTCCCTTGGCTGCACATTGAGATCAGCGCCTCCCAGATTCGCCAGCGGCTTCGCGAAGAAGCCCTGGCTGCATCACAGGTCGTAATTTCAGGCACTCCGGTCCTTTCAGAGCCGGTCCTCGATTACATCCGATCACACCGGCTCTATCAATAGAAACTTTGCCTGGCTTCGGCTTGCCGCTCCCAAGTGGAGCGACTACGATTGAAGCTGGAGACGATTTCCGCCGAATGACGACAACCGAAACACGCCAGCAAACCCGTATCCTCGTGCAAGCCGCAGCACAGGCCTGTGAAGAAAAAAAGGGCGAAGACACCCGCATACTTGAGCTCGATCCCATTGACGCGGGCCTGTCGGACTTCTTCCTGGTCACCTCAGCCACCAACAACCGTCAGGCCATAGCCATTGCCGATGAGATCGAGTATCGCCTGAAAAAGGAGTTTGGCACGTATCCCAACTCCGTCGAAGGCCGCCGCCAGGGCGATTGGATTCTTCTCGACTACGTAGACTTCGTAGTCCACGTCTTTCTCACGGAACGGCGCGCCTTTTACGACATTGAGCGCTTGCGCAAGTCCGCCCGTCCGCTCACCCCGGCGGAGTTTGACTCCGAGCTGAAGGCTGCGCTGGCAGCAAAGACACTGGCTGCTCGAAAAACGTCTGCCAAAGCGAAGCCAGCTTCGGTCAAGGCGGCCTCTCCAGGCAAGCCGAAGAAGATTGCAAAGAAACAGCCTGTCGTCGCAAAAGCTGCGTCCGCAAAGCGTCCTGTTGCGAAAAAGGCAGCAGTACGAAAGCCTCGCACCAAGCCCGCAACCAGGGCCTGACTCGACCTTGAACGCGGCAAGCCGCACATTAACCTCAGATGCGGTATATTCCTGAACAATACAAAGGGCGTTCGCCATGGCGAACGCCCTTTGTATTGTTATTCCAGCCTTGCGACTGGGAGGGAAAAAGCTTAGAACGTAATCTTTCCGTGGACCTGGAGCAGACGCTGTGTAACGGCTGCGCCCTGGAATGATCCATACGGACTGGTTGGCGGAGCAACCGCGCCGGTGATCTGGCCGAATGCGCCCGAGCTGATGTCACCGTTCGGCGGACCAAAGTTGACATGGTTGAAGATGTTGTAAGCATTCGCGCCGATCTGCAGCGTGAAACCTTCTGCTTTGACCAGCTTCTTCAGAAGGCTGATGTCCGTGTTGACGTAGTGTGGGCCATAGAGCGCGTTGCGACGGACATCACCGAAGTCCGCCTGGCCGGCATAAGCGCCAAACTGGGCCAGGTTCAAGCAGCCCGTGTCAACGCAGGAGTGAGGATTACTGCTCGTGGGGTTGGTGACCGAGGAAATGGAAACTCCCGGCGCCAAGTCGGGCATCAGGCTGTCTCCCAGCGTGTGAAAGCTGGCCAGAACACCGCCGTTGGTAAAGGTATAGGGCTGACCACCGCGATAGTAGGTCTTCAGGCCAGCCACCCACCCGCCGGCCACGGCATCCAGAATCTTGTTGGAGGACTTATACGGCTCTTCGTACACTGCGTCGCCCACCAGGTTGTTGCGGACGTCGTAATCGGAGTTGGAGTAGTTGAGGTTCCCAAAGCCGAGCGCCGGAGTCAACTGTGTGCCGATGGAACCGCTGTTGAACGGTTCGCCCTCACCACCGTTGGAAACCATATCCAGCGAGTGGCTGTAGGTATAGCTCAGTTGACCCGTAAACCCATGGCCGTTGTGCTTGTAGCTGATCATGCCGCCGTTGTAATTCGAGTGAGCGTTATTGGAGTATTGGGTCACTCTCGAAAAGCGCGGATCGGCTGGGGTCGCAGACAGCCCGGCAAAGGGAGCAACCGGCTGCCACGAGCCACCGTTCACATCGTCGACATATCCGCCGTTCGATGCGTTCAGCAGCGGGTCCTGCAGAACTTCCCGGAAACCAAAGTTGCCGGCGTAGGTAAGAATGACCGCATCGCTGGCCGTCAGCTGATGCTGGATCTGCATGCTGTACTCGGCATACTCAGGCACTCGGAAGAGCCCGTTGAAGTAAGCGTTGACGTTCGGCGGCTGGAAGGGATAAGGACTGGCCGTCTGCGCCACGCCCTCTGCATAAAGGGCTGCTCCGATATCCGAGGGTCCCTGACCCGCGAAAAACCCGGCTTGTACTGCCTGGTTCTGGGCCCCGGTAAATGAACCGGCGCTCCCGGTTCCCGTAAGGCCGATTGCTCCGCTATAGGCGGAAGGCGCGTTGTAATTGGGGAAGTTCTGGACCACCCCATCCAGGAAGCCGGCCGGGTAAAGATCGGAGAATAGACCCGCTCCTCCACGGACTTCCGTCCTTTCGCTGATGGCATAATTGAAGCCAAAGCGTGGCTGAATGTTGGAGATTTCAACTTTCGGGAAGGGGTGGTATTCAGACGGGTTGACGACCGAATTATAGGAAGTGCCCGTCCCCGGGAATGCTCCTGTGTAAGCCGAAAAACAACCCTGGTGGCAGAGTGGGTTGCCAGTTCGGTCAACACGAACGCCCAAGGTCAGCTTCAGCTTCGGCATAACCTGGTACTCGTCCTGGAAGTACGAACCCACATTGTAGAGGGCAAGGTGAGCAGTGTTCTGAGTAACATATGCCTGGTTATAAGATTCAAACTGGCCCTGACCCCATTGGCTGGTCTGAGGGTTGATGGTGCCCGATGCAAAATCTCCCAAAGAATAGGTGATTGTGTACGGAAAAATGACTGCTTCCTGCTGGTCGTAGTCGGACACCAGATCACGACGGAAGTTGAAGCCGAACTTCAAAGTGTGCTTGCCCTTGATCCAGCTGAAGTCGTCTTCCACCTGATACTGGGTCACATTGCGGCCCTGCGTCAGGTAGAAAGGAACGCCGAGCTGGGGTAGACCGGGGGCCGCATTCACACCGCTGCCGTCCAGGCCGGCATCTGAGTAGTAGAAGTTGATTGGCATTTCCGCTGCGGAGGCTGCGACGCTTGGCGGTCCGAAGTAGGCTGAGTACCAGTTGGCTGCGGCTACAAAGACGTTGGTCTTGGTTGGGCTGATCACATAGCTATCGTTGAACTGGCCTTCATATTCCGGCTGGATGGAGAGCGCGCTGAACAGCGGATCGATAAAGCTTGTCGAGGTGGGCTGGGTGCCGCGGTCCATCTTGTAGCGGCCGTAAATCTTCTGTTTGTCGTTGACGTTCCAGTCGCCGCGGCCGGTAAAGAGCCATTCTTTGTTGATGTTGTTGGCCGACGAAGAGCCGACCAGCAGGCAGGGCGTATCTACGCCGAAGGTGCCACCGCCGGGTGCCGGCGTGCCGGATAATCCGCCCAGATCGTCTGCGGCAGATCCGTCACCGCAACCCAGGAAGCCGTTGGCGTCCTGATTGCCTGCCGGTCCGTTGGTGACAGGAATTGCGCTGGAGTAGGCTGAGGACTTTTTGAAGTCCGCCATGGCTAAGCCGTAGACGCTTTGCGCCGCGGCAGGAACTGTATTCAGAATATAGGTAGACAGAGCAGGCGAAGGGAAGGTCAGGAAGCCACTGGAGCCGGGAAGCACATAGCGCAGACCTTCAAAGTCACCGAAAAAGAAGACCTTGTCCTTAATGATGGGTCCGCCCACATTGGCTGCCCACTCGTTTGAAACTGCGTGCGGCACCGTATTGGGCTGGCCGCTCTCCACTTCATCGTGCTCGTTAAACCAGCCGTTGGCATTCAACGCGCTGCCGTTCCAGTTATAGTCCGCCTCGCCGTGGAATCGATTGGTTCCGGACCTAGTGGTGTACGAGATGATAGCGCCGGCGGCGCGCCCGTACTGTGAGTTGTACGCATTCTGAATCACCGTCGCCTCTGCCAGTTCACCCTGGCCCAAGGTCAGGTTTGAGCTGCCGGAATTGTTCAGGTTCAAGAATGGATCCTGGTTGTCAAAGCCGTTCAACACGAAGAGATTTGAAATGCCCGGAAGGCCGTCGGAGCTGAAGTTGCCATACGAGCCGCCCACATTCACAACCACGCCTGGGGCCGTGAACGCCACCGTGGTCACATCGCCGCCCGGCGTCGGAAGGTCTTGAATCTGCTCTTCATTGAATGTGGTCGCGAGCGCCACGTTCTGCGTGTCCACCAGTGGCAAACTCGTAGAGCTTACTTCTACGACAGTATTGCTTCCTGTCGGAGTCACCTGAATGTCGGCCGGAACGGTGGTGCCGAGGATGACGGTCACCTGCAAGGTATCCGAATTCAGGTTTTCGGCTGCCGCGGTAATCTTGTACAGGCCCGGCTTCAGCAGTCCGACCGTGTAGCGGCCTTCCGCGTTGGTCTTTACGATTTGCTTGGCATCCGTGGCCGTATCGACCACCACCACTGTTGCGCCCGGAACCACAGCGCCGGTTCCATCGGAAACCGTGCCGTTCACCGCGCCCGTAACCGCCGACTGGGCACGAGCCTGGGGTGCCGTGGTGCTCGCCACAAAACCGGCGATGGCCAGAAGACCCAATCCTAGGACCGCATTCTGTAACCGAAAAACTCGCATCAAAACTCCTCCAATTTAGTAGCGAATGAGAGGCTCTTCTTGTGGAGGCTCTCGATCTGCTCAATCTGCTGCCGCGTCTCGGTAGGGGCGGGTCCGATACGCATCTGAAATACAAAAAGACTACAATCGTCACAAAGATTGGGTTCGGCTACATCCCCCGCGGAGCCGTTGGTTTCAAAAACGCACTCCCAAGAAAAGACCAGGGATTACTTGCCTTAGGGAGATACTTGCATGAGGTGTGCCAATCTCGGACAGTGGCGAAAGTATCGCTCTTATCATTGAAATGAAATGGGTTGATAACACACCGTTCATGCGGGTCGAACATAGGTAATATGAGATTACGGATATTCGGTAACCTATATTCCAAAAATGGCATTTCCATCCTCCATTTTTGGGATTTTCTCTGCTGATGGTCCTCACTGCCTCCGCAGACCCAATGCGGTATGCTCCTTTCCATGCACCTCACCCTGGCCCACATAGGCGCGCGTCCTGGCTCCAAAGACGGCTTCGACGCGCTGGCGCGGGTCTATCTCGAACGCTGCTCGGCATTTGCCGAGTGCCGGACGGAGGCATTCCGAAGCGAAGAGGCGATGTTCGACTGGCTGGCCAAGCGCCAGGGCCGGACAGCGGCGGTCCTGGTGCTGCTCGACAGCCGCGGCAAGACAATGACTTCCGAGGCCTTTGCCGCGTGGCTGGGGGCGCGGCGCGACAGTGGCGCCCAGCACATTGTCTTCGCGGTGGGGCCAGCCAGCGGGTGGTCTGACGCGAACCGCCAGCGCGCAGATCTGCAGCTCTCTCTGGGCCCCATGACGCTGGCCCACGCGCTGGCGCGGCTAGTGCTGGCCGAGCAGCTCTACCGCGCATTTACAATTCTCTCTGGCCATCCCTATCACGCGGGACACTAACATCTGCCATGACTGACTCCAGGCGAGGACTGCTTCTGATCAATACCGGCCCCGGCAAGGGCAAAACCACTGCGGCCATGGGCACGGCTCTGCGCGCGGTGGGCAACGGCATGAAGGTGCTCATGCTGCAGTTTCTCAAGGGCTCGTGGCACTACGGCGAACTGGACGCCGTTGAGGCTTTCGGCTCAAATTTCGTTCTCAGGCAGATGGGCCGAGGATTCGTGAAGATTGGCGGCGCAGAGACCGACCCGGAAGACACGGCGCTGGTTGAGGGGGCCTGGGAAGAAGCGCGCCAGGCCATCTACTCTGGTGAGTGGGATATGGTCATCCTGGATGAAATCAACTATGCCATCGGCTACGGCATGCTGGACCCCGCCGTGGTGGCCGAGGCTTTGCGCGGCCGTCCGGAGATGGTGCATGTGATCCTGACCGGCCGCAACGCCCACCCCTTGCTCGTGGAGCTGGCAGACACCGTGACCGAGATGCGCGAAGTAAAACACGCCTACCAGAAGGGCATTCTGGCCCAGCGCGGAATAGAATACTGAGAGCGATCCGTGGGAAACAGACCGTTCGCGGTTTGCGCGCGGCGCACAGGCTACCCAGCCTTCACGCGGGTGGCTTTGGGTTGTGAATTCATTACTGGTTTGAGAGAGAGTTCTTCGATGTCTTGGTTCAAACGTGACGATGGCGAGTATGAATCCGGCCCTGGTGGCGACGGCGCTGCCGACGCCGGTGAAAGAAAGGTTCGCACGGAGGGCCTTTGGACTAAATGCCTGGGCTGTCGCCAGACCATCTGGAAGGCCGATCTCGAAGCCAATCTGAATGTCTGCCCCAAGTGTCAGCACCACTTCAAAATCGGCGCTCGTCAGCGCATCTCCCTGTTGCTTGAGCCGGGCTATGAACTGGTGGACACCGGCCTGCGCTCCACTGACCCGCTCAACTTCTCCGACGTAAAGACCTACAAGAAGCGTCTGCGTGCCGCGCAGGAGGCCACCGGCCTGGACGACGCTATTCTCAACGCCGTTGGCGAGCTTGGGCAGCACTCGGTAGTGGTCAGCGCCATGGAATACGGCTTCATCGGCGGCTCAATGGGCGCCGTGGTGGGGGAAACGATTGCCCGTGCCGCAGACCGCGCCCGGCTGGGCCGCAAAGCCCTGATCGTCGTGGCTGCCTCCGGCGGGGCGCGCATGATGGAAGGCGTGGTAAGCCTGATGCAGATGGCCAAAATCTCCACGGCCCTCGGCCAGTTGGACGACGCCGGGCTGCCTTACATCTCCGTACTCACCGATCCGACGACCGGTGGCGTTACCGCCAGCTTCGCCATGCTGGGCGACCTGAACATTGCCGAGCCCGGCGCTTTGATCGGCTTTGCCGGGCCGCGTGTGATTGAGCAGACCATCCGCCAGAAACTTCCGGAAGGCTTTCAGCGGTCCGAGTTTCTGCTCGAAAAAGGCTTCCTCGATTCCGTGGTCCATCGCCGCGATCTGAAAAGCTATATCTCCCGCGCGCTCGATTTTTTCAAAGTGTAGCCTGCATCAAGATTTTTCCGCGCCACACACAAAAGCCCCGGGATGCTTCCGGGGCTTTTGCGTGATGGTTGTTTTTGTGTTGAGGTCAGAATTCGAGCCGTAGTGCGCCCTGCAGAACGCGCGCCGAACTGGCCGTGCTGTTGATGGTTCCGAATGCGACGCCTTCGGCTTCCGTGATATCGGCTCCATAAGTATTCGAGGCGCTGGGCAGACCAAAGCTTGGATGGTTGGTGGAATTGAAGGCATCCACACGGAATTTCAGGTTCACCTTATCTCCATAGACGGGGAAGGTTTTGCCGAGGCCCAGATCCAGGTTGAACCATCCTGGACCGCGCAGGTTGTTGCGCGTGCCAATCTGGAAACCAACCGGGCCGGTGAACTCGGACAGCGCCGCAGTAGGATTCGTGTAGACATTTACGCTGGCGCCGTTGCCGCCATTGATGCGTGTCTTCAGCGGCGCCAGGGGCCCGGTAAGAATGGCCGGTGCGTTGTTGGCATAGCCGGCCACATACGCATTGGCAGCCGCAAAGTACGTGTTGCCCGTGTGCCAACTGGGTAGGCCACTTATCTCCCAGCCTCCGATAACCTCATTCATCCAAAGCGGCGCGCTTGCGGCAAAGGTTCTTCCCCGGCCGAAGGGCAGATCGTAAATGAAATTGCCGCTCAGGTTGCTGGTCACGTCAAAGTCGGAGTTGCCGCGGCATGCGCGCGGCTGCACCACGTCGCAGATAAATCCATAGCCGCCGACGGCCGGCGTGATGGCCGGCAGTGAAACGTTGTCGATTGAGTGCGACCACGTGTAGTTGATGTCGAATTGCAAACCGGAGCCGAGATTCTTGTGCAGGGTGGTCAGCAGTCCGTTGTAGCTTGAGAATCCCTTGTTGGTGTAATAGGTATCCTCCGAGTATTGCGCGCCCATGCCGACGTTCGGTGGCAGCACGCCAGCGGCGGCCAACTGTTGGATGGTGTCAGCAAAATCACCGCGGCTGGGATATGGCGCAAGGGCTTCGGCAACCAGGTCAGTGTTGCTGGTGTAGCCGTTGGCAACGCCCACGCCGGCGGGAAGAATGTCTTCAAACCATGGCTGCGGCGTGATGGGAACGCCGGCCCGCGCTTGCTGCTCCATGTTGGCAAAGGCAGCGGACATCATCTGGCCCGAAGCCGCGTCAGGAAAGTCGATGAGCTGGTTGGCGTCCGCCTGGGCCAGCAACCGCCGGCCCTCGCGGCCCACATAACTGGCCTTGAAAAGGAAACCTTGCGGAAACTCGTGCTGGAAGCCGAAGTTGAATTGAATGGAATAGGGCGTCTTGAGATTGTTGTCGATGCCCTCGTTGAATGCCTGGCCATTCGCCAGCCCAATCGGAACAGCGTTCGCTCCGGTGCCGTTAACGAAGGGAGTGTACGGCGCGCTAATCGCCGCCGGAGCCGCGGGTGGGGGGGGAGGGGTGCTCAGTCCGCTGAAGCGCGGATCGGTTGCAAAAGATCCCACCGGGTTGCCGGTGGTGCCGTAGGGGGTGTTGGCGCTGGACTCGAACAGGTAGGAATACTGCGTCGCCTGGTAGAGCGCCGAGTTGACGACCGTGTGATCGTAGATGATGCCCGCGCCGCCGCTGAAGACGGTCTTCTTGTCATAGCTGGGACTGTAAGCAAAGGCAAGCCGCGGCGCAAAGTTGTGGTTCGTAGGCTTGAAGTAGCCCGGGCCGTTGTTCGCCTTGCCTCCCAGAACATAGGAGATAAACGGAACCGCAAGATTGCCGGACTGGCCCGCGGCGCTCTGGGCCAGACGCGCGCCGAAGAACTGATTGAAGTTCATATTGGGCACAGACTCGATGCCCTGCGTGTCATAAGGCACTGTGTAGTTCTGCCAGCGAATTCCGTAGGAGAGGGTCAGGTCTGGAGTCAGCTTCCACGTGTCTCCAGCATAGATTTCCGTTTCATAGTAGCGATCCCTGGCAATGGAGCCCGTGCCCTGCGGCAGCAGATCTCCCGTGGATCCGTAATTGAACGTCGCGCCCGACGACGCGTAGCGGCCAAGCGCCAGGGCAAACGCGGCGTCATAGAGCGACGTATCCACGGAGCCGCTATTCAGGTCGGCGGGCCGCAATGGGTTGGGCGTGGGGCCGCTCAAGCTCGCGATGTTTCCGCCCAGGCCCAGCGAGGGGTGTTGTAGTCGAGGATCGTGTAGCCGTCGGGCGTGTCCCACTTGAATGTTCCGCCGAAGGTAAAGCTATGCTTGCCCTTTAGCCAGTTGAAGTCGTCTTTCACAATAGGGACCGGAAAGGTGCGGCCCTGGGCGTTGACTGCGCTGGAATAGGGGCCGGTCATGATTGTGCCGCCCGTCCCGTTGCCGCCAATATCGCCGTACTGAGTAATACCGGTCTGGTTGTAGGAGTCGGGAAAGTTGTAGTTCTCGAACGTTTCACCGCCCTCGGCCTGGTTGACCATGTTGTTGTTGATGGTCCAGGTGTGGCCCACAACCCAGCTATAGCTCTGATCGAGAAACGGATGGGTCGCCGGATCGCCTGGAAACTGAATCGCGCTCTGCGTACCGTTGGTTTTGGTGAACGTGCCACGGCCGAATACTTTCATCTTGCTGTTCAGGTTGTAGTCGACTCTTTGCACATAATCGCTCTCAACGTACGGGAAAGGTGCATTGAATCGGAAGCCCGCCGTGTTCAGCAGATCGCCGGCATTGCCGGAAAGGTCGTTGGCCTGCGGATAGCGGCTGCCGAACAGGGTCAGCAGCGCAGGGTTGAATCCGATGCCCTGCGGATCGTGGGATGCGACCTGGGCCGGACTCAGAGTTGAGACGGCGCCCTGCGTGTTGTAATACTCGATTTGGCCGTTGCGGTATGAGTTGGTGGGGACGGTCTGCTCCACCAGGTTTGAAAGCGTGTCGCGCCGGGCGTTGTAGTCGAAGAAGAAGAACAGCCGGTCGTGGAGAATCGGTCCGCCGACATTGCCGCCGAACTGGTTGCGGATTAGCGGAGCTCTGGGAACGCCGGCGTTGTTGCTGAACCAGTCATTGGCCTCCGTGTCCGTGTCGCGATGGTACTCGACGAGCGCGCCATGGAACTGGTTTGTGCCGCTGCGCGTCACCAGTTCAAACTGCCCGCCGCCGCCGCCGCCCGCGCTGGACAGTGGACCCGCGCTCACACCGCGGAACTCCTGCACTGAATCCACCGGAGCATTACCCACAATGGCGCCAAATTGGCCCGTCTCGTTGTCGTTCACGTCCAGGCCGTCGAGCGTCACGTTGTCCTGGTCCACGCGCGCGCCGGTCACCGCTCCATCCAGCGTCACGCCCGGTTGCTGGGTAAACAGCGCCGCCGGACTGTCTCGATTCGCGATGGGCAGGTCGTTCAAGAACTGGACCTGGAAGTTGTTGCCGAGAGTAGCGTCGGTCGTGTCCAGCGTTACATCCTGATTACTCGCGGAGACTTCCACGGTTTGCGTTGTGGCGCCCAGGACCATTGTGCCGTTCTGGGTGCGCGTGGCGTCCACGTTCAGATAGATGCCGCTGATCACCGTCGGCTTGAAGCCGTCGCGTTTGAATGTGATCTTGTAACCCGGCCCGGGTTTGACCTCATTGAGCGTATATGACCCCACCTCATTGGTCGTCGTGGTGTAAACGGCGCCGGTCTGCGGGTTCTGAAGCACCGCCGTCGCGCCTGGGACCACTGCGCCGCTCGGATCAGTGACAACACCCGTGATGGCAGCCACATCCTGCGCCCGTAATTGGGCCGAAATAAAGAGGACAAATAATACGAGGATGAGCTTGCCAATCCAGTTACGCATAATTAATCATTACTCCCTTCAGAAAACATTCTTGAGTGTATTTGCAATTAAATGGCCAAGTTGCGCAATTCAATAGTTATGCTGATTACTTGTTTGATATCAACGTAATAATGGTATCGATTACATTCCATATCCTCGCCGACATCCGCAATTGCGAATTTTTGTATGAAAAGGCATAGTTTCTTTCCTTCCAGGACATATTTTCCGACTAGCCACTCAGCATTTCTTGCGGGCGTTCCCTGTCCTCAGTCCCTGGTTCGTTTCCGGTATCCGCTCCACCGCGCAACCGTTCTAAACTGTTAGCCTTAAGACGCAATCCTTGAGCCGCAATCAAAAGGACAACACGATGCACAGCCGAAGGATCTCTTTCCGCATGGCCGCTGCCATGCTTTTTGTCGCAACTTCCGCAATGCACGCACAAACCTTCACCTCCATCCCAGCCTTTCCGTTCGATACCGGCGGCCCCACCATCCGGGCTCACGTCGAGCCGTTCAAGCCGTTTACCGTCGCCGGCGAGCGCGGCGTCCTGCTCGGCCAGCAGAATGGAACATTTGAAGCCTGGGTGCTTCCCATCAAGCTGCTCTCGAACCTCACCATCGAGGCCGATGTCGAAGGCTACCCCGTCCCCATCGATGTGAATCAGCAGGCGGCGGAGGTGGAAGTTCACCCCGACCGTACCGTCATCACTTACTCCCATGTCGCTTTCACGGTCCGGCAGATCATGTTTTCGCCCAACGACGCCAGCGCCGGCACCGGTCCGCTGGTTCTGTTCGAGTTCGATTGCCTGCATCCCACCGATTTCACCTTTAGCTTCACCCCCGAGCTGCGCTGGATGTGGCCTGAACGCAACGAAGGCGTTCCCGACGCCGAATGGGTCCACGCAAAAGGCGGCGACGGCGGCTTCTACGTTCTGCATGCTGACTACCCCGATCTCGCCGGCGCCCTCACCATACCCGGCGCAGAACCCGGCATCCTCGCGCCCTATCAGGAGCGTCCGCAAGTGCATCCGGTGCAGCTCAAGCTGCACATTGACCCGGTTCGCGATCACGACCGGCTGTTTCCCTTGCTCATGGCGGTTGGAACCACCACGACTACCGCAGCCGCTCCAGCTCTCGGCACAACCCTGGCGGAGCTCAATGCTGGCATTGCCACCAGCTATCAGGCTCACTCAGACGGCTACAAGAAACTCCTCGCCAACTCCACCATGATCGAGACCCCTGACAAAGCCCTGAATGAAGCCTTCCAGTGGGCAGTCGTATCAATCGAGCAGCTCCGTGCCAAGGCGCAGGTGACCGGCGAGACCGCTCTCGTCGCCGGCTACTACGGCTCCGGCGATTCCGCGCGTCCCGGCTTCGGCTGGTTCTTTGGCCGCGACTCCCTCTACACGATCTACGCCGTGAATGGCTACGGCGACTTTGCGCTGTCGAAGGCCGAGCTTGAGTTTCTGATTCATCGCCAGCGCGCCGACGGCAAGATCATGCACGAGTACTCGCAGACCGCGGCGGCCATCGACTGGAAATCTTTCCCCTACATGTACGCAGCTGCAGATGCCACGCCGCTGTTCCTGCTGGCTGTTGAAGACTACGTCCGCTCAAGCGGCGATACTGCCTTCCTCATCGATCAACGTGAAGCCATCGAGAAAGCCTGGGCCTTCGAGACCGACCCCGCGCACGACACCGACCACGATGGCATCTACGACAACTCGCAGGGCACCGGCTGGGTGGAAAGCTGGCCGGGCCACATGCCCCACCAGGAGATCTATCTCGCACTGCTCGATCAGCAGGCGTCGGCTGCCATGGCTGAGATGGAAAAACTGTTGCAGAGCCCAGACAAATCGGCCGCCGCGCAGCAACGCGCGGAAACCATCGCCAGCACCATCGAGCGCGAGTATTACGACCCGGAGAAATCGTGCTATGCCTTCAGCCACAACATTGACGGCTCGCAGGATCGCACCAGTACGGTCTATCCGGCAATGGCCTGGTGGACCGACTCCGCGGTGCTCGGCCATCCCGCCGGCCTGGCTCACCCCGAAGGCTGTCTGCAGCAGCTCGCCGCGCGCACTCTGAACACCGATTGGGGATTGCGCGACGTTTCCATCGACGAAAAATTCTACGATGGCATGAGCTACCATCAGGGCTCCGTCTGGCCGCTGTTCACCGGCTGGGCCGCTCTGGCCGAGTACCGCGCCAACCAACCATTAGCCGGTTATCAAATGCTCATGGAGAATGCCAACCTCACCTGGTTTGAGGACCTCGGCGCCGACACGGAACTGTTAAGCGGCGACTTCTACGCCCCCTTCGGCCGTAGCACCAGCCATCAACTCTGGTCCAGCGCGATGGTCATCACGCCAACGCTGCGCGGCCTCTTCGGCATCACCATCGACGCGCAGACGAAGACCATCACCGTGGACCCGCATCTGCCGGCAAGCTGGGACCATGCCGAGGTGAAAGGCCTTCGCGTAGGAGAGCATGATGTGGATCTGGAGTTTTCCCGGCGCAACGCAGGCGACCCGTTAGAGATTCAACTGCGCGGCGATCCGGATGTGAAACTGGCGTCGACGGCAGACGGCGCCGTACATTCCTCAACTGGCGCAATCATGATCCCAGGTCACGCGGTCGAAGTCGATGCCTTGCCTGCAGCACCGCTTCCAGGCGCGCGGACACAAGCCACGCGCGTGCTGAATGAGAAATATGCAGCACACAGCCTGACACTCACGCTGGAAGGAATGGCTGGTACTGAAGATCAGTTGTCGTTGTTCGCAAAGCCGGACTTGAAGCTGAAGGTGCAGGGAGCAGAAGTATCCGAGCTTTCCCTGTCTCCGCAGGCCCGTACGCTCAATGTCCACTTCCCTCCCGGCGAAGGCTGGAAGATCGTCACAATCACTCTGGTCTGGTAGGTCTAACGTCGCTGTCAAAACGCGGAGATCAATCTGTAATCGTCACACGCTTGAATCGCCCATCGAAGGTGATCGTCCAGTTCCTCAAGATATCTCTGCCAATCAAAATTGCGTAATGTCGTTCTTGTACGAAATCTGCCGAAATAATTCGAATCGGGTCATAAGGTCGCAGATTAGTTCCAGGAAAACTAATAGCTCCGGCATGCTCCCCGCACTTGTGCATGGAACCTAAAACCCTTATCTCTGTTACACCGGTTTGCAGGAGCTTGCAATATGTGGCAAATGTTTTGCTAATCACGGTGACTGCGGCACCGGTATCTAAGAGGGCCTTCATTTTGACAGGCTCTGGATACTCAAGTCCAACTGCGCGTCCAGCCGCAATAACGTCTTGGGAATTCGTTACTACGACGTCAATGCATGGGCCAGGATCGCTGTCACCCCAGGGCACATTGTTGGGTTCTGAGTCACGGATACCCGACATAGGCGGTTCAACCAGCCTATTTGTGATCGCGGACGCTCTAGCCCGGTCCGAAAATGCCGGTTTCGGTCCGAGGGGCGGCGGTTGGACCCATTCGCAATGTACAGCCCGGACCAACTGCTCATATTGGGTCTCAGAAAATGGATCATTTCGTAGGTCCACACCTTGCATAGACCTTAAGTAAATCGGAACAGATGAGTTCCAGTCCCCGCTACATAACACCGGAATGAATTTAGAAGTTTGGAACCGCGACGCAAAGGCACTTGTAATTACCATCGACTCGTATCCGACCCCACCATCGCGGCTATTCGCTCGCTCCGAATAGGTTTGAGTGCAAACGACAATCACGAAGTCGCTACTTTCGATGCCTTGCTCCATGAAATGAAGCCGGTCGCTGCCTGGAACCAAATACCACTGGTCCAAGATAATCTCTATTCCGCTTTTCCCTTGCAGTCTCTCAGCGAGCTGAATGACCCAATCGGTGTGAGAAGAATTTTCCCAAGCATAGGATAAGAAGGCACGAGGAGGACGACTCTTAGGTTTATCCGGTGGCCCCGGCGCAATCGGTACTGGTCGGAAAGGAGGTTCCCAACGCTGTTGAGCGTTGCTCATACCAGGTACACAGGCTCAGTTATCCATACCTGCTTTACAAGAAAGTGCCGGTCTACACCAAACTTCTGCAGGCCAGCCTTAAGGGCGTCGGCGTAGGTGCCGAAGAACCCTTCCGCAATAGCCCCTTCTTGAATCACAACAAACTCCCCGGGGTGCGAGAGCGCCCACTCGCGGCGGTGTTTCTCAAACACTTCGAGTTCCGCTGAGAATTGGCTAGGGGGTGCCATAGGGGTCTCCTTCTGAATCCTTCTGCGGATCACGTCAACTAGATTGTCTAAAATATTAGACAATCTAGTATATTAGACATTTTACTGGATGTCAAATAAAATGGCGCGATGGCCCGTTCACCCCAAAACTTGGAATTTCTGGCAGAAATTTCTCAACAGCTGCGTGAGGGATTGCGCCGGCGGGATGAGCTTGCCCGAAGAGAAGGCAGGCGATACACGCGCGCTGACGCAGCCGGAGATCTAAACGTTTCCAGGTCCTCCTTGCAATTCTATTTGGCGGGAACCCATACACCGTCCAGCGATGTGCTTCGGCGTGCGATGGAGCTGTGGGGGGTTGAGCTTACATATCGCGGTCGAAAACTTACCGTTCTTGATCTCCATCCCTTAAACGTTCCTGCTCCGGTGAAGTCACCGCCGCCCATCCAACTATCACTTTGGGATTCAATCAAGATCCTAAAGAATAATGACCTTTCCGTGAGAGTCGATCGTAAGGGCCCTCAGTCCATTACCCTCCATGTCGAAATCGGGTTTAAAGCAGGCTAGGCCTGTTGCACGCCCCAAAGAGACAACGGTCCGGCATCGCTGCCGGACCGTTTTTCTAGTCCCAACCCTGAGTCCCTGCTTTTCATATCCGCATCGGCATCAGCACGTAGCGGTACTTGTACTCCGCATCCGGATCTTCCGGCCGCATCTGCCCCGCCGATTGCGAGTCCTTGAACTCCAGCCGCACTTCGCCTTCGTTCCCCAGCGCCTTCAGGAAGTCGAGAATGTAGACCGAGTTAAACCCCACCATGATGGGATCGCTCGAGTAGGGCGTGTCGATGGTGTCTTCGCTCTCGCCACTCTCCGTGGAACTGGAGCTGATCTTCAGCTCGTTGCCTTCGAGCCGCAGCTTGATGGCTCCGGAGCGCTCATCGGCAAACTGGGCTACACGTTGGATCGCAGCCGACAGCTCGCTCGACCGCACCACGGCGAACTTCGTGTTATCCCGCGGCATCACCGCCTCAAAGTTGGGGAACTGGCCTGACAATTTCCGAGTGCTCAGCGTGCGGTGACCCACGCGGAAGAACAGCGTGTGCTCGTCGTCGGCAAACTCCACTTTTTCGGCTTCCGTATTGCCCAGCAATTGTTGCAGCTCCTGCAGCGCCTTGCGGGGAATGAGCACTCGCTTCTCGCCGCTGATGCCTTCCAGGTTCTCGTTCGGCTTCTCGACGTAGGAGAGGCGATGGCCATCCGTCGCAACCATGGCCAGCGACTCCGCCTTGATGACCAGCAGCGCCCCGTTGAGCGTGTAGCGCGACTCTTCGTTGGAGATGGCAAAAATTGTTCGCGCAATCAGCGTCTTCAAGGCCAGCGTGGGAATGCTGGTCGCCGCCATCGAAGGAAACTCGGGCACCTGCGGATAATTCGCGCGCGCCATGCCGACCATTTTGGTGTTCGAGCGGCCGCTGCGAATCTGCACCCAATGGTTATCCAGCAGCTTGATCGAGATGTCACCATCCGGCAGCAGCTTGATGTAGTCGTAGAGCTTGCGCGCGGGAATGGTGCAGGAGCCTGGCTTCTTCACCTTCACCGCGGCGCTGGTGCGGATGGCCTGGTCAAGATCGGTGGCCGTAATGTTCAACCGGTCACCCTCAGCCTCGATCAGAAAGTTGGACAGAATCGGAATGGTGGTCTTGCGTTCCACCACGCTCTGTGTCGCGGTGAGCTCCTTCACCAGCTCCTGGCGGCTTACGGTAATCTCCATCGCTGACCCCTGTACGGCCGGCTTCTCCACTTCCGTTTCCACTATCGGCATAACTCCACCCTCGCGCAAGAAACAGAATTCGGCGCTGGCCAAACAATACAACACAATTGCGGCCGGACGGAAGTGTCTGTCTCTTCTTCTGTTTTGATTGTATTCACGTTCCGGTTGCTGGGGTGGGTGGAAAAGCAGGACACTTTTCTGGATTCCTGGCCCCATACGTCTTCAGCGAGTGTCTCAGCTCCCATGCCGGTGTCATTATTTCCGCTGCCGGCAGCCCCATGTTAGGCCAGTCCCACAGTGCTCCGTTCCAGGCGCGACGGAAGGCGTGGAAAAGGATAGTAAAGATAGAAGAAAAAACAGTAGTCCCCGTAGTTCAGGCAGGAAAAGTGGAAAACCTTTCGAAGCAATTGAAGTGTGGCGGCTTGACTGCTTGGCGAGTTTTCTAAATCGCGGCTGTTGAATTCTGGAGTTTTGGAAATCCCGTCTCAACCACACTCCACCAGACCCCGGTTTCCCACGTCTCCCACAGGCAGCCTTCAAACCTCTGTGCAAACGGGCTCGCTTATGTGAAAACCGCGTCCATCCCCGCGCCGTGCAAGGGGTTCAAACATCCATGTCCTCCACACCAGGTGTTAATTCCCGTCTGCGAGGGGTAAGGTGAACGCCTTCCCATTTCAGCACGGCGTCTGTGTGGGGATGCGTGTTGCTGCTCTAAACCGTGCGTGGCTCTCCTAAACTTGGCATCGGGAGACCGGGGTCAGGAAATCTTCACCGGCCGGTTTCTACGAAAGGAGCCCGGCAGTGGCCATCGACGTTGCGCGTCTGGAAGACCAACTTCTGCAAATGTCTGCCGAAGGGGCTCCGGGAAGGGAATTCTGCGAAGCCATCTCAGAACTGGCCGGAACCGGTCGCTTTGAGCAACTGCGCGACGTGCTGCCGGGCATTGTCTACGACGAGCTTTTGGCACGCCATGAGCAGGACCCCGCTGCGTTTGTGGCGGGTTGGCGCAAGCTGGCGCAGGACATGCGCCAGGGCTTCATTCAGCATGCGCGCCAGCGGCTCACCTCGCTCACACGGCTGCAGCAAGCCGGCAACGAGGCCGTCACTCCGGCCTGGCAGGAGATTCAGCGCGCTCTGGATGCCCAGCAGAATGACCTGCTGCGCGCCGCCATCGCCATTGAACTGCTCGAACTCGTGGAGCCCGCGGTCTTCCGCGCCACCCATCTGCGCGAGTGCGTTGTCGCCTCATCGAGCTCCGAGGAGGCTGACCGCTATCTCGACGAAGCCACGCGCTGCTATTTCCTGGGCCTGTTTACCGCCTGCGCCGTCATGTGCCGGTCCGTGCTCGAAGAGGCCATCAAGCAAAAGCTGCCTGCCGTTCTCACCCGCCTGGTCCGCACCCGCTACCGCAATGCAGCCACGCTGGGCAACCTGCTGCATGAGGTGAACAACAACCTGCAGCTTACCGGCATTGACGCGGATTTCCCCCGCGTAGCCAACCAGGTGAACGACGTCGGCCGCAAAGCCGTCCACCAGGGGCTGCTCTCGGAGGACGAGGCGCGGCTATGCCTGCAAAATGCCCGCCAGGCCTTGCAGCTTCTGCTGCGTCATTAGCCGATTCCCGCGCTGCCCTCCCACTCCTCGCAATCCGCCCTCTATACTGGATTGTCCATGTCCTATGCTGCGGCTTTAGAACAACTCAATGCCATGGTTCCCGAGCTCTACCAAAGCTCCGGGCAGCCGCGCCGCAAATTCTCGCTCGACGAGATTCGCGTCCTGTTGGCTGCTCTTGGCGATCCGCACCGGCGCTTTCCTTCTGTACTCATTGCGGGAACCAATGGCAAGGGCTCCACAGCCGCCACGCTGGCTTCCATCCTTATAGCCTCCGGTCTGCGCACCGGGCTTTATACCTCGCCGCACCTGGTCCGTGCCAACGAGCGCATTCGTCTGGACCGCGTAGAAATTGATGACGACGCCTTTGCCCGCCTCTACTTTCGCGTTCACGATGCGGCCCAGAAGCTGGTGCTTGACGGCGCGTTACCGCAGCATCCGAGCTACTTTGAAATCCTCACTGCGCAGGCTCTGCTTTGCTTTGCCGAGAAGCAAGTCGACATTGCCGTGCTCGAAGTGGGGATGGGCGGCCGTCTAGACGCCACCAACATCGTCGATCCACTGATCTCCGTCATCACCGACATCTCGCTCGACCACACCGAGTGGCTGGGCTCGACCATCGCCGCCATCGCGCATGAGAAAGCCGGCATCTTGCGCGCAAACGGAACGCTGATCACCCTGCCGCAGCACCCGGAAGCCAACCAGGCCCTGGGAGAAGTGGCGACCGAGCTGGCCGTCCGCGGGGTCAGCGCTGTTCCCTACATGCCGCCCACTGGCGCGGCAGGTCCCTATTCGGTCGAGGCCCTCGGCGCGGAGGTCCAGGTCGACTCCCCGCTCACTGGCGCGCATCAACACCGCAATCTCGCCCTGGCCATTGCCGCGGCCGTTGAGCTGGCCGCCCATCACGGCTTTCCCGTGACACCGGCCTCTATCGCTACCGGTATCCATGAAACCCGCTGGCCCGCGCGCCTGGAGCACATCCGAAGCGGCGGAGTGGAATGGATTCTGGATGTCGCGCACAATCCGGCCGGAGCCTGGGCCCTGCGCGCCGGGCTCAGCGCTGTTCTCGCTGACGAAAGCAAGCCGCGTGTCCTTATTTTCAGCTGCCTGCGCGACAAGCCTGTTGCGGAGATGGCGCAGATCCTCTTTCCGTTGTTTGATCAGGTCATCCTCGCTCCCATCCACAGCTCGCGCGCAGCGGCCCTCACCGACCTGCTGGCTGCGGCGCAGTCCACTGGAACTCCCGCCACGGCCGCAGAATCGGTCAGCCAGGCTCTGCAAGTGGCGGCTGAACAGGCAAAAGGCGGCCCGATCGTAGTCTCTGGATCGGTGTACCTGGTCGGCGAAGCGCGTTCGCTGCTGCTCCAAAACAGCGTGCCGCAGGAAAGCGGGGCACAACCATGACGCCGCGCCCCAGCCCGCTGCCTCGGCTTTATCGCTGGCGCACCAACGCCTTGCATGTCCCGCTCATGGCTGCGTCGACCATCGTTTGCGGGTCCATTTCGCTACTGGTCTCACTGGTAGACAAGCGCGGCCGCGCGCAGCATCGCATTGCTCGGGTCTGGGCGCGGTCGCTCATCTATTTCGCCGGATCTTCGCTTTCGGTCCGAGGCGCGGAAAACCTGAACAAGCACCCGGTAGCCGTCTACGCCGCCAACCACACCTCGTACATGGACACGCCGGTGGTCTTCGCCGCTTTGCCTTTTCAGTTCCGCATTCTGGCGAAGAAGGAGTTATGGCCTATCGCATTCATAGGATGGTACTTAGATCGGTCAGGTCAGATTCCGATTGACACTCGGAACCCACGGGCGACGCTCTCCAGCCTGGGCGTGGGCGTCAAGGCTTTGCGGTCTGGAATGCCCCTTTTTGTCTTTCCCGAGGGCGGCCGCACGCCCAATGGCGAGCTGCAAAACTTTCTCTCCGGTGCGGCCTATCTGGCCATTCGCGCCCAGGTCCCTCTGGTGCCCATCGCTCTCTCTGGCGTCTACAATCTGCTGCCCATCCACACGCGCCATCTCTACCCAGGTGAACTGACCTTGACTGCCGGCGAGCCCATCTCCACCACGGGCATGACCATTCGCCAGACCGACGAACTGACAAATAAGCTCCGCGCAGCCATCCGGGAAATGTCCGGCCAGCCTGAAGCGGCCGACGCGGAAACTGAAGCCTCTCTCGCCTGAAGGCCTTTAGGCCGTCCGCGATTCAACAGCAACAGGCTCATTGCGATAAAGAGACTTTCGCAACAGTCCCGCATGGGCTTACACTGTTGCTGCATGCCCGTCCATATCGCCATCCCCGAGCCCACCAGTACCGACTCAGCCTACAACCAGCGTTCTCTGCCACAGTATTTAGCGGCTCTCCATTCCGCGGGGGCGATGCCCGTTGTCGTGCCTCTTCACGAGCGCCAGGATCGCGTTGCTCGGCTACTGCTGGGCGTGCAGGGAATCCTGCTCCCAGGAAGCGGCTATGATATTGATCCACAAAGGTATGGCGAAGATCCAATCCCTGAATGCGGCCAAGCCGACGCGGGCCGCACCGCCGTGGACGAACTTCTCTTGCAGGATGCGTTCAACTTATATAAACCCATCCTCGCCATCTGCCTCGGTGTGCAAACGCTGAACGTCTGGCGCAACGGCTCTCTCATCCAGGATCTCAAGACTTCCGTCAATCACAATCCGGGCCGTAACGTCCTGGATGCCCACGCCGTCCACATCTCACCGGAATCAAGGCTCGCCGGCCTGCTTGCGCCCGGCACGGTACCCGGGATCGAGGTCAATTCGAGCCATCATCAGGCTGTCCGCAAGCCCGGCGATAACCTGATCGTCAGTGCGGTGTCCCCGGACGATGGAGTTATTGAGGCGATCGAACTGGACTCGCCAACGCACTTTGTCCTCGGCGTGCAGTGGCATCCAGAGCGGACCTATACCCACAGCGCATACTCTCGCGCCATTTTTGCGGCCTTTACGCAGGCGGCTACGGCCTGGGAGCCACGGCGGATTGAAGCGTCCGTGGCAGCCTCGTGAATTGGGCCTTGAGATCCAATCTCCAGCCCGTCCGGGGATTTTGGGATGAGTGAGTCAGCTGAGTCCCTAGCTACTAAACTCAATAGCCTTTTGGCCACGGCCGGTCTCGATGACCTTGATCGAGGGACCGCATCCCGCTTCGCAGACTATTGCGAACTGCTTCAGTGCTGGAATGCCCGCACCAACTTAACGGCCATTCGCGATGAAGAGGGCATTTTATCCCGCCATTTTGTCGAATGCATCGCATGCGCCCGCTCCCTGCCTACCGAGATCACAACATTACTTGACTTCGGCTCCGGTGCGGGCTTCCCTGGAATCCCCATTGCTCTTTGCCGGCCGGAGATTGCGGTGACGCTAGCTGAGTCCCAAGGCAAGAAGGCCGCATTCCTGCGCGAGGCGATTCGCACGCTTGGGATCTCCGCAGAGGTTCATTCCGGACGGGCGGAGCAGCTGTCAACGCAATTCGACTGCGTAACTCTTCGCGCCGTCGACCGCATGACAAACGCGGCCCGGAACGCATCAGGCATGGTTGCGCCAACGGGATGGCTGGCGTTAATGACCTCTAGTACGGAGTTGCCCCAACTCCAAGCTGCGCTGAGCTCTCGGTGGTCGTGGACCAATCGCGTTCCTTTGCCTGGCAGCGACGCGCGCATTTTGGCACTGGGGCAAGCGACCACCAATGTCCACTGCTGAGAGGCAAATTAATCTCGACTCATCCGATTCACCGAAATCAGCTAGATGAGCGAAAACATTTGTTCCACGTGGAACAAATGAAACCAAGTCTCGACGCGGATGTTCCACGTGGAACAGGCTTGAATTTGTCCCGGATCAGGCCAGTGCCAATCTGGAGCATCCTGCAATAAATCTCAAAATCCAGCTCCAAACCCTGGTGGTTTTCCACCGACAGCCTCTTTTCATGTAGCTGATTGCCGTACTTTGCCCAATGCCTGCAACCCATGCCCTCTCAACCGCTTCCAAGTTCGTCGCGGTTATTCACCCAGGGCGCTTTCCACAGCTTTGTCGAGTTCTCCACAACGCAACTCCCTACCCTCAAAACGCGCTTCCCTATAACCTTGTTTCCCATGGGTAAGATTCTCGGCGTTGTCAACCAAAAAGGCGGAGTTGGCAAAACAACCACAGCCATCAACCTGGCCGCCTGCCTCGCTCTCGAAGGTCTCAAGGTCCTTCTGGTCGATTGCGATCCCCAGGCCAACGCCACCTCCGGCCTCGGTTTTCAGCGCGATGACAACCGCCGCTCCATCTACGATGTCCTCGTTGGAGATGCACTTGCGGAGCAGGTCATTCTCCCCACCGAAATCAACCTCCTCTGGGTTTTGCCCGGCTCCAAGAACCTCACCGGCGCCAATATCGAGCTGGCCGGCGCTGCCGATCGCGCCCTGCGCCTGCGCCTTGCCCTCGATCCTATCCAGGCAAATTTCGATTTGATCGTTCTAGACTGCCCCCCCGCGCTTGATTTGCTCACGCTCAATGTCCTGGGTGCAGCCGGTAGCCTCATCGTCCCCATGCAGGCCGAGTATTTCGCCCTGGAAGGCATCACCGAGCTGATCTCCACCTTGGAACGCGTACGAGAAGCTGTAAACCCTAATGTAACCATCGAGGGCGTTTTGCTCACGATGTATGACGACCGCACCAATCTCGCCCAGCAGGTGACCGATACGCTGCGCGAATACTTCCGCGACCGCCTGTTTCGGACTGTGATACCGCGCAACGTGCGTTTGGCTGAGGCACCGAGCCATGGCAAACCTGTAGCCCTTTATGACCCTCGCTCCCGCGGCACCGAAGCCTATTTCGAGCTGGCGAACGAATATCTGACACGCAACAGCATCGAAAGCCCCCGCAGCGTGGAACGCAAAGCCGAAGCAGCCAATCGAGCGGCCAGTCCTACGCATGCCCCGCCGCGGGCCAAGGTACGCTTCTGGCCTTATTCGTAATTGACTGGCCTGAGCCTCTGTTTCTTCGACCGCTTTCCAAAGCCTTGTTTCCTGTCTTTTGGAACTCCGGCAGTCCCGACTTGAAGCCCTGAAGCTCGAATTCAGGTATTTGAACCACCGGCAATTTCCGCCGGATTACGAGGATTTTGAACCATGACCATCGCTCCTCTTGACACCAAGCGCCGCGCTCTCGGCAAAGGTCTGGACTCGCTGATCCCGCGCGCACAAGCTTCCGCCGCCGCTCCCATTGACTCCGAAGGCGGGAAGCCCCGCGAGATCGCCCTCGACCTGATCGATCGCAATCCATTTCAGACGCGCTCGCATGTCAACGAGGATCAACTCGCCGAGCTGGCCGCTTCCATTGTCGCCAACGGCGTCGTCCAGCCCATTCTCGTCCGGCCGCTCGATGCCGGCCGCTTTCAGCTCATTGCCGGAGAGCGCCGCTGGCGCGCCTCCCAACTGGCCGGCAAGTCCACCATCCCCGCCATTCTCCGTCAGGTCTCCGATGAGCAGGCGATGGAAATCACCATCGTTGAAAATCTGCAGCGCGCCGACCTGAACCCCATGGAGCAGGCCCGTGCCTTCGAGCGGCTCTCGCGCGAGTTCCACATGACCCAGGAGCAGATGGCCACGCGCACAGGCAAAGACCGCGCTTCAGTGGCTAATTTTCTTCGTTTGTTACGTTTACCGGCATCCGTCCAGGCCCGCGTCGAATCAGGCGAGCTCAGCTTTGGCCACGCCCGCACCCTGCTGGCCTTTGAACACACCGAGGAAATGGAAAAGGCCGCTCAGCGCGTGGTTGGACTTTCGCTTTCTGTTCGCCAAACGGAAACGTATGTGCAAGGCCTTTTGCATCCGGAACGGGCCCCTAAAAAGGAACCCAAGCCCGAGCCTCCGATCGATCCCAATGTGCGTGAAGTCCAGGAGCGCCTGCAGCGGTCTCTTGGCCTCAAAGTCCACATTGAAGACCACCACGGCCGCGGCAAGGTCATCATCGAATACTCCAAGCTGGAAGACTTCGACACGCTGCTGGAACAGCTGGCAGCGGACTGAGAACAGCGGGCTGAGATAGGGCCGATTGAGGCAGGTTGATGAGTGACTTGTCCGTCAGGGGATCGGCCGCGTGGGCCCGGCAAACAAAAACCCCCACGACGTGTCCAGGTAGAGCCAGCGCTGTGTGCTGAACCAGCTCGTCGGCAGGCTCGGCACGTGCAGCAACGTATGCCCGCCCATGCACATCATCTCCGTGCCGTTCCAATCTAAAAATGTGCGCGACGCCTGGCCGACCTGGGCCGGATGCGTCACCGTCCGCATGCAGACCGGGCACCGCTGCCGCTGGTCCTTGAGCACCCAGCGCAGCCCAAACAGGCACATCGCAAAGGTTGAAACCAGTTGGATATAAACCGCTCGCTCTCGACCCAAGGTCGTCCATCCGTAGGCCAGCTCAAGCGAGACAAAGTAGACGATAGGCAGCAGCAGCGCGATCTTGGCGCACAAAAAGCTCCAGCGCTGCAGTCTCCTGGACCACGAAGTCTTTTGTGGGTTGGCGCTCGACTCTCCCAGCGACACCGATGTAATGGCCGGCAGTGCCAGCAACGCAAGAAAAACCGCAAACAGATAGAGGGTTTCCGGCGCCGGCTTGCATTCTTCGAGAGAAACGCCCAGCAGATCGTCCTCGGCGTCGCCCGGCCCATTCGCGGCAATATGCACGCACCCGGCCCACAGTTCCGCTTTGCCCATGTCCGTCAGATGGGCAACCACGTATCCTGCGCCTGCGGCTCCCATTTCGGCGTCGGGTTCCAGCAGCCACGCATCCACGCCGCCCGGCAGGCCGAGCGACGCATCTGGCGCCACCCCGGCGACTCGTGTCGCCAGCCCCCCCAGATGCACCACAACCCCGGCAACGTGCGGGTCCGCGCCGAACTGCCGCTTCCAAACCTTCTCGCTCAAAATCACTTCCGGCAAAATGTCGTCAGCCGGTTCCCGCGCCTCGCCAAACCGCACCGGCAAACCCAGTAAAGTAAAGAGATTTGAACTGGCCCGCGCCACGCCCCATGCAGCTTTGTCTTGCATCCCGCTCAATGCAGGTTCTAGTTCCACAGGTTCCCGCGTCACACGGTAAAAGGCGAAGCCGTCAAAGTACTTCTGCTTTCTGCCCTGCCATGCCCTGAACTGCGCCGGTGTGATCGAGGGCCGGGCATCGTAATCCCCGGCTTCCTGCTGAATCAGCACCAGGTTCGGATTCACCTTGCGCGGCCACAGGCTGCGCTCCGCACGAACCCCCGGCAACAGCAACGCAATGGCATAACTTGCAGCCAGAACTGCCGCCAGAACCAGAACGCACTGCCTGGCTGTTCCCTCCATATCAACAAACGGCAGCCTCCTGTGTCGGCCAGACCGCCTCAGGCAAAGCGCATCTTGGAAAGCTCCCAGACAGAACGCCGTAACCTCCCGCTCGCCTCGCCACGATACACGGCCACGGTCCGCTGGCGCGCAGGCCTGCCGCACGTGCCACAGCTCCCCACGCCACTCGCGAACCCACTCCGCGCGCTGCGGCCCAGGCACCAGCAGCGAAGCAGCACGCAACAGTCCAGAATGCAGTAGGTCTGAATGCAGCAGCCCCGGATACAGTAGCCGTGGCCGCAGAAAGCGGCGTGCCCATCCCCAATCCCAATGCAAGGCAAGCCTCATACGGTCCTGGCCTCCTCGCGGGGAATCAGTCTTTCCAGTAGTGGATAGCGCTTGCGCGAGGATTCGAGGGTCGCCTTGCCCACCGCCGTCAACTTGTAGTACTTCCTGGGCGGCCGCTGCTCGGCGTCGGCAATCGACTGCCGCTCCCAGTTCGAGCGGATCAGTTCATCCCGCTCCAGCCGCCGCATGGCCGGGTACACAGTTCCGCTGGGCAGCCCCGTCATCTCCATGATGCTGAAGCCGTAGACGAATCCACCGTCCAGCGCCTGCAGAATCATGGCCGCTGTGTGCGAGAGTTTCGCGTCGGATAGTTTGCTTTCGCCCGCCATGGCGCATTTTACCTATGTAGCAATCTACTTGACAACAGCGTATGCTGATTGCTACATAGGGGTATGGCGAGCCTGCTTTCACGGAAAGTCAATCCGCAGATCCCTCTCGACCGAGGCGTCCTTCATGCTTGAGCTCCAACACCTTTACCGCAGTTACCGCGGCATTCCCGCCATTGAGGATGTGAGCTTCAAAGTCGCGCAGGGTGAGATCGTGGGCTTTCTCGGTCCCAACGGCGCCGGCAAATCCACCACCGTCAAAATCATTACCGGCATGTTGCGCCCCAACGACGGCCATGTGCTTTTTGAAGGCCAGGACATTGCCAAAGACATGGTCGCCTTCCGCGCCGCATTCGGATATGTGCCGGAAGACGCGCATCTTTACACCTACCTGTCGGGCCTGGAATATCTGCAACTGGTGGGCCGTCTGCGCGGTCTGGACGAAGCGCTCATTGAAGCCAAAGCCACGCGCCTGCTCAAGCTGCTGAATCTTGAGTCCTGGCAGTATTCGCCCATCTCCAGTTACTCGAAAGGAATGCGCCAGCGCGTGCTGATCGCCGCGTCGCTGCTGCACGATCCCAAGCTGCTCATCTTCGACGAACCGCTTTCCGGCCTCGATGTCGTTTCCGGCCGCTTGTTCAAAGATCTACTTGAATTGCTTGCGGCCGAAGGCAAGGCTGTCATTTACATCTCGCACGTGCTTGAGGTTGTCGAGCAGATCTGTAATCGCGTCATCGTGATTGCGAAAGGCCGGGTGCTGGCCGACGCCCGCCCGGCTGAGCTGGCCAAACTGATGAGCCTGCCCAATCTTGAACGTGTCTTTGCGCAACTGGTTGAGCAGCAGGACACACGCGCTCTGGCGCAGCAGATGGTCGAGGTGATGCAAATTGCCCATCCGTGAGGAATTTCAGCGGCTCTTCATGATGTCGGAGCCGGAAGCACTTTCATTGAATGCCCAGGCCGCGCTCGGCGCCGTGCATCCGCCGCAGCGCAGCCAGTTCTCGCTGCTGGTGCGCCATTTCCTGGAACGCTTTTTCAATAACGAAACCGCCTCGCCAGACGGCGACGCCAAAGCGCGCCTGGTTCTGATTGCTTTTGCCACCGGCCTTCCCGGATTCGTTGTTGCCTTGTATTTGTGGCCCATCTACCATCCGTTTATCGGCTGGCCGCCCGGCCGCCCGCTCAACATAGACCCGCCCCCCTATTGGTTGCAGGTCAACCACCACTTCTTTTTTGTTGTGTATTCCTTCGTCGCCATGGGCATCATCACGGTCTTTGAGTGGGACCTGTTCTTCCCTGATTTGCTTGATGTGTTTGTGCTTACGACGCTGCCCATTCACGCGCGCAAACTCTTTCAGGCGCGCGTTGCCGCCATCGCTATCCTCATCGTCGGCTTCCTGTTCGATGCCAATTTTCTAGCGCCCCTGGTCATTCCTGCGTCCTTCGATCCGCCGAATCTGCCGCGTCTGCTCACGGGCCATATTCTCGCGGTTTTGGGCAGCGGATTGTTCTCCGCAGCTTTCATTCTGGCTCTGCAAGGCGTCTTGCTGTCGGTCTTGGGCGAGGGCCTGTTCCGCCGCCTTTCTCTCATCCTTCAGGGGCTCTCCATCACCGTTTTGCTCATGCTCCTCTTCCTGTTTCCCGTACTCTCCGGAGCGGTTCCCGTCTTCCTCGAGTCAAAGAGTCCGGTCGTGTTCTACTGTCCGCCCTTCTGGTTTCTTGGCATCTATCAGCGTCTGCTTGAAGGACCGTCCGCTCTGCCCATCTACGCCCGGCTTGCGCAGATCGGATGCGCCGCGCTCGTGATCACGATCTTGCTGGCCATGCTTGCCTACCCCCTGGCCTACCTGCGCAGAGTGCGCCAACTGGTGGTAGGCCCCGGCGCGCGCGACACGCGCAACTGGATTGCGCGGGCCTCAAGTACACGCGCCCGGATCGCACGTCCGTTGCAAGGGCTCCTTCATGCCACGCTGCTGCGGCCACCCGTCCGCCGCGCCGTCTTTCACTTCATCAGCCAAACGCTGCTGCGCGTGCAGCGCTATCGCATCTATCTTGTTCTTTACGGCGGAATTGGCCTCTCTGTCGTCATTGCCAGCGTCCTGCGTCTCAAGGTGGAGCACGGCCAGGTTCAGATAGAGATCTCTCCCGACGGCATCCGCGCGGCCATCGGCATTGTCGTCTTCTGGACCGTCGCCGGACTACGCATGGCCTTTGTCTCGCCCGGCAACCGGCAGGGAAGCTGGGCCTTCCGCATTGTCCACGGCCGTCCGCCGCGTCTCGATGTGGCCTTGCACCTGTTGCGCGCCGCTCAGCTCTGGGCTCTGCTCTGGACCGCGATCATCACCCTTGCCGCGTGCCTCGCATTCCGCGCAATTGCCCCGACGGAACTCCGCACCTGGTCCGCATCCGCGAGCCTGCTGCTGATCGTCGCCGGCCTGTGCCTGCTGCTTACGGACCTGTTCTTTCTCAACGTCAAGACCGTCGCCTTTACCGGCGAGCCGGCTCGGGAGCAGCCTAACCTGGCTCTGACCCTGCTCAAATACTTCACTTTTTTCCCCATCGTTCTTTGGCTTCCGGTTGCCGTTGAACCATGGATCGAGGCCAGCATCCCGCACTTTGTCCTCGTCGCCGCAGTCATCGCAGCGGCGCATCTTGCGCTCCGCAATCTCAATCGCCGCACCATCCAGGAGCACTGCAACATGCCCGGTTTGGAAGACGATGAAGACGACTTTCCTATGAAGCTCGGTCTGCGCTACTGAGGAGGTCGAAAGCCGGAAGAGACCGGGAGCCGGGAAGAGGTCCGGCGGGATTCGAGTATTTTCGTCTACATAAACTATGATATTCTGATTATATGAGCGATAAGACCATCTCCGTAACAGACGCGGCGCGCAATTTTGCCGACTGCGTCAACCGCGCTCACTATCAAGGTATAACCTTCATTCTGCACAAGAATGGTGTACCGGTCGCGCGGATTGGGCCGGCAAGCAAGGCGTTGGAAGACGCGTCGGCCGGTAACGGCCCGGCTCTGCTGGAGGCGCTGCGTAAAGCGCGCATAGAGAGCGGCCTGACACCGGAGGACGCTGAACTTTGGCTGCACGATCTACAAGGGGCCAGGGCTGGGCTCCTTCCGCCGAGGGATAAATGGCAATCTTGATTGATGCGGACGTGTTGATCGAGGCCGAACGCCGCACCTTCAACTTCGACGGATGGGTTGCCAGTCAGCGGGGAACAGACTTCAAGCTGGCGGCGATCACCGTCTCAGAACTTCAACATGGAATCGAGCGCGGCGTCGGCCTTCACCGGCTCAGACGCGAGCGATTCTTCCAGGCAATTTTCCCCGTCTTCGAGATCCTTCCGTTCACGTTCAACACCGCTTTCGTCCACGCACGGCTGTGGGCAACGCTTGAGTCAACCGGACAAATGATCGGTCCCCACGATCTGATTCTGGCCGCGACGGCAATTCAAACAGGCAACGCCGTCGCGACCTTCAACAAGCGTCACTTCTCGGCGGTTCAAGGGTTAGAAGTCATCGAACCTGCCTAAAGATCGCGAGTAACCAAACGCATCAGGGCGCGCCGTCCGCGTTCCACCCGCTATACTCGCTTTTTTGGGGCTCAATTGTCCTTGAAGCCTCACGCCAACGGAGGCTCACGTTTTGCCCTTCACCCGCCGCGGCTTTCTGCAATCGCTCTCTCGCACTGCTCTGGTTCTGTCTCTGGAAGATGTCCTCCGCCTGGCCCGGCCAGCCTTCGGCCAGCAGGCAGTGCCGCCGCAAAAGCCCTCCGCCAACTCTCGCCAGGTTTATGAAGCGCCTGCCCGTCCCGCGCCCAAGGGCCTGGCCTCGCCGGTAGCTGGAACGCCGCTCGGCGTTCAGTTTACTGACGTGGCCGCACAGGCCGGCCTCAGTGTGAAGACCATCTTCGGCGGCGAACATCGCAACAAATACCTTCTTGAAACCACCGGCTGCGGCGCCGCGTTCTTTGACTACGACCAGGACGACTGGGTGGACATTTTCCTTATCAACGGCTGGCGCTTTGAGGGCTTTCCCAAGGGCCAGGAACCAACCTGTCATCTCTTCAAAAACAACCGCGATGGCACCTTCACCGATGTCACCCTGAGGGCCGGCCTCGCCCGCTCCGGATGGGGCCAGGGGTGCTGCGTGGGCGACTACAACAACGACGGCCGGAACGATCTTTTCGTCAGCTACTACGGCCAGAACGCCCTGTTTCGCAACAACGGCAACGGCACCTTCACCGACGTAACCAAGCAGGCCGGTCTGTTGCAGTCGCGCGTGCGCTGGAACTCCGGCTGCACGTTTCTCGATTACGACAAAGACGGCCATCTCGACCTCTTCGTCGGCAACTACATCGACTTCGACGTGAAAACCGCTCCGCTGCCCGAGGACGCTAACTGCACATACAAGGGCATCCAGGTGGCGTGCGGACCGCCGGGCCTGGAAGGCGGCAAAAATCTTCTGTACCACAACAACGGCGACGGCACATTTACCGACGTGAGCGACAAGGCCGGCATGGGTGGCACGCTCGGAACGTATGCGTTGAGCTGCGCCGCCGCCGATCTCGACGCCACCGGCTGGCCCAATATCTATGTAGCCAATGACTCCACCGCCGCCACCTACTACGTCAACCAGAAAGACGGCACCTTCAAAGACCAGGCCATCGAGGCCGGTGTGGCTTACTCGCCTGACGGCAAGCCCCAGGCCGGCATGGGCGTCTCCGTCGGTGACTACAACCGCGACGGCCTGCTCGACATCGTCAAGACCAACTTCGCCGGCGATACTGACTCTCTCTACATGAACCTGGGCGACGGCTCATTTGACGACCGGACCTATCAGGCAGGGTTAGGCGTCAACACCCGCCTGCTCGGATGGGGCGTCAGCTTCATCGACATCGACAACGACGGCTGGCTCGACATTCTCGTTGCCAACGGCCATGTCTATCCAGAGGTGGACGGCACCCAAGTGGACGCAGCCTACGCGGAGCGCAAATATCTCTATCGCAACCTGCGTAACGGCCAGTTTGAAGATGTCAGCTTGGCAGGCGGTCCCGGCATCACCGCTGCCGTGCCCGCCCGCGGCTTTGCCATCGGCGACTACGACAACGACGGACGCATGGATGCCGTGGTCAACTGCGTCAACGCCGTGCCCCAGCTTCTGCATTGCCAATCCAACCTGAACCGCAGTTGGATCAAGATCCGCACCGTCGGCGTTAAGTCCAACCGCACCGGCATCGGCGCACGGATTAAAGTCGTGGCGCAGACCGGCACGCCGCTGCTCAACGCCAAGCCTGATTCCTCAGGCAAACTTCCTCCACTCATCCAGATCGACGAGGTTCGCTCCTGCAACGGCTATTTCTCGGCCAGCGATCTCCGCCTCCACTTCGGCCTGGGCGATGCCAAAAAGGCAGATCTCGTGGAGGTTCGCTGGCCTTCCGGCATTGTGGACACCTGGAAAGATCTCGATGCCAACCGGCTCTATGTCCTCGAGGAAGGCGGCAAAATCCTGAAGTCCGACGACTTTGCTCTCGCCAGGAAGAAGTCGTGACCGTGGTCCATCCGGATCGGCCTCAGTCAGAGCGATGTCCGGAGCAACAACAAATAGGCCAAATGTCATACCGAAAGTCAGTTCCCCAGGGATGAATCTCTAGAGTCAACAATCCATCTTTAAGACAAACTGCAACTGCCTCCAGCCCCACCTTCGGCTCCTTGCGCGAATGCCGAGACCATACACCTCGCGCGGCATCAGGGAAGGGTTCACCCCATCTAAATCAACCATTTGATTGATACCGCGCTGCATCGAAAGGACGCGGCAAATGGCTCGATGAGAGCTTCCGCGACAATCCTTTCATGTAGGGTTCCCGGTTCTGCTCTCAAATCTTAATTGACATATCATTTAAGTAGCATTTGTTCCAGATAATGCGGTCGATAATACGGTAACAACATGCTCGAAAAGGCGGTCTTGGGTCGGAAGACAGGGAACCGCCGATGGGAAAATATCGGAGTAAATCGCTTTATAGATGAGACTTATTCCTGACGACGGATTCAATTAGGCAGTGGAGAGAAAACACGCCATCAAAATGTAAATGTTTCCAAGTATTGACATGTCGTATTTACGCTCAAACGTTTTATTTTTTCCATTTATCTCGTTGACAGGCTCGTCTCAGCTTGCTATCGTTCGATTGCTCCGGAGTTCGCTCTTTTCAGCTTCCCCAAATTTTGAATCGGGAAGCGGCCGCCCCGGTCCTTTAGCTCGTCCCGCCATCGTGGCCGGCGAGCCTTCAATGCCGACTGGCGGGAACCAACCCACCCGGCAAGTGGATAGACCACAAGTTCACACAAAAAAACAGAACCATCTTTTATTGGAGACCGCATGAACAAGAGTTTTCGTACAGCCCTTGCGCTGGCGTCGTTTGCCTGCGCGAGCCTTCTGCTCACTGTGCCGGCCACCGCGCAATCGGTTTATGGATCGATTTTCGGCACCGTGACGGACAAGACCGGAGCCGCCGTCGCTGGAGCCACCGTCACGGTTAAAGACGAGGCCAAAGGCACCGTCGTTAACGTCACCTCCAACGCCTCGGGCGACTACAGCGTCCCCCACCTTATTCCCGACGTCTATGACCTGAAAGTCGTGGCCAAGGGATTCAATGCCTTCGAGACCAAGGGTATTTCGGTCGAAGCCGACACAGCCCCCCGCGTCGACCCCACCCTGGACGTAGGCGGTGGCACGGAAACCGTCGAAGTCAATGCCAGCGCGCAGCCCGAATTGAAGACTGAGAATAGCGACGTCTCCACCGTCTTCGATCAGCAGCAGACCTCCAGCCTGCCCGTCGGCGACCAGAACTTCGCCAACCTGCAGCTCCTGCTGCCCGGCGCGCAGATGCTCGGCTGGTCCCACGCGGCCGATGAAAATCCCCAGGCCTCCAAGCAAATTCAGATCGATGGCCAGGCCTTCGGCGGAACTGCTTTCGAGCTTGACGGCACCGATAACCAGGATCCGATTCTGGGCATCATCGTCATCAATCCATCCATGGATTCGGTCACTGAGACCAAAATCACCACGCAGAACTTCGACGCCGAGTTGGGCAAGGCCGTCTCCGCCGTAGTTACCGCGCAGACCCGGTCCGGCACCAACAACTTCCACGGCAGCATCTACGACTTCCGCACCGGCAACTCCAACCTCGCCCGCGATCCTTACGATCAGGCTCCCGGCTCCATTCCCGCCGGCCTCAAGAACCGCATGGGCGCTTCAATCGGCGGACCCATCCTGAAAGACAAGTTCTTCTTCTTCGGCAACTACGAAGGCCAGCGCCAGAAGGTCGGTACCACGGCCGTTGACACGTTGCCCACCAACCTTCTGACGGAAACCGCCCTGGGCAAGACAGTCGGCCCCAGCAAGATCCCCGGCGCGGACTTCAGCGAGTACAAGACCCAGCTCGGCGCTGCCGGCACTATCTACTACCCAACCACGGACCCCAAAACCGGGACAACCACTTACACTCCCTATCCGGGCAACGTGATTCCAACCGCGCAGTTATCAACTCCTGCCCTGAACCTGCTGACGCTTCTCGAACCGTATACCGCCAACATCGTTCCCAACCCCTCCGGTTCCGTGGGCGGGCTGGACGCGAACTACAACGCATCCGGCACCGGCCTGTTTAACAGCGACCAGTGGACCGAGCGCCTCGACTATACGTTGAATGAGAAGGCTCACGCGTTCGAGCGCTTCTCGCGCTTCACGGATACCCTGACCGGCGCGGTCATGTTCGGTGCTGCTGGCGGTCCGGGCTTCGGCATCAACAATTATGGAGGCAACTCGTCGGGAGCCAACGACAGTCTGGCATCGGGCATGGACATCGCCATCAGCCCCAAGATGCTCACCGACTTCCGTCTCGGTTACTATCGCTACGACATCGGAGACGTGAAGCATGACGCAGGCGTCGAGGAAGCCACCGCTCTCGGCATCCCCGGCATCAATATCGGCGGCGCCATTACCTCCGGCTCGCCAGGCTTTTTCCCCGCCAATCTGCCTGGTGGCGGCGGCGGAACTCAGGGCGACCCTGTCTTCGGCGATGGCCTGAGCGTCAACCGCTGCAACTGCCCGCTGATCGAACGCGAAGATCAGTTCCAGATCGTCAACAACTGGACCCGCATCATGGGCAACCACACCGTCAAGGTGGGCGCCGATCTCCGTTATGGCCGCAACCTGCGCGTGCCTTCTGACAACGACCGCGCCGGCCTGCTCAACTTCAGCGCTGCCCCCACCGAGGATCCGACAGTTCCAACTGGAACCTCCGCAGGCGGGCTGGGCTTCGCCACCATGTTCCTCGGCGACGTATCCAGCTTCAACCGCTACGTTTCCACATCCACCAACGCCAAGGAATTCCAGAAGCGTACCTTCTTCTATGGGCAGGATACCTGGCGTGCCAGCCGCAAGCTGACATTGAACCTCGGTGTGCGCTGGGATCTCTACTTCCCGGAGTCAACCAATGGCCCGGGCAATGGAGCTTTGCTTAACATTTCTGACGGCTACCTGCATGTCGCCGGTATCGGCGGCGTCCCATCCAACCTGGGTTGGTCTGTAGACAAGGCAAAGCAGTTTTCGCCTCGTCTTGGCGTCACCTATCAGCTTGACTCCAAGTCCGTCATTCGTGCCGGTTATGGCCGCAGCTTTGATACTGGCGTCTTCGGCTCCATCTTTGGGCACACCATCACTCAGAACGTTCCGGTCTTGGCCAACCAGCAAATCAACTCGCCTACCACCTACGGTTATGCGTTCGCTCTCGCCACAGGGCCGGCGCCCAACGTAATGCCCACGGTTCCCGCCAACGGTCTGCTGCCCAATCCTGGAACCACGGTCAGCTCCAGTGCAAGGCCCAACCCGCTTCACTTGACCACCATCGATGCCTGGAACCTGAGCTTGGAGCGCGCCCTGACTCCAAGCCTTTCGTTGACTATCGCCTACGTCGGCAACAAGGGAACGCATACCCTTGGCGACGGCGACAACAACGGTACCAACCCCAATGAAGGCGCGGTCAACTTGCCTGGCGCCAACAGCGTCAACGGCCAAACCCTGCACTTCGATCCCTCGGTGCCCGCCAACACCATTGCAGCAAACGGGGGCGCAAACGGCAACCTGCTGCAGCGCTACTACGCAGCCAAATTGCCGGCTTGCTCTGACGCCAACTACACCACCCCCAATGAGCCGTTGGTTACACCAGGCATGTGCGGTTGGAATAACAGCATTGCCTACAGAGGCGACGACCAGAACACCGAGTTCGACGCCATGCAGGTCACCCTGGCGAAGCAGATGTCCAAAGGCCTTGCCATTACCGCCAACTATCAGTGGGCCAGTGCGTTCGATGAACAATCCGACTATTACACCTGGAGCCACTCCATCACCCATGGCCGCGACAGCAACGTCCGCAATCAGCAGCTCACCGCTTACGGTAGCTACGACTTGCCCTTTGGCAAAGGCAAGCAGTTTGTCGCCGGCGCCAATCGTGCAACCGACCTGATCATCGGCGGCTGGCAATTGAGCGGAACCACCAACTGGGGCGGCGGTTTGCCCTTCACCCTCGGCTACAACGAGTGCGGTTCCAACGTCAATGACGGACCTTGCGACCCGAGCCAATCGCAGCGCATGAAAACCAGCCTCACTCCCTTTGTGCCCACATCCGGCGGAGTCGGAACACGCACGTTCTATCCGGCGCATTCGCTGGGTGACGGAACCTTCGTCAACCCCGGTTTGGATACCTTCGGCAACGCAGGCATCAACACTTACCGTGGTCCCAGCTCCTTCGCCGCGGATGCGGGCCTCACCAAGGCCTTCACCCTCTGGGAGAATGTGGCCGTCAAGTTCCGCATGGATGCGTTCAACGTCTTCAACCACATTGTTGCCGGCAACCCCAACGGCAACATCGAATCCATCGGCGTCATCAACAGCGGCGGCCAGGGTTACGGCCAAAGCCAGGACTTTGGTCCTCGTCAACTTGAATTCTCTCTCCACGCTCAGTTCTAAATTCGTGTGAGGAGCCGCAACCAAACCTGGAGGGGAGCTTCGGCTCCCCTCTTTCTTGTCCTCTCCAACTTCCATCCACAAGCCTTGAGAACAGGCCGGTCGGCAAACCAGCCTATCCCAATACGCCGATTCAGGAACTAAACTGCAAGACAGGGCATTTCCCATGCAGCGCACCCTTATTGCCGCACTCCTCTGCTCCATCCTCTCTCTGGCGGCGTCCGCTCAAACTTCGCAAACCGCGGCCCAGGATACAGCCCAGCCCAGCGCCGATTCGCCCCAGGCCGAACCCGCGACACCTTTTGAAGAAGCACAAGCCCTCGCCGCCAAGGGCCGTCTCGACAAGGCCATGACCATGCTCGATCAGTTGGCCGCGCAAACGCCGGAACCGGCTGGCGTGGAGCGGCTGCGCGGCATCATTTTTTACCAGAGAGAAGACTTCCCCGGAGCCATTGACGCCTTCACCAAGGCCGCCCGGCAGGACCCCGCCGATCGTGAGTCCATCGAGATGCATGGCGTCAGCCTGTTCCGCACCGGCCATTCTGCCGAGGCCCTCCCTTTCCTTGAACAGGCCCACGCCACCGTCATCCGCGCCAACATCGACCCGGAGTATGTCCTCGGCCTCTGCTATACCGACGCCAGGCGCTACGACGATGCGCGTCATGCCTTTGCCACGCAATACAGTTTTCCGCCCGACTCCGCCGAGGCTTATCTGCTCGCCGCCCGGCTCTTTCTTCGCCGCGAATTTGCTTCCGAGGCCGCTGTCGAGGCTCACAAGGCACTGGAAATCAATCCCACTCTACCTCTCGCCCACCAGCTTTTGGCCGAGGTGGCCCTGGCCAAACAAGATGTCCCCGGCGCCATTCGCGAGCTGGAGTCGGAGCGCAAAATCAACCCGCTGGACGGGCTTCTCTATGACCGCCTCGGCGACGCTTATCTCCGCAACGGCCAATACAACGAAGCCCAACAGGCCTTGAACCGCGCCGTTCTGCTTGAACCCAACTCCACAGCCCCCTATATCCTGCTGGGCGAGACTTTCCTCAAGCTCAACCAGCCCATTGAGGCTCTCCACTATCTGGATCACGCCGCGAAAATGGATCCGTCGAGTTATCTCACCCACAACCTGCTCGGCCAGGCCTACAAAGCTACCGGCCAGGTGGAAGCAGCCAATCGCGAGTTTCAAATGGTTGTGGACCTGCAATACCACGACAAGCCTCAGCCTGCGGGAAAATAGGCCATGCACCTGAGTCGCGGCGTTCTGCCTGCTTTCCTGTTCTGTGTTCTGGCAGCCGTGCCGCACTGCGTGGGCGCGCAGTCACCCGACCAGCTCAAGCGCGCGGACGCTGCCTTCCACGCCGGATATGCTGCTTTGCAGGCTGGAAATCTCGAACAGGCCCGAGCCCAATTCATCCAGGTCGTCAGCCTTGCTCCCCAGATTCCCGAAGGCCATGAAGCGCTGGGCGAAGTTCTCATCGAGCTGAACAAGCCTGCAGAAGCCGTTCCGGAATTTGAAGCCGCGCTCCATCTCAAACCCGGCGATCAAGGCAGCGAAGCCAACCTTGCGCTGGCCTACGCTAAATCCGGCGATGCAACCAAAGCCGTTCCTCAATTCACGGCCGCCTTCCAGGCCTCGCAACGGCTCGGTGGCCAGCCCGTCGATGCCGATTTCTGCCAGGCCTATGCCCGCTCCCTCGCCGCCACCGGTCAACCGGCTGAAGCCATCCAGATGTTTCAAGCCGCCGTCGAGCGCGGAGCCGTCACAGCGGATGTCTTTGACAATCTCGGTTCGCTCTACGCCCAGCAAGGTAATTGGGCTCAAGCACAACCTCAGTTCGAGCGGGCACTCTCGATCGACAGCGCCAATATTCCGGCGCGCATTCACCTGGGCATCGTTCAGCGCCAGCAGCATGAGCTGGATGCAGCGCTTGCGTCTCTCGAGGCCGCGGTCGCAGCCGCTCCGTCCAGCGCGCTCGCCCAGTCTGAATATGGCCGCACACTCGAGGCCGCGGGCCACGACGAAGCTGCAACTCCACATCTTGAACAGGCCATCAAGCTCGACCCCAATCTTCCCGGCGCGCAGAACGAGCTGGCCATGGCCTTGCAGCGCCAGGGCCGTCAGCAGGAAGCAATCCCGTGGTTTGAACAGGCCATGCAGCGCGACCCACACAATGTAAGCGCCCTCACCAACCTCGGCCTTGCGCTCACCCTCACAGGCAAAGCCAAAGACGGCCTCGTTTACTTCCAGCAGGCCATGTCCGCGGCCCCGCCCGACGCAACGCTCTATAAGGATCAGGGCGTGGCCCATGTCCAGCTCTCGGCCTTTGACGAAGCCATCGCCGACTTTCAGGCCGCGCTCGCCCTCGACCCCAACGATCCGCAGCTTCACTACGATCTCGGCATGGCCTACAAAATGAAAGACCGCGTCGATGATGCGATCGTCGAACTCACCCGCGCCGGTCAAATGGACCCCACGCTCCAGGACCCGCCCTACACCCTGGGCATTCTTTATATGCAGACCGGCAAACTCGACAACGCAGTCCTTGAGCTTAAGAAGGCCGTAGCCTTGCGTCCTGAAAATGGCGATGCCTGGGCCATCCTGGGCAGCACGCTCAAGCAGGACTCACGCCTTGACGAAGCCCGCGACGCTCTTCAGAAAGCCATCCCGCTTCTGCCAGGCCAGCCCGGTCCCCGCGTCACGCTGGCTGCGGTCCTGGCCGAACAGGCCGGAGCGGACACGGAAGCGGCAGACGCTGCTGAAGCCGCGGGCAACCAGACCAAGGCTGACCAGTTGCGTGCCCAGGTGAAACCGTTACGCGACCAGGCTGCCGAGCTTCGCCGCCAGGGAGCGGACCTGGCCCGCAGCGCGGTCAGCCGGCAAAAAGCGGACTTCGCCATGAACGCCGGCAACCAGCTTCTGCTCAAGGGCCAGATTGCGGACGCCGTGGCTCGCTACCAGGAAGCCATCGCTGCCGATGCAACCTTCGCCCAGCCGCACACCCAGCTTGCCATCGCTTACGACCGCCAGGGCCGCGCCAGCGATGCGGCAGCCGAGCGCGCTAAAGCCGCCAGCCTCGCCATGCAAAACAAGATTGATCTTGTTCGCCGTTGAAGGGTGTCGGCCGAGCACCTCTATCTGGTGCCTCTATGCGCCCGGCAGTGTTTGCCTCATGCCCGTGCGCCAGCTTGCATAGGCCGCGTCCAGCACTTGCTGATTGTGCAGCCCGTCCGCGGCAGTTGCGCGATACTCTCCGCGCCCTTCCACCCAATCGGAGAACGAGTCCAGCATTCGCGTGTAGCCGTCCGCGCTTGAAACCGTCTTCCGCTCCTCAGCTTTTCCGGCCCGCCACAGCACCACATCCACTTCCGTGTCCACGGTAAGTCCGTATTCGCTGGCAATCGTACCCGTCTCTCCTGTCACTTCAATCATCGAGCGATATACGCCGCGCGTACTCACCGTGACCGCGCCCATCGCCCCGCCGGCAAAATCCAATCCGATGGTTGCGCAAGCCTCCAGCGGGGCCGACTTTTCATCTGCGCGCGCCAGCGTATTTACGTGGGCCACGCGGCTGTCGAGCACAAAGCGCAGCCCATCGATGCAATGAATGCCCACATCGCCAATCGGCCCTCCGCACGCAAGTGCCGGATCGTAAATCCACTGCCGCGGACTGCGCTCCGCCGCGAAGCAGAACTGCGCGTTCGCCAGCAACGGCCGCCCAATCCGCCCCTCCGCAATCCAATCCCGCATCACCTCCACGCTCCGGTGGTAGCGCATGTTCTGTGCCACGCCCAGCCGCAACCCTGCCTTGTCCGCCGCAGCCAGCATCTGCCGCACCTCATCCGCGCTCATGCCCAGCGGCTTCTCGCACAAAACCGCCTTGCCGTACGCCAACGCCAGCAACACGTCAGGCAGATGCAGCGCATCCGGCGAAGTCACAAACACAGCATCCACCAGCGGCGAGGCGCACAACTCCTCGGCCGTCTGAAACACATGCTCAATGGAGTATTTGCGCGCATTCTCCGCGGCCTTGGTCAAATCCCGCCGCCATATTCCTGCCAGCACAGAGCCGCGCGCCGCAGGAAACGCAGGAATCAGCCGCTTCTCACAATGATGCCCAAAGCCCAGCAGTCCGTATCGAATCATCGTCCTTCTCTCATCCTCAACCTATCCCCTCATTTTCCAAGTCTCGGTCGCGCCTGGTTTGGCAGCCGTGGCATGGCGACTATTTCCCGATGCAGAACGTAGAAAAAATCAAGTTCAAAATATCATCTGAAGTGGTCTGTCCGGTCAGCGAATCCAGCGCCCACAGCCCGCGATAGAGATCCAGCAGGATCATCTCATGTGGAATCCCGCCCGCGTTCGCTGCCGCCGCGTCGCCCAGCGCGGCCAGCGCCGTGGTAATCGCCTGGTGGTGCCGCAGGCTGGTCAACATCCCCGGCTCCGACGCTGCGCCGCCCGTAGCCAGCGCCAGAATCCGTTCCCGCAGTTGCGCAATCCCCTCGCCCGTCAGTGCGGAAGTCCGCAGAGCAGCCACATCCGCTGTCGCATCAGTAGTCCCGTTCGCCTCCGCCAGGTCGCACTTGTTCTGAACCACCAGCGCGGGCCGGCCCTCCACAGCCAGCAAAAGCCGGTGCTCCTCGTCGTTCAACGGCTGCGTCGCGTCCAGCACCACCAGCACCAGCGCAGCGTCCGCCAACGCTTCGCGGCTGCGCGCAATGCCCATCTGTTCGGCCTCTTCCAGACCCTCGCGCAGACCGGCCGTATCCACCAGTTCCAGCGGAATGCCATCGAGAGAAATCCGCTCCGTCACCAGGTCGCGCGTGGTTCCCGGCGTCGCCGTCACAATCGCGCGTTCGCGCTCCACAAGCCGGTTGAACAACGAACTCTTGCCCGCATTCGGCCGCCCCACAATGGCCAGTGTCAGGCCGTCATGCACAATCCGCCCCCGAGCGAATGACGACTCAAGCCCCGTCAGCGGCGGCGTCAGCGCGTCAATCCGCCGCGCAATCTCGCTCTTCGCCGCCACGTCCACGTCGTCTTCGGCAAAGTCGATGCCCGCTTCGAGCAACGCGATCAGCTCCACCAGCGCGTGCTTCACCGGAGCCGCGCGCCGGCTCAGCGCACCGCCCATCTGAGCAGCAGCCTGACGCACCTGGGTCAATGTCTGCGCTTCAATCAGGTCGCGCACCGCTTCGGCCTGTGTCAGGTCCAGCCGTCCGGCCAGAAAAGCCCGCTGCGTAAATTCTCCCGGCTCTGCCAGTCGCGCGCCCAGTTCCAGAGCTCGCTTGAGCAGCAGATCCATCACCACCGGCGACCCGTGCGCCGCAATCTCCACGACATCCTCAGCGGTGTAGGAATTCGGCGCTGCGAACCAGGTTACGAGCGCCTCATCGATGCGTGCTGAATCCCGTTCCACTGGCTCATCAGCCGTCCCGTCCAACACGTCCGCAAGACGTGCCCGCCCGTGCTCCAGCGGCTGGCGCAACCGCACCAGTTGAGTGGCGATTTCTGTCGCCTTCGGTCCGCTCAGCCGCACAATTCCAATGCCGCCGCGCCCCGGCGGCGTTGAAACCGCGGTAATCGTGTCGGCGCCCGCATCTTGCGGCGCATTCGGAATGTTGTCTGCGGTGGCCATGTGTCGGTATCTATTGTAGGGAATGCACCCCTCCATAAATAGCTGCCGGAGTCCGCTGTTCAAAATCGCCCCGCGATGCTTCATCCGCCGCCTTTGCGCAATCGTCTGCGGTAAGTAGATCGGTATAATCCAATACATCTCGGAAATGGCTTGTTGCAACCGCGCTGAGTCGTCCCAAGCGACGCATATCCCCTCGAAGGTTGAGTTCTCGTGACGATCCAATTGAATCAAAGGTGCGGGCTGCGCAGCTCAATCCGCCAATCCATTGCCCATCCAATTCTGTTGCTGCTTGCCGTGTTGCTGTTTTCCTCAGCCGCGGCGCTGGCCCAGCAGCCCGGCCCGCCCATCTGGCAGGGGTTCCTGCGCAACGCCGCTGGCGCTCCCATCCCTGGTGCCAAGGTCCGGCTCACAGGCAGTGGCGCGCACGCCGAAGCGGTTACCACCTCCGATGGCCAGTTCCATCTCGCCACGCTCCCCGCCGGCTCTTATCACCTCACTGTTCGGGCGGATGGCCACACTGCGGACTACGCGCAGGCCATTGACCTGGCGTCTGCCGCGCCGCCCGTCGTGCTCACCCTTTCAGGACGCGGTGAGCTTACCGTTGCCCTGCTGACAGGCCAGGCCGCGACGGGCGGCGAGCAGCTCTCCAGCCAGGCAGTGAGCGAACTGCCCCTGAACGGACGCGATTTCTCAACGCTTCTGCTGCTGGCCGCCGGCACCATGACCGACGCCAACGGCGCTACCAACTTCACTCAACAGTTCGCCATCAATGGCCAGCGCGGCGTCGAAGCCACCTTCGCCATGGACGGAGCCGACATCAGCGATCCCGAGATGGGTGGCACCACCTTCAACAACTTCAATGTGGACGCTGTCGAGAGCATCGACTCCAGCTCCGGCTGGATGCCCGCTGAAATCGGACGCGGCGGCGCCGGCTTCACCAACATCCACACCCGTTCCGGTGCCAGCGGTTTTCACGGCTCCATTTTTGAGTTCGTCCGCAACTCAGCCTTCGACGCCCGCAACTTCTTTGACTACGCCACGCCCGCCTATCCCGGCCGCATTCCGCCCTTCCGACGCAACGAGTTCGGATTTACCAATGGCGGTCCCGTCTTTATTCCGCACGTCTACGACGGCCGCAAGCGCACCTTTTACTTCGTGCAATATCAAGGCTTCCGCCAGGTGCTCGGCACCACGCAGGTCCTGCCCGTTCCTACTGCTCAGGAACGTGCCGGTCTCGATACCGTCACCTATCCAGACGGTACTACTGACACGCTCACGGTCCCCGTCGATCCCGGCATCGCCGCCGTGCTGGCCCGCTATCCGATGCCCAACTATACCGCCGGCTCATATCAAGCAAATACCTATGCCACAGCATCCTCGGTAGCCACGAATGCCGATCAGTTTTCCGTTCGCTTGGATCACAAAATCTCCTCGAAGGGTCAATTTTTCGCCCGCTTTAATTTCGACAATCTCACCGGTCCAACCACCAATCCCGACCAGACCGCTATTGATCCCGCCTTCGGCATTCAATACATTGACCGCCAGCGCAACGTCGTCGGTACGTACACGCGCACCGTGTCTCCACGCCTGGTGCTCGAATCTTCCATCAGCATTACGCGCTCCACACCCGGTTTTCCCACCTCCGATTCCACCGACCCCGCGGTCAAGTTCAACGACGGATTATTTGAGGCCTTTAACTCTGCCGCTGGCTCTGTCATGCAGGCCTACGGCAATCTCTTCCAGGGCCGCCAGAACATCGCCTTCACCACTGGCAGCCACGCCTTCAAGACGGGCTTTGAAGCGCGCATCAATCGGGATACAACATACTTCGGCATCAGCCCCAACGGCGAATACGACTTCGGCGGCGGCAGGGCCTACGCCACGGAATTTATCCCTTCCGCAAGCGGCGCCCACAACATCAACCCCGGCGATCCGTTGCCTGACACGCTTTCCGGTTTCCTTTCCGGCAGCTCTTTCGCGTACACCGTTGCTCTCGCTCCGCCCTTCATGTCCGGCGGTCAGCATATTGGTCCCGCGGCCATCAGCCGCAACGACTTCAATGCCTACGCGCAAGACACCTGGAAGATCACGCCCACCTTCACGCTCGATTACGGCATTCGCTGGGAGCTCTACACGCCCATCACCGAGCGCGCTCACCGCACTGGCGGTTTCCAGATCATCGACGGCCAGCAGCAATACGTTGTCAATCCCCAGCCCGGCTATCGCACCAATTGGAAGGCCTTCGCGCCGCGCATCCAAGCCTCATGGCAGGTCACGCCCAAGTTCTCCGCCCACGCCGGCGGAGCCATTACCACCATTCCACCCAACATCTGGCAGGACAATTTCCTTACTGGCTCTACGCCTTTCGCCATCTATCCGCGCCTGGTCTCCGCGGCAGTCTTTCCCATCCATTACGGATTCCAGCTCACACCCTCGCAGCTCCCCGACGTCTACACTCCGTCCGGCGTAAACATCTTTGCCAACGGCCAAACAAAATCCGTCCCTGCCAACACCGTGATGGATGTGGATCGCTTCGAGCAGGACACGGCCGCGCTCACGCCTGGCGGTGTGGTCAGCGCGCTCAATCTCAGCGGCGTCGATCCCGGCTTCGGCAACGCTACCCTCTACACCTGGACTCTCGGCCTGGAGCGCAAGATCGGCAATCTCACCGCGGACGCAAATTACGTTGGTACGGCTGCCGAAAAGCTCCCACGCTATAGCTTCCCCAACGCTTATCCCGGCGCAACCCCAGCCTTCGCGCCACACACGCAGTTTGACGCGGCCGGCAACGTCATAGGCGGATTCGGTGTAGAGAACGTCATCACCAATGACGCGCACTCCTCGTATCACGCATTGCAAACCTCGCTTGCCGGCACCGTTGGTCACGGTGGGCCCGGTTTGCAGGCCAGCTATACCTGGAGCAAATCGCTCGACACCACCAGTGAGGTCCTCGGCGGCACCGGATCAACCGGCGCAACCACCTCCGGTTTTTCGCAGAACCCCTACGATACGCATCCCGAGAAAGGCCCATCAGCCTTCGATGTCACCAATGGCTTCAGCCTCAGCGTCGCCCAGGACATGCATCTTGATAGCGCGCAGTTACTCCAGCCTATCTCCAAAAAAGTAACGGGCGGCTGGGAGTTACTTAGTATCTCCAGTCTTAGTTCCGGCTCGCCTTTCACCGTCTTCTCCGGCATTCAGCAAACCGGCGCGGGCTCGAACGGCGTTGATCGTCCTGACCAGATTGCCAAGCCGCATCTATCCACCGCGCGCGCCAACCGTCCGGATTACTTCGGCGAGGGAACCAACAATGCCGCAGATTTTTTCTCCATCCCTATCCACGTGCCCGGCGGCACCGGTCCGAACCAGGGCGTCTTCGGCACTGTTGGCCGCAACAGTTTTCGCGGCCCCGCATATTACGACTTCGACTTCGCCCTCATCAAAGACACACCCTTCGGCCGCCGCCCGAGCGGTGCGGAGCGCGTCGATCTCCAGTTCCGCTCGGAGTTCTTCAATCTCTTCAACATTGTTGACATGGGCCTGCCCGCAAACATTCTCAACGGTTCCGGCTTCGGCGAAATCAGCAAGACCGCCGGCACCTCCCGCCAGATACAGTTCTCGCTCAAGCTCATCTATTGAGCGTTGAGTGCGGTTTTTTCAGTTGCTGCTCTTTACTTCAGCAGGTCCATCGCCACGGCCGTCATTGCTGTCACGCCCGTCGTAATTGCCGGCGCGTAGACCGGCGCAAACAGCGCCGAATGCAGGCTCGGCAGCGGCACGCCCGTCTTGCGGCTCTCAGCCAGCTTGTCTGCATCCGCCGCGCCCAGCCAATACATCACTCCGGGAATCTTTCCATCGAGCGTGAACAGCCCCACATCCTCACTGGCCATGATGGCTCTGGCTTCGCTCACGCGTTCCTTGCCCAGCGCTTGAATCGCGACGGCGCGAACCCGTTCAGCCATTGCCGCGTCGTTGATGGTTGCCGGCGTGCTCTCGCCCATGGTCACCGTAGGCATCCGGTCGGCCGAAATTCCATATCCCGCCGCCAGCCCGTTCGCCTCGCGCTTGATCGCCGCCACGATCTGATCGCGCACAGCCATCGAATACGCCCGAAGCGTCAGCCCCATCGTCACCTCATCGGGAATAATATTGTTCTTTGTCCCACCGTGAATCGTTCCCACCGTCAATACTGCTGGCTGCTGCGGGTCAATTTGCCGGCTCACAATGGTCTGCGCCACCAGCACGAACTCCGCCGCCAGCACAATCGGATCTTTGCCCGCCTGCGGTGCCGACCCATGTCCGCCAATGCCGCGCATGGTGACGTTGAGTGTTGTCGCGCTGGCCAGCAGCGGTCCACCCTTCACCGCGATCGTTCCCGCCGCCACATCATTTGAATCGTGCTCCGACAGCACAAAATCAGGCCGTCCAAACCGCTCATACAAGTGATCCCGCAACATCGCTGCCGCACCCTGGATGATTTCTTCGGCCGGCTGCCCAATCAACATGACGGTTCCGTGCCACTGGCTCTTGCGTTCCACAAGCTCCCGCGCCACGCCCAGCAAGACCGTCATATGCAGATCGTGCCCGCACGCGTGCATAACAGGAATCGTCTGCCCCTGCGCGTTGGTGGTGGTCGCGTGGCTTGCGTAATCCAGCCCCGTCTTTTCTTCCACCGGCAGCGCATCCAGCTCCGTGCGCAGCAGCAGCCGCGGTCCCGCGCCATTCTCCATCACTGCCACTACGCCCTCAGCCTGTGTCCCGTCTTCATACTTGCCCACATGTTCGGTCACCGTATAACCCAGCTTGCGCAGCTCCCCAGCCACAAACGCCGCCGTCTGCACCTCATGCCCTGAGAGCTCCGGATTCTCGTGCAGATGCTTGTATGTCTCAGTCAGGGCCGGCAATTGCTGCTCTGCGGATTGAGCAAGGCCGGCGGGAGAAGAAGGCGTTTGCGAAGCCAGCGGCAGCATGGCGGCGGCAAGAGCGTAAAGAGCAAAGAACCGTATCGGCACAGCGAACCCTCCACTCAAAATCGGACCCGGAATCTACGCGCCAGCCTACCACATTCATTCTTTCTTTGCCCCCTTGAATTTTTCTGGAACCAACCCGCGAGCCTCTTCGTATTGCATTCCCATACAAGTTGCGGTAAAGTTCTCCTATTGGTTAGCAATACAAGCAGGAAGGAAACAAGAAATGGGCGACAAAACCGATGTCTGGCAGGGAACTCTGGCGTTGATGGTCCTGCGCACGCTTGAAACGATGGGCTCGCAGCACGGCTACGGCCTGGCCCGCCGCATTGAGCAGACCAGTGGCGACTTGCTGCAGCTCAACTACGGCACGCTCTATCCCGCGCTGCTCAAGCTGGAGCAGGAAGGCTTCATCCGCTCTAGTTGGGGCACATCGGAAAACAATCGCAAAGCCAAATTTTACGAGCTTACCAAAGCCGGCAATCGCCAGCTCAAGCGCGCCGCCGCCGAGTGGGAGCAGACCACCGCTATTCTGGCGCGCTTCCTAACCCACGCTGAAGAGTCTTAAGGAGACACATGCGAACCCTCCGAGCCCTGACCCAACGCCTCCTCGGTCTCTTCCGTTCCAGGTCCGACTTCGACGCCGAACTGGAGAGTCACATCGCTCTCCACACCGACGCCCTCATCCGCACCGGCCTTGACCCGCGCGAAGCCCGTCGCCAGGCGCTCATTCGCCTGGGCGGCGCAGAGCAAACCCGCCAGGCCCATCGCGAACGGCGCACGCTGCCTTGGCTCGAGTCGATTATCCGCGACCTGGCTTATGGAATGCGCACCCTCGTCAAGCATCGCGGAGCCACAGCCATTGCCATCCTCTCCATCGGCCTCGGCATCGGCGCTAACGCAACCATCTTTTCGATGGTCAGCCGTTTTGTGCTGCGCCCCCCGCCGGTCGGCGATCCCACATCGCTGCTCGCTCTGCACACCATTCCGTCCGGAGAGACATGCTGCAGCAATTTTCCCTACCCCATGTACGTGGATATGCGCGACCAGGCAAAGTCTTTCTCCGGCGTGGCTGCGTACGATGCGCTCGTGCCCGCCTCTATCGGCGGCGGCAGTGGCGAGCCTGAGCGCGTCTTCGGCCAGGCCGTGACTAGCAACTTTTTTGAGGTCTTGCAGATTCCCATGCTGCTGGGCCGCGGTTTCGTGAGTGGCGAAGACCGCGTGCAGGAGATCGTTCTTGGCGCCGCCCTCTGGCAGCGCAGCTTCAGCGCAGACCCGGCCATCATCGGCAAAACAGTCTCTCTCTCCGGCCACGCATACACGGTTATCGGCGTCGTCACGCCGGCCTTTCACAGTATTGACCAGGTCCTGGGCACGGAGTTCTGGGTGCCGCTCGCCAGCGACGCGCAACTCTCAACGCACCCGCCCGACTTTGGATCGCGCAATACCCACTGGATCGACGCCATTGCCCGCCTCAAGCCAGGCGTCACGCGTGACGAAGCCGCCAGCGAGCTTAACGTGATGGCACGCCGCTTCGGCCAGAGCTATCCCAAGACTGACAAGGACCTTCGCTTCGTCTTTGAGCAGGCCGGCTCGCTTCCCCCGCGCGATCGCGGCACCGTGCTGATCTTCTTCGCCGCGCTCTCCGTCGTTGTGTTGCTGGTGCTCTTTATTGCCGGGGCCAACGTCGCCAATCTGCTCTTCGCGCAGGCTGCAAGCCGCCAGCGCGATATGGCTGTCCGCCTCGCTCTCGGCGCAACGGCCGCGCGTCTGCGCCGCCAGATGCTCATTGAAAGTCTGCTCCTCGGTCTCGGCGGCGGAGCTCTCGGCATTTTGCTGTCGCTCTGGTCCACACATGCGCTCTCCATGCTGCACATCCCCGCGCCGGTGCCTGTTGATGTAAGCATCCGTGTCGACTGGCGCGTGCTTCTCTACTCCTTCGCGCTCTCGGCCATCAGCGGCCTGCTGCTCGGCGTGGCGCCGGCATGGGCTGCGTCTCGTCCGCGCCTGGCAAGTGCGCTCAGAGGAGAAGACGCACTGGCCCGCCCCGGCCGTCGCATCAGTTTGCGCAACATCCTCGTCATCGCGCAGATCGCAATGTCGGTCGTCCTGCTCTCCGTCACTGGACTCTTCCTGCGCAGCCTGCAAAGCGCGGCCGCTCTCAATATTGGTTTTCGTACCGACAATCTATTGCTCATGTCGATAGACCCGCGCGTGCACGGATACACGCCCGAGCGCACCGTCGTCTTCCTCACGCAACTTCAGCAGCGCGTAGCGGCAATTCCCGGCGTTGTCTCCGCAATTGTCACAGATGTGCCGCCCCTCAACGGCGGCTATCGCAGTGACGGTTTCCAGGCTGTCGGTGCGTCCGGCCACGAGCACTCCACTGACAGCGCCGAGCTCTACATGGTTACGCCCGGTTACTTTCAAACCATTGGCACGCCACTTCTCGCCGGCTCTGATTTTGGACCGGAAACCTCCACCGGCCCCAAGGTCGTCGTTGTCAATCAGGCCTTCGTCAACAGCGTCTTCCCATCGCAGAACCCTATCGGCCAGCTCGTCACCGGTGGCGGAGTCACCTATCGCATCATCGGCGTCTCGGGAAACATCAAGTCACGCACGCTCGGAGAAGACCTCCGCCCGGTGGTCTATCGCTCCCTCAAGCAGAACGTTGCAAGCGATCCATCTATGTTCGGTTACACGCTCGTCATCCACACCGCCGCCAACATGTCGCCAGTGCAACAAGCAGCCCGGAAGCAGATCCACGCACTCGACGCCTCCATGGCCATCTTCAACGAGGAGACGATGAAAGAGCATGTGAGCACAGCCTACTTTCTGCCGCGCCTTGCCGCCTCACTTTTCGGCACCTTCGGCTTCATCGGCCTGGTGCTCGCGGGCACCGGCCTCTACGGCGTCATGAGCTACGCCGTCAGCCGCCGAACACGCGAGATCGGCATCCGCATGGCCCTCGGCGCAAAACCCGGCACAGTCGAACGCCTCATTCTTCGCCAAGGCCTTGTACTCACCCTCATCGCCATCGCTCTCGGCTGGCCCGCCGCGTGGATGCTGGCCAAAATGGCGTCCAGCTTCCTCTACGGCATTCAACCGCATGACGCATTCACCTTCGCCTTCGTCCCGCCGTTCCTTGCCGTCATCGCTCTTGCCGCCTGCTACATTCCCGCGCGCCGCGCCGCCTCAGTCGATCCCATGCAGGCACTGCGCACCGAATAGGAGATTCATCATGATCCGCAAACTCCGGTCTCTCGCTCTTCGTCTCCGCGGCACATTCACTGCCGATCGCGCTGAAGCCGATTTCGACGCTGAGCTTGAGAGCCACGTTGCGCTGCACACCGACGCCGGCATCCGCAAGGGCCTCTCGCGCGAAGAAGCCCGCCGTCAGGCCCTCATTCATCTTGGCGGCGCAGAGCAAGCCCGCCAGGCTCATCGCGAACGCCGGACACTGCCATGGATTGAAGACCTGATCCATGACCTGCGCTACGGCCTGCGCATGATGACCCGCAATCCCTCGTTCACAGCTGTCGCCGTGCTCACCCTGGCAATCGGCATCGGCGCCACCACCACTGCCTTCACCTGGATCAATGCCGTCTTCATGCGACCCCTGAGCGGCGTCGCCCAGCCCGATCGTTTGGTCACAGTCGAGTCTGTCACTCCCAACGGCGAGTGGGTGCCCAACTCCTATCCCGACTTCATCGACTTCCGTGACCACCTCAAACTCGTCGATGGCGTCGCAGTCACCCACATCGCCGCCTTCAGTGTTGGCAATCAGGATCATGCCGAGCGTGCTTGGGGCGAGCTCGTCTCTGGCAATTTCTTTTCCGTGCTCGGCGTCAAGCCGGAAGCCGGCCGTCTCTTTCTTCCCGCTGAATTCGCCGATTCTCCCGGCAAATTTCCCATCGTCGTCATCAGCGATCGCTTCTGGCGTTCGCACTACGCCGCCGATCCTGGGATCATTGGCCGCACCATCCGCATCAATCAGCACGACCTCACCGTCGTCGGCGTCGTTGATCCCAGTTTTCACGGTTCCATGCCTGTTACGGCCTTCGATCTCTGGATTCCTTACATGGCGCAGCCCGTGCTCAACGGCGTCAAAGAGCGGATGCTGCGCGATCGTCACAATCGCAACATGCTCGGTATTGCGCGTCTCAAGCCCGGCGTCACCATCGATCAGGCGCGCGCTGAGCTCAAGTCCCTTGCTGACCGCATGGCAATCGCCAACGCGGATGTCAGCGAAGGCATGTCTGCCACGCTGCTGCCGCTCTGGAAGTCTCCGCACGGCCCGCAAGGCCTGCTCGTAGGGCCGCTGCGCATCCTCATGGGCGTGTGCGTTCTCGTGTTACTCATTGTCTGCGCCAACGTGGCCAACCTGCTTCTCGCCCGCGCCATGGTGCGCGAAAAAGAGTTCACCGCGCGCCTCGCTCTGGGCGCAGGCCGCGCACGTCTTGCGCGCCAGGTGCTTACAGAAAGCCTCCTACTCACCGGTATGGGCGCAGCTCTTGGTCTCGCCTTGACTCCTTTCATGGCTCACGCCCTGCGCTTCCTCATGCCGCCAAGTCCCATGCAGCAATTGGTTGCCATGAATACGAGTCCCGATCTCTCCGTGCTCGCCTTTACGGCCGGCATTTGCATTCTCGCCGCCATCGCCGCCGGCCTTGCACCCGCATTGCATGTCGGCCATCTCAACCTCAGCGCCCGCCTCAATGCCGGTGGACGCAGCGGCACAGCCGGCCGTGGCCGCAATCGCCTGCGCTCTGTTCTCGTCGGTGCTGAAGTGGCTCTGGCTCTCGTCACACTGGTGGGTGCAGGTCTGTTCGCGCGCGGCTTTCAAACCACCATGCGCATCGATCCCGGCTTCGATCCCGACCACGTACTCCTGAACCAGTTCTATCTCAACACCAACGGTTACAGCCTCGCGCAGCGCAAAGAGTTCTGCCGCCGTCTCGCCGAGCGCATGCAGTCCGCTCCCGGCGTCACTGACGTTGCCTACTCCGACGGCGTGCCGCTCGGCTTCGAGCCAAGCTGGTGGGAAGAGCTGAAGATTGAAGGCTACGCGCCCCGGCCCAACGAGAACATGAACATCTTCCGCAATGTAATCTCGCCCGGCTATCTGCCTCTCATGCACATTCCCATCGTCGAGGGCCGCAATTTCACCGAGCAGGACAACGAGGATCCCAAATCTCCCGCCGTCATGATCGTCAACCAGGCCTTCGTGCGCCGGTTCTTTGCCGGCCGCAGTCCCATCGGCGCGCGCATTCACGGCTGGGGCAGTTGGTTCCGCGTCGTCGGCGTCGCCAAGGATTCCAAGTACCACTACCTCGGCGAATCGACCCCGGCGTATTTCTACGTGCCCTTCCGCCAGATCTATCGCGAAGACATGAACCTTGCCTTCTACGTCCGCACCAAAGGCGAGCCAGATTCCGTTCTCTCCACGTTGCGTGCGCAGACCCAGGCGCTTGATCCCAACGTGACCGTCTTTGATGCCGCTCCGCTCAAGGAATACATCGGCGCATCGCTCTATCCGCAAAAAATCGCCGCCAGCTTCATGACCGTCCTCGGCTGCATCGCCATTCTGCTCGCCGGTGTTGGTCTCTACAGCGTCATGGCTTACTCCGTCGCCCAGCGCACGCAGGAGATCGGCGTCCGCATGGCGCTCGGCGCGCAGCCCTCGCATGTGCTGCTCATGGTTATCAAGCAGGGCCTCATTCTCACCGCCGGCGGCCTCATCACCGGCCTGGTTCTCGCAATCGTCATGGCCCGCCTCGTTGCGAGCGTTTCTTTCAGTAACTCCAGCATGGGCTCAAGCGCCAAACTCCTCGGCGACGGCGCCAACAGCCCGCTCATCTACCTGGCCGCCGCCATTTTTCTCTGCGCCATCGCCACGCTTGCCTCCTGGCTGCCCGCCCGCCGCGCTGCCGCCATTGACCCCATGAACGCTTTGCGTACCGAGTAGCCGCACAACCCAAGTTAAGCAGGACCGCGAACATGCCCAAACTCCGAGCCTTCGTCCTTCGTCTCCGCGCTTTCCTTCATCGCTCTCGCATCGAACGCGAGTTCAACGCTGAACTCGAAAGCCACGTCGCTCTGCACACTGACGCGGGCGTCCGCAATGGCCTCACCGTGGAAGAAGCCCGCAGACAAGCGCTCATCCAACTCGGCGGCGCAGAGCAGACCCGCCAGGCCCATCGCGAGCGCCGCATCCTCCCCTGGCTCGAAACGCTCATGCAAGATGTCCGTTACGGCCTGCGCATGCTCGCGCACAATCCCGGCTTCACCGCCGTCACAGTCTGCACGCTGGCCATCGGCGTCGGCGCCAGCACCGCGATCTTCAGCGCTGTTAAGCCCATCCTCATTGACCCGTTGCCCTATCCGCACGCCAGCCGCCTTATGATGCTTTCGGAGATGCGTAGAGACGGCGCGCCCATGCCCGTCACCTTTGCCACGTTTGAGGGCCTCTCGCAGCGCAGCCACTCCTTCGATTCGCTTGCCGTCTTCAAGCCATGGCAAGCGGCGGCAACATCCACCGGTCAGGCGGACCGTCCCGAGCGCATTGAAGGCCAGCGCGTGAGTGCAGACTTTTTCCGGACTCTTGGCGTCGCTCCTTTGTTGGGACGCGATTTTCGACCCTCCGATGATCGCTTCCGCGGACCGAGTGTCGTCATCCTCAGTAACCGTCTGTGGCGCCGCCGCTTCGCTGCCGATGCCGCCATCGTCGGCAAACAGGTTCGTCTCGATGATGAGCTCTACACTGTCATCGGCGTCATGCCCGGCTCGTTTGAAAACGTGTTGAGCCCTTCAGCGGAAATCTGGTCACCGCTTCAGTACAACCCCGCGCTTCCTGACGGCGGCCGCGAGTGGGGACACCACCTTCATCTCATTGCGCGCCTGAAGGCTGGCGTTGGCAGTCAGCAGGCAAGTTCGGAGCTGGGCGGTATCATGCACTCCCTCGCGCAAATCTACGTGAAAGGCTACGACAGCTCCGGTGGCCCTCCAGATGGCATGCTGGTCCAACCTCTGCAGCATAACCTCACCAAGGCCGTCCGGCCCGCGCTGCTCGCGATCCTTGGCGCAGTGCTTCTGATGCTGCTCATCGCCTGCGTCAACCTCACCAATCTGCTGCTCGCGCGCGGCTCGCAGCGGCGCGCAGAGTTCGCCATGCGCGCCGCGCTCGGTGCCCCGCGGCGCCGGTTAGCCCGTCAACTGCTCACCGAGTCACTGATGCTTGCCATGCTCGGCGGAGCGCTTGGGCTCCTGGTCGCGGAGGTCGGCGTGAAGGCCTTGGTCCTGCTCAGCCCACCCGCGCTGCCAAGGCTCAATGCAATCGCGGTTGACAGCCCAATCTTTCTCTTCGCATTTCTGCTCACTACTCTCATCGGGGTCGTTGTCGGCTTGATCTCAGCGGCGCAGGCCGGGCGAAGCGATTTGCATGGAGACTTAGGACAGGGCTCCGGCCGCGCTACCGCCGGTCATCATTGGACGCGCCGCATTCTCGTCGTCACTGAAGTGTCTCTCGCCGTCACGTTGCTCGTGAGCACCGGCCTGTTGCTGCGCAGCATGCAGCGTCTGCTCGCGGTCGACCCTGGATTCAATGCCTACAGTGTCCTCACCATGCAGGTGCAGGAATCCGGCCAGCGTTACTTGAGCGGCGCCGCGCGTCTCCAGTTTTTTGAGCAGGCTCTCGACAGCATTCGCCGTATCCCCGGCGTCGTTTCAGCAGGCATCACCAGTCAGCTTCCGCTCAACGGAGATCAGGACGTCTACGGCATCCAGTTCGAGAAAGACAACAATCCTACCGGCCAGGCGGCATTTCGCTATGCCGTCAGCCCTGGTTATTTCTCAGCAATGCAGATTCCCCTACTGGGCGGACGTCTGCTCAACGAACACGACGGGGTCGGCGCTCCTATCGCGATTCTGATCTCGCAGTCGATTGCAGACAGCAAGTTTGCCGGCCAGAATCCAATCGGCCAGCGCGCCCGCGTCGGGCCGGATGCCGGCGATATCAATCAACCCTGGGCCACCATTGTCGGCATCGTCGGCAACGTTAAGCAGGAGTCTCTGGCGGTAGGCAACGAAGACGCGTTTTACATCACCACGGCGCAGTGGGTCTGGGTCGATCCGGTCCAGTCCATCGTCGTCCGTACCCGCACTCAGGCGGATGCGGCTAATCTGGCCCCATCTGTCCAAACCGCGATCTGGTCCGTGGATAGGGATCGGCCGGTTGACCGCGTCGCCACCATGGACACGCTGCTCGCATCCACTGCACAGGAGCGCCGTTTTGTGCTCATCCTCTTTGAGGCCTTCGGCCTCGTCGCGCTGGTGCTCGCCGCAATCGGCATCTACGGCATTCTCTCTGGCTCGGTCACTGAGCGCACCCGCGAAATCGGCGTCCGCTCCGCCCTCGGCGCAACCCGCGCCAACCTTCTCGCCCTTGTGCTGCGCCAGGGCATGACCATGACCGCTCTTGGCCTCGCCGCTGGCCTCTGCATGGCACTCGTCGCCGCCCGCGCACTCACCGCCATGCTCTTCGGCATCTCCTGGCTTGACCGCCTTACCTATCTCGCCGCAACCCTGCTGTTGCTAGTCGTGTCGTTCGCCGCCTGCCTCATCCCCGCGCGTCGCGCCGCCGCCATCGACCCCATGAAAGCCCTGCGCAACGAATAGGAGAAGGTGAATGCGAAAAATCCGAGCACTCTCGATGCGCATGCGCAGTTTCTTTCTCGCTCACCGCACCGAGCGCGACTTCAACGCCGAACTTGAGAGCCACATCGCCCTGCACACAGACGCCGGCATCCGCGCCGGCCTCACTCCAGAAGAAGCACGCAGGCAAGCCCTCATCAAACTCGGCGGCGCGGAGCAAACTCGTCAGGCCCATCGCGAGCGCCGCACGCTGCCGTGGCTCGAAAGCCTCATTCAGGACACGCACTACGGTCTGCGCACGCTGCGTCGCAGCCCTGGCTTCACTATCACCGCCGTGCTCACTCTCGCCCTCGGTATCGGCGCATGTACGGCGATTTTCAGCCTGGTGAATGCCGTCCTCATCCGCTCGTTGCCTTACGGCGATCCAAGCCGCCTCGTCTATCTCTACACGCCCAACCCGCAATTCAAATTGCCGGCGGAAGTCTTCGGCCCTGCATACGCGGACTTGTATGACGTGAAAAAGCAGAGCCATTCCTTTCAAGATATGACCGCCTTCGATCAGTCCACTTTCAGCCTCGTCACGCAAGGTGCGGCAGAGCGCGTCAGCGCGGCGCATGTGGACGGCGACTTCTTTTCAACTCTCCAAGCCACTCCCGAACTCGGCCGCGCAATCACTCCCGACGACAATCAACCGGGTCGGGATAAAGTCGCAATCATCAGCCATGCGCTCTGGCAATCCATGTTCGCGTCTGCACCTGACATCCTTCAACGCACCCTCTTGCTTGACGGCAAAACCTATCAGCTGATCGGCGTCATGCCGCCCAGCTTTGAGTATCCGCATAAATCCGATATTCCTTATGGCGACGCGCAGTACAAGACAACGCAGGTCTGGATTCCGCTGGCGCTCACCGCTCATCAATTGGCCGACCGCGACAACTCCAGCGGAAACGCCGTTGCCCGCCTCAAGCCCGGCGTCTCCATCGCGCAGGCGCAGGCGGAGATGAGCACCATCATGGCGCGCCTTGACAAGCTGCACGATCCCCAACTGCGCGGCTGGGGTGCTCTCATCGAGAGCTTTGTGGACAGCACCGTAGGCCATGTGCGTTCTCTTCTGTGGCTGCTGCTCGGCGCGGTAGGCATCGTTCTGTTGATTGCCTGCGGAAACGCAGCGAACCTCTTGCTGGCCCGTGCCGCCAGCCGTATGCGCGAGCTTGGCGTGCGGGTTGCGCTCGGCGCCGGCCGCGGCCGCATCATCCGCCAGTTGCTTACCGAAGCGCTGCTCGTTGGCTTGGCGGCAGGCGGTCTCGGCATCGGCTTCGCTTACGGGTTCTTGCGCGTCTTGCCTCATCTCGACCCCGGCAACATTCCGCGCCTCAACGAAGCCTCTTTGGACATGCGCGTGCTGCTGTTCGCTCTCGGCGTCTCTCTCTTGACGAGCGTGCTCACCGGCATCCTGCCCGCTCTCGCCGTGTCGCGCATCAATCTCACCGACTTCCTCGCAACCACCAGCAGCCGCAGCGTCGCCGGCGCGCATACTCGCCTGCAAAGCGCTCTCATCGTCGTCGAGTCCGCGCTGGTTGTGGTGTTGCTGGCCGGCGCCGGCTTGCTCATTCGCAGCTACATCAACGTCGAATCGGTCGACACAGGTTTCTCGCAGTCAACCGTCACCATGAACATCTCGCTCGATGCGCGCTACAGTCAGCCACGGCGCGTTGAATTCTTCCGCAATCTGTTCGCAAAGCTGGAAGCGCTTCCCGGTGTGCAAACAGTTGGGGCCATCAACAACCTGCCGCTCAGCAACTCTGAAGATCTCAGCATGTTCATGGTCGACGGTTACCCAAACCAGAAAAGCCAGTTGGCTGAGGCGCGCTGGACGACACCTAATTATTTTTCAGCCATGAGCATCCCGCTCGTTGCCGGTCGTCTCTTTACCGTTGATGACAAATCCAGCGAACAAGCGGTCATCATCAATCAGAGTTTCGCCAGAAAATACTTTGCAAATCGCAATCCCATTGGCGGCCGTGTCAACACAGACGATCACCACGTTCAATGGAGCACGGTCGTTGGCGTCATCGGCGATGTGCGCCATACCAGTCTGGAAGAAGCCGCGGAGCCGCAAATCTATCATCCGGACAATCAATTCGGAGGTGGATACATCGCGGTCCGCTCGGTTCTGCCGCCTCAAGCCGTGGCCACGGAAATTCGCTCCACCTTGCACGCTATCGATCCCAACCTGGCAGTTGCAGATATTCAAACCATGGGCGATCTGGTCTCTGAAGCCAGCGCGCGCCGCCGTTTTCAAACTTCGCTGCTCACAGTCTTCGCCGCCATCGCATTATTCCTCGCGCTGGTCGGTCTCTACGGCCTCATGGCTTATTCCGTTAGCCGCCGCACGCGCGAGGTCGGCATCCGCATGGCCCTGGGCGCGCAGCGAACCGACGTTCTGCTGCTGGTGCTGAAGAAGGCAGCATTGCTGTTGGGTCTAGGTCTCGCCTCCGGTCTCGCGGGCGCATGGTTTGCCACGCGCGCCCTCAGCGCATTTCTATTCGGCGTCAGCCGCCACGATCCCACAACGCTTCTCTCCGTCTGCGCATTGCTCGCCATCTGCGGCCTGATCGCCGCGCTCATCCCCGCGCGCCGCGCGGCTTCCATTAACCCCGTGCAAGCCTTGCGCAGCGAATAATCGGAACCGGCGGTCGCCCAATTCCGTAACCCCCTCAGGCTTTCGCCGCGCGCGAATGCTACACTCCGGTTTTAGGGACCCTCGCCGCATGAATGTAAGAACATTTTTATTTCGTTTCCGCATGGTCATCATGGCCGTGATTGTCTGTCTGGGCTTTTGGGCGCCATGGATTCAGTACTGGGGCATCGGCAGCCCCATCTCGCTGCTTGAGTGGCTGGCGCTGGAAATCAGCCGCCTCGGCCTGCTTCGTTTCACCTTCGCCACACCCGTCGTAATTGTCTGCGGCGCTCTCATCGCCGCTCTGGGCGCGGTGCTCCGCATCTGGGGATCGGCATGGCTGGGCCATGGCATCGTCATCAACATGCAGATGCAGGCCGCCTCCCTCATGGCCGACGGCCCCTACCGCTACGTGCGCAACCCGCTTTATATCGGCCTCTGGTGCGTGATCGCCGCCATAGCGCTGCTCATGCCGGTCACGGGCGCGCTGTTCGCTTTAGTCGCGGTTTTCCTGTTTGTCCTTAGTCTTATTTTTGGAGAAGAATCGTTTCTAGCCATGCAGTTCGGCGAGCCTTATCGAGGCTATCTGCATACCGTTCCGCGCCTGTTGCCGCGCCTTCGCACCACCCTCGCGCCCAGCGGCAACAAGCCACACTGGCTGCAGGCCGTGCTGTCGGAGATCACTGCCATCGGCGTCTTTTTCACCATCGCCGTCTTGTCGTGGACCTACGACAACCGGCTCATGGGGAGGGCTATCCTCATCAGCTTTGGCCTCTCGCTCGTCGTGCGCGCTCTCATGCCCGGCCTGCGCCCATCGTCTAGCTCGCCTGAGTAGCCGCCGCGCGCCGTCCGCCCAGCATGCCCAGGTGTGTCCATTTGAATCCCTCCGGATACTTCAACCCATAGCCCAACATCCGGTCCACGCCAATGTGGTTGATCCAGATCAACGCAAACGGCAGCAAGGCCGCGCTCCGCAGCAGCAGCGCCGCCAACGCCAGCGTCGCCGGAGTTATATACGAGTGGATCGCGTTATAAACCCGCGCGCCTGTCTTCGCACTGCCCAGATAACCCAGCAGACTCAAGTCCGGCGCCAGCCATAGCGCCGCAAACAGCCACCAGCTCGCTCCGGTGCGCGCATACAACACCGCAGTCAGCGCAGCGGCCGCCAGCCCCTCAAGCCTTAGAATCATGCGTACCGCGCTCGTAGCAGCGGGTGCCGTTTTCGCAGCCGAGCCTTCCGTCCCTGATCTTTCGCTAGCCATATCCCATCCGATGCCCCAACCCGATTCACGGATGAAGGAAATGATTCTTGCTCCCGCCGAGGTACAGAAAGCGGATCAGAAAAGACAAAAGGGAAGAGCATTTCGCTCTTCCCTTTTTTGTCCGCAGTCCGGAAAACTACTTCTTGCCCGATTGCTACTTCTTTGCAGGCGCGATCACGTCCTTGGCGGCCTTGGCCACGCGGAACTTGACCACTGTCTTGGCCTTGATCTTGATTGCCGCGCCGGTCTGCGGGTTGCGGCCGATGCGCGCCTTGCGCTCTGCCTTTACCAGGCGGCCAATGCCGGGAATTACGAAGACGCCGTTCTTCTTGGTTTCCTTGATGGCCGTCTCCGCCAAAAGGTCCAGGAAGGCTGCGCTCTGTTTGTTGGTCAGTTCCAGCTTCTCGGCCAGGTGCCGCGTCAGAGCGGTCTTGGTCAATCCAGTTGCCATTGTGTGTTCTCCTTCTGGGCGAGCCCTCTGGGCTGCCGATGTTGCCTGGGCTTCCTTCGCAAAACGCGTACCGCATGGAGGGAGTGCGACCGAGGCAACGCTTGCACGTTTCCCCTGTATTCATGCGGGTCCGGAGAACCCTGTCGTTCGTTACAATGCGACTTTGGCCGGGGTAAAGTCAACCCAAAAACCCTGTTTTCCACAAGTTTTTAAGGGTTTCTTGCTAATTTTACCGATATTTGCCTGATTTTGCCCGGTTTTAGACACCTTCGCCAACCCAGCCAGCCCGCGAAAACCACATTCCCGCCGCGGCGCAGATCCGGCAAAGCTTCACTATCTCAGCCCGAAAAGCACCCGTTTTTTCGGCAAAGACGCGGCAATCGGCGTGTTCAGCGCATCCACAAACGGTGCCAGCAGCTTGAAATGCTTCGTCAGCGTCTGCGCAAAGTTCTCTTCCAGCGCCGCATCGGCAGCCAGTTCCATCCGCAGCCCCCACTGCTTGCACTTGATCAAATCCATCGCCGGGTGGTGAGGCGGAAACCCTTTCGGCGGCCGCGTCAGCGCCTCGCCTTCAAATTCGGTAAAAGTCTTTTTCACCGCGGGCTTGTTCAGCAGCTTGCGGAACTCGGCGTGATTCTCCAGCAGCCAATGCCGAATCGCCGCCAGTTGTTCCTTCTCCGGCATGTACGCGCCCGCGGCAATCACCACACCCTTGGGGCTCACCTGGAAGTAGTATCCCGCGCCCGAAGTCTTATCCATCCGGGTGTGACTCCACCACGCCGCCACATGCGTCTTGTACGGCAGTTTGTTGTTGCTGAACCGCGTATCGCGATAAATCCTGAACAGCGACTTCTCCGCCGGCCTTACATGATCCGGCGCAAACTCTATCATCGCGTCCGTAACCTTGCGAATAATCGCCAGCATCGGCTCCTTGAGCTCAGCCTCATACACGGCCTTGCGCGCGTTGAACCATTCGCGATCGTTGTTCTTCTCCAGGGCGCGCAGAAACTTCAGCGCTTCCGGCCTGAGATAGGGTGCTGCTGGTGCGGTTTTTTGTTTGAGAGCCATGGCAAAGAAGAGTGTATCCCGAAGGGGCGTTTCAAATGCTGTCTTTACGCAGCCCGCGCAAGCCAGCCCTTCATCGTGTTCGCATCCACAAGGCCCGCCTGCTGGAATTGCAGTTCTCCTCGGGCAAAGACGGCGAAGTTCGGAATACCCTGCACCTTGAAGCGCGCGGCAAGTTGCGGATACTTTTCCGTATCCACCTTGAGCACAACGGCGCGGCCGGCCAGGTCTCGCGCCACTTGCTCAACATGAGGTGCGGCCATGCGGCAGGGTCCGCACCAGGCCGCCCAGAAATCCACCAGCACGGGAACCTTGCTCTCGCGTACCATCTCGTCGAACTCCTCAGTGTTCACGGCGAGCGGTTCGGCAATCGCTGGCAACGCGGCTTTGCATGCGCCGCATCTGCCTGTGTCTGCCAGGTGCTTGGCTGGAACTCGATTCGGTTTACCGCAGGACGAGCAATTTCTTACGATTGGCATCACAGTTCCTTCTCTTAGAGAGATGCGGCAGGGGCATTTTCGTCGCTACCGAATCACCTTCAACGCCCCGCGGAACAGCCCATCGAAATCCCCAGCCAGCGCCTTATCCTTGGCCACGGCCTGCTCAATCGCCTTCTCCGCCGCCGGCCTTTGATAGCCAAGATTCGTCAGTGCGGAAAGCACATCGTCCACCGCCGCGCCCCGTACCGTGGTTTGCACCGGCGCAACGGCAAAATCATCCAGCTTGTCTTTGAGTTCCACAACAAGGCGCTCCGCCAGCTTCTTGCCCACGCCGGGAATCCGCACCAGCTGTGCATGGTCCTGCCCGCGAATCGCCTGCACGGTGCGCTCGGACGACAACCCGCTGAGCATCTTGATGGCCAGCTTCGGCCCCACGCCGCTAACCGTTATAAGCCGCTCAAACAGCCGCTTTTCTTCACGATCCAGAAACCCGAACAGCGCAATCTGGTCCTCGCTCACCTGCGTATGGATATGCAGAGAAGCCTCAGCGCCCACGCTGGGAAGCGCGGTAAACGTGGGCACGGAGATGACCACGTCGTAACCAACCCCCGCAGCCTCCACAATGGCCTGGCCCGGTTGTTTAAAGATCAGCTTTCCACGTA
>DASXFS010000001.1:0-167568 GCA_036489415.1 Occallatibacter sp. | reverse complement strand
CAGCGGACTTAAAATCCGCAGACCTTTACCGGTCGTGGGGGTTCAAGTCCCCCTCCGGGCACCATATATCAATAAGTTAGAAGGGCAATAAAACGCTTGACACACATGTGCGCCTGATGTACCATTTGTATATGGACGCTCCCGCTACACTTCAGAAGGCAATTGCGACGTTCTCCGACCCCGAGAAAGCCTTTCGGGCTGCGGTTGAATTCCGTTGGCCGGGCGGCAATGTGACTTGTCCGCGTTGCGATGGAGCGAATCATTCGTTCATTAAGACTCGCCGCATCTGGTTCTGCTACGACTGCAAGAAACAGTTCACGGTCAAGGTTGGCACGGTCATGGAAGACTCGCCTATTGGCCTTGACAAGTGGATGACGGCTTTTTGGATGATCTGCAACTGCAAGAACGGAATCAGCAGTTACGAACTTGCGAAGAACCTTGGAATTCGCCAGAACTCGGCATGGTTTATGCTGCATCGGATTCGTGAAGCGATGAAAGATGACCCGGCTTTCAAGTTGGGTGGTGGTGAAAAAGGTGGCCCGGTCGAAGTGGATGAGACCTTTGTCAGCCCGAATCCTCGCAAGATGCACAACAGCAGACGGCTCAAACTGAAGAAGGGTGAGAATGCCGGAGCTAAGGCTATTGTGATGGGAATGCTTGACCGCGATGCTCGTAAAGTTCGCGCCAAGGTTGTTCCGAACGTCACTCGCGAGACTCTTCAAAATGAGATTCTTAACCAAATCCAAGGTGGTTCCAAAGTCTACACAGACGGCTATCCGGCCTATGATCGCCTTGCGGCGAAGCAGTTCATTCACGAGACGGTCAACCATGTCAACGAATACGTTCGCGGGCAGGTTCACACTCAGGGAATCGAGAATTTCTGGTCGCTCCTGAAGCGGACTCTGCGCGGCACGTATGTGGCCGTGGAACCGTTCCATCTTGACGCCTACGTGGATGAACAGGTTTTCCGCTATAACAATCGGGCGACGAAGGACAACAAACTGACGGATGCAGACCGCTTCGCCCTTGTGATGTCTCAAGTCGGCGGCAAGCGCCTCACCTATGCCCCACTGACTGGCAAGGGCACAGATACCGTGTGCCACTCGGAGGCAGGGACGGGGCAAGAGGAACCCTTCTAAGCCTTGTCCTTGCCGGAAGCTTTGCGGCTCTTCTTTGCCGGTTTCACCTTTGCCGGTACAGTTGTCTTTTTGGCCTGAAGAACAGCCGTTGCAAACGTTTTGAAGTTCTCGCCAGCCTTCGGGCCTTCGTGATATTCGTGTTTCATATTTTCTCATTATCCTCCAGAAAAGTTGGAACGCATGTGGATTCCGCGCCGGATTGAGCTTGCTATCGAAGCGATTGCTTCCCACTTGGGCGAGATTAAAAAGTCCCTGAATGAGAACAAAAGCGCCATAGATGCCACCAACATACGCCAGGACGATGCATGGTCCGGTGTAGGGAGGCAGATCGCCAAAATGAGCCCTGACGATGAGTACAAAAGGGGCGCAAATACCTATAAGCACAAGGGCTACCGGCAGCAGGTAGTGCTTAACATCCTTACCGGTTTTTTGATGGCAGCTACTATTGGGGCATTCGCTGCGGCTGGCATCTATGCGTGCATTGCTAATCGGCAACTGAAGAAGATGGACGAAACTTACAAAGAAATTCAGAAACAAACCACCTTGATGCAAAATCAGACCATCGGGACGAAAGGAGCCGTCCTCCAGTTCGTACCATCTTTGAATGTCTTGGCTAATAGGGAGGACGGCCCGGCATTCAGCAGTACCGTAAGAGCTTGGAGTGGAAGAGTCACCGCTAGACACATCGTTTTGACCGTGCGAGTTCAGAGGATAACTCTTCCCAACAAAGCGCCCATCGGGAGTCCGGTTCGCTGCGACATTAACGCGCCGCAGTTGGCCAGCTTCGAGACTGGCATGAACGAGATAGCTCAGGTGTGCGAACTTCCTGGCTTTGGCACCAAAGCGGCGGATGAAGTCATGTTCACTCGGCAGAGCGTGACAATCAGCGGCTCCCTCGTCTATGAAAATGGGTTCGATCAAACTATTACGCAGAACATTTGCCAGACCTACATCGGATATAGATACAAGAGTGAGGTCAAAGGTCCAAACGGGAACACGAATCTCGTCAGTGGTGAGGATGAGTCGTTTCATGATTGTGGTGACTTTGATCGCATTTTGAGCCGGGCAATGCGGTTCAAAAATAGATACCAAGAAAACTACATACCAAATCGACCATAGCCACATTCCAATGCGACGGCTTAGACACGACATGTGCGTCAACCGTTTTATTGCCGTTAGAAGGTTTTATCGACCCCCGAACGGTACCACACGTTTTCGGGGAGGCATCGCACGTTTATTTGCTAAACTCCACCCCATGAATGGGTTAGCCAATCGCGCCGCACAATCTTCAAAGGCGCCAATCCTTGATGGTCTGTGTCGCTTGTAACAGCGGCCTGACAGCAAATATTGGTAGGCGATAGACGATGAGCGACTCAAGATAGATCGGAAGGTCGCCAGGAACGGACGAATGTTTTGCCAGGTCGGCGACGGGAATTTCGCCAGGCGAAAGATCTCGTACATTGCTGCATTGCATCTGGATGAGTTCAGCAACTCTGTCAATCCGGAACACAGTAGTCCAGAGCTTCTCTGCGTCGGCCGCGGATGTTCCTTGGATATAGTGGTTCAGTTTGGCCACGCGCCAGGCCTGTTGAGCGGGAGATCCCTCCGCCCGCTCGGAAAAAAGCGGGCGTTCGGGATGACGCAGAGTGGAAAAGACCAAACTGACCCACCGCCGTCCGTAGCTGGCCGTTGACGGGCTTTCCTTGTCCATGATATCCTCGGACGAAGTTTTTCGGGTTTCGTCCTAGGGACAAACCCGGCCCCCGTGTGTCTGACCCGATGGTTGTCAACCGAGCCCTTACGCGTGCGTCATTTTCCACTGAGCTGCAATTGCCGCTGAATTCACGACCTGACTGGGGTCTAGACGAAAGCAGCGGCGACTGGCTGGCGGAGCTGCAAAGCATGCGGGGCCGCGTTCTCTACGATGGCGGGCGCCGCACGAAGTTCCTCAGGCCTGACGGAACCTGTGCCGACCTGGATCCGCTGGATGCTGTCTCGTACCATGTCATCGTACGCTCGGGCGGACGCATAGTTGGCTGCGCCCGAGTGACTCCTCTTGTGCCCGGTGTCCACGGCGTCGTGCAATCTACCGTCGGCGACGATCACTTTCGCCGATTGCTGGACGACATTGGAGAAACCCCGCAATCGACGTCTGAGGCTTCCCGTTGGATGGTAGCACCTGAATTTCGAGGTCACGGCCTGGGGTTCCATATCGTCGCGGCCTCGTGGGCTGTCGGACGCTGGTTGGGGGGGCGGGTCTGCCTTGCTGCCGCCGGCAGCCGCGACAATCAGGATCGCATGCTGATGAAACTTGGCGGTCGGCCGGTCGACACCATCCCGCTGATTCCGTCCGAAGAGTTTGACGACGAACTCCACGTGTTGCATTTTGACCTGCAGCAACCCTCCGATATGATGGTCCGATGGGTTGATCACATGACGACGGCGCTTGGCCTTGATTGTCTGCTGGACGAAGCATTTTCGCAGCGGGGGGCCTGATGCGGGTCGTCGGCGGGCAGGCCACAGACAGTCGCGGCCCGCGGATGCGCCGCCCGATTTCTCAGACCGCGACGTGCTCGAAGTACTGGTTACTCGGACGGCGACAAGCTCGCCTTGCAGGTCGATAAGCGGATCACAGAGGAAGCGGCATGAGCACCGTGGATGAGAGTTCTGCACTTCGAGAATGGGAAGCAGTCCTGGGCAGCGCGCACTTGGTCGTCGATTCCGATAAGTTGGCCGTGCTCAACACTGCCACATTCCCGACGCGTGCCAAAGCGCTGGCGTCCCTTCGTCCCGCGAACTGCCGCGAAGTGCAGGAGTGCGTGCGCATCGCGGCGCACCAGCGGATTCCCATCTACCCGATCAGTACAGGCCGGAACTGGGGGTACGGATCGGCCGTCCCGGTGCGTGATTCGGTGCTGCTCGATCTCAGCCGAATGAACCGAATCGTCGATTATGACGAAGAACTCGCCTTCGTGACCGTGGAGCCGGGAGTCACGCAAGGACAGTTATACCGGTTCCTGGCAGAACGTGGTTCACGACTGTGGATGGACGCAACCGGGGCCGGGCCGGACTGCAGCATCGTCGGCAACACGCTGGAGCGCGGCTTTGGACATACGCCGCTGGGAGAGCACTGCGGCAATGTGTGCGGATTTGAAGTCGTGCTCCCGACTGGAGATTGCATTGAGACCGGTACACTGCGATTTCCCGGCAGCAAGACCGGGCAGGTGAGCCGTTGGGGTGTCGGACCTTCGCTCGATGGTCTTTTCGCCCAGTCCAATCTCGGCATTGTCACTCGAATGTCAGTATGGCTGATGCCCAAGCCGGAATGTTTTCGCGCTTTCTTTTTCCAGTACGAGTCACTTGGCGAGGTGGTTGAGGCATTGCGCCCACTGCGCCTCAACGGGACACTTCGGAGCGTGGTCCACATCGCGAATGACTACAAAGTCTTGAATGGCATTCGGCAGTACCCATGGGAAATGGCAGAGACGACGCCTCTCGGAAGAGAGGCGATGGCCACGGTTCGGCGCCGCCTTGGCATCGGCAATTGGAGCGGATCCGGCGGCATGTATGGAACACGAATGCAAGTTCGAGAGGCACAGGCGTTGCTCAGACGCGCACTGCCCAGAGCCGATCGATTTTTCTGGCTCGATGACAAAAGGATGGACTGGATCGGCCGGGCCGAAGGCCTACTAAAACAATTTGGAGGGAAGGCTCTCGCACAAAAACTCGAGCTGATTCGTCCTGTGTACGGGTTGCTGAAAGGAATACCGACTGATGCTCCGCTTCGCTCCGCATACTGGAGAAAGAAAGTCCGCATTCCCCCGGACATGCACCCTGATCGTGACGGTTGTGGACTTCTCTGGTGCAGCCCCCTAGTCCCAAGTCGTGGATCGGATGCCGAGATCGCAGTGGGGCGAGCAACGGAGGCCATTTTAAAATCCGGATTTGAACCGCTGATTTCGGTGTCGATGGTGACGGAGCGAAGCCTCGCCTGCATCATAGCGATTTCCTATGACCGAAACGTGCTTGGGGAGGATGAACGCGCTTGGCATTGCTACGCATCCTTGAGTCACGAGCTCACGGAAGCCGGCTATCCCCCATACCGCTTGAATGTCAGATCGATGGATCTCGCGACAACAAGCGCCGAGTACAGCAATCTTCTGAAAGCGATCAAACAAGCCGTCGATCCATGTGGAATTCTTGCGCCGGGTAGATATGAACCCGCAGTCCGGTAGCCATCGCCACCAAATCAGATGTAATGCAGCCGAAATTGCAGTACGAGTGGGCTGTGCGTGTGTCTGCCTCTCCCATTTCTGGTTGCGCGTGTGACTCGGCGTTCGCTCTGCGATCCTGATATAGTCCTGTGACACCCAGGTTGGAGTTGGTGGGTGGCCGTCGCCTGCGTGACGCGGTAAGTATCGGCAGGCTAAGCGATACCGATTGAATGCGTGGGGCTGGACATATTTTGTAAAGTCCTATATATTGGGCCATATGTGGTTATAAGGCTTTATATATGGAGCCTTAAAGATGAGATCGAGTGTATCAGATGTCTTGCCCCCTGCCGTCAAGCGGTCGCTGATCAAATTCGGCAGCGATCTTGCGACCGCGCGGCGGAAACGTGGACTTACTATCCTTGCCGTCGCCGAGCGCATGGGCGTCGCCAAGAATACCTACCTGCGCGCAGAGAGGGGCGACCCTCGGGTCGGCCTTGGCGTTTATGCGATGGCACTTTTCGTTCTGGGCTTTGGCAGCCCTCTTGGCACACTTATCGACGTGAGCCGCGACGACACCGGCCTTCTGCTCGATGAAGAACGTCTGCCCAAGCGCGTGCGCATGAAGAAAGCACGGGTGCCCCAGTCATGAAGCGGACCATTGACGTTGTGCTCGGCGAGGGGCAGCAGGTCGGCACGCTGCGTTACGACCGGCAAGGGCGTCGTGAAAACGCTGCTTTCGAGTACGGCGCAGGTTGGCTCGGCGACCCCGCGCGTTTCGCTCTTGGGCCAACACTTCCGATCCAGGCGGGACCACAGTTCCATCGCAAGTCGAAAGATGGTTCTCTCTTCCATGCCGCGATTGCCGACACAGAGCCCGACGGGTGGGGAAGGCGCGTCATTATGCGTGATTACATCAAACGCAGACAAGAATTGCGCCGTGAAGGAAAAGAAGAGGCGCAACCGCTCAACGCGCTTGATTATCTGTTGGCCGTGGATGATGCCAGCCGTGTCGGCGCGCTTCGTTTTCGCGACGAAGACGGCGTGTTCCGGCGCGCGCAGGACGAAGGACGCAGGACCGCTCCGCCACTCGTCGAACTTGGGCATCTGCTTAGCGCGTCGCGTGCTGTCGAGGCGAACAAAGAGACGGCAGCGGACCTTGCGTATTTGCGCGGACGCGGGACGTCACTTGGCGGCATGCGCGCGAAATGCACGGTTATCGACGAAGACGGAGCACTCAGCATCGGCAAGTTCCCCAGCATCGCGGACGAGCGCGCCGTCACCAAGGGAGAAGTGCTAGCTCTCACGCTCGCCAAAAACGCCGGGATCAATGCTGCCGCGGCACGTATTGTCGAGAGCGAAGGTTTGCCGGTTGCGCTGATCCGCCGCTTCGACCGGCGTGGCGACGGACAACGTCTGATGTACGTCTCCGCCGCCACTATGCTGGGCGTCGAGCCGACGGAACCCGAGGAACATTCCTACACCGAGATTGTGGACGCAATCCGCGTGCACGGGGCCGACGCACAAGCCGACATCGAAGAGTTGTGGCGCCGTATTGCCTTCTCGATTCTGATTACGAATGTTGACGACCACCTGCGCAATCACGGCTTCTTGCATGAAGATCGGGAATTCTGGCGGCTGTCGCCCGCCTTCGACATCAACCCCTCACCCGAGCGCGTGCGCGAATTAAAGACCTGGATATCCGAGGACGCAGGCCCCGACATGACCATCGACGCCCTTATGTCCGTGATTGCTTACTTCCGCATCACACGCGCGCGTGCCAAGGGGATATTGAGTGAAGTTGCGCATGCCGTGGACGACTGGCGGAAGGCTGGACAGAGTATTGGCATGAGTGACGAAGAGCTTGAGCCATTCGCAGACGCCTTCGAGCACGCCGAACGCGGCGCCGCCAGGAAGGTGATCGATTCATGAAAGCGATCGATTTTCGGGAGAGGGCAAGACCAGAGCAGAAGATGCTCGGAAAAACCCGAGAACTTACACAGTGAGTTTCACAGTTTCACATTTCTGATTTGTAAATAAGTAATTATTCAATAAGATAGAAACATACTGAAAGGACTTAAAATCCGCAGGCTGCAAGGCCGTGGGGGTTCAAGTCCCCCTCTGGGCACCACGGAGTCAATCGATACAGCAAGCAGCGTTTCGCTTGTCACTTCTGGCCTCAAGGCGCTGCGAAGCTTTGAGCTCATCCGGCGAAAAGGCATTGGCCTTTCCGTTCGAAGGGAACAGTGGGGCTTCGCAACAAACTAGAATGAAATTCGAATGTCTGGCCACGGAGAACGAATGCACAATCCGGTCAAGGTCCTGATTGTCGAAGATGAACCGCACGCGCTGATGGGGCTCGCGGAGCTGATCTCCGGATGGGGATACCGGACCGAGACCGCGCGCGATGGCGTGGAGGGATGGGAAAAGGCTCTGTCGTGGAATCCGGCGATTGTGGTGACCGATCTGAAGATGCCGCGGCTGGATGGCCTGGGGCTGCTGACCAAACTGTCTGAAGAAGGCGCAGGGCTCAACGCGAACCTGGCGGTGGTGGTTCTGACCGCGATGGGCTCGATTGAACTGGCCGTGGACGCGATGAAGCTGGGCGCTTACGACTTTCTGCAGAAGCCGGTGGACGCGACGCGGCTGCGCACCATTCTGACCAACGCCACGCGCCAGCGCGACACGGAGATTGAGTTGGAAGTGGCGCGGCGCAGGCTGCGCGAGACGGGCGTGCTGGGCGGCCTGGTGGGTAATTCCAAATGCATGCGGGAGATCTTCGGGCTGATCGAGCAGATTGCCTCGTCGAATGTCTCCGTGCTGATCACCGGAGAGAGCGGCACGGGCAAGGAACTGGTGGCGCGAACGCTGCACACGCTGAGCCCGCGCAAGTCGCGGCCTTTTGTTGCGGTCAATTGCGCGGCGATTCCAGAGACGCTGATCGAGAGCGAGATTTTCGGGCACGAAAAGGGTGCATTTACGGGAGCCGTAGAGCGGCGCGCCGGCTGCTTTGAGCTGGCATCAGGCGGTACGCTGCTGTTGGATGAGTTGGCGGAGATGCCCGCCGGCACGCAGGCCAAGCTGCTGCGCGTGCTGGAAGAACGCAAGCTGCGCCGGCTGGGAGCGCGCACCGAGCAGGATGTGGACGTGCGTGTGCTGGCCGCCACGAATCGCGATGCCGACGAGGCGGTTGCCGAAGGGCATCTGCGCGCCGACCTTTTCTACCGGCTCAACGTGTTCCGCATCACCATGCCGCCGCTGCGCGATCACATGGAAGACCTGCCGGCGATGGCGGAGGTGATGATTGGCGAAATGAACCAGAAGCACGGCCGCAAGGTTTCCGGCATGGCCTCTTCCATGCTGGACCGGATGATGGCCTACGACTGGCCGGGAAATGCTCGCGAGCTGCGCAACACGATTGAGCGGGCCGTGGTTCTTTGCCCTGACGGCGCGCCGCTCGACGTGGGTCACTTGCATCCGGCGTTCGGCAAGGCGCAGCACGCCGCCGCGCAGGCCTGCGATGCCAGCATCGTTCAGGTGCGGGTGGGATCGACGGTAGACGACGCGGAGCGGGCGCTGATTCTTCGCACGCTTGAGGCGACGGGCCAGAACAAGACGCGCGCGGCTGAGATTCTGGGAGTGAGCCTGAAGACCCTGCACAATAAGCTGAAGGAATACAACCGGACTCCCGGCGATCAGCAGGGATAAACCGGTAACCAGCAAGGGTGAGCCATGCGGCTGAAGACCAAACTCGTTCTGGCTATTACTGCCCTGGTATTTCTCATCTCGGGGCTGCTCTCGCTGGTGTACGTGTTCCAACTGCTCCATTCCGCTGTGCAGCAATCGTATGAAACCAATCGCATGGTTGCCGACCAGGTGCAACTTGCGGTGCGCCATGCGCTGGAAACGGGACTGAGCGATCGCAAGGTGGACCCGAATAATCCGGGCGAGCTGCGCAGCCTGGCCGGCGAGGCGGTGCGCAACAACGAGGCGCTGCAGGCGGTGGTTGAGTCGGTCAACCGCTATTCGCTTACGGTTTATGACATCAACATCGGCGACAGCCAGTCGATGACGCTGCTGAGCACCAATCCTGAGAACGAGGGCAAGCCGCTGCCGGTGCGTCCCGACTACAGGCAACTGCTTGACGCCAACCCCGTCCAGTTGATGAAACAGGTCTTGGGACCGCCCAAAGTGTTTGAAGTGGTGGTGCCGCTGGACCGCAACGGCGAGCCGTTTGTCACCGTGCATGTGGGTGTGCGCACTACGCTGCTGCGTGCCTTTTATGCGCCGCGTTTGACGGATGCGCTTACGCTGATGGGCATTGTGCTGGGCGCGGCGCTGTTGGCGGCGTTCCTGCTGAGCAACCTGGCGCTGCGGCCCATGGAGCAGATCAGCCTGCAACTGGATACCTTGAACGGGCCCGGCGAGACGGCCCTGGAAGAAGGAAGTGAGGAAGAGAAAGCGCGCCGGCGGGATATGGCGGTGAGCGTCTCTCACAAAATTGAACGCTTTGGCCAGCGCATGCGCAACGTGCAAGAGGTATTTTCCGCATTGAAGGAAAATCTGGATCAGATTCTCGGCAATCTGCAGGATGGAATCCTTCTTTTCACCGCGGACGGGCGCGCGGTGCTGGTTTCAGAGGCCGCGGGGCGGTTTCTGAACATCGAGCGGGACAACATTCTGGGACTTCATGCGCGCGAGATATTCGATCGCTCCACGGTGCTGGGCCACGCTCTTTGCGAGGCCTTCGATGCCGGCGTCACGCTGATTCAGGAAGAGATTCAGATGGAGTCGGGAAGGCGCATTCAGGCGTCTTTGGATTTCATCTTCGACGACAACAGCAGCCAGGGGCTGGGCGCGCTGGTGACCCTGCACGACCTGGAGTCGGCCGAGGCCATCGAGTCGGAGATCGAGCTCTCAAGGCGCATGGCGGCTATTGGCCGGCTGACGTCCGGAGTAGGCCACGAGGTGAAAAATCCCATCAACGCCATCGTGGTGCATGTGGAGCTGTTGAAGAGCAAGCTGACCGGCGCCAGCGCTCCGGCCACGCGCCATCTGGAGATCATCGAAGCGGAGATCCATCGCCTGGACCGCGTGGTGCAACTGCTGGTGGACTTCAGCCGGCCGGTGGAGCTGCGGCTTCAGGAGCAGGATATGCGCGCGGTGATCGACGACGTGCTTACGCTCTCCGCGGCAGAGTTGTCGACGCGCAATGTGACGCTTGAGAGCCGCTTGCCGCAGAAACCGCTGGTGGTGAATATCGACGCCGACCTGATCAAGCAGGCGGCGCTGAATGTGATTCAAAACGGCGCTCAGGCCATGCCCGAGGGCGGGACTCTGACCGTGATCTTGGAGGAGCAGCGGAAATATGCCGTTCTGCGCATCGCCGACCAGGGGCCCGGCATTCCGGAGGAGATACGGGAAAAGATCTTCGACCTCTATTTCACCACCAAGAGCGGCGGCAGCGGCATTGGCCTGGCCATGACCTACAGGATTCTCCAGTTGCACTATGGAAGCATAGAAGTACAATCGAGTTCAGGGCAGGGAACAGAGTTCCTGCTGCGAATACCACTCGCCGCGACGGAATGGGGACGCCGGTATCTGCAACCGGCAAGCGTCCAAAACGAGGAAGGGTTATCAGGATGAAGATGCGTGCCAGGTACGTAGCGTGGCTGCTGCCGCTTTTTCTGACTGCCTGCTTGCATAAGACCCAACATCAGCAAGTTCAACTACTTGCGCCCCCTTACGATTCTCTGCCGAAGCCGCCTGTCACGCATCCCGATCTGCCCCCCTCTGCAGTGACGATTCCAGCCCAGCCGCTGGCGACGGATGCCGACATGGAGCAGGAACCGGTACCGCCGGCGAGGCGCAGGAAGTCGGCCAAGACAGCCCAGCAGGCTGGCATTCCTCCTCCAGCGGCCCCGGAGAGTCCCGAAGTCAGCGCCATTGGCCAGCTTTCTTCCGGAGAGCCCTCGGATCTGCGGCGCGAGACAGCGGACTCGATTGGGGCCACGGAACGCGGGCTGAACGGGCTGGGGCGCACCCTGAATGCTCAGGAACAAAAGACGGCCGACCAGATCAGAGAATATCTGAAGCAGGCCAGGGAAGCGCTGCTTTCCGGCGATGTGGATGGCGCTCACACGCTGGCCGCCAAGGCCAAGGTTCTGCTGGGCGAACTGAGCCAGTAAGCACAGTCTGCCGCCACATAGATAGAATGACCCCTTTCCATTAGAAAACAACCTGCTTACACACTCCTTTACCCGGTAGAAAGTACACGGTGTTAGAAAAACTACATGGCCGAGAGCCGGCAACGGTCTGGGTGGCTCCGCGGACCATACTCGCTCCGATCTTTTAAATCAAACAATATGAATAATTTAGCGACTTCAAGCGCAGGCTGGCGCCTTTGGCACGGCTGTTGCTATCTACCTATGCGAGCGGACAGCACAGCTCACCTCGCAGGTCGGCACAGACTGCGAAATACAAAGGGCGAGGTAACCAATTCTTATGAAAAACAAATCGATAACTTTGACCCCGTTCCCTAGCCAGCTCGCGGCAATTTTGCTGGCATCTGCGCTTGCAATACCCGCTTTGGCTCAGGATCAGCCAAACGCGGCCCCTCAGAGCACTCCTCCTGTAGCAGCACAACAACAGCAACCAACCGCCTCGCCATCAACCACCCCCGACAAGGAGGGGTTCTGGGGACGCGTGAATCCGTGGGCTCGCAAGAAGTGGGTGAAGAAGCGGACGGACCCCATTAACGACCGGCTGACCGAGTTGGACGGCGTGAATGCGAAGAATTCGAAGGATATTCAGGATGTAGACGGCCGGGCGCAGGCCGGCATCCGCCAGGCGCAGTCGGCCGCCGATGCGGCTAACCAGACGGCAACCGCCGCCGGTACGCAGGCTCAGCAGGCCAATACCACGGCGCAGGGTGCATCGACCCACGTGGATCAGTTGAACGGCACCGTCAATGGTCTTGACCAGTATCACCAGGTGACGGAAGCTGAAGTGAAGTTCCGCGGCGGCCAGCCGATTTTGTCGGCGGACGCCAAACAGCAACTGGACGATTTGGCGAACAGCGTCAACGGCCAGCATGGTTACATTCTTGAGGTGGAGGCACACTCTCCTCTGGCAGGCAGCGCGGGCATTCAAAGCTCCGAGCGCCTGGCCGAAGCGGTGAAGCGCTACCTCGTAACCGACCACCAGATTCCCGTCTACCGTATGCATGCGGTAGCTCTCGGAAACGCACAAAGCGCCGATGCCGCCAATCAAGACGCAGGCAGCAAGCCGGAGCGTGTCCGATTCAGCAGCGTGCATGTCCGGTTGATGGAAAACAGTTTGGCGGCCCAGGGAGCCGCACCACCCCAGGGTGTTGCTTCCTCGACCGGTGCGGAGCGGCCATAAAGCCGCAGCCCTCCCCCAAGGCGTTTCCGCTCCGACGGCCACTTGGCCGTTCGGCCGCCAAAAAAGCTCTCACACGAGAGAACCAAGGCAACCTGGCCCCCGTTGATGACGGGGGCCGATTTTTGAGTGGTACACGGGTTGCACACCCTGCATTGAAGCTGTCACACACATTTGTGCGGAGAGACATCGCTTTACAGGTCATGCCGAATTTTTGCTTGCGCTCGAATGCCTGGAATCTCAAACGGGCAAATCCCAAGCCCAGAGGGTGAGATCGCCGTTTGGTGGAACATGAAGTGCGAGGAGTGCTTTTTTGCGATTTTCACATTCGGATTGTGAGTGGTTTTTGCGAAGCCAGCTGCGCGGGAACGTCCTGTAATCTTTGAAAGGGAGTTGAAGATATGAGCTTGAAGACGATCGTCGCGGTGCTCACGATGACCGCGGCCATTCCCGTCTTTTCTCAAGTTGTTCCATCGGCGACCAATGGTGGTACTCAATTCAAGGTCGGCGCCGGCTTTTCCGCCTACGAGGGTGGTTTGAACAATGGCCGGCTGAAGGGCGGAGCTTTGTGGGTAGATATTAACTCCACGCGGTTACCGCCGTTTTTGCACGGATGGGGTCTGGAGGCAGAGGCTCGCGGAGTGCAGGTGGGCCAAACCTCGCCGGATGAACAAGGCGCTTTTCGTCAGGCCACGGCGGGCGGCGGGCCAATGTATACCTATCTTCGTTTCCCCAGATTCCACCCTTATGCCAAGTTCGTTATAAATTATGCCGGGCAGAGCTTCAATATCGGCTACAAAGGATACGATTTTGAAAAGCAGATAGCCTACGCCCCCGGAGGCGGACTGGAATACCAGGTGTTCCCTCGTTTATGGGCACGCGTCGATTACGAGTACCAGATTTGGCCGAACCCTTTCGGTAATCCCAATTGGTTCCTCGATCCCGAGGGAATTACGGTCGGCCTGGCCTGGGATTTGAAGCCTCTGCATCGGCATTGATGCCCGTGAGCGAAGGCCTTGCAGCCAACTTGCGGAACTGGTCCATCAACTCGGCAATATATCCAATCAGGCAATTCATCCGCGAACACTTCGCGACGTTTACTTCTTCAACTCCGGATGCTCTGAGACGCTCAGGATATTTCCATCGGGATCTTTGAACCAGGCGACTCTGGCGCCGGTGGGCGAAGTCCAGATGCCCAGCTCATCCTGATCCATCCACGCATAGCGCTCGAAATGGACGCCGGCTTGCGCCAGGCTCTGAACGGTTGCGGCGATCTCCGGGACTTGCCAGCCCAAAACCGTGCCATGGGCTGGTGGGAGCTCCTTCGCCATGCCGAGGCGCAGCATGATGCCATTGGCCTCAAAGACCAACGCGAATGGCGGTTCTTCCATGACCAGGCGAAGGCCAAGTGTATCCCGATAGAAATCTTTTGCGCGGGATACATCGACGATGGAAACGAATCCGATGATGTTGTAATTGCCGAGACCGGAGAGTTGTGCCATGCGGCTATGATGAGCCTTTTTCCGGGTTGTCGCAAGAATGCTGTTGCGCCATAATATATCTCTATTGCGACAGAGCAGAGTATTGACGGAGTACGATCCGAAACGCGGCGTTTCTGTTGCCACGCTTGCTTACGAGTATCCTTCCAGGTTTCAGGTGCCGGAGCACGCGCATGGGTCGAATCAACTGATCTACGCCATCAGCGGCCTCATGGAAGTATCTTCCGGCCAGAGCGTGTGGCTGATTCCGCCGCATTTTGCGTTATGGATTCCAGCGCGGACGCAGCATCGGATTCAGATGCCCGGGTCTGTTTCGATGCGCACGCTTTACCTGCGGGCGAGCCTGGCGGCAAGATTGGAGTCGCGTTGCGCCGTGCTGCATGTGACTCCGCTGCTGCGGGAACTCATTGTTGAAACTGTAAGCGTGGGCCAGCTTCGTATGCGGGATCGCTATGAATCTGCCCTGTGCGACCTGCTGATACGTCAGCTTCAGAAGGCCTCGCCGCTGCCTACTTTTGTGACCCTGCCACGAGACGAGAGAGCACTCGCGGTGGCTCAGGCAATTTTGCGCAATCCGGCCCAATCGAAACCAATGGCGGCTTTATGTTTCGAGGCTGGCGTCAGCGTCAGGACAATCGAGAGAGTGTTTCGCAAGGACGTTGGCGTGAGCTTTGAATCGTGGCGGCGGCAGGTGCGGCTGACTAAAGCCGTGGAGCTATTGGTGTCGGGAGATTCGGTGAAGGAAGCAGCTTACAAGGTCGGTTATTGCCAGTCGAGCGCCTTTGTTGAAATGTTCCGCCGGACATTTGGAACTACTCCGAAGGCTTGGATATTAGCTTTGCAAACCCCAGAGCAATCATCCGCCGAGACACAGGCGAGAATTTTTCACGCACCTCGGCGCTCAGGAAAGGCTTAGCGGGACTTCTTTCGAGCACATGCAAAGGGCCGATCCCGGTTGGGCTCGGCCCTTCATGTTTAGTAGCTCTGCAACTTAATTAAGGTTACTGTGCGCCGCTTTGGCTGGGCGCGGGAGGCGTGCTTTGGTCGCCGCCCATGTTCGTCAGCAGTTGCACTTCAACGCGGCGATTTTCCTTGCGGCCCGCCGCGGTTGTGTTCGGCGCCACTTCCTTGTCCTTGCCGATTCCGATCAGGTAGAACCGGTGCGCGGCAATGCTGTACTTGGCCGCTAGGTACTGCACCACGGAATCCGCGCGGCGCTGGCTCAGGTCGTAGTTGTACTGTGCAGGCCCGGTTGAATCTGTTCCGCCGGTCACTTCGAGGATGTAGCTCTTGGCCGTAGCGAGCTGCGCGGCGAATGTGTCGAGTTGATCCTTGTCGTCTTTGGTCAGGATCGATTTATCAAAACCGAAGGTCACGGAAACGTTGGCCATCGGCCTGTAGTTGTCCAGGCCCTTGATCACGCTGTCGAGCGAATCGGCGCGGTGGACTGCATCTCCGGCCGCAGTCTGTGCGTCTCCGGCTGACTTGCTGGCCGACTGAGCGTTCTGGTTGGCGGAATCAGCCGCGCCCTGGGCCTGCTTGATGCCGGACTGCGCGCGCTGGTCAGTGGACTGAATCTGTTGGTTGTTGGCTGCCGTCTTGGCGTCCAACTGATCGGTGTGTTCCACCAGAGGCGTCGTTTGCGTGCGGACGTAATTTTTGGTTGCACACCCGCTGACGCCCAAGGCGGCCAGGCTCACTGCCAATCCCAATATTTCAATTCGATAGCTTCTCATGTGCGGCTCCTTTGTTCCTGCCAGGAATCTTGCCCTTTTGGACCTAAACATGGACCGGGCCGGTATTTCCTCTGCTGCTTAAATCAGCACCCGCAGGGCCAATCACAAAATTGGATGTAAACATAAGAAAGTGAGTTGCTTGCAACTAAAAAAGGCCTGTTCTGGTGACCATAGGTCAAGGCAATTTTTACTCAATCCGGTAAGGATTCCCTTGTTGCATATCCCCTTTAACTGCATTGAAGCTTCCAGATAGCGGTCCTTGACTCCAGGTTAAGGCGCAGGAAGACTGTGGCAGGCGAGCGGGGGCGCGGCCCTCCCGGCGGGGGCGGTGTATATTTTTCCTTGGCGGAACGCAGGCAAATAACGCAGACGAATGGCGAGGAGAAGGTCGTGATGGCAGGGTTTGGCAACGAGAGAACGAAGCCGGCAACGGATGAAGTGCTACTGATTACCAGCGGGGACCTGCGGCTTTCAGCCAACCAGGTTTGCTGGCCCGCGCAAAAGGACATGGAAGAGAAGTTGACCGCGGCTTTTGCGCAGCAGGGAATCAAGCTGGTCCGCGCCCACGCTTACGACGAGAAGCTCAAGCACGGGTTCATCTCGTCGCAGCGAACGGGCATGGATGTGTTCATGAAGATCCATCCGGAGGCGCGGCTGGTTTTTGCAACGGCGGCCTGGCAGTACAGCCATCATGTGCTTCCCGGTTTGCGCAGCCACAAGGGGCCGATTCTGACGGTGGCCAACTGGTCAGGGCAGTGGCCGGGCTTGGTGGGCCTGCTCAACTTGAATGGGTCGCTGGTCAAGGCCGGCAGGGAATTTTCATCCATCTGGAGCAAGGACTTTACTGACGATTATTTTGTTGCCGCTCTCGGCGAGTGGCTGCGCGATGGAAAGATCACGCACGATGTGTCGCACGTGAAGGCGCTCGATCTTGCCCAGTTGCCTGCTGGAAGCAAAGAACTGGGCGCGTCGCTGGCCGGCGAACTGAAGCATCGCAAGGCAATCATGGGCGTCTTCGATGAGGGCTGCATGGGCATGTACAACGCCATTATCGATGACGAGCTGCTGAATCCCGCGGGCATTTACAAGGAGCGCCTGAGCCAGTCTGCGCTGGTGGCCAGGATGCGAACCGTGAGCGAGCCGGAAGCGGAAGCTGTTTATAACTGGCTGGTCGCCAAAGGCATGAGATTTGCGTTTGGAAACGACTCGGCAACCGAGTTAACGCTCCAGCAGGTGCTTGAGCAATGCAAGATGTACATTGCCGCGGTGCGTATCGCCAAGGATTTTGGATGCGACGCGATCGGCATTCAGTATCAGCAGGGGCTGAAGGACACGACGCCTGCGTCTGACCTGGCCGAGGGGCTCTTGAACAATGCCGATCGTCCTCCGGTGTTTGCCGAGGGGACTTCGGACGAGATTTATCCCGGAGCGCCACTGCCGCATTTCAATGAAGTGGATGAATGCGCCGGAGTGGACGAACTAATTACGAACCGCTGCTGGACAGCGCTGGGGCTCGACCCCTCGACCACGCTGCACGATGTGCGCTGGGGCGAGCACTACAAGGGCGACGGGATCGACGACTTTGTGTGGCTGTTGCAAATTTCCGGGGCGGCGCCGGCTAATCATTTTGTGGACGGCTACGCGGGCGCACGCAGCGAGCGGCAGCCGGCCATGTATTTCCCGCTCGGCGGCGGATCGCTGAAGGGCGTCGGCAAGCCGGGCGAGATTGTCTGGAGCCGCGTGTTTGTCGAGGGCGGCGCGCTGCATGTCGATATAGGCAGAGGCACGGTGGTCTCGCTACCGGCAGAGGAAACCGAACGCCGCTGGCGTGAAACAACGCCGCCGTGGCCGATTGTGCATACCGTGCTGCATGGCGTGAGCCAGAATCAGTTGATGGCTCGTCACCGCGCCAATCACGTGAACATTGCGTATGCGCCTTCATCCGAAGTTGCCAACAAGGCTCTTGCAACCAAGGCAGCCATGTTCGCGGAGTTGGGAATAACCGTGCATTTGTGCGGCAGTGCGTTGAACGGCTGAGATCGCGAACACAATCGAGACCGCGGCCGCTTATTCCGGAACCTGTTCCGGCGGCAGGATTCCCATCTCGCGATAAATGGGCCGCATCTCGCGGCGCACTGCGCGTAACTGCGTGGCAAACCAGGCGGCGCCGATAATGATCGCTGAACCGTTGATGATTACCGTCCAGGGAGCACCAATGGCGTCTGCCAGCGAACCTGCCAACAGGCTGCCGAACGGCGCCATGCCCACGAAAGCCATGGTGTAGTAGCTCATCACGCGGCCGCGCTTGTCTTCAGGAACAATGGTCTGGATGATGGTGTTGCTGCCGGCCATGCCCTGCATCATGCCCATACCGGCGATGAGCACCATGATCATCGACAGCCAGAAGACGCGCGACATGCCGAAGCCGACCAGGCCGAGTCCAAAAACAGCGGCGGCGATGGGGATCATGCGCACCAGGCCCAGCACGCTCTTGCGCGCGGCCAGCGCCAGCGCGGAAATGAGCGCGCCCACTCCCATGGCGCCCATCAGGAAGCCGAGCGTATGCGGGCCGCCGTGCAGCACCTGGGCCGCGAAGATGGGCATCAGCACCACGAATGGCATGCCCATGAGGCTAACGACGGCGAACAGCAGCAGGATGGTGCGGACAGGCAGAAACTCCGACACATAGGTCCAGCCAACCTTCATCTCCGAGAACGTTGAGGTTACTTTGCGCTTAACCGCGGGGACATGTATCTGCATCAGCAGCAGCGAGGCAATCACGGCCAGATAGCTGATGCCGTCAATGAGAAAGCACCAGCCTTCGCTGGACACCGCGATCAACATGCCGGCCAGCGACGGGCCCACCAGGCGCGCCATGTTAACCATGGACGAGTTGATGGCTATGGCGTTCGACAGGTCGCGGCGGTCCTCGACCATCTGCACCATAAAGGCCTGGCGGCCGGGCATGTCGAATGAATTGACGATGCCCTGCAGGATGCTGAGACCCAGGATCCAATGGATGGTGATGTGGTGCGAAAGCGTGAGGCCAGCCAGCGCGAGGGACTGCACCATGGAGAGCGCCTGTGTCCAGACGAGGACCTGGCGGCGATCGAGCCGGTCGACCCATACGCCGGCGAACGGCGAGAAAAGAAATGTCGGAATCTGGCCGGCAAAACTGATTGTGCCCAGCAGCAGCGCCGATCCGGTGAGCCGGTAGACCAGCCAACTGGTGGCGATGCGCGTCATCCACGTGCCGATGAGCGAGATGCTCTGGCCGCCGAAAAACAGGCGGAAGTTGCGATGGCGCAGCGCGCGCCATGCGTGCGAGGAACCGCTCAACAGGCCAGTTTTTGAATCTGCTGCCGCGCTGGTTTGTGACGCAGGTGTCGTTTCATCACTTCCGCTCAAAAATTGTCCCTCGGTCGCAGCTATTTAGATGCTATCGACCCGCTGCGGGACTCTGAGGATGCCCGCTACTGTGCCGGTAGGTTTGCCTAAAGACCTCGTGAGCATTCATAGTTTCACCCTAAACGAGAGAAAGTTCTTTCAGCAAAAACGCACCACGTGTCGATGAGCGAGATGCTCTGGCCGAAAAACAGCCGGAAGTTGCGATGGCGTCGCGCGCGCCATGCGCGCGCTAATCCCGGTGAAGACCCGGTGGAGGCACGCGGTTCCGCAGAGCTTGGGCTATCGTCGGTCTCCGCGCGCATTGATTCGTTAGTACCGCTCAAGAATGGTTTCTCATCTCAACTTAAAATTCACGACGACTGTAATCAGGACCGGCATCGGCTGACCATTCTTCATTGCGGGCTTGAAGCGGTATCTGTTGGCTGCCTCGACGGCCTTCCCTGTCAAGCCATAGTCCAAGGGCCGCACTACCTTCAAGTCTTCTGGCAGCCCATGTTCATCGACGATCAGAGTTAGGACAGCCTGTCCGTCGTATTTGGCATTCCGCGCCGCATCGGTGAATGCCGCTTCAACATTGTTAAGAACAATAGGAGGACTCACTCCGTCTCGTACGTGATAAACACGGTCAGGATCTTTCCAAGAGGTGTCATCTTCTGCAAATACCGCCTCGGCCGGCGGCTGTATGGCAGTTTCAAGACTTTGGGTCGGCACGGACCTAAGCCGCAGACTCAGGGTCTTATTGCCGGCACTATCAACGGATTGCTCTACGCAGGATTGGATGCCAACTTCGAGGGACTGGGCTACTACGACCGGTTTGCCATCAGCCATTCCTGGTTTGAATCGATCCGCGCTGGCTATGCGAAGGGCGAATCTATCCAAGCCCGTTCCGAGCGCATGGAGAAACATGATGTTTTGGGGTCGCCCCTCCGTGTCTACAAGAATGGACAGCAGAACTTTGCCATCTAGCTTGGTCTTGCACTTTTCGGTAGACAACGGAACGAATTTTAATTGGAGGAGTTCTGGAGCCATCACTCCAGGGCCGGGCGCATATACTTTCACGGTTGAAGGCGGCGCACCACCAGAAGGCGGAGGTGCGATAGACCTTCCCTGCTGTTGGCCTCCGGCAGCGCTGGAAAACAGGATTGCGAACATTCCGATTACTTGTCGGAGATTCATGGCCACTCCACTATTTAGCAGGACGAATCTAGCATACAAGCTCCAATTCGCGCAGCAGAAACGCGTAGTCGAAGGCGATTTCTTTCAGATAGTCGTAGCGGCCGCTGGCGCCGCCGTGGCCGGCTTCCATGTTGGTGACTAGCAGCAACGGGTTGCTATCCGTTTTGAGCATGCGGAGTTTGGCGACATATTTCGCCGGCTCCCAGTACATCACCTGGCTGTCGTGGAGGGATGTCTTGACTAACATGGCCGGATAACTCGCCTGCTTCAAGTTATCGTAGGGCGAGTAACTGAGCATGTAATTGAAATACGTCTCTTCGTTGGGATTGCCCCATTCTTCGTATTCGGGAACGGTGAGGGGCAGCGTCGCGTCGAGCATGGTGTTCATCACGTCTACGAACGGCACGTGGGAGACAACGGCGCGGAACAGGTCGGGGCGCAGGTTTGCCACTGCGCCCATTAAAAGTCCACCGGCAGACCCGCCTTCAATGGCTACGCGCGCGGGGTCGCCGAATCCCGATGCTGTGAGGTGCTCGACGGCGGCGATGAAGTCGGTGAAGGTGTTGCGCTTGACGAGCATCTTGCCGGCGTCGTGCCAGGGCTTGCCCAGGTCCCCTCCGCCACGGATGTGCGCGTAAGCCATGACAACGCCGCGGTCGAGCAGGCTGACGCGGTTCCCGCTGAAGCCAAGCGGAAGCGAATAACCATACGAACCGTAGCCGTAAACATAGAGTGGATTCGGCTTGTTGTTGCGCTTGTCCTTGCGATAGACCAGCGAGACGGGAACCTTGACGCCGTCTGAAGCAACGGCGAAGACGCGCTCGCTGGCGTAAAGCGTGCGGTCGAAGCCGCCGGGAACTTCAAGTTGCTTGAGCAGCGTGGATGCGTCGGTGGTTGTGTCGTACTCGTAGACCGAACTGGGCGTGACCAGCGACTGGTAGCCGTAGCGGAAGGTGGTTGTTTCAAAAATGCGGTTGATGTGCGGGTGGGCGCTGTAAGCGGGCTCCGGAAAGGCAATCTCGCCGGTTGGCGTGGCTTCGGAGCCATCGCCAGAGAAGCGCCAGACGCGCAGGCGGGGCAGGCCGTCTTCGCGTTCGCAGGCGATGAAGAAGCTCGCAAACAGATCGATATCTTCGAGCATCACGTTGTCGCGATGGGCAATGCGCTCGGTCCAATGCTCGCGGCCGGGCGTGGCTGCGGGAGCGGTGACCAGGCGAAAGTTTCTGCCTGCGTCGTTGGTGCGGATGAACCACAGGCCGTTGCGGTGATCGATGGAGTACTCGTGTTCGTCTTCACGCGCAGTGACGAGGGTGAAGGCCGCGGTGGGCTGGTCTGCGGGCAGGAACCAGGACTCGTTCGTCGTATGGCTGCCGGATTCCAGGATCAGGTAGCGGCCATCGCGGGTGCGGCCCGCGCCGAGGTTGAAGCGCTCGTCGTCATCTTGATATGCCAATACAGCTTCATTGAGCTGCCCGCGGCAGGCGCGCCAGAGTTGGTATTGGCGCTTCTGCTCCTCGTCTTCGACGGTGTAGAAGAGGGTGCGATTGTCGGCGGCCCAGACAACGGAGCCGACGCGTTCGACTTCTTCTGCCAGCGTCTCGCCGGTGGCCAGGTCTTTGATGTGCAGCGTGTACTGGCGAAAGCCGGTGGTGTCTGTGGTGTAGGCCAGCCAGCGGCCGTCGTCGGTGATGTCGGTTGCGCCGATCGAGAAGAAGGCGTGGCCCTCGGCCATCCGGTTGCCGTCGAGAAGAACCTCTTCCAGCGGATCAAAGTCCGGCCGGTGAAGGGCCGGCGTTTCAGGATCGTGATTTTCTACGCTTGCCTCAAAAATCAGGCGCAAGGGCGCGGCGCCTGACATGGCTGGGGCGTCCGCAGGTTTGCGGCAATGGATTGCGTATTGGCGGCCCTCTTCGGTGCGGTTGTAGTACCACCATGCGCCGTCGCGGAAGGGGACGGAGACATCGGTCTGCTTGATGTGGGAGAGCATCTCCTGGTAGAGGTCGTCGCGCAGGCCGGCGAGCGGGGCCATGACGGCTTCGGCGTAGGCATTCTCGGCTTCGAGGTACGCGGTGACCTCCGGGTTCTGCTTGTCGCGCAGCCAGGCGTAGTCGTCCGTGAGTACGACGCCGTGTAGCGTGGTTTCCGTGTGAACCCGGTAGGCGATGGGTGGAGTGGGAAGCGGCTTGTCGGTCATTACTTTTCTAGTTTAGTGCAAGGGAGCTTTCAGCCTCCGGCTCCTGGACCGATGGAACTTTGCCTGATGGAACTTTTGGATGGGCTGCCGCGTACAATGGAGAGCGATGAAAGGCTTTCGCAGCGCATATACGAACGTTTTCCGGCTACTTGTGGCCGTCTCCGTGGTTTTTTCTGCCGCGACGCTGACAGCCCAACGGGTCGACGATCTGCCCAAACCCACAGACTATGTGAGCGACGATGCCCACGTGCTTTCGCCTGAGACGCTTGCGCGGCTGGATCGCATCTGCGGCGAACTCGATCATTCCAAGGCCAATGCGCAGATCGCCGTGGTCACCGTCCAGACGCTCGATGGAGAGGATGCGGCCGACTACTCGGACGAGCTCGAAACCAAGTGGAAGATGGGCCGCAAGGGCTCGGACCGGGGCGTGCTGATTCTGCTGGCCGTGGGCGACCACAAGCGCCGGATTGAAGTGGGCTACGGCCTGGAAGGCATTCTGCCGGACGGCAAACTGGGCGACATTGGCCGGGAGATGGTTCCGGAACTGCGGGCGAACGACTTTGACGGCGCTGTAACGCTGGCCGTGGGCCAGATTGCGCAGATCATTGCCACCGACGCACAAGTTACGCTGGATGACGCGCCGGCCATGGAGACCCGGCCCGTGCAGCAGCATGCATCCGTGGGACAAGTGATTCTGGTCATCATCCTGGTGATTTTTTTCGGCGGGTTCTTTGTGCTGCGCCTGCTGATGAGCTTTGGCCTGTTCCTTGGCGGCTGGGGCCGTGGACCGTGGATTGGCGGGGGCGGCTTCGGCGGGGGTGGTTTTGGTGGCGGGGGATTTGGCGGCGGCGGTGGAGGCGGCTCCGGCTTTGGCGGTTTTGGCGGAGGCAGCTTTGGCGGCGGCGGCGCTGGGGGAAGCTGGTAGAAAATTCAGTTTTGTGGAAAGGTCTGCTGCGGCGGACCAGAGGAGAAGGGAACTGTATGAGTCGCGGATTGTTGATTACGCTGGGGGTTGTTGGTGTTCTGATTTTGGCCGTGTTCATGGTGTTTGGCAGCTACGTGGGCGCCAAGAACCAGATGGTGGCCAAGGACGAAGTTGTGAAGGCCGCATGGTCCGAGGTGGACGTGCAGATGCAGCGGCGCGCCGATCTGATTCCTAACCTGGTGGAAACGGTGAAGGGGTTTACCAAGGAAGAGAGCACGGTGTTTGGCGACATTGCCAATGCGCGCGCAGGCATGTTGAACGCGCAAGGGCCGGCGGCGAAGATCCAGGCCAATGGGCAGTTGGACGGGGCATTGGGACGCCTGCTGCTGTTGACCGAGAACTATCCGCAACTGCGGTCGAGCGATCAGTTCATGCGCCTGCAGGACGAGCTGTCGGGCACGGAGAATCGTATCGGCGTGGCCAGGAAGCGCTACAACGACGCGCTGCGGGACTACAACACCTATGTGCGCCAGTTCCCCAACAGCATCTGGGCTGGCATTGCCGGCTTCCAGGTAAACAACGCCTTCTTTGAAGCCAGCCAGAGCGCGCGTACTGTGCCGGGGGTCAAGTTTTAGAAGCGACAGTGGATGAACGGCATCCACGTAAGAAAGGGCCATCCGTTACGGCGGATGGCCCTTTAAATTTTGGGCTCGGCGGGGGGACGAACCGAATCTATCTACTTGCCGGATTTGCCTACTTGAAAGAGGCGATCGCACTGGCCTCGTCATCGTAGATGTCGAATACGGTATAGAGCTTGGTGAGCTGCAGAAGGTCGTGGACCTTCTTGGTGAGCTTAAGCAGCTTGAGCGCAGCGCCCTGATTCTTGGACGTGGTGTAGGCGCTCACCAACTCGCCCAGACCGGAGCTATCAATATAGTTCACGTCGCCCAGGTTCAGCAGAACGCTCTTTGAGCCCTTGCTGATCAGGTCGCGAATGGCATCGCGCAACTGCACACTGCCTTCGCCCAGAGTAATTCGCCCGCTAAGGTCCAGGACTGTTACACCATCCACTTCACGGGAAGCAATCGTAAGCGCCACGGAAATTCCTCCTTATTTGGTAGTTCGTTTATAGCACTTTTGCCGGCGCCAAGGTCAATAATCCTGTCTGCCCAACAATCCTGCCGCCCAAGCCGCCCGCCGCGATGGCCTGCCGCCCTCCGCAACCAACGGCCGCCGCGCAAATTCATTCTGAGTGTTTTTCACCAGCCGTGCCCAGGTGCTTGATCAGCGTCAACTCGGTGCCGGGATTCAGTTGTCGAAAGTGTACCTCATCCATGAAGGAGCGGATGAGGAAGATGCCGCGTCCAGTGCCGCGCAACAGGTTTTCCGGCGCCAGAGGGTCGGGAAGTGTATCCGGATCGAGACCTTTGCCCTGGTCGGCAATGGAGATGACAAGATCGGCGCCGGTGTTCTCAAGGCTGACCGAAATCTTCTTTGCCGGATCGTATTCATTGCCATGCAAGACCGCGTTGACGGCGGCTTCGCGCACGGCCATGCCTATCCGGAAACGCTCGTCCTCGTCGAGGCCAGCCGCTTCAGCCAGCTTGTCCGCGGCGCCCTCCACCTCGCTGACGCTTTCCATGGTGGAATTCAGCGAGAAACTTGTTCGTTCTTCCCTGGGTGTGCTCACCGGGTTCGTTTCCGCCTCTTCCGGAACGGCAAGGGGAATTTTACCCTTCCGCGCCTCAGCAACCTTGCTGGCAGTTTCATTGCTAAAAGCAGTTGTGTCAAGCGGGTATGTTGACAGTGCCGGCGAGGCTGTCACGGCTGCGGTTGTCATTACCGCGGGTTTCGTCGAGTTTTTCATGGGCGGAAGACCCTCCATGCGCAATTCCATTACTCAATGGGATGCGCTTGGAGACGCGCGCGGAATGCAAACCGGCGGCAAAGGAATAAACTCACCTCATGCAACCCCGCACCACAGCCCGCGTGAGCCTGACCGCGCTGCTTGGCACGCCCGTGACCGATGCGCAGGGGCACCTTCGCGGGCGGCTGAAGGATATTGCCGTGGCCACCGGTCCGGATGCGGGCAAGGTGGCCGGGCTGGTGCTTAAAACTCGCGGCGGCCTGTGCATTGTGCCCTCGCAGGATGTGATGGAAACGCCCGCGGGCACGCTGGAATTGCGCACCTCCGGGGCACTTGTTCCGCTCAAGGAAGAGGGCAACTTCCTCTATCTGCGCCAGGACCTGATGGACCGGCAGATCATCGACATTCATGGCCGCAAGGTGGTCCGCGTGAACGATGTGGACCTGGAGTGGATGGGCCGTGGGGCGGCGCACCTGCTGCGCGTGGCTGAGGTTGAGGTGGGCGTGCGCGGAGCCTTCCGCCGGATTTTCAAGGGGCTTTTACCGCGTGCCGCGCTGGAGAATCTGTCGCGCAAGCTGGGCGCCAGCGGCATTCCTTGGCAGTTTGTGGACGTGATCGAAGTGGACCCGGCGCGGCGCGTAAAGTTGCGCATTGAGTATGAGCGGCTGGCCGAGATGCATCCCTCTGACCTGGCCGAGATTCTGGAAGACCTGGCTCCGGCCGAGCGCGAAGCGGTCTTCACTTCGCTCGATGAGGAAGTGGCGGCGGAGACGCTGGAAGAGGTTGAGCCCAAGCTGCAAAAGGCGCTGCTCGAAAAGCTGGATGAAGAACGCATTGCCGACATCGTGGAGGAGATGGACCCTGGAGCTGCCGCTGATCTGCTGGCAGAGCTGTCGGAAGAGCAGTCCGATGCCATCCTCGAAGAGATGGAGCCCGAAGAGCGGCATGAGGTGGAGGAGCTGCTGGAGTTCGATGAGAACTCCGCTGCCGGATGCATGACGACGGACTTCATCCCTCTGGGAATGGAATCGACCGTGGCCCAGGCGGTGCTGGCGCTGCGCAACTTTGACGGCGACCCGGAGAGCGTGACGGAAATCTATCTGCTGGACGAGATGCGGACGCTGCGCGGGGCAATTTCCCTGGCGCGCCTGGTGATGGCGCAACCGGAGACGCGGCTGGCGGTGCTGGCGGAGCCGCGCGTGCTTTCCTGCCCGGCGGACTTGAAACAGGATGATTTGGCTGAACTGTTCGACAAGTACAATTTGCATGCGCTGCCGGTGGTGGACGCGCAGGACCGCATGGTGGGCGTGGTGCAGGCCGATCACGTGATCAGCTTTCTGCGCGAGAAGCTCTGAACTCACAGCGCGAGGGGCTGTGGGCTCCAGACAAGCGATAAAAAGAGACTTCCGGCCTGCCATTTTCAGTAAAACGGTTACCTTTCTCTTTCATTCTTGCTATGAATCGTCGAAAAAAAGCTTGCACTATCCGGATTTGTGAAAGAATCCAGAGATGGTGCAGTTTCCCAAAATCATTCAGGGCGGCATGGGGGTGGGCGTCTCCAACTGGCGATTAGCCCAGACGGTGTCCAAGCTCGGCCAGCTCGGAGTGGTTTCAGGCACGGCGCTCGACCAGTTGTTTGTGCGCCGGCTTGCCGATGGGGATGAGGGCGGGCACATGAAGCGGGGCATTGACGCCTTTCCGTTTCAGGAGATGGCCCGGCGGATCTGGCAGGAGTATTTTGTTCCGGGCGGCAAGGCCGCTACGGCGCCCTACCCGAACGTTCCCATGCATCAGCGGAACAGTCCGCGCAAACTGGTTGAGCTGTGCATGGTGAGCAACTTTGTCGAGGTGTTTCTGGCCAAGGACGGCCACAAGAATCCCGTCGGCATCAACTTCCTTGAAAAAGTGCAAATGCCTCACCTGGCGTCGATCTATGGAGCGATGCTGGCAGGGGTGGGCTATGTGCTGATGGGCGCGGGCATTCCGCTGCACATTCCGGGCGTGCTGGATGCCTTTGCGGCGCACCACATGGCCGAGTACAAGCTGCAGGTGACGGGCGCGGCCGTGGGCCAGGATACCCAGATGCACCTCAATGCGGCCGACTATGTGGAGGGACTGCTTCCTATTTTAGAGAGGCCGAAGTTCCTGGCCATCGTCTCTTCCAACACTCTGGCCACAACCATGCTGAGGCGCGCCAGCGGGCGCGTGGATGGTCTGGTCATCGAGAGCCCGACGGCTGGCGGACACAATGCGCCGCCGCGCGGCAAGCTGCAGCTCAACGCTGCTGGAGAGCCGGTGTACGGCGAACGCGACCATGTGAACATCGAGGAGCTGCGGGCGCTGGGCGTGCCCTTCTGGCTGGCCGGCGGCTATGGCAACGCGGAGAAACTGCGCCAAGCGTTGGAGCAGGGCGCGGCCGGAATCCAGGTGGGTACGGCGTTTGCCTTTTCAGCAGAGTCAGGCATGCGGGCTGACCTGAAGAAGGTTCTCATGGCCAAGGCGAAGGTGGGTGAGGGTGAAGTGTTTACCGATCCGCTGGCTTCGCCGACAGGGTTCCCGTTCAAGGTTGCCCTGGTTGACGGTACGGCCTCTGCATTCAATATTTACCAGGAGCGCAAGCGCGTGTGCGATCTGGGCTACCTGCGCGAGCCTTACGCTGGCACGGACGGCAATATCGGCTATCGCTGCTCCGCTGAGCCGGTGGCCAACTACGTGGCCAAGGGCGGCAAGGTTGAGGATACGGTGGGCAGGAAATGCCTTTGCAACGCGCTGATGGCCAACATTGGCCACCCGCAGGTGCGCAAGGACGGGACAGTGGAGCCGCCTCTGGTGACCACGGGCGACGATCTGAACACCATTGCCCAGTTCCTGGCGCCGGGGCAGGAGTCTTATAGCGCCGCGGATGTGGTTCGGTCGCTGCTGAGCGGCCTGTCGTCGGAATCTGCGATTGACGCTGAACATGCCGTTCTGGCCACGGCCTAGGGTTCTGAGTCCTGAATCCATTTCCTGATAGCCAGGAATTTCTTCGGGCAAACATCACTGCATTTGCAGATCATTTGCGTCGTTTAGGCCACAATGGATTGAGCGCAGCTGAGGGCTCGAGCTCCCGCTGGCGTACCGGTTTTTGGGGTTACCCCCCACCCCTTTTGCCTTTTGTCTCGCAAATTTATGAAAGAAAACAGCTTAGCTAAATATTAGCCTCGTTTAGCGAACGAAAACAAAGCACTTACGTTTCGCAGCAAGCTAAAAACGACCTGCACGGGCGGGCATTCGGCTTCGTTGGAGCACGCTCCGCGCAGGATGACAGATCGCTTTGTGATAAGAAGGTCAGACTCAGGACACTAGCTTCCTGGCACGGGCTGAGCGCCTGGGCCGCCTACCCGGAATATTTTTGGAATGCGATCGGCGGGGGCCGGCAGGGCAGGAAACTGCGCGTGCGGTTCGGTCTGGTACCAGTAGGCTGTCGAGTAGAAATTGTCGGACCGATGATTGGCGTGGCCGTGCTCGATTGTCACCTTAATCGACTTCTCAAACGTGATGGGGCTTTCGATATGCCAGCGGTAGAGGCAGTAGCGGCCGCCGATCCGTTCCTCGGGGTCTGAAATGAGCGGCGCGCCGTTGTGCTCGTACGCAAAGGGCCGCCCGCCAAAATCCCACGCCCCGTTGTAATAGTCCTCGGTTCCAGTCCCGTTGATGGTTGGCAGCTTGTCGCCGTCGATAAAGATCATGTCGTCGCCCTCGCCGAACCAGCGGTCCTGATTCTGCAGAACGGCTTGCGTGACTCCCACAAAATGTCCTCGGCCGGTGGCCTCGAGGAAGACGTAATTATCCGCGCCGTCGAGGTTTTTCTTGTCGCCGACGGGATGGTCGCCGTTGGTTTTCCAGTCATCGGACCAGCCTTTGCACGGCGCGGCCTGGCGATACTGCGCGTGGAAGCGGCCCACCTCGGCGGGCAGCGACGGCAGTGTCACGTAGTCCACGGCAAAGTAAAGACTGTTAGTGGGTTTTTGCCCCTCGTTGGTCAGCGTAAGGCGCGCCGAGCGGTCAAAGGGCATTTGAAAGTATGCGTTGAGCGCCTTGATGGGCGCAACGGTCAGCAGAGCCGACTGGTAGGTGAAATACTCGCCGAGGCCCAGGCCATAAAAGTTGCCGATGGGTACTTCGACCGAGGGCGAGGATTCGCCGTCCCACCAGGCGCGCAGGACAAGGTTGTTCAGGTGGTGCTCATCCTCTGAGTCGATGGTGAACCAGATGTGCGTGATGACGCCGGCTCCTGTTACGTCCAGCAATGTGGCCGCGCTGCCCGGCTCTACGCGGACCGCGTCGTCATTACCACCGGTGCGGTCCCAGCTTGAGGAGCGGCGCGTTTTGTAACTGCGCAGACGGGCTTGTGCAAGTAGTTCCTCTGGAAAAGAAGGAGGCATGGGCTCGGCAGGCGAGGCGATACCGCCCTCTGCGGAAGGTGTGCTGGCTGCGACGGACGTTGGGTTGAGGCCGAGCAACCCGGCGGCCGAAACTCCGGCAACAGAAGCCATGGCGCCAAGCAGGCGGCGCCTTACAGGCAAGCTTTCATTTGGATCTGACGAATGCATAGAATGCGGTCTCCAGTGCAGCAATGGTTGAAAAGCGTTTTGTAGTCTTGCGCGCCACCGGCTGTCAAGCTGCAGGCCGTGCGGTCGAGAACGGTTTACGGGGAGAACGCATTGCGGGGATGTATTCCGGCGAGCGCTTTCAGACGGAGAATAATTCCTATCCCTGACTTGACCCATGCACTGCGGGAAAGATGGTGACACGCAATTGCGTGGAGCCGTAGGGAACCAGCGTCACGCGTTCCAATGTCTCGCTGACTTTGCTGCTGCTCACCTCAGGCAGCGGCGGCGTGAATTTCTGCGCCGGGTTGTCGGGGTTCGCTTGCAGTTCCCAATCTTCGATCTTTCTTGCCGGAACGCGAAGCGTGGTGGGCGGATTTTCCCAGGGGTCGAGAGCTTCGCTCTGATTGGCTGCCGTTCTAACGACCTCAATGTCGCTGGTCAACTTCGCAGGATCGAGCGCGATTCCGTAGTTCCATGCGCTGGCCGGTGTAGCTTCCCAACTGGGAAATTCGGCCGTGGTGTACCTGGGTTCGATGCGCGGAGTCCAGTTTTCTTTGATGGCGAGCGAGTAGACCAGTGGGCCGTGCTCGATGCCAATGCCGTTCTGCGGCCAGTGCGTAACGGCTACCTTCATAGGAAGCGTCAAGGTTATCTGATCGCCTGGCTTGAACGAGCGATGCAGGATCACGAAACCCTTGACTGTTTGCGTGGCGGCAACAGGCGCGCCGTTAACGGCGATGCGCGGCTTTTCACACCATGCGGGGATGCGCAGCGAGAGCGGGAAGGTTACTGCGCGGGCGGCGCCGATTTTGAAGTGGATGGTTTCTTCGAAGGGATAACTGGTGGTCTGAACAATTTCAACCGGCTCATTATCCCGACCAACGGTGGTCTTGAGTTTCGATGGACCGTAGAGAACCGCAGCCACGCCGCCATCGTTCGTCTTCATCCACATGCGGATGGTGTAGTTGGGAAAGATGCGATGGACATTTCCGCCGCAGCAGGCAGTCGCTTGTCCGGGATTGGGTTGATAGGCCATCATGCGGCCGCCGTGCTTCATCACGTTATGGTCGGAGTTGAGCGTGGCCAGGAACTGGTTGGGGCAGGAGAAGTATTGCAGGGCTTTCCAATCGTTCTTGATGGCTCCGGGCGCAGCGTTGAAGCAGGCGCGCTCCACGTGGTCTGCCCAGCTTGCGTCTCCTGTGGCCATGAGCATGTATCCCCAGGACCAGGTGTGGTCGGCGATGTCGCAGGTCTCATGCGAGTCGAGCGAGGTGACGGTGCGGTACCACTCCGACGTGGAAGGAATTCCATCGATGAGCATGTGATTGTCGAAGATGCGGCGCTCAGCGGCGTGCGCGAATTTGAGGTATTCGATATTGCTGGTGTGCAGATAAAGAATGGCGGGGAGCTTCATGGTCTCAGCGTACGTGCAGCCGTGGGCGTTGATGGGCGTGGCGGCATAGACGCGCAACTCAGAGAGATCCCCATGCTCGGGGTCCTTGGCTACGGTCATGTACTCCTTCCACGCATTCTCGGCCAGCGCAAGCAAACGCGGATCGCCGGTGCGCGCGTAACTCCATAACATGCCTTCGATGTTTGTAATATTCCTGATGGGCGTTCCGTAGGAAGCGTTGTCGCCGAGGTAGTGTTTTCTGAGCGCTTCCGCAATGTTCGTATTCTCGTTTGCGCCTGGCAGCGGTTGCGCATCGCCGACAGCGGCCAGGCTGCGGAACATAACATTCTGCGGCCAGCGATGAAAATCCCCTTTGGGGTCTTCGAAGTTCTTCGGGCCCAGATAGCCGTCGTTGCCGGCGTGCGCGAGCGTGTAGTCAATGGCCGCGCGCGTCTGCGCCATAAGTTTTTCATCCCGCAAAACAACCGCAAGGCGCGTGGCTCCATCGAGCCAATAGGCCTTCTGTTCCCAGGGCCACCAGGTGTCTTCGCTTACGCCGTCCACTGTTTCCTGGCCGGCCCAGTATGCATCGGTAAACGGCCACGAGATTTGCGGCAGTTGCGACCCCAGTTGTGCTGCCTGCTTCTCAAGCATCGCGCGCAGCCAACCCTGGGGCTCGATGGCTCCGGGAGGCAAAGCGTGCAATGCGGCATAGGAGTGTGTTGCGGCGATTGGCTCCTCTGCCGCGAGATGCAAAGGGCCGGAGGCCAGCAATGCGGCAGAGCTCATGAGAGCAAGACGGAGAAACTCACGGCGGTCAAGATCGTGTTCGGTAGAATCAGGGCAAAATGTCATTGCAACCTTTTTGAATTCCGGTATCAGGGAAATAAGTTCGCCGGGCGGATTTTAACATATAGACCGCTTACAAAGTCGTTTCGATAGCCTGTGTACGATGCGCTCTGAAGGTTGCGAGTGAAGGCTGTATGAAGGCTCGGACGGGCTGTCGATGCGCTCTCACGGAGGCTTTGAACTGGTTGGCTTGAAACGGCCTGAGCCTGTTATGGTCAGTGAGGAAACTCTGAATGAATCCCCCTTAGGAAGCCTCGAGCATGGGCAAGCGCTGGCGAATCCGGATACTGCTGTTTTTGGCCGTGCTCGGCCCTGGATTTATTACCGCCAACGTTGATAACGACTCCGGCGGCATCCTCACCTACTCACAGGCAGGCGCGCAGTACGGCTATTCGCTGCTGTGGACCATGATTCCCATCACCATCTCCCTGATCGTGGTGCAGGAGATGTGCGCCCGCATGGGCGTGGTGACGGGCAAGGGATTGAGCGACCTGATCCGCGAAGAGTTTGGCCTGCGCCTGACCTTTGTGCTGATGGTGCTGCTGGTGGTGGTTAATTACACCAACGTAGTCACAGAGTTCATCGGTATCGCCGGCTCGTTGCAGCTTTTTCATTTATCGAAGTTCATCTCCGTTCCCTTGTGCGCCGGTCTGGTCTGGTACATGGTGGTGCGCGGCAGCTACAAGAGCACGGAAAAGATTTTTCTCGTCGCCTCGGTGGTGTACATTGCGTACATTTTTGCCGGCGTGCTGTCGCAGCCCAGTTGGCACACGGCGCTGCTGGCCACGGTGCGGCTTCCGGAAAAATCGGTGTGGCGCGACAAGACATATATGTACACGGCAATTGGCGTGGTGGGCACAACGATTGCCCCCTGGATGCAGTTCTATCTGCAATCTTCGATTGTGGAGAAAGGCATTCGCGTGAAGGACTACGCGGCCTCGCGTCTCGATGTGATTGTGGGCAGCTTTTTCACCGACATCGTGGCGTGGTTCATTATCGTGGCCTGCGCCGCGACGCTTTGGATGCATGGGATGCGGGACCTGGTGCTGCCTTCAGACGCGGCCGAAGCGATGCGCCCCCTGGCCGGCGATTACGCTTTCGTGCTGTTTGCGTTTGGATTGTTCAACGCGTCGTTGTTTGCTGCTTCCATTTTGCCGTTGTCGACTTCATATACGGTTTGCGAGGGGTTGGGGCTTGAGTCCGGCGTGGACAAGAGCTTCAAGGAAGCGCCGTTTTTCTATTGGCTCTATACGCTGCTGATCGTGGGCGGCGCGTTAACGGTTCTGTTTCTGCCCGACGGGATGCTTGTGAAGTCTGCTGTTCTTTCGCAGGTGCTGAACGGCGTCTTGTTGCCCGTGGTTATTATTCTGATGCTGCTGCTGATCAACCGCAAAGACCTGATGGGCGAGCACAAGAATTCACACCTGTGGAACTGGATCGCCTGGGGAACCAGCATCATCGTGATTGGCATGACGCTGGTGATGCTGTGGGGATTGATGCCGGGGCATTGAGGAGTGGGCCTACAGCGGTACGCCCGATCTCAGGGCGGTCAGGAGATGGATGAAGTTACCGAGCGGCGAGGAACCGATTGTCCAGATCGAGAAACTTCGAGACTATTGCTTGAGTCCTGCGCATCCTCATTCGGAGTTGCTGGATCGTCCGAACGGGTGAAATCGCTCCTCGATTCGTTACTTGTTATATTCTTTAGGATAAAGGGGGATGGTAAAGATGGAGCTTCTTTCCGAAGTAGCCGTGCTCGCGGATATGCCCGAGAAGGGACTTATTCGCGGCCAGGTTGGCACCGTCGTTGAACTGCTCGCCCCCTCCGTGGCAGAGATCGAGTTCAGTGACGATCAGGGACACACATACGCCATGGTCGCCTTGCGGTCGGAGGAGTTGATTCGCCTTCACCATCGCCCGTATGAACGGGTAGCCTAGCAATGACGCGTCCTGGCGGTGCGCTAGTTGCGCAGGGCGCACAACCTTATAGCAGTTTGCCGGCGGCCAGGTCGCGGATCAGGCCTCGGTCTGCGGCGAGAAAATCGTAGCTGGGCAGGTCTTCGAGTTTGGCCCAGCGGACCTCGTGGTAGATGCGGTTCTCGATTTCGCCGGAAAACTCATGCACGGCGAAGAACTGTAAATCGACCGCGCCGCCATGGCGGTAGTTGTGGCGGATGTGCGTGACTTTGGGGCCGATCACTGCATGGATGCCGAGCTCTTCTTCCAGCTCGCGGGCCAGCGCCTGCTCGGCGGTTTCACCGGCTTCGATTTTGCCGCCGGGAAACTCCCACTGCGAGGCCATGGGCTGATCGGGACGGCGCTGGCCAATCAGCACCTCGCCGCCGCGCACAATCAGCGCTGCCGCCACAAATCGAAGCGCGGGACCGTTGGGCCGAGCAGCGCTATTGGGCTGAACTTCAGACACACCTTTAGTGTAACCGCATCAAAAGAAATGCCGGATGGGAGTGGCCGTTGCTGCTTTTGGTGCGCTGGAAAACTGTTCTGCTTACCGCACCTGAGGATGATTCCAGTGTGGCGTTATTCTCCCGCAACGGCGGCTTCGACGCCTTCGGCCGCGTGAGGCCGGAAGTAGCCCCAGCCGTTTTTTGCCGCCGCCTGCAGCAACGCGGGCGAAGGGTTGACGGGGAAGGCGCAGCCTGCAATCTCAAGCATGGCTAGGTCGTGGATGGAGTTGCCGAAGACCACGTCAGGAGCCGGCAGGCCGGCAAGCCTGAGCGCTTTTGCCTTGCCTTCATCGGTGGGCACGGCCACAATCTCGGTGGAGATGATGCCATCGGTGACGCGCACCTCGGCGGCCAACACGCGTTGCTCGGGAATGCCGAATTGGCGCACGCCCTCGGCGATTACCCAGCGATTGCTGGAACTGACGGCCCAGAGCACGACTCCGTTGCTGCGCAGCGTTGTGAGTAGCGAAGCGATCTCCGGAAAGATGTGGCTGAGGACAAACTGCTTTACATATTGGGCGGCGGCGGCTCGCAACTCCTGCTCGCGAAGGCCGGCGTAGATCTGCACCATCTCGCCGCAGATTTCGAGCTCGCTCACGTGGCCGGCAAGGTAGGCTCGATGGCGCGTGTCGATCCAGTCACTCGTGGAGCGCGAAACAAGGCCCTGCTCAAGAGACCACACCATGAAGCCGTAGCCTGCGTCGCCGCCCCAGATGGTGCCGTCGCAATCGAACACGGCAACCTTCGGTTTGCAATTGAGAACCAGCCGTTCAAATTCCTGGGCCGTCCACCTGGAGATTTCACTCTGTGCTGTCGTCAATGTCGAAATCCTGTTATCGAAAAATCATCCAACTCTATTTTCATCCAAAGGGGCACCGCATTGCATGTGAATGTTTAACGGAGAGCCTAGAGCGTCACGGCGGGTGAAGCAGGTGAGAGCAGGGGCAATCGTAGGCAATAATGGAAGGAATCGGGAATTCATTTCACGGCACGTGAGATTCTGAGGCCGCGGATTTAAAGAAGGAACTGCTCGCCAAAGGCAACGGTGCGATTGATGAGTGAAGTCTGCCGCATCACGGTGAATGGCAAGGAAGTACGCGTACCTCTCGGCACGAGCGTCGCCGCGGCGATGATGATGGCCGGCGAGCCGTGCCGGTTGTCAGCGAGCGGCGAACCGCGCGGCCCGCTGTGCGGCATGGGCATCTGCATGGAGTGCCGCGCGACTGTGAATGGCGTGGCGCATCAGCGGACCTGCCAGATGACGTGCGCTGACGACATGGAAGTGGTGACCGAGTGAACGCGGGCTTCGATGTGGTGGTGGTGGGCGCCGGGCCCGGCGGGATGGCTGCGGCCACAGTAGCCGCGGAGGCGGGTTGCCGAGTCTGCGTGCTGGATGACAATCCGGCGCCGGGCGGACAGATTTGGAGGGGATTCCGGCCGGAGACGGCGCTCAAATATCCGAATGGACGTGAGTTCATTCAATGGGCGGAGCGGTTCAAACGGAGCGGCTGCGCGGTGGAGCTAGGATGGCAGGCGATCGACCGGCCTGCGCCTGGCGTTCTGCGGCTGGAGCGCGGCGGCGAGCTGCACGACGTTGGATTCAAAAAGCTGATTCTGGCGACGGGAGCGCGCGAGCGGTTTTTGCAGTTTCCCGGATGGACGCTGCCTGGCGTGATGGGTGCGGGTGGGTTGCAGGCGCTGGTGAAGACGGGGCTCGATGCACGAGGCAAGCGGGTGGTGCTGGCAGGCAGTGGGCCGTTGCTGCTGGCCGTGGGCGCGGCTCTTGCGAGTGCGGGGGCCAGAGTTCTAGGAATCTATGAACAGGCTCCTCTGCGGCGGCTGGTGGGTTTCGGATTTTCGCTGCTGGGGCAGCCGGGCAAGATGATTGAGGGTCTGCGCTACCGGCTCAAGACACGGCGGGTTCCGTATCGCGCGGGCTGTTGGGTGGTGAAGGCCGAGGGGCGAGGCCGTGTGGAGCGCGTCACGCTGACGGATGGCCGCACAGAGTGGAGCGTGGACTGCGATTGGCTGGGCTGTGGATTTCATCTTGTGCCCAACCTGGAGCTGCCGCGGCTGCTTGGCTGCCGCATCGACGAAGGCTATGTTGCGGTGGATCGTCTTCTGCAGAGCTCAGTGGCGGGCGTGGCCTGCGCGGGCGAACTGACCGGCATTGGTGGGTTGGAGAAGGCGCTGGTGGAAGGCCAGATTGCCGGGTGGGCGGCCGCCGGACGCGAGGCTGAGGCAAGCAGGCTTGCTCCCCAACGCGGGCGGATGCAGCGGTTCGTCGAGAGGCTGGATCAGGTTTTTGCTTTGCGGCCCGAGCTGCGCACGCTGGCCAAGGCTGACACTCTGGTTTGCCGATGTGAAGATGTGGCGCACTCGGCACTCGTGGGCTGCAAAAGTTGGCGCGAAGCCAAGCTGCATACTCGCTGCGGCATGGGCGCGTGCCAGGGGCGCGTGTGCGGCGCCGCAACGGAGTTTCTTTTCGGCTGGGAAAATACGGGCGCTCGGCCGCCGATCTTTCCTGCGGCGGTTTCAACCATGGCGGCTGAAGCAGAGATGCAGTCGCGGGTGGGCGGCTAAAGGCACGACCTTACTTGTGCCGGTGATGGCCGTTGAACCAAAGGCTCAGCCAGTTTTCAAGCGCGCTGAAGTTAGTAAGTCGGAAGTTATCGAGCACCTAAGCGAGCGGCTCGCGGCTTGGCGCACCGTCAACGAGGCGCAGGATGCCGAGCGGGTTGGCGGATTGCAATTCGGGCGGCACGAGCGCATCGGGGAAGTTCTGGAAACAGACTGGCTTTGCGAAGCGATAGATGGCCGCTGAGCCCACGGAAGTAAATCGCGAGTCCGACGTAGACGGATACGGTCCTCCATGGACCATCGCGTGCGCGACTTCAACTCCGGTGGGAAAGCCGTTGAAGATGATCCGGCCGGCCTTCTGTTCGAGGAGCGCAACTAATTCGCGATGCTCCGCGAGGTCTTCTTCACTGCCAAAGAGCGCGGCAGTCAAATGGCCGTCGAGGGCTTCAGCGATGCGGAGATACTCGGCGGGCGATTGGCAGGGAACGAGCAGCGTGTCGGGGCCGAAGATTTCTTGAGACAACTCAGGCTGACGGAGAAACTCATCCAGCGTGGTGGTGAACAGTTGCGCGTGGGCGGGGCAGGCGGGATCGGCGTCTGAGACTGGAGCCTGCGCGGCCAGCGTAGCCTGCGCGGCGCGACGGCCCAGGGCGCGGGTATAGTCACGTGCAATGCCGGCGGTGAGCAGGGTGAACGGTGCCGCTTGCGCAACGAGTTCAGAGAGCCTGGCTGTGAATGCCGCGGTCTCTTGTTGTTCGGGAAGCAGGACGATGCCGGGTTTGGTACACATCTGGCCGGCCCCGAGAGTGAAAGAGTTGAACAGGCCCTGGGCGAGCGCGTCCACGCCAGCGCGCAGAGCGCCGGGAAGAATGAAAACGGGATTGCTGCTTGCCATCTCAGCAAAACAGGGGATGGGACGAGGACGAGTGGCGGCCATGTCCATGATGGCCCGGCCCGCGTCGAGCGAGCCGGTAAAGGCGACGGACTGAACCAGAGGATGGCGCACGAGCGCGCTGCCAGCCTCGATGCCCGCATCGAAGAGGAGTGAAAAGATGCCTTCAGGCAGGCCTGCGGCGGCGACAGCGCGCTGAATGATGTCTGCGACTAACTCGCTGGTTCCCGGATGGGCGGAGTGGGCTTTGACGATAACGGGACAGCCGGCAGCGAGCGCGGAGGCTGTGTCTCCGCCAGCCACGGAGAAGGCTAACGGGAAATTGCTTGGGCCGAAAACGACGACCGGGCCTAAGGGGCGCAGCATGGAGCGCAGCGCGGGGCGTGGGAGCGGCTTGCGTTCCGGCAGAGCGGGATCGATGCGCGCCTGGACCCACGAGCCTTCTTCAACAAGGGCAGCGAAGACGCGAAGCTGGCCGCTGGTGCGGCTGACTTCTCCCAGAAGGCGCGGCATGGGCAACGCGGTTTCAAGATGGGCGCGCTCGGCGAGCTGCTGCTGGATTGCGTCGAGACCCTCGGCAATGCTGCGCAGCAACGCGCCTTTGGCTTTGCCGCTTGTGGCCGCGTAAACAGTGAATGCCTGTGCGGCAAGCTGAACAGCCTGGTCGACTTCTGCTGCCGAGGCGGACGAGTAGACGGGGTCGAGGTGCTGGCCGGTGGCTGGGTTGAGCGCCTGGATAGGCGCGCCGCCGAGCGCGCCGCGCTGGCTGCCGAGAAAGGATTGTCCAGTGAGTGGCATTGTTATCGAAAACTCCACGATCTGGTTACAGCTTAAATGGAGTACCGGCGCGCGCGACAGCCGGGCGATGAGCCTGCGCGTCTTCAAATGCGGCGCGTGTGGCGGCCAGTTCGTCACTTGCCACTTCCAGCCGCGGCGCGCGTACACGTGCCGTGCCGATGTCCGCTTCCTGCTGCACTTGTTTAATGAGTTGAATGAACTTGGGGATCGTGTCCATACGCAGCAGTGGCAGGAACCAGCAATAGAGCTCGAAGGCTTCTGCAACTTTGCCGGCAGTGGCGAGGTTGAACAAGTCAACGGACTCACGCGGAAAGGCGTTGACGAGTCCGGCAACCCAACCGACGGCTCCGGCGGCGATGCCCTCGACAATTGCGTCATCGACACCGACACAGATGGCGAGCCGGTCGCCAACCAGGGCGCGAATGGCGGTGACGCGGCGCACGTCGGTCGAGGATTCCTTGACCGCGGCGAGATTGGGAAACTCGTGAGCCAGCTCGGCGATCTGCTCGGGAAGGTAGTCCACGCCGTAGGCAACGGGATTGTTGTAGAGCATTCCGGCCAGCGGCGTGGCTTTGAGAATGGCCGCGACGTGGGCCTTGTTCTCGTGCCAATCGCCTTTGTAGACGTAAGGCGGCAGGATCATCAGCCCCGAACAGCCGGCTGCGTGGGCGGCTTTGGCCAGTTCGACGGCTTCAAGAGTTGACAGCGCGGAGATGGCCGCGATCACGGGTGCTTTTCCTGCGAGCGCAGCGACGACGGTTTTGAGAATATCGATCTTTTCCTCGAAGCGCAGCGTGGAAGATTCGCCCAGCGAGCCCAGGCAGATGATGCCGGTGCAGCCGTTCTCAATGAGCCATTGAGCGTGACGGGCAACAAACGCATGATCGACGTTGAAGTCTTTGTCGAAGGCGGTGGTCATGGCGGGCATTACACCGGTGAATTTCATAGCTTCTCCTGATGAGCGAGATGTGCGGATTGCGCGACTGTGAAGCGCGCCGGCAGATAGGGCTCCGGCGGAATGGCGGGTTGGCTGGCTGTGAAATGGCATGCGAGCAGCTCCGCGGTGGCCAGCGCGGTGGTGATGCCCAGGCCTTCGTGACCGGTGGCGAGCCAGAGCGTGGAGTCGCTGAGGATGGGGCCGATGAGTGGCAGCTTGTCCGGCGTGGCGGCGCGGAAGCCGGTCCAGATACGCAGCACGCTGAGCGAGGCCAGAGCGGGTAGATAGAGCGTGGCGCGTTGCAGCATGGCGGCCAGCATCGCTTGATCGACGGCGGAGTCTTCATTGCTGTATTGGCGCGAGGAGCCGATGAGAATCTGGCCGGTCCGGCGCGGTTGCACATTGAAAGCGACGGAGTCGGTGGAGACCGAGTGCGCGCTCTTCAGATAGCCGAGTTCAACCAGTTGATGACGAACGAAGCCAGGGTAGCGATCGGTAATGGCCAGATGTCCCTTGCGCTTCTTGACCGGGATGCCGGGGGTGCAACGCGGGGCTTCGGCGCCAAGGGCGTTGACCAGGCGAGGCGCGCGCAGGCGGGTTCCGTCGTCGAGCGTGGCTTCGCCCTCAGCCAGATGCGTAACAGAGCGGCCGACAATGAGAGTGGCTCCCAGCGCCTGCGCTTGCCGCGCGAGATGGAGAGCGACAACGGGCGGGTAGACGACCGCGTCTTCAGTGACGAGCAGCGTGCCAGTGAGGCCGGGGCGCAGGTTGGGCTCCTGCACGGCTAGTTCGCTGCCGGAGAGCAGGCGGCTGGGGACATCGCGCTCAGTGAGCCACGCCTGCTTGCGGGCTGCTTCGGCGAATTCTTCTTCGTCGGCAGCCACCCACAGGGTTCCGGGTGTCTCGTACTCGGCGCTGCGCGGCAAGGCGGGGCTGAGCGATTGCCACAACTGCTGCGAGCGGCGCGTGAGGGCGAATTGCGCTTCGGAGTCGTCCATGACGACGATGTGGCCCATTCCGGCTGCCGTGGCGCCGCTGCCGAGCAGATCGCGCTCAACCAAGGCCACGCGCAACCTTGCCTGCGCACAGGCCAAGGCACACGCCGCGCCCACGATGCCGCCGCCTGCGATCACTACGTCATAGGCCGGCGGCGCTGCGTTCGTCATTCCGGAATTTCCATGCCCGGTATCCCCAGGCGGAACGGGTCGGCGGGGTCGAAGATGAGCGTGCTCTCCGAGGTAATAAAAGCCGAGCCGGTGACGGTGGGGATGATCTGCGCATCGCCCTCATCGAATTGGAAACTGCCCTCGAAGACGGTGCCGAGAATGCCTTCCTGCCGCCATGGTTGACCGGGCTTCAAATAGCCGTCAGCGGCCAGGCAGGCCATCTTGGCGCTGGTTCCGGTGCCGCAGGGAGAGCGGTCATAAGCCTTGCCGGGGCAGAGCACGAAGTTGCGGCTGTGGTTCTCCGGATCATGCGCAGCGGTGAACAACTCGATGTGATCGATCTCTGCGGCGTTGACTCCGGTGACGCCGGCAGCGGCTAGAGCGCGGCGAGTCTCCCACGTAAAGGCCGTGAGCGGTTCGACCTGGTCGAGAGTGAGAGTAAAGGGATGTTCGCCGGCGAGGAAAAACCAGTTTCCGCCCCAGGCCACATCGCCGGTGATGGCGCCATAGCCGGGGACATTGACCGTGACGTCGGCCTGATAGCGATAGGCGGGGACGTTGCGGATGGTGACGCGATTACCGGGGTGCAGTTCAAATTGGACGGTTCCCACGGGGGTTTCAAGCGCGTGGTTGCCGGGTTGAATGCGGCCCAGATGCGCCAACGTCACGGCCACGCCGATGGCTCCATGGCCGCACATGCCCAGATAGCCGGCATTGTTGAAGAAGATGACGCCCGCTGCGCAGGTTGGATCGACGGGTTTGACCAGGAATGCCCCCACCAGGACATCGGAGCCGCGCGGCTCGCACAGGATGGCACGGCGGAGGTGGTCGTGTTCGCGGCGCAAAATTTCCAATCGGTCGGCCAGCGGTCCGGAGCCGAGCTCGGGCCCCCCAGTCAGGACGCAGCGGGTGGGCTCGCCGGCGGTGTGCGAGTCGACGATGTCTAGACAAAGAGGCAATTGCGGATGAGGCATGGTCGTTGGAGATACGCTTCTTGCAAAGTATACGAGGTTGCAATCCATCGCTGCCGTCCTGCTGCGTAGGTTGGCGCAGAATATCCCGGATGCGCATCAAGGCATTGCGCCCTGCCGCTTTTCAAGAGGCTTGATGTTGCTGATGTTGATTCAGTAATGAACGAGGTACAGCAATCTCGGCATGGGGGGCTGAGACGAGTTCCGCGCGCCGATAATCGGATGTGTGGACGCTACGCGCAATCTTCCGCTCCTGAACGACTACCAGACGTATCTGCGCGTGGAAAAGGGCTTGCGCCCGCTTACCTGCGAGGCCTACGACGGTGATCTGAAGACATTTGCCGAGTTCATTGAAGGCCGGCACGGAGTTCTGCTAACGGCTGCCCAGCAGGATGTGGCGGCGTTTCTCGAACACCTGCGCAGTCACGGCATCGATTCGCGCTCGGCGGCGCGCAAACTGAGCTGCCTGCGCGGCTTTTACAAGTGGCTGCTGCTTGACCGTCGCATTCATCACGACCCCACCATCAACATTGAATCGCCGAAGACGTGGAAAGTGCTGCCCAAGTCGCTGGCCGAGCCGGAAGTGGTGGAGATGCTGGAGCGCGCCGGCATGGCCGCATCGCATCCGCAGGCACAGGCTACGGCGCTGCGCGATCGCGCCATTCTGGAGTTGCTTTACGCCGGTGGGTTGCGTGTTTCTGAAGTTACGGCGCTCTCGACTGGCGACCTGGCCATGGACGCGGGCCGGGTGCATGTGCGCGGCAAGGGCGACAAGGAACGCATTGTGCCGCTGGGGCGCACGGCTCTGGAAGCGTTGGATGAGTACATGCGCCAGGGCCGTCCGCATCTGGCCCGCATCAGTTCCGCGCGCAAGGCCCACGGGACGAAGCAGGGCGGGTTGCAGCAGGATGCGACGCGCTTGTTTCTGTCTCTGCGCGGCATGCCGCTCACTCGGCAATGGGTCTGGCACCTGGTGAAGATGGCAAAGACCGGCGCGAGCCCGCACCGGCTGCGCCATAGCTGCGCCACGCACATGGTGGAGCATGGCGCCGATTTGCGCAGCGTGCAGATCTTGCTGGGCCATGCGGACATTTCTACGACGCAGGTGTATACGCACCTGGCGCTGGGCCGGTTGAAGGCGGTGCATCGCACGCATCATCCGCGTGGGACCCGGTTGGAAGCAGGCGCAGACGCACAGGCCAAACCGATTGCCGATTCGGGGCGTAGCCGCATTCATGTCGCTGCCCGTGTCTTGTCCGACGCCTCGGCCGAGGAGACGAAGTGAGCGCTACGGCGGTGACGCCGATTCGCGCGCCCCGTCAGATCGGCGTACTGCCTCGGGCCGGCGGGCAGATGAGCACGCTTGTTGACGAGTACTTGTGCGTGCTGACCAATGAGCGCGGCGCGTCGGCGCATACGCTGCGCGCGTATCAGCGCGAGCTGCGCGGATTTGCGACCTTTGCAGCCGAGCGCTATGGCCACGAGCTGAGCGTTGCGTCCATCGAGCACACGCAGATTCGTGCTTATCTCGGAGTGCTCTACGATCGCGGTTTGTCAAAGGCATCGGCGGCGCGGGCGTTGGCGGCTGTGCGCAGTTGGTTCAAGTGGCTGGCGCGCGCCGGACACGTGGAGCAGAATGCCGCCGCGCTGGTGGCTACGCCGCGATTGCCCAAACATTTGCCGCGCGTGCCCTCCATCGAAAAGATGAATCGTGCGGTCGACTCGGTCGGCGAGGATGCGGCAAGTTGGCCCGCGCGAGACAAGGCGATTCTCGAAGTGCTGTATGGATGCGGCATCCGCAATGCGGAGTTGACGGGTTTGAATCTGGACGACATTCACTGGGCCAATGAGGCGATTCTGGTGCATGGCAAGGGCCAGAAGCAACGCTACGTGCCGTTGGGAGACGCAGCCGCACAGGCTATTCGAGCGTATCTCGCGGAGCGGTCGGCGCGTCTGGCCGCGGCGGACACAGGAAAGGGAAACTCGACGCCTGCGTTGTTCCTTAACCTGCAACTGCGCGGGCTGTGCAGGCCGGGCGGGCAGGCGCGGCTGACTACTCGCAGCGTGGGCCGCATCGTGAAGCGCATCGCCATCCTGCGCGGCCTCTCGGCAGACGTGCATCCGCACACGTTGCGCCATGCGTTTGGAACGCATTTGCTGGAGGAAGGAGCAGACTTGCGGGCCATTCAGGAACTGCTCGGCCACGAGCGGCTTTCGACCACGCAGCGCTACACGCAGTTGACGACCGCGCAGTTGACGCAGGTTTATGACAGGACGCATCCGCGGGCGAAGTAGGAAATGCTGCAATGCGGATGAAAACTCGGATTGGTGGATCAGGTGAAACTGCGGGTGGAAGGCGATGCGCTTGTGCTGCGGAGGCCTAAGGCGCCCTTGCGGGTTGGATGGACCGACGCTAGTAGAGCGATTGCCACCGCAGGCGACGATGCACTGGTGCTTCCCGAGTTCGCGAACGAAGGCGATGCAGAGTTGCAGTGGGAGAGTGCGGCTGTCGAACCTCGGCGTTTCGTGTGATGCCTCAGAAATTCGTTGCCTTAGCCCCGAAATGCAACCGCAGATCCTTCGACTGCGATTGGCGCAAAGTGCGCGCCAATCTACGCTCAGGATGACAGGGCGTTTTGATGCGAAGTTGGAGACGAAATACTAGAAGCTGATTTTGTTTTTCGGGAACCAGGTTAGCTGGATGGTGGTGGTGGTCACTGTCTGCTGGCTGGCGGGATAGGTTGGCGTGCCGGTGGGGTAGATGGGTGCTTTCCAGCGCTCGTAGGCGAAGTTGCCGTTGATCTCGAAATTTTTGCCGATGCGCTTCACTGCCTGGAAATTGATGTCGTTGAGGGTGGTGCCGCCGGGGATAAAGTCCTTGGACGCCTTTTGATTTCTTACGCCCACCTGCAGCCACTCATTGCCGCTGAGGTGATAGGTGAGCCAGCCCTGGCCGCCTTTGTCTTCGCGGCCAACCCAGTCGCCGAAGAGTTGTCCCTGGTTGGTGTAACCCTGGCGTTGGACGCCTTCCCAATATTCAAAGCGGCCGCCCTGACTGTCTGTAGTGGAGGGGTCGGTGTTGACTGCTTCGACGCGCAGGTCGAGCTTGGGAATGCCGGGGACGTGCGAGAGGTAAAGACCAGGCCGGTAGCTGGACCGCCGGGGCGCGTCTATGGGCGAGACTTCGTCATGCGCCTCGGAGTCGGTGTAGAAGGTGAGCCACTTGCGCAGGAAGGGCAGCCGGTAAGAGACGTCGAATGCGCCAAAACGGGCGCCGGGGTCGGCGGGGCTGAACTTGACGGCGCCGACCGGCGCCGTGAGGCTGAAGAAGCTGCGCAGGAATGTGTGCAGGGTGATGGGTACGTGGTTTTTGCCGCCCCAGATGACCGTGCGCTCGAAGCCGAATTCCAGATTCTCAGTGGGTTTGAAACTCACCTTCTCCACGTGGACCCAGGGGTCGTTGGGAAAGACGTGGCCCTTCAGAGATCCGACGAGGAATTCGTAGCGGAAAGGGCCGGTGATGTAGGAAAGGCCTGGAATGTGCAACGGCTCGACGCGATTGATGCGGAAGGAGTAAATATTTTCGGCGTTATTAGAGTAGGCCATGCCGGCTCCCAGGCCGGGTCCAAGCCAGTCGTCCTGCTTGCCGAAGGAGATTTCGTGGTTGAGGTAATGGGCCGAGGCGTAGGCTTCCATAATGCGTCCGTTGGTGGCCGCGCCGATGGGCCCAACTGGAATGGTCGTTAACTGGCTTACCGGAAAGGGAACGCAGGAACTTCCTGATCCGTAAAACGCGCACGTGTTGTTGAAGACGAAGTTGGTGGCGTCAACCGAGTCGAGCGCCTGGGCCAGCGCGGTGGAGTAGCCGGCGCCCGAGGGCGCGCCCTGGAATTCGCCGCGCGCGTAGATCAGAAACCGGCCCGCGGATGCATAGCCGCTGGCGCCGGAGTAGTCGTTGAAGCCGTTCTGATAGGGGCGGCCATAGTCGTTGATGACGGATGAGCCGAGATGATAGCTGTCACGCAGCGGCGTACCGCTGATGGCCCGCTCCACGGAATAAATTGACTCGACGCGGGTGTTGCCCTTATGGGCTCCGCAAGGGCCTTGGACGTCGTACTGCAACTCGTGCATTAGCGACTCGTAAATGCCTTGCGCTTCATCTGTTGCCGGGCCGGGGTCGGCGTCTTCGATGCGCGCGCCGGCTTCTTCCAGGATGTGTTCCAGGCTGGAGCGCGTATAGGGCCTCATGCCGAGGTACGCCGTATCCACAAAGCCCAGGCCGTAGAGCCGCCACACGGCGGGATAAACCCAGCTATCGACCGGGATATAGGGAGAGGCGAGCAGGGAGGGTTCGCAGACGGATGCAGGCGCGCTGGGGTCGTTGCCCTGCTGGCCTGCGCCCTGAGGCGCGGCTGGCTGTTCGGCCATGGCTGGAGGTAGAGCGAACAGGAGAAGTCCTGCCAGTAGGGCCGCAGTTTGAACGGCAGGATTTGAGGCCAAACGTCTGCTCACCTTCATTCACTCACTTTATCATTCGCGGAACCAGTGGGCAGGGATGTCCATGGCTCGCGGGCGCGTGAGCAGGCTACGGATTGTTTGGATTTAAGCCTTTGCTGGTGAGGTACTTGTGCATGTTTTGAAGCGGGTCTCCAGCGGTTGAGAGCCGGCAATCGATCAGCGTGGGTCCGTGGCCTTTGCGGGCGTGGGTAATGGCTTCCGAGGCAACGCGATAAACGGCAACCACGTCGTTGCCATCGACGTTGATCCAGGGGACTGCATAGCCCGTTCTTTCCATCAAGGCCGATTCGGCGGGTGTGGGAGCTGCGGAGGGCTCAGGATGGCTGAGAGAGACAAACAGCATGGGAAGATTGCGATCGGCGGCGAGGGTGAGGGTTTTGAGCCACGCGGGTTGGCTCACGCGCGTGCTGCCGGGAAAAAGGAGCGTGATCCGGTGACCATCTTGATCTGCCATGCAGGCGCGCGCGGCCAGCGCGATGCTGGGAGCCACGGAGACGGAGGGATTGATGACCTTGAGAGCGTCCTGCTGCCAGAAGGCGTGAGCGACAGTGTCGTGAGCAAGCAGATCGATGGCTGCGCCGACGGCGGCTGCTTCATGGCCGAGGATGGAGTCGGGGCGCTTGTTTTTGCGCGGATTGCCGGATCGCTCGGCTATGCTGCGGCAGGCGAGCATGGCGGAGTAAAGGCTGAGCAGCTTCTGGTTGGAGATGAGCGAGAAGCCTTCTTCCGCGGGTGGGAGTTCACGGTTGCTTTTGGTCATGATTGATTAAGTGTCACCGGTGTTGCGATTGTAAATGGACTGCGGGGTCTGGCTTTGCGGCTTCCGGCTTTGCGATTCCTGGCCCTGGGGTTTCGGCCGGGCCAATCGTTTCACAAGGGAGAACGGAAATGCTACCATAGAGCGGATATGAGAGCGGATATGACATCAGCCACGGCCGAGGTGCTCGGCGAGATTGGGCTGCCGGTTCCCCTGCGCGAACTGGCGGCAAAAACATGGGATGCGATTGTTGTCGGCGCCGGCCACAACGGCCTGGCGTGCGCGGCGTATCTGGCGCGAGCGAGCCAGCGGGTGCTGGTGGTCGAGAGCCGCAAGCGCGTGGGCGGCGCCTGCACCATCGAGGAGCCGTTTCTTGGCGTGCGCATGTCTCCCTGTGCTTATCTGGCTGGGCTGCTGCATCCGCTGGTGCTGGAAGAACTGGACCTGCCGCGGCGCGGCTATGTGTGGACGCCCGCGGTGAACGGTCTGTTTGTGCCATTCCTCGACGGCTCGAGCATTCAGCTTTGGGACGACGATGAGCGTTGCGAAGCGGAAGTGCGCGCGCTGGCTCCGGGCGATGTGGAAGGCTTTCGCGCCATGGGCGACGTGATCCGCCGTTTGCGCGATGCGCTGAGGCCGGCGGGCGCAGGCGATCTCTGGATTGGCGAGCCGCCCACGCGCGAACAGATTGAAGAACGGCTGGGCAAGGACGCTGAAGCGCGGGCCGTCTTGTTCGATTGGTCGATGGCGGAGTTTGTTGAGAACTATATAAAGGACGAGCGGCTGCAGATTGCCTATCTGGGACAGGGCGTGATCGGGACCAACGCCAGCCCGTTCGATGCGGGCACGGCTTCCATCCGTTTTCATCACTCGTCGGGGCGGTTGGGTGGAATGGCCGGGATGTGGGGCTATGTGCGCGGCGGCATGGGCATGGTGTCGTTCTACTTTTGCGATGCTGCGCGCGAGGCTGGTGCGACTGTGGTGTCGGGCGTGCAGGTGGCGCGGATTGTGCCCGGCGAGGGCATCGAACTGGAAAGCGGGGAGCGAATTCGGGCGTACACGGTGGTGTCGAACGCTGACCCGCGGCAGACGCTGCGCTTGCTGGGCGCGGACGCGGACGCGGGCTGGCGCGCACGGGTGGAGCACGTTCCAATCGAAGGCTGCACGGTCAAGCTCAACGTACATTTGCGCGAACTGCCGGACTTTACGGCGCGGCCCGGAGTGAATGAGCCGCACCACTATGGGCAGATCAACGCGCCGCTGACCAAGCAAGAATGGAAGGCCGGATTTGCCGCCGCGCGGCGCGGCGAGTTGCCTGAGCACTTGTGGTGCGAGCTCTATTTTCAGAGCGCGCATGACCCGTCTATTGTCCCGGCGGGCGAGCACACCATGAGCGTGTTTGCGCAGTATGTGCCGTACAAATTTGCGCATGGAAGTTGGGATGAGCGGCGCATGGAAGTGCGCGAGCTGGCGATGAAATCACTGCGCCGGTTCTGCTCGAATATCGACACGGCGGTAATCGACGCGCAGGTGCTTGGGCCTCCGGATATAGAGCAGAAAGTTGGCCTGACGGGTGGGCACATTTTTCAGGGCGAATGTCTGCCGCCGTATATGTGGGCCGATCGTTTGTCTGCGCGGACGCCGATGGAGGGCGTTTATCTTTGCGGCGCGGCTACGCATCCCGGCGGCTCGGTCATCGGCATCAACGGGCGCAATGCGGCGATGGCCGTACTCAAGGACCTCGGTAAGATTCGCAGCTAGGTCGATGAGGAGGTCTTTGAATACGGGGAGATTCAACCGGCGCCGATTCGGTCTATCAGTGCTCGTGTTTGCCGGGGCGGAGCATTAAATCCTTGATGGCTTCGCGGGGGTCTTTGCCTTCGTCGAGGATCAGCTCCATCTGCTCGGTGATGGGCATCTCGATCGAATGGCGGCGCGCCAGGCCGAGGGCGGCGCGGGTGGTTAGGACGCCTTCGGCAACTTTGCCGCCCAGGCTCTCAAGAATCTCAGGCAGGCCGCGGCCCTGGCCCAGAGCCTGACCAACGGTGCGGTTGCGGCTGAGGGAGCCGGTGCAGGTAAGCACCAGATCGCCTGTGCCGGATAGGCCGGCGAGGGTTTCGCGGCGGCCGCCGCAGGCCACGGCGAGCCGGGTGATCTCGGCGATGCCGCGCGTCATGAGAGCGGCGGAGGAGTTGTGGCCCAGGCCCATGCCGGCGGCCACTCCGGCGGCGATGGCGATGACGTTCTTGAGCGCGCCGCCCAACTCGACGCCGATGACGTCGGTGGACGTGTAGAGGCGAAGGGTTTCGGAAGAGAACTCCTGCTGGATGCGGGCGGCGACGGCGGGATCGTCAAAGGCGACGGTGACGGCGGTGGGCTGGCCTTGCGCTACTTCAAGGGCGAAGCTGGGGCCGCTGAAAGCGCCGACGGGGAGAATGAATTCGTCTACGCCGCGGGGCGCGGGCGCGATTCCCGAAGAGCTTATCTCCGGGGCTGAATCCTCTGTAAAGACTTCCAGATGGGTGTCAGGATTGGCGGCGGAACGCGCTGCAGGCGCGGAGTTGTGGCCCTGTGCAAGCGGATCGGCCAATTCCGACAGGCAGTCGGCGATGACCTGGGTCATGCGGAGATAGGTGTTGTTCTCGACGCCCTTGGTGGCGCTGACGACGATCTGGCCGGGGTGGAACCAGGGGCGCAGACGAGCCAGGGTGGGGCGCAGGAATTCCGAAGGGATGACGGAGACGACGATTTCGGCGTTGCCGATGGCTTCTCCGCCGCTGGTGATGGCGATGTCCTTGGGCAATGGGAAGCCGGGAAGAAAGAGGGTGTTTTCCTGCGCGGCGGTTATCTGGCCGGCTTCCTCGGCTGAGTGGGACCAGAGGGTGAGATGGTGCCCTCCGCGGCGGTAGAGGGCGAGAGCAATGGCGGTTCCCCAGGCTCCGGAACCAAGAACGACGATGCGGCTCATGCTGTTCCCTTATTGCGCGAGGAGGGGGCTCCGAAGCGGGATTCCGTGCCGGCGAGCAGGCGGCGGATGTTCTGGTGGTGTTTGGCGATGATGAGCAGGGAGACGGCGAACTGGACGGCGATGAAGAAAGGCGGGCGGTCGCCGCGGACCAGCATCCAGGCAAACAACGGGAAGCTGGCTGCGCCGAGGATGGAGGCCAGCGAAACGTAGCGGGTGAGCAGCAGGACCAGGGCGAAGACGGCGATGGCGGCCAGAGCCGAGGTGGGCGCGGCGACCAGAAAGACGCCAAAGCCTGTGGCAACTCCTTTGCCGCCTTTGAAGCGAAGCCAGATGGGAAAGACGTGGCCGAGGACGGCGGATATGGCTGCCAGGGCCTGCATGTTGCGGACCTGCGCATTGGGAGCCAGCAGGATGCCGATCAGAGCGCCAATGTAGACCGCGCCGCTGCCTTTGAGCATGTCGCCGAGGAAAGTGGCCGCGCCCAGGCCCTTGCCGCCGGAGCGGAGAACGTTGGTGGCGCCGATGTTGCCACTGCCGACGGACCGCACGTCCTGCTTGAGGAACAGGCGCATCAGGAGGTATCCGATCGGGATGGAGCCGAGCAAATAGGCTACGGCAATGACGAGCAGGCTTACCAGGACCATGACGAGACAAAGTTTAACAGGCGGCACCTTTGGTGCGGCAGACGCGCTTGCGCGCCCATGAGTGCATGGCTTTAGTCGCACATCATGCATCCGGCGGTGGTGAGGATCGGGATCGGGCTGGCGAGAACGGGGCCTGGGTGAGCAGGCCCGCATCGTTGTTGGGGTTAGTTGAATTCGTCGGCGGAAGGACCGTATAAGGCGGGGACGGTGGAGTCGGCGAGGCGCAGGTAAACGGTGAGTTGGCCGCGATGGTGGGCCAGGTGGCTGAAGACGGCGTCGGCAATCATGATGTGGCGGGGCTGCTGCTGGAGGGTGCGGCCGCTCATTTTGAAGGCCCAGGGTTTCAGCAGGTGATCGTCATCGGTGGCCGCGAGGGACTTGCGGGCGGCAGCCAAGGAGGTATCGAGCGTGGAAAGCAGATCGGCATGGGTAGGCTGCGGCTTGGCGCGGAATCCTTCGCTGGCTGGGTCATCGACATTGAGTTCGTCGCGCTCGATCATGAGCGGTATCCAGCCAAGGATGCCGGCGACGAGGGAGGCGAGGTAGCCAAGCGCCATGGAGCGCTCGTGGGGCTTGAAGTCGTTGCGGCCTTCAGGGACGCGCTCCAGGGTTTTGCGGACGAGGACGGCTTCGCGATCGAGTTTGGCAAGGAAGAATGCCTTGAAGCTGAGTGCTTCAACTGAGGATTGAGCGAGAGATGGGGATTCGACAGGCATGGGGATGAACCTCCTTGATGTTCGGGGATGGGGTCCCGACTTTTTGAGGGTAAAAGCGCATATATGACAAGCAATGTCATAATTGATTTGAGATTGTTAAAAATGTTGGAGAGGAAGACTGGGTAGAACCATGAAGCATGAAAGCCATGAAGCATGAAATCTGACCGGCTGCTTTCCGCGCTGTTGCTGCTGCAGGCGAGAGGCCGCGTGACGGAGCGCGAACTGGCGGAGCGGCTGGAGGTTTCTCAGCGGACCGTTCACAGGGACATGGAGGCCCTGAGCGCGGCGCGGGTTCCGTTGTCGGCGGTACGCGGGGCACAGGGCGGGTGGGAGCTGGAAAAAGGCTGGCGGACGCAGGTTCCGGGGCTGGATGAGGCGGAACTGCGCGCGCTGCTGATGGCACAGCCGCGGGCGCTGGGTCAGTCGCGGCTGGCGGCCGCGGCAGAGAGCGCGCTGAACAAGCTGATGGCGGCGCTGCCGGTGCCGATGCAGGCGCAGGCGGCGGCCATGCGGGAGCGGCTGCACGTGGACCCGACCGGCTGGCGAGGGACGGGCGAGGACTTGTCAATGCTGCAGGCGGTGCAGGAGGCAGTTGCCGGAGACCGCAAGCTGGCTTTCGACTACACGCGAGCGGATGGACAAAAAGGGCCGCGGACGGTGGAGGCGCTGGGGGTGGTGGCAAAGGGGCTGACCTGGTACCTGGTGGCTCGGGGGACGAATGGGATTCGAACCTACCGGGTTTCACGGATGGCTGCGGTGACGGTGCTGGCGGCCAGGTTTGAGCGGCCGGCTCAGTTCGATCTGGCGGTGTACTGGAAGGAGTCGACGGCCAAGCTGGACGAGCAGCGGGGGCGTTTCGAGGTGGAGTTGTGCGTGACGGTCGAGGGTGCGCGGAAGCTTAGAGAGTGGAGTATGACTCGAGCTGCAGAGGATACAGTCGCGGGAAATGAAGGCAAAAGTGCCGAGACGCATGGAGTGCCCGATGGCTGGATGCGGCTGACGGCGAATTTCGACAACGAGGGTGAGGCGCTGTTCATTGTGATGGGGCTGGGGTCGAGGGCGCGCGTGGTTTCGCCGCAGGAGTTTAAGAGCAGGGTTGTGGCGGAGGCAGCGGCGGTTGCAGTTGCGGCCGATTAGTCGGAAACCATGATTTCGCCGGGCAGGATGGGCCGGGTGCGGTAGAGCTTGCCGCGGGCGGCGAGAAAACCTACGAGGAGCAGTGCTGCCACATAGACAAAGAGCTTGAGCAGGTTGCCGGTTTCCGTGTGAGGAACGGTCTTCCAAAGGACAAGCAAGAGGGTCTGGGCGGCGGTGACGGCCCAGACGGAGCCGTAGAAGTAGCGGCGCTCCATGCCTTCGGTCTTGGTGGAGGGGCCGACGCGGGGCAGCTTGCCGATGGCGCCGAGAAGCAGAATGAGACCGCAGAGCGGGAAGTAAACCCAGGTGTAGAGCTGCTTCATGTACCAGACGCCGGTGACCGCTGAGCCGACCAGACCGGCCAGGTTGAGGCTGGCAAAGGTGATGACGGCGCTCCAGGCAAAGGTATAGCAGACGCGGCGGTAGAGAGGATTGGGGCGGTCTTCGTCGAAGCGGAGAATGTAAGGCCGGGGTTCGGCGCCGGGTAGCTTGCCGCGCAGGCCGGCGATGCCGGTGCCGATGAGCACGGCGGCAAGCCAGATTCCATTACGCACGCTGAAGCCGTGGGCAAAGAGCGAGAAGGTCAAAGGGCCGGGGGCGAGGAAGAAAACCCAGATCCAGATGGGCCAGTGCGCCAGCCGGTAGCGAGAGGTGTTTCGCTCGCGGATCTTCCGCTCCTGGGCAAATTCTACTTTTCCGTGATATTGCATTTGCCTGAGTTTCTCAGGGCCGGCGTGGAGGCGTCAATCGGCGGCGAGCGATTGGCTGTGGCATTCGGTCGAAGTGAAATCGGAGCTGAGGTAGATGACCGTCGCATCCTTGGCGCGATTCAGGAATCCAACCAACATGGGTGGACAAACGGGCGGGGGATTGGCGGTTTCAGTACTGGACCTGGTGGCGATGCGCGCGGGCGAGCAGGCGGGTACGGCGATAGCGCGGACAGTTGAATTGGCGCGGCAGGTGGAGCAGTGGGGCTACAGGCGCTACTGGCTTGCCGAGCATCATTCGATTGCCGGGCTGGCGTGCTCGGCTACAGCGGTACTGATTGGCCATGTGGCGGGAGCGACGGAGCGGATCAGGGTGGGCAGCGGCGGCGTGATGCTGCCGAACCATGCGCCGCTGGTGGTGGCCGAGCAGTTTGGGACGCTGGAGGCGATGTATCCGGGGCGGATCGACCTGGGGCTGGGACGGGCGCCGGGCGGAGACGCGCACACCATGCGCGCGCTACGGCGCGATATGGACCAGACGGGCGACGATTTTCCTGAACTGTTGGAAGAACTGCGGACTTACCTGGGTCCGGGACGGCCGGGGCAAGTGGTGCGGGCGTTTCCAGGCCAGGGCAGCCGGGTGCCGATTACGCTGTTGGGGTCGAGCGTCTATAGCGCACAACTGGCGGCGAGGCTGGGGCTGCCGTTTGCGTTTGCCGCGCACTTTGCGCCGGACTATTTGATGGCCGCAGCGCAACTTTACCGCGAACAGTTCCAGGCCAGCGAGGAACTGAGCGCGCCCTACCTGATGATTGGGGTGCAGGTGATTGCAGCCGAAACGGACAGGGCAGCGCAGCGGCTGTTTACCACGCCGCAGCAGAGGTTTCTGCGGCTCATCCGCAACCAGGCGGTGGAATTGCTGCCGCCTGTGGACTCCATGGAAGGATTGTGGACCCCCGGAGAACGGGCGGCGGTTGAAAGCCGGCTGGGCGCGGCGATTGTGGGTTCGGAGACGACGGTCAAGGCGGGGGTGGAAAAGCTGGTGCGCGCGACAGGGGCTAGCGAGCTGATTGTGGTCACGGATACCTATGAAGCCGCGGATCGGGCGGAGTCCTATGAGAGATTGGCGGGGATCGCGGGTGGGATCTGACTGCTTAACGGCGGGCGACAGATGTAAACCGCGCGGGCGGTTTCCGTTGGCGCTGTAAACAATTGTTTACAGGGTGTGCTTTCTTATAAGGCGGAAACTACCGGATAAATCAATGAATTCACTGGGCATAGCTTATCGAGTGGTTCGGACCGCCGATTGCTAGGGTTTTACCAGTCCGACTTTGGCGGGGCGTAAGGACTTGTGGAGGAAGATGAAAGTGAACACAATGCTTATCAAGCTGCACCTGAAGTTAGGAGAGTTGACGGATCGCATGGAGGGCCAGGATATGGTGGAGTACGCCCTGGTTCTTGGGTTGCTCTCCTTCGGGATTACGGCCGCCTCAAACTTTCTGGCCACCAGCTTGGCCAGTGCGTTCATGGGCCTGAGCTCCACGGTGGGCAGCTACATCAGCTAGGTGTTCTGGAATGATCTACCACCGCTTTAGTTCCCCCGATGGCTTCGGGCACCACTAGTGAATTGCCTATATCTCCGCGCATATTGCCAGACGCGGAACCGCATCTCTTGGCGCGCATGCACGCACTCTCTATTAGCGTGAAAGGGAACGCCTCCTCGACGCCCTGGTCAGGACTGCTTTCTTTAACTTGCCTGAAGGTTCGCTCAACCTTGACCTTATGTTCGACACCGTAATAACTCCTGTATTGGAGTTATAAACCCACCGAGCGCAAGCTACTCGTAGCGGAGAGCCTCTATGGGGTCGAGGTTGGCGGCGCGGATGGCGGGAATCATGCCGCTGACGAGGCCGGTAAGCGCCAGAATGACCGTGGCCACGATAACCGTTGTGGGCGAGATGATGAGATAGATGTCGGCGGCTTCGGCGTTGGAGGCGATGGCGCTGTAAAATGTGATGCGGCCGACCACTGCGGAGACAATATAAGCGAGTGCGATGCCGCCCGCGCCGCCGACCGCGGTGATGGCCAGAGCCTCAGCCATGAATTGAATGAGGATGTGACGCCGGCGCGCGCCGAGAGCTTTTTCAATGCCGATTTCGCGGGTGCGCTGCTGCACGGCAACGAGCATGATGTTCATCAAGCCGATGCCGGCGATGCCCAGCGTGAGCGCGCCAACCATGGTGAGGAGCACCTGCAGCGCGATGGAGAGAATGCGGAACTGGCCAAGTTGCGTCATGAGATTGGCGACGTAAATAGCGTTGTGGTCGGAGGGGCGGAAGTGGTGAGCTTCGGCCAGCGTGGCGCGCAGATTCTTTTCCACCTGTTCGTTGTCGCCCTGATAGTTCATCCACATTCCATCGATATATTTGGTGTCCTTGAGGTCGCTCATGGTGGCGAATGGAATGTAGATGCGGCGGTTGTTATCGTTGTCGCCCTCGTTCATCTTGGGTTTGAGGACGCCGATGACAGTGAAGTCAATGCCGTTGAGGCGGATGTCCTGGCCGACGGCGTAGCCGCCGGAGAAGAGTTTAGTTTTCGATTCGGACCCGATGACGCAGACGTGAGCTCTTTGTTGCTCCTCCAGACCGCCGTAGAAGCGGCCCTGGTCGACATCGAGTTTGAGAATGTCCTGCGCGGCGGGACGCGCGCCCATTACCGTCCAGGTGTAAGTGTGCAGCTCGTTCTGCACGGTGGCGTCGAGAAAGACCACGGGCGTGAGATGCATGAGGTTGGGCACGCCGTTCCAAACCTTGTCGACGTCTTCGATGGGAAAACGCACAACCGCGCCGGCTTTTTCTCCGCCGGCCTGCTCGCTGGTGCGGCCCGGATAGACCTCCATGAGCGTCACGCCCCATTGGGCGAAGATGGCCTCGATAGCGCGGCTGAAACCGGCGCCGTAGGCCAGCAGCAGGACGACGGTGGCGATGCCCCAGGCCATGCCGATCATGGTGATTGCGGTGCGGCGGCGGTTAAAGAGCATCGCGTTCCAGGCCTGGCCGAGAATGTCTTTGAGCATGGCGGTGTCCAGTAGTCCGAGATCGAAGATCAGTTATCATTGACCAGTTGCGCGGCGCGAACTACTCTCGCCGCAATGCTTCAATGGGATCCATCTGCGCGGCTTTGCTGGCGGGGTAAAGGCCGGCGGCAATGCCGGAAAGCGCGAGACAGCCGAGAGCGAGCACGGCAGACCATGGGACCAGGCGCGGCGGATCGAAGCCGGGCATTTTGCCGGTGAGAAATTTTTGCAGCACTCCCATGAAGGCAGCCGCGATGCCCACGCCGACGAGACCGCTGACGCCGGTGAGCAGCAGGCCTTCCCAGAAGAACTGCGCGAGGATGCTGTGTTTGGTTGCGCCGATGGCCTTGCGCAGGCCGATTTCGCGGGTGCGCTCGGTTACCGAGACGAGCATGATGTTGATGATGCCCACGGCGCCCAGGCCGAGAGTGACGATGCCCACGCCGCCTAGGAAGACGTCCATGGCGTCAAAAATCTTGCCGACGATCTTTCCTTCTTCAATGCTGTCGAATTCGTCGAAGGCGTCTTTGAGCGCGGGGTCGAAGCCGTGACGCTGGCCGATGACGCGATGAACGGCGGGCACGGCGGCGGTGGAGTCGTTGTGCGTGGCGGGTTGATATTGCAGGGAGGTGACGGCGTCGCGGGCAATGTTTTCGCCCTTCATGGCAAACAGCTCCTGCATGGTGGTGAGCGGAATATAGACCTTTTGGTTGTCGGAGTCGTTGTTGCCGCGGCTGATGGAGTCGGCGCGGCCAATGACGGTGAAGGCGATGTCGTTGATGGTGATGGTTTCACCCAGCATGGGACGGCCGGGGAACAGAAGCGTGGCGCTCTTAGAGCCGAGGATGACGACGCGGCGACGCTCGGCGAGATCGCTTGCGTCAAGAAAGCGGCCTTCGATCATGGGCACAAAGCGGACGGTGGGGTAGTTGGGTTCGACACCCATCACCTGTCCGGAGGTGTTGGCCCAGGCGCTGACTTCATAAAGGTCGTTGCGATTGAGCATGGCGGTGACGGAGCGCAATTGGGGCAGAGCGCGCAGGGCGGCTTCGTCGCCGAGTGTGAACTGATAGGGCCTCATGCCAGTGTGCTGATTGGCGACGGCGGGGATGGTGCTGTTCCACATCATCACCACGTCATTGCCGAGCTTGGCCAACTGGCGATGCTGGCCGCTGCGGAAGCCTTCGCCCAGGCCGACCAGCACCAGCAGCGAGCCCACTCCCCAGGCGATGCCGAACATGGTCAGAAAGCTGCGCAGCTTGTTCGCGAGGATGGCGCGAAAGACCTGGCCGAGAGTGTCGGTAAAATTCTGCATTGAAGTTTTAGACGCCGCGGAAGGGCGCTTGAAAAGGATACGTTGCGAAGGGCATCGCGGTTCCCAGCAGATGGAATTGGGTCGGCCGGAACCAACCGGCCGCGAATTGCGTAGAACGTGAGAGCGATGCGCGGGCTTTGTCTGTCGGATGGGCTTGGGGACAGGCTTGTTGCATCGATTCATTAGTGCCGGTTTATTCACATCGATTGATTTGCGCCGGAGAGCTAAGGCTCTCTTCACTACTGGGAGGATTTTGTGGCTGCATCGCGAAAGAGCAAGGGATTCTGGATCTGGCTGAGCGCTGGAGTGCTGGTGGTTGTGCTGCTGGCGGGAGCGGGGCTGGCGCGGCTGGCGAAGGGATCGGGCGTGGATGCGAACAGGTTGTCGAAGGTGACGCGCGGCGATGTGGCGCGGAGCGTGGTGGCTACGGGCAAGATTCAGCCGATCACCAAGGTCGAGGTGAAGTCGAAGGCCTCGGGGATTGTGGAGAAATTATATGTGGACATTAACAACCGGGTGAAGAAAGGCCAGGAACTGGCGCAACTGGATCAGCAGGAGATTCAAGCGCAAGTGGAGGCGCAGCGGGCGCAACTGGCAAGCTCCGAGGCCAACGTGGGAACCTATGAAGCCAATGTGGAGCAGGACAAGGTGAACGCGGCCGCGCCGGATTTGCCGATGTACAAACTGACGCTCGACCGCAACCTGGAGATGCAGAAGGAAGGCATTGTGAGTCAACAGACGCTGGACGATGCTAACAAAGATTATTTGGCGGCGCTCACGCGGCGCGATTCGTCCAAAGCCCAGGTCGGCGTGGACCTGGCCAAGCTGAAGCAGGCCAAGGCGCAGGTTTTGCAGGCCGAGGCGAGCCTGAAGCAGCTCGAAGAGGAACAGGGATACACGACCATTATTGCGCCCATGGATGGCGTGATTCTGTCGCGCGATGTGGAGATTGGCGACGCGGTGAGCTCGATTCTAGTGTTGGGCTCAACGGCTACGCTGGTGATGACCGAGGGCGACGTGAACGAGGTGTATGTGGACGGCAAGGTGGACGAAGCGGATATTGCGCACGTCTACATGGGTCAGCCGGCGCGCATCAAGGTGGAGAGCTTTCGCGACCGCACATTCAACGGCAAGGTGACCAAGATTTCTCCGATGGGCGTTGAAAAAGACAACGTGACGACGTTTGAGGTGCGCGTGTCGATCAACAATCCTGGTGGGGAACTGAAGGCGCTGATGACGGCTAACGCAGAAATTCTGCTGGATGAGCACAAGGGCGTGCTGACGGTGCCGGAGAACGCGGTGATCTACGACAACCAGAAGAATGCTTCGGTGGAGATTCCTGACAAGAAGCAGAAGGACGACGTGCGCAAGGTACCGGTGTCGGTGGGGCTGTCGAATGGCAGCGTGACGGAGATTGCAAGTGGATTGAAGGAAGGCGATGCGGTGGTGTTGCAGCAGTAACAGAGATCAGTTTTCAGTTGTCAGAGATCAGTTGTCAGAGAGCAGTGATCGGTGGTCCGGTTAACTCTTCTTTTTGCGCGGAGGCAGGTAGTGGAAGCGGATCAGATACACGTTGTCTCCTTTGCCGTGTTTGGCGACTTTGAGCAGGTCGAGGACACCGAGGAAACCTGATTCGCGGGCCAGATCCGGAGTGATGTCGGGAAAACCAATGAGGGTGATGGACTCGATCTCGATGTGACCCTCGCCCATGCTGTAGCGGTTACCTGCCTTCACATGCGGGCTGGTCCAGATGCGGATGCTGGATGTGATTTGCCCGCTGATGACTCCCTCGCGGAGGCGTTTGGCGAAGACCATCGGTTTGCTCCTTTCGCGTATACGGCATTATCCGAGGTTGAGTGGCGCGATTCCGTTGTTTTCCAGGGGCTTTTTGGCTCAAAATGACTCTAAAAGCTTGATTTTTACCCTAAAAACAGGGGTTTTTCGGGGGTTTCTGTTTACTGTTTGGGCAACAGGGCGCTCTCTGATTGTTCTTGATAAGACGTTTAATTTCAATGGAATAGATGTTTCTCTGAGGGCGAAATGCGCCCAAAAAAGTGGCGATGAAAGGGGGAGGGGGTGGGTGTTTGCGTGGCGAAGGCTGGCTTGGAGGAGGGTCGGCATAGAGTCATTATGCGGCGGTGGATGGAATTCATCTGCAAATGCGGTTGCGGTCGGTGTAGGAGATTGTGTGGGTGAGGGAAAAGCTAATTCGGGTGCGGCGGGTTGGGTGCGCGGCTTGAATCGCGGGATCTGAGTAAGCGGGAATATCGGGGCGAGCTTCGCACCGCACCCTACGGGGCGGATGGGAATTTCGGGGCGCGTTCCCCGGATTTCGTCCGCTGCGGCGGACTTCATCCGGGGCTATTTTCGTGTCCTCCCTATCGGGAGGTTTTTCGGTTCTCCCCTTCGCCGCTATGACGCTACGCCGAAGATGGAACGATGGCGGGCGGTTGGTTGACAGGTGTAAGGCTACAGGCTACGGTGGGCATACGATGCCCATGAAGAATCCACCCCATCCCGGAGATTTCATTAAGACTGAGATTGTTGAGGCGCACGGCTTATCGGTGACGGCTGCGGCTGCGGCACTGGGAGTTTCGCGGCCGACGTTGTCCAGCTTGCTGAATGGGAAGGCTGGGCTGTCGGGCGATATGGCGCTGCGCATCGAGAAGGCGTTCGGCGTGAAGATGGATACGTTGATGCGGATGCAGTCGGCTTATGAGATTGCGCAGACGCGGATGCGGGAGAAGCTGATTCGGGTACGGCGGGTGGTGTTAGCGGTATAAGGCGGAGCTTAGGGCCGTCCGTCGGGTCAAATTCTTTGCCCCTTCCAAGCCTCATTCTCGGCAATCCCTGTATTCGAGAGCAGCCTGCGAAATAATTGGCCTTGGCCGCTGCTGCCAGGCTTAAAAACCTCGGGATTGAATTCGGCGTCGTCTAGCGTAACGGGTTCAAAGATTTTCCGGAAACTCTCGACTTCGTGCACCTGATCAAGTCCAAGGCGAAACATGACAAGCGGAAGAAATCGCATTAAGGCGTTGTACCCGGTCGTCCGGTTCAAGATTAAGCCTGGGGTCTTCTCTTTCCATGCCAATGGCCAGCGTTCTTGGACTCCAGTGAAATAATTAACTACGGTCTGAGCGATGTTCGAGTCAGCGTTTTCTACGAACCAAGTGCGGAAGACCAAGTTCTTGGTTCGGATTTGTTCGAGCGGGGGCTTGGGCAGTATCCTACCTCTCTTTAGCGTGTCGCGGTCGCGCATGGCCTCGTTCTCCATGACGATCAACCTCTGGAGCGGCTTTATGAAGGCGGCCTGTGTTAGGGTTTCCTTTTCCTTGTCATGGGCAACGCCGAGAATCATGATCTTATCTTTGAATGGACTCTTGGGATCGAGATTTAATCTTCTCGCAATCTGATGGCAGGTTTTTTGAGGGCTTCGAGACTTTGCATAGGAGAAGAGGTCGTAAGTGATAGATGTCGACACCGGGGTCTGTTTTAGGTTGATAGTAGAGAAGACAAGAGCCTGATCTTCTGGGTCCATTTCGACGAAAATCGTGACATTCACCCCGAACGTCTCTCCATTGAACCCTCGCAGCCCCTCGATTCGGTGCTGCCCGTCTATGATCTTAGCGACGCTTGTATCGCGACGCATGCTCATCATCTTTGTGACTGGGTCGAAGTCTGCATCCTCCTCTGAAACGGCGATGATGACGCCTGTTGGAAATGTCGCGTCGATGTTGTTTACATATTCCCGGAGCTCCTTTACGCGTTGTTTACCGAGCGGTCGCTCGAGGCCCGAGACCGTCTCGATGTCTCTTTCGTCTTTATCGATATGAATAATGTCGGACGTCGACACTTCGATTAGATCGTTAAACCGCATGACGGCGATGTAGAACCTGCCAATTGGCTGGGTAATCTCAAGACACGGAAAGTCAAACCACTCATTCTCGCTCATCCTTTACCCCCAATTAGAATTTGATGTTCAGGCCGTCACCGTTGACGTCATAGAGCCTCCTGAAGGATGCCAAATCCCTCAGAGCCAAAGAGCGTTCCGATTGCCAGACCATGAAAACGGCGTAGAGCCCGCAAATGGGAAGGAATATTAGCGTCAAATTAAAGACGACCTTTTGGGTGAACTGATTTGTGAAGATGTGGAATTCCGGAGACGCGTCAACGGACACAATCGAGCAAAAAAGGACGAGACCAATGCCCAAGACTCCAAACACTTCTTGCATCGGCAGCGTCTCGGGCTCACGCTTCCGGAAGCCAAGTACAAGAGCAGAGCCGGCAAGCGAGCAGGCGACCATAAGAACATCGCCCTTGGATAATGTCAGATCGTATTTCGACAGAAACTCTCCCCGGAGAAGCAGAAGAATCCACGAAATCCACAATGGAAGCAGGCCAAATAACAGCCCCGCAGTGGTCGAAACGGAGGCATGGTAGAGCGGCTTAAGCCACATCTGGCAAGCGTCCTTCCACCAACCCCTGAACCCCCCAGAACCATCCGAATTCAAAAAGTCACCTCAATAATTTCGAATTAAAAGCTCCGACGCAGCCGCCCGTGTTCCCTTGCAACTTATGAACCTTGTCACAGGGATCGCTTCGATCTGGAACCCCTTGTAAAGGTCGCGGATCGCAGTGGTGTCCGCATTCGACATTAGGAACCTTGTTCCCGAATTATTGATCTTGAGCACGCACTCGGCAAGTCTTTCTTGGGATCCCCCATCAAATCGATCCGCAGTGTAGTGGGTGAAGTACGCGGTTCCGTTCAGTGCGGGATATGGCGGGTCCAAATAAATGAAGTCGTCTTTGCACACGCGCGACAGGACCGTTTCGAAATCCTCGGCTAGAAGTTTTGCCTCGCGCAGCTTGGACGAGATGAGGTCAAATTCCTGTTTTGTCGGCGAGGATAGCTTTTCCTTGCTCCCCTTGGGTACGTTAAATTTCCCGCTCCGATTTACGCGAAAAATTCCATTGAAGCATGCCTTGTTGAGGTAGATAAAACGCCCAGCTTGGGCCGCAGAAAGTGCGCCTCGATTGTATTCATCGCGCGTCTTATAGTAGTGGTCGAACGAATGTGATCTGACATGTACTCGAAGTTCCCTTCGAACAGCATTGGGGTTCATCGCAATCTGTCGGTAGACGTCAATTAGGCGCGGATTTGCATCGGACAGGATTGATTTTCCCGGACCAAGTGCAAAGAACAGGGAGCCAGCGCCCAGGAATGGCTCCACGTAATGCCCCGTAAATTGGTCGGGCACGCGTTCCAGCAAGGCACTTGTTAGTTGTCGCTTGCCGCCTGCCCAACGAAGAAAGGGTGCAGCCTTGGGATCGGGCACAATCTTTTTAGAAACCCACTTCCGGAAACCGTTCAGGAAACTAGCACGATGCTAACACGCGCTCTGCGACTCATGCTGGGGTTCAATTTTCGATCGCAAGCGCATGGAATAGATCTTCGAACTTACCGAAGTCTCCTCCGCAGCAAATCCAGCGCTTGCTGGGTGGTCCACTCGCGGACTCTTTGGCGGTCGCCGCGGAAGGTCTTTTCTATGGACTCGGTTTTTGTGGCGTCGGAGAGGGCGATGTGGACTAAGCCTACGGGCTTTTCTTCTGTGCCGCCGGTGGGGCCGGCGATGCCGGTTACTCCTAATCCTATGGTTGCGCCGGTGCGGAGACGGATGCCGGTGGCCAGGGCTTTTGCTACTTCTGCTGATACGGCTCCGTGCTGGGCGATGAGCTCGGGCGAGACGCCGGCGAAGGCGTGCTTGAGCGTATCGGAATAAACAATTGCGCCGCCTAGAAAAGACCGGGATGCGCCGGGGACGCTGGTGATGCGGGCGGCGACGAGGCCGCCGGTGCAGCTTTCGGCTACGGCGAGTGTGGATTGGCGGAGGCCGAGATAGTAGAGGACGATTTGCTCGAGATTTTCGGCCGATTCTGCGCCGGAGGAGTAGAGCCAGTCTTCGAGGGCTTCTTCGAGTTTGCCGGCTAGCTCGTCGACGCGTTGCTGAGCAACGGCGGGGTCGGACTTGGTGCAGAGGAGGGTGAGCTGGATGTCTCCGGCATGGGCGAGGATGGTGGTTTCTATGTCGGCGTAGGTGGTGTAGATGGGGGCGAGAAGCTTGTCGGCCTGGGACTCGCCGATCATGGCGGCGCGGAGGGTGCGCCGGGCGATGGTGCGGGAAGGGACGAGCGGACGCAGGCGGGGCAGGCATTCGTCGTCGAAGAGCGGCTTGCACTCGGAGGGTGGGCCGGGGACGAGCATGACGAGCTTGCGATGGCCTTGAAAGGTGGTGTCAAGCCATTGGCCGGGAGCGGAGCCGTTGGGGTTGGTGAGGACGGTTGCGCCTTCGAGGACGTCGGCCTGCTTGAGGTTGTTGGAGGGCAGGGGAATGCGCCAATGGGCGGCGCGGGTGGCGAGTGCGGCGACGAGAGCGCCTTCGCGGCGGATTTTGAGGCTGAGCGCGGCGGCGACGGCTTCGCGGGTGAGGTCGTCCTCGGTGGGGCCGAGGCCGCCCATGATGATGAGAATGTCAATGCGGGCGAGGGCGGTGCGGATGGAGTTGACGAGGTCTTTTTTGCGGTCGCCGACGATGGTTTTGAAGGCGACGGTGACGCCGATTTCATTGAGCTTTTCCGTCAGGTAAAGGGAGTTGGTGTCCTGGCGGTAGGGGGTGAGCATCTCAGAGCCGACGGCGATGATTTCGGATTTCATAGGCAGATAACAGATTACAGGTTACAGATGACAGGTTGCAGCCGGCGGGGTTCGTGCTTTCCCACCCTTCACACAAAACGTGAAGGATGGGGCACCCAAGCGATGTAGCTGCACGTTTGAACTGTCATCTGTAATCTGTCGCCTGTCATCCGCTTAGGCGAAGCTCATGCCTTCTATGCCGAGGTCCACGTCGTAAACGGCGTCGGTGGTGGCGAGGATGGTGGTGCCCAGGGGCGAGAACGCTACGCCGACGAGGTTGGGGCCGGCGACTGCGAGGTCGGCATCGCCGAGGTGCGTGATGCGGACCAGGCCGCGGCGGCCGTGAAGGCAGGCGGCGACGTAGACGTCCCCGTCTTTGGAGAGGGCGAGTCCCTGGGGGCGGCCGAGGCCGCGATACCAGACGGAGGACTGGCCGTGGGTGTCAATGGCCCAGATGGCGTCGTTGGAGTTGAGGGTGGGAGCAGTGACGAAGAGCACACCTTCAGTGTTGACGGCGAGGTGATAGGCGGCGACGGAGGGCTCAAGGGTGGCGTAGACGAAGATGCGGCGCTCGGGATCGATTTTGAAGATGGTGCCGCTGCGGTCGCCGACGAAGAGGTTGCCTTCGCGATCGAAGACGGCGCCGGTGGCGACGCCCATGCCTTCAGCGTAGATGGTGGACTCGCCGGAGGGATCGATGCGGTAGACGTTGCCTTCGGCGCGGGAGGTGACGAAGAGATCGCCGTCGGGGTTGAAGGCGAGGCCGGTGGCGTTGAGGATGCCGGTGACGAAGGGCGTTCCGCGGCCGTCGGGGCTGATGCGGACGACGGACACGGGTGTTTGCTTGCCGCGAGGGCCGGAGATGGTGGCGTAGATCATGCCGGAACGGCTGACGGCGGGGCTGGTGACGGGATGGAGGCTGTCACTGAGCTGGCGGGCGACGCGCAGGGGCACGGTGTTGCTGGAGCCGGAGGGGCTGCGGACTTCAATGAGGCCGGTTGAGGCTTCTTCAGGGACGCGGAGGGCGAGTCGTGTTGCCCGGCTCATGAGGACGTGGGCTGAATGGCCGTCGACGAGGACGGCAGGCGGACCGAAGGCGAGCGGGCCGAGATGCGCGCCGGTAAGCTCGACTTCGCCGAGAGGCAGAGCGGCGGCGGGGACGATGTCGTCGATGCGGGGATCGGGTTGGGTTTCAGCGGCGGATTGTGCGCGGGCGCGGGGCATGATTTCGACCTAAATCCAAATGCGTAGTAAGGATGCTACACCCAAAGCATACAGGCCGGCGGCGACGTCATCGAATACGATGCCCCAGCCTTCAGGGAGGTTTTCAAGTTGGCGGGCCGGGAATGGCTTGGTGATGTCGAAGAGGCGAAAAAGGACGAGGGCGATGACGGCGTGACGCCAGTCGACGGGGCTGAAGAGCAGGGCGATGGCCTGGCCGGCGACTTCGTCGATGACGACGAACTGAGGGTCTTTGCGGCCGGACTCGCGGGCGACGATGGTGGAGGCGGGCACGCCGAGGGTGATGGCTATGATGATTCCGGCGGTGACGGCTAGAGCCAGGGCTTGCGGGGTGGGATGGGCGAGTTTGGCGTAGGCGACCCAGAGCAGGACCGTGGCTACGGAGCCCCAGGTGCCGGGGCCGGGCTTGCCGAGGCCGGCGCCGAAGAAGGTGGCAGTTGTCCAGGCCCAGAGGGTCTTCTTTTGGTTGTCGGGCACGGCAGGACTAGTCGTCATGGGAGTCGCCGCTCTTGCTGTGGCCGCCGCCAAACGCGCCCAGGTCTTCGAGGACTTCGGGGTCGAGGATGGGCGAGCTGATCCTGTAGACGCCGGAGGCCCATTTGCCGAGGTCGATCTTGCGGCAGCGGTCGCTGCAGAAAGGGAAGTCTTCGCCGTCGAAACGGACCAGTTCGTTGCAGGTGGGGCAGCGGAGGAGTTTGGCGGATTTTTTCCTGGCGGGCATGGGATCGATGAGCCGGTACGGCTGCTCGTTCCTATTTTCTCACTATGACGGCGGCTTTGCCGCACCGGGGCGGCGGAAACTACGTGGGGCCTTGGATTCGCTGGGCAAAGAAAGCGGCGCAGTCTGACTGGATTTGCTGTTTGAAGGCGCGCTTTTCCTTGGTGCGGATTTTGTGGCCTTTTTTAACGTGCGCGAGGGGTTTTGGTTCGATCGGAACCGGGGTAAGGAAAAAGCCGGCGGCAGTTTCTGGGATTCCGAGGCCGATGAAGAACTCGTCATAGGCCTGCTGGAAGACGGCGGCTGAGTCCGCCGTGTAGGAGCTTTGGCGGAGGGCGGTGACGGCGGCGATCTGGCCGATGCCGAAGGCCAGGGCGAGGCCTTGCAGGACGGAGAGCAGCAATGCGCCGGGGGCTACGTTGTGGAGGGTGCGGGTGGCGAGATGGACCTGGCGATAGACCCCCTTCATGCCTTGAAGGCGGGAGATCAACAGGACTTCAGAGGCTTCCGATTCCACGACCGCGCCGGGGACGATGGTGAAGGCGAGGAGAAAGACGATTTCGCCATCGACGTGGAGGTTGAGAGAGAGTTCACCTTCTTTGTCGAAGTCCCTGGACAGGCCCATGGAGACAGCGAAGCGATTGCCGCCGGTGTTGATTTCATACAGGAGGGTTTCTCCGCGGAGGATCTGGCGCAAAAAAAGGTCAGGCAGGGCGGTGTGCAGGCGGCGGTAGTGATGGAGGAAGCAGGAGGCGCGCTGCGCGGTGGTGAGGCCGCGGGCGAGGTAGTCGTGGGTGAGATATTTGAAGGCGAATCGGGGGTTGTTGCGGGCGGCTTCAGCCAAGGACGGAAGCTTGAGCAGGCGTAACACCCGGCGGTGAACGCCAAAATTGGTGAGGCCCCGCCATACGACGCCGGCAAGCAGTTCCGGGGCCCAGGTTTTCTTCTGGCGCGCGAGGGCGGAAAGTGGACCCAGAAGCACGCTGTTTTCAGTTGTCGCTTGATGGGCTTCCACAGCCATCTTGCGGGGGTCCTCCGACGGGTGAGCCGGGGTTTGAAACTTGGCCCGGGGTTGTAAAGATATTCACCGGCCGCAGGAAGAACGGCTAGCGATCTAAATGCATGTTAACGGATGGCGGACCTTCAAATCCAGAAACTGCGGCGCACTGGCGGGTGATGCGATGCGGACATCGGTAACACGCGTGGAGGTACTTGCAGGCGGGTTTGTTTCTCATGCTGCGGGTTTCGTATTCCTTCAGGGGCTGAAGCCTGTGGCCTTCAGGACGGTAAGCTGGAGAAAAGCGATAACGGCCCGGGCCTAAAGGCCGGCAAATTCGACCTCTTTTCAGGGGGCTGAAGCCCCCTGCTCCCTCCGGTCATGCACAAGCCCCTCGGTCGTGCATATAGCTCCTTCCGGCCAGCACAAGCCCCTCGGTCGTGCATATAGCTCCCGCCGGTTGTGCGCAGAAAGGATATGACAGATCCTTCTGGAGTCTTGCGATTTGCAACTGTGGGATTAGAGCGGGCCGGAGAGGATGCGAGCGACTACGTCGTACTCGTGGGCTTCGGTGATTTCGGCTTTGTAGAAGCGGCCGGGTTCGAGGGCGGTGACGTGGGGGCCGAGTTCGGCGAAGTCGTTGATGTAGACTTTGCCGTCGATTTCAGGGGCGTGGAACTGGGTGCGGCCTTCCCATAGGAGCGGGGTTTCCTCGCTTTCGCCTTCGGCGAGGACGACCAGCTCGCGGCCGACCCACTGCTGCTTGGCGCGCTTGGAGATGGACTGCTGGAGTTTCATGAGGCGGCGCTTGCGGGCTTCAATGGTGCGCTTGGGGACCTTTTCGTTAAAAGAGAACGCGCCGGAGCCTTCTTCGTCGGAGTAGCTGAAGACGCCTAGCCAATCGAACTTCGCTTCGCTAATGAACTGCTCCAGAATCTCCACGTCCTGAACGGTCTCACCCGGGAAGCCGACGATGAAGCTGGTGCGGAGGGCGATGCCGGGGACGGCGGCGCGGACCTTGTCCAGGGTCTTCAAAAAGATGTCTGCGCCGGCGCCGCGCTTCATGGTTTTGAGGACGGCGGGTGAGGCGTGTTGCAAAGGAACATCGAGATATTTGCAGATGTTGTCGTGACGGGCGATGGTCTCAAGCAGGCGGCCGGTGATGCGGTTGGGATAGGCGTAGAGGAAGCGGAGCCAGCGCACGCCATCGATTTTGGCGATTGCATCGAGGAGGGTTGCGAGGCCGTCTTTGATGCCAAGGTCTTCGCCGTAGCAAGTTGTGTCCTGGCCGATGAGGGTGATCTCCTGGACGCCGCGGGCGACGAGGGATTGGGCTTCGGCGACGACGGATTCAAATCTTCGCGAGCGGAATTTGCCGCGCAGGTTGGGGATGACGCAGAAGGTGCAGGGGTGGTCGCAGCCTTCGGCGATTTTGATGTATGCCGAGGACTTCGGCGTGGTGAGGAAGCGCGGGGTGTTTTCGTCGTAAAGATAGGTGGGCAGCAGGTGGGTTGCGCCTTGCCAGTCTTCGCGGGTGAAACGGCCTTGGCTCTCGCGCAGGTCACCTTCGGGGCGGAATTTTACCTGGTGTTTGTGGGTTCCAGCGGCGGATTCTTTTCCGGGACGGGTGGTGGCAGGTGAGGCTTCGGAAGAGCTTACCTCAGGGGCTAAAGCCCCAGTGCTATAGGTCTGGTTCAAGTCCGGGCTAAAGCCCGGACCTACCGCACGAACTTCAGCGGCTTGGATGGTGGTGAGGATGGTGAAGGGGGATGTCGAGGCTTGCGCTGCGGGACGGCTGAGGCCGGCGGCTTCGAGGATGGATTCCAGCTCGCCGGTGCCGACTACGGCGTCGACTTCGGGGATGGACTTCATGATTTCGTCGCGATAGCGCTCGACGAGGCAGCCGGCGACGATGAGCTTGCGGGCCGAGCCGGAGGTTTTGTGGCGGGCCATTTCTAAGATGGTATTGACGGACTCCTGCTTGGCGGTGTCGATGAAGCTGCAGGTGTTGACGACGAGGATCTCGGCCTGGTCAACGTCAGCGGTGAGGCGCGCGCCGGCGCGGTCGAGCAGGCCCATCATGACCTCGGAATCGACGAGGTTTTTGGGGCAGCCTAACGAAATAAAGCCCACGGATGAGGCCGTGGGTGGGGATGGTTTGGTCACATATCTATTGTACCGGGGAACTCGAATGAAGGTCGGACGAGCAAGTAACCACCTACGAAGGTTGCTGAGTTTGGGCAATACCTATCGAGGACAGTTTATGTCCCATCGGTCCATCTGCATATTTGGATGTGAATCAGTTTCTGTTTGTCGAAAATTGGTCTAATATCTTTGAATTGAATAGTCTAGGTTTGTGACGCCGACGAAAGCGGCAGTAACTGCATGAGGTCGTTGAAATGGCAAAAAGACTGTCGCCGGCCGCAAGTGTGGCATTGAAGGAGGCACTTTGCGCTGTCTACTGGTACAAGGCAGATCTCCGCGGATTCCTCCAGCAGTGTTTGGCCAATCCCTCGGCTCTTGCCTCCCTGAACTGGAACAATTACAAACGCCAAATCGTTTCTGACCTCATCGATCTTCTTTCGGCTGACCAAGAGAGACACCTTGGAGACCTGACAAAGCTTTGTCACGAGCTTTGCAGCATAGAGACTTTTCATCACCTCGAACAACTTGATGGAGGTGACGAAAAGGCCAAGCGTGCGCGCATGGCTGTTGCCCAGCTGAAGAACCTTCTTGAGCCGCACGATCAAGTGAAGAGGGAGCAAGATGAACTCGTCGAGCGGCAGAGACGCGCGGCGGATAAACTCCGCGCAAACGCCGCAGTGAGACAGAAGCTCGAAGACATAAAGACGCGCTATATGGCCCTGGTTGTGTCAGCCGATCCGGTCAATCGCGGTTTTGAACTCGAGAGGGTGATGTATGACCTCTTTGAATTGTTTGACCTCGACCCGAAGGCCTCATTTCGTAATATTGGCGAACAGATTGACGGAGCGTTTTACCTTGAGGGGACAGATTTTCTTTTCGAAGGCAGGTGGCGCCGCGAGCCGTCAAACGCATCGGACCTCGATTCGTTTGCCGCAAAGATTCGCAGGAAACTCGAAAATACTCTCGGCGTATTTCTGTCTATAAACGGCTTTGCGCCGGACGGCGTAACCGCACATTCTTCAGGTGGGGCCGTCCTGATCCTCGTGGATGGGGCTGATCTCATGGCAGTCCTTGAAGAGCGAATTGATTTCGTGAGCTTACTTCTGCGGAAGAAGCGCCATGCCGCACAAACGGGGGAGATTTACTTCCCGGTACATCTAATTCTTTAGCCGCTCTTCGAATGGCATAGAGCTGAGTGGCCGTCCGCCCTCGCGGTGGTAAAATGAATCAGTGCCGGGTCCTACGCGACGTAATCCCGCCAATCCCGCCAGGTCCGGAAGGAAGCAACGGTAACGGGCTAGTACGGGCGCAGTAGGTCACCCGGTACTTTTTTGTGTGTGAGCGGAATTGGTTCATGCTCTCCCACCCTTTTCGCACGGAACGCGAAAAGGATGGGGCACCCAGTTGGTTGAGAATCCGAGCAGAAGAGCAACCGCAGATCCTTCGACTCGCTGCGCTCGCTCAGGATGACAGCTAAATTAGCCGCTTTGCTCAGGATGATAGGCTTTTAGGCAGGTCATGGCGACAGCTTCTTGGGTCGCTCTGGATGACAAGCAGATGATGTGGCGCTCCTTTCTGGACAAGCCGCAAGGAGAAGTGCATTGAGCCTTACCGTTCGCCCTATCGTGGGCCGGCGCGCGAAGATTACGGCGCTGGGCACCTACGTCCCTCCTGGTGTGATTACCAACAAAGATCTGGAAAAGATGGTGGACACGAACGACCAGTGGATTATGGATCGGACTGGGATTCGTGAGCGTCATGTGCTGGCCAAAGGGCTGGGCGTGAGCGATATTTGCGTGGAAGCGGCGAAGAAGTGCCTGGCGGCGCGGGGGATTGAGGCCAGCGATGTGGAGTGCATCATTGTGGGCACGGTGACGCCGGACATGATGTTTCCTTCGACGGCGTGCCTGGTGCAGGACAAGATTGGGGCCAAGGGAGCTTGGGGGTTTGACGTTTCAGGGGGTTGCTCGGGGTTTGTGTTTGCGCTGCAGGCGGGCGTGAAGATGGTGGAGAGCGGCGCGCACAAAATGGTGCTGGTATGCGGGGCGGACGCCAATACGCGCATGACCGACTATACGGACCGGTCGACGTGCGTGCTGTTTGGCGACGGCGGCGGGGCGGTGTTGATTGAGCCGGCGGAAGAGGGTGAGATTGGGTTCATTGATTATGTCCACGAGATTGACGGGGCGGGCGGGGTGAGCCTGAATTTGCAGGGTGGCGGGAGCTTGAATCCGTCAACGCACGAGACGGTGGACAAGAAGATGCACTACATCCACCAGGATGGGCCGGCGGTGTATAAGTTTGCCGTGCGTAAGATGGCCGAGTCGACGGCGAAGCTGCTGGAGCGCAATGGGGTGACGGGCGCGGATCTGGGATGTTTTATTCCGCACCAGGCCAATAAGCGGATTATTACGGCGACGGCGGACCGGCTGGGGATGGACCCGGAGCGGGTGATTATCAATATAGAGAAGTATGGGAACACGTCGGCGGGGACGATTCCGCTGGCGATGGAGACGGCCGTGGAGCAGGGCAAGCTGAAAAAGGGCGACCTGGTGCTGTTGGCGGCGGTGGGCGCGGGATTTACGGTGGGCGCGGCGCTGCTGCGGTGGGAGATTTGAGGGGCAGCGGTCAGGTTACTGCTTCTTAAAAACTAAAGAGCTTGTAAAGAGCTGTAGATATATTTATCCCACCTTAGGCGCGAAAAAACTGCGCGACCCAGAGGGTACCCCGATGGGGCACCCAGTTGGGTTGCTAACTCACGAACGGAGTGTACTCGGGCAGGATGCCGAGATTCGCGGCGGTACGGAAGAAGACTCTCATGCCTTCGATGCATTCTTCATCGAGAGCGTAATGAATGTTGGTGGTGAGGTAGGTGCGGATGGTCTCTTCGGAGATGGGGAGCTTCTGTGCCCATTCGGCTACCAGGGCGTCAATATTTTCGAGGCCGTGGATGCGGGATTGGTTTAAGTCATAAGCGACACGCTCCTCCAAAGGGCTGCCGTGCGCAGCACCCCAGACGGCGGAGATGAAGGGTAGACCGGTGATGGAGTTCCATTCGTGGGCCAGATCGAGGTAGACGAGGGGCTCGCGGGTGCGCTCGAAGCGATTGGCTTGTTCTTCAAGGGCGAGCAGGGCGGGGTCGCCGATAAGGATGGCGGCGTCGGCCAGATCGAGCATGGCGTCGAGGTCGGCGGTCGCGGGGATGAAAGGAACCTGGGGATTGGCCCAGTGATGGAGGAGGATGCGGGCGTAGGCCAGGGTGGTGCGGCTTGCGGTGTCCGCGGCGATGGAGCGCAGGGCGCTGAGCGGCTGGCTGGCGCGGTGGACGAGAAGCAGGGAACGGACGTGCTTTTTTGACGCGATGGTGCAGCCGGGAAGGATGCGCAAGGTGGGGTTGTGGGCGAGAGAGGCGATGGGGACGAGACCGATGTCTGCGTGGCGCGGGTCGGACAGGTCCGAGGCCAGACGGTCGGCGCATTCAGAGGGCAACATACGGTCAATTTGATAGCGTTGGGCGAGCGAAGAGTTGAGTGGCGGGTGCTCGAAGTCCCACATGAGGGGCGCGGGATTGAGGAAGTTGATGGCGGCGATGCGCAGGACGCGCTGTGGACGAGGATAAGAGATAGAATTCACGCCTCTTTAGAGTATCAATCGCAGGCGGAAGATGCGGGTAGCCAGCGTACCGCGATGCCGGACGGGCTTGACATGGGCCTGCGGCGGGGTTAGCTTTGGCTGAAATCACCTTGAAATGATTGAGCAGTTTCCTGTGAGGAAAGCAGACGTGTGCAAATTTCGGATGGCAGCGGGGTGTCGATGACGACATTGCCGCAGGATGATGTTCTGCCGGGTGCGGCGGGTTTATTGGATGAGGATCGGCTGGCGTGGCTGGCGCTGGTGCTTTCTCCGGGCCTCGGACCGAAGCGGATTGTGGACGCAATGAACCGGCTGGATGCGGCGAGTGAGATTTTTGCGCTGCCGCTGACGGCGCTGGAAGCATTGCGGTTTCCGGCCGCTGCGGCGCAGTTCATCTTTGACGGCAAGGCTCGGGTTGCTGCGGAGGCTGAGTGGGCGCGGGTGGCGGCGCAGGACGCGGCGATTGTGACGTTCGGCTGCCAGGAGTATCCGGAGCGCCTGAAGGAGATTTACGATCCACCGCCAGTGCTGTGGGTGCGCGGAGATGTGCGGCTGCTGGCGCGGACGGGGATTGCGGTGGTGGGGACGCGGAAGCCGTCGCCCTACGGGTCAGGGATTGCGGAGATGCTTTCGCGCGATTTGGCGGCGCGGAGGCTGGTGATTGTGAGTGGGATGGCGCGGGGCATTGACACCTGTGCGCATCGGGGGGCGCTGGTGGCGCGAATGCCGACGGTCGCGGTGTGGGGCACGGGCATTGATGTCGTGTATCCCAAGGAGAACAAGAAACTGGCCGAAGAGATTTTGGCCGCGGGCGGGGCGATTGTGAGCGAGTTGCCGATGGGGACGTTTCCGGCACCGCAGAATTTTCCGCGGCGCAATCGGATTTTGAGCGGGCTGAGCGTGGGGGTGCTGGTGGTCGAGGCTTCAGAAAACTCCGGTACCCGCGTTACGGCGCGGTGCGCGGCGGAACAGAATCGGGATTTGTTTGCCGTGCCGGGGAACGTGACCAGCAAGGGATCGTGGACGCCGAACACGTTGATTAAACAGGGCGCCAAGCTGACGGCGACGTGGGAAGACGTGTGGGAAGATCTGCCCTCGCAGGTGCGGCTGGAACTGGAGGCCGAGGCGCCGGTTGAATCCAAATCGGAAACGACGGCATCTCTTCTTCCGGACCCGGTGCTGAGGCCGCAGGAGGCCATGGTGCTGGAGGTTCTGCGCTCGGATGCGAGTCTGCAGATCGATGAGATTCTGGAATTGCTGGAGACACAACTGACTTCTTCCGAGGTGTTTACGGCGTTGTTCGAGCTGGAGATGGCGGGGCGCGTGCGGTGCATGCCGGGGAAGAATTACGTGCGGACGATGTAAGAATCAACGGTTAGGCAGCTGTCCGTGGCCAGTTCAATGCGCGTTTGCGGCGAATGCAGGAGGCCGGATTCGCGCGGCGGATGGCGGCCAAGTGAATGGCGACAGGAATTTTCTCACAGCGAGAGTATCTGGAGAATTACCCCTTCCTGCGAACGATTCTCGACAAAGGTAAGTCAAGTTTTTTGCAGGGCTTTGGCACTGCTGCGAGGCTCTATGCGTAGTTGGAGATGCGTTGGCAGAACCGAGAGGAAAACGAGACAGATGTAAAAAGCGCAGTAGAAACGGAATGGTGTTCCGTGGTAGGGTGCAACCTTTGCGGGAGGTTTTCCCCGCAGTGGGACGAGTCCGCCGCGGCGGACTCTTGAAAACAGATTTCGGCAACGCAGGAACTAAACGGAAATCTCCGATTCGGAGTCAAACAGGCCGGACAGGGTAGAGTGGGTTAGGAAATAAGGATGGCAATGAGCAAATCACTGGTGATCGTCGAGTCTCCCGCCAAGGCGAAGACGATTGAGAAGTATCTGGGCAAGGGCTTTGAGGTGCGGGCATCGATCGGGCACATCATGGATCTGCCCAAGAACGACATTGGCGTGGAACTGAAGCACCGGACGTTTGAGCCGGAACTGATCGTGTCTCCGGGCAAGGAAAAGGTTGTGGACGCGCTGAAGAAGCTGGCGCTGAAGGCCGACGAGATTTATCTGGCGCCTGACCCGGACCGCGAGGGCGAGGCGATTGCGTACCACCTGTTGCTGCAACTGGGAACGAGCGCGAAGGAAAGAAAAAAGATTCAGCGCGTGACGTTCAATGAGATTACGAAGAAGGCGGTGCAGGAGGCATTCAAGCACGCCCGGGATGTGGACCAGAACCTGGTGGACGCGCAGCAGACTCGCCGCGTGCTGGACCGGTTGGTGGGTTACCAGATTTCTCCGCTGCTGTGGGATAAGGTGCGGCGCGGCCTTTCAGCGGGCCGGGTGCAGACGGTGGCGGTGCGGCTGATTGTGGAACGTGAGCGGGAGATTGGCGCGTTCGGCCCGGTGGAGTACTGGACGCTGGACGCGTTGCTTCATGCGGAAAAACAGGCGGACAAGAGCTTCAAGGCGAAGTTTATCGGCGTGGATGGCGAACCGGCGCGGGTTGCCAACGGCAAAGATAAAGACGGGAAAGACCAGTTCATTGCCAACGCCGTGGCCGGCGAGGCCGCAATGAATGCGGTGGTTTCTGCGCTCGAAAATGCACGCTGGTCATTGGCGTCGGTGCAGTCGCGTGAGCAGCAGCGCAGGCCGCTGCCTCCGTTTATCACCAGCCAGTTGCAGCGCGATGCATCGACCAAGCTGGGTTTCAACGTGCGGCGCACGATGGGCGTGGCACAGCGGCTCTATGAAGGAATCGATCTGGGCGCGGAGGGTACGACGGGCCTGATCACTTATATGAGAACGGACTCGCCGCGCGTGGCGCCGGATGCGATTCAAAGTGCGCGGGAGTGGGTGGGCAAGCAGTTGGGCGCAAAATATCTGCCCGAGACGCCGAATGTGTACAAGGGCAAGAAGGACGCGCAGGATGCGCACGAAGCGATTCGTCCGACGGACGCGGCAAGGACGCCGGAGTCGGTTGCGCGCTACCTCAGCGATGAGCAGTTGAAGCTCTACACGCTGATCTGGCGACGCTTTGTGGCTTCGCAGATGACGCCGGCGGTGTTTGATGTGACCACGGCCAAGATTGCCGCGGTGAGCGCGAAGGACGGCAAGACGTATGACTTCCGCGTCTCCGGCTCCGTGCTGCGCTTCGATGGATTTTTGAAGGTGTATGAAGCCACGGAAGAGAAAAAGGATGAGGACGATGAGTCGGCCAACAAGCTGCCTAACCTGGACGGCGTAAAGGCGCTGGCGCTGGACAAGTTGGAAAGGGAACAGAAGTTTACCCAGCCGCCGCCGCGCTACAACGAGGCTTCGCTGGTGAAGGAACTGGAAGAGCGGGGGATTGGACGGCCTTCAACGTATGCGTCGATCATTAACACGATTCAGGATCGTGAGTATGTGGTCAAGCATGGCGGGTCGCGTGGACGGTTCTATCCGACGGAGATAGGCGTGGTGGTTTGCGATCTGCTGGTGGAGAGTTTTCCGTACATCTTCGACATGGCGTACACGGCGAAGCTGGAAGAAGAGCTGGACGATATTGAAGAGGGCAAGGAAAAATGGACGGACCTGCTGAACGGGTTCTACGATCACTTTGAGGACGAGCTCAAGGATGCGGGCAAGAAGATGCGCGACATCAAGCGCATGGAGCAGACGACGGACGAGAAGTGCGATCTGTGCGGGTCGCCGCTGGTGTTGAAGTGGGGCAAGTTCGGCACTTTCTTTGCCTGTTCGGCCTATAACAAGAAAGACCCTTCGAGTTGCACGTTTACCAAGGAGAACACAGCGTCGAAGCCGGACATGAATACTCCGGAGGCGCAGGAGGCGGATGAGAAAGACGAGTATTGCGAGAACTGCGGGCGGGTGATGGTGCTGAGGCGCGGGCCGTTCGGCATGTTCATGAGCTGTCCGGGGTATAGCGAAGATCCGCCGTGCAAGACGATTCGCAAGCTGAGCCAGAAGCAGCAGCAAAAGCCACCAGTGCCGACGGGCGAAGACTGCCCGCTGTGCGGCAAGCCGCTGGTGCTGCGGCAAGGGCAGTATGGGGAGTTTGTCTCCTGCTCCGGGTATCCGAAGTGCAAGTATGTGAAGCAGAACCTGATTGAGGGGATGAAATGTTCCAAGTGCGGGACGGGAGATTTAGCGGAACGCAAGGCGCGTCGCGGCAACATCTTCTGGGGCTGCACGAACTATCCCAAGTGCGACTTTACTTCAAATTACAAACCGGTGGCGCAGAAATGTCCGGAGTGTGGCAGCCCGTACCTGGTGGAGAAGACGCTGCGTTCAGGGATTTTCCTGGAATGCCCGAACAAGAAGAAGGTCTCTGAGGAAGAAGCAGCGCCGAAGAAAGCGGCCAAGAAGGGTGCTGCGAAAAAGACCGCAGAGCCGGTGGAAGCAGCGGCGGCGGTTTGCAGCTATTCAAAGCGGATTGGGGATGCGCCGCCTCCGCCGACGGTGGAGACGCATGGGCCGGTGACGGAGAAGACGGGCGCGAAAAAGGAGCTGCAGCCGGCGTAAGGGGCGAGCGAGTGACGATTGGCGCAATGTCGTCTAAGAAAATCTTCAAAGTGCGGTTTAGGGAAACCCTAAATAAGCCGCTCCTCCAGACTTCATTCCCTCGGGGGCTGAAGCCCCAGATGATTGTGCGGTATTTATGTACGGGCTAAAGCCTGTACCCTTCACTGAAGCTCGCGCCCTTCTAGGCCCCCGAATTGAGCAGGGACTCTTTTAAGAGGATATGCACCTCCGGGCGCACGCTGGGGTTGAATCCGTTAGTATGGGGCAGCGGAGAAATGCCCAATGGAACGGATGCTTGCAACCCCGGCTGACGCCGAAATCATTATTGGACTGTATCGATTACGCACCGAAGCGGTAATGCGCGAGGCGCGCGCGTGGATGACGGGCGAGTTCTGGCCGGTGACGTCGGAAGAGTTCTTTGCCGTCTCGTCAAACCCCGCTCATCCGCACAATGCGCATTTTCGGCAGGTGATCACCTACTGGGAGATGGCGGCGGCGATGGTGCTGCACGGGGCGGTCTCCGCCGAGCTGTTTGTGGACTGCAACAGCGAGGGATTTTTTCTGCTGGGCAAGTTCGCGCCGATTCTGGATCAGATCCGGGCGAAAAACCCCGGCTTTCTGACCAAAACTTCGGAGCTTATCAGCAGGTTTTCAGCCGCGGCGCAGCGCTATGAGGTGGTTTTGAAAAGCCTTGAGGCCCGGCGGAAGAACATGGCGGCTCAACTGGAAGTGAACGGGTAAGTTCTTGAATCAGAGAGAGCAGAGGCTTTCTTCTGAATCCACTTGCCGAAACGCTTTCGTTGGAGGATGATGGAAGCGGATTTAAAGTTCCGAACTTTCTGGAGGTTTCCCCGTGAAACGTGTATTGGCTCTGGTCACCCTCGTTCTTACGTTTGCTCCACTGTCGGCCATGGCGGCCGATACCACCATCAACGGCTGGATCTCCGACGCCATGTGCGGCGCCAAACATGCCGGAAGCGGCGCGGCCTGCGCGAAAAAGTGCATTCAGGGCGGCGAAGCGCCGGTGTTTGTGGACGAGGCGAAAAAGGAAGTCTGGACGATCGACAATCCCGACGCCGTGAAGGCCTTTTACGGCGATCACGTGACGGTGAAGGCGACGGCCGACGAAGGCAAGAAGTCCGTCCATATTGAGTCAATCGCAGACGCCAAATAGGCCAGACGCTAAGTAAGGACTGGCTACGGCGCTGAACGTCTGGTTGTGTCGTAGCCGTTGCTCCGCTCGCCTCGACTTTGCGTCAGGGCCGGGCAAATTGTGCATTCACCTGGGAATAAACGATGGCACGAGCAGTCTGGAACGGGAAAGTGATTGCGGAAAGCGATGCGACGGAAGAGGTGGAGGGAAATGTGTATTTTCCCGAGACCAGCCTCAAACGGGAGTACTTCCGGCCCAGCAGCACCACCTCCACATGCCCCTGGAAGGGCCAAGCGCGTTATCTGAACCTGTTGATTGAAGGGCAGGATAACCCGGATGCGGCCTGGTACTACCCGGACCCCAAGCCGGCGGCACGCAAGATCAAGGGATATGTGGCCTTCTGGCGGGGAGTGGAAGTTGAGAAGTAAGGCCCGATCTTCTGTTCTGCGCTTCTGATTCGCGGCTGGCGTTGGCCTTGGCGGGCTGGTTCTGGCAATGGCAATTAGAGTCCGCGGCGCTTGATCTCAAACTAATCGACCTGACGGCCGGGAGCCGGTCGCGGTAATCCCCATCAACAACTCTGGAGGTGGAATGCGCCTGCGCTCATTTCTCCTGACACTTGTGTTCTCTGTGGCGGTCTCAGGCTGTGCGCATCGCACGGGCCCGCTGTCCGTGCCGGTTGCGCCTATGCTTGCCGCAGACGCGGCGCACCCCGGCCAAACATCGGGCTGGGTGGACACCAAGCTCTACTTTGGGCTGGGGCCGGCGGATCAGCCGGAGCAGGGTGTGAGCGAGGCGAAGTGGCGTCAGTTTCTGGACAAGGAGGTGACGCCACGGTTTCCTTCCGGGCTGAGCGTGGTGGACGTTTATGGGCAGTGGCAAGGCAAGAGCGACACGACGCCGCAGCGGCTGCGGTCGAAGCTGCTGATTGTGGATTACGATGACTCACCGGAGAATCGCGATAAGGTGGAGGCGATTCGGTCGGCGTGGAAGCGGCTGACGGGGGATTTGTCGGTCTTGCGGGTGACGCAGCCGGTGGATGTGTCGTTCTGAGTAACTGTCTCGCACGGCCGCTAACGCCCCACAACCTCTAGCTGATTTCGATTACCTCCGTCGCGGCTGCTGCTGCGGCTTCGGCCTGGATCATCAGCTTTTGAGCTACGGCGTAGAACTCGGCGGCTTGCGGGCTCTTGGGTCCAGCGAGCGTTACCGGCAATCCGCGGTCGCCGCCTTCGCGGATGGCGGGGATCAGTTCGACGGCTCCGAGAAAAGGAATGTTGAACTGCTGCGCGGTGCGCTCGGCGCCGCCTTTGGAGAAGATGTCGATCTCGTGATGGCAGTGGGGGCAGGTGAAGTGGCTCATGTTTTCAACGATGCCTAGGACTTCGACATTGACCTGGGCGAACATTTCGAGAGCCTTGCGGGCATCCTGCAACGCAACGTCAGACGGCGTGGAGACGACTACGGCGCCGGTGAGCGGGACGGTCTGGACCAGCGAGATGACCACGTCGCCGGTGCCGGGAGGCAGATCGACGATGAGGTAATCGAGCTCGCCCCACTCGACCTGCTGAAGGAACTGGCGGATGATCTGGTGGAGCATGGGTCCGCGCATGACCAGTGGCTTGTCTCCGGGCGAGATGTAGCCGATGGAGATGGTCTTGATGCCGTGGGTGAGGTTGGGAATGATCTGGTTGTTGGGGCCGACGGCGGGTTGCTGCGCCGAGCCCATCATGAGCGGGACGTTGGGGCCGTAGATGTCGGCGTCGATGAGGCCGACACGCTGGCCGAGCCGCGACAGAGCGATGGCCAGGTTGACGGCCACGGTGGTTTTGCCTACGCCGCCTTTGCCGGAACCGACGGCTACGATTTTGGAAACGCCGGGCAGAGCGACGGGCGACGGCATGTTGGGCGCGTGGGCCATGGTACACCTTCTTTTTTGAAGTGCTATGCGGGCCTGAATTTTACTTTGCCGGCTCAGGGCGCGCGATCGACGCGCTTGACGCGGCGATTCCGCACTAACGATCTCAGCTTGATTTTAACAGCAGATGGGGATCGAGTTTTTCAGCCGGGTAAAGCTCCGGTGCGACTGGCATGCCCACAACATGCGCGAGGATGGCGTGGATCTGGCGTACGCCTTCGGTGAGGGACGCGGGGCCCGGCTGCAGAATGTACGCGGACTTGATTTCGTAGACGTGTCCGTTGCGGACGGCGCTGGTGGAGGACCATCCGGGGCGGGAACGGATGAGCGGTTTGTTTACCTTCATTCCGCACCACGAGGCAAAGATGACTTCAGGATCGCGCTTGGCAACAACCGCTGGATCGACGACGCGGTCTTGCGCTTTGCCGGCGCCGGCGAGCTCCGGAAAGAGGATTTGGCCGCCGGCGATTTCGACCAGCTCTTCAACCCAGCGAATGCCGCTGATGAGGGGATCTTTCCACTCTTCAAAGAACACGCGTGGGCGATATGGAAAGGCTTGCGCCGAGCGAGCAATGGCCTGAAGGCCGCTTTGCAGGCTTGCGATCAGTGCTTCGCCTTCTGCCTGCTTTTCAACGAGGCGGGCCAGTGTGGCGATCATGTCGAGGATCTGCGCAATGCTGCGCTGATTGAAGTTGGGCACTGTGGCGCCGCGCAAGACTAATTGCCGAGTGATTTCTGCTTGTACGTCTGAGAATGTCAGAACCAGATCGGGCTTGAGATCGAGAATGGCTTCAATCTTTGCGCTTTTGAACGCGGCAACGCGGGGCTTGCGGCGGGCTTCCGGGGGGCGAGTTGCGTAGCCGGAGACGCCGACGATGCGGTCCTGCTCGCCGAGCAGGTAGAGCGCCTCAGTGGTCTCGTCGGTGAGACAGACGATTCTTCGCGGAAAATCGACAGGAAGATGAGGCGCAGAGATGGAAGCCGGCATGGATGTCTCAAGCTGGGTTGATTGCTGGTTGAGATAGGTGATTGCCGATTGCGCGCAGACTGGTTGAAGCGCGCGGGTCAGGCTTGGGCGGGCTCTGCCTGTTCTTCGGCCTCGGTGGCGAGTTTGGCCTCTTTGCGGCGGGCGGACTCGGCTTCGCGATTCTCGCGACGACGCAGCGCACCTTCAAAGCGGCGCAACTCATCTGGAGTTTCCGGCATGGCTTCAGGAACGCGGACGCGGCGGCCCTGGTCGTCGATGGCGACGAAGACCAGATAGGCGCTGGCGACGTGATCGATGGAGCCGGTGCGGGTGTTCTCCGCCCAGACTTTGACGCCGACTTCCATGGAGGAAGAAAAGGCGCGATTAACGCTGGAGCGGAGGGTGAGCAGATCGCCGAGATGCACGGGGCGGATGAAGTCGATGTGGTCCATGGCGGCGGTGACGACATGGGTGCGGGAGTGGCGATAGGCGGCCATGGCGCCGGTGAGATCGATGAAGTGCATGAGGCGGCCGCCGAGCAGGTTGCCGAGGGTGTTGGTGTCATTGGGCAGGATGATCTCAGTCATTTCAGACTGCGTGCTGGCGACGGTGCGGGCGCTGGGGCTGGTTGCGTTGGGGCTTCCGCTGGAATTCCCGGTGGATGTGGTCATTATTCGCTTGCTCCCTTGACTTGCTGGACGCTTGACTTGCCGGACTCGATGAGCGCGGCGGCCGGACGCCCGTAGAATGGAACTGGCGGCAGCCCGGGCAGGAACGGCTCCTCAGTGCGAGGCATCTGGTTCCAGTTTGGGCAATCGCCGCGAAATGTGCAAATGCCTCAGAGACGGCCTGAGCCAGACCGGGCAGGACCAGACGAGGGCGGATTCGAGTGGAATGGACAAGCTGGCGGGACTGAGGGAGATTTTGGCGCTGGACGCGAAGAACAGCTTTGCGCGCTACGGCGTGGCGATGGAACTGACTGGGCGCGGGGAGACGGCGGAAGCGCTGAAGGAATTCGACGAGCTGCTCAAGAACGATCCGGAGTATACGGCGGGCTACTTTATGGCGGCGCAGACGCTGGCCAAGGTCGGCCGCGCGGGCGAAGCGGCAGAGCGTTTGAAGGCCGGCATCGGGAGCGCGGCACGCAGCGGCAACCGCCATGCCTTGAGTGAGATGCAGGCGATGCTGGATGAGCTGGAGGGTTAGGTTGCGGCGCGTGCAGATAGTGGTTAGTTTGAGACAGTATTCCCTCGGGGGCTAAAGCCCGGCTTGTGTTGCGGGACTAATGTACGGGCTGAAGCCCGTACCGTTCAAATCCCATACCTTCAAATCCCGCACCCTTCAAATTGACGCAATCTTCAAAATCCCGTACGCTTCAAATCCCTTGCCCGCCGAGATTGATGCATTACGCAATCTTTGACCGCGACCTTTTGGAATGCAAAAGCATCTATAATTACATCGTGGCGAAATATTCCATCGTCGTTCCTTTTCATAATGAAGAAGAGAACGTGACCGCCTTGTATGCGCGCCTGAAACAAGTGATGGAACAGGTGGGCGACAGCTTTGAGCTGGTGTTTGTCGACGATGGTTCAAGCGACCGGTCGTACAAGCTGCTGGAAGAGATTGCCGCGGTGGACAGCCGAGTGCTGGTGGTGAAGCTGCGTCGCAACTTCGGCCAGACTTCGGCGTTGGCTGCGGGGTTCGATCATGCATCGGGCGAATTCATCCTGGCGATGGATGGCGACCTGCAACACGACCCCAACGATATTCCCGCCTTTCTGGAAAAACTGGAAGAGGGATACGATGTGGTTTCCGGCTGGCGCAAGGCGCGGATCGATAACTTTGTGATGCGCAGGATTCCTTCGCGCTGCGCGAACTGGCTGATGGCCAGGCTTTCCGGCGTGGACATTCACGATTTTGGGACGACGTTCAAGGCGTATCGCCGCGAGGTGATTCACAACATTCCGCTGTATGGCGAGATGCATCGCTTTATTCCCGCGCTGGCCAGTTGGTATGGCGCATCGATCTGCGAAATTCCGATCAAAAATGTGAATCGCGTTAAGGGCAAGAGCCACTATGGCATTGGGCGCACCTTCCGCGTGTTCTTCGACCTGCTGACTATTCGTTTTCTGCTGCGGTATATGACGCGGCCGATGCACTTCTTCGGTGGCTTCGGCGCGCTGGGCATTATGGCGGGTAGCCTGATTTCAGCGGTTCTTGTGGCGCTTAAGGTTCTGCACCCGCACCAGAGCCTGATGGATCAGCATGGGCCGCTATTTGTGGTGGGCGCGGTGCTGATTGTGGCGGGGATTCAGATGCTGGCGATTGGGCTGCTGGGCGAGTTGCAGGTTCGGCATTATCACACGATGCAGAATCGCGCGCCTTATACGGTGGATCGGCTGGTGCGGCTGATTTCGGCGGAAGAGCAGAGCTTACTGTCGGACAGGGACTGAGAAGGGACTAGGGACTCAGGGAGCAGGGACTTAAAATCCCGCTTGGGCGATTGCCTGAGCGGGTTTTATTTTGGCTTGAGTGGTGTCGAGCAATGGTGCTTATCTTCCGCAACGCTTGCAGAGGCGCGGTCTCAGGGTGCATTCTTTCCGTGGCATGAAAGCTATCCAGATTCAGCAGACAGGCGGGCCGGAGGTTTTGCAACTGGCCGAGTTGCCCATTCCCGAGCCGGGACCTGGGCAGGTGTTGATCCGTGTGGAAGCTACCGGCGTCAACTTCGTTGAAATCTACTTCCGCAAGGGCGTGTACAAGTCGTCGCTGCCGCTGGTGCCTGGCAGCGAGGCGGCGGGCACGGTGGAGGAACTTGGTCCGGGCGTGACGGGATTTGAGGCCGGCGATGTGGTGGCGTCGGTGAGCGTGCTGGGCAGCTATGCCGAGTATGCCCTGGTTTCAGCTGCGAGCCTGGTGAAGGTGCCCGCGGACCTGACCATGGAGCAGGCGGCGGCGGCGATGCTGCAAGGCATGACGGCGCACTACCTGGTGCATTCGACATTTCCGCTCAAGGCGGGCGAGACGGCGCTGGTTCATGCGGGCGCGGGCGGCGTGGGGCTGCTGCTGACGCAGATGGCGAAACGCATTGGCGCGCGGGTGATTGCGACTGTCTCAACGAAAGAGAAAGCGGAGCTGGCGCGCGAGGCCGGCGCAGCGGACGTGATTCTCTACACCGAGAAGGAATTTGAACCGGAGGTCAAACGCCTGACTGGCGGCAAAGGCGTGGACGTGGTGTATGACTCAGTGGGCAAGACTACGTTTGAGGGCAGCTTGAATTGCCTCAGGCCGCGAGGATTGCTGGCGCTGTTTGGCGCGTCAAGCGGGGCGGTGCCGCCGTTTGACCTGATTCAGTTGAGCGGCAAGGGATCGCTATTTGTGACGCGGCCTACGCTGTGGCACTACATTGGCACGCGCGCGGAATTGGAATGGCGCGCGGGCGATGTGCTGGGATGGGCCGCTAAAGGAGAACTGAAGCTGCGCACGGAGCACCTGTATCCGCTGGCTGAAGCGGCGCAGGCGCAGAGCGATCTGGAAGCGCGGAAGACTACGGGGAAGATTCTGCTGGAGCCGTGAAAAAAGTAACGAACATCGAGTTCACAGCTTTGCGGTACGAGCGATGGCGGGGATTGCGGTTGGGGTTGAGGATCGGGTATTTGTGCTGACCGGCGCGGGGATCAGCGCGGAGAGCGGATTGCCTACGTTTCGCGCGTCGGATGGTTTGTGGGCCGGACATCGCATCGAGGATGTATGCACGCCGGAGGCCTGGGAACGCAATCCTGGGTTGGTGTGGGAGTTCTATTCGCAGCGGCGGGCGCAAGGCGAGGCAGCGGAGCCGAATCCCGCGCACTTTGCGCTGGCGAAACTTGAAGAACGGTTGGGCGAGCGGTTCTTTCTTTGTACACAGAATGTTGACGATCTGCATGAGCGTGCGGGTTCGGTTCGCATGGTACACATGCATGGCGAGCTGGCGAAGTCGCGGTGTGGAGCCGAGTGCGGCGAAGAACCGGTGACGGACCGGAGGGTCTACAAGAGCTTGAGCGACGTGGGGTGCTGCACCTGTGGGGCGCGGATGCGGCCGCATATCGTTTTCTTCGGCGAGATTCCGCTGGAGATGGAGCGGATTCAGGCGGAGATCAAGAAGGCTACGCTGATGGTGGTGGTGGGGACTTCAGGATCTGTGTATCCGGCGGCGAACTTTGTGCATTGGGTGCGGCAGGCTGGCGCGCAGACGGTGTATGTGGGGCCGGAACCGCCGCTCAATGCCAGTGCGTTTACGCATGTGGTGGAAGGCAATGCCGGGGAAGTGTTGCCGGGGCTGTTTGTCTAGCGAGTCGGCAGGCGCCAGAGAGGCTAGGTATCGACTTCGGAGTCAAGCCACTAGCGGGCTTTGATGTACTCTTTGCGGCGGAAGCGAAGGGCGGTCCAGTCTTCGTCAATGGCGATGGAGCGGACGGAATCGAAGCCCGTCTTATGTAGAGCGGCCCAGCCGGTGTCGCGATTGAAGTCGCATTTGAATCTCTTTGAAGTGCCTTTGGGATAGGCGAACCAGACGGCTGCGTCGCCTTTGGCGCGGGCGGCGATTTTGGGGACGAACGCGTCGACTTCGGCCTGGCGGGTGACGAAGGCGAGCGAGAAGCGAATCTCCGGGAGCGTTTCGACACTGCGATGAATGTGAAGCACGGGCAGGCGGGATAACTCGGCCTCGAAGCTCTCGGGTGAATTGAGAACGAGAATCTCCTTTTGATCCTTGAGCTGAAGTTTGTCGAATAGGTTCGCCATGGATTTCTATCTTATTCGATCCGACGAAATAATCTGCAAATGAATTTTTGGATTGCAGGTTGCCGCTCTCTTCACGATGAGTGCGCGAAGGCGATGGGCACTGGGGTAAGAACAAAAAACAACCGCAGATCCTTCGACTCCCTCCGCCTCGCTGCGGTCGCTCAGGATGACAGGTCTTTTATCGATCGAGCAATTGCAAGGGCTACCAAACAATTATGGGGGGACCACTGGTTCTAGTTTGGTTTGGCGTAGGCGGGAAACAGGGTTTCAACGAGAACTGTGCGCAAGGTTTGGCGCAGGTCGGTGTTGGGGTCGGGCTCGGTGTTCGATTGCGGATGGAGCGTGGCCGCGGGCTCAGGTGCGCCGATGTCAGTGGTATTGACGGCGAGGATGCTGGCATTGCGGCCGGAAGGGTCGATGAGCAACTCCGAGGAAAAGCCTCCCTGGTCGCCATCGTGATAGATGTAGCGATGGCCGTTTACTTCCACGACAAAAAAGCCCAGGCCCATCATGGGCTGCGCGCCATGCGGGCCGGATGTGTAAGGCGTGGGCGGCTGGCCGGGTTCAATGGCGGGCAGTACGCCGGTCCACATCTCTTCAAGAGAACTGCGCTTGAGCACCATCTGATAGCGCGCGTTGGCGGGATCGCCGATGAGGAAGCGCAGATATTTGACCATGTCCGGGATGGGCGCTTTGAGGCCGCTGTTGGAGGTGGTGATGCCGGTGTCGAAGTTGAAGGGCTGTGGAGTGAGTTTTGTGCCGGAGCGCAGATAACTTGCAGAGACGTGGCTTTCGAGGAAGTAAGGCGCGCGGTCAAAATAACTGGAATGCATGTCGAGCGGCTTGAGGATGTTTTTGTCGATGTAGACCTCGAAGTCGTCGCCGGTGAGGCGCTCGATGATCTGGCCGAGGAAGACATAACCGAGGTTGGAGTAGCTCCAGCGGCTGCCGGGCGCGAAGGCGATGTGGGTATAGGGAAGCATGGCCGCGAGCTGCGCCCATTTTGTCGGCTCGAATGGCTGCCAGTCGCAGTTGGTTGCATCGTCGCAGTCCCACGGCCAGGTGGGGTTGCGGAAGCCGGCGCTGTGGGTGAGCAGATGACGAATGGTGATGGAGTCGATGGGGCCGTAGACGCTGTGCACCTGGCGCAGTTCGGGGATGTAGCGGACGGCGGGATCGTCGAGTGAGAGCAGACCGCGGTCGCGCAGTTGCAGAATGGCGATGGCGGTCAAGGTCTTAGTGATTGACGCCCAGTTGTAGGCGGTTTCGGCGTCGATGAGTTGGCTCGTATCAGCGCGTGCATGGCCGAAGAAGAACTGAGTGGCGGGCGCAGGGCCATGAACGAACGCGAAGCCGCCGCCTACTATGCCATGCTGCGTGAGGACAGACTCGAAACGGGGTTGAAACGCTTCGATCGACGCCTGGGCGCTTGCGGAGACGACCGCGAGAATTGGCAGCGTCAGCGCGACGAACGTTAGCAATGCAGGCAGGCGTTTCAACATGGGACCATGATACACACCATCGAATACACAGCAGCGGAAGCTCATCTTTGCCAGTGTTTACATCAGAAAACGAAACGGGCGAATTCCTTGAGGAATTCGCCCGCTTTGGAGAGTGACTGTGATCAGAATGTGAATCGCGACGCGAATTGGAACTGGCGCGGCGAGTTGACGGTTGAGGTGATGAGCCCGAAGACGGCAGCCTCGGCGGGATTGGTTTGGACGGATGTGATGCTTGGCGTGCCGGGCATTCCAAGCTGCGCGCGGTTGGCGATGTTGTAGGAAGAGATTTCAAAACGGAGATCCCTCTCTTTGCCGAGAGCGAAGTGCTTGTAGAGCGAGAGGTCAACGTCTTTGGCGCCCATGGTGCGTACGTCGGAGAGATAGGCGGGAGCGTTGCCGGCTACGAAGGGACTGGAAGGAATGGCGAAGCAGTTCGAGTTGAACCACGTGGTTGCGGTGTGCGGCGCGCCTTTGCCGGGATCGCAGGTGAGATTGGGGCGCTGATTGAAGTATGCGGTAGCGGCGCCTACGCCGGGCGTGGCGATGGGAACGCCGGTGCTGACATAGGCGATTGCGTTTCCTGTCCATCCGCCGAGGACAGCGTTACCCACGCCGTGCAGGTTGACTGCACGGCCAGTGCCGATGGGCAGATCGTACGAAATGTCGCCGGTGAACTGGAATTTGACATCCTGTGGGCTGACGGAGTGCTCGAGGCTCATGTTCTTCGTATCCTGCGGCGCGCCGTTATGAGAGCCGACGAAGCCGAGGGGCGGGTTGCCATCGTCGGTGATGAGCTTGGCCCATGTGAAGCTGGCGAGAGACGTGAAGTGATGGGCGAGACGCTTTTGCAGCTTGGTTTGGAGGGAGCTGTATTCGGAGTCGCCGCCGGGATACCCGTGGACATTGACACCATTGCCTCCGCCGTAGCTGCCGTCGCCGAATTGAGGATACTGCTGCACGGAGGCCCAGAGAGGAATGCTGGCCAGGCCGTAGTTGGCGTTGGTGGCGGGCTCAATGGCCTCCCACTGGTTGGGCACGTTGCTGTTGAGCAGGGCCGACTGATATTTGGCGATGGTGCCAAGGTCGAGCTGGTTCAGGTCGACGGAGCCGAGCGGAAGAAAGAGGCCGCGGCTGCCAACATAAGCCGCGCTGAGGACGACTTGCTTGGGAAACTCATAATCCCAGCCGAAGTTGAAGTTATAGGTGGTGGAGGTGCGCTGGGTGTGCAGCATGGTGTTGAGTGTGTTGCCCAGATTGTTGGCCAGGCCTGACGGGGAGCTGATGACCGGTACTACGCCGTTGGGGAAGGGGTTGCTGAGCGAACTGATCATGGTGGAATTGCCCGAGTCACCACAGATGCCGGCTTGCGCGCAATCCCAGGCGATGGTGTTGGGGTCCTGATTCCATGCGGTGGCGTTCCAGGTGGTTTGGGAAGAGTAGCCATCGCTGTCAAGGCCGGTGCCGCCGACCATTTGCGCGCTGGGGCCATAGTAGAAGCCGGCACCGCCGCGGAAGACCATGTGCTGGCTGGTCTGCCAGGAGAAGCCAAGACGAGGACCGAAGTTAGTCAGGTTGGGCGAAAAGGGTGAGCGGTTGCCGTTGGTCGAGTAAATTTCAGCTCCGGTATAGGGAACGCCGCTGGCCGTGTTTGTGGCGTTGGGGTCGAAGTACTCGAACCGGTTATGACGCTCTGTTTTGCCGCCAAACAGGTCCCAACGAAGCCCGGCGGTAATGGTGATGGCTTTACTCGGACGGAAAGTGTCTTCAAAGAAAGCAGCGTAGTAGGGGTTGGCCTCGGCAGCGAAGAGGTCTTTGGTGAAGTTCGGATAGTCGCTGGATTCAGAGCCGGGCGCCGTGCCCATACCGACCAGGAAGGAAGCGAAATCGCTGCCGCCGATGGCTGTGTTGGTGGTTTGATCGGTCGCGGAGATATCGAAGAGGTAAGAGCCGGAGGCCGCGGGCGGCTGACCGACGTTGAGGAAGCGCTTCATGTATTCAAAGCCGGTGGAGATTTCGTGTTTGCCCCAGAGTTTGGTGAGAGCGATGTTGGCATCACTGTTCTCGCTGGCGTATTGAAAGGTGTTGTAGTCCGCGGTGCCGCCGATGCCGCTGCCGCTGTCATTGAAGATGACGAAGGGCAGAAGTTTGTAAACCTCCGCCGCGGCCAACGATGCAGGGAAGCCGAGCGAGGTGATGTCGAAGCCAACCTGCGAGGGATCGCCGCCCTGATTCTCGTAGTGCCGCGTGAAGGAGTAGCGCAACTGGAGAACGGCTGTCGGGCTCAGGGTGTAGTCGTCGGCGATGAGTGCGTTGCGGCCGTTGGTTACGTTCTGCGCATAGTTCAGATCCCACATGTTGCCGAAGGCATTGAAGGTGGAGTTGAACAGGCGGTCGAAAGAGAAGCGGCCAAAGATGCGCTGCTTCTCACTTTTGGTCCAGTCCATGCGCACATCGAAGCGTTGCGCTTTTGTGGGATCAAGGCCGGGCGCGAAGTAGTTATAGGTGACATCGTCCGACTGCTGGTCGCAGGGCACGCCGGAGATATTGCTGACATTGCATTTGGGAAACTCGGAGAGAAACTTGAGAGCGATGGGGTTGGGATTTGTGACTTTGTTGTTGGCGAAGGCCTGGCGGGTTCCGTTGGGGTTGTCCGCGACGAGAGGGTTGTAGACGGTGAAACCTTCGGCGGAAAAATCTCCGGTGCGCTCGGCGGTGGTGGGAACTGTGAAATAGTTGGAGCCGTCGAACTGCTCCTGCTGTGTTGCTTCGTAATCGCCGAAGAAGAAGAGCTTGTTGCGCAGGATCGGCCCGCCGATGGCCGCGCCTTCCTGGTAGCGATGGAAGGACGGGGGCGTATTAGGGGTGTCGCTGGTTAGCTCACTTTGCTTGTTGAAGTACTCGTTGGCGGCAAGAATGTCGGGGCGGAAGACGCCGAAGCCGTCGCCATGGAACTGATTGGTGCCGGACTTGGTGACCAGACTGATGACGCCGGCGCCGCCGCTTTGGTAGGAAGCAGGGGTGTTCTGCGTTTCGACGCGTGTTTCTTCCACGCCGTCTTCAGGAATATCGAGCGCGGGAATGATAGCGGCAGTGTTGTTTTCAGCGATGCCGATGGGGCTGCCGTCAACCATGTAATAGACCGAACCGACGATGGCGCCGTTGATGGTGTAGGAGGAAACATCGACGCCGGGGCGGCCGCTGGAGATGTTTTCAATGTCGAAGGAACTGGAGGAGTTGGGCGCGCCGTTTGCGGGCGTAACTCCGGCGCTGAGCTGGATCAGATCAAATACGTTGCGGGTGAGCAACGGGACGCGGTCGATGGTTTCAGCGGAGATGAGTTGGCCAACGGTAGAGTTGCTGGGCTCGACGAGATCGACGGCTTCGTTCACGTTGACCACTTCAGACGCAGCGCCGATGCTCAGCGCGATGTTGACCAGCGTGACCTGATCGACGTTCACGGCGACATTGTTTTCGGACGTGGTCTGAAAGCCCTTTTGGCTGGCGGAGACCTGGTACTGGCCGGGGTTGAGGGAGACAAAGGTGTATTGGCCCGCGGCGGTGGTGACTGCGTGCTGCGTCAAGCCGGTTGCATGATTGGACAGCGTGACGTCCGCTCCGCGAACGACCGCGCCGCTGGGATCAGTGACGGTGCCGTTGATGCTTCCGCGACCGGCCTGAGCCCAGGCGACGGTTGCGGTTGCCATAAGAAGCATCGAGATACAGAAGAAAGCTCGTAGAATCGAGAGTCTTGTTTTTTTGATCATTTTGGCCATCCCTTATCAAAATGTTGACATTCAAACGTTTGAATAGTAGAAGGCTAATGTAGGATTAAAGTTTTCGCATGTCAAGTGGAAAATCGGGACCTCGGTTTTGGGGCGAGATTGCCGGGCGGACGGCGCGTTACGGGGTTCGAAGGAGAACCGCACACGGGAAAGCAGCGGCCGAGAAAGCGGCAGAGGAGTGGGATTGCCCCAACGCAGATCAGGTCATGTGACATTACTGGACGTCGCCCGCGCTTGCGGGTGCTCCGTGTCCACGGTGTCGATTGTGCTGAGCGAGGCGCCGCTTTCGCAGAATGTCGCGGAGAAGACGCGGCGACAGATTCGCGCCATGGCGCAGCAGCTTGGCTACCACCCAGACGCATTTGCGCGGTCACTGCGGCGGCGGCGCAGCCAGACCATTGGCGTGCTGGCTTACGATCTCTCCGATCCGTACTGCATTCCCATTGTGCGCGGCATCCAGGTGGGGCTGCAGCCGGGCAGTTATCTGCCGCTGCTGATGGATGCGCAGACGCAGCGCGGGCTCTTCGACAACTATCTGCAGATGATTCTGGAGCGGCGCGCCGAGGGCGTGATCGTGATCGCCAGTTGGGTGTTCGACGAAACCAATTTGCTGAGCGACGTGCAGAAGAACAACGTGCCGATCGTGATTGTGAGCCGCGACTTGACGGAGCGCGGAGTGAGCTCGATTCTCGTGGACAACGAGACGGGAGGCGCGCTGGCCATGCGCCACTTGCAGGAGCTTGGACACCGGAAGATTGCCGTGATTCGCGGGCCGGAAGAGATGTTTGACAGCGAACCGCGTTGGGTGGGCGTGCAAAGCGCGGCTGCTGCGGCGGGGATCCAGTTCGACCCGCGGCTGGTTTTTCAACTGGATAACCTGGTAGATCCGACCTCGGGTTTCAGGGGTGGATTGGAATGCGCGAGCCGGATGCTGGCTTCGGGCCGGCCCTTTACCGCGGTGCTCGCGTTCGACGACCTGACGGCTCTGGGCGTGATACGCGGGCTGCTGGGAGCCGGGTTGCGCGTGCCGGAGGATTGCTCGGTGCTGGGGTTTGACGATGTGCTGCCGGCGGAAGTAGCCACGCCGGGAATCACGACGGTTCGGCAGCCGCTCAGGGAGATGGGGCTGCTGGCTTCGGAGTGGGTAGTGGACGCGATTGAAGCGCGCGAGCTGAAGAAGGAACAGAAGCCGCGATTGCATCGGGCGTCTCCGGAACTGGTGGTGCGCATGTCTTCGACAGCGCCGGCGGGAAAAAAGAAACGAAGAGAACGGGAGCACGCGGAAGTCACTTGACGGGGCGTTGAGGCTGAACGGTGTTTTCCTTCTGTTGAATCGATTGAAATGGGGATTGCGGTGCAGTTCGATGCGCAACCGGAATGCCCACAAAACCAGACAGGCAAAAGAACCAGGCAGACAAATCCTTCTCTGCCGGAACGAGGATTGTGGGTGATTATGCGTAGAAGAATGCTGTTTTGCTGTTGGATGACCCTGGCGCTGGCGCCGATGTTGCGCGCGGGCACCGTGACGCCTCTGCACGAAGGTTGGCAGTTGCAATCAGCCTGCAAATTGCAGGCGACAGGCGACACGATTGCGACGAATGGATTTCAGCCGGAGGGTTGGGTGAAGACGGTTGTGCCCAGCACAGTACTGGCTTCGCAGGCGTCCGCGGGTGTGTTTCCCGATCCTTATTACGGCATGAACCTGCGGCAGATTCCGGGCACGACGTATCCGATTGGCCGCGTTTTTGCCCAGATGCCGATGGCGCAGGACAGTCCGTACCGGTGCGGTTGGTGGTATCGCACGGAGTTTACGGCTCCAGCGGCGGCGCACGCGGGCGAGCGGCAGTGGCTGCACTTTGGCGGGATCAACTACCGCGGCGACGTTTGGCTGAATGGGCACAAGGTTGCGGATTCGACCAAGGTTGCGGGCGCTTATCGTACGTACGATTTCGACGTTACGGAGTTTCTGAAGCCGGGCGGGAAAAATGTGCTGGCCGTAGAGACGTTTGCGCCGACGGAAAAAGATCTGGGCATCAACTGGGTGGATTGGAATCCGTGCCCGCCGGACAAGGACATGGGCCTTTGGGGCGCGGTGGACCTGGTGAGCACGGGCACGGTGACGCTTCGCTCGCCGCTGGCGGTGACGCACTTTACCGACAGTGCGCTCGGCACGGCGGAGTTGACTGTTTATGGAGAACTGCACAACGCCAGCGACCGCCAAGTGAAGGGCGTGGTTGAGGGCACTGCTGCCGGGGTGAAGTTCGAGCAGCCGGTGGAACTGGCTGCGCATGAAGACCGGACTGTAGTTTTTGCGCCTGAAAAGTTTGCGCAGTTGCGCATCCGCAATCCCAAGGTGTGGTGGCCGCGGCAGATGGGCGAGCCGCATCTGGAACGGCTGTCGATGAGTTTCCGCGAGCCGGGCGAGGCGCGCGAGCCGGCCGAGGTAACGGATGAGAAGAGCGTAGATTTCGGCATTCGCGAAATTACTTCCGAGCTTACGGTGAATGGGAGCCGGTTGTTTCGCGTGAATGGTAAGCCGATTTTGATTCGCGGCGCTGGCTGGTCGCAGGACATGCTGCTGCGGACCGATGAACAACGGTTGAAAGACCAGTTCCGGCTGGTCGAGGATATGAACCTGAACACGATTCGCCTGGAAGGCAAGCTGGAGACGGAGGACTTTTTCCGTCTGGCGGATCACGATGGAATCCTGGTGATGCTGGGGTGGTGCTGCTGCGACCACTGGGAACGCTGGAAGGACTGGACGGCGGATGATTTGACGATTGCCACGGCATCGTTGCGGTCGCAGATGCTGCGCTTGCGGCATCACGCGAGCCTGCTGGTGTGGCTGAATGGCAGTGACAAGGCGCCGCCGACGAATGTGGAGCGGGCGTATCTGGATGTGGAAGCGGAGACGCATTGGCCGAATCCGGTTCTTTCCGCGGCTTCGTCTCAGGTGACTGAGGGCGGCGGCGAGAATGGGGTAAAGATGACGGGACCGTACGACTATGTTGCGCCCAACTATTGGTACGTGGACAAGGAGAACGGCGGCGCGTACGGCTTCAATACGGAGACGAGTCCGGGGCCGGCAATTCCGTCGCTCGCGAGCCGGGAAAAGTTTTTACCCGATCCACAGGCGTGGCCTCCGTCGGAGACGTGGAAGTATCACTTCGGCGGTGGGGGATTCAAGAACCTGAAGGTTTTCGATGGGGCGATGGCGGCCGTTTATGCCACGCCGCAATCGGCCGCCGACTATACGCGCATGTCGGAGACCATGGAGTATGACTCCGAACGCGCCATGTTCGAGGCTTACAGCAGAAACAAATACACATCGACGGGCGTGATTCAGTGGATGCTGAATAACGCGTGGCCTTCGATGATCTGGCACCTCTACGACTATTACCTGGATGCGGGAGCGGGATATTTCGGCACCAAGAAGGCATGTGAGCCGGTTCACATTCAGTATTCCTATGACGATCGCACGATTGTGGTGGTGAACAGCACGTATGAGCGGGTGGCGGGCCTGCATGCAAGCGTGAATGTTCACAACGTGGCGTGGAAGCAACTGTACAGCGCCGAAGCGCCGGTGGACGCGGGCGTGGACAGCGCGCAAACGGTCTTCACCCTTCCGGAAAACCTGTACACCGATGCGGAGAGAACGTTCTTCATCGACCTGACGCTGAAGGATGGCGCCGGCAAGGTGGTGAGCCGGAACTTCTATTGGGTGCCGGGAACGCTGACGACTTTCGACTGGCAGAAGACCGACTACACGCATACGCCGGCGGAACGGCACGAGGACCTGACTGCACTGACCAACCTGCCGGCGGCGACGCTGGTGGCGCACGCGGAGACGAAAACGACTGCGCGCGGACACGAACTGCGCGTGGAACTCGAAAACACCAGCGCGTCGCTTGCTTTCCAGGTGAGCGCGGCGGTGCGCACGCAGTCCGGCGGGCTGATTGCTCCGGTGATCTGGTCAGACAACTGGATCGAGCTTGTGCCGGGTGAGAAGCGCGTGCTGACGGCGTTGTTGCCGGCGAGCAACACGGATGCGCCGAAGGTGGAGATCAGAAGCTGGAACGCCGGGTCGCAAACGATTATGCCGGTCGCAGGTTCTTCAGTCATCGCGCGGGCGCACTGAGAAATGGGAAGAGGCATTTTGGCGAGCTGCATTTCTTGACGGGCTTTGCAGGCTGCGGAGGAACTGGGGGGTTCCCGGGAAACTGGCTAAGAATGTCCCTCCGGGGCTAAAGCCCGCGTGGGTTCGGTAGCTCTATGCGGGGGTTAAAACCCGGCCTGCTTCCGGAATAAATTCTTCGCTACCTGTAACGGCTTTTCGCCTAAGGCGGCGTCAGCATATAGGCTGAAATATGTATTCCTCATAACAGAAATTTGCTCAGAGAGTCCTTTAAGGATAGACATGGCAGACGCTGAAGGAAACGCGCAAACAAAATCGGTGGGGCTTCATCGGACGCTTGGGCTTTGGAACCTGATCATCATCGGCATGGTGATTATTCAACCGACGGCGCCGATGGGCATTTACGGCGTGATCAGCAACAAGGCGCATGGCCATGTGGTGACGGCGATCCTCATCGCCATGGTGGCGATGCTGTTTACGGCGATCAGTTATGGGCGCATGGCGCGCATTTATCCGAGCGCGGGGTCGGCGTATACGTACGTTGGCCAGGAGATGCACTCGGCGCTGGGCTATGTGGTTGGGTGGGGCATGGTGATGGACTACCTGATCAACCCGTTGATCTGCACGGCGTTTTGCGCGCAGGCGGCGATGAACATCCTGCCAGGGCTTTCTTATTACGTGTGGATTCTCTTTTTCGCGGTCTTCTTTACCTGGACAAATCTGCGCGGCATCAAGACTTCGGCACGGATGAATGAGGCGCTTTGCGCGGGGATGGTGGTGGTTGTCGTGTTGTTCCTGGGCTGCGTGATCCGCACGTTGTGGGGCGTACACCACAACCCTGGATTTTTCACTCACCCTTTCTACGAGCCGGGCAATTTTCACCCGTCGAGCATCTTTGCCGGCACCTCGGTGGCCGTGCTCACCTATATTGGCTTTGACGCGGTTTCTACATTCTCCGAAGAGGTAGAAAATCCGCGCCGTAACATCATGCTGGCTACGGTGCTGGTCTGCCTGATCACGGGTGTGCTGTCGGGCCTGGAAGTTTATGCGGCGCAACTGATCTGGGGATCGAAACCATTTGCGAGCGATGACGTGGTGTCGGCATTCGCCATGGTGTCGCGGCAAGCGGGCGGCGTGATTCTCTTCCAGATCGTCAACTTCACGCTACTGATCGCGAACATGGGTTCAGGCATGGGCTCGCAGCTTGCTGCTGGACGACTGCTCTACGGCATGGGACGCGGCAATGCGCTGCCCAAATCATTTTTCGGCGTCATCGAACCCAAGCGCCGCATTCCGCGCAACAATATTGTGGCTGTGGGCGCGTTTGCTTTCTTGGGCGCAGCGCTGCTGCAGTTTTTCGCCGACAAGCTGGGCGGAGGCGCTTACGAGATTGGCGCGGAGTGTCTTAACTTCGGCGCATTTGTGGCTTTCATGGGCGTGAATGCGGCGGCGTTTATCCACCATTTGCGGCATGAGAAGAGCGGGAATCTGGGCGGCTATATTGTGCCCGCGCTGGGCTTTCTGATCTGCGGCTTTATCTGGATTCATCTCAGCAATCCGGCGCTGGTGCTGGGCGCGGCGTGGATGATTGCGGGCATCGCTTACGGCGCGGTGCGCACGCGGGGGTTCCGCTCGGAGCTGGTGACGTTTGAGGTTCCTTCGGACGTGGCGTAAGGAGCGCGCCTGCGCGGATTCGCATTCTCTCGGCGGCTAAAGCCGGATGATCCTCAATGGGCGCTCGGATGGCGCGGCTGAAGCCGCGCCCTTTCAAAGCGGACTATTTCATTTTTCAAAACGGGTTATTTCGGTTATCAGAAGCGAACTGTTTCACTTATTAGTAGTTGGTTCGGGGATTCCGAGCGACGATGCTGGCGGCAGCGGCTTGCCGGCTCCGAAGTCAGATGCGGCCGTCTCGATTCTCATGCCGCGGCGCTGCCAGTCTTCAATGGCGATGTCGTAGCGGACGGTGACGTTATTAAGCCATCCGGGGCGGTTCTCGGACAGCCATACCTGGCTGTATTCGGCTTTGATGGCGGAGTAGGCATCGCGGAGATCTTCGCAGCGGCCGTTGTCTGCGGCGATTTCATCGAGCAGATTTCCCGTGTCATCGTCGTGGGCCTTGTCGTGGGGACGCGCAAGAGCCTGCGCATAGGCGTCGGCAATTTCCTGGGTCAGCTCAAACTTGAGACCGATCAAGTCCAGGCGTCGCGCACCCAAGTCGAGCGCGGTGAGGGCGTCGGCTTCCTTGAGGTCTGGATTGGCCAAGCGCGCCTGGGTGACGAGCGCGATGGCCTGCTCGGCGTGTCGGCGCAATTCGGGGGCGATGGGCAGCAGCTTGAGAGAAGCGGCTTGGCCTTGCGGGCTCCACGGATCGAGCCAGAAAAGATCGTCACTGCGAACGTCGATTTTGGCTTGCGAGAGAGCGTCGAAGGCGGCCATCATTTCCTTCTCGGCAGCGTTGACTTTGCCGCTGGTATCACCGTGGAAGAGGTAGCCGTAGGCATCCTGATAGTCGGAGATGGAACTCTCGCCGGGCTGCCATGCGGCCACTGGACCAAAGAGCAGAGAGTACCAGTTCATGTTGTGAAGGCCCTCGCCGTCGTCGTTCCAGACGGTGGTGAGAGAGCCGGTGGAACCGAGCCGCTGGCCGTCGCGCACGAATCCCTGGATGTTGCTGAAGGCGATCTTCGCCACGGGATAAACCTCGCCCCAGTTGGCGTCGCCATCGCCGATCCACGTCTCGATGCCGGCTTTCGCGAATGGCTCGATCATCTTGTCGAAGCCGGAAGTGTCTCCGTAGTTCCAGGGCACGGCGATCATGTCTTTGGGCAGGCCGGCGACGGCATTGGGATCGTCTCCGCCGATGTCTCCCCAGAAAACCAGACGGCGATGAAGAGGCGCGAGCTCATCGTGAATCTGCTTGAGAAAATCGACGTAGACCGGGCCGTAGCCGCGCTCTTTCACTTGCTGCATGGTTCGGCCTTTGCCCAGGTCGAGCGTTTCGTCGGCGCCGACGTGGAGGAAAGGCGAGGGGAATTCCTGAGCGATGTCAGAGAACCAGTCTTTGATAAGAGGCAGCGAGCCTGCCTGGCCGGGAGCGAGCACGTGACCGTGCGGGGTTTCGGCTACATCCTGATAGAGGTCGTACTTGAGCACATGATGCAGATGGCCGAAGGCCTCCTGCTCAGGCAGGATGGTGATGTGATATTGCTGCGCGTACTGGACCAGTTCCTTGACGTCGTCCGGGGTCATTGCGCCGCCAAGAGGCGCCGGCACGGGATGATCGGGATAAAGCAGCGTGTGCTCGAAGTAGGGTGAATAGATATTGGCTTTAAAGGCGGCGAAAACACGCACCTGATGCTTTTGGAACTCAAGCGTGGGAACGGGGCCGCGGGACATATCGTCCTGGACGCCGCGATACTTCATCGCCGGCCAGTCGCGCACGGTGCCGGTGGGCAGTACACGCTTGCCGCCGGGGAGGGGAAGTAATTGCTTGAAGGTTTGAACGCCATAGAAGACGCCGGCGCTGGAGGAGGCGATGATGGAGGCCTGCTTGTTGTCGAGGATGAGGACATAGCCTTCGTCGGCCATGGCGGGATCGAATGCCAGGCTGTGGCGGGCGAGCAGGGTTTTGGCTTCAGCTGAGCCGGTGCGGAGCAGAACCACTCGGTAGCCGAGATGTCCATGATGGGTGGGCTCCGGCTGGCCTGCAGCTTGCGCTAGATCGCGAGCGGCAAACTCGTCTTCCTGATCGTGGCCCGGTACTACGAGGTCCAGCGTTGCAGGCAAGGACGTTTCACCGGAGAAATGCGCTTCGCGCGGCGCGGGTAGCAGGTGAGTCTGAGACAGGGCGAGAGCCGGAAAGGCAAGCGCCAGGGCGAAGACCGGAATGAGAACCAAGTGCAGAGAAGGATTTGCAACGCTGGCAGCACACTTCAGGTTGAGACGCGCCATTCCAACTACCTCCGGCAACAAATTTGAATAGACCGCTGGAACCGGTCGATTGTAGATGAAGCAATTGCTGTTCGTCTGCGTGGGGTGAAAACGAAACGCGCGGCGGAACGAGTTTTGACCGGACGACGCGCTTCATGCCGGCGAGCAGCTACGCAGAAGCAGTTATGCGCCGGGTTGGGCTTCGACCACTGCCTTGGAAAGGTTGCGGGGACGGTCCACATCGACTCCGTGGGCCAGCGCCATGAAGTAAGAGAACAGCTGCAGGGGGACGACTTCGGCAATGGGAAGCAAGTACTCCGAGGCCGGCTCGACGAAGACGCAATCGCTGACCAGAGCGGCGACCTGGCTATCGCCGGAGTTGGCAATGGCGATGACTCGCGCACCCTGGGCCTGCATGTCGCGCAGTAGTTGCAGGGTCTTTTCGTAGCGGAAAACGGAAGCGTCGAGCGCGCGGTCGACAGTGGCGAGGACTACGAGCGGCACCGTGTCGCTGACCAGCGCATTGGGTCCGTGCTTCAACTCTCCGGTTGGATAGCCTTCGGCGTGGACGTAGGAGGCTTCCTTCAGCTTCAATGCGCCTTCACGGGCGATCGCGTAGTGGATGCCGCGGCCCAGGTAAAGGAACGTGTTGGCGGACTTGTATTTGTTGGCTAAGGCGTCCATCTGCTCACGCCAGCCGTCGAGTTGCGCTTCGATGCGGCCGGGCAGCGCCTCGAGTTCCGCGATAAGCGTGGCCAGAGTTGGAGCATCGAATCGGCCGAGGCGCGCGCCCTCATAGAGCGCCAGCAGATAAAGTACGGCTAACTGGCAGGTGAAACTCTTGGTGGCGGGAATTGCTTTTTCAACGCCGGCGGCCAGAGGCATCGACACGTCAGCCTCATAAGCCATGGTGGATGCCGCGGCGTTGGTGATTGCGAGCGTTTTTTGTCCACGCAGGCGCGCCTCGCGTAACGCCGCCAGGGTGTCAGAGGTTTCGCCTGACTGCGAAAGCACGAGCACGCTGGGATGACGGACATCCGCGTTGGCGTTGCTGCCGCGGCAACTGTACTCGCTGGCATACTCGACATCCACGGCGAGGCCACAGAGATCTTCCAACATGATTTCGGCGGCCAGGCCGCTGTGGCGGCTGGAACCGGAGGCGGCAATCAGAATTTCGCCCTCGGGTATGGCCCAGCCCGCCAGAAGAGCAGCAACCTCAGGCATGAGGTGGCTGTTGACCAGATAGAGACCCAGGGTGTGGCGAAGCGCCAAGGGCTGCTCATAGATTTCGCGCAACATCTCGTGATCGAAGGTAGGCATCGTTCCTGTCTCGCTGCTGTTTTGGGGAGAAAATAAAGACCGTTCCACGTTCGATCATACAGCGGTAAATCAATCAATGTATTGATCGGCTCAAAGAAAATCATGGTGAAATTTTCAAATAAAGCGAATTAGTTGTTGCAACGTTCCATGGTGGTGAGGTTAGAATCGGTTCGACATGTCCGACTCAATCAATCGCCGCTCCGAGTTAATTATCAAGTTTCTGCTGCGGACCGGCAGCGCAACCATTGAAGAGATTTTGGCCGTGGCGGGCTCCTCGGCGCCCAGCATTCGCCGCGATCTGGTCCGGCTCGAGAGCCGTGGCTTGATCCGCCGCACGCACGGCGGAGCGACCCTGGTAGAGCCGCTGCTTTACGAGCCATTCCGCTACGACAGCTCATTCCTGGCCCGCGAACAGCGCTACGCAGAGGAGAAGCGGCGCATTGGCCTGGCCGCAGCGGAGCTTGTTCAAGCCAATGAAACTATTGGCCTTACCGCTGGAACCACCACGACACATGTGGGCCGCAGCCTGCGCCACCGCGACAAGATCCGGGTGGTGACCAATGGTATCAACATCGGCATGGAACTGTGCAATCAACCAGGGGTTCGCACCTACCTGACGGGGGGCGTGGTGCCATGGGCGTGGTCGTTTTCTCTTACCGGCAGCGCGGCGCTGAACTTTCTGGATGATGTGTATATGGATAAGGTGTTTCTGAGCGTTACAGGCCTGGATCCGGAGCGCGGCGCCACCACGCTGGAAACCGACGAGGCGCTTGTGTTTCGCAAGATGCTGAAGCAATCCAAGCAGGTGATTGTGACTTCGGACTCCAGCAAGCTGGGGAAAGTGAGCCCTGCCTTCATTTGCCCGGCCAACGAGATTCATATCCTGATCACTGATACGGCAGCGACAAACGAAGCTCTCGCCCCGTTTGAGCGGCAGGGCATTCGCGTCATCCGAGCCTGAACCCGACCGAAAATCTGAATTGACCTTGGGCAACCGGGGGGTCTCTGCCGGATTTTGCGGCGAGAGACATTTCTGGCCGATTCGGCTTCCCGGGTGGGGTTCCCCGCGCCATAAACCGCTGAAAAATCACCCGATACCTTTCGAAAATTGGACAGTGCTCCTCCATGATTCGCCAGTGTTCTCTCAAAAAACTGATCGTTTTATGCCGTTTATTTCATTTCTTGCTTGCATTTCAATGACAATTTGTCCTATTGTTTCTCAGCGAAGAATTTTTTAAGAAAAGCGACGCGAGCCGGGCAGGACTTCAAGATTGCTCCGGCAGCGAATAGCAAAAACCAACGCTAAGGCTGGCTGAAGGTCAGCTGAGCAAGCTTTGAAACACCTTTTGGGGAGAGTGATGCAGGCAGAGATGGGTTCATTGCGAGTTTTCGCGTCCGAGAAGCTTTTCTCGCGGCCCGATTTTCCCGTTTGCAGTGGCCAGCCTCGTTCCGCGCTGCTTTTCGCAGTTCCCCGCCTAAAAACCCTCTATCGGCAATCTTCCTTATCCACAATTCGAGAATCCACCTGTACCTGCGCACCGGCGTAAGGGCAACCACCCAGTTTCAAAGAAAGGTGTGAAGGCAATGATCCAAGTCAACCGACTTTCTGATCGCTCGTGTTTATCGAGACGTGTTTCCCACGCCCCGGATGGCGCCGCGAAGAAGGCGCGCTTCATCACGGGACAGTCATGCCTGTTTCTTCTGATGGCTCTGCTGTTTGTCTTTGGTCCCCAGTCAGCGCGCAGCCAGGAATTGGAAGGGACGTTTACGGGCACTGTCACTGACACCAGTGGAGCGGTGATTCCGCATGCCAGCGTAACCATCACGCTGAACGGCGTGGGCGGGGCAGCGCGCGTGGTGGAAACGGACGGCCAGGGAAATTTCACCGCAACCAATCTGCCTGCCGGCACCTATACGGTGGACGTCAAGGCTCCGAACTTTGAGTCGTTCTCAGCCAAGGGCGTGGTTCTGAACGTGGCGCAGAAGCGCGCCGTAAATGCGCAACTGAAGACCGGCGCCACAACCGAGACGGTGGTGGTGCAGGACAACCCGGTGGCCATTGACACCGACAGCAGCGCGCAGGCTGGGACCATCTCCGGCACGCAGTTGCGCGAACTGGAGTTGATCAATCGCAACTTTGAGCAGTTGGTTACGCTGCAGCCCGGAGTCGTGAGCATGCTTCCTGACGAGCCCGGCTTTGGCGGCATCAACAGCACGTCAGGAATCTCAGTGAACGGCGCGCGCGAAACGGCCAATAACTGGTCAGTGGATGGCGCGGACATCAATGACAGCGGCTCGAACGCCACACTGCTGAATATTCCCTCAGTGGATGCGATTCAGGAATTCACGCTGGAGCGGAGCTCCTATGACGCCAGCTTTGGACGCTCGGGCGGCGGCCAGGTGGTGGTGGCAACGCGGTCCGGCACCAGCGCGTTCCATGGCGACGCTTATGAATTTGCGCGCACGGCGAACACCAACGCGAACACCTACTTCAACAATCTTTCAAACCCGACCCTGCCGCGCGCGCCCGATCACTACAACAACTTCGGCTTTACCATTGGCGGCCCGCTCTTCATTCCCAAGGTTTATAACACCGCCAGGAACAAGACCTTCTTTTTCTGGTCAGAAGAGTGGCGCAAGATTACCGCTCCGTCGTCGAACAACGTTTCGGCAGCGACGCCGGCTGAGCTGGCCGGCAGCTTCTTCACCAATACCACCGACTATCCATTGACCGCGGCGGCGGCGGGACCCGGCTGCGTGAGCGCGTACACGGCGCTCACCCCTCAAACACCCACAACGCCTGGAACGGGATATGCATCCGTCAGCCCATCCTGTTTCAGCCAGAATTCACAGGTCTACGTCAGCCAGATTCTGAGTAAGTTCCCGGCCAACTACACCACTGTGAATTCAAGCGGATTCACCGAGGGCAGCAACATTGCGTCCTTCTCCTCGCTGAACAATTTCCGCCAGGACCTGGTGCGCGTGGACCACTACTTCAACGACCGGCTGCACTTTTTCGCGCGCGGAATGCAGGACGAAGCACCCAGCAATCTTCCCCTCGGGCTGTGGGGTGGCGCCAACTATCCCGGCGTGGTCAACGTGGCCATCAACGCGCCGGGTAGAAACGTGGTGGGCAACCTGACCTGGACCATCTCTCCCAGGATGGTGAACGAAGTGGAGTTTGCTTACTCGCAGGGAACCATCGCCGGCGCGCTCTCTGGCCAAGCAAATTCGGCCAGCTTACTCTCTTCGTTGACGAATAATCTGGCTAACCCCGATCCGTACGGCCGCATTCCGAGCGCGTCCATCACGGATGGATCGGTAACCGTTGTTGCGCAGGGCAGCGCTCCTTATTTCGAGCGCAACCTGGACCGCAACATCTTCGACAACATCTCGTTCAACTTGCGTAATCACACGCTGCGCGCCGGAATCACGGCCCAGCAGATGTTGAAAACCGAGGATGCTTCGGAGGGTAATCCGAGCTTCAACTTCAACACCTGGGGCGATTTCCTGCTGGGCAATGCTGCGCAATACTCGCAGGCCAGCCGCGACATTGTTCCGGACTTGCAGTTCTGGAATACGGAAGCGTTCATTCAGGATGACTGGAAGGTCAACCACAAATTGAACATCTCTCTGGGCCTGCGCTGGACTCGATTCCCATCGCCCTCTGACGCGAAAAATACGCTCAACAACTTCGATCCGCTGGTCTATAACCCGGCCGCAGCACCAGCTCTTGACGGCGATGGAAATTTTGTCAACGGGCAGGCCTTTACGCCGGCCACATATGCGAATGGATTGATCTTCCCCAAGGGCACGGCATGTACGCAGGCACAGGCGATCTCATCGCAGGTTACCTGCTCGCCATATGGATCGACCGTGAATCCGAACTACAACTGGAACTTTGGACCCCGTGTGGGATTTGCCTGGACGCCTTATGCAGACGGCAAGACCGTTTTACGCGGCGGCTTCGGCGTCTTCTACGATCGCACGCTCGATGGTATCTGGGAACAGAATGCTTTTGGCGATCCGCCGCTGGTGCAGACAACCACCATCGTCAACACAACGTTTGACAATCCTGTAGGAGCCGGAGCTGCCGCGCCTCCAAACCTGGGACCGAACGGGTTGACCACCACGGGAAACCCAGTGTTCAAGGTTCCTTCGTATGCGGACTTCAATCTTTCTCTGGAGCAGCAGATTGATTCCTCAACCACGTTTGAACTTGCTTATGTCGGCTCTCTTTCCCGTCACATGCTGGGCGAAGAGGATCTGAATATGCCGACGCTCACTACGCGCTTCAATAATCCAGACGCACCGCTCAACAACATTCGCAATTACCTGGGCTATTCGGATTTCCATACCCGAGTGCCTATGTTCACGGCCAACTACAACTCCCTGCAGGTGGCGCTGAACCATCGCACCACGCGCGATTTATCGGTGGGCATCGCCTACACGTGGTCGAAGAACATGACCGATCAATATGAAGATCGTGGCTCTTCGAACACCTATACCTGGGATCCGAAGCTGGACTACGGCCCATCGCAACTGAATGAGCCGCAGATTTTCGTAGGCAACTTCGTCTACAAGGAGCCGTTCTTCCGCGAGCAGCATGGCTTGGCCGGACACGCGCTGGGAGGCTGGGAGCTTTCTGGCATTACCACGTTTGAATCTGGATTCTCCTTCAACGTGTATCAGACTTCAGATCCATACGGCTGCGTTACCGATACAACTACGGCCAATGGCTGTGCAGCGGGGACGTATCCGGGCGGCTTGGGTATCAATGGTCCGGACTATGACATTCTGGCTCGTCCCGATCGGACGGGTTCAATCCAGATGCCCAAGACCAGGACGGAATGGTTTTCAACGAACTCCTTCACAACGGCTCAGGGTCATTTCGGCGACGGCGGCGTTGGGAACATTCTCACCCCCGGCTTCGAGAAGGTTGATCTGGGCCTGATGAAGAACTTCAGGTTCAGCGAGAACATCAATCTGCAGATGCGGGCTGAGGCTTTCAACGTTTTCAACCACACGAACTTCTCGGGCATTGACAATGGCCTTTCCGATGGCAACTTTGGCCAAGCCACAGGCACTCACGAACCACGCATCATGCAGTTCAGTGGGAAGATGTACTTCTAACCTCTCCGCACGCTGAGAGGGAAAAGGCCGGGGCGCAAGCTCCGGCCTTTTTATTGTTGGGGGGCAAGTGGCTTTGAAGCGGCGGGTTTGGCGTTCGATGGGTCTTTGGTTAAGACGTCGAGCAGCGCATCATCGGCGGCTTTGGTCAGGTTTTGCGCCTTGTCGAATTCGCTTTTGGCCTCGGCTGTGTTGCCAAGAGAGCGATAGATTCGCGCCAGCCGCCAGTGGACATCCACATCGTTTGGCTTGAGCGCCTGGGCTGCTTTCATTTCGCGCAGCGCATCTTCGTTGCGGCCGGTTTCAGCGTAGACCGCGCCCAGATCGAGGCGCGCCATCTCAATCGAAGGGCTGCTCTTGACCAGCTTTTCCAGCAAGGCACTGGCATCTTGCAACTGGTTCAACTGAATATCCGCGTCGGCTAGATAGAGCATGGCCTGCGTGTAGTCAGGAGTGTTATCGAGCTCCGCTTGAAACTCCTGGGCCGCTTCCTGGTACTGCTTTTGTGTCCACAACAAATAACCCAGGCCAAAGTGCGCATTGGGTTCCTTGGGATTGGCCGCGACTGCGGCGCGAAACTCACGTGTGGCGCCGGCTGAATCTTTCATTTCGTCCAACGCCTCGCCGACCAGCATATCCGCCTCGGCGGAGTTTGCATTCAACGCGACCAACTGGTGATAGGCATCCAGGACGCATTGATACTGCCTTGACAGCAAACAACTGTGCGCCAGGGTCAACAACAAAGGAAGATTCTGCGCATCGCGTCCGGACGCATTCTTGAGATAGGGTACTGCCGACGCGTATTGGCCCAGCCCGTAGTGCGACATTCCGGTGAGTACCGTTAGCCGCTGTGTGTCGTCCGCATTCGATGCCGACTTGAGCAACGGTGTGAACGCTTCAATCGCTTCTTTATAGTCGCCGTCTTTGAAGTAAGCCAGCCCCATGTTCAGGCGCAGGCCGGGCATGGCTGGGCTGAGCGCCTGGGCCTTGCGGTAATACGCAATAGCTTGCGTGTAATGCTCCTGGCGGGCCTCAAGCAGGCCAAGGTGCGCAAAGGGCAGGGGATTCGCCGGTTGCGCTTTGGATACAGCCCTCCAGGCGTCTTCGGCTTCAGCCGTTTTGCCTTGTTGCTCGAGCGAAGCTGCCGTTTGCTCGGTATAAGTCTGAGACCGGGCAGGCGCGCTCCAACTGGCCGTTGCGAGAATAAGTGAGCCAGCTAATCCGCATCCCAGAATGTGTCTCACATGGGTCTCCTTCTGAATTTTCTCTTGCTGAAGGCATGATGCGCAACCTCTCGATTGCAGGTGCGAGAATGGTAGATTGAAGTTAGCACGGCGGAATCTCCGCGCCCGAAACCCAAAGCAATTTATGCATAGCTATTTCCGAGCATAGCTATCCAGGAGGGAAACGGTTCATGGGGTTGAACACGGTGGACCTCGTGGTGATCGTTGTCTATCTTGCCGGAGTAACATTGTTCGGCCTGCGTTTCCGCGGCAAACAGCGTACCCTGAAGGGTTACTTCCTTGCCGACAACACGATTCCGTGGTGGGCTATCTGCCTGTCGATTGTGGCGGCGGAAACCAGTACGCTCACCATTATCAGCGTTCCCGGCCTGGCTTATGAAAAGGACTTTCGCTTTCTGCAACTGGTGATTGGTTATATTGTTGGGCGCATTGTTGTGAGCTTTGTCTTAATCCCGCAGTATTTTCGCGGTCAGTTGGTCACCGCTTACGAATTGATTGAGCGCCGCTTTGGCGGAAGATTGCGCTCGCTGACTGCCGGACTTTTTCTTGTGACCCGCGCGGCTGCCGAAGGCGTGAGAGTGTTTGCCGTGGCCATCGTGATAAGGGTTGCTCTAGGCGGTCTCTTGACTGGCTTGAGTGACTTTGGCCGCGATGTTGCGGCTATCGCGATCGTCACCGTGCTGACTCTGATTTATACCTTCGAGGGCGGCATGGCAGCGGTGATCTGGACCGACGTTGTGCAGCTCGGCATTTATTTGGCCGGCACACTGGCGGCCTTCTTCTCGATCGTCCATCTGGTGCCGGGCGGCTGGGGCGCGATTCATACGATGGCTGCGCAGGCGGGAAAATTCCACATGTTCGACACCTCCATCAACCTTTCCGCCGCGTACACCCTGTGGGCAGGCGTGATTGGCGGCGCGTTTCTGACCACGGCCAGCCACGGCACCGATCAGTTGATTGTGCAGCGGCTGCTTTCTGCGCGCAGCGAGCGCCAGGCCAAGGTTGCGCTGCTCTCAAGCGGCGTCGCCATCTTCTTTCAGTTTTCGCTCTTCCTTTTCATTGGAGCCATGTTGTTTGTGTTTTACAAGCTGTTTCCTCCGGCGGTTGCGTTTGCGCGAACGGATACGATTTTCCCTGCCTATATTGTCTCGCGCATGCCGCATGGCCTGAGCGGCCTGCTCATCTCCGCGATTCTTGCGGCGGCTATGTCGAATCTGAGTGCCGCGTTGAACTCGCTGTCTTCAACAACCATCATCGATTTTTATGCGCGGATAGCGCCGCTATCGACCGAAGTACGGCGGGTGCAACTCTCGCGCATGGCCACGGTCGGCTGGGCGCTGCTGCTGTTTGGGTTGGCGTTGCTGGCGCGCAATGGAGGGAAGGTTCTGGAGATGGGATTATCGATTGCATCCGTCGCGTACGGATCGTTGCTCGGCGTCTTTCTTCTCGGCGTCCTGACTAAACGGGCATCGGAACGCGGCGCCATGCTGGGCATGCTTCTGGGCTTCGCACTGAACCTCTATCTATGGTTGTTTACCGGCGTTGCGTTTACTTGGTACGTTGTGATGGGAAGCATGGCAACCTTTGCGGTGGGCTACTGTGCCAGCTGGCTGATGCCACAGGCGAGCAGGCCGCCGCCAGCTTTTCAAGCGATACAAGGCGGATAAGGAAATGTGGAAGGAACAGATCACTTTCAGGGGGATGACGATGGCAACTACCCAGAAGTATTTGCGTTGGATATTTTTCTTTGCAGCTCTCATGCCGTGCTTTCTTCTGGTCTCCGCGGCTACTCAGGGGCCAGGACTGCAAAAGGACACCGACGGCGGTTTTCAAGCGGTCGATGCAATTGTGGAGAAGGCGGTTGCGGAGGGAAATATTCCTGGGGCCGTTCTTCTGGTTGGGCACAATGGCAAGGTGATTCATCGCAAGGCATTCGGATCAAGATCGCTGGAGCCAGTGCGCGAACCGATGACCGTCGATACGATCTTCGATCTGGCCTCGCTGACCAAGTGCATTGCCACGGCGACCTCGGTGATGAAGCTGGTAGAAGAGGGCCGCGTCCGGCTTGGTGATTCTGTGGCTACCTATTTGCCCGAGTTTGCACAGAACGGGAAAAAAGACATCACGATTCGCGACCTGATGACGCACTACTCCGGCTTGCCGCCCGACCTGGATCTCAAGTCGGCATGGTCGGGACGCGAGGCGGCTTACCAGATGGCGATGAGCGCAAAGCCGATCAATCCGCCTGGCTCGCAATTCCTCTATAGCGATATCAACTTTGAGACGCTCGGGTTTCTGGTAGAGAAAATCACGGGCCAGACATTGAATGACTACGCCAGTGCGAACATCTTTGTGCCGCTGGGTATGAAGAACACGCGCTTCCTGCCGCCGAAGGAGTGGGACGCGCGAATCGCGCCCACGCAATACGACGAGCAGGGCCATATGTTGCGCGGGGTTGTGCATGACCCGACGGCGCGGCGCATGGGCGGCGTGGCCGGCCACGCGGGATTGTTTTCAACGGCGGACGACATGGCGCTTTTCGCGCAGGATTTCCTGAGCGGCTTCACGGTGCTGAGCCAATCGGCGGTTGCGAAGATGTCTTCGCCGCAGCAACCGCCCAATGCCACGGCGCTGCGCGGGCTGGGATGGGATATCGATTCGCCGTTCTCTACCAATCGCGGCGAACTGCTTCCCGTTGGTTCCTTCGGCCACACTGGCTTCACGGGCACATCGTTGTGGATTGATCCGGTTACCAACACCTACATCATTTTGCTTACCAATGCCGTTCATCCGAACGGCGGCAAATCGACGGTCTCGCTCCGATGCAAGGTGGCCACGGCCGTGGTGCAGGCGCTCGATCTGACCGTCAGCGAGCAGGACAAGCTGCGCCTTGCGCGCATCACGGGCTACAACGAATTGATGCCGGCGTCGCGCCGCATCAGCTTTCGCAATGGCGACGTAAAAACAGGCATCGATGTGCTTGAGGCCGACAGTTTCCGCGAGCTCCATGCAGACGCGAATCATCCAGTAAGGGTGGGGCTGGTCACCAATCAAACGGGCATCGATGGGCACGGCGAGCGGACAGCGGATGTACTGGCGCACGCCCCCGGCGTGAGGCTTTCTGCGATCTTCAGCCCGGAACATGGAATTGCGGGCAAGCTGGACACGACAGTTATCGGCAACTCAGAGGATGCGGCCACGGGCGTGTCAGTCTACAGCGTATACGGCGGCACGGATGCGGAGCGTCGGCCATCCAGCGCGGCGTTGGAGGGTCTGGATGTGATTGTCTTCGACATTCAGGACATTGGCGCGAGGTTCTATACCTACGAGACAACCCTCGGTTACTTTCTTGAGGCCGCGGCTAAAGCTGGTAAACAGATTGTTGTGCTTGATCGGCCTAATCCCATTGGAGGCGCGTTTGTTCAGGGGCCCGTGGCCGATGCAGGCAGGGAATCGTTTGTGGGTTATTGGCAAATTCCGGTACGGCACGGCATGACTATGGGAGAGCTGGCGAAAATGTTCAACGCAGAGCGCGGGATCAATGCAGAGCTCACGGTAGTTCCCATGCAGGGTTGGATTCGAGGGGACTGGTTTGACTCAACCAGTGAGCTATGGGTGAATCCTTCGCCTAACATGCGCAACCTGACCGAGGCGGCTCTCTATCCGGGCATCGGGATGATTGAGGCATCCAATATTTCAGTGGGCCGGGGAACGGATACTCCATTTGAGTTAGTCGGCGCGCCGTGGGTGAATTCGCTCGACCTGTCGAAGTATCTCAATGCCCGGGAAATAGAGGGGGTTCGCTTTATCCCGACCGAGTTTACGCCGGATAGCTCAGTGTATGCGCATGAGAAGTGCGGCGGAGTGCAAATCGTTGTTACCGATCGGAACCTGCTGGACTCACCTGAGTTAGGGATAGAATTCGCTGCTGCGTTGCAGGCGCTTTATCCCAGCAGTTACAAAGTCGCGCGAGTGGATACGCTGATGGTGAACAAGGCGAGCCTGGGGGCGACAGCGGGCGGCGAAGATCCGCGCCGCGTAGCCGAGCAGTGGCGCGACGGACTGGAGCGATTTGAGGTTCTTCGCGCAAAATATCTGATTTATTGACTTGTAACTACGCGGGACATGCGGCGCAAGTCGATTTAAAAGAACGTCTGAATGATGTCGATGACTTGATAATCGGCATTCAACACCGGCAGCGTGCGCCACTTATCGAAGGTCAGACAGGGGTGGCAGATGTCGAAACCGATCATATCGCCTACGCGAAGATCATCTCCGGGACGAATTTGCAAGTAAGCGTGCTGATCCATCATTTTTGTTACTGTCCAATGCGCGGGAGTTTTTTGCGGAGTTACCCCTCCGGGCCTGAAATGAAGCGCGGGAACAGGCAGGCCGGAGTCAAATGCGGCATCGCGTCTGCCCATGCCTACAATTGCTTTCTCTGCCTCGGGTACTGATTGCACGTAGGCCCAGACTTGCAGGGCAGGCAGGAGCCCTGCATTCATTCGCTGGGCGATGGGATTATGTTCGAGGATCCTGGCCTGGGCTTCGCGATAAGCGCCCACATCGTGGGTAAGATAGCAGCCGGGGCGCAGTATGATTTCAACGGCATCTCCAAAGGTGGCGGCTGTAAACACTTCGGCTACGACGTCATACCACGCGGACCCTGCGCCGGAAAGCAGAATGGGCGCGCGCTGGAAGCGATCTTCCGACACAAGCTGGCGCGTGACTGCAATCGCGCGCGCGAGGAAAGCGCGAATGGAGGGCTCGTCCTGAAGAACGCCCTCATAAATTTCGACGCCGCTGAGCGCGATGGAATGCTTCCAGCGCGACAGGGCTTCGAGCACTGCCTGCAACTGCTCATCATTGCGCACGCCCGCGCGGCCGCCATCGACGCCTAGTTCGACGAGCACATTGAGCCGCTGGCCGAGGTTTGAATAGAAGCCGCCCAACTGGTCGATCTGTGTGGCCGAATCGACGAGGCAATAGAATTCAAACTGCGGATCGTGCAGCAGGCGCGCGATGGCGGCCATGTTTTGCTTTCCCACGAGCTGGTTCGCCATGAAGATGCGGCGTACTCCGTGCGCGTGGGCTACTTGCACCTGATGCGCTGTTGCCAGCGTGATTCCCCATGCGCCCGCCTTTAGTTGCATTTGAAAGAGGCGCGGCGCCATGGTGGTCTTGCCGTGAGGCGCGAGTTTGACGCCATAGGCGGAGATGAATTGGCGCATCCAATTCAGGTTGTGCAGCAGCTTGTCCTCGTAAAGAACTGCCGATGGGAGGCTGAGGTCTTCGCGCAGAAGGTTCCAGTTGAGTTGAGCGGCGTCGCCGGGTTCAAGCGCGCGATCGAATGGCCCCAGGCCCTTATTTAACGGGGTAATTGCGGCAATGGCGTCGATCTGGATGGGCTGTTTATCGCTCAATGGCTGAATCTCCAGGAGTCTCTGCATTCGAGATGGATTATGTGTGGAACATGCGATGGTTATAGTCTATATTCTGAACGAGCGACTATGCTGCGATGCGACACCCTGATACACGGAGCGAACGTTCTGGACGGCAGCGGTTCTGCCGTGGAGCTTGCCGACGTTGCACTTTGTGATGGGCGAATTTGCGCAATCGGGCCAGGGCTTGAGTGCAATCCGTCTATTGTCATCGATGCGGAAGGGCTGACCTTGACACCTGGCTTCATCGATGTGCATACCCACGATGACATCAGCGTGATTCGCAATCCATCGATGCTTCCCAAGCTGTCGCAGGGTGTGACGACGGTGATCGTGGGCAATTGCGGTATAAGCGCGTCTCCGGTCGAGTTGACGGGCGAACCTCCCGACCCGATGAATTTGCTGGGCGCTGCTGACGATTTTTGCTATCCAACATTCGCGTCGTATATTGAGGCTATCCGCGTGGCGGGGCCCGCAGTGAACGTGGGCGCACTGGTGGGCCATACCGCTTTGCGGAACAACCACCTGGATCGGCTGGACCGGCCGGCGACGGATGCCGAGATTGCGCGGATGCGCGCGCAACTGAGCGAAGCACTCGACGGCGGCGCGCTGGGGCTCAGTTCCGGTCTTGCATATCTTTCGGCCTATGCGGCGACGACCGAAGAGGTGACGGCGCTGGCGCAACCGCTGGCTTTGGCAGGCGCAGTGTACACCACGCACATGCGCAGCGAGGCGGAGACGATTCTGGACGCGATGCAGGAGGCGTTCGATATTGGGCGCTTGAGCCAGGTTCCGGTGATTGTTTCGCATTTGAAGTGCGCGGGCATTGCCAACTGGGGACGGAGCGGCGAAGTGTTGCAGGCTCTGGATGCGGCGCGGCGCGAGCAGCAAATCGGTTGTGATTGCTACCCGTATGCGGCCGGATCGAGCACGCTCGATTTGCGGCAGGTGGACGAGAGGGTCAAGATCGCGATTACCTGGAGCACGCCGCATCCTGAGAGCGCGGGGCAAACGCTCAAGGAGATTGCGGAAAGTTGGGGCTTGACGCAACTGGAAGCAGCGCGGCGGCTGCAACCGGCTGGGGCCATTTATCACAGCATCTCCGAAGACGACATGCGGCGGATTCTCGCGCATCCTGCCACGATGATCGGCTCCGATGGATTGCCGAACGATCCACGGCCGCACCCGCGGCTGTGGGGCACGTTTCCGCGCGTGCTGGGGCGGTATAGCCGCGCGGAGCGGCTGATCTCGCTGCCGGATGCGGTGCATAAAATGACGGGGATGCCCGCGCAGCGATTTGGACTTGAGGGCCGCGGGCTGATTCGCGAAGGGTATTGCGCGGACCTGGTTCTGTTCGATGCGGAAAAGATCATCGATACGGCAAGCTTTGGTGACCCGGTCAATGCGGCGGAAGGAATCAACGGCGTTTGGGTGAACGGCGTGCTCTCGTACAACGCACACGGTGCGACGGGAGATCGCGCTGGGCAATTTGTCGCACGCGGCAGGACAACCTGGATTCAGTAATTCGCAAGAAGGAGTATAGATGAGCATTCAACGGTATGGCGCGGCAGGCGGCAAAGGGACAGGAGGCCAGCAGCTTCCTTTTTCGCGTGCAGTCAAGGCCGACGGCTGGCTTTATGTATCGGGCCAGGTTCCGATGGTCGATGGCGAGGTGGTGACGGGTAACATTGGCGTGCAGGCTCACCAGGCGATCGGCAATCTGCTGGCGATTTTGAAGGAAGCCGGCTATGGGCCTGAGGATGTTGTGCGTTGCGGTGTTTGGCTGGAAGACTCACGCGACTTCGCGGCGTTCAATGCGGTGTTCAAGGAGCACTTTGGCGCTCACCCGCCTGCCCGCGCATGCGTTGTTTCAAGCATGGTTGTCGATTGCAAGGTGGAGATCGATTGCGTGGCCTATAAAGAACCGGCTGCTCGAAGCTGAAATTTCAACTGAGCCTTGACGGTTGATGATTTGAGATTGGTGTTTTGACCGGATGAATGGAGCTGCACGACTTGTGTGCCTATGATTGATCCTCACAGTTTGTTTCTCATTGCGTCGGCATTCGTCGCGGTTGTTGCGCTGATCGTACTGATTGCCGTCTTCAAGCTGAACCCGTTCATTACGCTGCTGCTCACCTCGCTTGCCCTGGCCATGGTGACGGGAATGCCGCTCTCCACAGTGGTTCATTCATTTGAGGCGGGAGTGGGCGGCACGCTGGGGCATATCGCCATTGTTGTGGCGCTGGGAACGATACTGGGCAAAATGATGGCCGAGTCCGGCGGCGCAGACCAGATTGCGCACACGCTCATCGATTTCTTCGGCGAGAAGAGAGTGCATTGGGCGATGATGGTGATCGGCCTGGTGATCGGACTGCCGGCTTTCTTTGAGGTTGGCTTTGTTCTGCTCATCCCGATTGCATTTACAGTGGCGCGGCGCACGGGGACTTCACTGATCCTGGTGGGTTTGCCAATGGTCGCCGGACTTTCCGTTGTGCATGGGCTGGTGCCGCCGCATCCGGCGGCGTTGCTTGCGGTATCGATTTACCATGCGGACGTGGGCCGCACGATCTTTTATGCCTTGCTCATCGGTATTCCCACGGCGGTGATCGCGGGGCCGCTCTATGCGAAGTTGATTGCTCCGCACATTCATCTAGCGGCGGAAAATCCAATGGCCGCGGAGTTTGTGGATCACGGCAAGGAGCGCAGGCTGCCGGGTTTCTGGCTTACGCTGTTCACCATTTTGTTTCCGGTTGTGCTGATGCTGGTTGGGAGTTGGGCGGATGGGATTTCTTCGCCCAAGAGCGGGCTGAATGAGGGATTGCACCTGGTTGGCAATGACGATATTGCGCTGCTGATTGGCGTGCTGCTCAGCTTCTACACACTGGGGCGCATGAGCGGTTTCAATCGGACCACGATTCTGCGGTTCAGCAACGAGTGCCTGGCGCCGACAGCGACTATCACACTGCTGGTGGGCGCGGGTGGAGGCTTCGGAAGAATTCTGCAGGATAGCGGCGTTTCCCACGCGATCATCGGAGTCGCGCTGCAAAGTCATGTGCCGCTGCTGCTGCTGGCGTGGCTGCTGGCGGCAATGATGCGGCTTGCGACGGGATCGGCCACGGTGGCCATGACTACCGCAGCGGGCATTGTGGCGCCGATTGCATTGCACACTACGGGCGTTCACCCGGAGCTGCTGGCCATTGCCACGGGCGCCGGGTCGTTGATTTTTTCGCACGTGAACGACGGGGGATTCTGGCTGGTGAAAGAGTATTTCAACATGAGTGTCGCCGACACGATGAAGACATGGTCGGTGTGCGAGACAATTATTTCAGTTACGGCGCTGCTTTTCACTGTGGCTTTATCGTGCGCAATCTGAGGGGCGCGATCTGAGGGACGGGCAGCAGGAACGATCCAGTCCCATGCGTATCAGGAAAGATTCACACTAAGAAGGATGGACGGAATGACAAATGCATTTACGCGGCAGGGGGTTAGCAGGCGTAACTTCGTAAAGGGTGTGGCGGCCGCGGCGCTGGCGCCTACGGTGCTGTTGAAGGCGCAGAAGGCTGCGCGGAGCTTGAAAAGCGGCAGGGTTCTGGCTTATGTGGGCACCTATACGGGTGCGGGAAGCAACGGCGAGGGGATTTATCTTTTTGAAGTGAATGAAGCCAGCGGTGAGCTATCAGACCGGAAGCTGGTTGCAAAGACGCCTGCGCCTTCGTGGATTGCGATTCACCCCTCGAAGAAGTATCTTTACGCGGTGAACGAACGCAACGATTATCAAGGGCAAAGCGGTTCGGTGAGCGCCTTTGCAATTGATGAAGCAAGTGGCGATTTGACAGCGCTGAACGTGGTCAGCTCAGAGGGCGCGGGGCCGTGCTATCTGAGCATGGATGCTGCAGGTAAGTATGCATTCGTGGCGAATTATGCCGGGGGAACGATTGCCGTGTTCCCAATTCTTGACGGCGGATTGCTGGGAGCCGCGACCGACGTTCACAGCGACAGCGGTAACGTGGGAAGCACGCAAGCAGCGGACGCGCCCAACGGCAGCCACGCCGTCAGCGGGCACGACGCGCCGCACGCGCACATGATTGCGCCCGATCCGCAGGGCAGATTTGTTCTGGCGACCGACCTGGGACAGGATCGCATTTACAGCTACCGGTTCGATAGGAGCACGGGAAAGTTGAGCCCGCGAGAGGGCGCGCCCTTTGCTGCGCTGCCCTCCGGAGATGGGCCGCGGCACTTTGCGTTTCACCCCAATGGGCATTGGCTGTATGCGTTTCAGGAAGAGTCTTCGACGGTGGTTTTCTTTCACTATGACGCGGAGACCGGATCGCTGACCGCGCAGCAGACTGTGTCGGCGCTGCCGAAGGGGTTTGCCGGCACGAGTTTCGCTTCAGAGATTCTGATATCGCCGAACGGGAAGTTTCTTTACGCGGCAAACCGGCTGCATGACACGATTATGGCTTTCTCCATTGACGCGGAAGGAAGGCTGAAGGCGATTGGAGAAACTTCCACCTTGGGCGATTATCCAGGGCAGTTCCGGATTGATCCCAGCGGCAATTTTCTGTATGCGTGCAATTTGCGCAGCGACAGCATTACCTGCTTCAGGATTCATCGTGAGACGGGGGCGCTGGCGTTCACTGGCCTCTATACAGCGGTCGGCAGCCCGGGAAGCATTACGTTTTTCAGTTGAGGGGCGAGGCGCTTTGAAGCTTGCCGGCGGTTGTATTGCCTATTGCTCTCTGCCGGTAATTATTTTTAGCCGGCGATTATTTTGGGAGCGCGTTGAGCTTGTCGAGAGTCAGCTTGAGGTCGTCAAGTTTCTGGCCTGCTTCGCTCAGCTTGCCTTCTGAAGTGAGGCGCTGGTAATCGGAGAAGTCCTTGCCGGCCTGGTAGACGAGCGATTTGAGGTCCGCTGCTGGCTGGAGTTGAGGCGGCGCTCCGGGTTCAGGCGCGGCTCGCGGCGCTTCCGGCGCGCTCAACGAGGACGATTCAGAGCCAAACAGGGACGCCAGCGCTGCCTCGAAGGTTGGAGCATACGCGAGACGGTCTTGCAGTGCGAGCACGACGAGGCGCAGCTCAGGCATTGGACTGCGCTCGGCTTGCAGATAGATGGGCTCGGCGTAGAGCAGGGCGCGCCCGCAGGGAATGACGAGCAGGCTGCCACGGCGCACATGAGAGCCTTGCTGATTCCAGAGCGTGAGCTGGCCCGAGAGCTGCGCATTCTGATCGATGCGGGCTTCGATCTGTTGCGGGCCGTCGACGAGCCTGGTTTTCGGGAAGTCGTAAACAATGGATGTGCCATAGTGCTCGCCATCGCTTCGTGCGGCGATCCAGCCGATCAGATTATTGCGATTTGCGGGCGTGAAGGGCAGTATCTCGACAAACTCAAGGCCGGGCTCTCCGGGTAGTTTCATGAGCACGAAGTTGGGTTGCATGGGCTGCGTGGTTTGCTCGCCGCCCTCGCCCAGGCCGGTCTCGGTGGCCACGGTCCAGAGGTCTTCGCGGTTATAGAAAACTTCAGGGTTGGTCATGTGATAGAGGCCGTAAACCTCTGCCTGCAGGCTGAGCAACAACTCGGGGTAGCGAACGTGCTTGCGCAGCCACGAGGGCATGGCCGAGGCATCTTTGAAGAGGCTGGGAAAGATGCCGCGATAGGCTGCGAGGATGGGATCTCTGTTGTCAAACACATAAAATGTTGTGGTTCCGTCGTAGGCGTCGATAACCACCTTGACGCTGTTGCGCATGTAATTAAGAGACTGATCGTTCAACGAGCGATGAGCCGAGTAAGGATAGGTGTCCGCCGAGGTGAACCCATCCATGACCCAGGAGAGACGGCCATCGTCGCCGACGACAATGTAGGGGTCTTGATCGTAGGTGAGGAACGGCGCCAGCGCCGCCACCCGATCGCGCACGTTGCGGCGCATGAGCAGCCGGCTCTGGGCATTTACGTCGTCGCTGAAGGGAAGCTTGGCAATGTCTCCGCGGTCGAAGGCGATGAAGAGACGGCGCAGAAAGCCACCGAGAACAACGCCCCCGCTGCCGTTATAGGAGGTGAGATTGTTGCTCTGGCCTTCGGGGAAATTGAACTCCTGCTGGCGCGTTTTTACGTAGACGTCGGTGTTGGTCATCTCGCCGAAGTAGATCTCGGGGCGCGTGACGTTGAGGCCGGGAACGGTGCTCTGGACGGGCATGTTGCTCAACATGAGCGTCGGCAGGCCTTCCGGCGTGAATCCGTTGACGGGGTTCATGGTGATGCCGTAGCCGTGAGTGTAGATGAGCTTGTCGTTGATCCAGTTACGGCTGCTTTCGGGGAGCTTATCGACATTGAGTTCTCGTGCGGCGAGCATCACTTCACGCAGGTTGCCATTGATCATGTAGCGATCGATGTCGATGTCGGGAAAGTCGTAATAGGTGCGGATTTCCTGAATCTGGCGCAGCGTGTCCTTGAGTGCTTCCACATCCCACAGGCGAATGTTCTGCAACGTTGCTTGATTATTGGCGGGGTCGGTGGCGCCTACGGTGGTTTCGGCGGGAAACTCGTGCTGCGAGAACGAGTCGAGGCCGTAGGCCTTGCGGGTCATCTGGATGTTATTGACGATGTAGGGCTGCTCGCGCACCAGCTCGTTGGGCTTGACGAGGAAACTGCTGACGTACCACGCGACGATCCCCACGGCGATATAACAGACCGCCGCGGGAAGAACGGCCGCGATCAGCCAGCGACCGCGCGGCTTGAGGATGCCACTTACGAGAGCAATCAGCGCGCCGAGGACGAGAGCAGCGGAAACGAGTGACAAGCCGGTAATGTTGACGTGGGCGTCGGTATAGGTAACTCCATCGAAGACTGTGTGGTGCTCGAGCAGTAACTCGAACCGGCTGATGTAGACACGCCAGGCGAGGACAAGGAGCAGGAATGCGACGGACAGCGACAGCCCGCGCCAAGGCAGGCGAATGCCGCCGCTGAACCGCCCGGTGAGAGCGCGAGAACCGCCGGTGATGACGATGAAAAGGACGGCGGCAATGCAGGTGAGCACGGCAAGGGTGAGCAGCCAACCGGCGATAATCTGCCAGGCGGGCAAGGTAAAGAGATAGAAATCAAGCGGCTTGCCAAAGATGGGGTCAGCGAAACTGCCGGCCGAACCGGCGGCGGGGCGCGGGGTATACCAATAGAGAGCCAGCGTGGACCACTGCGCCTGCATGGTGGCGGCTGTGGCGAGCGCAATCACCAGCGAGATCCCGATGACCAGCAGGCGAAGGACGGGCGCTACGGGAAGGCTGATGGGGTTGCCGCCGATGACGATGGTGTGGTCATTGGGCAAATCGGCGGAATGCGCTCGCTTGAAAGCGGAGAAGACGCCAAAGAGATAGAGGAAGGTGAGAAGGGCGAAGGCGGCGAAGATGCCCCACTCCAGTCCGCGCATCCTCCAGAAAACACCGGAGTAGCCGACGGAGCGGAACCAGAGCAGGTCTACCCAATAGGACACCCCGGTGCGGGCGCCGAAAATGATGATAGCGATTGCGGCTAGAACGAAGAGCAATGCGAGGTGGCGCGGTCGCGATGGGGTTGCTGGGTGTGGCCAATCGATGGAATCGGGCAATTCTTTATCCCTGCCTTGCTTGTTGCTTGCTGTGAGGAGGTCTGGGAACGCCGATTAACCGAAAGGTGGAGTGCGGCATACGTGGGTCGGCGGCAGTTACGATCTCACCAAATCCACTTTAGTCCTTTTGCCGTGTTTTTGCAGGTTGGGACCGGTTTGATTGTGCAGATCGGGGCATTTTGGTATTATTGGTGAAGACATGATCCGCGCTGCCCAAAGCCCGTCCTGTTGTCGCCTGTCGAACATCTTCGACGGGTGTCCGTTCTAGTCTTCGATCTCTTGCAAAACTGATCCAGACCGACAAACCCGTTGCTGAATAGCCGGGTTTGTTTAAACGCGTCTCACTCCGGCCTTCAGCGTCTACCTTGAAATGAAAAGAGGTCAGCATGCCGACAGCCGAAAGCGAAACAGTCTCAACATCGATCCCGACAACCGTGCCCGGTACGCGACGGCTGAGTCATCTGCGGCTTCTGGAAGCTGAGAGTATTCACATTTTACGCGAGGTGGCGTCGGAGTTCGAGCGGCCGGTGATGCTTTACTCCATTGGCAAGGACTCGTCTGTGATGCTGAGACTTGCGCAGAAGGCTTTTTACCCTGGCCCGATTCCGTTTCCCCTGCTGCATATCGACACCGGCTTCAAATTTGCGGAGATGCTTGCCTTTCGCGATGAAATGGCCCGTTCTGTTGGTGCGGAGCTGCTGGTGTGGCGCAACGAGGCGGCGATTGCCGCGGGCACCAATCCCATTGCGCTCGACACAAAGCGGTGCTGCGGGTTGCTGAAGACGCAGGCGCTGCTGGATGCGCTGAAACACTACAACTTCGACGCGGCATTCGGCGGAGCGCGGCGGGATGAAGAGAAGTCTCGCGCCAAGGAACGGATTTACTCTTTCCGCGATGGCGCCGGGCAGTGGGATCCGAAGAATCAGAGACCCGAGCTGTGGAACCTGTACAACGCGCGCATTCATCCGGGCGAAAGCATTCGCGTGTTTCCGATCTCAAACTGGACGGAGATGGACGTGTGGCAATACATCCACGAGGAGAACATTCCCGTGGTCGATCTCTACTTTGCCAAGGAGCGGCCGATGTATGTGCGCGGGGATGGTTTGCTTCCCAATGAGCAGGATTTTGTGGCGCGCATTGGAGAGCGGCCGGCGATGGTCAAGTCGCGGCTGCGTTCGCTGGGGTGCAGTCCATGCACCGGAGCCATTCGCTCGGATGCGGAGACGATTCCGGACATCATTGCGGAGCTTATTTCATTCCACTCTTCGGAGCGGGCCAATCGCGTGATCGATCACGACCAGGAGGGATCGATGGAGCTGAAGAAGCGGGAGGGTTACTTCTAAATGGCAGCTCTGACCATTTCGAGTTTCTCCATCGACGATTTTCTAGAGCAGGAGCGCGAGAAGGACCTGCTGCGCTTTTCGACGGCGGGCAGCGTGGACGACGGCAAATCCACGCTTATTGGCCGGCTGCTCTATGACACGCAGTCCGTCTACGAAGACCAGGTGCGCTCCATTGAAGGCAAGGGAACCACCGCGCCCGGACAGATCGATTTTGCGCTGCTGACCGATGGGCTGCGCGCCGAACGCGAGCAGGGAATCACAATCGATGTGGCGTATCGCTACTTCTCGACCGCGCGGCGCAAGTTCATCATCGCGGACACGCCGGGCCATGAGCAATATACGCGCAATATGGCCACGGGGGCCTCGACCGCCGATGCCGCGGTGGTGCTGATTGATGCAGCCAAAGGGGTGCTGGTGCAGTCGCGTCGCCATGCGTACATTGCTTCACTGCTGCGCGTACGGTACGTGCTGGTCGCGGTGAACAAGATGGACCTGATTGGCTACGACGAGGCTCGCTTCCGCGCCATAGAGCGCGATTTCAGTCTTGTTCTGGACCAGATCGCGGCCGATACGGGCAATCCGGTGGAGGCGATTTTTGTGCCGGTGAGCGCGCTGGCCGGCGACAACGTGGTACACAGGACCGACGCGATGCCGTGGTATACGGGGGCATCGCTGCTGGAACTGCTTGAAGCTGTTCCGGCTTCGCATGACACGAGCACTGCGCCGTTCCGGTTTCCGGTGCAGCGCGTGCTCAGGCCCAATCGCAGCTTTCGCGGCTTTGCCGGGCAAATCGCTTCCGGCAGCATCCGGCCCGGCGATACGATTGCAGTGCTACCTTCGGGCAGAAGCGCTGCGGTCGAACGCATTGTCACCTTCGACGGCGATCTGGCGGAAGCGCATGCGCCGCTGTCGGTGACGCTGGTGCTGAACCACGAACTCGATATTAGCCGCGGCGATTTGATCGCCTCCGCGCAATCTACACCCAGCGTCACGCGGCACATCGGCGCTTCGCTGGTGTGGATGGACCAGCGGCCGCTGGTGCTCAACCGCCGCTACCTGCTTAAGCACACCAGCCACACGGTCCCGGCATTCGTGGCCTCCATCGGGCATCGCACCAACATCGGTACGCTGGCGCACGAGCCGGCCGATACGCTCGATATGAACGCTATCGGACAGGTCTCGATTGAGCTGCTGCGCCCCATTGCGCTCGATCTTTACTCGGAAAATCGCGCGACCGGAGCGTTCATTCTGATCGACGCCACAACCAACAGCACGGTGGCCGCGGGCATGATCTCCTCGGTGATTGCCGATACATCGGACGGCGAAGACGAGCCTTTGCCGGTATCCGGCCCGGTGACGGCCACTGAGCGCGCCGCGCGCTGGGGGCATCAGGGCGGCGTGCTGTCGCTGAAGGGATCCTCGAAATTGATCGACCTCATCGAGCGGTCACTCTTTTCGGCCGGCGTCGTCACGCAGCGCGTCCACGCAGACGATCAAGCACTTGCGGAACGCCCGGAACTGCTGAAAGCATTCACCAGCCTGCAGGCCGCAGCGGGTCTGCTGGTTCTCGAAGTGACCGTGAATGAAGACGAGCAGCTTGTGGCACGCGTAGGCGACCGGCAGCTTGTTTTTGACGACATCAATCCCAGCGGTGCGATCGCCGGCGTCATTCGGCTGCTGCGTGAGGCGGAGATTCTGCATGATTCAGAGAGGGCGGGACTGTAATGAGCACTGTTGACATACAGGGACAGGTGACAAGCAAGCTAGACGGGTTGCGCGCGCTGCTGGCGCGGGAGATCACAGGCCGCGGCGACGTTTGCCTCACGTGCAGTTTTCAGGCAGAAGACGTGCTTCTGACCAAGCTGGCCATCGCGCTCGATCCGGCGATTCCGGTCCTGTTCCTCGACACCGGTTATCACTTCCGGGAGACGTATGAGTATCGCGATCGCGTGGCCAAGGAATGGCAATTGAATCTCATCAATCTGCTGCCGGAGAAGACGGTCGTGGAGCAGGAGGCTGAGCACGGTCTGCTTTATCAATCCGCGCCGGACCAGTGCTGCAAGCTGCGCAAGGTTGAGCCGCTGTTCAAGGCGGTTGCGGGCTATCGCGTATGGCTTACCGGGTTGCGGCGGGAGCAGGCAAAGAGCCGTGCCGCGCTCGAAGAGTCGGCACTGTTCACGCTGCCCGGCGGCAAGCAGGTGCTGAAGCTGGCGCCGCTGGCCGGCTGGACGACGCGCGATGTGTGGTATGCGTGCGAGCAACTCTCGATTCCGCTGTTGCCGCTCTACGAGCGGGGATTTTCATCGATCGGCTGCGAGCCATGCACTTCGCTTCCGCTGGATGCCAACGATCCGCGGTCGGGACGATGGGCTGGCCGCAAGGTTGAATGCGGCATTCACATCGAGGCCGCGCCCGCACAGTAAGAACCGGCAAAGGAAACGGGGCAGATCGAATGCAGTATCTTATCGGGTTCATCATCGCACTCTTCATCGCGCTCACCGGAGTGGGTGCGGGCACCATCACGGTGCCGGTGCTGGTGCTGTTTCTCGGAGTTCCTGCGCCTGTCGCGGTGGGTATTGGCCTGATGTTCGCGGCGGCCGTGAAGCTGGTTCTTGTTCCTTCTCAAATCATCCGCCGCAATGTGGCCTGGCGCACGCTTGGATTCATGCTTGCGGGCGGTGTGCCGGGGGTTGTGATTGGGTCGTTGTTCTTGAGGCACCTGGTGACGGTGGGCTCGCAGAACCTGCTGAATGCGCTGCTCGGCTCGATTCTTGTGACCACGGCCGCTTGGCAAATTGCGCATTCGTTCAAGCCGCGGAAAGACACCGCCAATACGCGCGACCGCAGTCCGCTACTTGCGTGGCTGATGCTTCCGGTGGGCGCTGAAGTTGGATTTTCTTCAGCAGGCGCGGGCGCGCTGGGCTCCGCGGCGCTGCTGAGCCTGACGCCGCTGCTTCCGGCGCAGGTGGTGGGCACGGACATCGCGTTCGGCTTTATCGTTTCACTGATCGGCAGCGGTGCTCACTGGTTTTCGCACGCTTCAAATACTGGCTTGCTGCTGCAACTGATCGCCGGGGGCGTGGTGGGCGCGGTGAGCGGAACCTTGCTCAGCACGCACATTCCACGCAGGCCGTTGCGTTTTGCGCTGTGGGTCTGGCTGCTGCTGCTTGGGGGCCAGTTCCTCTTCAACAGCTATCAGGCCTGGGCCGCTCCGCGGAAAGATGCCGCTGGTCAGTCACATACGGCACAACTGAAGTGAGCGCTCTCTCTGCATAAAGACTGACGCTCGTTTGTGATTTCCCAGTTTGCGAAGATGCGACCTGGGAATGCTTGCGTTCGCGCAGTTGATGGATCCCGTTCAAAAGTGGAACCGGTAACGCAGCTCGGCTGAAATCAATCGTGGATCGTTGTAATGAAATCCGCCGATGGTGATGGAGTTGTCGATCAGCACACGGTGATTGGTGACGTTGACGACATTCACGGCCAGCTTCCACCGCTCGCCGAGCGCGTGGCCTGCGGATGCGTCGAAGGTGGTATGGACGGGAAGATACGGGCCGTTGTATGGGCCTTGATTCGCGCCGGCGAGGCCGTTTGAAAACCCAGAGCCGTAGTAGACATTGGTGGAGAACCAGGTGCGCAAGGGCAGGTTGGCGGTGAAGCCGGTGTTGAGCGTTTCGCGCTGGTCGTGGTCGAGCGCAATGTAGTTGAAGCCGCCGTTGCTGCAAACCGGGTCGTTGGGGTTGGTGCAGATAAAGCCGCCAATGATGGCGCCGCGCTGTTGGGCAATCTGGTTGGAATAAGTGAGGTGAAACTGGCCGACGTGAGCCAGTCTCGGCGAGCGCAGGGTCATCTCCCAGGCGCGGACCAGAGCGCCATTGACGGCGATGGGGAAGTACATGTTGGATTCGCCGAGGTTGGAGTGATCGAGGAAGTTGTTCACGCGATTCTTGACCGTATCCACATCGAGGAACCAGCCCTTCCATGGAATCTGAATGCCGAACTGGTGCTCTTCATCGCGTTCAGAGGGCAACGGAGTGAAGGCGTTTTCGCCCGTTGGCAGGCTGCTGGCGTAGTTAAGGACGGAACTGGAGACGGTGATGAGGGGTGCGGGTTGGAAGAAGTGGCCGTAAAAGCCACGCAAGACCCAGTGGAGACGGGGAATTTCGACAGTTGCACCGATGCGGGGGTAGGTCGCGGACTCGTCGTATCCGCCATGGAAGATGGAGAAGCGCTCGCCGCCGAGCAGGGTGATGTATCGGCCGAGGCGCAGATGGTCGGAGAGATAAAACTCAACCAGCGCGGCGCTGGCACTGGCCCCCGTATCCGGCTCGGAGAGTGCGCTGCCATTGTTGACCTGCACGCCGAACAGATCATCCTCGCGCTGATAGAACGAGTAAAAGCCGGAGGAGAAACTGTTCGGGCCAGCATCCAGATGCGCGTCGGCCTGGCCACCGCCATAGTTTGAGGTTTGATGCCAGGTGGTGGAAACGGGCAGGTCTGTGGGGAGTGAGTTATAGTCTGCCTGGTTGAGGTGGTAGAAGGGCGCGAAGGAGAACAGCGCCTTGGGCGAGATGGTATGCACCCAGTTGGCGATGACAAAGGAATCGCGTTCGGTTTGAGCGTCGCGCAGGCCGACGGAGCTGTAATAGCCGGACGTGGTCTCATAGTCGTCGGCGTTTGGGTCGTAGGGAATCTGGAAAAAATCCTGCCTATATTGCGTGTTGAGGCGGAGCTGATCTTTCGGCGTCTGGTTGCGGATGAGCGAGACGAAGGCGCTCTGGGAGTTGGTGGTGTCGTGGTAGATGCCGGCGACAGGCGTGGCCAGGCCGTAGTTGGAGCGGGAGCCTGCGAGGCTCGTGTACCATGCGGTTGCCTCGGTATGGTCGCCGAGCGAGACCTGGGTTTCGCCGGTGTCGAGATTGCCGGCGGAGACTAACACTTCGCCGTCGCGGTTGCGCTCGAATCCATTGCGCGGCAGCACGTTGAAGACGCCGTAGGTGCGGTCGCCTACATCGGACGAGTAACTGCCGCGCTGGGTTTCGAGCGAGTCGATGTCTTTGGGATCGATCTGCGGGCCGACGTTGGAGGCGATCTTGGTGTTGGGAATTGCGATCCCATCGATGAGCCAACTGGTCTGATGGCCGCCGCGCATGTGCAGCATGTCGTGCGTCATGTAAGCGCCGGGCACATAGTCGGTGATCATCTCATTGCCGATGGTGCGGCTGGCGCCGGGGGTTTCATCGATGTCTTCGCGGGTGATGAGAGTGGTGGGAGTTACGGAGTCAGAAGCAGAGTCGGAAGTCTCCGAGCCGCTCACAACGACGGTCTGCGTGGCGGACGCAACAGCAAGCGGGATGTGGAGGATGGGGTTGGTGCCGGAGGCAACGGTGAGAGGCAATTGTACGACGGCGAATCCTACGGCGGAAACTTGAAGCGTGTAAACGCCGATGGGCGCTTGCGGCAGGTCGAATTCGCCTTCGGCGTTGGTTTTGGCGGTGAGGATGAAGGCGGAATCAGCGGCTTTGAGCGTGACGTCCGCGCCGGCAATGGGCCTGTGCTGGGGATCGTGGACGACACCATGGATGGTAGCAAAGACGTCAGCGCATGCGGGAATGGATGCGGCCAGGAATAGGACTGCGGAAAGAATGAAAACGAGACGATGCATGAAGACGAAACTCCGGACGGGATGAGACTGCGCAGCCTGCTTGCATGGAGTGCAAACGGACCGAGGCCTGCTGCTCAGGCAAGCTGCTCTGTTTAAAAATCGGATTGTTTAGCGAGTTTCTACGCGAGGATGGAGGCGGGAGGGCCGCGGCCGGCGCGGGTGCGGACCTGGCTGAGGCGGGCGCCGGCGCGGCTGGCGGCGGGCGAGTGCGGCTGCGCGAGCAAAGCTGGCAGACTGACGGGTGAGGCTGTCAGAGCTTGCGGTCCGGTGGTGGTTGCCGCGGTGGATTGGGGGAATGCGGGGCAGGTTGAAGGTGCCGTGAAGACGGGGTTGCCCGATGCGGCTTCGGCGCTCATGGCCGCCATGCCCATGGACAGAACGCAGCGGTGTGCGCCATGGCGGCGGCAGCAGGCGGGCAGGCGCGCGCTGTCGCTGGCGTCAAGCGTGGCCGCCAGTGGGCCGAGGCTGAAGAACAGAATCAGCAAAATGGAAAGCAAGCGCCGCATCTGGGTTTCATGGTACACGACGAGCGGGGTTGCGCAACAGATGGAACAGTCTATGTGCCGCCGTCAGGTATCATCGGGTTATTCGGTCAGGGAACAGGCACGAGGGACTAGGGACTAGCGACTAAAGACCAGGGGCAAATTTGATGAATGCACATGGGGGATTGCCGGTGTCTGAAGGGAATGTTTCCGTATCGCCGCAACAGGTTTCATCTTTGGCTGGGCAAGAGTCTCAGAGGCAGCGGCCGTTGCGCATTGCGCTTTTTGGATTCGGAACTGTGGGCAGTTCGGTGGCGCGGATTCTTGTTGAGTCGCAGCCGCAGGGCCTGGAACTGACGCATGTGTTCAATCGCGGCGTGGAGCGTAAACGGGCGGACTGGGTTCCGACGAGCGTGACGTGGAGCGCGGATGCGGATGCGGTGCTGGCCTCCGATGTGGATGTGGTGGTGGAGTTGGTTGGTGGGCTCGATCCGGCAGGCGGATGGGTGCGCAAGGCTCTCGGCGCGGGCAAGAGCGTGGTGACGGCCAACAAGAAACTGATTGCCTTTCACGGCGTGGAGCTGGAGCGGCTGGCGGCGGGCAGCGGTGGTCATTTGAAGTACGGCGCGGCGGTTGCGGGTGGAGTCCCGGTGATTCCGGGCCTGGAGCAAGGGCTGGCCGGAGATCGCATTGAACGCATTGAAGGGATTTTAAACGGCACGTGCAATTTCATTCTCAGCAAGATGGAGGATGGCGCGGACTATGCGGCTGTACTGTCCGAGGCGCAGAGGCTGGGCTACGCGGAAGCGGACCCAACCGAGGATGTAGGCGGGTTTGACGCGCGGGCCAAGCTCTCGATCCTGATGCGGCTGGCGCTGCGCGTCGCGGTCAATCCGGAGGAGATTGTTCCGCGGCCCATCACGGAGGTTTCCGCCATGGATTTCAGCTACGCGCGGGACCTGGGCTGCACCATCCGGCAGGTGGCGCGCGCGGAGCAGGATCGCGGCCTGGTGGCTGCGACGGTGGGCCCGATGTTGGTGGCGTTGCGCTCTCCGCTGGCGTGGTCGCGCGGCACGGAAAACATGGTGATCTTCAGCGGCCAGTACGGCGGGGACGTGGTGTTTTCAGGGCACGGCGCGGGCGGGCATCCCACTGCCGTGGCCGTGGTGAGCGATTTGCTGGCGCTGGCGCACGGCTCGCGGCGTGTTGAGATTCCGTCGGCTCCGGCGGTGGTGAGCGGGGAGTTCGAGGTTCCGCATTACATCCGTTTTCTGGTGAAAGACCGGCCGGGAATTGTTGCCGAGATCACCGGAGCGCTGGCCAAGGAGAAGATCAACATTCGCGCTATCGTGCAGAAGCCCGGCTTTCCGCAGGATGCGCTGCCGTTTGTGGTGACTGTGGAGCCGTGCAAGAACTCGGCGCTGAAGAGGGCCTTGGAACGCATTCGCACGATGGATTGTATGATTGTTGAACCGCTGGATTTGCAGATACTGGAGTAGGGAATCACAGATCGGTTTTCAAAAATCAGAGATCAATTTGCGTTAGTCCGCTTGCGTTAATCTGCGGGAGTAAAGAGGCTGTCAGGATGATCGATACGATTTATCGATGCGAGATTTGCGGTGAAGAGAGCGACACTCCGGTGCGCTGGATCGTGATCCACTGCAGCGATGCGCAATTGACGATTTTTAAATGGACCAAAGAAGCTGCTAATGCGCCCCACGCGCGGCACTACTGCGGCGAAGCGCATGCGCAGGTTTATCTGAGCCGCTGGTTTGAATCCTTCTGCAGCTGATTGTGCGGTCTAGTTTTCTTAGCTTTCAGCGGCCGCGGGGCCAGTAGATTCACGAATAACCAGCTCCGGGGCCATGACGATCTCGGACGGGTATTCCTTGTCGCGGTTAGCGATGCGGTCGAGCAGCACCTGGGCGCCGCGCTTGCCCATTTCGGTGAGCGGCTGGCGGACGGTGGTGAGCGAAGGCGTGGAGTAGGCGGCGGACTGAATGTCGTCGAAGCCAACCACGGAGACGTCGCCGGGAACCGTAAGGCCGGCGTCTTTGAGGGCACGAATAGCGCCGATGGCGGCGATGTCGTTGAAGCAGAAGATGGCGGTGAAGTCGCGGGTCTTTTCGAGCAGGCCCTGCATGGGTTTGTGGCCGATTTCCGGCGCCATGGGGTGGTAATTGTCCTTCATGGACCAGCCAGCGGAGTCGATGCGGATGACCAGCGCGGGGTCGATCTTAAGGTTGATTTCGCGGGCCACTTTCTGGATGCTTTCCCAGCGGTATTCGGAGTCGGGAATGGCGCGCGGGCCGCGCATGAAGGCGATGCGGCGATGGCCGAGCGCATAGAGATGCGTGAGCGCCTGCATGACGGCCAGATGATGATCGAGAACGATGTTGGTGACATTTTCAGCCGCGCTATGGGCGGAGATGGCGACGACGGGAACGGGAACCTCGATGTGATCGGCAGGAGTGTTGAGCAGAAGAAATCCATCGACGGCGCGCTCAACCAGCATGCGCGGATATTTCTCGATCAGATCGCGCTTCCAGTCGTGGCAGGCGGTGAAGTAGAAATAGTGGGCCGCAGTCAACTCCTGGACCACGCCGCTCATTACGCGGGTAAAGTAGCCCTCGCTCAAGTCGGGGGCCAGCACGCCGACGCTCATGGATTTGCTTTGACGAAGGGAACGGGCGAAGTAGTTGGGGCGATAATTCAGGCGCTCCGCTGCTTCGGTGACCCGATTGCGGGTTTCCTGAGGGATCGATTTGGCGGAAGGAGAGTTATTCAGGACCAGCGAAACCGTGGTCTGCGAAAGCTCCAAATGCTCGGCGAGCATTCTGAGGTTCACATGTCCGGACGGTGAAGAAACATTTCCCTTTGCCATGTTGGAGTTGTAACACGTTTCCTTATTGCCGGGAAACAGCGTTTTCTCCATTAGCATATCGATTTTTTGGTTTTGATTAAGACATACACGCGATGGGTACACGCGATGGGTAATTGAGTTCCGGCCAGGACGATTCTGATCCCCGGAGACCGCGCGCGGCCGCCGGGGATCAGTGTAAGTTGCTATGGCGCGACGATTTGGTTGAGTCCAGGATTGAGCGGCCAGGTTTTGCCATTGAACACGAAATTGCCGGTTAGATTTCCCGGCAAGGTAATGGTCGCGTTGAGGCCGGCGCCTTGCCGTTGGTAGGCAACCTTGATTTCGCCCTGCGGATGCGGATACGTGGCGGTGAGCGATGGGAGCGTGCCCAGGTGCGGCGCGATGCGGACGGTGGCGAAGCCGGGGCTGGCGGGCTCGATGCCGGCTACGAGAGTAAGGAAATCGTAGATGGGGTGGGCGCTCCAGGCATGCGAGTCGGAGCGGGTGTTGCCGGGCACCTCAGGCCAGGTGCTGAAGTGCAAGGCGAGCAGCTTGCGCCAGGGACCGATGGAGTCGAGGTAGTCGTCGGCGATTCCGGCGTGATCGAGGGCACGGGCCAGGTAGAAGCGGAAGTAGTAGGAGGCGCTCAATACGCCGTTGGGAGTGGTGCCCGGCTCGATGGCGAGCAACTGGCGTAGCACTTGCTGCTGGCGGTTTTTGGGGATGACGTCGTAAAGGACGCCGAGGATGTTGGCTTGCTGGCTGAAGGCTTTCTGGTCCGGCGTGTCGGCAAGAAGGCCGCGCGAGGCGGACCAACATTTGTCGAAGATGCCTGTGCGGACATGAGCTGCGCGGCTCTGGTAGCGGGTGGCGAGCACGGGATCGCCGAAGGCCTTTTCGAGATCGGCGGCATCGTTGAGGGCTCCGAGGTATTCAAGCGTGGTGACGCAGGATTCGCCGTGCGCGTCGTAGGTGGGGATTACCTGACCGTCCTGGACCCAGTCAATGAAGCTCCACCACGGCAGTTCGTGCAACAGGCCGTCAGGCTGCTCGTGCATGGCAAACCACTGCAGGATGGTGCGGGTTCCGGGAGCCAGCGCACGCGTCAGGCCGTCCTGGTCGGGGCGATACATCCAGTAGTCATGCAGCATGTCGATATAGAGCAGGGAAAAGGTTGGGATATTTTGCGGCAGGGAACTGGGATAGCGGCTGCGCGTGATTCCCTCCGGAATGCGGGACCAGTCGAAGGCCTGCAATGCCTGGCGAGCGAGGCGGTCGTCGTTGGCCACGGCGTAAGAAATCAGAGCCTGGATGCGGGTGTCGCCGACGTATTGCAGCTGCTCGTAGTAGGGCGTGTCCATGTAGGTTTCATGGGCGTCGAGGCGGGCGGTGCGCCAACTGATGTCCCAAATCTTGGCCAGGTCGGGGTCGTTGGAGTTGAAGCTGGCGCGCTCCTGGAACGGATACGCAGTGAACTGGGCGGTGAGGGATTCGAGGGTAATGGGCTCGGCACCGGTTTGGATGTCGAGGTCGAGGTAGCGCCAGGTGCGCCACCACAACGGCTCAAAGGTGCGGTGCGGGCCGCCGTCAGGCAGAAAGCCGTCTGTGATGCCGAGGGCCTTGCGGTCCCCGACATCGTCGCGGTCGCCTTTGTGCCCATCCTTGTCGAAGAGCGCTTCAGCATAGGTGAGGATGATGTGCGCGCCTTTGCCGCCGGAGACAGTGAGCTGCGGGTAAGCGGTGGTGAGGGTTTTGCGATCAAGCAGAATGTGGACGTGGGCGTTGGCCGGAACTTTAACAGCGGCAGACGGGAATGAGCGCAGAGCGGGGGTGCTGGTGCGTACCGGCTCGCCGGCGGGAGTGGGTGCGTACTCCATGTGCGGAAGTTCGTCGGGAATGAGGCCCCAGGGGTTGTCGCCGGTGGTGTCCGCGGAGTGCGCCCCATTCACGTCGCCATAAATGCTGTCGCGCATGGGTGAGGCGGCCGGGACCCACGATCCTTTACTGGTGGCAGGATTCTGCCAGTTCCAGTCGTAATCGGCGGCGTTGATCTCTTCGCCGGGACCGGAGGCCATGTACTCCTTCACGGTGACGGTGTCACGGCTGAGCGGCTGCTGGCCCGGCTCGAGTTCTACCTGCCAGGTCCCGGACTTGTTAACGCCAGTACTTATGGAGTCCTCGCCGGTGGCTTCGCTCTCCAGCAGGAAAGCGGTGCGGTCGGTGAACTGGGCGAGGGGCGCGTAGATGCCGAAGTTCCACACGGTTGCGGTAATGAGGTTCTGGCCGGCATGGAGCAGCGGCGCAAGATCGAAGCGCTCGTAACGCCAGTGGGCCAGATCGCCGCGTGACGGGCCGTCGCCCACGCGCTGACCGTTGACGTATAGGATGAAGCGGTTATCGGCGCTGACGCGAACGGTGTAAGAGGCGGGCACAGCGGTGAGCGCGAGCGTGCGGCGGAAGTGGAGGACCACGGGCTCACGCAGAGGCGCGGTGGGATGGGTGATCCAGGAGGCATGCCAGTCGCGGTGAGGCGGGTCGGTGGGCTGGGTGGGACTTTGAGCCTGCAGGGCGAATGTGGCGAAGGCGAGAACAAGAAGAGCGAGTAATTGGCGCATGTGCTGGAAGCCTTCCATTTGACAGACACCAGCTTAGTACAGTCGCGAGTGGTCAGCGTGCATTTTCGGCAAGGGGTGGTATAGCAAGCGGCCGTTGGCGGAGAAAACGACCGCTTGCCTGGGGCCCGGCAATCACCAGCGATAGATAGTGAGCTTGTCCAGGTAGACGGTGTTCTGGCCTGAGCCGAGGCCGTCAACCTGGAAATTGGTCAGCAGCATTCGGGACCATCCGAGCGCGAAGGCTGACGGCACGGTGACGTTGATATCTTGTTCGGCGCCATCGAGCCACACCGAGTTATAGGTGACGTTGCCGTTGTCATCGCGGGAATAGCTGACCTGGATGTGATGCCAGGTATTCTGCGCCCAATTGCGGACGTTGCATGGCTCTTTGGAATGCACCCACGTGTCTGAAAATTTCTGGGGCGTCCCCTTATTGGCCGTGTAATCCCAGGTGCCTGAATAGCCGTCGCACTGGAAGCCATAGACGACGGTTTGGCCGTCATCCATGACCTGATTCATGTCCATTTCCAGATTGGCGATTTTGCTGGCCGAACTGGTGAGATAGAGCCACGCGTCATAAAAGAAATTCGAGGACGCCGCATCGTCACCGAAGGACACGGAATAGCGTTGACCGCCCGAGTTTGAGAATTTGGTTGCAAACTGGCGTGCATGGCCGCTGAGCGACGGCGTGCTGACCATGTTCATGCTACCGCTGGAACTGCCGCTGGTACCGGAATCGTTGTTGTCCGACCAGCCGCCCAGCGTCTGGATGCTATTGACGCTAACGGCATCCGACGGGATGTTCGAATTGCCGGGCGCCGCGGCGTCCGCAACGGTGAAGACCGCCTTTGCCGTGCAGGAAGCTCCCGCGTTTCCCCACGCCTGGACGTTGAGCGTGTGCTGGCCGGATGAGGCCGTGACCTGAGTGTTCACGGATGCGCCGCTGACGATTGTTTGATCGGAACTGCTGTCGAGCGAATAACCGATGGAGTTGACCGGCTGGGACGAGCAGGACGACGCGGCTGCGGCGAGTTTGAACTGCGAGTCCACAGAAGCGCCGTTGGCCGGGCTACTGATGGTGACCGCGCTTGTAGCGGGCGCTGGAGCGGGAGTTGGCGATGGGGTGGGCGTGGGGGTGGGAGACGGAGTTGGAGTCGGAGCGGGCGTTGGGTCGGGCGAGGTAATGGGGCTTTCCGCAGTGGTGGTGACGGTTTTGCCGCCGCATGCTGTGATCGAGATTGCGACGAGCAGGGTGAGGGCGAGGGAGGATTTGTTCAGAAGATTCACGGTTCCCTTCATGGGGTGGATTTGATTTGTCGAAGGCAACTCAGCGCGGCCGACTGTAAGTCTGTCGGGCGCTCAGAATCGAGAACTTCAAATGATGCGCTTGCTGGGGCGGCATTTCGCTTTCTACCTCGATCCGAAAAGCAGGATGGGCAGAGCGAATTTGCACGTGTTTCTTCAGCGGGAGATCGTGCTCCCGATGGGTGCAGCGACCGTCCTTTAGGGACCGGTCGAGCAGGATCGCTGATGTACAGGGCTGGTCTGAGCTACAACACGACGCACTACGCCTGAGGCGAGCGGACTCAGCAACCTCTTATGTTCGGCATGGAGTGCAGCGGGCCCGCTCTTAACTGCTTAGGCAGGATCCCGGCTTAAGCCGAAGAACTTCAGACGGAGACAAGCGATGCGGCGCTTTCGGAATACCTTGCCGCTCAGCCTCTCCATCCGGCTCTCTCAAATTCGGACCGTTCGATGAATCAGTCTCGGAATTTCTACAGGCATCATACATGATTGGGACGAGACGGCGAAGATCGCAACGGCGAAAGCAGGCGCGTAACGGTCGGGATGTCTCTGTTTGTGATACGGACCAGCCGGCGGGGCTTGGCTGGGACGTGAACCGGGCAAAGTCAGGGCCACTGTTTCTCGGCTGCAGATTGGCTCGGAGGCGGCTCTTTGTGTTTTTCCCCGGTTGTATGCGCTTGATTTAGCAGTGTTGTAACCTTCTATTCATATTGGCCCGGTAGCCTGTTTGAGGTGAGCGCAAACGTGCCAGAGATTCGTATCTCCCAATCTGCTTTCGAGACCGAGCCGAATCCTGGTCACGGCCGCCCTCCGGCGCGGGCGGTCACGGCGGAGGTTTCGGCCATCCGTGGGTTTCTGCTTTCGCGGGGAAATTCGGCAATCGCGGACCGTGGCTTCCACTGGCTGATGGTGCTCTGCGCGCTCAGCATCTTCGGCATCGTGGCGCTGATTGCTACCGAGCTCGTGGTGCGTTCTCACCTGGCCTGGAACCATTTCGGCTTCAGCTTTTTTTTCAAGACATTTGTGGACCCGGACACCAAACTGCCCATGTACTGGGATCCGGTGAATGGGCATTTCAGCGCTCTGCCGTTTATCTATGGCACGCTGGTGTCCTCATTTCTGGCGCTGCTGCTGGCGGTTCCGTTGGCCATCGGCGTGGCGGTGTTTCTGACCGAGATGTGTCCGCAGGCGCTCAGGGGGCCGCTGGCCTTTGTGACCGAACTGCTGGCGGCCATTCCGAGCGTGATTTATGGCATGTGGGCGGTGTTTGTGCTGGTGCCGCTGCTCAGGGAACATGTGAATCCCTGGCTGACCAAGCTGCTGGGCTGGACGAGCTTGTTCAACGATGACAATCCCACTGGCCTTGGCTTTCTTGCCGCGGGCGTGATTCTGGCGGTGATGATTTTGCCCATTATTTCGTCGCTCACGCGCGAGGTGATGAATGCGGTTCCGGGGTCGCAGCGCGAGGCGGTGCTGGCGCTGGGGGCTACGCGCTGGGAGATGATCCGCATGGGCGTGCTGCGCAATGCGCGCATCGGCATTGTGGGCGCGATTATTCTGGGTCTGGGCCGGGCGCTGGGCGAAACGATGGCCGTGACTATGGTGATCGGAAACACGCCGCAGATTCAGCGTTCGCTGCTGGCCAGTGGCGCGTCGATGGCATCGGTGATCGCCAATGAGTACGCCGAAGCCTCGGGCGACCTGCACCTGAGCGCACTGGCCGAGATTGGGCTGGCACTGTTTATTGTGACCATTATTGTGAATGCGCTGGCGCGGCTGCTGGTGTGGGCAGTGACGCGAGGAGCGCCGGCGCAGGCGCATTGAGGTGCGAGGGACTAAGGGACTAGGGACTCACTGAGGAGAGATAAGCTGCGAACTGGAAATACATGGCGGGCGCGGATACGGACGGGCACGGACGGGTTGGCGACCGGTCTGGCGGTGCTGTCGACGGTGCTGGTGGTGGCGCCGCTGGTGGCAATCTTCCTGTATCTGATCTACAAAGGCGCGAGTTCCCTGAGCCTTTCGTTTTTTACGCAGGTTCCCAAGCCGGAGGGCGAAACCGGCGGGGGAATGGCGAACGCGATTGTGGGCTCGGCGGTTCTGCTAGGGCTTGCCAGCCTGATCGGGGTTCCGGTGGGCATCTCCGGCGGGATATTTCTGGCGGAGTATGGACGAGGCACCAAGCTGGCGAACGCGGTCCGGTTTACTGCCGATGTGTTGAACGGCGTTCCGTCGATTGTGATGGGGATTGCCGTTTACTCGTTGATTGTGTTTCAGCAGAAGCATTTTTCGGCTCTCTCCGGCGGAGTGGCGCTGGGCATCATGATGATTCCCACGGTGACGCGAACCACGGAAGAGATGCTGCTGATGGTGCCTCATGCGGTGCGCGAGGCGGCGCTGGCGTTGGGCGTGCCCAATTGGCGCTCGGTGCTGTCGATCACGGTGAAGACGGCGTCGCCGGGTATCATTACCGGGTGCATGCTGGCGTTTGCGCGCGTGGCCGGCGAGACGGCTCCGCTGATCTTCACAGCGCTGGGCAACTCGAACTGGAGTGCCAATCTCAATGAGCCCATCGCCGCGCTGCCGCTGCAGATTTATGTGTACGCGCTTTCTCCTTATGACGATTTGCACCGGCTGGCGTGGGCCGGATCGCTGGTATTGATTGTCCTGATTGTGACGGCGGTGTCGCTGGTGCGCTATGTGACCAGCCGCGGCGTGCTGAAGGGAGCAAGCTAAGTGGGCGTCGGCATCGAGGTAGCGACTCTGAACGCGTGGTATGGGGCCAATCACACGCTGCAGGATATCAATCTGAACATTCCGGCCAACCATGCCACGGCGTTGATTGGACCATCCGGCTGCGGCAAGAGTACATTTGTGCGTTGCCTGAATCGGATGCACGAGACCAACCCTATTGCGCGCGTGACGGGAACGGTGCGGATCGGCGACCTGGATATTTATAACGACGCGAAACCGGTGGAGATCAGGCGGCGCGTGGGCATGGTTTTTCAGAGGCCAAATCCGTTTCCAACCATGTCCATCTACGACAATGTGGCTGCGGGGCTGAAGCTGAACGGATACCGGAATCATCGCGTGCTGGACGAGATTGTGGAGCGGTCACTGAAAGATTCGGCGCTATGGGACGAAGTGAAGGACGATCTCAAGAAGAAGTCCGGAGCGAGCTTGTCGGGCGGCCAGCAGCAGCGATTGTGTATTGCGCGGGCGCTGGCGGTCGATCCGGAGGTGCTGCTGATGGATGAGCCGGCTTCGGCGCTGGACCCGGTATCGACATCGAAGATCGAGGACCTGATCTTTCAGTTGAAGTCGCAGTACACGATTGTGATTGTGACTCACAACATGCAGCAGGCGGCGCGCGTGGCGGAAAAGACGGGCTTCTTTTTGAATGGGCGCATGGTGGAGTTCGACTCCACGCACAAGATTTTTACCAATCCCAGCGACAAGCGCACAGAGGATTACATTACGGGCAGGTTCGGATGACGCGCATACGGTTTCAACAAAGCCTCGATGACTTGAAGGAGAACCTGCTGGTGATGGCTGGGCTGGCCGAGCAGGCGATCCAGCGCGCCATTGAAGCGTATCGCGTGCGTGATTTGTCGATCTGCGACCTGGTGAGCCGCAGCGAAATCGCCATCAACCGGCTGGAGCGCGACATCGACCAGGCCGCGCTTGACCTGCTGGCGATGGAGCAGCCCATGGCCATCGATCTGCGTTTTATTCTGAGCGTGATCAAGATCAATGCCGATCTGGAGCGCGTGGGCGACGCAGCCAAGAGCATCAGCGACCGGGTGCGCAGCATGGAGCAGATGGCGATTGCCGATCTTCCGGTGGACATTCCACGTATGGCGTCACTGGCCGCGGACATGGTGCGTAAGAGCCTGCAGGCGTTTATCGAAGGCGACGGCGAAATGGCGCGCACGGTACTCACCATGGACGATGCCGTGGACGCCATGAATCGCGCCGCATACAAGGCTCTGACCAAGGTGATGGCGGAGGAAGGTCATGTGGCTCCGCAGGCGCTGAACGCGCTGATGATCTGCCGCAACCTGGAGCGGGTGGCGGACCACGCCACGAACATTGCCGAAGACGTGATCTTCTGGGTGGAAGGCACGGATGTGCGCCACCACAAGAGCCTGAAGACGGCGCCTGATCCGCACGCCATGGGGTGAGGGATGGGGCGCGTTCGCCCGGCCTGCGGCAATCCCACTTGCGAGTGATTCATCTCTTTGGTGCTGACGCTGTAATCTGGTGGGTCCACAGCGGAGCGCGGAATGGATGCCGGCCAGATAAAAAACGGCGAGAACGATCCCGGCGGAGAAAGCCCTTCCGCGGTATACAACCGTCGATTGCACAAGCTGAAAGTGTTTCAGGCGGCGGACAGGCGGCGTGAGCGTCTGCTGGGCTACGCCAAGCTGGTGGTGGCGGCTGCCACGCTGATTGCGGCGCTGGTGTTTCTGCATACGCTGAATGGTCTGGAGTATCTGCCGGCGCCGGTGGGTCTTTTTCTGGTGCTGGGGGTGTTGCAGGACAAGGCGATTCGCCGGCTGCGGTTTCGCGCGCGCGCGATCGATTTCTTTGAGCGGGGATTAGCCAGAATCGACGACCGCTGGGCGGGAAGCGGCGTGAGCGGGGAGCGGTTTTTGAATCCGCTGCATCCGTATGCGCGCGACCTCGACCTTTTTGGCAGGGCATCGCTGTTCGAGTTGCTGTGTACCGCGCGGACGCGTGCCGGCGAAGAGACACTGGCTGCGTGGCTGCTAAAGGCTGCGCCTGTGGACGAGATTGTTGCGCGGCAGCAGGCGGTGCGCGAGTTGCAGGGCCGCGTTGGGTTCAGGGCGAAGCTCTTTTCTCTGGGCGAGACGGTGCGGCTGGGCGTGCATCCGGAGGCGCTTGCGGCGTGGGGAGAGCGCAAGCCGATATTTGAACGGCGGCTGACGCGGGTTCTTACGCGCACGCTTTCAGTGTTGTGGGTTGTCAGCCTGGTTGCGTGGGCCGTGTGGGGAATGGGCAGCTTTGCCGGGTCAGTGACGATTCTAAATCTGGCGTGGGCTCACTGGCTTTATCGCCGGCTGGATGAGGCGGCGGATTCGCTGGAAAAGGCAACCGACGGTCTGGAGGTGCTCGCCGGGGTGCTTGCGCTGCTGGAGAAGGAGCAATTTGGGTCTCCGAAGCTGACGGGACTTCAGGCCGCGCTCCGGCACGAGACCACTGCGCCGTCGGCGGCAATCCGCAAGCTGGCGCGGGTGGTGGAGTATGAGAGTTCGCGTCACAACCCATTTGTCCGGTTGCTGGACGTGTTTATCTTCATTAGCGCGCAACTGGTTTTTGTGGCCGAGCGCTGGCAGGTGCAGTTTGGTCCCGCGATTCGCGGCTGGCTGAAAGCTGTAGGCGAACTGGAGGCGCTGACGGCGCTGGCCGGCTATGCGTATGAGCATCCGGCGGATGCGTTTCCGGAACTTGTCACGCCGCAACTATCCAATAAAACGGCGGTGTTCGATGGCGATGGCCTGGCCCATCCGCTGCTGCCCACGGCCAAGACCGTGCGAAACGATATGAAGCTCGGCGATGGCTTGCAATTGATCATCTTGAGCGGGCCGAATATGGCGGGCAAGAGCACGTTCATTCGCAGCGTGGGGGTGAATGCGGTGCTGGCGCAGTGCGGCGCTCCGGTGCGGGCGACGCGGCTGAGGATTTCTCCGCTGACGGTTGCGGCGTCCATCTGCGTCCTCGATTCGCTGTCCGGCGGGGTGTCGCGCTTCTATGCGGAGATTCATCGTGTCAAGCTGATTACGGACCTGACGGAGGGGGATGTTCCAGTGCTGTTTCTGCTGGACGAGTTGCTCTCAGGCACGAATTCGTACGACCGGCTGGCGGGGAGCGAGTTTATTGTGCGCAGCCTGATGGAGCGCAATGCGATCGGAATTGTGAGCACCCACGACCTGGCGCTGACGAAGATTCCTGAAGCGATGGGCGGACGCGCGGCAAACTTCCACTTTGAAGACCACTTTGCGGCCGGCGAGTTGATCTTCGACTACAAGCTGAACCCAGGCGTGGTGAAGACCAGCAACGCGCTGGCCCTGATGCGGTCGATTGGGTTGGGCGTGGACGTAGTGCGCAGCTAGAGTTCCCACCAATCGAGCAGCAACATTCTGGGGTAATAGAGTCCGGCGCGGATGACGGCGTCTTTGCCGTGGAGGTTGCGCAGTACCTGGGCGTAGGCCTCAAGCTGGGGCGCGAAGATTTCCCTGAGCTGCGGCAGAGGAATGGCTGGGTCGAAGTCCGGGGTTTTGGCGTGGGTTTTGTAGTCCTCGCCGTGGGTCTTGTAATCGATGATCCACCATGAGTGCTGGCCCTCAGTTCCCGGCACGAGGCCGGCTTGGAAGATGCGGTCTGCCTGCACGGTGCGCACGGCATTGCCGATCACGCCTGACCAGCGGACTTCGCTGGCGGCCTCGGCGTGGGGTGAGAGAATCCATTGGCCGATGGGGTCCTGGGTGACGTTGAGGGCTAGCTTTAGCGCGCCAGCGGCGATTTCCGCGGCTTGCAGCGGAGCGATTCCGGCAGCGCGGACCTGGGCGGCGATGCGGGGTTCATGCGCACGGAGCGCGGCGCGGGCGGTGGGCCAATCGACGATTGCGCGCAGGCGCGCCAGCTCTTCAAGAAGCGCGTGGACGGCAGTTCCCAGGGCTCGGGAGAGCAGTCCGCCTTCGTGGCGGGTATAGAGCTGCGGGTTGGCTGGTTTGGGAAGCATAGCCGGGGATGGCCGGCTCTCGGCTTGCCGGGGTTGATACTCCGGCGGCAGACGACGGAGCAGTGTCGGTTTCTGTATAGGAGAGACGGCGGACGGCACGAGGAAGAGATTGCTCTCGCCGGAGGCGGCAATGGACTCGATGCTGGATTCCGTATCAGGCTCGGGTTTTTGGGCGTCAGTAGTAGTCTGGCGAGTGAGCTTCCATTCCTCGAAACGGGCGTGAATTTCTTCTTCCAGCGCGGGCCACGCGGTGGACAGAAGCCCGGCGGCTGGAGCGACAAGGCTGACATCGCCGTTAGCTTCGACTTTATATGTGGGCCGGGCGAATAGGTGGAGTTCCTCACGGGCTCGTGTGGCGGCCACGTAGAGAATGCGGTGGACTTCCTGCGATTCGCGTTCCCGATAGACGCGATCGACCCAGGCCTTGCATTTTCCCGAGTCCTCGCCCTTGGATGGGAGCGGGGCGACTAGGAATTCGGTTATCTCGCCTGACTTGATCTCGTCCGGCCCGATCGCGCTCGATTCGTTTTGAGGGTCCAGGTCCGCATCGCTTTCCGGTTTCAGACCGCGCTCAAGCCAGGAGAGCAGCTTGCGGCCGTTTACGGCGGTTTTTGCCTGGAGGTCGGGGACGATGACGACTTCAAACTCCAGCCCCTTGGACTTATGGATGGTCATCAACTGCACGCCGCAATCGCTGGAGGCGTTGGGATCGGGCAGGGCGGTGAGCTTGTCGAGGGCTGCGTGGAGCGCTGGACCGAGCAGGTCCGGCTCGCCGGCGGGCAGACGATCGAGGCAGGACCATAAAAGATCGAGGTTGGCGTGGGCCGTGGCATCGCAGCAGTCCGCGCCGCCCAAGGTGAGCCAGATTTGCTGAAGACTTGTGCCGAGCGAGGTTGTGAGCTCGCTGGCTCGAAGCGCGGGCGCGGAGGCGAGTGTGGAGAGAACACGCTGAGCGGCGATGCGTCCGGGTGGACTGAGCAGCGGCAGGCGCTCGGCCAGCAACTCAGGGATGGGGCGCGATAGAAGGGCTGCATCGTCGGCGCTGGTGAGGATGTGCAGGTCAGCGAGAGCGAGGCCGCACCAGGGGGCGCGCAGAATGCCGAGCCAGGCGATGCGGTCTTGCGGATTGAGCAGCGCACGGGCCAGGACGAGCGCATCGTGTACTTCAGGGCGGGCAGCGAGCTTTTCCAGATCGACGGCGCGAAACGGAATGGCTGCCTCGTGGAGCGCCTGGGCGATGGGGGCAAGGGATTTGCGGGCGCGGGCGAGGACCGCGATGCGGTAGGTTTTGCCGGCTCGGCGCGCAGCTTCCATGGCAGGTTGATGGTTATGGATAAGTTCGACAATTTGCCGGACCTGCTCGGTTTGCGGGTCTTCGTCTGCGGATAAATTTGAAGAGGCAGGCGTATTTTTTACAGATATTTGCGGTATGAAGTTGAGGTGGAGCTTGAAGTTCTGAATGGCGCTTGCCTGGGGATTGCGAGCAGGATCGGCCGGTGAAAATGTCACGCCGCTGCCGTCGGCTGGCGCGAAGACCTGGCTGAAGATTTGGTTGAGCCGGTTGACCAGCGATGGGGTGGTGCGGAAGTTGGCGGTGAGGGGGACGAAGTCAAAAACGAGCGGCTCGGCGTTGGGGATTTCGAGGCCGATTTCTTTGACGCGCGCGAAGAGCTCGGCGTCGGCGTCGCGGAAGAAATAGATGGATTGCATGGGGTCGCCGACTAGGAAGCAGGTACGGCTAATGTGGTCGGGCCAAGCAGCGATGAGGCCGGAGAGCAACTGGTGCTGGCGGCGGCTCGTGTCCTGGAACTCATCGACGAGCAGATGGCGGATGCCGTCGGCGACGGCTAGAGCTGCGTCTGTGGGAAGGCCGTCGTCGGATTTCAGGACACTCTCGGCGATTTGCGAGACTTCAACGAAGTCAACGGCTGCAGCTTCGGCAAAGACAACCTTCAACTGGGCCGCGGCATGGCGGAGGAGGGTGAAGCAGGCGCGGACGATGAGCCAGTCGTCTTCCGGGAAGCGCGCGGGGGGCAGGTCACGGATGGATGCGAGCGCGGATTCAAGGTCGCGGACGGTATTGAGATTGCCGATGAGGTCGAGAATTCGGGCTTTTTCCTGCTTGCGATCGGCGGGAAATCCGTGGCTTTTGTCCACGCGCTGGCGGAAGGCGCCGTCGTTGGTGAGCAGTAATTGGGACAGGCAGAGGAGGGCCTCGCGCGCGTCTTCGAGAGCATCCGGGGTGAGAAACGGGGCGTTGGGGAACTCAGCCAGTTCAGCGAGCGGGCGGTGCTTTTCGCCGTTGGGCTGAGCGCAGGCGAAGCGGGCCAGCAGCAAAGCCTCCTGGCGTGCGTTGGGGACCTGGTCGAGCAGCAGACTGATCTGGGCGAGCGCATCGCGGATGGCGTTGACGAAGGGGCGCTCGAGACGTGCGCGCAGGGCATCCCAGTCGGGGCTGTGGCTGAGCACAAATTCTTGCATCCAGCGGTCGCGCTTGGAGAGCATTTCTACGAGCAGGTCTTCGAGCTCTTGCCAGTTGTTATCGCGCCACACGAGCAGGGATTCAACGGAAGCGTCGAGCGGTGAGCCGGGATGGCCGATTTCATTGATTGTGCGGCGGGCGGCGCGGCGGTAGAGGTCGTTGGGCTGCTCGGCAATGGCCAGGCCGCCGCCGAGTCCGGAAAGCAGCGGTTGCTGGAGGGCAAGGTCGCGGCAGAACGAGTCGATGGTGGAGATGCGGAGCTGGGCGGGCAGCTCGAGCAACTTCCAGCCGGCGGCGTTGGAGCGCTCGAGAGCGTGGCGGGCGAGCGAGCGCATGGAAAACTCGTCGGCATCGGCGAGGTCCGAACTGGGGTGCGCAGCGTCCGGGGCGGCGGCTTTTTCAAGTTCGGAGAGGATGCGGTGGCGCATCTCGGCGGCGGCGGCGATGGTGAAGGTGATGGCCACGATCTGGCCTGGTTCGTCGACATGCGCCAGCAGGCGGAGGAACCGGCGCGTGAGCAGATCGGTTTTGCCCGAGCCTGCCGGGGCCTGGACGAGGATGGAGCGGGTGGGATCGAGAGCCTGCTCGCGTTGGCGCTGGTCGGGTGGGGCGAAGTTGGCGGGAGTCTTACTCATCGCTTGTTTCCTCGCCGTCCGTCTCGCCGTTCAGCTTGTCTTCGTTCTCAGCCGCGACCCGATTTTCCTGGATGCGGCAGAGGGTCTGCAGGCCGCAGCGGTCGCAGGTTTTGGGGTATTCGCGTGGATCGACTTCGGCGTGGCCGTTGAGGAAATCTTTGGCCAACTGCTCAATATGATCGCGCCAGTTGAGAAGCTGCTCGGCGGTGAGGGGATTTTTTGCCAGCGCGGTATTGTTTTTAAGGCCGGCGAAGAGCGTCTGGGCAGGCGCTCCGACACAGCCGGCAAACTTCAGGTCGTGCGGCCGGACTTTGGCGAAGACCAGGCCGCCGAGCTCCTGCTCCTCATCGACAGCAAAGGCGGCGTAGAGCGGAAGCTGAATATCGTCGGGGCGGGGCAGGTCCCAGGATTTGGGCGTGACGTCGCCTGATTTGTAGTCAACGACCAGCACGGACCCGTCGTTGAGCCGGTCGAGGCGGTCGAGGCGCAGGTCGAAGGTGAGGCCGGCGAGGGTGATGGTGCGGGAGGCTTCGGTTTCGAGCACTTCAAAGGGCACGCGCGTGGATTCAAACTCCAGCCACTCGGTCACTAGGCGTGTGAGCCGCTGCTGTTCGAGTTCGAGATAGCGCGCGGGCATGCGGTTGCGAAGGCTGGGGCGCAGCTCTTCCACGAAGATTCTTTGAACGAGGGCTTGCACGGAAGATTGCCGGCCTGAAGGCTGCCAGTCTGCTTGACTGAGAAGATCGGCGTGGGTGCGGATTCCGTTAGGCGGCCCGGCCCAGGCGGCGTGGAGCACGGCGTGGAGGAGTTGGCCGCGCTGCGACGGGGTGAGCCCAGCCTGGGCTGGTTGCCAGCCTTGCGCACCAAGGCGGGCAGTGGCGAAAGCCTTGAACGGGCATTGGGACTGGGCGGTAAGAACGCTGGCGCCACCGGAGACTTTGCCGGGCGCGAGCGGAATGCGGCTGAAGTCTTCGACGGGGACGGTCAGCGGGTCAGGAGGAGCCGTGGGCGTCAATTCTGTCGGCAGGGTTTGCGGCGGACCGGCAAGCTGGGCGATGAGGCGTGAGGGACGCGCTTCGACGCCTTCGATCTGTTTGGGATAGCTGAAGTGGACTTCGGGCGCGGAGGCGAGCAAGCGGGTGGTGATGGCCTGAGCCAGATCCCAATCGAGCTGCGCGGTGGCGTGGGGCATGTGGGCTTCGCGCTGCACATCGAGCGGCAGCAGAGGATGCGTGGACCCGCCGGCGGGCCAGGCATCTTCCGTTGCGCCCAGGAACCAAACGGCGTCGGCAGTGAGGCCGGCGGACTCGGCTGGCCCAGCGATCTGGATGGGTGCATCGCGGGATTCGGCTGCAAAGAGCGTTTCGTCCAGCGTGCGGGCGAGAGCGGCGAGGAAGTCTTTCCAATCGACGTGGCGACCGTCAAAGCCGAGCGAGCCTGTGGTTTCGAGCGCCTGCTGCCAGCGGCGCACGGCCTGAAATTCGGCGCTCGAAAGCTTTTGAGCAGTGGCAAAGTGGAGGGATTCGAGCAACTGCGGGACGAGTTCGGCCCACTCAAGCGGACTTTGCGGACGGCGCGTGACTTCGCTGAGACGGCGCTGCGCCTGAATGACGCGGGCGGTCCATTCTTTTGGAAGCGGATCGGCCTGGGACTGACTAGTGATGGGCTGCATGAAGGCCTGGAGGGTCCAATCCGGCTGTTCCAGACCGCGGCTGCGCAAGGCGCGCATGTGGGCTTGCAGCGCGCGGGATTCCTGCGGGTTTGCGGCGGCGTGGCCTGTGGAAAAGAGCCAGTCGAGTTCGTGCTCGGCGAGCGGGCCGGAGAGCCAGCGCAGCAGCAGGTGCGCGGCGCGCGGCAGAGCGATCTGGCTGAGCGGAACGCCCAGGGAGAATTCAAAAAGCGGGGAATCGGCAGAGCCGGTGTGGCCGAGCAAGGCGCGCTCAATCTGCCCGCGGCGGGTGGACACATCCTGAGTCACGATGAGGATGCGTGCGGCAGGGTTGGCGGCAAGCTGGCGGCTGCTCCAAAGGGCGCAGGCGGCCAGTTCCGCCTGGTCGTCCAGGGTTTCGTGGAATTGGACCTGCGTGGCAGGCGCGCCGAGTGCGGCCTCATGCCATACGCCCCAGGCGTCGAATAAGGAGCGCTGGATGGGCAGAATGCGGTCAAAACCGGCGAGCAGCAGAGGTGGACGCGCGGACTGGCTGGCGTCTGCCGACGGGTTTTGCAGGAGCTTGAGCAGTTCGATGGGCAGGCGGGCGGGGCTGAGCAGATTACCGGAGCGGCAGGCTTCGTCAAAGGCTATGAGCCAGCGGCTGAAGGCGGCCGCATCGTTTTGCCAACCGGCGCGGGCCGATGCGCGGAGGAGGTTGGGCTGATGGGAGCAGAGCAGTTCGTGGGCTTCCATGGCCAGGCTGGCGAGGCGGTAGCGCGGGCCTTCGAGCAGAGTCGCCAGGCGGCTGTCGGCAGCGGCAATGCCGGCCCACAGGGCTTGCTCCTGGGTGGGATTCAGAAGCAGACGCCCGTCGAAGGTGCGTGAGGACCACTCCGAGCGGACAAAGCTGCTCCAATCCTGAATGTTCGGCGCAGGCCAGGCTTTGAGGCTCTGGGCCTGGCGGGCGCGATGGAAGGCGGAGGCAAGAGCACGGGCGGTTCGCTCGCTGGCGGTAACCACAAGGCCGCCCTGGCGCAGCCATGCGTCGATCTCTGCTTCCGCCAACTGTCCCATTTCAGCGTTATACGCCGCGAGGCGGGGGGAATGCCATCTTGCGCGCAGAGGGGTAGTGAGTCAGTTTGAATCTCGACCGGAGATCAGGAGTCTCCGGGTTGTTTGCGATGCTGGATTGACTCGGAATTACTTCCGACAAGCCGACATTCTCATTGCTAATCGTGCTCCAGTGTGAGCGTGTCTATTTTACCTTGCTTGGGAGATTTGAAGGAGCGTCACGCCGGATAGTCCTTCTCGGAACTGGAGAGTGTTTCCCTACATGCTTTGCGCCCGTTTGGCAGAACCCGTAAAAGAAAGGGGTCGCTGTTGTCGAGAGAATGACTTCCGACTTCGGTCAACCTTCCTCGAGCATTACTCCACCGGCTACTTCGGTTGTCCATTGCCATGCACCACCGTTGTCTGCGTCCAATTCCCCTGCAGTACCCCATTGGGATTCGCGTTCGTATCGTTGGTCTGATACCACTGTCCCTGCCCATTCGACCAGGTCTGGGAGTACGCGTTTGAAACTTTCACGGTTCCGCCCGCTCCTGTCACGGTCTGCTGGTCCAGCGCGTAGTCTACCCAATCTGAAGCCGCTGTGGAACGGGCGTTCATCGCGGCGTTGGCATTGTTCATCGAGCTTCTGAAGGAAGACTCCTGCTGCTGCATGAACGCTGCGTGCTGGGAAGCCGAGCGCGCCATGCTCTGCTGGAATGCGTTGTTCATCATATTGCTGAATGCTTGTGACTCTGCCCTGCCCTCGGCGAGTCTTCTCTCGCCGTCGCGCTGATTCCTCTCCGTCATCTGCTGCATTGTCGCCTGCTGCCACTCCGGGTTTCCTTTCCAATGCGGCAGATCGTTGCTATCCGCCAACTGCACCAGTGCGTCCAACTTTCCTTGGGGCGCCGCCAGCACATCGACACGCGCGTAGCACGCCCCGTGGGGCCCGATCATAAAGGGTGAAGCAGAGTTTTTCGGAGTGTTGTTCACCGCACATTCCACTGCGGCTCGTAGACGTTCCTCCACGATAAATGTCCCGTTAACCACTTGCACCCGCAACGCCGCCGTGTCCGCCGAGTTTTGTGACCGAAGCGCCGGCCCCCACCGGCTAGCGTTCTGGTTAGCCTGGTCGGCCATCCTCTCCGCCCATTGCGCATACCCCGCAGGAACTGGCATAGTCCCCACCACGTGAACTCCTCCCTGCATCGTCCCCACATAGTATTTGAGGAAATCTGCCGCCGAGATGACGCCTGAGATGTTCGCGCAGCCGCTCTGGTTCATTTTGAGACTCGAGGCCCAACGCCATCCCACCAATGGTTCCTGGCGCATCTGCATCAGGCCATCCGGTGAATGCGCGCGAAAGGCCGAAAACGGGAACGGCGTGCACGGCGGCATCATCTCAATCCCCTCCAGCTTCCATCCCGCCGGAATCGTCATGTTGACAGCTACCATGTTGTTCAGCGTGGGGTCCGTGACCGGCGCCGTTGTCATCCGGTTCGACAACGCCGTCGAGTTGACATACCGCGCCCCGCCTACTTTCTGCCCCGATGCCGCTTGCGCGCCCGCAGCACCCAATCCGCTCGATGCCGCTGCCGCGCCCTTTAAGGTGGAAGAACAACCCGCAATCAGAATTGCTATTGCAGGGACTAGAGTGAAAGACCGATTCAGTCTTTTTGCGATATGCGAGGCGATTTTTCGGTTCATTGAGGTCTCCTATCTGGTTCGCGTCGGAGGCCGGGAAAGTGTGTCAGTCCACTGCTCGGCTGCAGACACAGGGGCCAACGAGCACGAGATAGCGGCGAGCAAGTCTGTTCGCAGAAGAACGCAAATATCTCGGAACCGCCAAGATGAGTAACGTGAAGTGCCCTTCTCATCAGATATCGCCGCATGATCGACAAACTGGAAATTGGCCGCTTACCTCAACCTCAATTCGATCTGTGTATTCAAGCGAACCTACACGGGAACCCTGGCAGCGTTCAGGCTGCGCTTACGGGAATGGGAGCGGGCTGGTGACGGCGGTAGACTAAGCATGTGATGCGCAAATTGCTTGCTGGTTCATTGCTAGGAGTTGCACTGCTGGCCGGATGCCATTCTAGCCAGAAAAATGCGGCTGATTTGTCCGCTGTCCAGAATTTCAAAGTCTACAAACTGCGCGGCAAGGTGGTGTCGACAGACGCCGCCAAGGACGAGGTGACGCTCAACCATGGGGCTATCCCGGGCTTCATGGATGCCATGACCATGCCCTACAAGCTGAAGGACGCGAGCGTGCTGAGCGAACTGCATCCGGGCGACGTGCTTACGGCGGACTTGCTGGTGTCGCACGACCCGAACGCGGATGTGCTGCTCGATCATATTGTGGTAATTGCGCAGGGCAAACCGGACTATAAGCCAGCGGTTCTCTATCATGTGCCGGCACAAGGGGATGCGGTTCCAGACTTCAAGCTTCACAATCAGGATGGGCGGCCGATTCGCCTGGCGCAATTCAAGGGCAAGGCGTTGCTGATTACGTTCATCTACACGCGCTGTCCGCTGCCTGACTTTTGTCCGCGAGTGACGCGGAACTTTGCCGCAGTGAACAAGGACCTGGCGGCAGACGCGGCGGTTTATGCCAAGACTCATCTGTTGTGCGTAAGCTTCGATCCGGAGCACGATACGCCAGCGCGGTTGCGGGCTTATGGCGCAACCTATATTGGCAGCGATGCGAAGAGCGCATTTACGCACTGGGATTTCGCGGTGCCGGAGCAGCCGGTGCTAAAGCAGATGGCGCAGTATTTTGACGTGGGCATGACGAGCGGACCGGACGATACTATCAATCACACGCTTTCAACCACGCTGATTGGGCCGGACGGAAAAGTGGTGAAGTTTTATCCGGGAAATGAGTGGACCGCGGAGCAGGTTACGGCGGATGTGAAGCAACTGCTTGCGGGCAAGGGCTAGCGGATAGTATTCTTTGTGGGAAATAGTGCGATCTTTGAACTTAATTGACATATTCTTCAAGGAGTGAGGGATGAGTAGCGGGCTGGAGATACGTAAGGACGCGGAACTGGACTTTCTTTCCCTGGGAGCGCTGGTACACAGGCTCGACCCGGGAATCATTCCGTTCCGCAAGGCGACGGAGTGCCAGATTCACGTCAGCGGCGGCGAATTTAACGTGGCGGCCAACTTGTCAGACTGCTTCCGCATGAGAACTGGGCTGGCCTCGGCTATGTCTGACTATCCTATCGGCGACCTGATCGCGGAGCGCGTCCGCGCTATGGGCGTGAAGCCCTACTACAAGCACTTCAAGCACGATGGTGTGACCGGGCCAAACATGGCCACTGTTTTCAGCGATCGCGGCTACGGCGTGCGCGGGCCGGTGGTTTTTTACAACCGCGCCAACGAGGCCGCGGCGCAACTGAAGCCGGGAGATTTTGACTGGAAGGCGATCTTTGCCGGAGGCGTGAAGTGGGCGCATTGCGGCGGAATTTTTGCGGCACTGTCGCCGACGACTGCTCCGCTGGCAGCGGAGATGATGCGCGAGGCCAAGGCGGCCGGCGCCGTCACGTCCTTCGATCTGAACTTCCGCGAAAAGCTGTGGAAGATTCATGGCGGCAACGAGCACGCCGTGGAAACCATCGCCACAATTGTTGAGAATGTCGATGTGCTGGTGGGCAATGAAGAAGACCTGCAGAAAGGCCTGGGCATTCCGGGTCCTGAGGTCGCGGCGAAGTCGAAGCTCGACCCCAGCGTGTTCTTTGCCATGATCGACAACGTAGTGAAGAAGCACAAGCATGTGAAGGCGGTGGCGACGACGCTGCGCGAGGTTCACTCAACCAGTCACCATAGCTGGAGCGCAGTGGCCTGGATCGACGGCAAGACGTATTCCGCTCCGACGATCGAGTTGGATGTGCTGGATCGCGTGGGCGGGGGCGACGGCTTCGCGGCCGGCTTCATCTATGGGTTGATCAACGGCGAGCCGCCTGAAGAGGCAGTGAAGCTGGGCTGGGCTCATGGCGCGCTGTTGACCACCTTTCCCGGCGACACTACCATGGCGACCCTTGAACAGGTTCGTGCCTTTGCGCAGGGCGGGTCGGCGCGGATTCAGCGGTAGGGAAGTTCGATGGAACGGGGTGCCGAGCTGTTTTTGGCGAGTCGCTATCCGATGCCATGGTTGCGCAGAACGACGAGCAGAAACATGGCGAAGGACGCTGCGCTGGCGGTTGACAGGAAATTCACGGCGTCGTTGTTGGTCCAGCCGCGCTGCTCAAGCGTTGCTCCGAGCAGGCTGTCGAAGAGCAGACCAAACACTGCGCCTGCGCCGCTGATCCAGAAAAGAACATAATCTCCGCGCAGCGCCCATGTTCCGACCGCTGCCACAAGGCCGCCGGCACACACTCCTGCCAGGGTGCCGGCCATGCTGATTGCGCCGTCTGCGCCCGGCTCAGCGAGGCGCAGGGTGGTGATCATGCGCGGGCGGCCGCCGAGAACCTGGCCAATCTCGGAGGAAACGGTGTCTGCCGCAGCCTCAGCCAGCGCGGCCAGCGCCGGCGCAAAAACCACAACGGATACCAGGGTTGCGTGGGAAAACCAATACGTGCCGGCCAGCCACGCCTGGACGACCTGAGAGCAGACCAGCGCGGCGATGCCGAGATTGGCGGCTACCTGCGCGGCAGACCGGCCGCGACGGCTCTCGGCGGTGCCCAGTTGCTCCTTCTTGCGGCGGCCAATTTTGGTGGCGATCCATGCCAGCAAGGAGACCGCCAATACTGGCAACAGGGCTGTGCGAGCCGGTTGATAAGGAAATGAGACGGTCGAGAACATGAGGCTGGCGGTGATGACTGCGCCGGTTACGGCTCCGGCCGGCGTGGCGGCGCGTAACTGGAGAACCGCGAAGGCAAGCAGCAGGCTGAGGCCGACGGTCCAGATGGCCACCGGGGCGGATCGGGTCGCCCACCATTGGGTCAGGAGCACGACGCTAGTGCCGATAAACGGCAGCACGAGGAGCAGCACGAGTTTTGATTGCCAGGGGAGCTTCAATTTGGCCTCATCTTGATCGTAGCCGCGATCGTAACCGCCGACCGGTGGATTGATAGTTGGGCACCGCGATCCATTTTGCGAAGAGTGCGGATGTGCGGTGGTCGCTTTTGCGACCGCGGAAGTTTTGCCGAGGAGCCGCGAGTGAATCGGTTTACACTCAAGGGCGCGGCGATTTCTTGCCCGCTGAAGCCACTCAGGGAGCTCTCGATGCAAAGGTTTTCATTGCGTGCGACGATTTTTGCCAGATTCGTCGCTGCCGGGCTTGTTGTTACGGGACTTGTTCTTACGGCTATCTCCGTTACTGTTGTTTCCATTGCGGCTCAATCGCCCGGCCAACGGCTGGAATTGACGCGCGGAGGCGCGACGGTTGTGCTCGAGCCTTATGCCCCGAACATTCTCCGCGTGACGCTCAGCTTGAATCGGGAGCCTGCGCTTGCCGGGCCGGGCTACGGAATCATCGGTACGCCCGCAGCCGGGGGCTGGAGCGCATCGGAGACTGCCGAAGCCAATGTCTATCAGTCTGGACGCATCGTCGCCACCGTCGACAAAGATCTGCCGCCCGCGCATCCTCCCCTGCAATCGGAGATCGACATCCGCAAATACTTCAACGGCTCCGCGCCGGGGACGCACATTACGCTGCGCACGCCGGAGGGCCAGAAACTGCTGGAGATGACCGGCTGGTCGCAGTCGGTACCCAACCACAAGGACGGAACTGCGGACATTGAGCATGACCGGCGGCAGGCTGACCCGCCGTTTTACGTGGTGGGCGCGACTTTCGCTTCGCCCGACGACGAGCACTACTACGGGCTGGGCCAGAATCAGGAGGGTTTCCTCGACCATCGCGGACATGCGGTCCGCTGCTGGGCCGACTACACAGCCGCCGCCGCGCCCAGTTTCTGCGTGCCGTTCCTGGTGACCAATAAGGGCTACGGGTTGCTGTGGGATAATCCCTCGAAAACTACCATCGCCGCCGGCTTCAACGAGCAAACCCGCTGGACCTCGGAGGTTGGCGACCGGGTGTCCTTTTTTGTGATTGCCGGCGCCACGGCGGACGAGATCTACGCAGGCTACAAGCGGCTGACCGGGCCCACGCACATGCTGCCCAAGGCGGCTTATGGGTTCATCCAGTGCAAGCAGCGCTATAGCAGCCAGAAGGAATTGCTGGCTGTTGCCGAGGGCTACCGCGAGCGCCATCTGCCGGCTGACGTGCTGGTCGTCGATTGGTTTTACTACACGAAAATGGGCCAGATGGATCTGGATCCGATGTTCTGGCCTGATCCGGTGGCCATGAACAAGCAACTGCACGCGATGGGCTTTGAGACCATGATCAGCGTGTGGCCCCGGTTTGTTTCCGGCGACCGGTTCTATGACGAGTTGCTGCAAAAGGGGTGGTTCATTCACCTGGCCGACGGCACGCCCATCAATGGCTTGCCCTACGACCGCGCCGGATCGGACATCGACACCACCAATCCGGAAGCGGCGAAGTGGTACTGGCAGACGATCCGCGACAACATCCTCAGCAAAGGCTTCGATTCGCTGTGGGCCGACGAAACCGAGCCCGACCTGCCGCCTAACGGTTCTTACTACCACATCGGTCCGGGAACGCAGTTCTTCAACGTGTACCCGCTTTTCCATACGGCGGCGCTCTACGATGGATTCCGCAAGGACGAGCCGCAGGAGCGCGCGCTGATTCTCTCCCGCGACGCGTACACGGGTGCGCAGAGGAACGGGGCGATTTTCTGGTCGTCGGACATCTACCCGACCTGGGACACGCTCAGGCGGCAGATTCCTACGGGCCTTGATTTCGCGGCTTCCGGCTTGGCGTACTGGTCGAACGACACGGGCGGCTGGCAGTACCTTCCCAAGGAACATCATCCGGCTCATCCGCCGCTGCTCGACCCATCAGATGCTCGCGCCAACGTGGGCGGCTACGATGACTATCCGGAGCTTTATACGCGCTGGTTTCAATACGCGACATTTCTACCCATCATGCGCACGCACGGCAGCCGGGTTGCGAACGAAGTCTGGTCTTACGGCAAGCAGGCGGAGCCGATTCTGGAAAAATATCTACGCCTGCGCTACCAGTTGATGCCTTATATTTACTCGCTCGGTTACCGAACCTGGCTCACCGGCGCGCCTTTTATGCGAGCGCTGCCGCTGGATTTTCCCAATGACCCGAAGGTGGCCGATCTGCGCGACGAATATATGTTCGGGCCAGCCTTTTTGGTGGCGCCCATCACGGAGCAGGGAAGCACAAGCCGCCAAGTCTATCTCCCCGCCGGAACTGACTGGTACAACTACTGGACGAATGAGCGGATGAAGGGTGGGCAGACCGTCACGGTAAGCGCGCCGATCGATACCATTCCGCTGTTTGTGCGCGGGGGCTCGATTCTGCCCCTGGGAGCGCCTGTCGAGAGTACGCACCAGGAACAGGCCATTGAGCATGTGCGCGTCTACCCCGGCGCGGACGCGAACTTCACGCTCTTTTCCGATGATGGCATGACGTATGCGTATGAGCAGGGCGCGGGCGCGGTGACCCATCTGCACTGGGACGACGCAGCGCGGAAGCTGACGCATGAAGGAGCCCAGGCCTGGAGCAAGCCGGATGGCGAGATTGTGGAAATTGCCGGCCATTAGCCGGGACGATTGATTCGCCGGGACCGCGACGGGCAGCCACAGGCGCGGCAATCGGTCGTGTGTCTGTGCCGATACCCTTCCGTACTCGCCGGGAGTCTAACCCCCAGCTGCCTGATTTACAATCACACAGTAAGCAGGAACAAACTGAATGAGGCTTTTTTCCATGAATTTAGGCCAGACGCGCATGCGGTTGGTTCAAGGCGGCGCGGCACTGGTTGCTGTGACCCTGATTGCCGGCTGCGGCAGCACCTATCGGCCTGTCGTTACACCCGTTACGCCCAGCGGGCCAGAGGCTCAACCCTCCTCCTATGCTGTGGTCGTTTCGGCGCCATCTCCGACGACACCTGGGGTTGCCACCATCATCGATTACGCGGGCGACTCAGTGCTTGCATTGGCGCCGATCGGCAACGGCCCCGTGACCTTCACCATCGATGAAGTGGCGGCCAACGGGTATACCGTGAACAGCGACGGTACGCTGAGCAATTTTCCAATATCAACCCAGTTGCAGGCCAAGCTAGTGGAATACACCACGCTGCCTGGAACCGCGGACCCGGTGAACTTGTTTTCGCCGTCCTCGGGGCTCTTTGCCGCCGATCTGACGGGGAACGTGGCGGATATTTTCAGCGGATTTCCCCAGGCTTTCAAGCTCGCTATTCCGGTGGCTGCGGCGCCAGTGACGATTGCGGGTCCGAGTACGATTGGCCAGCGTAATTTTGCCATCAGCCAGAACATCGCCACTCCTACGGGCGTGGAATGCAATACGACGCCCACCGCGGAGCCAACCGGATCGGCGGATGGAATCGAGCTCTCTACCTTCACGCTGTCTTCGAATATTCCGGTGGGCAAGTGCCCGGTTTACGCCGTCGATAGCCCGGACGCCAAGCGGCTGTTTGTCCTGAACCGGGGTGACGACACCATTACCGTGATCAACGCGCAGGACAATTCGTTAGATAATCAATGCCCAGCGCCAACGGGTTGCGTGAACCAGAGCGGACAGACGTATTTCACCCATCCCGTCCTGCCGCTGTCGCTTGCCGCGGTTACAGCTACGGGTATCACGCCACCTAATGGCACGGCTGGAATGTCGCAGACGGCCGGTCCTGTGTACGCTGAATACAATGCCGCCACTGGCCAGCTTGTGGTGGCCAATTATGACGGCAGCTCGATCAGCGTGATCGATGTCAGCGAGGACCAATACGGCAACGACAGCCCGACGTTTGGAACCACGTATACGATTCCGGTGGGCAACAACCCCGCCAGCGTTACTGTGCTCGCCGACGGCAGCCGTGCTTATACCGCCAATCAGACGGATCAGACCGTAACCATCGTCAATCTGAGCAGCCACACTGTGGAGAAAACTCTGCCGGTCACCGGTCATCCGCGCACCGTTGTCTCCACGCAGAATTCGCAATTCGGCAAGGTCTACGTGGCCTCACCGGACAGCCCCTACCTGACCATTGTGCGCACCGATCTGGATATTGTGGATACCACGGTTCTGGTCGAAGGAAACATTGTGGATGTGCGCGTGACCACCCAGAACGGATCGACCGGCAACAGCAACACCGTGAGCCGCAGGCCTGGATTCGGGCAGCCCTGCTTCCTGCCGCCCAGCCTGGAGCCCGCACCCACAGGAACGCAGACGGCATTGGACGTTTGCAGGACACAGCCGTAACGAAGCTTCAGGAAGTAAACAACAAGCAAATCGAGCAAAGAGCAAAGGGTCATTTCCTGGTCAGGAAATGACCCTTTGCTCTTCCTATGGGAGTTGAACGATGGGAATCGAGGTCTGCGTTTACAGGCCGGAGAGAACGATGGGCAGGGTGGGCGTGTCCGACCCTCCGGCATTCTCAATGGTCACGCCGAAACCCTGAACGGCAAGGCCGGCCGGCTCGCTGGCCAGGATCATGGTCGCGCTGCCGGTGCTGTCCGGCTCAAAGGTGCCGGCGGGCAGAGGCTTCTTGCCTCCGGGCTGCAGAATCCATAGCTCGTAGATTTTTCCGGCCGGCAGCGAATCCAGATTGGATGCGGTGAGCAACAGCTTGCCGGTGCGCGCTTCGTAGACCACGCGGCCCTCCGGCGGAGGCGTAGCCACGGGAGTCTGGTGCAGCGCAACTTTCTTGGCCTGGGGAGACGTCAACAGCTCCATCAGCTCAGACAGTTGCACGGAATCAATTGCGCCGTGCCGGGCTTGCCTGACCAGCGGGCCGATCTCCGCGCGCTTGCGCAGGTCGTCAACGCCCACCGTCACCAACAGCACGGCAAGCGCGCCGGCCAAAACCGGAGACCAGCGCATCGAACTGAACCAAGAAGGCGCGCGCTCTTGCGCTTGAGCTGGCCGCGCTTGAATTGGCGCGGGCCGGGACGAAGCCATTGCTTCAGCCTGCGGGCTTTCCGAGAGCTTGGCGAGGAAGCGGCTCCGCGCGCCTTCAGGAGGCGCAACTTCCGGGGTTGTCTGCGCGTAGGCCGCCAGGGCCAGCGTGTCCTGGCGCAACTCTTCGGCGCAGCGGGCGCAGACGCGCAGGTGCGCTTCGATGGGCGCGATTTCATCCGCAGGCAGGGTACCCATCGCATAGAGCGTCAAATCGGTATCGGCGATGTGAAGTCTCTCGTTCATGCAATCATCGCCTTTCTGATCGACATCAGCCCGGCCCGGATGCGCGTCTTTACGGTGCCCAGCGGCGATCCGGTGCGTTCGGCAATCTCGGTGTGGCTCAGGCCTTGAAAATAGGCCAGCTCAAGCGGCCCCTGTTGTTCGGCGGGCAGGGAATTCAGAACGGCCCGCACCTTGTCCATCAGCCAGTTTTGTTCGGTGGCCAAGGTCATGTCGCGCGGATCGGGAAGCGGCAGTTCGCCCAGCGGATCGAGCGGCGCACGCTTGCGCAGCACGTCGATGGCGCGATTGCGGGTCACTACGCTGAGCCACGCGGACAGATTTCCGCGCTGCGCCACGAAGCTCTGCGGGCGTCTCCAAACCTGGAGAAGGACTTCCTGCATCACGTCCTCTGCCAGCGAGGGTTCTCGAAGCACACGCAGGGCAATGCAATAGACGATCCGCGAGTAGCGGTCAAAGACCGCCGCCATGGCATCCTGATCTCCCTCGGCCACTGCTTCGAGCAGGGCAGCGTCATCCATGATTTCAACCTTTTCGCCTTGTGCTGAATCTCCATCTTTAGCATCAGTACGTTGCAGAAGCGGTCTCGGATTGGAAGGCTCGGAATCGGCCGGAATTGGTAGCATTGCCAAGAGCCAACATATCCCAGGGACACGGACATGGACAAGGCCGCTGGCAGGCTGGTTGAGGAATGCGCTTGGAAAAGAAGCCGGTGGGAAAGAAAATGCGGCTCGATTTAGTGCTGGTGGAGCGGGCGCTCGTGCCCAGCCGGGAGCGGGCGCGCGCGCTCATTCTGGCCGGACGCGTGCTCGTCCGGGAACAAAAGGTAGACAAGCCCGGCACAGCCGTGGCCGAAGACGCGCCGATCCGATTGCTGGGCGAGGAACAGGTTTACGTGAGCCGCGGAGGATTGAAGCTGGCCGGTGCGCTGGAGCATTGGCCGATTGTGGTGAGCGGCAGAGCCTGTCTTGACGTGGGCGCCTCGACCGGCGGTTTTACCGATTGCCTGCTGCAGCACGGCGCGGCGCATGTCACCGCGGTTGATACCGGGTTCGGACAGATTGCCATGAAGCTGCGCAACGACCCCCGCGTGCGCCTGGTGGAGCGCACCAATGCGCGGCTGCTTGCGCCCGGCGCGCTGGCTGCTCCAGCAGGCGAGCCGGAGTTGAGCTTCTTGGTGATGGATGTTTCGTTCATCTCGGCCACGCTGGTGCTGCCCGCTGTGTTGGCGGCTGCGCCGGGGCTTCAGGAAGCGGTCATCCTGGTGAAGCCGCAGTTTGAAGCCGGGCGCGGGAACGTGGGCAACGGGGGGATTGTGCGCGATCCGGAGGCGCACCAACTGGCCATCGATCGCGTGGCGGACTGTGTTCGTTCACTCGGTTGGCGGGTGGTCGAGACGATTCCATCGCCGATCACGGGGATGGAAGGGAATCGCGAATTCCTGCTCTATGCGCTCCGCGGCACGGAAGATACACAGGGCAGCGCAGGGTAAGACGAACCTTCTGGCGCGCAAGCGCCGCCAGCTCCACCGCAGGTGGCCGTCTGCCGCAGCGCAGGTGGTGCTCCGGTACACTGGGACTGCATGGTTCGAGTTGCGATTGTATGCAAGCCGCAGAGAGAAGAGCTCACCCGGCTTCTGCCGGAGCTGATAGCATGGTTGCGTCAGCGCGGATATGAGCCGCTGCTCGATGAAGAAGGCGGCAAATACACGGCGGCTGCGCCTGTTGCGGATCGGGCGGAGATGCCTGGATATGCGCCGGGCCTGGTGATCGTGTTGGGCGGGGATGGCACGCTGCTCTCGGTGGCGCGCATCTTTGCGGCAACAGGCACGCCGATCCTCAGCGTCAACCTGGGCTTTCTCGGTTTCCTGACCGAAGTGCGCCTGGCCGACCTCTACGCCACGCTGGACGGCTGGTGCAAGGACTGCTACGAGCTCGATGGGCGGTCTATGCTGCACGCCGAATTGTGGCGCGAGGGCGTGCCGCACTCAAGCTTTGAGGCGCTCAACGATGTGGTGGTTTCCAAGGGCGACATTGCGCGCATGGGCGAGTTCACGGTTGAACTCGACGGAAAGAAAGTGGCCGACTTCCGCGCCGACGGCGTGATCGTTTCCACTCCCACAGGCTCAACGGCCTACACGCTGGCCGCCAACGGTCCCATTCTCACGCCGGATGTGGACGCACTGGTGGTGACGCCGATTTGTCCGCACCTGCTGACGCTACGGCCGATCGTGGTGCGGGGCGATGCGTCGCTCACCGTGCGGGTGGTGGGTGTTCCCAATACGGCACTGCTCACTGTGGATGGCCAGCAGGCGGTTGAACTGCTGCGCGGCGATGAGGTTCGCTGCCGCAGATCCAGCCACACTGTAAAGCTGGTGCGCCTGAGCGAGGGCAGCTTCTTTGAGGTCTTGCGCAGCAAGCTGAGCTGGGGCGAGCGGTAAGAAATGCGGGCGACTGCGCCGGCCCTCGGCGCTCAGCCGGCTTTTTCCGTCAGTTCTGCCCAGCGCGCGTAGAGGCCGTCGTTCTCGTGCTGCGCGGCGTCGAGTTCGAGCAGCGCTTCCTGGAGGGCGTTGGCGTTGGTGACGACATCCGGGTGCTCGATGTGGTCGCGCGCAGTGGCCAGCCGCGCATCGGACTGCTCGACTCGATGCTCGATGGCCGCGAACTCACGGGCTTCAAGGTAGGAGAGCTTTTTCTTGCCACCACCGGTTTGCAGAGCCTGGGCTCCGGTTTGCTGCGCTGTGCTTGAGCCGTCAGACCGGCGCGCTTGTTTGCGCTCATCGGAACCGTTCTTACCCATGCCGCTCTTTTCCGCTTCGTCCTGCTCATCGAGCCAGTCTTCCCATTGGGCGTAGTCGGCAAAACGGCCGGTATTTCCGCGGCCGTCGAGGCCGAGCACGGTGGAAGACACGCGGTTGAGCAGATAACGGTCGTGGGTCACCAGCACCAGCGCGCCGGGAAAGTCGAGGAGATTTTCTTCCAGGATTTCAAGGGTGGGAATGTCGAGATCGTTGGTGGGCTCGTCGAGCAGCAGAACGTCGGCCGGTTCGAGCATCAGCTTGGCGATGAGCACGCGGGCCCTTTCGCCGCCGGAGAGATTGCGGACCGGCTGGTTGAGCTGTTCGCCGGTGAACAGGAAACGCGCGGCCCAACTGGCTACATGGACCGTGCGTCCCTGGTGGATGACGGCATCGCTTTCCGGAGCCAGGGCGCGGCGCAGGGTGAGGTTCTCGTCCAGCTCGCGCATCTGGCTAAAGTAGACCATGCGCAGCGATTCGGCGCGGCGGATGGTTCCTTCAGCAGGCTCAATCTCGCCGCGCAGCAGCCGCAGCAGAGTGGTTTTACCGCTGCCATTGGGCCCGACGAGGCCAACCTTCATGCCCGCGGTGAGGATGAAGTTCAGTCCGGTGAACAGCAGCCGTTGGCATGCTTTATCTTTCTGTCCTGTTTCGCTTTCTTGCCCGGGTTCATTAGGCGATTCTGAAACAGGAACCGCAAGAGCCACATTGTCGAACTCGACCAGCCGTTTGGTTTTGCGCTGGCTGGCCTCGAAGTCGATTCCGGCTGAGTTGACGGTGGTGCGCGAGTCCATTGCGGCCAACTGGCCGATCATGGCGTTGGCGGTGTCGATGCGGGCTTTCGATTTCGTTGTCCGCGCCTTGGGCCCGCGCCTGAGCCACTCAATTTCAGTCTTGACCTGGTTGCGCAGGCTTTCCTGCTGGCGGCTTTGCGATTCGAGATAGGCTTGCTTTTCTTCAAGAAACCGGCTGAATGTGCCCTTGACGCGGAAAAGACCGTCGGCAAAGATGCGATTCAACTCGATGATCTGGCTGGATGTGGATTCGAGGAAATAACGGTCGTGGCTGACGGTGACGGCGGCGAAGGAGGACGAGCGGAGCAGCTCTTCCAGCCACTCGATGCCGGCCAAGTCGAGGTGATTGGTGGGCTCGTCGAGAAGCATGACCTCCGGCTCGATGACCATGGCCTCGGTGACGGCCAGGCGCTTGCGCCATCCGCCGGAGAGCGAGGCGGCTTCCGCGTTGAGGTCGGCAAAGCCGGCGCGGCCGGTCAGCTCGCGCAGGCGGCCCTCGCGTTCGGCTTCGTTGACGTGGGCAGCGGCGAGAGCGCGTTCCAGCACCTGGCGGATGGTGAGGCCGGCGGCGAAACGCGAATCCTGGGGAACGTAGGCGGCGCGGGCGCGCTTGCGGACTGCGAGTTCGCCCGAATCCGGCTCGACCTGGCCTGCCAGCACGGCCAGCAGGGTGGATTTTCCAGCGCCATTCGGGCCGATAAGGCCGATGCGGTCGCCGTCTTCGACGGTGAAGGAGATGTTGCGAAACAGCGGAGTGGCGCCGAATTGCTTGGTCACGGATTGTGCATTGAGAATGGGAGGCATCTCTTCAAGAGTAATCTGTCCAGCCGTGCCGCGTGGGCGGTTGCGTCCGTGCGACATTGCAGCGGGCCGCACTCGTACTGCCGCCGCAAGAGGCTCTAAACTAAATTCATGCTGGATTATGAGATTTCACCGGCCGAGGCGGCGGCGCTGCTGGGCGAGGGCAAGGCAAGGCTCATCGATGTGCGCGAGCCATGGGAGTTTGCTACGGCGCACATTGACGGCAGTACGGCGATGCCCATGGGCGACGTGCCGGCGCGCGCGCACCAGGAACTGGACCCCGACGAACGGCTCGTGGTGCTGTGCCATCACGGCATGCGGTCGATGAACGTGACGGTCTGGTTGCGTAACCAGGGGTTCGAGCAGGCGCAGTCGCTGCGCGGCGGCATTGATGCCTGGTCGGCGGAAGTTGATCCGGCCGTGGCGCGCTATTAACAGATCTCCGATTAAGATCCTGCTCCAGGTTTCGCATTCCCTCAGGGGCTAAAGCCCAGCTGATTTTGCTGCTTTTATGTACGGGCTAAAGCCCGTACCCTTCAGCTAAAGCCCGTACCCTTCAAGACTATAACTTGTGCAGAGTTTCCTTAGTGGCCAAAAGAATAGGTCAGTTGAAAGAGGCTGTTGTCGATGCCGGGATTTGCTTGCGCGGTATTGTGGTTTGAAATGTGGTGATAGCGGTATTCGGCGCGGATGGACCGGGTCTGGTTCTGGTAGAGCTCCACTCCAATGCCCAGATCGAATGTGAAGTTGAATGAGCCGGCGTAGAGGAGCGGAATCGGCTTGGTGGTGTACATGTATCCGCCGTGGCCGATGAAGAACGGCTGCGTCTTGAGGCGCGGCAGAAAGTTCCATTGAAATCCAATCGGCGAGATGGCTTCGCCGATGTTCCAGCGGCGGCCGGAGCAGGATTGCGTCTCGGTTCCGCTGTAGGTGGTCGAGCTGCCATTTGAATTAAGGATGGTGTAGCTGTAGGGGGTGGTGAGCACGGCGCAGGATAGAACCTGGCCGATGGGGTCGGGAAGGAACGTGGTGACCGTGGGCTCCGTCTGGCTGTCCACCTGCTGGCCCAGCAGATCGCTCTCGAGCGCTACGGGAAGAATTTCACCGTTGTATTGCCAGTTGACGATGCGGTTGAGAAAGAGCCGGCGGCTATAGCCGGCGCCAAAGTCGAGCAGCTTGCGGTTTGCTGCGCCGCCCAGCAGGATGTGGCTTGAATCGTTAGAGTACGCGGCGAGAATCGAGAACGTGTTCCTGCGGGCGAAAAACGGATTGGTGTCGGGGGTTTGCGACCTGCCGGCGGGCATCATGGAGGCCAGGGCAAACAGGAGCAGGAAGAAGCGCATGTGTAGAACGGCCCGCGGGCGGGGAACTCCAGATTTAAGCAAGCCGGTTCTCGCTTTCATAGAAGGACTGAGTTCGGATCGAGGGCCTATACTTTTGCTTTGACTGCGAAATTCCATTCTAGGGGAGCCGATCGATGTCTTCGTCCGCTGTTGATTATGCCCGTCAGAATTATCCGCGTTTTCTCGACGAATTGAAGTCCCTGTTGCGCATCCCCTCTATTTCCACGCTGCCCGAGCACGCCGGCGACTGCCACTTTGCCGCCGAGGTGCTGGCCGCGGACCTGGCGAAGATCGGCATGGAGCATGTGCGCCTGATTGAAACCGCAGGACACCCGCTGGTGTATGCGGATTGGCTTCATGCGGCGGGCAAGCCGACGGTGCTGGTGTATGGGCACTACGATGTGCAGCCGCCTGATCCGTTGGACGAGTGGCTTTCGCCGCCGTTTGAGCCCACCGAGCGCAACGGAAACTTGTACGCGCGCGGCGCGGTGGACGACAAGGGACAGGTGGTGGCGCAGATGAAGGCGCTGGAGTCGTTATTGGCGGCGAACAAAGGATTGCCCTTGAATGTGCGCGTGCTGCTGGAGGGTGAAGAAGAAGTTGGCGGGGAGGGCATTGCGGGCTATGTGGCGTCAAAGCCAAAAGATCTGAAGGCAGACTTCGCGCTTATCTCCGACACCGAGTTATTCGCGCCGGGGCTTCCGACTTTGTGCGTGGGCCTGCGGGGCATGATTTATACCGAGATCGAAGTGCGGGGCGCGAAGACCGATCTGCATTCCGGAATGTATGGCGGCGCGGCTCCCAACCCGTTTTTCGCGCTGGCGCAGATATTGGCCGGTCTCAAGGATGAACACGGGCACATACTGATTCCAGGTTTTTATGACGACATTATTCCGCCCAGCGCGGAGGAACTGGCCGCATGGCAGAGCCTGCCTTTCGATGAGGAGCAGTACCGCATCAGCGAAGTGGGGGCGCGGCAACTGGTGGGCGAGGCCGGCTACAGCGTGCTGGAGCGCACCTGGGCCCGGCCCACGCTGGATGTGCATGGCATTCCCGGCGGGTTTACGGGAGCGGGCGCGAAGACCGTGATTCCGGCCAAGGCGCTGGCCAAGGTTTCCATGCGGCTGGTGCCCGGCATGACGGCGGCCAAGGCTTTTTCCTTGTACAAGAATTATGTGGCGCAGATTACGCCGGCGGGCGTGGATGTGGAGGTGCGGCTGATCCACTCCGGTGAGCCCTGCCTGATTCCGGTGGACAATCCATATGTTCAGGCGGCGACACGCGCCCTGCGCGAGGTGTGGGGCAAGGAGACGGTCTTTATCCGCTCCGGCGGGTCCATTCCGATTGTGGGGGACTTTGCCCGCCATCTGGGACTGCCCAGCGTGATGATGGGCTTTGGCCTGCCGGACGACAATCTTCACGCACCCAATGAGAAATTCAATCTGAAAAACTTCGGGCTGGGCATCGAATCGCTGATTCGATTTCTGGAGGAGACGGGCAGTTGAGCACGCCTCAAGTCAGGTCAGCGACTGATGCGGAGGAACCCGATGCCGTGGGGTTCGTTCTGACCGGGGGACGGTCCAGCCGCATGGGCATGGACAAGGCGCTGGCCCTGCTGGATGACCAGCCGCTGGCGGCTCATGCACTTCAAATTCTGCGCGAGGCGGGTCTTGCTGCGTCCGTGGCTGGTGGGCAGTCGGCGCTTGCGGCTTTTGCGCCGCTGGTCGAGGACAGCCGGGCCAGCCTGGGTCCGCTAAGCGGCATCTGCGCCGCGCTGGCCTCGACCTCTGCGCGTTGGGCGGTTTTCATTCCCGTTGACTTGCCTCTTTTGCCGGCCTCACTGATTGGTTTTCTGGTCAGATACGCGCAAACAACAGGGAAGGCGGTCACCGCGGCTTCGGCCAACGGGTTTGCGCAGACCTTCCCGGCCGTGCTTGACCGGGCAGTTTTGCCCGTGCTCGAAAGGGAATTGGAAGCGGGGCGCAGGGGCTGCTTTTCCGGGTTTCAGGCCGCTGCGGCCAGTCTGGGGGAACCGGTGACAGTGCTGCCGGCGGAAGCGCTGGTGCAATGCGGCCAGGTTTCCCATCCTCGGGATCTGCCTGCGACGTGGTGGTTTCTCAACGTCAATACCGCGGAAGATTTGGCCCGCGCCCAGGCTCACTGCCCGCCGGTTCGGTTCACTCCGCACCCACTCATCGCGTAAAGTGATCGTATGGCGACGTCGGATTCTCTTCCCAATCCGGAATTCACCGAGGCGCTGATCCCGGAGATCGCCGAAATGCTCGGTGACGCCACGGATGGTCGAGCGGAAAAGGACCGTGAGCCGCTCGGCGCAACGTCTGAGCCGGTCATCTCCTTCGGTCACGTCTCAATCTGGTTGAGTGACCGGAAAATTCTGGACAACGTGAGCTTTACCGTCAACCGGGGCGAGACGCTTTGCATTCTGGGCCGCAGCGGCGTGGGGAAATCGGTTGCCCTGCGCATCCTGATGGGTTTTCTCAAGCCGCAGGTGGGCTCCATCCGCCTTGGCGGCGAGGAGATTAATGCGTTCACGGAAGAGGACATGCGGGCGGTACGCAAGAAGGTGACCATGGTTTTCCAGAATGGCGCGCTTTTCGATTCCCTGAGCGTGCGGGAAAACGTGGCCTTTCCCTTGCGGGAGCTGGGTGGGCTGGCCGAGGACCAGATTGAGGAGATCGTGGGGCGGCTGATCGCCATGGTGGGCGCTGAAGACGTGGCTGACGCATTTCCGGCCAGCCTGTCCACCGGGCGCAAGCGGGCCGTGGCCATTGCCAGGGCGTTGGCGGCGCAGCCGGAGGTGGTGCTCTACGACGAGCCGACCACGATGGTGGACCCGATCATCGCGCGCCGCCTTGGCGATCTGATCCAGCGCCTCAAGCGTCAGCTTGGGTTCACCAGCATCGTGGTTACGCACGACATGCGCTTTGCCGAGAAGTTGGCCGACCAGGTTCTTTTCCTCGATCAGGGCCGCGCCAGCTACTTTGGCCCGCTGAGAGGATTTCTGGAATCCCCGGAGCTGCACATTCAGCAATTTCTGGCATTAGACGCATACGTATTACCTTAGGAATAACCTGTTTATTATCTAGTAACGAGGGGTCGTGGTGATTTTTCTTGCCAAGCCCAGGTGGGGCCAGACTATGCTTAAATTCACAGGTTTGGAACATTCGGGGCAGAGAGCCATCAGACCGTCGAAGCCCTTTGAATGAAGTTTGGACTTGAAGTGCTGGATCAATTCTGATTTGTCGTATCGCTTGTTGTTATCGGCTTTGGGCTCAAAGAGAGATTTCCCCGGGTTAGTTATTTGGGCCGGGCTTTGATGACAATGAGCGCGTCCTTTCTGGGCGTCGCCGAAACGGAACGCAAAACCTGAGAGGCGAGCGCCGAGCTAGTCGGCCGCATGGGCTCATTGCCGAGAATCATGCGGGTTGCATTGGTTGAGACAGGCAGCCCACGACCATTAGGAACGGAACAGACCAACAGCTTTATCTTGCATGGGGTCGAATCCCATTTCATCACGGATTTTATTTCTGGGATGCGATCTCCATTTATTCCTTTATTCCTGACTGTTTGATATTCGGAGGTCTGCGGAGCGAAATGGCGACAACTGAACTCTGGCAACGGGTGCATGGTCCTGTGTCTTCGACGGGGGATTTGCTTGAAGGGCGGTCGGAGCGGGTGGTGCGCCATTCCACGAGCCGAGGCCGGTTCTGGATGATTGCGGATGTGTTTACGATCGTGGTTTCGGCGGGGCTTGCGTGGCTCTACCGGTTCCATACCGGGCCAGTGGATGAGTTCAAGAGTTTCTGGCA
>DASXFS010000036.1:0-146623 GCA_036489415.1 Occallatibacter sp. | reverse complement strand
AGCCGGGATGGCGCCTGCGGCGGGTGAGTAGACGAAGGTTCCAGGGACCGTCGAAGTGGCGTCGAGCTGAGTGGCGCTGAGAGCCGTTCCGTAAGTGATGGCCGCCGGTGTGGCCCAACTGATGGCCGGCGTGGCCTGGTTCACTGCCTGGATGATGGCACCAGATGTGACGGGGCCGTAGTCGCTGTTTCCGGGCCAGCTTGCGGTGATGGTGTGGGATCCCGCGCTGAGCGAACTCGTTATATGCGTAGTTGTTCCGTTGATCGTGCCAGTGCCGATGGAGGCAGCGCCGTCATAAAAGGTTACGATGCCGGTGGGACCGCTGGAGATTGTTGCTGTGAAGGTTACCGCGCTGCCGTAAGTGGATGGGGAGCCGGAAGTCGCCACACTCAGCGTTGGTGTGGATGGATTCAACTGCAGGTCAAATGTCTGGGAAGCGCTGCCCATGGCCGCCTTTAGGCTCACCACCTGCTCGGTCGCGACGGGTAACACCGTCGCCATAAACCCTGCGCTGGCAGCATTGGGAGGGACCGTCACTGTGGCTGGTACCGTGACAGCGGGATTGCTGCTGGACAGGCTCACAACCAGGCCGCCGCTGGCTGCCGCCGTGTTTAGCGTTACCGTGCAGGCATCCGTCCCCGCTCCTGTCATGGACGCGCTGTTGCAGGTGAGTGCGCTCAGCGCAGCCGTGCCCGTGCCGTCCAGGTCGATCACCGTCGTGGCGCCGGTGGAAGAGTTGCTGGCGATAGCCAATTGGCCGGTCGCCGCCCCCGCGGCGGTGGGATCAAACTGTACGGTCAGAGTTACTGCCTGACCCACACCCAGGGTGAGCGGGAAGCTGGCCCCAGACACCGTAAAGCCTATCCCCGTTACCGTTGCCGCGCTGACTGTTAGCGGTGCGTCGCCGGCAGATGTCAGCGTCACCGACTGTGTCGCTGCCGTGTTCACCGCTACGCTGTTGAAGGCCACGCTGGTGGCGTTGACGCTCAGTGTTGCCCCCGCCGCATTCAACTGCAGGGTATAGCTGTTGGAAGAGCTGCCTGCGACCGCCTGCAGGGTCGCCACCTGTGCGGTCGCTACCGGTGACACCGTCGCCGTGAACCCGGCGCTGATGGCATTGGCCGGTATCGTCACGGTGGCTGGAACCTTTACCGCCGCATTCCCGCTGGAGAGACTCACAACCAGGCCGCCGCTGGCCGCCGGTGTGTTTAGCGCCACGGTGCAGGCATCCGTCCCTGCGCCCGTTATAGACGCGTTGTTGCAGGTGAGCCCGCCCAACACCGTGGCCGCCGCGGCGTCCTTGTTTACCACATAGCCCCCGCAACCAAACAGGGCGGAGAAAAGGCAGCTGGATAAGGTCAGGAATATAGCTGTGCGCAGACGGTTAAGGCCGGAGATAGGAGCGCGATTGTGTGCGAAGCAATGTTTCGACCGCGAACGGTCGTTGCGGGGCGAGGCAGTAGTTCTTACCAATTCGTAGCCCGATGGGGGGCTAACGAAGATCTCGTACATTACACCACCTCTTCGAGCGCTATCACGACTAAGTTTCCACGGGGCCCCTATTTCCTTTTCTCAGAAAGGTCTAGAGAAAGCCTAGCATTGGGTCACGAATTCGAGATTAACCATTCAGGGTACTCTCAGTTCACTTTCGTGTTACTTTAGTCAAGTTAAATTAAATCTGCCGCTTAGCAAAGCACAATGTGGGCGAAGCGCTGCTGTCTTACGCTCAAAAAGGCAGATATGGTCAATTCCTGATGCGTTTTTCTTGGCGGGTAATCGGAGGCTTAGTTACTCCACTCGAGAAAGTCTGTGGTGGCGGGAACCGATGCGGATCATTTCTCGGATATTCTCTGCCGGTAGCGAGGTAACCCTGTTTTCAAGAGTCTTAGTCCCTGTCTTGAAGTCATCCCTTCGGCTGGGACGCGGACACAACTGACTAATGCAGCCGTTTGGTCACGGCTACTATCGTGGTGAGCTGCTTGCACATGGCACTCCATACATATACATAGAAAGCAATACCCATGCCAAACCGGCGTGGTCACCTAGAGTCGCGAAATACTCCAGATTGTTAGACTTGGAGCAAAGAAACTGAGCTGGGAAACGGCAGGCTGACGCTACTAAGAGGCTTCTGGGTGTGTAAGTTCTTGCGAGGCGTGTATTTTTTACCGGGCGAGGATGGATGCGGGCTTTGCTGTCTAGATAGGATCGATCCTGTTGTTCGCTGAAATCAGCGGAACAGAAAATGGATTGATCCGAGCTTGACCCTCTATTCTTGCTCGGCACCGGACTTCCGTGGTATCCGTTCTCATTCGGAAGGCTACAGGCCGTCGTCTACCCTGACATTGAGCGCGCATTCATAGTTGCTCCTTCAGGAAGTGGCGTGGCCGGAATATTCGTCTAGCCGATTTGTCCCAGTAGCGCGATGGGCAATCGATAGACTCCGCCGCACTTGGGGTCACGGAAAAGTGGAAAGCGTTCATTGCTTTCCACTTTTCCGTGACCCCGTTTTCGTTTCGGCCTGTCATGCCGCACAGGCAAGCGGCCTAGAACCGGCTCGGTTTGACGGGCCCGACAATTTGCCTTACGGCGTCCTGCGAAGGGATGCGGTGGGCCGGGGCCGGGGCAGATGACGCAGGAGACAATTGAGCTTCATTTCGATCCGCAGCTTGAATTAGATAGTCGGGAAGGAAACCGGTTGCGACGAAGCGAAAGAGGCCGGAGTGGCCACTTTCTACCCACATTCTATGCATAAAATTGCATTCCTTCACTTCTAAGGCGCGCATTCTCTCAGTATTTTTGTGAAAATCGTTCGGCAATGAGATTGCAATAGTATCTAAATATTAAACAGCCGGAACTATGCTTGCGAGCGTTGACTGGAGTCTCGCACAACGATTCGGAAGGCCGTCCCGACTTCGCAGACCTGGCAAATGTGGCGCGGATCGCCCTTCGCGGCAGGCGACGGCAATTTGAGATGGCACGTATGAATGAAACCCTGGCAACGGCGAATGAGCGGCGTGGAAGGCAGCGCTTCAAAATCAATGCGCCCGTCACCGTAGTCATCGGAGGCCGCGAGATTCCCGCCTACACCCGAGACCTGAGCAACCGGGGAGTGTATTTCTATCTGGCCTTGCCTGACGGCACACAGATCGACCGCGAATTTGAATTTGTGATCGAATTGCCTCCGGAAATCACGCTTTCAACCTGTTGCCGGATTCGGTGCCTTGGGCGGGCGGTGCGCACGGATAAGACGGCGATGAGTTTGACCGGAATAGCCGCGGAGATTCTGGAATATTCGATTCTCAGGGAGGCAATTCCAACCGCATAGGGTTTGCGCATACCGGGAACGCGGGGGCAACAAGCCAACTCTTCAACACGTAAATGAGCTTGTCGTTGCTATCGACGGACAAGCAGCTCAATTTCCAGACCCGAGCGCCTGCCGTCCACGGCATATGGATGGGCTTCCCGGTAACCCTTGATCGCTTCGCTCCCAAACTCAAGGACAATCTTCTCTTGCCAGAAGAAATAACGGCCAACCGCGAGTAGAGTTAGGCTGGTTGCGCCCGGTCGAGACGGTTCGCTTGCCCGATCGAAACTGGCCCTTTTCGTGGCGGTCTGAGATTGTATTGTTTGATTTTGCACAACAGAGCCTTGTAGCTGATCTGCAGGTTGCTTGCCGCCACCTTCCGGTTCCATCCCGTACCGTCCAAGGATTGTGCGATGGCCGCAGATTCTGCGTTACCCCTCAGATTTCTTACCAGATGCTTGAGACTTGCGTTGCTGCCGGGGTCTTCCGCGCTCGATGCAAACATTGCCGAACTCCGCAGAGAATCCAGTTCATCAATGATGGCCTGTTCGTCGCCCAAGACGAGGTAGCGCTTGATCGTATTCTCCAATTCACGAAGATTGCCTGGCCACGGGTGGCGGGTCAGCGCCTCAAGGAGCGCAGGGGAAATCGGCAATAGATTGCACTGGTACTTCGCGGCCACCTTGTGCATGAAGTGTTGGGACAGGATCGGGATCTCCTCAGTGCGTTCGCGCAGGGGGGGCATTTTAAGGGTAAATCCATTCAGTCGGTAGAAGAGGTCTTCTCGGAATGTCTTTTGAGCAATGGCGGCTTTGATGTCGATGTTTGTGGCGGCAATCACGCGTATATCGACTTTGACGGTGGACCTGCTGCCCAGGCGCGAAAAGCTCCCATCCTGGAGAACCTGTAAGAGCTTCGCCTGCAAGGCAGGCGGCATTTCGCCAATCTCATCCAAAAGAATTGTGCCGTGATCGCAAATCTCAAACTTCCCGGGCTTGGATTTGACCGCGCCAGTAAAGGCGCCCTGGTCGTAACCAAAGAGTTCGCTTTCGAGCAGATCGGTAGGCATGGCCGCGCAATTTACTTTCATGAAGCAGCGCTGGCTGCGTGCAGACATCTTGTGGATCAACAGGGCCGCGACCTCCTTGCCGGTGCCGCTCTCTCCAAGGATGAGGACAGGGATATCGGCGTGTGCAACGAGTGCGCATTGGGACTCGATCTCCCGCATGCGCTTGCTGGATCTGACAAAGGATGTGTTCCCATCAAGGGGGATTCCCTGGATTTCGGGGTCGACCGATTGCTGGCTCGATTCTTTGAGGCACTGTTGCACGGCGAGGTCGATGTCACTTTTTCTAAAAGGCTTGAGGATCACATCGGTGGCGCCCATGCGCGTGGCCACCACGACTTCCTTCATCTCGGCTGAACACGCGAGCATGATAACCGGAAGTGACGGCCTGGAGGCATGAATTTTAGCGAGCAGGCCGAGCGCGTTCTCCTCGGATAGGTCTTCGACAATGTGCCAGTCCATCAGGAGCAGGTCAGGCGCAGGAGATTCTCGCAGGCTGCGGTTCAGTTCCGCAGCCTGCGTAAACAGGCTCACGCTGAAGCGGTCTTCGAGAATACGGTGAACGTAATCCAGGATTGCCGGATCAGCATCGAGAACGGCAATATGCGGGGTGCGCTTGCATTGAGCCTTCATTGGGCTCCTCTTTTCATGCTTGACTTCTCAGTTGCTCCCGCTTCTGCCGAGACGACCCATAACAGATTTGATCCTTGCGCTTGATGAGAGGGCAAGGAGACGTGGCAATCCGTACGGTGATCGCGGCAGAACGCTGGGGAAAAATGCCGAACCGGAGGCACATAACCCGGGGAGGGTTATGGAACCTGCGATTAATGGCGCGAGCAAAACTAACTTAGCACCAATTGTGGAAAAAGTCTTCCATTAGTGCAAATTTTTACAAAAATCTAACGTAATTGCTTGTGAGTAACTTATGGGAAAACCACTGGTGATTATTTAGGAACTAATAAATAGGTTACCGTTGTGCGGTTTTCATACTTGATCGAGCTTTGGGTCTGGTTATCAAGCCGCAGGAAGATTTTAAGACACCGGCTCTGAATTAGATAAGTTATGCCAGTTGCGCGGGCAACTGAACTTGTCGATATTGTTAGTTTGCCTCTGATGGACTCGACATCCACTGGCTTATCTTCGCTTCGACCCGCAACTGTGCCTGAAAGTATGCCGGCCCAACCCAGCGATGCCGATTCACTGGACCGCCGCAGTCTCCTCCTGAGAAGTGCGAGCTAGAAGCAGTTGAGGTCTGAGAAGATCAACTCGTAACACCATTGGAAGGTCGTTGGATCGCAAAGAATCTCCGCGCGTGAAGGCTGGAGCTCAGTCGTATATACGTGACGGTAGCCTTCCAAGACCTTTTTGATTGCTGCTGTCTTCGATTCTGGTTCGGCCAGAAAGCGCGGGTGAAGCGAAAGATAAAGAGTCGGACGATGCTCGGCAAGATAACCAGCAATTGCAGGCAAGACATCGAATTCCGCACCCTCGATATCCATCTTGATGAAGGAACAGTCACAAATATGGTTGTCCAAGAAGAAGCGCTCGAGAGTAACTCCCTCCACTTGCCAGTTGACTTGCCCGTCTGCGAATAACAGGCTCGACATGCTATCGCCACCGATGGAACTGGTCTTGTTTCCCAACCTGACAGGGCCGCATGTTGACGCGAGGCACTGCGTGGACAGGCTGATTCGGTTCTTGATGGACGCGTTCAGTTCTACATTTTCCCGGAGCCTCGAATATGCCAAAGGGTCCGGTTCCATCGCATAGCAGTGACGTGCCAAAAAAGCTCCATAGAGCACTGTGGGGCCAATCCAGGCGCCCACATCGAGATAAGAGTGCTCTGCATCCAGAAAGCGGTCAAAAATGCTGAATGTGTGTGGCTCCCAGCTGTCGTTTTCCACGCGGTCCCAAAAAGCGGCATCCTGGTTATCGACTTTCCATCGGCGGTTGTTCTTGACGATTGCTCGCGTCGGCATGGAGATATTCCTTGACGATATTGACTGGATTCGACTCGTTCGCAGGATTGGGCGGCCCTGCAAGAAGATCACCTTGAACTTAGCCTCGACCTAATTGCAATGAGATAGTGTTCTACCTTCAGAAGCCATACTGGCGGACCGATATGCATCGAATATCTCAGATGAAAAACCCCGCGGCGGGAGACAATGCCGCCAACCCGCTGGATCAAGGAAAGTACCGCTTCCGAATTTCCAGGTGTTGGTTCCATGGCGAATGTAGACAAACAGGTTCCCGGCGTCAATGCGAAGGATCCGCTTGCGAGCATTGATGAGCTGGCGAAGAAATCCAGCATCTTCAGCAAGGTTCTGATCGGGATATCGCGTGCCATCTTGCCAGAAAGATCTGGGATATACGAGCGTTCCAGCATATACACCCTCAAAACACATTTGATCCTGCAACTGAGCGCTGACAGTCCAGAACTTCCCGGTCTTCATCTCCAAGAGTGGATTGTTGGCCAATGCGGTCATGTCGCATGTTCCCTCTATGAGTGGATTGATTTGCTCAGCTAGTCGATTGGGGGCGTACCAGTCATCGTCATCCCAGTGCGCGATGAGCGTACCGGCAGCCTGCTCACAGGCAAGATTGCGTTTGCCGCCAACAGTCATTCTGTGTCGAACCCCGACATAGCGAATATTCGGTTGCCCTTCAAGCAGATCGCCGACCCCCGAATCGCCGTCATCAACGACGACTAACTGCTTATTTGGATAAGTCTGGCTACGGAAACACTCGATTGCGAGAGGGATGAATCTGCGGCGGTTAAACGTAGGCATGATGCAGGTGACAAGCGGGGCGGCTTGTGAAGGAGCAGTAAAGAGGCCTGCAGAGCCACTCATGACGGCGACTATGTTCTCCCATTTCTCGCTGCGCCAGAAGGGAGCGCGAGTAACCTTCGGACTTGTGTTGGCGGCATGAATCATAGCGATGACCAGCCCTGGATCTCTGAGGTCAAGGCGCTCCGATTTGGGAATGCCGGCGACGAACCGCACGTCTTCGCCGACTTGAATTGCATCGAACGGTTTTCGCTCCCAGACGGACCTGCGGTAGACAGGCGCGGCAAGCCAATCACCGGCAGAACCGGCGTAAGTATACCGATAGCCCTGCCGCAAGCGCGGATCATAAAAGTAATTCGTACTTGTGCCCGTCACACCGGCTCCCGAAGACTGGAGCGCATGGACCTGGCGGCTTATTCGTGAACTGGGGTACCAGTCATCGTCGTCACAATGCGCAATGAACTCGCCTTGCGCACGAGCGCAGGCGAAGTTGCGCTTGCTGCCAATGTTTAACTTTTCGTCGAGCCGGAAGTATCGAATGCGCGGGTCTGCGGGAAGAAGATCGCGGATCGGATCTGAGCCATCGTCGATTACGAGCAACTCCAAGTTCGGGTAGTCCTGAGCAAGGAAACAGGCCAGCGCTCCAGGAATAAAAGCGCGTCGATTCCACGTGGGCATTATGCAAGTGACAAGAGGCGCGTTCATCGAGCCGATTTGAATTCCCGGCTCAGGAATCTGGCTTCTGCGAATCTCGATCAATTGTTGAGGAGCAAAATTTGGGCATGCGTCTCCTCTGCAATGAGTGCGAAAGTCTTGTTTGACGCCACGCAAGCGCAGGCCGCAGAACTTATCCTGATAGCGGCGCTTGCTCGATTCGATATGCTCCATTTCTTCTTTTGCGCGCCGGTCAGAAAGCGGCGGCCGATAAACATAAGAGGCGCAAGCCCAGACGCCGTGAAATCCAGCGCGATGAGCTCGTATGTTATAGTCCATCTCCCAGCAGGGGCCCAGTCCATAGTCTTCATCGGCTGTACCAATCGCATCGACAACTTCTCGTTTTACCGCATAGCAGAAGTCGGCAAGACTATAGAGCGGATCGAGCGTTCGAAAAGCAGAACTAAATTGCTGTTGCGCGAGACGGGCGGTGCGTGTGATTGCATGCGGGAAGCCTGACGCATTGGGAAATACGCATTGCTCGTTCCAGGATCGGCTTGTAGAGGGACCAGCAAGGCCGTTGCTCGGATCGGCGTCGAGCGCGGCCAGAAGAGCCTGCAACCATCCGGGGCTTACTATGCAGCCGCTCTGAAGAAAAACAATGACGTCGCTGCGCGTGGCAACCGACAAGCGGTTGAACGCGGCAGCCGAGCCACGACGTCCATGGGTCCACAACTGGGTCAGCCCAGTCCGATTGCGGACGGCGGACATGGGATCCTGGGAGCCGTCAGAGAGTAATAAGAGCTCAGCGGCGGGAGAATGCTCGCGAAGCGAGGCGAGTGTGGCGTTCAGTCCTTGTGTTTCGTCACGAACATGGATTCCGATGCTGATGGAGTTGTTCATCTCGTAGCACTTTCCAACGAAGACTCTGTATCTAGCCTGAATCGGCCCACACCTTCTCTAGGAATGTGGATATGGCGGCACGTTCTGGATTGTCTCCGTCTTGGTGGGGCCGGTCTGTTCGAGCTTATTTCCCTGCGGTACAAGCTCGTACCATCTCGCCGTTAAACTCGTCGCCAGGAGGCCTTCATCCGCATTGACGTTGGACGGTACCTTGGCTTTGGAAGCGGGATAGTTGACATGTACTTCGTAATGAGCCATCTTCTTGTTCCTCTTTGTTACCAGTTCCTTCAACGGTTCCTCCACCTGAACGTTGTGGTTCCGATTTGCACTGTAGGTAAGGGGTGTAATGTTTTCAAGCTTTTCTCCCCTGCCGCCCAGATTCTTATTGAGCAAGTGGCCTTTGATGTACAGGCGAGTGTCGTCTCCCTGTCGTTTTTTTGTAATAGACGGCCAGATGGGTGGAAAATCAGACGATTGATCCGGTGCGCTTCCCTCACCGATGTTATCGGCTGCGAGCGGATGAGCTACCATCAGCGATCCGCCGCGTTGATCTGTCGGTCCATAGATTATCTTGGTTTGGAATTGCTGGCCGGAAAGAGATGGAATTTTGGGATAGATTATGGCAATCAAACTGGCGACTGCTTCGTATTTCTCGATTTTGATCTTTCCCTTTTGTTCCAAATCCTGTTGCCTCTTGTCTGTGTCCAGTTCTTTTGAGTCGACTTTTACGCTGTGGTATGCGGTGAATGCCTTTTGGAGAGCCAACGCATCTTTAGGCCTTTCCGCCTTTACAGCTTCGATGAAATCCTCGATCGTCATTTCCTTGCTATGAATGACGATGTGATAATCCTCCGTACCTTCTTTCGCTTCGATCCGGTGGTCTTCCGATCCTACCCGGAAAGTTTCTTGCGGAAAGACGAGCTTGAATATCTTGCCTGCAACTTTCCTGACGCCTCCTACGATTCCCTTCCCGAGCGAGGCTGCCTTGTTAATCACCCAGTCGATTGCGTTGTTGATGGGACGGCGAATGGTTTCGAGGATCTCCTGGATCTTCTCGCTGATGCCGCCGACTCCCAGCAGACTGGCCAGAAATCCGATCATGATGGGAATTGCACGAGCCAGCGATTGCTCGACCGCGGCAGCTGCCTTCCCAATCGCGCCGCTGGCGATATCTGTAATCGAATCGATGATCGTATTTACAAGATCGAGAATCTGGCTCCCGTGGTCGACAAAGAACATGATGATGTCGTAGATCGCCATGCAGGCCTTTACGAAGGCCGAGGCCGGATTCAAGAGGCCGATCAGCCACTTGACCCCCGCTATTAGAATTCTTTCCATCACAAAGGTCTTGACCTTATCAATCACCATTCCGATGGTGTCATCGAGCTTGCCTTCAAGATATTTCAGCAGGCCTCCCGGACCCTCGGTAACGAGGACTTTGAATATCTCCGCTGTGCCCTCAATGGCGCTGACCACCTTTTCCCCGAGAATGTCTACTGCCCGTTTTCGGATGTTTGCGCGGGTTAAGCCAAGCACTTGCAGAACAAGGTCGAGAATGCCTTGGAGATCGAAGACTTTTGGCAATTGAATGCCCGTCTCGGCCACCTTTCCAAACAGCCACTCCATGAAGCCTTCTTTAAGATGATCGACAATATGATCCTTGAAGTTGTTGAAGCCCAGCTTTCCCGCGTCAACCAGATTGCCGAGAAACCGGATGGGATGAGCGATGATGAGCCCGATCGCGGCTGCCGCCCGCGACAACACGTTTAGAAGCATATCTTTGAGATGCATTATTGTCTGGATGACTCCCTTGATGGCTCCTACGACTTTGTCAACCAGGCCGCGATTCTCCTCCTTCATTTTTTCAATGCGTGCGTTTACCTGTTGCAGGTTCTCGTTGTACTTGCCAGCGAGCGAATCGATAAGTTGATCCCGCTTGTCTTTGACGCTCTCATCCAGTGAGTCGAACTTTTGCTCGATCTCGCCCGCAGCTTTCTTCCCTGTTGCCTGCCACTGGGGCTTGAGAGTCGCAATGTAAGCATCAATCGCTTTCTTGCCCGCCGCGATGATGTTCCTTGCATCGTTAAGCCCAGTTACGATCATGTCTGCGATGCTGTAGAGGAGCCTGCGCATGCTGTCCTGGTATTCCTTGAGACGCTTTTCGTAGAATCGATTCACCGCGTCCGGCATGCCTTTAATCTTGTCCCTCCACCACCGGTAGCTTCCGCGGAGCAGGCCGTCATATCGCTCCGCTTTATAAGCGCTCACATCGGCGTCGACATCTTCTTGAAATGCGTCCTGAAATACTTTTGCCCCCACACTGAAGCGCTGGTCTACGTCCTTGTCCAATTTGCAAAGCCGCGCTTCAACGCCGGTCTTGGTCAGCACATAGAAGCCTTCAACGGTGGCATAAATGCTATCGCGCTGCTTCTGTTCCTCTGTTTTCGCCTTGGTTTGAGAACCCATGACCGCGCCGAACCGGTTCTGCCGAATGCCATGCATGCCGAGGACCTGCTGGCCGGCAAGATGCTGTGATTCGATTTCCGCCGATTGAAGCAATCCCGGCTCCTGCGCTCGATAGACGAGCGGAGCGGAGACAGCGGCCTGTTCAACTTGCTTCTTCTGTTCGAGCGCATCATTGAAATCCGGCTCGTTGGAATCGCGGAGCTGATCTTCAGTAACGTCGGAGTTCGCCATCTGCTGATCAATAGCCTGTGGCCCAGATTGAAGGGAAATCTGTTCATCTGTTGCGGCCTTGGGTGCGGCGCCGGCGGCGGTAATCTGCGGGGTCGCGCCTGCTTGCGGCCGCGGCAACTCTTGCGGATTATCTCGTTGAACATCTTCAGGTCGTGGGCTCTGCCGGAGTTCATCGGGCAATTGGCCTTGTGATTCCTGTTTACCTTTTTCAACTCCGGAGTGCAGGTCCTGCTTCACGCTGTCGAGGTTGTTGTTCTTGTCGAAGTCCGCAACGTCGCCGAGTGACTTAGGCGCTGTTACATTGATCTTGTCAAACAGCGCCTGAACAAAAGCTTCGCGGTTGAAGGGCTCCTCCGTTTGCTGGTTCTCCACGACATCGTGGAAGTCATCCGTCTTCTTTGCCGCTGCCCGGCCGGGGATCTCCTTTTTGCTATCGACCGCGGCATACGCTGCGCCTATCTTTGCTGAAACGGATGCATCGGGAGCCTTCTGGTGGGATGCGATGCTTTTCACATGGCTCACGACGGCCTGAAACGCTGGATCGGCGTCGGGAGATTGCGGCGCCGATTTCTGATCGGCACTGGCAGTAGAGTTCGCGATTGCTGCGCCGCTCGCGGTAATCGCCGCAGGGGATGAGCCGCGAGACTGCGGGCCGGGAGCAGCCCCACTTGCCGGACGTCCGGCAGTTTTTGCAGCCGCGGGCACTTTGGCCGTAGTTGGTCCCGTTGAGGAAGAGTTCAACGAAGTGGAGGAAACGACGGAGGGGGATGAAGGACCCATGGCTGGGGTGCTCGCAGTGCCGCCGGCGACGGACGCCTTCGCAGTTGCCTCGCCGGACGCCATGACGGGTGAAGAAGTTGCGGCGCCTTGTTGTACCACGTGCGCGGCTTCGTGGGCCATCAGGTAGACGTTATCCTGAGACTCACCACGGCCCAACCAGATGTCCCCTTGATGGGTGAATGCCTTTGCGTGCAAGGCTTCGGACGACTCACGCGCGGCCGCATCCTGATGCACGCGAACTCCACCCAGGTCCACACCTATGCGTGACTCAAGCTTTTGTCGAATGTCAGGCCGTAAAGGCTCGCCGGCGCCTTTGATGGCGATGGCGCGCGAAGCGGCAGCATCCATATCGCTTCCGGCATCGCCGTCTGCCTTGCGCTGCACGAGTTCGTCGGAGGACTGATCGTCGTACAGCTTGCGCATGATTGGGGATGTGCCGGGAAGTTGCAACCGCGAGATTGTCGGAGGTGATTTTACAGTTGGCGTAACTACGTGGTCGGCAACGCGATCAGCTTCATTCTCGGCGGAATCTCCGGCTGAGCTTACTTTGAGCTTGCGTTGAACGCCAGTAAGCGAAAACGGAGATGCGCTGTGCCCCGACGCGGGGCCCTGAAACCTCGCGCTCGACTTCTCCGCGGAAGCTGCTCCGTTGCCTGGGCCCGCAGCCGCACTGTGCCGGCTCTTTCGCTGGAGAGTCGCGTGGGTCAAGTGAGTCCTCCCAGGAATGCGGCGATGCTCCCTCGGTTACGCGCCATCGGTGTGGTGATGCTATCGATGAAGGTCGAACCAGACTTGCGGTGTTCGGCCTGAATAGACGCCTTGAGATGCGCGAGGCACACTCTGAACCCTCCACCTGAAAGCGCGGCCAGCGCAGCATTCACACATACGTTGCGGATCTGGCCGCCGGTCAATTCGTAGCGCCACGCAATCTCTTCCAGGGCGTCGCTTTCAACCCCATGATCCACGGGTAGATGTACTGCCCACAGACGCAACCGTTCAGACGCATCGGGCAACTGGAACTTGACCACTGAATCCATGCGGCGCCTGAAAGCGGAGTCGATCGTCTGACCCGCATTCGTGGTTATCACGACGATGCCGGTATAGTGTTCGAGCCTTTGCAACAGATAGTCAGTTTCCAGATTTGCATTGCGGTCGTTAGCCGACTTTACATCGGTACGCCGGGTCATCAGGGAATCGCCTTCGTCGAGCAGAAGAATTACGTTGAGATCCTCGGCGCGGCTTAGTACTCGGCTGAGGTTTTTCTCTGTTTCTCCGATGTATTTGTTCACCACGGCGGCCAGGTCGACTCGATAGAGGTCCAGTCCAAGCTCGGTTGCCAGCACCCTTGCGGCAAGAGTCTTTCCAGTTCCGCTGGGTCCCTCGAACAGGGCGCGGACTCCGCGATTCATTCCGCCCGGAATGCTGCCGTGAAAAGCAGATGCGAGCCGTTCGCGGTGCCGGCAGCGCTGCTCAAGGCTTTGCAACTCGCGGCTGGTTGCGCTTTTCACGATCAATTGCGGCCAGCCGGCATCTCCATCGACGCGCGTGGCCAATGTATCGAGCACCTGGCGATTCATGGCGCGCGCAGCCCACCGAACATCATCCGGTCGAATCGTGTAGCGGCGCTCCATCGCGGCATAGTCGCCGGCCAAGCGCGCGCATTGGCGGATATAGAGGCCGGGCAGGCAGAATGCGGAAGCAATGCGGGAGAGATCGCTGGCGGAATGGCCGTTGGAAAGCTGCTTTTCCGACGATTGCTTCTCGATTGCCCGTCTCCAAATCTCCAGCCGGTCGGCGGGCGATTCCAGATCCAGGTGAATGGTGACGGCAGGTTCCGCGTCCGACATTACCACGCCGCCCTCGCGCCCAATCATCACGGCGATTGGTCCGCGATAGCCGCCGAGCGAAGGGACCTCGAACGATTCCCCGGGGCCAGCTTCAACCAAAATCGCTGGGAGGGCGCTAGTGAGCGTGCATAGCGGGCCAATGAGACGCCAGCGCTCCTCTTTTGAAGTGGGCACTGCCTGCGGAGCAGCAGGCGAGGCGCTGCTACCCTCGATCTCCAACAGTCCCTTGTCGAGCGCGCCGGCGATAGCTCCGATAGCTCCCAGGCGATCGGTTCCGGGCATGCCGCGGATAATGATCGTGCTGATCCGGCCAGCGCGGGCAAGCACCGTCAATTCTGAGAGCTGGTCTCGCAGGCGTGCGTCGATCAGCATTTCTGTGAGCCGCTCCAGCGAGTGGGCAGGATGATGGCGAGCCTGGTCGAACGGAGTCTCCGCGCGTTCTCCGCGCACGGCATTCCACAGCACGGTGGGCACGCGCAGAATCCACTCTGCACGCGGCGCGTCCCGGTTCACCACAAGAATGTATCCGCCGTCGATAAGCGGACGCACCAGCAGCCACGCCTCGGCGCATTCTTCGTCTTCCAGAATTCTCTGAAGTAAAGCCAGGGAAGGGCGGCGTTGCCCCTGAGATTGTTGCAAAGAAGCAAAGATGTCGCCGAATTCAGCTCGCTCCTCCACCATTCCCGCAAGAACGAACGCAAGTGTGCCGGCGAAACCAATTCCGAGTGTCGTGCGCTGTTCAACAAGAGGAAGCTTGCCTGGCGCTTCTTGCTCCCACTCCAGAATTTGCATGCGCAGCCAGTGCAGAGACCGCCCCCAATCTATCTCCTCCGGAAGGCGGCTGCGAACCTGGCTGAAATAGGAAGAAAGAAATGGATACTCTTCGAGGACCTGTTCCAAGGTTCGATTCGTGGCATCCGCGCCGCATCGCAAGTGGTAAATCAGATGGAACGCCGCGGCGTAAAACAACAGGCCAAGGTGACCGCGGGCATCGCGCGGAACGTCCGGGAATGCATTAGCCGCTTCACGCATGGCCGAAGCCTTTCTGCACAAAGTGGAAGTTGATCACCTTTCCAAATTCGGGTGCCCAGCCAGGGTTGGCATCCAAGCCGGCGAGTCGCGCGGGAATGCTGATCTGGTTCATACCCGTTACGAAGTCGACATGAGAATGAGTGACGTAGAGAGTTCCCTCACACAACAAAATGTCTTCGATACGGGCGTTGCGCGTGGTCTGGCGCAACCGCCATCGCGCGTAGGGCAAAACGAAATGAAGGAAGCGGCGCAACTCCGGCGTTAGAGTGAGGCTTGGCAAGCGAACTTGCGTGGCCGAACGAAATGCGCGCCTTTGCGGCCGGCCCAATGGCGGGAATTGATTCAGGCTCGATGGATCGTTGCTCGACGGATAGCTCGACTCATCTTGCGAATCCAGTGTTAGAAAGCCTTCGGGATGCCACAACTCGACCCGCCGGGAGCGGAAGCGGATGTAGCGCGTCGTCGAGTCGAGATTGCGGAGCCAGCATTCCGGGGCTTCGTACACGAGCAAAGGCTCGAAGCCCGTTCCCGGATGAGCGCCTTCATCGCGTCCATCGAGCTGGGCCAGCGCCAGCCACGCTAGATCGCCGGAAACGTCGAATGAAACTCGTGCCAGAAGGCAACGCGCGAACAACTCCAGCAATGCCCAACCGCCCAGACCTACGCCGAAATCCAGCAGCCTGGATTGCCGCAAAAGATGAACGAGATAGAAGACGCCGCCCAGCCGGGTACGGCATCCGTTTTGAAACGGCAGCTGCGTTTGGTCCGCGGACTTCTTTGCGGGCATATCGGAGCTCAGGTCCGCGCTGCGCGGAGCGGACGCCGCAGCGAAAATCCGCCAGCCTGCGGCTGCGGCTCCTTCATCGAGAATCGAGATTGGCGCCAAAGGATCGCGCTGGCGACTGAGACCGACAGCGTCGGCATTTACCGATCGAGCGGCATCTTCGTTTTCTTCAGTTTGTGCGGCCGACTGATTTCTATTGGCATCGAGGGGTAAGAAGCGAATGCCGGATGCACCCTCGTCGTTCCGGTGCTGATCGATAGCCGCAGACTGACTCGCTTCCTTCCTCTTGTTTCGCAGCCACGCATTCAACTCACATGCGAAGCGCTCACTCAATGCTCTGTGAGGAGCGCACACTAGAAGCAACGAAACACCGAGGAGAGTGCGACGCTCCAATCCGAGCTCTTCAGGTATCGAAGCGGTCACGAGATACGACTCCCACGGAGGGCGGACAGCAGCGTCCGTTGAATGCGCAAAAAGCATTTGCGCCGTGACCTCCGGTCGTGATGCGGTATTCTCAGTGACCGCACCGAATTGCTGTTCGAGATGGCGTGAGTGGCCTGTTCCCGCCTCAGGATCCGACCAAACTCCAAACTTCTGTTCTGTTGCATGAAATGCCGACTCCGGCAAACCAAAGGCTTGTGCAACGCCCAGCAACAAGCGCCAGGCTTGCGACGGTGTCATTCGGTTGAGAATGCTCGTCGACTTCCCAAACTTTTCCAGTTGTTGAAGCGCGGAGGGAACGTAACGCGGGTGCTGGGCCCAAACATCCAGCCATCCGGAAGCCTGACCCGAAAAGCGATGCCGCAGAATTGACTTCCACCACCAGGAGTTAGCGGCGTGGGCATCGACATCCAGCGCCAGACAGGCCAGCAGTTCCCCTTGATCCGCGAATAGAATCGCTTCGGCGGACGGAGGTACGGCGCCGGCAGCGGGACGCGCGGCGCGGCGATAGATCTCTTCCAACTGCACCTTTGCTGCGTTCTCCCACTCCATGCTGGGAGCCGCAGCCGAGGCGAACTCCAGCGCGATGCGTCCCGGCAACGGGTCGCTCATGGAGCGCACGACGAGTACCGCGGAAGGCGCCATCACATAGGGTTGAAGCACGGTGGAAGAAAACAGATACGAAAGCCGCTGACGCGCAATGGGCGCGTCCACCATGGCTCCCCGCAACTGAAGGTACTCGATGGTGGTGGCGCCAATCGACATTGCCCGCTCCCTTCGACGCGAGATAACTCCGTTGAATCCTGCTGCGCCTGTTGCATGGAGCTATTGCCTGCCCCTGGATCTACTGCTGAGTCAACACGGCCACCGGCGGCAGGGGGATGACGATGGAGTCAGTCTCATCACGGCGCTGGTGAAGACGAAGCCAGAGGCAGGCGCTAAGAAAGGCGAACCCGATGCAGAAGAGTTGCGGAAGGGAAAATGGCCCCAGTGCCTTTTGGAAATCGCCGCGCAGATACTCCAGCAGAAATCGACCCGCTCCATACACGGCGAGATAGGTGCAGAATCGTGTGCCGATCCGCTTGGGGCGACCCCATGCGAGCGCGAGGAACAGTAGAATTCCCAGCAGAGACGCATAGATCTGCACCGGATGAACGGGCAAGGACCATGCGCTTCCCGCTGAGATCCAGCCTCGTGTCAGGTGAGCTTCATAGGCCTCGGTACCGGGCGGATAAACAATGGCAAAACGAGCGGACGTCAACGCTCCGTAATCGTCGCCGTTCAGAAAGCATCCGATGCGGCCGATTGCATAACCCAGTGCAAGCGCGGGCATGGCTGCATCGGCATAAGCCAGGAGCGACAGCTTCCTTTTCCGAAAGTAGAAAGCCCCCACAAGCCCTCCCACAACCAGGCCGCCGAAAAGACTCTTTCCTCCCTGCATGAACTGGAACAGCGCCCACGGCCCTCCCTGCCAGCCATGCACGAGAAGAGATAACAGGTGCGCGCCCCACAGTCCTGAAACGAGCGAACTAATCGCTGCCCAGTACATGGCGCGGGCACTCAGTCCGGACAAGCGCGCCGACCGCGCCGCATATCCAACCGCCGCCAGCAGCGCCGCGGACCACACGAATCCAGGAGTCAGGATCGTGAAGTATGGCGGCGCTACGGGCAAGGGAAGTACAAAGGGAGCCAGCGTCATTTCTACTCCTTTTTGTTGTTCTTCGATGGGCGATACAATACCAGCCCTACCAGGAAAAGACCGCCCATAAGGAATGTGGCTGCGCCGCCTGTGGCTTTGGCTCCGCAGAAGCGGTGCTTGCTGCCGGAGGTTTGCGCAATCGTCGCGGTCAACTGCACCACACCATCCTTTGGAACGTGAACCGAATAGACGTTGTCTCTCACCTTGGTCAGGGCTGAACCGGTCAATGACTGGGACCATTGCTGCAGCGTGGTTGCGCTGGTTGCCTGGGCAATGAATCCGAATCCGCCGACGCTCTGGCAGAGTGCAATTTTCTGTTTGAGAATGGTGATGAAGTTATTGGTGTGGCGGCAGCCATGCGCCTCCCAGATCAACTGCGATGGGGTTCCCCCCTGCGTGGTTGTGGCTTCCCTGGCTTGCTGCAGCGTCTCGGTCCTGGCCAGAACACCGATATCGAATGCCTGGTCGGCCATGCCGGTTGGCAGCAGATACCCCTTGGCGCTAATCTCCGCTATGTGCGACTGGGGGCCTGCATTCGGCGCCAGAAAATTCATGTTTTGCGTGGCCGTGTTGTTCACAAAGACCACATTGGTTCCATTTCCGGGGTTCGCGTCAAGCACCACCTGCACGCACTGATGGGCTGTTGAAGGAGTGTTGTAAGTAGCCTGCTCAGCCGCATTCAAGTTCCACGCGCCCGTGCTGATGGTGCAACTGGGGCTGTTGTTGTTTGTCGCGGATTGACAGGTAGTAGCGGGAATGTTGAGGGGACCGGCGGGGTTGTCTGCAGCGATCGGACTGCCACCGGATTCGGTGCCAGGGATAATCCATGAGTCCGGTCCGGGAAGGCCGAAGTTTGCAATCTTGAAGGTTGCGTTCACGCCCGGCGCTGCGATCGGATTTCCCGTGTGATCCACTGATGTGTTTTGCACGTAGGCGGAGAAGATATTTGGTTTTGTCAGGCTGATGGCTGGCTCTGTGCCGTATCCCGTAATCGACGTGCCCTGGTTGGTGTAGATATTTCCGACCTGCGTGCTGACGCTCACGCCCTGGCAGCCGACGTTTGGATCAATGGTTGCGATTCCCCAGGTTGTTGCCGCGGGAATGGCCGCGGCCGGCTCGCACGCGAATCCGGCGGTCCCATTGCAGTTCAACCCAGGCGCAACGGATGGCCAGGTGGACTCGGCGCCCGGTCCGCTTCCGGGCTGGTCTGTCGGCGCTTCGTTGATGATGCGAATCACATCGGCATAAAGGCCGAAGGTTCCGGAAGCGGGGATGTTGAGTCCATTTTGTCCAGTGTGATCGATGGGGAACTTAGCCTCCATATACCACTGGTAGTTTGTGCCCGATGTGGCAAAGCCAGTCATGATGACGGGTGCGGTCGACCAGTGCGGCGCCTGAGACGCGAAAGGCGCGGTGCCGGAAAAATACTGAATCTGGCTGGGCGCAGAAGATGAGGCGGAACTGGCTCCGCTGGGGATGGGCTGGATCACCAGTGCCTGCTGAGGAGCGCCGCCGCCCGGGTTGAATGCGAGGACAACGAAGTTATCCGGATCCCAGTCCAACATGTTATTAGCCTGGATGGAAATATAGATGTTGGTATTGGTTGAATCGCGGATGCCCTGCACAATGACATCCGGAGTGGTTGTGCCGCCGAATACATAGCGGAACGCTCCATTCCAGCCAGGATCGCCGGCAATGTTGCCGTCGATGACCGGAGGAGTGTTGTTGTTGACAAGCGAATACCACTGGAGATTGGGAAAGCAGAGCTGGTCATTTGCCGCGGCTGGAATTGCCAGCGCCAGGCACACAGCCAGCGGTGCGCAGAGGTAGAGAAGCCATCGCGATGACTCCCGCATCATTTTTGACTTCCTTGTTTGCCGTTTCGATTTGTTCCAAGTCATAAAACGCTCCTTTCATCTTCCGGGGCTTGCAGGCCTGCGCCTCACAAAACGTTGATGGTGGGGGTGATCTGGCCGAAGTTGGCTGCCTTACCTGTCTCCTGCACGGAAAGGGTCATGGTGGTGCTGCTTGGCCCAGCGGGGATGGCGGTGATATTCACATGGACCAGAACCGAATTGGTCTGGCCAAAGAACGGGCTGTCAGTGCCCGGGACGCTTCCCGCCCATGTGGGCGCGCCGAAGCTGGGACCGGTGCAGGTGTACTGTGCGCTTGAAGCCGTATCCGGGACCAGGACGCTGAGGGCAACCACCGCGCTTGTCGCACCGTGCGGCAGCGTGATGCTTGTGTTTCCCTGATTGGTGGCTCCGGCCAGGCCGGTAGCCGCCACGCCGGCGATGGCGATGGCGATGGTGTTTACCGGCGGCGGAGCGCCTCCTACAGTCACCGCGGTTGACCCGCTGCCAACCAGGCCAGTGGAATTGGTCTGTGACGTAACAGTCAGCGTAACTTGCGCAGTCGATCCCGCGGCTGCCTCAGCAGGTACCTTAACCGAGACGGTTACCGTCGTAGTCGTATTCTGGCCCTGCGCAATTGAAATCTGCTTCAACGCATTGCCGCTGCCGTCCACCGGAGTCGCCGACCATCCGGCGGCTGTGGAATTGGCGTCGAGAGTTGCCGTCAGGGAGTACACATCTGCCAGCGACGTACTCGATGTCAAAGTGAACGTGAAGTTATAGCTGTTTCCGGCGGTAATGGTGCCGACTCCCGGCGCACCGGTCATGTTCACCAGTACCTGCCCGGTTGGAATGGTGAGAACGTACGGAAGCAGCGTGAACGGGTAGGGAGGCGCGGCGCTGTTCGGATTGGAAACGACCAGATTCACGAGTTGGCCCTGCGGGGGAATGCCCTGTACCGGCGGAATCTGAAAGACAAGCGCGTTGTTGCCGCTACCGGGCAGGAAACTCGAACCGTTTACGGCCACGCCTCCCACGGTCACAGTCACCTCCGACGGCATGCCGAAGTTTTGTCCCAACACGGTCAACGTATCGCCCATGTGCAAGGGACCTGCCGGCGATAAGCCTGTAATCACAATCGCGCCGCTGCTCGCGCCGAGTGAAGCCTCCAACGCGCTGATGCGGCTATCGAAGGATCCAAGAACCTGATTGAAAAAGGCGGCGGTAATCAAGTCGCCGGGATTCACCGGCGTAAAGTTTGCCATTGCGGTACGCTCCCTTCCTGCACTCCTGCGATTCCTTAGCGGTAATTGGCGTAGTTGAAGTAGTTAAGGTCGTACTTTGCATCACCTTGGAACGCGATCTGGCCATTGGTGAAGAACAGATAAACGGGCGGAGCGGCCGTGCCGCTGCCGGTATCAATTGCCTCTTGATTTTCGCGAACCTCGTAGAGCCACAGCATCTCGTTACCGCTGAGGTCAATGGGCTGATAGAGAAAGGCGGTATGCATTACCTGATCGAGACGACGGCCCTCCATGAACACGGGATTGCGATAAGTGCGGCCGCTGAAGAATTGCAGATAATCGAATCCCGCGGAAGGATTGATGTTACCTACCGGGAGAAATCCGGCGGAGGGCAGGTAATAGAAGTAATCCGTTGCTGTTGCCGCGCTCAGCGCTGTCTGGCTCAAAGTGGAGATAAGTGCGGCGGCCTGATCTTGAAACTGCAAGAACATCGCCAGGCCTTCGGCGGCGCGGCGCCGGCCGCTGAAGATGGGCCACATCTCCGAAGCTGCCGCGGGAAACACCGCCCTCCGCACAGACCACAGATCCACGAATTGGATTCCCTGCTGCGACCAGTAGGCCAGCGCCAGGGGAACCTCGCAGTCCGTCATCAGGCCGGCTGTTCGCTGGTCGTCGATGAGGCCGTAACTATCGAGTGGCGACGACGGTAATCCGGCAAAGGGATTGGCGGCGTAAGTTGCGAGCGTCTCAGTTCCGAAGCACGCATAAGCTAGACCGTTGCGAAACTGCGAAAGCAAGGGAGCCAGCGATGCGGCACTGACATTGTTGTTGAGCTGTGATTGAATCTGATTGCCAAGTGCGTAGAGCGCCGGTTGCAGCCCTGTGCCCGTGCTGGACAGGACCACCAGCGACAGGCGGAATTGCACGCCCGCGGTCCTGAACCGGCTGCTGCACGAGGTCGCAACTCCGGACGAGCTCAATTGCGTTACCGGCGCGCTGCCCTGGTATCCGGAGGCCGGCAGCACAGTCAACACATAAATGCCGGGGTTGGTAAGTTGTGTCTGCGGAGGCTGACACGGCGCGAACAGCGCTCCATTGGCGGCCGCGGCGGGCAGCGTGGCCGTCAGCGTGATGTCTGTGTCCGACGGCAATTGCAGCATGTCGCCATTGCGATTGACGGCCAGGCCTGCTGTTACATGCACGACCTGCTGCCCATAGGCAACGGAGCTTGATGAGAGTGAGACTTCCAGTCCGTACGCCACACCATCGCCGATGCTGGTACCCATCAACCGCTGGCGTTGCAGATTCGCAGTGCGCTCGGCCGTCATGTCCTCGGCAGTAAGCACGCGGCCATTGACAAAGTTGACGTTCTGAATGCCGCCGTTCAGGATCGGCGTCAGCAGGCTGACAGCGCTCATAGGCCGCCTCCAATCTGCGCGATCTCCACCATGAAGCCCGCAAATTGCAATGGCCCAGCCGCCTGGCTGCGCAAAGCGATGCGAATGCCGGCGGTTTCAAAATCCACCAGTTCCAGTGTCATGGCGTCGGTATTCGGAGCCGGGGCGCTTTGCACCGTGCCTTTGACGATGTAGGTCAGACCGGCTACATCTTGCGGGTCCTGATAGCTGGGGAAACTCAGCAGAAATTCATTGTCCGGCGGGCTGGACAATGATGCCGTCAAGTTCCCCAGTGATGGTCCGACGAGCGCGCCGCTCGAAGAGAACTGGGCTGCCGCTACCGGCATGTATTCGGTTGCCGTTGACAGGGCTGCGGCTTCCCCGAGGATAAGTTCTTGCATGAGCGTGCCAGGAATCAGGAGCGGCCGCCGTGAATCGTCCACGCTCACTGATGTCGCGAGCCACTCCGTTGCGCCCCCGGTCAAGTCGACAACCAGTTCGGCAAGCAGTACGCATTTTTCCGGTGGCGGGCAGCACGGTCCTGCCCCCTGTGCTGCACAGATGAACGGCCGCACCTGCGTGATCCAGGTGCGAATTGCGGCGCGCCGATAATCTGCCGCATCCGCGGCACTGACCAGGTAAGGCGGCCCGGCAGGCGGCGAACTCGGCGGCTGGTTGAGGTTGAGGATCAGTTGCTCTACTTGATCGAGCGTCAGATAAGGCCCGCTCGATGAGATCTGAAATTCCGCCAGCAGCGCGGCCAGTGCGCGCACGGAATCATCTTCAAGTTGGGCAGGCGCGGTCAGGCACAATCCGCTTGCGGCGCTGCTGCCGGGAGGCGATGAGAGCGGCGGCGAAGTGGTCTGGTCCAGGCATAGCATCAAGTCGAACGAGTCGGCGATGCGCGATGGAGCCATGGAACTGGACTGCGTGCGGCAGGGCTCTCCGGGAATTGGAACCACGTCGGTCTTGCATTCCCGATAACAGAGCACGACACATAGATTCAGTGTGGCCGGTGGGACTGATTGCGCCACGGCCGACTGCAGCGCAGCCAGATTTGTTGCCAGCCAGCTATCCACTTGGAGGCACATTAGCTGCGGAACCTTGATTTCCTGGCCGCGCGGATTGACAGCCCAGCCGGGCGTGACCTGCACCTCGAGCACCGGAGCGGTCTGAGTGACAACACTTAGGCCACATACTGTGCCATAGCCATGCAGCAGCCGGTTCTCGGTATGGTGCTTGGCAAGAAAGTACGTGTCTGACTGAACGAACTCTTCCACGCCGAGAACCAGACCAAAGGTGTAGTTCACGCGCTTCAAAGGGTCGAGCCTCTGCAAGGCCAACGAAGCTGTTTGGCAGGGTGTGCTCATAGGACTGCCCCTCCACTCCAATTTCCATTTCGCAACTGATCTCTGCCCGTTACCAGGCGGCCGCGCACGGTCCAGGGAAGCTCAAAGCCGAGGTATGCCGCAGCGAGTTCGTTTTGATCGAGGACCACGGCGGCGAAGCGACTGCTTGGACCCACCACGGTCTCCATGCCGACACGCGCCTCACCGGCGCAAAAGGCGGCCCAGTAGAGCTTCACGTCAAAGTCGGTGTGAGCAGGCTTCTCGTTCTGAGCAATTCGCTGCGCCAGACTGCGCCGCTGGTTTTGCGTGGTCAGGCTATCCGTTAACTGCACGGGCACCACGACCGTGAACCGGTTCGCATTCTGGCTGGTCGGAATCACGACGGAGACGAACAGAATCCAGTCCGCAAGGAAAGCTCCGCCGGTGGGAAGGCCAGCGGCGAGAGTCGCCGCCCAGAGGTTCACTTGAATGTCAGCGAAGCTCGGAAGCGCGGCGACGCCAGTCAATTGATAGGCGAGGTTGAGGGCACTGACCTGGCCGTAGCGGCTGATAAGAAAATTTTCGTAGGCTGGTTCATCGGCGCTGGTCACTGCGGCGTACGTAAATCCGAGGCCGGAACTGAGGAAGGCGAGCCAATCGGACGCCTGGGCAGTTTGCGCCGGCTGAATGGCCGGCAACCGCAAGCCTGGATCATCGAAGCCGGAGTAACCGGTACCATAGGCCGCATTCAACGCGGAGATGCTTACATAAACTCCGCTCAGATAGCTTCGATAACTCTGATCGAGGGGTGCAGCGCCCTGCGCCGGCGTCCAGTCGGCATCGCTGCTCACGGTCCCCGGAGTCTGTACGTCTGTTGGATCCCCAAAGGTAACGCCCGGGGCGTTGCGGAGCAGGTAGTTCTCCACGATCCGCACAGAAAAATGCTGGAGATCGGCGGGGTCGAACAACGACGCGTCCGCGCATTGATCGAGCGCCATGCGGATCATGCGCACCACCCCGTCAGAGGTTCCGCGCGACTGAAAAAAGCGCGGCGCGTTCGCCAGGAAGAACCGCCGTGTCTCTGTGCTCCACGTAAAGTCAAAAGTGATTCCCATCCAACTGGCCAGCCAGTCGAGGTACTCGGCGGGAACGGTCCGCGGGTCAAACAACTCCTGCACCTGTTGAATGCGCCCTTCAAGGACCGTGAAAAAACCCTCCGGATTGGCGAGGTAGCGATCAAGAAAACTCGCCGAGGTCGCATCGTTCTGATAAACGGCGGGCAAATATTTTTTCAGATAAGAGAAGCGCGGATAGTAAGCGCGCAGCGTCTGCAAGCGTGGAGTGCTGCGGCCATTGCCCACCAGCGTGAGCTGGATCTGCAGATAACGGCCCACCGCGGACTGGAAGAGCAACTCCCATGTCCCCGTCTTGTTGGAGCAGCAGCCCAGCGCGGGCCGGTAATAGGGAAGTTCCGGACCGGTGAAGCGCAGATACGGTTGCGGTTCCGGATTCCAGTCCATGGCTCGCAATGCCGATTTTGAATCGGCCGCTCGGGACTCGACCAGCACCTGCGTTCCCGATGGAATGGTTCCGTCCATCAGCAGCCTGTGCCACACGCATCCCGGTTCCCTGCCGTCGAAGGCACAGGAGTCGGGATCGGTTTCAAACGTCGCGTCGCGTCGCGGCAGCGTCCACGTCACCTGCTGATCGAACCGTGCCCGCGGCTGCGCCACCAGAGAAGCCCATCGCTGGTCGAAGTCGTAGCTGACGCCGGCGGCGTTCGTCACCAGCGCCTTACCGCCGAAGCGGAGCATCGGGAAGAATTGCGGATTCGGTTCGATTGCCCACGTCGGATCATTGCTGTCGTAGTTGAAAGAGAACGTCTGCAACCCGAGCGAGTCCGCAATATACAGAGTTCCCCGGACGGCGGCGCCGGAATTCGCCTGGCCTGCCGCAGGTACGAAGGCGAGATCCTGGCCAAGCAGCGCATACGGCGCGGCCTGTCCCACGTCCACCTGGTTGAGGGCGATTGGCCCGCTCAGCAGATTCGTGAGCCGATAGCGATAGATCTGCGAGTAGCCAGGCGTTGGCAGACTATCGAGAATCAGCACGCTGCCGTCCGGCAGTGCGGCAATCCCGATTGGCGACAGCGCGGCAATCGGCATGGCCTGCCCGTCCGACACGTGATCTTGCGGCTCGCACGATGGGCGCTTGTTCGCCGTTCCGCCGACAGGCTGGAAATCCGGCGGACGATGCGCTTCGGCGGGATTGGACAACGGTTCCAGTACATGAAAATGGGGATCGATGCCCCAGTAGCGGCGATTCTCCCAATCGAGGATCCAGGCGCCTCCATCTGCACTGGCCGCGATATCGAATGGTGCAAATGCCACGTTGGCGGGCCAGCGAAACTGCATGGGAGCTCCACCGGTATAGAGGTCGAAGAGTAGGAGGCCGGCCGGCTCCAGGGTTCCCACCAGAAGATAGTGGTCGGCAGTCACCGCCAGTCCTCCAAAAAGAACTTGAGGCACCGGCTCGGCGGCCAAGGGCGAAAAGACGCCAAAGCCGTTTTGCGTCGAGCTTGAAACCTGATCTTTGGCAGACCAGAAGTGTTGGGCGCTCTGCTGCCCCGCTCCGAGAAACAGGAGCTCATCCTGCGCGGGCGAAACCCAGTAGTAATTTCCGTATTGATCTTGCGCCGCGCCGCGCCGGTCAGCCGCGGTCAGAGCGGCGGTGCCGGGCACCGGCGGAAATACAAAAACACTTTGCCTCAACGCCACCGTCGAGTCCGAAGCGCGCCACTCCAGGCCTGCGTCGGCAGGCGGCGACCCGCTTTCCGGACCAAACCAGTCGTTCTTGCCAAAGACGAGTTGGAATCGAGTTTGATTGGCGTCCATCGTCTCTCCTAACAGCTGGCCGGAAGCACCGGGACCGGCACCAATGTTGTTGGGCTGCTGCTGGCGGCCTGTGTCAAATCGGCGGCCGCGCCTGTGTTCGCTCCCACCTGGTCAAGCCGCGGCAGTTGAATGTTGGCGATGGGCAGCGTTGTAATTGCGTTGTTCGATCCGTCCCAGATGGAGACGGACTGAATATCGGAAATGCCGTCGACACGCGCGGCCTGCGCCAGCAGTTCACCATCGATCACCGGCTTTCCCAACGGCCACCCTGTCCCACTGGGGCCGCCCGTCAACGGCGAGAGGTAATTGGCAATTGCCGTCTTGATGGCTTCGGTCACGGTGGCAATGTCTTTGCCGGGCACGATATCGAAGCCCACGGAAACCGAGAGATCCTGATAGTCAGGCGCCACCACATGCACTTCAGTGGTCAGCAGCCGCCGCGGCTCCAGGTAAGTGCAGACGCTTTCAAGAAACGCCGCGTCGGGCACGGGCCCCTGCGGTGTGGTGGGATCATTGGGAACCACCAGCACGGTCACCACACCTGGCGCCATAACGCCGGTGTCCGGCTGGTAGAGGGGCAGAACTTCCACGCGCCCAAGGTCGATTCCCGGAGTACTCTCGACGATGTCACTGAAGTCCTGCGCGGATACGGCCCGCCCGGCATTTTGAAGATAGAGCGGGATGCGCTGTTCGGCATCCGCAATACTCTCGCCGGCCGAGCCGCCGGATGTAGGCAACGGGTTGGAAACCTGGAATCCAGCGGGCAGTTGTAGGCTGCTTGTAATGGCGGCAATGCCCACGTTGCCGGCAACGCCGCCACCGTAGTAGTAGCTGGCAATGATGGTCGATCCTGCTGTTGGACGCGCTCCCTGTATTCCGGTTCCAAATGTGATGGTCCCCGATGCGCTGTCCACTATGTAAACCTGCGAGCCGGTGGCGTCGGCAATCTCAGACGGCGCAGCAAGCAGGTCGTCGGTCTGGGCCCACGCCACCCCATCCACGGTCAGTTGGACCGTTGCCGTAATCACCGGCGTGTTGATCAACGTGAATATCTGATCCGGCTCTCCGGTTCCGGTTCCCACAATCTCCACCGGCACCTGGATCTGTTGCGACACCTTCGTTGCATTGATGCCCAGCCATTGGAAACTCGCCACTGCAGCCGTCGGTCCCTGCGTGTCACTGGGAATGGGAAGACGTACTCGTATCCACGCCACCACGCGGCTTTGAATGTCAGTCTGATCTTGCAGAGACGGCGGATAATCGCCCACTCCATCTTCGAGCGGCCCTAACTGCCATACCCCCATTTGGGCGGCGTTGGGAAGCGTCAGTTGCACCAGCGTCGGGACTGTGAGCGGATCGCCGTCGGCGATGCTGTTCAGCCGTTGATAGACTGGTCCGTTCGCGTTCGTTTGTCCGGTCGAGACTTCATAGATGAGCGGCGAGGATTCCGACGCATCGGCCGTAGTGGGCTGGAGCACGGCTTCTGACGCAGTGCTCGCGGGAGCGATGCCCAGCGTGATGGTGCTCCCTCCGATCGCGTTCAATACGGCCTGATTCGCGCCGGCATCTACATCGCGGGTCAGCAGGGCAATCCATAGCGCGCGATCGACTATGCTGCCATCGCTCAACGTAGCAGCGGGAAGGCTGGCCGAAGAGGTGGGAGGGTCGAAGGTCTCCGTCTGGTAAAACTGCAGGGCCGTCGTCGCTGTCGCCTGGGCGGCATAGAGTTGCGTATAAGTTTGCGAGGCGGTCGCCTGGTCCGCGGCTGAAAGCGCAGCGCGCATGAAGATCATCTGTTCGACGGGGAGTACGTTCAGTCCGTCGCTGGTTACGAATCCGGTCGAGCCGGCAAAGACTGGCAGCTGCGCGGGCAGAGTCGCTATTTGCAATGGGCCGCGCGTGTTGTCGAAGGTCATCATGCCCGAGGCGGCTTGCGCCGCCTGCATGGGAATGCCCAGGAGGTTGATGAACTTCAACCGATTTTGGTCTGGAATCTGGTTGCAGAGGTAGCTGAGGTTGTCCACCATGAACGCGAATAGCTGCAGAATGGTAACGCCCGGATCGGTGTTGTTCTGGTAGTTCGTGTATTCCGGATTATGCACCGGGATCCGCACCAGCGCTTCACTGATGATTTGCGCGAAGGTCTGCGGCTGAATGGCGGGCTGGATCGGTGCGGTCGTGGTAGACATTGGATTCATCCTTGTAATTGCAGCGTCATCGTGATTTGACCGGGTAGCTGGTTGGCCACCAGGCGGTATTCAATGGTGGCAATGGCCGATTGTGCATCCGACGAATCCTGTGTGACGTTGATGGCATCCACGGTGATCCTCGGTTCCCATTGCTTGAGCACGTTCGATATTTCCTCCTCGATCGATTTGCGCGTGGCCGGATTGTTTGGACCGAATAGATATGTCCGCAGCGACGAGCCATAGTTGGGGTACATGAGCCTTTCTCCAAGCCGCGTGAGCAGCAGAATCTGAATGGATTCCCGGATGTTTTGCGAGCCGATCGACATGGCCCACTGCCCGGTTGCATCCAGATGCGGCGGGAAGGCAACGCCGCAGCCGAAAATCTGTCCTTCGTCAATGGCCATGTTCAGCTCTTTGCTTTCAGCCCCGGAACAGGCAGGCAGATTTTGAAGAATGGAAGCCAGAAGAAAATGATGTTCAAAGCAATCACCATTACCATGAGCAGCATCATGGCGCAGATGGTAATGATGGGAATGGAGAAGGAGCAGATCAAGCCAACGCTTACACCGCCCGCCGCGCCGATGCTTCCATTCGATAAGTCACTGAGGCTCGAAATGCGCGACATCTGGTTGCGCAACTCGTCGGAGATCATGAAGGCGACGCCCTTGTCGTATTTGCGCAGCGACGCGGCGGAGGTATCGACCGGAAGCGCCACTTGAATCCGCCGTGCGGGCGCATCGGAATCGAAATAAGACGTCAGCAGAAAAGGCTGGCACGGCGGGCTCACTACATTGCACCGGCACTGAGGGCGCAGGTAGACGCAGCGCACGATGAACCAGTAGTCTCCCTGCGCGTTTGAAGGCTTTTGAGCAATGGGCGGCAGCACCGAGGCGTTCGCCGTGCTGAGCGGCGGCAGCGCGTTGGTTATCGGTGTCTGCAGCGAAGACGGCTTGATCACATTGACGGAATCGGTCAGCGCGTATGCCGTGTACCCGGCGGGGAGATTGTTTGCCGGCCCCATTGACTCAAATTGCGGCCCGTACTGGTTGGCATTCAGAAGTGCTGGGCGCAGTCCGGCGCCGAGAGCGGTATAGAGCGTAGCCTCTGCGCTGCTCAAACCGGGCACCTTTGAAGCGTCCGCGATCGCCGCCCACACATTTGCTGTGTTCTGGCTCAGGAAGGTTGCGAAGTCATAGAGGATCAAAGCTGAAGCCAACTGGGAACTGGCCTCATTCTCGGCGGCTTGGTTGCTGCTTGTCGTACCGGTATCGATATTGTTCCACCAGTCAAGCAGGTTGCACCATGGAGCCACGATCGTTCGATAGAACATATCCATGCGCGGATCGGCCGGCGTGCCATTTCCGTTGCCGGTGGTGCTGCCGGCGTTCGCCGTCGCAGAGATTGTTTGGGCCGAGATGTATTGCTGGCGGCGCGACGCAGGAATGAGTCCAATCATCAGCCGCCGCGAACTTCCATTGCTGCCCATGGTTGTCTGCGAGAGCGGAATCAATTCCTCCCCAGGCATGGGATCGGAGCCGGTCGCCTGTATCCATCCCGGCTGCATCGATGGCTGCGTCAGCGAAGACGCGGCCTGGCTGCTTGCGACCACCACGCCGCTTGCCGGAATCCATGCATACTCGGTGCATGTCGCGGGATTGTAGATGGCGCAGTCGGCATTCGTGTAGCCGGCGTTGGGCCGCAACTGGCGCACCACGAAGGACACCGATTCTCCAGCGCTCTTGTTTATAGTGTGATCGGGAAGCCCCGGCTTGCGGCATGCCAGCGACGATGCGATGAGATAGAAGCGCTGGTGCGTCGGTTGATAGAGCTTCAGCGGAGGAGCCGGGGCGGGCCCCTGGTAGTCCAAGCCCGCGCCTGGATTGCGCCATGTCTCGCCCTGCGCCACATATCCGCGCAAGGTCTCGGGTGCGTTCGCCAGCACGGATTGCAGGTCTTGCATGAAGGTGTCCGTGGCAAAGCGCAGAATGGCCGGGCTGCGGAACGGCGAAGTGTCCGCGGCGCTGCTCAATTCCTGCCACAAGGGCGGAGGCGCTAGCCATTGCACTTGATTACTCATCGCTTCATAGCAGGTTCCCTGCACCCGGCGTATAACTGGTCGACACGATGGTGGTTGTAAGGATCGAGTCGTGTTGTGTTGCTCCGTTGAACTGTGACATGCCTGCATTGACAGTTACCAAGCCGGCCGTGATCTCCACTTGCGATGCGGACATCGATATCTGGCCCGAGGTCTGCAACGTGATTCCACTTTGATCGAGCGTGATGGAGTTGCCCAGCGCGTCTGAAATCTCGATCGACCCGGCCCCATCCTGCATGGCGATCGTTCGCTGGCCTGGCGTCTCCAGCGTCAGCGCTTCCGAGCTCTGCGTGTCATCGAGCGTAATCGTCACGCCATTGCGCGATTGCAACTTCTTGATGTTGTTCTTTCCTGCCTTGTCCATCGACTGCGGCGGCGCGTCCTTGCCGTTCCAGAGCGCGCCGATCACACAGGGCTGGCGTGGATTGCCGCCCAAAAAAATGACCAGGACCTCGACACCGACATCCGGTATAAACCAGCTGCCCTGGTTATTGCCCGCCATCATCGTGGCAACCCTGGCCCATGCCGAATATGAAGAGCCGCCGGCATCGGGCGACCACGGCAGCGAGACCAGCACCTTGCCTTCGCCATCCTGGTCGGTCACATCGAGCACGAGCCCCGGATAGGCGCCATAGAAATTTCCGCCCAGGCCCATCGGCTCCCGCGCGTACAGCATCTGTTCGGATTCGAGGTAAGCCGGCGTCATGATTGGCCGATCCCAGGCCGCTCCACCGCGAACCACGTACGATATCCCATCGCCGGATCGTAGATGTGGCGGACTGCCGTTACGTAGAACTTGCCGTTGAACAACGGACCCACTTGTTGCAGCGTCAAGCAGGTTCCCACCTGGATGCGACCGTCCCCCTCCGCGAGCCCCGTGCCAGTAACAAAGCGGCGGGCCCATCGCCGGTAGCCGGCCTCGGCCAGCGCCTGCGCTTCCTGCGCGGACGTGGGCAAGGCATGGACAACCGTCTGCTCCCGTGTGCCAATGGCCTGCTGCAACGCGGCGCTGCCAGTCACATCGCCGTTAACTTCTCCGCCGAGTGCGGCGCTGGTAGCGCGATACTTCAGAGGCTGCTTGCCGGCAACGTCCCAACCGGTCACGCTGAAGCCCGTAGCCTGGTTGGCCAGATCGGCAATGGCTGAAAACTCAAGCAGACCTTCGCCATAAATCAGTGTGACTTCGTTTGCCTTGCGCTTGGCCCGCGACTGCACGCTGAGTGTCGTATCGTCCACCCACAATTCGGCGTCCACGGCGCAGGCACGTTCGCGCAGAAATTGCAGGTCACTCTGATTGACTTGCGCCAGGCAAATGTAGCTGGGACCGCTCACATCGATCTGAGCCTTCAGGCCCTGTTCGCTGGCTACCTGCTGGAACAAGTCGGCATCGGTCATGTTCTTGAAGGTTCGCGTGCGCCGCGTCATTCTGAGATCCTGCAAGCGGTCTTCGGCCTTCACCAGAATCTGTGGCGCGTCCAGGTGCGGGAAGCGCCCCTCCAGAGCCATCAATCGCCCCGTAAACACAGTGGATGAAGCGATGCCCGCGCCCATCTGGACCACGAACGGCTTTCCAAAATCGAGCAACTTGCGGTCGAAATAGAGGTAGCCATCGCTCGGATTCTTGACCGGAAAATTACCAAAGGTAGCTTCGGCGTGAAACAGTCCCTCCACTGTCTCTTCCACCACCAGTTCCAGCAGATGCTCCGCCAGCGAGTCCGGTGTCTGACCGCCAACGGTCAGCACGGGGCGCGAGCTGTAAAGCGGTGGTGCCTGTCCAGTGTTGGGCATGGTAGCTTCCTAGTGTGCCTGCAGCCGCAGGCGATTGCGCCGCTCGCGGTCCATCACCGCGAGAAAGTCTTGGGGGGTGAGTTGGAATTTCTGCGGGACGGGCACAGCCCCTTGCGTTCCCGGCTGCTGCTGGGGCGGGTCCAGAACAATCTCCAAATCATTGATGACAACAGCCATTTTTTCTCCTTTACGACGTGGTGGAAAGATTGATCATCGTGCCCGTTTGCAGCATGCGCGGATTCGTGATGCCGTTGGCCTGCGCCACGGCCTGCCAGTTGGTGATGCCCGCGGCGGCCGCGAGCTGCTGCACGGAATCGCCCGCCTTCGCTGTCGCCAGCGGCGTTGTCCCGGTGGTGTTCGGTGTGCCCGCGGCCCCATTGGCAGGCGTGTAAAGCAAATCGTGCCGCGAAAGGTTGATGGTGACACTGGCGCGCAGCGGCAATCCGTCTGGCGAAAACAGATCGATGGTTTCATCCAACGATTCCATCACCCCGCTGAAGGTAAACGATCCCCATTGAAACATCATCCTCGGCGGAGTCCGCGTCTCCTGCTTGGGACTGGTGGCGTTCTGCAGACTCATAAAGTAAGCGATCTCCTTAGTGAGTTTGCGAACGTCGCCGCCCGGCGAAGGCGCCCCCTCAGGCACCGGCAGCGTCACGTCGAACCACAGCTCCATGCTCAGTTTCGTCACGCTCGTTCCTACGAATTGCAGCGATGAACCCTGCTTCTGATCTCCGCCAGAAAACTGATTGCTGTAATTCGTTTTCAAGCTCTGTGGATTGAACTGGACCGTCACCGTCTTGCCTGGCGTTTTGCCATCGATCAGTTCGATCAACTGTGCTTTTGTCAGATTCTGCGGTGCCGGCATAACTGGTTTTACCTTCCTGGCAATGAAGTGTTTGCGTTCACGCTCACGGAGTTACGAGCGTCATCAACTCGTACACAATCGACATTTCTTCAATCGCGATGAGGCCATCCCGCGCATTCAGCGCCGGCGCTTTCAACTTCACCGGCAGGCAGCCGGTTAAATGGAAATGCGCTTGCTGCGTCTGATCCCCGGCCAGCATTACGATGTCCGCACTCGCCCGCAATCCGCCATTTCCTGGGCTGGTGACGGCAGCAAACCATGTCCACAAATCGAAGTTTGCCGTCATGCCTCTCTTGAGCGAAAGCTGGCCGTAACTCACGGCGCCCGCCATGTGTACCGGCCCGCTGTTTCGGCCGCCTTCGCGAATGGTCTTCGGCTCAAGGTTCATCTCCAGCCCATCCACATCGGAAAAACACATTGAGCAAAGCTGCGGAGATACGCCGCTGATATTCACCGAGATCTCGACCAGGAAATTGAAGGTCGTAAACGGGTAGGCTCCGGACCCACCGGAAGCCGGCCCGCCGATCGAGACGCCTGCTGAAAGATCCGCGGTAAAGCTTGCCATTCAAATCTCCGATAGCGTCAGTTGCCCGCCGCTCTGCACCAGTTGAACGCTGAGAAATCGCATCGGTACGGATGGGGCGACCTGCAACTCGACGATGAAGCGCCCCTGATCCATGGAGTCCTGCGTATTCACTGAACCATCCGCAATTACGCGATAGGAGTCCGCGCTCGATAGCCCCGCGAACGCTCCCCGCGTCAGCATCTGCTGCATCCATCCGTCGAACTGGCCTGTGATCTGGCGCTGAAACGTTGAGGTGATGTTTTGAAACACGTAGCGCACGCCCTCGCGGAGCGCCAGACGCCGAATCAGAATCAGCAGCCGGCGCACATTCAGCGGCTCCAGATCGGCTTCCACCGTGACCAGCGTGTCTTGGCCCATGATCAGAAATCCCTCCGGCTGTTGGGCGATCAGGTTAACCTGGTTCTCATCGAATTCAGCCGCTGCGTCGGGGGTTAACACCGGTTCGAGATCAAGCACATTGCCCAACGGCGCATTGGCCGGCGCAATCCACGCGCCGGACTGCAAGGTGGTGGTGGCGATCACGCCACAGACGCCGCCATCGGGCGGAATGGTTCGCAGCGATGAAGGCAGCGGCGCGGTGCCGTCGCGCACTACCAGCCAGGGATGATAGACAGCCCCGTAGCTAAGCACGCGACCGGATTCGGTGGCCGCCATGACCGCAGCTAACTGCGCCGGGTACGCTACGGCATCCTCGGTGCGATAGGAGACGGGGAGGCTCAGAATTGCCACCAGGTCTCCGCGAGCTGCCGCGATACGCAGCATGGCCTGATGCACCGCCAGCATCAAGGGGCCTGCATCGGCCGAACTTGCAATCGGATTGGCGGTCCATGCCGACAACGGAATAGGCGTGGTAGCCACGGTATTCGACCACGGACTCGATGCTCCGCCGCGCTGCGTGTTTACGCGAAAGTACGAGGGAGGCCCCGGCAACCGCCAATATTGAAAGCTGGATTCGGCCCCCTGATAGAGCGCATATCCGGAAACAAAGAGCGGGTCTGCTGCGATCTGCAACGTGAAGCTATCGAAGGCGCCGGGCGCTGGAACCCAGTTCAGAAGGACGCGATTTGGTTCTTCGCTGAGACCGAGCACCGGGGCGTCGAGCGGCAGTTGACTGCACGCGAAGAAGTCGCCGCTGCCCAGTTGCACGCTCCCGGTTGTCGACCACGGTCCAGATCCCGCTACTCCATACGCTGAGACGCGGTAGTACAAAGTTTCAGCACATGCGGGAACATTGTTGAATGAGGCGGACAGCACGGCACCCATATCCTGCTGCGTTACTGCGTTCTGAAAGGAGGAATCGCTTGACCCCTGCAGCAGGTAGCCGGATGCCGCTGGCACTGCTGTCCACGAGACCACGTAATTCCCGCTCGCGTCTGCTTCAGATACCTGCAAGGGATCGGGCGGAGTCAAGACTGCGGCTTGCACGCTCGAGGGAGTCCAGCCGTTTAAAGTGGCATCCGGCACGGCCAGTATGCTTACTTCGTCGATCGCGAGAAGCGCGTATAAGCCGCCAGGCTGGCTCGGCGTCTGCGCCTGGTACTGCAGGGCAAACGCGTCTTCTAACAGCGTGGTCGAGTTCGAGAGCCCCAGACGCGGATCGATAAAGAGGCTTGCGTCGAAGCTGCTGAGTCCATCGCGATCAAGAGCTGTGGCTCCCGGCATGCTGGCGGCCTGCGTCAAACTGCTATTTACGAGGGCCGTCATGCCGAGCGGTAAGCCGATCACCGCTGAACCAATGCCTGCCGAAGCATTGCCAGCCAGCGGAAAACGCGGGTGGTCGATATCATTTGCGAGCGCTACGTACGGCACGACGCTGGGCCGGAGTTGCGGAGCGTAAAGCGTGGAATCGGTTGGCAACAACTGCCAGAAGCGGGGATGGTCTGGAGCCAATCCCAGGTCGGCAATGCGTAAGGTCGCGGTGCCGAGCGGCATCGCCCAGAGCTCGAACTCCACTGTGGTTACCTGCACCGTTGTGTCGCCGCGATTGGCTGCCCAGGCCACGTCCGCATCCAGCACCCACCATCCCTGCGTGCTGCTCAGCGTGGCCAGCTCACCTGTTTCGGTTGTCGCAGTCACCGTAGCGGCTTCCATGCTTTCTACCTGCAGCAGCAGCGTGCGTCCGCCGATTTCCATCTGCAGCCACGATCCCGGAGGAACTGTGAGCGCGGTATCGCGCGTGACCATCAAGTCCAGCTCGAGATCAGCGCCGCTTGTCCGGCAACAGAAATTGAGAAAGGGAATGGAAGCATTGCCGCCCGGACCGAGCAGCGTAACGGAGTCAGGCTGCTCAGGCGGAGGAGAGCTGCCGCACGTGCCTACACTGCCACTCTGCTCCGGGGACTGCACCGATTGAAACCAGAACCAGCGCGCATCCATGCACGTGTGATAAGCCCAGGTCTGCGTCGAGGCGTAGTAGAGTTGCACTGTATCGCCCACATTCAAACCTGTCACTCGCGGAGCGGTTTCTGCATTGATAAGCGACCCGGCGGGCAACGGGCTTTCGAGCAGCGTGGCGTTCACGGTCAGGTCGTCTGACCAGCTTCCTTCCGATCGTGCCTGCACCGATCCGGCCTGGATGTCGCCAAACTCATCCACCTGCAACAATCCGGGAATCGTCCACTGATTGGCCTTGGCGTTGTTGGCCAGGCGCAGAATCCAGCATCGCTTTCCGCCGTTGCTGAAGTAAGTGCGCACGGAAGGTGGAGTCTGCGCAAGCAGCAACTGGTGAGCCTGCGCGTCCCAGGCCAACGTCAGGTCGGTGCCGAAAATCTCTTCAAAGCGCGCGCTGTCTTCCACCGCGAATGGCAGTCCGATGGGACCCGAGGGCAGAAACCCCGCGAAGGCGGCGATATCCATGCGCGGCAGCAACGCCGGCGCCGGAGGCGCAACCGTCTCGAAGTAGATTCCCGGTAGCCGCGCGGTAGTTGCCATGTCTAGGCCTGCGTGATCCCTTCTGCCACGACCACCAATTCTTCGATCGCCACTTCGGTCGATTTGCCGTTATAGCTCGGACCGGAAATCTTGACGGCCCGAGCGTTGGTCAAGATCCAACTCTGCACGACGGTCTCGTTGGAGTCGTCCATAAGGTTGATGGTGACGGTCTCACCGCCGGTGGGGCTGTTTCCGTTTCCTTTGCGCACACTGTCGACGCGGGCGTACAAGGTGGTGAGGTCACCGCAGACGCCGCGCTTGAACGTGACGTTATCCACCTTGTACATGCCGGTGACCTTGACCGGCGCGAGATCCTTTCTGTTCCCGTTTCTGTATTCAGCAACGTGAACCTCGAGGTTCAGGCCGGTGACCTCTTGAAAGGCCGCCTCGGTCGAGCCGAATTTCACTTGAAAGTTGAATGAGTTGTAAGGGTACTGACGCGCGATCGCCATGCGGCTCTCCTTATCGATCGATGGTTGCTAAGACTGACTGCTGCTGGCGGTGAACTGGCCAATGCGGAAGATCACGAACTCAGCCGGCCGCAATAACGAGACGCCAATGAGACAAACCAGCCGTCCGTTATCGAGATCGTTCTGAGTCATGGTGGTCAGATCGCAGCGCACAAAGAAGGCCTGAGCCGGGGTGGTGCCCAGAAGACGCCCATTGGCAAACTCGTTATTCAGGAAGTCTGTGACCAGTTGCGTCGTGCTCGCCCACAAGTCAGGACCGTTGCTCTCGAACACCAGCGACTGCGTTCCTTCGTCGATGCTCTGCTTCAGGTAGTTCATATAGCGGCGCAGATTCACATACTGCCATTCGGCGTCCGATGTGACCGTTCGCGCTCCCCACAGCCGGTAACCGCGTCCATCAAAGAAGCGGAAACAATTGATGCCCTGCGGATTGAGCAGGTCCTGCTGTCCCTTGTTGAGCAGAACTTCAAACCCGATTGCATCCGTCACCACCTCGTTCGCCGGAGCCTTCTGCACGCCTTCGTTGTTGTCGCTGCGCGCGTAGATTCCAGCCACGAATCCACTGGGAGGCAGGTTGATTTCAAGATCGGTGACGGGATCAAGAATCCGGATCCACGGGTAGTAGAGCGCCGCGTACGAGGAGTCGATTTGTCCGCGCCACGCGCTCACCTGCGAGACTGCTTCGCTGTCCGGCGAATCGAGCACTGCGATGCGATAGAGCATATTCTCGCAGTGAGCGATCAGGTCGTTGGTAATTTGGAGGCCGTCGATATAGGTGCTGTCCGCAAGATACGTGGAGCCCGGCGCGGCAACGATCGATACATTGGTCAAATCTTCCAGCGCTACCAGGCCGGTCTTGATCAACGGATTCAAGGGGTCTTCCGTGCCCTGGTACTGCGGTTCCAGGGGCCGGTAGCCATCGAGTCCATCGGTCAGTACCTCGGTGTACTGCGCCTGGGTCACGGTTCTCGCAATCATCGCCGGAATGGTCACCACGACGCCGTTCACCGGAGCAGCTTGTGCCAGCATCAATTCTGCAATTTCGATTCCGGCCGCGTCGCTGGCGTCCGAATAGGAAAAGACAATGGGGCGCGTCAGTTCGTAGTAGCTGTTGTTCAACTGGGCAGCGAAGGTCTGGCTGAAGGAGTTCGTACTGCGCGGATCGAACGACAAGCCGGGATAGAAATCCGACCGCTGCGTTCCATCCGGATAAGTGATCTGCAGGTTTGCCGTAAAAATCCGCACTTCTTCCGCAGCCGGGTCCAGGGTGGATAGATCAGTGACGTTGTCATTCACATCGTGGAATCGCCAACCGGGCCCGCCGGTCGCCTTGTTCAAATAGCTCTCAGCCCAGTAAAAGGCTCCGCCTGTGCCCGGCGGATTTGGCGGGCTGGCGACGGGGCTGATCCACACCAGATCGTACGCATTCACGCTGCGCAACGCGGGGCTGGCCGAAGTGCCGCCCAGCACATCCTGGCCAATGGAGAAAGTGATCGTCAGGGTCACGTTGCCTTCCGACCCCGGATAGCGCCCGCTCCAACTCAGCACCTGCGGCGGACTGGCAGCGCTATTCAAGGTCGCCTGCGCATAGCCGAATGTGGAGGGCGAATCCGGGCCGGGATTCCATGCGCGACTGATGTACAGGCTGCCGCCGCCGTTGTCGAAGAAGGCGCGTACCGACTGCGCGACGTAGTTCACCATCGATCCCGCATCGACAAAGTACATGGGGTCGATGCTGCCGTAGATGGCTTCAAAATCCGAAAGACAGGTGAGCAGTGTGGGTGTTCCGCTGATGGGACCAAAACGTGTGGGCCCCACGAATGCGGCCGTGCTGGTGCTCACGCCCTCAATAGTGCCTGTTCGAAAACTGACCTCTTCCACATAAACGCCCGGCGACAAGTATTGCGGCATCGATTTGCTCCTTTTCTAAGCGTGGACCGGTTCTAATGCGTAGGCTTGGACCTGAAACTCAGGGCGGCGAAGAGCCCTGCGAGATGTTCAAACTTGGTGAAATGGTTGATGCACTTGCCGCGGTCGATCGCAAAACAAGACCCTGGCCAAACGTGAGAGTGGCATCAAACTGGGCTCCAGGGGTGGCTGGATCGGACCAGATCGTCGCAGTCTGCTGAAGCGTAAGAATGTCTTTGAGATTCGGAGTGTCTGTCCACGGCCATTCCAGATCCGCGGCGCCTGCCAGCGGATATCCCAACAGCCCAGGACTGTATTGCACGGTTACCGTCAATGGCCACGTGTCGTCGTTGACATTGGCCTGGCCCGACCCTGGCGGCGAGCCGGCCTGAAAACTTTGGGCAGCCGGGAAGGGAACCAGCACCAGCGCGCGCCCGGAGTCGTCCGCGATGCCGCTCCATATCTCAGGATCGGCGCCGACCTGGATGTTCACCACAGCCCACGCCGCGGGTGCGTTCGTACCCTGGTCGATGAGGTACGCGGTCACCGCCGCCATGCCTCGAGGAGCGGGTCTGGTGGGTGCTGAGAAAAGATAGGCCAGCCGCGCACCGCGGGTATTGTCGGGTACGCCGGACACAAGCACGGCTCCCGTTTCGTCCATTGTGTAAACCAGCACCGCCGGTAGGTATCGGCCCAGTTGATCCTGCACTGTTACGACATAGGTAAGGGTGCGCGCAGGACCGAATCCATTGCTGTTCGGATATTCCACTGCACGAAGGCCCGGCAATCCGAAAAATGCATACACCCCGGCCGACGTAAGCGTGGCCTTGAGGATCGGCCACGCGGAATTCAGCAGACGCAGGTTCACCAGAAGCCCGTCGGTGATGGGAAGGTTCAATGTCAGATCCCAGAAGCGAATGCCGAGAGGCGTGACAATGCGGTTGGTTTCGAGCGGAATGCCCTGCCCTGCCGCGGTGATGACACCTGTGCTCATGGCTGTTTTCGCTATCTCTGCACAATGACCGGCTCGCGGTAGTTCGAGATCCGCTGCTGAACCGGTGGGTTGTCGTAGGTGGCAAGCGAGGACTCGAGGAACAAAACCCGCGCCACATACGGTACTGAAAGCTGGTAGTCGTGACGGATGATCACATCCCAGATATTGAACATGTCCTCAATGCTGAGCTGCGACAGGGAAACCTCAACCGTCTCCTCCGGAAAAAATACATCCGGCTTGTAACTGTTCAGAAGGCTGGCCGGAAAGATCGGGTTATCTTCCATTGTGCGCATCATCCAGCCTGCAATCTCATGTTGCAGCGAGGCCTGCTTGGCCCAGGCGGTGAGCATGAAATGCAGTTCCAGCGGCAGCTTCGTGCGGCCGCGTTGGCCGTTAGGCTGTATGCGTCCAGCGGGCGTGCGCGGCGAACCGTCTTGATAAATGCGGTAAAGAAGCAGCGAAACTCCTTCGTCCATCGGAGTGAGAAAGTTGAAGGCCACATATACTTGGAAATCGAGCGCGGCATTATTGAAGTTCGCCGGGTTATAACTGCTCCGCAGCAAGCGGATCACTGCTTCTGTGGTTGCGGAGATGGCAGAGGTGGAGGCCATGAATCCTTTAATCCTTGCTTGTGTTGATGCCGCGGGTGCTTTGGTGCTGTCGCTGCTCTCTATCGAGAAAAGACATTGCCTCGGCGTGCTTTTCAGCGTTGAGTCGAAAGGTGCGACCAGAGTGGGGCCGCGATGTCTCGACCAGGTATCCTTCCTGAACCAGCCACTCCAATGCTTCCTTGGTCTCCAGAACATTCCGGTAAATGGTTTCTTCAAGCAAGCGCCACTTCGCAATCCCCTCCAACGAATCCGCAGCCGAGGGATTTCTTACAAAGTAAGAAAGGATCTGCCGCGCCGCTGGAGCAGTTCGATTCACGTAGTCCCATGAACTCGAATCAAGTGCAACTTTGAGTTCAGCTCTTGCACGGCGAGTGCCAAAGTGATTGGGCCACAAATACGGCATTTACGCGGGCTTCGGAAGGATATCAGCGTGAAGGAGGGTCATTTCCGACCCGGCGCATCCCGCCGGCGAGGCGGACACAAAGGGATCGGAAGCGTCTTGTGGGCATCTGGGATCATGGGGGCTACGAATCATGTTTTGGATAGATAGATACGGATATTGCCGCGCTGCGTGGGCTAGTTCTCTCTATTTAGCCTTCGATCCTAAAAGGAAATTCGTGGCGGGATGGAAATGGGTGGCAGATGAAAAGCGCCGGCGCAGCAGAAAATCCGCGCTAAGCGGACCGGGTCAAATTTGACCCACTGGGCGCGGCGGTTGCGCAGCATACTTTTTCACCAGGCGCCCGAACGCCCGCCGTTCCTTCCCGGCTTCCCGCGCAGCCCAGGTAATGTTTCCCTGGTTGCGGCGAAGCACTTCTTCGACATAGTCTCGCTCAAAACTCTGCAACGCTTGCTTGCGCCCGGTATTGAAAGTCGCAGGCGTTCCCGGAGCGGCCTGATCGGGAATGGCAATGTCACAGCGGTTGATCTGCGGGCCCTGGGAAAAAACAATGGCTCGTTGAATTACATTCGCCAATTCGCGGATATTTCCCGGCCAATGATAGCAAGATAATCGATGCAACGCGCTCGATGTGAAGGTCTTGTGCACATTGCGCGGAAGATACATGGTTAGAAAATGCTGCGCCAGCAAAGGGATGTCCCTGGCCCGCTGGCACAGCGGAGGCAGTTCGAATCGCAAAACATTCAGCCGGAAATAAAGATCGGAGCGAAATTGCTTTTCGACCACATGCTGTTCGAGGTTGCGATTGGTGGCCGCTATCACTCTCACTTCAGAGTACACATAGCGCTCTGACCCGAGAGGCTTGAATTGGTGATCTTGCAGGAAACGCAGCAGTTTGGCCTGCGCGGCGAGCGAGAGCGAATCGATCTCATCCAGAAACAATGTGCCTTTGTCCGCCAAGGCCGCCAGTCCTTTTTGTTCCCCATGGGCATCGGTATAGGCGCCGCGCGCGTGGCCAAAGAGCTCGTTCTCGAACAGGTGATCCGGAATGCCCGCGCAATCCACTGGAATGAATGGCTGGCCGCGGCGTCGGCTCAAGAAGTGAATCGCGCGTGCGAACAGGTCTTTGCCGGTCCCCGTTTCGCCCGTGATCAGGGCTGGGAAATCGCTGTTGGAACTGGGAACGATCTTCTCAGCTACGCGCAGAAACGAGGGGTCCTGTCCGACCAGGTTGGCCTTGCCAAGTGTGACCACCAGATTTTCATAAGCGCTCTCGGCCTCCGCGTCGGGAAGAGCGAAACGCAGGATGCGGTCGCGAATTACATCCGCACTTTCCGGCAGCAGCACAACATCGTCCGCAACATGGGAAGCCAAGGTCAGCTCAGCGGAGTCCAGTCCCCGAGGCAGAATGGCCATAATCCGTGTCCTGAGCTCGCTCCCTTCCAACTGCCGCAGCAATTCAATGGCGCGTCCTGGTACGGGCACACCAACCAACAGCAACAGGTCAGGGGTGGAATCTCTTAAGCGCTTGATCGGCCAGTTGTCCCAATGGACATATTCCCATTCTGCCGTGTTGAAGCCGGAGAATAAGTCAGGCAGAACCGCCGCACTATCAGATACAACCAATATCTTGCCCATGAACGACAACCTCGTGGGGGGGCCCCGAGCTTGTTCAGAGAACGTCGCAGGCTGCAGTTAAAGCTTCGGGCCGGCGCAGCCTTCATGCAGCGACGGCCTTGCACACATTCGAAACACCAAGGTATATCCAAAAATGTTGTAGAGCCAGTCGTCCAGATTTAAGGTAATCGTGCCGAATTCCAGGTGGCATTGCCAAATTGGTATGTGGGCGGCGCGTTTCCGGCCGCTGCGACAGGACAGCCGTCCGGGAGCGCCTCCTCTTTTTGGGTGAAACTCAGAATATGCAGAATCCTGCCAACCATCAATAACCTAATAGATAGCTGCACGCAAATTGAATGCTATAATTCCGCGAGGTTACTCGCATGCCAATCACGTGGCGCCCTGCAATCTGGAGCGACATCGGAGAAGGCCTGTCCATTCAACCTAATAAGTGGGGCGATGCCCTGGTGGGCGCGGAGCGCGCGATCAAGTGCTGGAAGCAGATGGTTCGCAGCCCTTTCTTCGCCTCCGCGTTATTGAGTGCGGACCCAGCTATCCGAGGCCATCGTCTGATAGGGTTTGGTTGCTCCATCCCCGTTTTGAAGGCATTTGTGGATGCCGAAATCGCCAATCCACGTCCGGACATCAACTCCAGGGCCATCGCTGGAATTGATGCCGGCCGACCGGTGCTGGCAACCTGGAATGAAGTGGCACGGGCCAACGCTCGTGATGGCGTGGATATATTAATCCTCTTTGGCAGTTGGCATGACGAGATCCTGAGCCCGGCGGAGAGATACGATGTGCAAACCATCCTAGCGTCTTCCTTCACGGAATGGCACCGGGGCTATCGGATTAAACGGATTATCTTTGAAACCGCCGACGAGCCGGCGCGGGATTTCGCCGAGCGTTCGGTTGTCTATCGCACCGTCGCCGCATTTCCTGAGTGTGGCCGTGTGCTCCACCTCATGACCAGCGAATCCGTGAAGGCCGCGCCGGCCTCGCTGGGCAATATCCTTTTCGGCTATCGTGAGCCTTTGCTGGGGCTCCGCTATTCCGACCAGGAACTGCTGCAGGCAGCGCTGTCTGGAACTACTGACCTAGAGATAGCCGCCGACCTTGGCGTGACGTTTGCCGCGGTGAAAGCCCGGTGGCGTTCGACCTTCGCACGCTTCGCTGAAGTGATGCCGGATGGAATGGCTGACGAAGGCAACTGCAAAGGCCGTGGCGTTCAGAAACGTCATCGCGTGCTGGCTTATGTACGGAACCACCCTGAAGAGTTGCGCCCGTTTGACTGGAAGGAAAAACGCGAACCTCTCAGCGGAGCCATGCGTGAAAAGCGGCCCAGTTTCGGCCCCCAGTCGCAGTCCGTGGTCGTACTCCCCCAATCGCACGCCGCCAACTTCAGCCGGGAATAACCCCATACCCAGCCCTCTGTTTTGCTGCGGTCAGACGCTGAGCAGAGTCACTGCTATCAAGGAACAGAGGACGCCAACAGACTGCGTCCTGGTGATGGACTCATGGAGTATAAATGGCGCCAGAACGATGACAACGAGAGGATAGAGCGCAGTAAGCGGGGAAACAATAGAGGCACTGCCACCGGATTTCATTGCCGCAAATAATGCCCAGGCTCCTAACGCATTCAGCAAACCACAGAGAAGCGCCCATCCCAGATTTCGCGCCGAGTAATGAAATACAGCTTGTCCGGGATAGAGCAACGGCTCTAGAAGCATGAACCCGACTACAAGCCAAATGAGAGACGACTCCGCGGAGATGTAATTTGTCGAGAGCTTTTGCAGTAACCCAACAATTCCCCAAGTCAAGAGCGTAATGGCGACGAACCATATCCACGGCTGATGCATGCTTGAACACTCCTGGAGCATGTTTCAAAAATCATTGCGGCTTCGGATCGAGTATTCACGATAAGAATGCGCTCTAGAAAGAAAAAATCACTAGAGCAATTGCTGCAAATCCGAGGCCAACCACCTGAATCATCTTTAGCCTCTCGCGCAGAATGGTGAGAGCTAACAACACAGTAATCATTGGATAAAGCGCTGAGGCTGCGGTGATCAGGGAGGTGTTGCCATCGGTATGATATGCAGCAAACAACGTGAGGCCGCCAATGCCCGAGAGAACACCGTTTAGAACGGCATAGCCTATTCCTTTGGGGCTATTTTCCAACTTGAAGCGCCTGGCAACGAGCAGGGCAAGGCAAACAGGCAACGCTCCAATCGTAAAGAGAAACTGCATGGTCTCGGGAGGAATCTCGGTTGAGCCAAATTTTGAGCAGAGCGCATAGCCTCCCCAACATAGAACGCATATCAGTGAATACCAGAACCAACGTGCCTTCAGGGTCTGACCAAGCGCCATAAGCTTAATCCTTCCCGGTCAGCATGGCCGGCCTGCGACCCTGCATTCGCGCAGGGGCAAGCGACCGATTGCGCGGTGAAGAGACAAACGAACCTGGCTGTGCGGTGCCGCACGAGTCCCCGGTTCACTGATGCCCTCATGAACTCTCCTAAAATTGCAGCACAGTTGGCGATTACAGCGACAATGAACTCTCGCGTTGCCTCCCACTCTTCAGGAGGCCAGCTTGTTCGATTGCGTAGATCACGATGAATTTGACCACACCGTGTTTTATAAGTCAAGCGCTTGACTAAAACCATCATGCGCCAGCATTTCATCCTCATGACTTCGAGAAAGAGATCTGTCCAATCTCGTTTGAGGAGAACCTTGGCAACGGCTTGACACGGAAAGTTGGCTATGGGACACTACGCATGGTCAAGCGCTTGACTAGAACCTATTAAACCAGATTGCGGACAGCGTGGGTCCGCATACACAGACAACATGAGAGTACATCTATGACAGATCTGCGGCCTGAGGATTTTGCAAAAGGCGCCGATGAGAAAGAAGAATCCGCGTTATTCGACGTAGTGACTGCGGCAGATATGTGTGTCGATCTCATCCTGCAAGGAAATACTCGGCCGCAGTTCAGTCAGCACGAGCAGATTGTCAGCAGTTATTGCCTCGAACTGGGAGGCTCAGCCAATATTTTTGCAACACAGATGGCAAAACTCGGTGCTCACACAGCCGTCCTTGGCTATGTTGGATGCGATGCATTCGGAGACTTTGCCCTGCAGCGTTTGAAGGATTGCGGGGTTAACTTATCGCTTGTCAAACGAGACAGCTCGATACCGACCGGACTCGGAGTCGCGCTCGTTGAGGCCGATGATCGCGCCATTTTGACGGTTCTGGGCAGCATCGATTCGAGCCAGCCATGCGATCTCCCGCGTTATCTCGGGGACCTATGCAAGCATTGGCACGTTGCAAGTCCATTTTTATTGCGCGGCCTCCGATCGGCGTGGCCGGAGTTTCTCGGGCGCGCCAAGGCGGATGGCTTGACGGTTTCTCTCGACCCTAACTGGGATCCAGAAGAGGCCTGGGAAGGAATCAAAGAGTTACTGCCTCTGGTTGATGTATTTTTGCCCAACAAGGCTGAAGCAACGGCGCTCACGGGGCTTTCCGATTCAATCGAGGCTGGTCGCCAGCTTGCGATGAGTTGTCCTTTGGTGGTTGTGAAACGAGGATCGCGGGGGGCGATTGCCGTGCGCGGCGACCGGGTTTGGGAGATCGAGGCATCTCCTGTACGCACTTCAGATGGGCATCCTGTCGACACGGTTGGAGCAGGAGATAACTTCGACGCGGGGTTTCTGAGGGCATGGATGCTTGGCAGGGAAATTGATATCTGTTTGTCATTAGGGAGCCGGTGTGCTTCTGCGAGCTTAACTTCTGAGGGAGGCATTCGAGGGCAATGGACAGGATTGATTTAAGAAGCGAAAGAGAGAGGAAAGAATGACGAAATTATTCAATGATATTCTTCGCGAACCTCAGCAACTGTCGGCCTGCGTGACGCGGATGGTGGAATCGCAGAGTGAATTACTCCAGGAGGCGGCGAACTTCTTGCGCCGTGAACAAACCACCTATGTGGTGGGGATAGGGAGTAGTTGGAATGCCGCTCTGGCGGTGGTGACTCTTCTGAATTCCGCGGGCCATCCCGCAATTGCCGCGGATGCTTCGGAGTTGCTCTACTTCGCGTCGATACCGCGCGGCGCAACCTGTATCGTCTTGTCGCGCAGTGGCCGCAGCATTGAGATAGTCAGGCTGCTGGATAAATTTCAGGCCGCTGAGACTTCCGTGATCGCCATTACGAACACAAGCGATAGTCCGCTGGCACAGCAGGCGAAGATTACTTTTCTGCTTGAGTGCCCGTTTGATCATATGGTTTCGATCAGCATGTATTCCATGCTTGCCCTGGTTGGAGGTTTGATTGCCGAAACCTGTAAAGGTACCGACCTCAAGCTGCTGGGTGGCGAGCTAACTTCGGTCCTCGCAGCAACTGACGCCCAGATGAAGACATGGGTCACGCAGATCAGGGATTCACAATGGCCGCGAGAGGAAACACCTGTGTACTTTTTGGCTCGGGGCACCAGCATGGCAAGTTGCCATGAAGCAAGATTGCTCTGGGAGGAGGCCGCGAAGAGACCGGCGACTGCTCTTAGCACGGGTTCTTTCCGCCACGGTTCACAGGAAATCATCAGGCCTGGTATTCGGATCGGGCTTTGGCTGCAAGGCGATATATTGCGCGACGAGGACTTGCAACTTGCAGCGGATCTTCAGGAGGCTGGCGCATCGGTATTGCTGGTTGGCTCAAAGGCTTCCAACGCCGCAGCCGATATTGTCTTCGACTTGCCATTGACGCCGCTAGGATGGGAGTTTTTGATCGATATCATCCCACTTCAACTCGCGGCCGAGTTCAGTGCAGGACACCACAACGAAGATTGCGACGGGTTCCGCTTCTGCTCTTACGTGGTAGAGAAAGAGGGCGGCCTGGTGGGTGGGCGCACGGGAAGGTCGTAGATTACCGGTGGGGCTGAGTTTCAAGAGAACACCTGAGCGGATCGATGGCATGTTCTGATTATGACGATTAGAATGAAGGATATAGCGGAACGGGCCGGTGTGTCTCTGTCTGCGGTTTCGCTTGTGTTGAGCGGCCGCCGTCAAGGGTCGATCTCGTCGGAGACGCGAGAGCATATTCTCGCCATCGTGGACGATTTAGGCTACCGGCCCAACCGGCATGCTCGCACGCTGGCGACGGGATTGACCAATAATCTCGGCGTGTTCATATCCGAAATATCGAATCCCTTCTTTCCAGAGATCATTCGGAATTTTGAGCTTGCGGCGACAGCCCACGAGTTCGAGACCCAAATTGTCAACACCGAATACGATCAGCGAAGAGCGGCGTTTTCTGTACGCAAGATAATCGACGACAGGGTTTGCGGCATTGCGATCTTCACTTCGCAATTTGAGCAAAAACTGGTTGATGAGATCGCCCGTAACCACATTCCGATAGTCCTGGTGGGCTCCCGGCCTGCTGGACCGTGGATCAGCAGAATCTCGATTGATTTTGCAAAAGGACTGGAGCAACTGCTGGGCCATTTGGTAGGTCTGGGGCATCGTCATTTTGCTGCCATTGTAGGTCCGAAAGGGATCTCGTCTGCACAGGCATATGCAACTAACCTGAAGCGCATTGCAAGGAAGAAAGGCCTCCAACTGGATCAAGTTCTGTCGTGTAACTATCGCCACGATGGCGGGATGCAGTCTGTCAGCGCGCTCGTTCACGATCCGAATTTGCCAACCGCCATATTCTGCGCCAATGACCTGATCGCAATGGGAGCCATCAGCGCTCTAGAGCAAGCTGGGATTCGCGTTCCGCAGGACGTATCGATCGTGGGATTCGATGATATTGTGTTTGCGCGGTTGGCGCGTCCTCCGCTAACGACGTCCGCGGTTCCACGCGAAGAACTTGGCACGCTGGCGTTTCAGATGATCAGCAAAATGATTGGTCAGAAGCGGCCGATTGGAGAAAGTAGGGTATTAGCTCCAACTCTGGTGGTAAGAGGATCCACTGCGCCGCCCCGGAAAAGTCCTCCGCGAGCTGGCCGAGGGAAATAGCAGGGTTGCCGATCAAGGTGCGCCATCTAACTCGTGGAAGATGTGACAGGCGCTATAATGACCCCGATGATTGCAGCGTTGCCAGAATGGCCCACTTGGGTTCGAGTTGCTGTGATCGCTCCGCTCGCGTTTGCTTTTGGGGCACCGGTGTACGGGTGGTGGCCCAAGAATGCTCGTGACTGGCGCCTGTTCGGCACTTTGCTGGCGTGCTTCACCGTTTGCAGCGTGGCGATGATTTGCGCGTTGCACGCGTGACGCATGGCCTTCACCTGTGGCGGACCATTTGTTGCGTAATCACTTTATGGTTGACATAGTTATAGGGGGGAACATTTCTTCCCTGGAGAATCGATAGTCCCAGCTCGATAATGCGTGGACCGTACTCCAGCACTTCGTGAGAAATTGTGCCTACGATCGGGCTTCCGGGTTCGCGCATTTCCTCCACCATTTCGCCGAGATAGTCTTGTCCTACAATCGCAACGTTGCGCTGGCGCTTTGCAGCGCGGACGGCTTCCAGCGCGCCGAGCGCACTGGTATCGGTGTGAGCCGCAATGAGAATATGTTTGTCCTTGGGCCTCGTGGAGAGAAAGTCGGCTACGATGCGACAACACTTCTCGCGCATTCCGCGGCCATCGCGCCGCACGTAGCGGTCCGGCGGGATCGACGGCAATCGCGCGCGCACCCCATCCAGCGAGCCGGTGATGCGGCTCTGCACGAGCGTCCCAGCTTCCTCCAGGTCAAGGCCCAGCACCCAGTCCACTTCCGCATTCCAGTTTTCAATGGCAAAGTTGGCGAGTAACTCGCCGGCCTCAAGACCGGCCCGATAGTTATCGACGCCAAAGTAAGTGGAATGCGGATGAGGGATATCGATGGCGATAAATGGAATTCCAGCGGCCGCAATCTTATCCGCGATCACCGGGGCGACCCTGCGGTCAACCTGGAATTCGATCATCAAATCGACTTTTGCCTTGATCAACTCAGCCGCATTTTTCAAAGCGGTCTCGCCGTCGTATCTGTTATCGAGAACCAGGAGTTCGATGCCGGATGTGGAGGCGGCCGCACGGAGGCTGGCCGTCACAGCCTCGGAAAACGGCATATCTGCGCTTTGGCTTCCAAAGCCAAAGCGCAGCTTGGTGGGAGAGTTTACGTGCCGATAGAGTCCATCGTCGGTTCGCGAAACATATCCGCGATGATCGAGAGTTTGCAGGATGCGATAGACGGTGGTTTTGGAGAACCCGGTGCGATGATAGATTGCCTCGATGGAAATGGGCGCTTTCTCAGCCTGAAGCAACTCCATAACATCCAATGTCTTTGAGACAATCGGAATCAGATAGGAGTATTTGGTCATTCCGCGCGACTTGTTCATCTTCTTGGCCAATGTTACATATCTCCGATCCTGGTTTGAAGCGCGGATACAGGGCTAGGCGCATTTCGCGCCGGTCAGTCAAATAGGAGAAAACCTACGGTTGCGGCGTTACGGTTTGTTTCCCTTCGTGAAGGCTATACTCTCTTCCTTTCCAATCCAGCTCTCCTTTCAAACCTGGCGGAAGAGTCACATCAAAATCGACACCACCCGCTGTGCGTTTGTAACTTACATCGATTGCGCCATCTGAATGCGGCATAGAAGCGTTAAAGAACGCCAAGTCTCCCGGGCGAGGAGATATGCGCACTTCTCGAAAACCGGGCGCCGCGGGATGAATGCCCGCAACAATGGTGAGGAGGTCGTAGATTGGATGTGCGCTCCATGCGTGCGTATCCGAACGAGTGGGATCGGCATATTCAGGAGTTGTGGTTAGTCCCAGTTTGAGCATCCCGCGCCAGGGCTCCAGCGTGGAAAGATACTGCTGCTCCGTGTCAGCCTTATCGATGGCCCGTGAAAGATAGAACTGATAATGATAACTTACCAATGCGATTAAGTCGCCGTTCAGTTTCTCGCCCTGCTTGAAGCTTAGGATTTTGTTCAGGACCGCCGCCTGCTTATCGTGCGGGATGGCATCGGTGAGAATTCCATAGATGTTTGTGTGCTGGCTATAACTATTGCGGTCCGGGGAATCTGCGAGCAGATTCAGCTGCGGATTCCAACAGGTGTCATAAACGGCCTTGGCCGACCTAGCTGCCATGGATCTATAACGAATGGCCAGGGATTTGTCGCCAAATGCGTCTTCGAGATCCGCTGCATCCTGGAGCGCCTGGACGAACAACAGCGTCATTAATGCGGATCGCCCCTGGGCATCGGTCCGTGGAAAGTTCCTTACTCCGCGCGGCGAGTCGATTGCGTTCCAGTAAGGCAGTTTTTCGAGGAAGCCATCTTCCCGTTCTCTTTCAAAAAACCATTCCAAGATCGGCCGCGTTCTCGGGACCAGTTCCTTAAGAATTCCCTGATCGGTCCGATACATCCAATAGTCGTGCAGCATGTCGATGTAACTTAGCGAGAAGTTGGGAATAAACTGCTGTAGCGAGCTTGGATAGCGGCTTTGGGTTAGACCCTCTGGGATTCTGGAATCGTCGAAGGCGTGCAATGCCTGCTTCGCCAGCCTATCGTCTCCGGCAACGGTGTAAGAAATCAAGGCCTGAACCCGGGAGTCGTCGATGTACTGAAGCTGCTCCCAGAACGGCGTATCCATGTAAGTTTCGCGCGCACCCAACCTGGCCGTTCGCCAGCAGATATCCCATATCCTGCTGAGTTGGAGGTCGCTGGAATCGAATTTAGCGCGCTCCTCAAAGGGATAGGCGCTGAAGTAGACGCGGAGGGCGTTGAGCGTAAGGGGAGCATCTCCGGTCTTGATCTGCAACTCAAGATAGCGCCAGGTTCGCGGCCACAGCGGCATGAAGCGGCGGTTGGCGCCGCCGTCGGGAAGGAACTCGTCGAACAAGCCCAGCACTCTTCGATTTCCCACTTCGTTGCGATTTGCTCTCTGGTTGTGCTCGTCGTAGAGAGCCTCTGTATATCCGATGCTGATGTGTGCGCCGCTTCCGCCGCTTACTTCAAGCTCCGGAAAACCCGCGACCATGGTTTGACGTTGGAGCAAAATCTCCGCGGTCGTGTTTGGCGGAATCGTCACTGCCTTGGCGGGGAAATCATCTCCATCCGGCCGGTTGGTGCGCACCACTTTGCCGGTTTCCACTTCACGGAACTCCATTTGCGGAAGAGTGTCGGGGACGAGAAACCATCGGTTGTGCGACTCCACGCCGGCCGGCACGGCGATGTTGTCCGATGGGTAAATGGAGCCGCGCATGGGCCCGCCCGCGGCTACCCAGTTCGACCGCGACGAGTTGCCCGGCTGCATCCAGTCCCAGTCGTACTGACCGGCGTCGAGTTTTTCTCCGGGGTCGGCCGCCCAATAGAACATGAATCCGTTGCCGACGCGAGGAATGAAGCTTTCGCCCTTCTCTTCTTCAACCTGCCACGTTGAGTTCGTGTTCGCCACGGATTCGGCGGCGCTGTTGCCTTGCAGCAGAAAGGCAGTGCGATCGCTGACAATCGCCAGCGGCGTGTAGGGGCCGAAGTTCCAAACGGTCGCGGCAATTACGTTTTCTCCGGTATGAAGCGCGGGAGCTAGATCGAGCGTCTCATAGCGCCAGTGCTGCAAGTCGCCTTTGGCCGGCCCTTCGCCCATGCGCTCGCCATTCACTCTCAACGTAAAGCGATTGTCGGCGCTGGCCTCGACCCAGAAGTGGTCCGGCTTTGTATCGAGGTGAATCACTTTACGGAAATGGAAGACGGCAGCGTCCCGCAGAGAAGCGGCCGGATGGGTGATCCACTCCGCAGTCCATTTGGCCGGAGCGGCAGGCTCGGGGCTATCGGCATGCACCGGGTTTCCAGCACCGGCCAGAACTGCGATGACTCCCAGCGCGGCGCAGCGGAGGGTCAAGTAATTCGTCCGGCAGAACAATTGAGAAGTCAACGCAGAGGTCCTCCTCCAACATGCGATTCGTCTGCCCCGACCGTGGGAGCTGCGATCGAGGGCGCGTGCGTGCGGAAAAACGGGCCGCAGGATCTGTTGCATGGAGCGCAGCGGAAAGCGGACAGCCCGGCGGCGAGTTACATCATACTGTTGCGATCAAATGCAGAATTATTCCATAAGAAAAACAAATGTGCAAGATACATAATCCTTCGTTTGAGGAATTCAACTCGCCAAAGGAGGGGAAGCGGAAACCAGCACGAGGGAGGGCGATCAGTGATTTCCGCTTGGCGTTCATAAGAATGTTTCTCTTTAAATCAGGCGGTTTTTGAAACGATTAAGAAGCGGCTTGACAGTCGAATAATCGAAGTGTTAAATTGCCGATCGAGTTCAAATGCAGAACAATTTCAATTTGTGTATTTGCATTGAGGCAGATTTTACCGATTGCACGGCTAAGAGATTCAAAGCACGCAGCGCAGCGCCAGACCGCTTGAGCAATCCGGCAAGGCAGCGATGAAAAAGTGAATTCCAATGAAAACCTTTTCGCAACCTGCTGTACCAGTCGCTCCCTGCGCGCTGAAAACCCATGATGCAGACCGTGAGCAAGGCATCACGGTGCCGGACATTTTAAGGAGGAAACCGATGCGATTTTCGGTGAAACACATTCTGGCGGTGAGCATCTTTCTGCTTCTCGGAAGTGCGAGCCAGATCAGTTGGGCACAATTCAACAGCAGCGTAGAAGGAACCGTGACCGACCAGACGGGCGCCGTGGTGCCGAACGCTCAGGTCGTGCTCCATAGCCGGCAAACCGGCATTGACCTGACGGCAACCACGGAGAGCACGGGGCTCTACCGCTTCAACGCCGTCGGGCCCGGCGATTACCAGGTCATTGTGACGGCTACGGGCTTTGAAAAGAAGACGACGGATGCGCACGTCGTCCAGGATGAAGTGGCCGCAGTCAACGTTTCGCTGGGAGTCTCGGGCACCACTGCCGTTGTCAACGTCACGACGCAAAATGGCCAGTTGAATCCGGACGAGACGCGTCTACAGACAACGCTTGAGGCGCAGCAGATTGAGAACCTTCCGCTGCAGAACGGCAGCATTCTGGAGACGGTGCGTACCGCGCCGGGCGTTACGGGAATCGACGAGGACCGGTCCCTAAGCCCTGTGTCGATCAACGGCAACAGCATGAACGCCCAGGCCAATGGACGGCCCAATGCCGGCAACACCTACGAACTGGACGGCGTCAACATCCAGGACAACACGGGATATGCAGGCGGCGCTAACCGCAATCTGACTTTCTCACCGGCTGAAGATATGGTGGATGAGGTCGCCCTGGAGGTCAACTCCTACGCCGTCGACTACGGCTCTGCCTCTTCGATGCGAGTGAATATCACCACCAAGGGCGGAACGAACAAATTCCACGGCACGCTCGGCGACCGTTATAGCGGCCGCGGCCTCAATGCGACTCCGGATTTTGCATCTCCGGCGGCGCCGAACTCACGCCGGTGGTACTCTGCGAGTCTTGGCGGCCCGATCTGGAAGGATAAGACTTTTTTCTTCTTCTCCTATTTGCACCAGACACAATCAACATCCTCGAACAGCCTGATTCAGTACGCCACGAACGATTTCACTGGAACGTGGGCGCCTGCGAATTATCCCAACGGGGTGAACGTGCAGAACCTACTGGTTCCATTTCAAATTGGCAGCGGTGCAAACGGGCAGGTGGCGGCAACGACCAAGACAGGCGTAGTGGATTATGCATCTGACCTCTTTCCGACAAACACTCCGGGCACATGCGCGGTGCCGGTTAAGAACCTTCCCTTTTATCTTGGCCAACAGATTGGCAGCAAGCCGATCCCTTGCGGAATGGAAGTTGTGGACGAGGGCCTCTTCAATCAAGCGCCAAGAGTTGACGGATTCCAGGTTGACGGACGCGTCGACCAGTACTTCCGCGGCGGTCTCGATCGTGTGTACGCCGACTACGTTCTGGAGCCGCAAATCTCAGACTTTATCTGGTGGCGGCCGGGGTTCAACTCGACGACGCCGGGCGGATCACGCTACGGAAACTTCAGCTATACGCACATCTTTACGGCGAACCTTCTGAACCAATTCAAGGCGAGCTATGTGCGGTTCTACAATTCGTTCACTCCCAATACGGCCAACGTCATTCCGTTTCTCTCGCTGATGATCGGAGGAGGGGATGGTTCGACGGACTACTTTGGCACGCCAGCCGACCCGGCATGGCAGAAGGCGCATAACCTGATCTTCCACGACGACGTGACCTGGACGCACGGCAGGCACAACGTGAAGGCTGGCCTCTCGGTGTCGCGCCTTGGGCAGTACCAGCAAAACGCCGGCGCAGATTCGAAGGCGCAGACGCCACTCTATTTTGGGTGGAGCGACCTGCTTGACGATCAGCCTTGGAGCTATAGCCTCGACACACTTTCCGGAACCACCGGAAAGTTCCTGGCCAACATTCAAGGCGCGACGGTTACACAAATTGGTCTGTACGCGCAGGACGACTGGAAGGTGAAGCCGAACCTGCTGGTCACACTCGGCTTGCGCTGGGACGACTACGGGAATCCATCCCCATGGGGCGCCAATGTGCTGCCGTATTACAACATGATCTCTCCGAGCGATTCGACGCTGCAGCAGAACATCATCAACGACAAGATTTCCAGCGCCAAAGTCTCCAGTGCATTTGCCGGCAACCAGGATTTGAACTTCCTGCCTCGCGTCGGCTTTGCCTGGACACCTTTCCCGAGCCGCAAGCTCACCGTCCACGGCGGCGCCGGATTCTATGAGGATGCCACGAACGTGTACGGCGTTGTGAACGGACTGGAGATCAATTCGCCCAGCTACCTCAACCTGGCATTCGGATACTCGAATCCATCTCCGCTGAATGACGTGGATCCGCGCAACTTCTACGGAACCAACTGGCAGTCGCCGGCTCCATTCGGGAATACTTACTCATTCCCCTCCATCGTTCCAACCGGCGTAGACAGCCACGGCGAAGTGATCCTGAATGAGGGCGGCACGCCCTCGATCCTGCCGAGCGCGCTTTCCGGAGTCGATCCGCACCTCAAGCCGCAAAAGACTTCGCTCTACAGCCTGCAGGTGGAGCAGCAACTGGCGCACAACCTGATTGTGGGCGCGGGCTATTCGGGATCGTTCTCCTGGGGGCAGTATGCGAACGGCGACTACAATACCTTCCCGGGAGATATGATCGCCAACGGCGGAGTTGAGAAGCGTCTTTCTCCCGAGTGGGGCAGCATCAGCAGGAACGAGAATCTGCTGAGCACCAACTACAATGCGATCATCCTTACTGCGCACCAGGATGTGCATCGCCTGAGCTGGCACGCTTCCTTCACCTTTGCCAAGACCCTCGGCTACGGCGGCCAGATGCTCACAGGTGCGAGCAGCAATGGCGTTACCACGGCCAGTTCCATTGCCGACATCTACGACCCGCAACATTATTATGGCCCGGCTCAAGGGTCGGTGCCCGTGAGCTTCAACGGGTCCGCGTCCTACGAACTTCCCGGAGCAGGATTGCACAACATTCTGGAAAAGGCCGTGTTGGGAGGATGGACCTTCAGCGCTGTGACGACCGCGCAATCGGGATCTCCTTTCTCATTGATCACTACAGCGGCTTTCGTTCCGCTTTCCAGCGCGATGCCGTCGCAAGGAGGGCCCGCCTGCACGCCGCCGGCTACGACGTGCGGAACCGATATCAGCAATCCCTCGGCGGCTGGAGGGTATCTGGCCAACGGATACACGGATAACCTAGTCAATGTTCCCGCAGGTCTGAAGCGAAAGGGATTCAGCCGCGCGCAGTGGAAGTACGGTGTGTTCTCTTCACTGGGATACACCAGCAACAGCATTCCCACGTATTCGGTCGCTTCCAGTGGGCCCGGATTTACGAATCCTGTGGGATACGGCGTCAACCCGGTCTACAGCAACCAGGGCTTCAATAGCTTCGTCGGCCCTGGATACCTCGGATTCGATGGCGCATTGCACAAGAAAGTTCTACTGCCCTGGTTTGGAAAGGAAGGCGGCAGCACGCTTACGCTGGGCATCGAGGGCAGCAACATCATCAACCGCGTGAACCTGGAGAATCCCGCATCAACTGATCTGAACACCGTCAGCGCGTTCGGTCTCGGCGTTTCGCAGAGTGCGAACCAGGGGCGTATTTTCCAGGTGGTGGGTAAGTTCCAGTTTTAGCTCGAATCATGGATCATCCGACCATCCGAGCCTGCGGTCTGCGCATTTCAACAGGCAGACCGCAGTTTTTTTGGAATTCACGATGCATCGGCCCGTGCCAGCTTTCACAAGCATCGCCGCAAAGAAGGTAGAGTTTCATCAGCGGACATTTGTCGTGCTGTATCAGATATACAGAGCCACCGCGGACTGACCGCAAGCGATGGCTCGCTTGAAAACAGGATCTAGGAGGCTGCCGCTCCCGAGCCGCATCGCGGCGGCTTTTCGCAGCAGATCGAAAGGGGCATTTTCGCAATGGTGAAATCTTCCAGCGTAGCAGGAATCCTGGAAATTGCCTTAATAATCTTCGGGTTGTGCATCGCGTCGTCAAGCGCCCAACAGGCCGCAAGCAGCGGCGATGCACGGGTCGACAGGCTGCTGAACCAGATGACGCTGGATGAAAAGATCACTATGATCCACGGCACCGGTGAACCTGCCGCGACTTATCAGGGCGAAGCCGGCTATCTACCCGGCATCCCGCGCCTGGGCATCCCACCGATGCGCTTTGCCGATGGCCCTCCGGGGGTGTTAACGCGGGTGCCATCGATCGCCCCCACGGCAACCATGGGCGTGGCCGCGACCTTCAGCCGTCAAGATGCGCGCGACAATGGCGCGGTGATCGGCAGGGAAGCGCGCTCGCATGGAATCAGCGTGGCTCTGCAGCCGTTCATCAATATCGATCGCGACTACGCCTACGGCCGTGGCTACAACACCTTTGGTGAAGATCCGTTCCTTACTGGCGAGCTGGGCGCGGCGGAAGTCGAGGGAATTCAAGGTCAGGGCGTGATGTCGCAGGCCAAGCACTTCATCGCGTATGACACCGACGCAACCAATGTCTTCGTCGACGATCAAACGTTGCACGAGGTTTATCTCGCACCGTTCGCGGCCGTTGTCAAAGCCGGTGTTTCGTCGATCATGTGTTCCTACAACAAGATCAACGGGCCATACTCGTGCGGCAATCCCGACAATCTGAAGACGATGCTGAAGGGCGAGAATCATTTTCAGGGATTCGTAACCTCCGACTGGGGAGCCACGCATGCGGCCGGCTTCATCAACGCCGGCTTGGACATGGAGATGTCGGGTCCGCTGCCGGTGCCATTCATGGGGCCGATGTATTTCGTCAACGGACCGAAACGAAAAGCCGAGAATGGGGGCCGCAGCGAAGGGCCGGCACTGAGCGCTACCGGCTTGCCTGAGGAACCAGCGCAGAAGCCCTGGCAGTCGTCGAATGAGCCGTGGCCGACGACCGATCTCAAGAAACTGGTCGCCGCCGGCACCGTCTCTGAAGACACCATCACAAGCGCTGCTGGCCGCGTGCTCTTCGAGATGGATCGCTTTGGCTTCCTGGATGGAAAGAACAAGCTTGAAGTCACGCCGTCTGACAACACTGAGGATGTAAAGATCGTCGAAAAGACGGCCATCGACGCCGCAGTACTGCTCAAGAACGACGGCGCCGCGCTCCCGCTCAAGGCCGCCGACCTTGGGTCGCTGGCCATGATCGGTCCGGGTGCAGCGCAAACGGTTGCTGTCGGCCTTACCGGCGAAAAAGCTGTTGGGTTGCCCGCTCTTGAAGTGGGACCGCTCGCGTCGCTCCGGCAACTGGCGGGAAGCGCGGCGCACGTCACCTACGCGCCGGCTGACGATATGGAAGGCATGGCCATCCCGGCGCAATATCTCTCGCACTTCGGAGAACCCGGCCTGGAGCGCCGCGTGTTTCAGGAGAACGCTGTCACCATCGACCCAAGCGTGAACTTCACGCTGGCCGGTGGCAATGCGCTGCCAGCCAGCCAGAGCATTGTGTGGAGCGGCACGCTGAACGCGCCGGAGAGCGGCAAATACCGCATCCATCTTCAATTGCTCGGCTGCCACGGGATGCTCAAGATCGACGATCAGGTCGTGGACAAGATCTGGTACAACTGGATTCACGGCGAAGTGACGCAGGCCGGCCAAGACAACATCTTTCCCACCACCGACGGCCTGGACAACATTCGCGCGGCCATGGAACTGGCCGCCGGACCGCATCGCATCACGATTGAAGTAAATCCCGACAGCTCCAATAGTCCTATCCAGGTGAGGGCGAGTTGGGTTACCCCGCGGCAGCAGAAAGATAACTACCGCGCGGCAATTGACGCTGCCAGGCAGGCCAAGACCGCTATCGTCTTCGCATGGAGCCGCACTCGTCCCGTCTTCGCGTTGCCGGGCGATCAGGACCAGCTTATTCGCGATGTGGCCACCGTCAATCCCAATACGATTGTTGTTCTCAATGTGAGCCAGCCGGTTGCGATGCCATGGCTGGCTCAGGTGAAGGCGGTGCTACAGATGTGGTGGCCGGGCGATGAAGGAGGCCCCGCAACGGCGAAGCTGCTGCTGGGCCAGGCAAACCCGGCTGGGCGCCTGCCATTCACGTGGGCTAAGCGCATCGAGGACACGCCGGCCGGCGACCCAGCATTTCCCGAGCGCAGCATAGAAGGCATAAATGGCAAGACCACCTTCAGCGAAGGCGTTCTGGTCGGCTACCGGTGGTTTGAGCATGAGAAGATTGAGCCGCTGTTTCCCTTTGGCTTCGGGCTCTCTTACACGACTTTTGAATATTCCGGGGTCCGATCCGCTGCTGCCGCCGATGGCGGATTCGATGTCTCATTCAACATCCGAAACACAGGCTCCGCTGCCGGAGATGAAGTTGCCCAGGTCTATCTCGACAAGCCGGCGCATACACCGGTCGGAGTTCAATTCGCCGATCGTGTGCTGGCCGGCTTCGATCGCGTTCATCTGGCCGCGGGCGAATCGAAACAGGTCATTCTTCACATTGCCCCCCGCCAACTGCAGTACTGGTCAACTGCGCAGCACGACTGGGTAACTCCCTCAGGCCCGCGCACATTCACGGTGAGAAGTTCCTCGCGCGACCGCAAGCTCGAAGGCCGCGTGATGGTGAAGGCAAATATGGCGGCCAAAAAAGTGAAAAAGGCAACCACATGAATCCAGATCGACGCAATCTGTTGAAGACCCTTCCGGTAGTTGCCTCGGCGGCGTTGGCGTGGCCAGCCGCTCAGGCAGGTGCTCAAACAGCCAACGTTACACTGACGGTTGAACCCGCGCCGGTCACGCCGCTGCATCCGCTTGAGCAGGTTACACTCCATATCGCCGGCAGCGGATGGGAAAACGGAACGGTGGTCATTGTCGACGGCGCAGGCCATGAATATGTGCGCACAAAGGCCGCCAGCCAAGTGCCCTTTACCATTGGCGGTGCTCTCGGCAGGCACGCGGCGCGAATTGTCGATGAACGGGGAACTGTCTCCGGCGAGATGGAGTTCGCGGTTGACTGCACAACGCATTTAAACGACGAGGGCGGCCTTTATCGCGGGCTGATGGAAGCAGTGCTGTGGACGATGATGAGCTGGAGCGACAACAACCCCGTCCAGACTATCCGCTACAACGATCGCGTCTATCAATTTTTTGCCAACTGGATCTTCGATCACACCCTGATCATGAAGGGCATGAAGTATTACTGGCCCGACTTGAAGGATGCCATCGATTTCTTTGCCGACACACAACGCGAAGACGGAATGATCTGGGAGAACTGCTATCCCGCAACTCCCGATTACAACTTCTTCGACTGGAAGTTCAATTACGACGGCTTCGTCAAGCGGATCGGCGACGGCTTCTGGCAACTGCGCCGCGCGCCTGTCGAGAGCCATGTGGAGCAGTACTTCGTTGAAGGCCTATACTACACCTGGAAATCCACGGGCGACATCGAGTGGATGAAAGGCAAGCTGGACGCGGCGATGCGGGCCTTGCGCTTTATTCCTAAGAGCCCTTATCGCTGGTCAGAGAAGTATCAGCTCATGCATCGGGGTTTCACCATCGACACATGGGACTACGTCTCCGACGATCAGCAGCGCTTCGGCGGCAGCGTGTTCATGGTCTACCTCGGCAAGAGCGAGTTCGGCGTCTTTCACGGCGACAACACAAATCTGATTGCGCGGTGCCGCAATCTTGCCGAGATGCTGAAGGTTGCCGGACGCGGGCAGGAGGCACCGGAGTTTGAGAAGCTGGCCGACGATGTGGAACAGCGTCTGAACTCGCTCGCGTGGAATGGGAACTTCTACACCCATTGGATCGCCGAGAATCCCGACTACAAGCCGGACGTGGGTGTCGACATGTCCATCCAGGTCTCGCTTTCCAATGCTTACGCGCTCAATCGCGGCATCTCGCATGACAAGTGCGTGTCCGTGATCAAGACCTATCAGCGCATCAAGCGCGAAATGCCCGCGTCATCGCCGGGTGAGTTCTACGGCATTTATCCGCCTTTTCAGCGCGATTTCACGCTCAACATTCCCGGGCTCGTGTGGGAATACTGCAATGGCGGCGTGCTCACGGTTGTTGGCGGCGAGCTGGCGCATGGCGCCTTTGAGCACGGCTACGAGACGTACGGCGCCGATATTCTGCGTCGAATCAAATCCATCGCCGATCGCTATCGGGGCTACCTGCCGGTGACGCTGCGCGGCAGAGCCGCCGAGACTCCGCAGCGCACCTTCGCGCAAGTCGACATTAAGGACAAGGCGAATGCGTCCTACAGGGAAGCTGCCGCCGAACTGCCACTCTGGTCCAAGGATGAGAAGATCCTTGCCGATCTGCCCGCCGGTCATCAGGAGTTTCAAGGCGTGCCGTTTCAGGTGCTCGATCAGTCGCAATCGGCGCACGGCTCCTGTATTGTGCTCTCGCGCCAGACTTCCTACGCATCGCAACTGTTGCTTCCCGTGGGCGCCAAAGCCACATCCATCTATCTGCTCGGCGCGGCGGATGGCCGGGACGCGGGCGGTCTGCTGCTGACGATTCATTACACAGATGGCACATTCCACTCCGCGGATGTGGAAGGCCACTCGTGGGCCTTCCCGAGCGATTCGAAGTACGCCAAGGCCGGCCCGCGAACGGAAGATACCTATCGAGTTGCCTGGAAGAAGAGCACGCCGGATGAGCAGGAGTTCGGCGTCTACGCGACGGGCATTAACAATCCTCACGCTGACAAGGAGATTGCATCTCTAGAGTTCAGCGTGGGTAGCGCGCGCAGCCGATGGCTTATTCTGGCGGTCACGTTGAGCAGCGCTCCGGTCTTCTTCGCCCCCTATGATGATCTGTCCACTGGAATTCCCGATGGCTGGACCGGGTCGGTGATCTATGCGTTGATCGAGGGCCTGGCGGGCATCAAGGATGGCGGCGCCGCGTTCAGCCGTACCAAACTGACACCGCGGTGGCATGCGGCGGATGTGCCATCGGCCGAAGTTACCGTCCGCTATCCGTCATCGACCGGCTACTGCTCTTACAAATATCGCGCTGGAGAACACAAGGTTGATTTCGAGTTTACCGGCAGCGCGGAGGAGTTCGAGGTACAGCTTCTTCTGCCGCCGAATGTGAATGCAGGGCAGACGCGGCTCGATGGAAGCGAAGTGAAAACCACGCTGCGCAGAATTGAAGATTCGTCCTATCTCGTTCTGACCCCCACTCATCGCGGCGTTCATCGCGTTGAGGTGGATCTCGCGTGACGATGACCCGGCGCAGAAGTGTTGCATGGGCGAATCTACAATGGAGGGCAAGTGGATCGCAGAACATTCAATAAGCTGGCTGGGCTTGGCGCGGCGCAGGTGCTCTCTGTGCCTTCGGCGATTGCTGCCGCGCGACACTCGGCAGAAGCAGCTGATGCCGCGCCGTTGTTTGCCTCGCACTCCACCGCGCACATCCCCGCGCGGCCCGTGCAATGGCCTGTGCAGACTTATCGCCGTCTCCTCGTCGATACGCATGTTCCCGACTGGGACGATGCGCTGCTCGCCAGCTTCGATCCTGTGGATTATGTCTCGACGATTGCCGGAGCGGGTTTCCAGTCGCTGATGCAATATGCCAATTCGCATGCCGGCCTTTGCCTGTGGCGCACGAGTATAGGGCAGATGCACCGCAACATGAAGGGCCGCGATTATTTCGGCGAAGTGATGGAGCAATGCAAGCGCCGCGGCCTTCATCGCGTCGCCTATTACAGCCTTGTTTTCGACGACTGGGCCTATCAAAAGCATCCGGGCTGGAGGGTTCTTTCTCCAGACTACTCCGAACCTACGCGGCCGGAGCGCGCTGGAGCGGTCTGCATCAATTCGCCCTATCCCGATCATGCCCGTGCGTGCATTCGTGAGCTGGTGGCCAACTACGATTTTGAAGCCATCTTCTTCGACATGACCTTCTGGCCGACCATCTGCTACTGCCCGCATTGCGTGGCGCGCTTCTGGAGAGAAGAGGGCGCCGAGCCGCCGCGTGTTGTGGACTGGAAGAACCCGCAATGGCGCATATTCCAGAAGAGCCGCGAGCGATGGATGCGTGAGTTCACGCTATCGGTTACGCAGACAGTCAAACAGACACGGCCGATTGATGCCTATTGTCAGTTCGGCACGTTCTTCGCTCCGTGGACAGTTGGCGTCTCGCTGGAGCAGAACGAGGCCTCCGACTTCGCCGCCGGCGATTTCTATGGCGGCGCGGTGCAGTTCTCCATTGTCTGCAAGGCCTATCAAAGTCTAACCCGCAAGCGGCCGTTCGAATTCCAGACGTCGCGAACTCTGAACCTGAATGACTTCGAAACAACCAAGCCTTTCGAGCAGCTTGCGCTCGAGTCTCTGATCCCGACGATTCATTCCTCCGCCTGCATGTTGATTGACGCTATCAAACCTGCGGGCACGCTCAACCATCGCGCCTACGAGTACCTCTCGCAGATCAATGCGCTGCACGATTCGTTTGAACCCTTTCTTGGCGGCGAGATGCAGGCCGACGTGGCGATCTACTTCGACAAGAACTCGGTCTACGATCCAGATGCGAATGGAATGACCGTGGCCGAGGCGAGCAGAAATATGTGGAGCGGCAAGCTGCCACATCGCGAAGCCGCAGTGGGAGCGGCGCGCTTTCTGCGTGAGGCCCATGTTCCCTTTGGCGTGGTGACCAATGTCTCTCTCGATCAGCTGGCGCACTACCGCGCGGTGATTCTTCCCAGCGTGCTCGAGATGACCGCGGAGCAGGCTGGCATCTTCCGCGAATTTGTTCGCAATGGCGGCAGCCTCTATGCGAGCGGCGTCTCGTCCATCAGCGTTCCGGGTGCGGGTGAAGAGCGCTTTCTGCTTGCCGATGTTCTCGGTGTGAACTATGTGGGCAAGACGGGCGGCCGCACGACCTATCTCTCCCCAACAGGCAAAGACCTGCCCGCAACCGACAAGGATCTTTTTGACGTGATCTGGCCGCAGGAGAATCTTGGCTTCAGCGGGCCCATGGTCAAGGCGCAGGCCCAGCCCGGCGCGCAGGTTCTGGCGACGGTGATGCTGCCGTTCGTCGATCCCGAGGCAGGCACCGCGCTCAACTCCCACTTCGCACAGATCTGGAGCGACCCTCCGGCTGCGCAGCCGGGAAGCGATCCGGGAATCGTGATCAACAGCTTCGGCAAGGGCAAAGCCGTGTGGGTGGCCGCTCCGCTTGAGTCGCGCGCCGATGCGGTGGATGCACGCGTCTTCGAGCTGCTTCTGAAGCGAATTCTGCCGCCGCCTTACAAGTTTGAAGCCGATACCGATCCCGCGGTCGAGGTGACGCTGTTTCATCAGGAGGATCGCAGCCGTCTGCTCGTCGGCATGCTCAATCTGCAGATGCAATTGCCGACCATCCCTGTTTCCGCAGTGATTCGCGTTCAGGTTCCGCAGGGCCGGCGGGTTCGCAAGGTGTCATTGTTGCCCGAGCAGAAGGACGTAGCTTTCTCGCGCTCCGGATCGTACGTCAGCTTTCAGGTGCCGGAGTTCAAGTTGATCCGCATGGCGTTGGTTGAATATTCATAGGATGTAGCGAACGGCTTGCATGAAGGGACTGAGCCAATGCAACAGATAGACATCAAGGAGCAGGAACGGCAGGCGCTCAAGAAGGTGAAGCCCGATCTCGGCGGCTTTCGCAACGGCGTCTTCATCGAACCCGATCCCATAGACTTTGCCAATCATGCCGGTTATACCTCGCTCTTCGATGGAGAGACCTTGACCGGATGGGACGGCCAGCGGGAGATATGGCGGGCGGAAGGCGGCGTGATTGTTGGTGAAACAACCCTGGAGAGGTTTGCCGGTGCATTTCCCAACACCTTTCTTGTCTATCACGGAACAGAGGCAAAAGATTTCGACCTGAAGCTTGAGATCAAAGTCGAAAAAGGAGGAGGCAGCGGTATTCAATACCGCAGCAGCACCGGCATTCCTGCCGGCCGGAAGGCAGGCGAAGGCCGTCCACCACTCGATCCGCGATGGGCGATGATTGGCCCGCAAGCCGACTTCTGGTACCCGGTCGATACGACGGCGAAAAGCTATACCGGGAATCTCTATTCGCAGAACAATTCGCGCGGCATCATTGCATGGCGCGGACAAGTGGTGCAGTCGGTTACCGGAGAGTTCCCACAACTGGTGGGCATGATCGCCGATCGAGGAAAGCTCGGGGCCAGCGTGAAAGATGGCGCGTGGAATGAGTACATGATCATCGCGCGTGGCCCGGCGATCCTGCATATTCTGAATGGGCAGTTGTTGGCAGCGTTGATTGACGACGATCCGGCCTCATCGAACAATGGTTCGGGACTCTTTGGCCTTCAGGTCGAGGGAGTGCCGTGCAAAGTGTCGTTTCGTAATCTCTGGCTGAGGAAGCTCGGTTAGGGCTACAGTGATAAATATTCCGAACCGATGGTTCGAACCAGCGTTGGGTTGACGCCAATCCCTTCGAGGGCCGCACCTATATCCTTCAACTTGTCATGTCCATACGTGGCTGAGGGATTGCGCTTACTGCATACTAGTGCGGAACCATCCGCAATTGGGAACTGCGGAGCGGGGGAACCTCTTCCTGCGATTGAACGATGAGCTAATATGAACGTCGGGATGAGTTCACCACTCCATTCAGTTATGGTGGCAGTCTCCAGAGCGGTTATCACCGCCGGACAAGATACTTCACGAGGGAGAAAATGATTCGAGTTGGCCTGGTTGGTTTTGGCATGGGAGGACGTGTCTTTCATGCGCCGGTGCTCTCGTCGGTTGACGGACTGGAACTTGCCGCCGTGGTTGAGCGCCATTCAGATCGCGCTGCAGAACGCTATCCAGGGATCGCCACGCATCGTTCCCTGGAGGCGATGCTCGAAGACAGGACTCTTGGCCTGCTCACTATTGTTACCTCCAATGGAAGCCATTTTGAACTCGCAAAGCAGGCTCTTGAAGCGGGCAAAAACGTGGTGGTCGACAAGCCGATGGCGCTCACCTCCAACGATGTGGCGACTCTACTTCGGCTGGCAGCCGCCAAGAATGTCTTGCTTGCACCGTTTCACAACTGCCGCTGGGACTCGGACTTTCTCACGGTCGTGAAATTGCTTCGCGAAGACCCGTTGGGCAGACTGGTTCACTTCGAGTCCAACATGGACCGCTGGCGGCCGCTGACGAGAGCCGTGTGGAAAGAAGACCCCGCTCTTGGAGGTGGGCTACTGCAGGACTTGGGAACGCACCTGGTCGACCAGGCACTGGTGCTCTTCGGCAAGCCCCAATCGGTGCAGGCCGAGGTGCGGCGCGAGCGTGACGGTGAGGGCACAGACGACGCTTTCTGGCTGCGTCTGCGCTATCCGGGCTTGCTGGTCGACCTTAACTCAAATCGCCTGTCGACCCTGCCGCGGCCTCGTTTTCACTTGCGCGGGACTAAGGGGAACTTCTCCAAATCGGGAATCGATCCGCAGGAAGCGGCGCTCAACAAGATCACCCGGATCGACGATTCGGCCTGGGGAACGGTGCCAACCGCTGAATCCGGCACTCTTTGTGTGGATGAAGGCGGCGTCCTGGTTAGCCGGAGTGTCCCGACAATGCGCGGTGACTACCGGCTTTACTACCAGGGCGTCCGCGATGCTCTCATCGGGGGCACACCTCCACCGGTCACAGCCCTCGATGCGTGGCGAGTTGCGCGGGTTCTGGAATGGGCAACGGAGAGTTCGGAGAAGCGCTACGAGATTTCCTGTGATTGGACTGAAGAATCGAAATTGGAGAGACCCGTTGAGGCCGCTGATTAAGTTGACTCCGGAATTGCCGTCTCTTTCGCGCTCCGCTGATAGTTCGCTGGCAACTCGGGAAGCCGTTGGCAACAGTTTTCCGCAAGAGATATAGAAAAGCCCGAAATAGTTCTTGACAGGCATTTTGTCCGGGTGGATGATTATGTCGAACAAGAACTGTAATCGATTGCAGAAAAGAATGACAGATTGCAGCCAATAAGGCAAAAATTCGAGATTTTCCGTGTAATCGTTTGCGCAATTTACTAACTGGAGATCCATGTGCGGTCACCTCAATCGGGACAGGAACTTACTCCAACGGGGTTTGAACTGGTATTCCAATCGGAGTGTTCATCCGCAGGCTATCCATTTTGATTGTCGTCAGAGGGGTTCAGTCGGCCACCTTCGATCCTTCCGTTCAGCATGAGGCGAATCCGTGCTAAAGGGGTGGGTGGGACGGTGAACTATTCGCAACCAGCCTGCTGTGGCCCACTACAGCAGCGAACCAAGGAGATGATGATGCGAAAATTGTCAATCGTCCGCAGTCTGTTCTTGCTCTTAGCCAGTGCCGCTATGCCAGCAATCGGACTTGCACAGGCAGTCACCTTTAGTGCTGCTCCGAACCCGGTTCCTGCAGGGCAAACTATCACTTTTACCGGAACTACCACACTGAGCGTCACGGCCGCCAATGCGAAGGTAACCCTCTGGTTTTATACCAGTGGCGGGAGCTACGTGGGATCCGCCTCGCAGACGGGTATTAATTTCGTTTCCGGCCAGCCGTATGCGTTAAACATCAGCTACGCAACGTCAAGTGGTCTGGCCGCGGGAACTTATACGTATAACCTGAGCTATTACAATTCCGCTGGAACGGGATTGTCCGGAGCTACGGGACAGACCGATGACGGCAGCTTCACGGTGGCCTCGTCGGGTAGCACCTCCTACGCCATCACGGCTACGCCGCAGCCTGTCAATCCGGGAGAGACGATGTCCTTCATTACGAGCCTGAACCCCGGCGTTACCGCGACAGATGCAACGGTGAAGCTGTGGTTCTATAACAGCGGAGGCACATACGAAGGCGTGGCTGTGGCGAATGGGGTCAACTTTACCAGCGGCCAACCTACAGCGGTGACGCTCACGTATCCGGTTCCGAGCGGCTGGGCCAGCGGGACCTATACCTACAATCTGAGTTACTACAATTCCGCTGGAGCGGGCCTTGCGACTGGCAAGACCGATGCGGGAAGCTTCACTCTAACGTCGGGAAGCGCAAGTACCGCGTGCGCCACGGCAGTTGTTGTAGGGCTCAATTGGCCCACGGTTGCCTCGGCTACCAGTTACACAGTTTTGCAGAACGGCACCAGCCTTGGATCAACCTCTCTGCTGACTTACACAGATCAAACGGTGGTGCCTTCAATGCCCTACATCTATTCGGTCGAGGCATTCGACGGCGCCACTAAGCTTTCGACCAAAACCTTGACTGCGACCACGGCGGCTGCAACACTCACAGGCGACCCTGCCTATTGCCCCAGCACGTCGATCTCTTCGATCGCGCCTAACTGGAGCGACGGGATCTTTCAAGGGAACGGCAGCGATCTGTGGTCACAGACCTTGGGAAGCGATGGTAATCAATACGGCTTCTTTGGTGACGGCGGCGGTTTCGGCGGCTCGAACAGTCCTTATTCCAGCTTTGGGATCGGTGCGGTTACGAGTACTACGGGCGGATCTTTAAGCGGCGCGGTCAATGTCTATGGCGGGCTGGATGGCGAGCATTCTGCCAGTAAGAGCGGTAAGGCCACGGGCATCCTGGAAATCGGACCTTCCAACAGCATGGATTTTTATGCGCTTGCCGGAATTAGCAATGAGACCAGCAGCCAAACGAAGGGCGGAGCCAACGACCAGGAAATCGTCTATTCCACCGGGAACGCCTGGTCGTGGACAGACAACGCTTCAAGCTGGACTTTCTGCACGAATGGCGGGACCGCAACAAACTTCTGCCCCACCATATTCCTGCAGAACGGTTCAGGCTATTCGGGCAACACGGATGGGTATGTGTATCTGTACGGTGGAACCGAGGGCAGCTTCTTTGGCACCCCGCCGGCCGGAACACCGTCTTACACTTACCTGTGGAGGGTTTCAACCGCCCAAGCCAGTATCCTGAGCGACACAGCGTATGAAGCTCTTACCGGGTTTAATGCGGATGGCACGCCCATCTGGACATCTGCAGGCTTCTCCACTCTGAACAGCGAGATGGTACCCGTCTTTACGGATCGTGGGCCCAGGCCGCTCGGACTGAGTGCCGTGACCTATAACTCCGGCGTCGGGCGCTATATTGCTTCCGTCGAGGGGTCCATCAATCAGGTGGCGTTCTACGATGCTCCTAATCCCTGGGGACCTTGGACGTCGATCGGCTACTACAATTCCAATCCGAACGACAATAGCGGCGGATGGGGTAATCTTGGCGAAGGCATCTCGCTCACCGGTTGGGGTGAGGGCAGCCATGGCGATGGCCTGGGGATCAACTTCGTCAATAAGTGGACGAGTACGAACGGCGAGACGATGTGGGTGGTCTTCTCCTCTGACGGAGATGCAAGCACCAGCGCATCGCTCACGGCTCTGCAAGGGCAGGACATGGATGGTTTCAGTGCCGTGCCTCTGACCTTGACCTTGCCATAACGAAGCACAAGACTCAGTCAAGATCTTGCGCAGGCTAAGTTGCCCGGGCGTCCTTACAAAAGGTCGCCCAGGCATTTGGCTGTGCGATTACATCAACCCGAAGAAGTTGAGGACTTCATGCAGAGCAGCAAATTGTACGTCGCGGGACTTATGTTCCTGCTGTCAATAGAGATGTGGAGTCAGGCCGCGAAGGTGGTCTCGTTGCAAAAGAATGAATGGGTGATCGATTGCAACTTAGAGGATGCATCGCTGAGTATTTCAACGAAGGATTTGGGAGTTGTGGCCAGCGAGATTCAGTTGAATGAGGAAACGCCATCGGGTATTCACCGGCTGACTCATGTGACCGCTCAAATCAATGGTGAAAGACAACTCGTCATCGAAACGGCCTCTCCCAGGACGGGATGGGTGATCGATGCTCTTCCTGGTAAATTGACGATCACTACTACGGACTTTCACGGAGTGCTGACTGGGCGGGTTGCGTCTCCCGCAGGCCGCGGAATCGGCATCCTATTGGACCCGCAAGGCGAGCCGGTCAAGTGGGAGGGAACGGACGAGCTAGTCAACGGATGGGGCGGTCCGCGGACGATCAATCAATCGTACCTGCCGCGGCGGCATCCAGAAGTGACGCACCTGGGACTGGGCCATGTCGCCGGCGCTGGGATGCATAGTCTTTTCGATCGACAAACCGACGTTGCCGTCGATTTTGGCGCGGAAGCGACGCTGGAAGTTGAGGATGGAGTTAAAAACTCCTATAAGCTGACATTGCCGGTTCAAGACCGCGCTGTGATCCAGGTGACGCCGGATTATTTCACCCATGTGTTGGGCGTCCCCTTCTATGTGCCCTACGATGACTCCTTCTCACCGACCGCGCCGATTGTCTGGTCAAGCTGGACGGGCTATTACGAGACTGTGACCGAACAGGACATGGTGCGCAACACGGATTGGCTGGCGGCAAACTTGAAGCCATACGGCTTTCAATATGTTGTGCTCGACGATGGCTATGACCGGCTGCCCGACTTTAATTCGCAGGATATACCGGACCATGCGGATCACGATCAGTCTTTGGGGCATGCATGGATCACGAACTGGAGCCGCGAACGCTTTCCACATGGACCGGAATGGCTGACCAGCCACATCCACAATAAGGGGCTAAAGGCTGGCTTATGGATGGTCCCAAACTCGTATGGTCCAGCACTGAAGCAACATCCCGATTGGTATCTCTATGACAAGCAGGGCAAGGTCTTCACGGACTATTCGACTCCCGCGCTCGATTCTACGAATCCCGAGGTGCTTGGATTTCTGCAGCATCTGTTTACACGACTCGATGACATGGGTTTCGACTACTACAAATTCGACGGCGAAGTAGCGTTACCGCAATACGCTCCACCGGTCGATAAGAGTCGCATGTATTCCCCATCAGCCAACTTTATTGAAAGCTACCGCAAGCGATTGGGCGTGATACGAGAGACGATTGGTCCGAAGCGGTTTATCGAGGAGTGCCCCGCGGGCAGCCCTCTCAATGGAATCGGATATGTCAATTCTTACTTCAATGGCCAGGATCTATACAGCAGCTGGCAAGGGATGTATGCGCTTTTCAGTTCGATCGGCGACAATCTCTTCCAAAACCACTACGTCAATTATGTGATGCCCGGCGAGGGCCTGGAACTTGGCGAGCCACTGACGATGGCTGAGGCAAAAGCAAAGCGCCCGGCGGTGGCGCTGGATGTGGAGCGCTCAAGAGAAGACCCTCCGACGGGATTTGGCACTACGCTAGCCGAGGCGCGGACGGTAGTGACCTATGTATCGTTGACCGGCGTGGCCTATCCTCTGGCGAGTGTGATGCCGGAGCTGCCGGAGGAGCGTTTAAAGCTTCTGAAGGCAACCATGCCTACTTTGCCAATTATGCCTATCGACTTATTCAGCCGCGGAACCGATAGCAGTTGGGATAAGTTTAAACACATCGATGCGGACACTTATATTCATCACTATCCTGAAGTGCTGGATTTGAAGGTCAATTCGGCTGCCGGCGTCTACGATGTAGCGGCCGAGACAAATTGGCGCAGCGAAACTACGGAACGCAGTCTCACTTTCAACCAACTAGGGATCGACTCAGAACGGGAGTATGTTGTTTTCGACTTCTGGACTCAGCATCCACTCGGCGTATTCAGGAATAAGATCGATTTGTCGATTGAGCCGCACGACACGCGCGTGCTGCTGATTCATCCATTGGCCAACCGTCCGCAATTGATCGCCAACTCGCGCCATATCTCCGGGAGCTACTCGATCGTAAGCCAAGCCTGGAATGGTGCCGCGAAGGTATTGCAAGGGGAGTCGTCCACTATTGCAGCGGAACCCTATACATTGTGGTTTCATCTTCCGGCAGGATATCAAAGGAAGTCGGTGCAAGTTACTTCGACATCCGGTAAACCAATCCTGGCCAAATGGAACGAGCAGGGAGAGTTTGCCAGCCTAAGATTTCTCGGTGAAGAGCAGCCAGTCAAGTGGCGAGTAGAGTTCTAGAGTGTATCAACATATTCCGGCATACAGGATTCGATTGGCTCTATCGTCGCGCCGGACCGGATCAGTGAGTCACTGGCGAGCAGGCTTCTGGATGGATCGATGTACTTCCAGCAAACCATTGCGATGACATTGAGAATCGCGGCGACGCCGAAGTAAACTTTGATGTCTCCGGTCCAGCCCATGAGGATTGGAAACAGCAATGAGCTGGCCAAAGAACCCATGGCACCCATGGTATTCATGGCCGCGGAGAGCGTGCCCGAATAACTGCCACCGACGTCGCAGCAAACAGTCCAACTGGGGCTGATGGCGAGATCGACGCCAGCGGTAGTCAGGGCGAAGCACAGGATGAATGTCTCCGGAGTTTGCATGAATGGGGCCGGGAGCAACGCCACGGCGGCCAAGCCGAAGCCGACCATTGCTGGCAGCGAGCGGGATAATTGCCAGCGGCCGCTTTTGAATATCCTATCGACCATGCTGCCGCCGCCCCACATTGCGAGCGCCCCGCAGCAAAGCGGAATGCCGGCATAGAGGCCGGCTTGAGCAGTCGAGATGGCATAGCGCGATTTGAGGAATGGCAGTAGCCAGCTTAAGCAAATGAAGAACGTGAACTGCGAAGCGAAGTACTGATAGAGGATGAGATAGAAGTTGTGTGAAGAAAGAAATTCCTGAAGGGGAATCGCCAACTTCGCCGCGCCGGACTTCGGAGCTATCGACCGTGCGTTCACATCTTTCGATGCCGGCGGAAAGTCTGGTTTGTCGTGAAACCACAAAAACCAGATTGCGGCCCAGACTGCTCCGAAGATGCCAAGCAGGACAAAACTACGCCGCCAACCCAACTGCTCGATGAAAAAAGGAGTAGCAGCCAATCCAAAAGCGGCGCCTAGCCTGGACCCTATGTTCAAGAGACCAAGAGCGAGTCCACGTTCACGCGGGAGCATCCAGTTATAGAGGGCGCGTGTAGCCTGCGGATAAACGCCTGCCTCAGCCAGTCCGAAAAAGAATCGGATACTGATGAGCAGCACGACTCCAGAGACCAGGCCGGTGAGCAATGTGAAAAGCGACCAGAAGAAGACGCTGACCGCAAGAGACTTTCTCGGCCCCCACCGGTCTGCCAAGAGGCCGCATGGCAGCATAAAGACGGCATAGCCGAGCGCGAAAGCTCCGAAGACCAAACCAAAGCTTACATCGTTAATTCGCAGATCGCGGGCCATTGGAGCCTTGGCGGCGGAGATTCCGGCGCGGGCCAGAATGGTCAGGAATGAGATGGTGACTACAGCGCCTACTACCTGCCAACGCTGCTTGCGGAAGGCTGCTGCTTGGGCGAAGCGAGCAGGGTTCGCGATCTCGCCTGAAGATGCGATGTGCTGAGTCGTGGTTTGGTGGAGTTTCATCGCTTTCGTCTTGGCGCGATAACTTGATGTGCGCTATCTGATCCACAAGAGGCGCGGACAATCAGCCGCGTTTCAAGCACAACTTGCCGGCGAGGCAATGAAGGATCACGTACACGCGCCAAGAGCATCTCAGCACCAGTGCGGCCAGCTTCAAATGCAGGTTGCGCGATAGTTGTCAGGGGCGGACGCAGAGACATTGCCCAGGGCATATCGTCGAAACCGACGACGGCAATCTGGCTGGGGATAACAAGATTGCGTTCATGAATTGCCTGTAGCGCGCCCAGGGTCAATAGATTGCTTGCCGCAAAAACCGCCGTGGGAGGCTTGGTCAACTTCAACAACTGCTCCATGGCAGCACGACCGGCGGCCTGCTTGAAAGCGCAATGAACGACGAGTTCATCTTTCAGATTCATTCCGGCGTCACGCAACGCGTCTTCGTATCCCGCCTGGCGATCGCGCGCCGTGGTGAGTGCCGTCGGACCGTTAATCAGGGCGATTCGTTTGTGGCCGAGTTGGATCAGGTGTGAGGTCGCAACATAGGCGCCATCGCGGCTCGCGACCGTTACTTCGTCGGCGCGCAGGCGGGGGATACTTCGCGATACAGCGACCAGCGCGAGGCCGTCTTTCTCCAACTCCGAATAAACGCTGGATGGCGTGCGGCTGGCGGCAAAGATGAGCCCGCATACTCCCTCGGCTCGAAAAACCTCAAGGCGTCGCGACTCCTGCTCCGGGTCTTCGTTGTAGCTGGCTAGGAGCAGCGAATAATCCGTCTTGCTGAGAACATCTTCAATGCCGCAAACCAGGCTTGTGAAAAACGGGTTCTCTATATCCGGTATCAGAACGCCCACGGCGCGGCTCGAACGCACACGGAGATCGCGCGCTGCGCGGTTGGGCCGATAAGAGAGTAACCGCGCGGCTTCAATGATTCGTGAGCGGAGCGGCTCGCGGACACCGGCTGAACCTGAGAGAGCTCGCGACACCGTTGCGGTGGAGACGCCTGCCTGACGCGCGACTTCTTTTACCGTCGGTGCTGAAGATGTTGACCTGGCCGTCTTATCTGATTTGCGCATAAAGTTAGGTATTCGAACTGCGGTTGAGAGCGATCAAAGCGAGTCGCTGGCCGATCACTTAAGAAAAGGTACAGCGCTCAGCGAAGTTCGAGGGTCCTCGCGTCATCGTAACCTACCTACGTTCCCAGGTTGGCGCCGAATCTCAAAAAAGGGAGGAGGGGGTTGGTTGCCGCTCACGCGACACAGCCCCTGTTCTCGTTTTTCGTAAAAAATTGAAATCAATTACATTTCTAACTGTGATACGCTTCCCCGGATTCGCTGTCAAGAAGTGTATCAATTATTTCAATAATACTCTTTAAAAATCAGAGTCAAAGAGAGATTCTCGTCGAACATGAAGACTGCCCAATTAAAAATTTCTTGACACACCAGCTGCTAGAATCTAGGATTATTTGGAAATCGATTACATAGTTACTCGATGATGAAGGCTTTGGAAAGGGCGTTGGCGAACCGCTTGCTGCAACTGGCGGTTTAACCTCAATTGTGATGCCCAAAGTGGTGAACAAGGTCGCAATTGTCACCGGCTCAGGTAGAGGTATCGGGCGGTCGATCGCGATGCGCTTTGGCCGTGAAGGGGCTTTGGTAATGACGGCAGACCTGAATGCGAAGAGCGCCGAAGCGACTGCGGACGAGATTGTTGCATTGGGAGGGCAGGCTCGCAGCAAGGCAGTTGACGTTGGAATCGAGGCGGAGGTGCATGAACTCGTGGCTTCAGCGATGCAGGCCTGGCACCGAATCGACGTACTTGTGAACGTTGCGGGGATTGGGCTGACGAAGCTGTTTCTCAATACCACGCTGGAACAATGGGAAAAGATTTTGCGCGTGAATTTGACCGGCAGCTTTCTTTGCTCGCAGGCTGTAGCTCGCGTTATGGTGGACCAACACAGCGGAAAGATCATCAACATCGCGTCTTTGTCGGGACAGCGAGCGGGAATAGGACGCGCTGCCTATGGAGTTTCAAAAGCCGGAGTCACGATGCTGACAAAAGTGATGGCTGTCGAATTGGCGCAGTACGGAATCACCGTGAATGAGATCGCACCCGGCCCGGTAAACACGGAAATGACTGAGATCACGCACGACGAAGCGACACGGAAGGAATACCATCGGCTGATTCCCATGGGCCGTTACGCGGAGAGGGAAGAAATTGCCAACGCCGCGGTTTTTCTGGCTTCGCCGGAAGCGGATTTTATCAACGGTCACACCCTCAACGTGGACGGCGGTTTTGCGGCGGCAGGACTGATGTTCAATCTCACAGAGTAGATATGCCCAACTGGAGCGGAAAGCAGGAGCGTGATGAAGTCAACTATTGTCCTTTTGGTAATGATGGCAGGCGTGAGCCTGGCGGCCGCGCAAACTTACTTTCCGCCTCCTGAATCGCAAGGTGGATGGCGCTGGTGCAAAACTGCCGACGAGGTACGTTCGGCTGGTATGGATCCGGACAAGCTTGAACTGATCAAGGAGAAGCAGCTCGCGCTTTTCCAAGGGCCATGGCAAATCGTAGTCATCCACAAGGGTTATCTGGTTGCGGAGTGGTACGGTGTGCCGACCATGCCTACGACCACATTTGACGGGTGGTCGAGCACCAAGTCTTCGACGGGAATCGCCTTTGGCCTGCTGCTGGATGACAGCCTGCATCACAGGCTTCCGCACGACGAGAAGATAGACCTGAATACACCAATCTACGATTATGTGCCGGAGGGCTTTCCACTTTCCGACCCTCGAAAGAAAGACATCAAGCTAGGGGAAATTCTTTCGATGACTTCCAACATTCCGGGCGAAGACCATGGCCTTATCGGGCTCAGTTCCGCGCCGGGCGGCGGCGATTTCGAGATTGCCTTAGGTAAAGAGGTGGATCGCTTTGGACACTCAGCCGCTAAATTGACGGGCACGCCGGGGACGGCGTGGGAGTATTCTGACTCAGGCTTCGAGCATTTGTCGCTCTTCTTCTATCATGCGACCGGACGCGAGATTGCCGATGTTATGAAGGAGCGCGTCTTCGATCCTATTGGTATTCAAAATTTTGGCTGGGACAAGCAAGGAGGCGTGGGGGGAAATATTGGGCCCCATACAAATCCGCACAGCGGCCTACGCTTTTCAGCACGTGATTTTGCACGGTTGGGCTACTTGCTGGCTCATGACGGAAAGTGGCAGGACAAGCAGATTGTTCCACAATGGTGGATTGAAAAGGCCACAAAAAGTTCGCAGCAACTGAACCCCAGCTATGGATATACGTTCTGGGTGAATACGCCAGGTGTCCTCTGGCCGACAGTTCCTCGGGACGCATTCGCATTTAGAGGATTTACCGCAAGCAGGCTTTATATCGTGCCTTCACTTGACCTCGTGGTTGCGAGGCTGGGATATGCACCGCAAAACTGGGGCGAAGAGAATCTGCTGCCGGCTGTTGTGGATGCTGTGCTGGATACCCCGCGCGGATTGAAGTAATCGCACGCCGCACGAGGGCGAAAAGCGCGTCTGTTTTACGGGCGCGCTTGCGACAACACTACTCCTGACCTGAATGTAAACTACAATTGCGCGCAGATCGCGCATCAAGGAAAAGCCATGCCCGCGAGCAACACAATCATTGAAGGAGCGTATCTTCAGGACATCCTGGATCAGCCTAGAGCGATACGCGACACAGTCACCGTTTTAGCCAAGTCTGAAAAATTGAACGACTTCATTGGGAATCTTCTTCCATCCAGCTACGAGCAAATCGTGTTCACAGGCATGGGCGGCTCTTACCAGGTCCTTTACCCGCTCTATCTCACGCTTGTGGAGCTGGGTTACCCAGCTCGGATGGCGGAGACCTCAGAGCTGCTCCGCTTTATGCCGAGCCTGTTGACCTCTCGGACGCTGCTCATTGTGGCCTCGCAGTCGGGCCGCAGCGGAGAAATTCTGCGTTTGTTGAAACATGGCGCGGATCGTCCTACGATTCTCGCGATCACCAACGACGCTTCAGCACCCTTGGCGAAAGAGGCCGATGTGATCGCACTGATTCAGGCTGGGCCTGAAGCGTCTGGAGCGTGTAAGACGGCCACGGCAACTTTGGCGGCGTTGACCTGGATTGGCGGCGCTCTAAGCAAGAGGGCGGTCTCTGCCACCGATAATCTGATTCAACAGGCTGCTCAGGCTGTTGAGCAATACCTGGCGCACTGGAGGGATCACGTAGCGTTGCTTGTGCCGGAGCTCGACGGCATACGCCATCTCTTCATTACCGGCCGTGGGACATCGCTGCCGGCGGCAGGCATCGGCGGAATGCTCATGAAGGAGACGGCGCACTTTCAGGCGGAAGGAATGGGCAGCGCAGCTTTTCGACACGGCCCCTTCGAGATGCTGAACAAAGAATGCTTCGTGCTGGTGTTTGCAGGCGATGCGGTTGTGGAGTCATTGAACCGATCTCTTGTGAACGATGTTCGCCGGACCGGCGCGAAGGCTGAACTGATCGCCTCGGATGCAGACATTCGAGCGTTTCGTTTGCCGGAGGTCGAGAGAGAGGTTCGCCCCATCGTCGAGATGCTTCCGCTTCAAATGGTTTCGCTTGCTCTTGCGGCGCTGACCGGCCGGGAGGCAGGAAAATTTGAGCGAATCGAGAAGGTCACCACAGAAGAATAATCGATGATGAATACTCAGGGTGCGCAGAAATATCGTTTGTCCGCATGTAGGCTTTGAATGAGCTTTTAGTTCAACTGAACGACTTGCCCGCACCCGTAACCGGATAGGACGCCAGATGAGATCATTTTCAATCGGAGTAGACCTGGGTGGCACGAACCTGCGCGCCGCCACGTATGATCCAGCGACAGGTCTGAGTAATCGCCGCGTAGTCCCTACGAGAATTGAAGATGGCCCCATCGCAGTCGCCGAGGATATTTGCCGCCTCATACTCGATGCGCAGGCTTCGCAGGATTCGAGTGCGTCCTGTGTAGGCGTGTGCGTCGGTGCGCCCGGCCCGTTGGAGCTTCCGAGCGGACGCTTTCATCAACCGCCTAATCTGACTGGATGGGATGGATTCGACCTTCGCGAAGTGCTCGAGAAGCATCTGGATATTCCGGTTTATCTTGAGAACGATGCGAATGCCGCTGCGTTGGCTGAATACTACCTGGGAAGTGGAAAGCAGCTTGGGGTTGACAGCCTCTCCATGTTGTCACTTGGCACCGGCGTGGGGCACGGCATCATCTATGAAGGGCGCATCTTTCATGGAGCCAACGGTCTTGCCGGAGAAGCGGGGCACGTAACGGTAGAGCCCGAGGGAGAACTTTGTAATTGCGGCAACCATGGATGCCTTGAGATGTATGCAACTTCAAAAGCGATCAGGCGAGCGGCTGTTCGGCTGGCTGCAAACGGAGCGCAGGGTCTGGCTCAGTTGCTGGCGGAACGAAAGGACGCGTCAGCAGGAGATATTTATTCTCTGGCAATGACGGGCGATGCGGACGCTCTATCGATTTTTGATCGAGCAGGACGTGCCCTGGGAATTTGTGTCGCCGCTCTTGTGAACACTCTGAATCCTCAACTAATTGTTATCGCCGGCGGGATCTCCGATGCGTGGCCGCTTCTATCGCGAAAGATGTTTGAGGAGCTTGAACTCCGCAGTTATATTTATCGACTTACGAAACCTGGGTCCCGCTTTGAACGACACACAATTGTGCAAAAGGCGGTACTGGGCCCCGATGCGGGCCTCACTGGAGCGGCGCTGTATCCCTTTATCTATGGGCAGGGATAAATAAGGCGAAATAATTTTCTCCGTGCGAGATGTGAGGCCAACAACGCGAGAGGCCGGACCTAAGGTAGTCTTGTAGCGGCTAGTAATCGTTTGCAAAAAATGGTTCCAGTATTTTGATCCTATCGACTTGACGGTTGCTTTGTGCGAAAGCCGAAATGGCAATAAATTCCCAACGGAAAGATTATTTGAGCTTGACATCGACTCACAGATTCGTTTCAATTGTTTAGTAATCGATTTCATGAATATGAATATTACGGGCTATACAGCGCTGAGAATCTAATGCACCCTGCTTTGATTCGGGGCGCGGTTCGCGGAATTCAAATGAGAAAAAGGAGGTTATTTTGAAATTGGTGAAAGCTTGGGAAGAGGAGGGGGTTGAAATTCCTGCCCCGTATCAACGTCAAATTAAGGTTCTCTTCGCTCCCGATAAGGAAGGCGTCGAGGAGATCACCTTCAGCCATGCCATTCTCCCGCCAAACGGGCGAACAGACTACCATCTTCACGATCGGCCGGAATTAATCTACGTTGTCTCCGGCAAGGGAATCTGCGTGCATGAAGGCGAGCAGACTGAGGTACAGGAGGATGTTGCTCTCTGGGTGCCGACGGGAGAACTGCACCAGATGATCAATACGGGCGACATTCCGCTGAAGCTTGCCACGGTTTTCGTTCCTGCATACAGGGCGAGCGATAACTACAAGCGCTGCATGGATGCGGCTCAGGCCCAGGCTGCCCAATCCTGATATGCGGCTTGGGATCAGTTCCTGGACCTATCCGTGGGCGATCGGGGTAAGCGGATTTCCGGCTCCACCCGAACCAATGAGGCTGAGCGGCTTGCTGGAGCGAGCCGCGGCGCTCAAGGTGGGCGTGGTTCAGATCGCGGATAATCTGGCGCTGCACAAGCTTGATCCTATGGAACGCCGGGAAGCGCGCGAACAGGCGGCGGCGCTCGGGCTGAGCATTGAAGTCGGGACTCGCGGGGTCGAGCCGTCGCATCTTCTCGATTATCTCGATATCGCCTTGGAGTTTGGTGCGGTGCTTGTGCGAACGCTGACCCATGATGCACATTCGCAACCAAATCTGGAACAGGCTGAGGAATGGCTCCGTCAGGTTCTGCCGCAGTTTGAGAATGCCGGAGTCACGCTCGGCCTCGAAAACTACGAAAAACATTCCTGCTCCGAGCTGTGTGCCTTGCTTCAAAGGATCGAAAGTCGTAATTTAGGAATCTGCCTGGACACTGTGAATTCACTTGGATGCCTGGAGACGCCGGTTGACGTCGTCAGGATTCTCGGCCCCTTCACGGTGAACCTGCACGTTAAAGATTTTTCCATCGGCCGGGTTCCACAGATGATGGGTTTCGCGGTGAGCGGTGCGCCTGCCGGTACTGGCAGATTGGAAATTCCGTGGTTGCTGAAGGAGCTTTCTAAACAGAGCAACATTTCTGCCGTCCTTGAACAGTGGCCTCCGCTGAGGGAAAGTATTGAGGCAACGATTGCGAACGAGAGCGATTGGGCGGAACAAGGGATAGAGTATCTTCGCTCCTGCGGCTGCACCTAATTTTGCATTGAACGGGAAAGGTCTTGAACGTGAGTCTACAGACAACCAAGCCAGCCGCCGCGGCCGGACTGAGAAGAAACTCCCTGGGAATGACCGATCTGGTCTTTCAGGGAATCACGCATATTGCGCCCGCGACCAACCTGCTTTTTGCATTTCCAGTGATTGCGCTGAAAGCGGGGCCGGATATGCCCCTGTCGCTGGTGTTGGCAACGATTATTGCTTTTTTTATCTGCAACACCGTTTCCGAGTTTTCGCGCTACATGCCGTCGAGCGGGGGGTATTATTCTTTTGCGACTCGCGGCCTTGGCAGCCGTGCCGGTTTTATGGCGACCTGGAGTTTTCTGGTCTATGAAATTACGGGCCCCGCTGGATGCAGCGGTTTTCTGGGATACTTCCTGTCGGACACGCTGGCTACACAATTTGACATCCATATCTCCTGGTGGCCGATTGCGCTGGCTTCTTTCGCTCTTATCTGGACGTTGACCTTCTACGGGGTCAAACTGTCAGCGCGAGCAACTGCTGTGTTGGGCGGCATTGAATTACTGGTGATGCTTGCACTCTGCATTACCTTTCTGATTCATCCAGCTTCAGGGTCGTCGTACACCGCGCCATTTAAACCGGAGATGGCGCCACACCACCTGGGCGGCATACTCGCCGGAATGGTGTTTTCAGTTCTTGCATTGGCTGGGTTTGAAGGCATTGCGCCCATGGCTCAAGAGGCACGTCAACCGGGACGATTTGTCAGCAAGGCCATCATCCTTTCGCTGAGTGTGATCGGAATCTTCTATATCTTTACTTCTTATGCGACTGCCATCGGTTGGGGAACGGACAGAATGGCGGGATTTGCCGCCGATCCCAACCCGTACTTCACGCTGGGTCACGCATTCTGGGGTACGGCTTCATGGCTGGTGGTGCTGGCCGTGATCAACAGTTGCATCGGAGTTGGGCTGGCATGCACGAACTCCGTTACCCGCGTGATGTACACCATGGGACGCGCGGGTACGCTTCCTGCGTCGTTCGGCACGGTTCATCCAGTTCATCAGACGCCTGCGTTCGCCATTGCTGTAAGCCAAATACTCGGCATCATCATGGCGCTGCTCGTCGGCTTTTTCCTCCACCCGGACCAGATATTCGGCGTGCTGGAAACGATCACCACTTTGTCGGTCATCGTTCTTTATGTCATGGCGAATCTGGCGCTGACTTTCTATATTCGCCGGGAGCATCCGAAGGATTTCTCTGTGTGGCAACATGGAGTCGTGCCGATGCTGGCCACTTTCGCTCTGATTCCAGTGCTGTTTGTAACCGTCTATCCGACTCCTGACTGGCCCGTCAGTCTGACGCCTTATCTCTACGCGATCTCGATGATCGCCGGCTTCATTTACATGCTATGGCGCGAGTGGCGAATACCGGGCACGCTCAAAAGGTCGGCTGCGATGCTGCTCCAAAGCGGGCTATGAGTGCGGATTCGGCCGACTAGACTCTGTGGGTACAATGCCGGACGACTGAGATCGGAGCCCGAGAAATCAGATCTCAGCGTTGCGGCGGCATCAGGGTTTTCTACTCAAGCCTCGATTACAGAGAAGAGGACTCTTTCCAAAGGTCGATTCCACCTTCAGTGGCATATTGGTCAATCTCGTTGAGATCCTCCGGACTGAAGGCAAGGTTCTGTAGGCTCGCAAGCGTGTCGGCTAGTTGTTCAACGGTGCGAGCGCCCACCAACGCGGACGTAACGCGGCTATCGCGCAGCGCCCAGGCAATCGCCATTTGAGCCAAGGTCTGGCCTCGCCTTTCCGCAATCCTATTCAGCTCGCGGATGCGACGGACATTTTCGCCGGTAATCAGATCCTGGCTGAAGGAGCCGGCCTTTGCTGCGCGTGCGTCGGCGGGAACGCCGGTCAAGTACTTTTTGGTGAGCATGCCCTGAGCCAACGGCGAAAAGGCAATGCATCCGACGCCGAGGTCTTCCAGAGTTGCGAGCAGACCATGCTCGATCCAGCGATTCAGCATGGAGTAGGAGGGCTGGTGAATCAACAGCGGCACATGATGCGACTTTAGAATCTCCGCGGCTTGGCGGGTGAGTGCGGGAGAATAAGAAGAGATGCCGACATAGAGCGCCTTCCCCTGATGATGCAAGGTGGCGAGCGCACCCATGGTCTCTTCAAGCGGTGTTTCCGGGTCGACACGGTGCGAGTAAAAGATGTCGACGTATTCCAGCCCCATGCGCTTCAGGCTTTGGTCGCACGAAGCAATCAAGTATTTACGCGATCCGCCGACATCGCCATACGGCCCGGGCCACATATCCCAGCCGGCTTTGCTGGAGATGATGAGCTCATCTCTGTGAGCTTTGAAATCCTTGGCCATCACCCGGCCAAAATCCTCTTCCGCTGAGCCATAAGGTGGCCCGTAGTTATTGGCCAGGTCGAAATGCGTGATGCCATGATCGAAGGCGTATTGCAGAATGGAGCGTCCTGTTTCAAAAACGTCTTCGCCGCCAAAATTCTGCCACAGGCCAAGCGAGATTGCTGGAAGCTTGAGGCCCGAGCGGCCGCAGCGGCGATAGGGCATTGAGTCGTAACGGGTCTGCGAAGGAGTGTAGGGAACGGGAAAGGTCATGGTCATTATCCAATGTTCGTGCTGGTGTGGTGGTTGGGAGTCAGGGACGATTCAGGGAGGTTGCGATCCCCTATTGAAACGTTTCGATTTCTCAGGTGTCGAGGAAGCTGAGAAGCTTGAGCCGGCATTCGCCCTCGAGAATTCTATCCGTTTACGCTGGGGGCATGTGGCCCCCGCAAGGATGACGTTCAAGCCGGCCTTGGATTTTTGAGGCCAGGACGATAAAAGGTCTGAGCAGCCGCGAATTCAAGTGCATCGAGTTCAAGTCGCATCCCTTCAATCCCGATGCGCGCAATCATGCGGAAATTGAAAAGTTCACGCCAGCATTCAGATTAAAACAAGTCGACGATAAACAAAATGAAATCAGATATTAACGGGTTTTGTGGCAGGGCAACGAAGCGGTACAAAACACAACAAGATTGATGAACTGTTCGAACGCCATCCACTGCGGGCAACAAACCCCGAAGGATGAATGCTACGGGTAATTATCGCAGAAAAATATAAAGCGTAGAACGTTTAAAAAGTTCTTGACTAACAATTAACGTTAATATAGGAATATCAGCAGACCTAAAAATGGGGAAAAGGAGCAGCCAGGTGAATCGGCTTGAATTCCAGGGTTTCTTTCCGCCGCACCAAACTCGTTGGGGAGTCGACAAGCCGCTCCCTCGTACCTTCGTTTGGTTGCAGTGGGCCACAGCAGAAGCGGATTTTTTCCTTATCTAAAAGCAAATGTCGCTTTGATCGTACCGATTTAAAACGGCGCCAACAACTTACTTGATCCGATTTTTCAAAAAGGGGCTCGAATGACCACCGCAAGTAGAAAAGGCGATTTTAGCCTTGGCAATCTCAAGATAAACATCCATCCCAGTCGCGAAGCTGCGGGGGCTGCCGCAGCTCAGAGTGTTGCTGCGGCATTGAAGGAATTGAGCGCGAGCCGAGAGAGCATCGGAGTCATCTTCGCCACTGGCGCTTCGCAGTTGGAGACTCTTCGCGCGCTGGTCAAAATCGAGGAATTGCCATGGGGTAAGGTTTCCGGTTTTCACATGGATGACTACATTGATCTACCAAAAGATCATCCGGCATCATTCCTCAAATATCTTCAGGAAAATCTTACACAGCAAGTGAAGATGAAGGAGTTCCTCGCAATCGACGGGAACGCTCCAGACATTGAACAAACTTGCAATCGTTATGCTCGAGCGTTGCGTTCCGCCGATCCCCAACTGTGCTTGCTGGGTATTGGAGAAAACGGTCACCTGGCGTTTAACGATCCCGCTGAAGCGGACTTCAATGATCCCGCGGACATCAAGATTGTTCAATTGGACCAGCCGTGCCGCGAACAGCAGGCGGCCGAGGGCTGGTTCAACAGCGTCGCGGACGTCCCGAAGAGGGCGATCACGCTGACGATTCCTACGCTGTTTCGGGTGCCGAAGATCATCGTGTCGATTTCGGGGAAACGGAAAGCGCATATCGTGCGGCGCTCCCTTCTAGACCCAATTTCAACGGCATGCCCATCTACCATCCTTCGCACTCATCTTGATACAACGCTCTACCTCGATGAGGAAGCAGCTGCCGAAATCGGGGATGTGCTGACATCCAGTCAAAGTTGAGGCACGAAAATACCGGCTTTGCAAGAGAGATCAAAGATCAACCGTTTATGGCAGAACTTGAAATGGAAACGGCCACCAAGAGACAAGAAAGGGAGAAGCAATGAATGCTAAAAAGACGTTCCGTTATCTTCACCTTGACCCCCGATCGGCTAATTGTCGTTCGAGCTCATTCAGTAATGGAATGGGCCAGTTAAAATCACGCATCCTGATTCTCGGGTGCTTACTGCTGGCGGCGCTCGTTGCTCCGGCCATGATGTACGGGCAGACGGACACGGCAACCATCCTTGGCACCGTCACTGACGGAAGCGGCGCCACGGTGGCTGGAGCCACGGTTACCTTGATCGAAACCGGCACGAATACGAAAACCGTTGTCAATACCAGCGCGTTGGGCGCCTTCGTCGCCACCCCGCTGCATATCGGGACCTACTCCATCACGGTAGAAGGCCAGGGCTTCCGGAAGGAAACCCGTAATGGCATCGTGCTGCAGGTTCAGGACCGGCTTCGGGTTGACTTCGCGCTGCAGGTGGGATCGGTTCAAGAACAGGTTGTGGTGGATTCGGCCCCGCCTATGCTCCAAACAGATTCCTCGGAGTTGGGCCAGGTAATTGACAGCAAGCAGATCGAGGAGCTTCCTCTGAATGGCCGTGATTATACGCAGCTGGTCAGCCTGACGAGCGGAGTCATCAAGCTCAAGGAAGGCAGCTCGCTTAACGGCTACTCATCATCTTCCAATGGCAATGCGGGCGGCAACTTCGCGGTGAACGGCATGCGCGGAATGCTCAACAACTATATCCTCGACGGCATCGATAACAACTCCAACGATAACGGCCAGAATGTTCTAAAGACAAGCGTCGATGCGATTGCGGAGTTCAGGGTTGAGACCAGCAACTATTCGGCTGAGTTCGGCCGCAGCGGCGGCGCAGTGATCAATGCAACCATCAAGTCCGGCAACAACGACCTTCACGGATCGGCCTTCGAGTTTGCCCGTGACGTTGCGATGGATGCGCGCCAGTACTTTGAGCCTGCGGGTTCGCCCAAGGCTCCTTTCAGCCAGAACCAATATGGCGGCACCATAGGCGGTCGTATTGTGCGGGACAAGATGTTCTATTTTGTCGACTACCAGGGATCGCGGGTTTCGACATCGAGTATTGATTTCTCCAGCGTTCCTTCGGCTGCCGAAGTGAGCGGCGACTTCAGCGCCGATGCCCCTATTTATGACCCCGCAACCACAGTTCTTGGCCCGAGTGGAAACGTCATCTCCCGTACGCAGTTCCCGGGCAATATTATTCCGACAAATCGGCTCGATAAGATCGCTCACAACTACGCGTTGCTCTATCCTGCGGCAAACGTGCCCGGCGCCACCGGCGGTAACAATTACGTTCAAGTTGATCCATCGAAAGATCAGACCGACCAGGGAGACGTGCGCGTCGATAATCAGCTCACCCAGAACCAGTTGATGTTTGTGCGCTATTCCCAGAGCGAGAGCAATAACTCGGCGGCAGATCCGCTACCCGGTTTGGCGAACGGCAGCACGGGTGGCCAGGGCCTGGACAAAGATGAAACGCATGGTCTTGCCATCGGACACACCTACACCATCAGTCCGACCAAGGTCAATGACGTGCGGATCGGGTTTAGCCGCGATACCTATTCATCCGGAGTTCCTCCCTATGGGCTGAACGTCCCCACAGCCGATTACGCCCTTCCCGGCATTCCCTACAACCCCAAGACCGCCGGTCTAACTCTCTTCCAAATTACCGGCCTAACACGCATCGGTCAGCCCGGTTTTTTCCCGGTTGACGGCGCGAATATGGAAATCCAGTACGGCGATACCCTGAGCATGGTTCATGGAAGACACTCCATCAAAACCGGTTTCCAATTTCACCGCAGCTTCTTTGCAATCTTGCAGGACGGCGATCCGAATGGCAGATACCGGTTCATCGGCGCCTTCACGGAAAGTGCGCCGAGCGCTACCGATGGAAGCGGAAACGCGTTAGCTGACGAGTTGCTGGGGCTTCCAACTCAAGGGGACGACTCCAACGCTATTACGGTGCATAACCGGCAGAATACCTACGGCGGGTTTATTCAGGATGACTTCAAGATCTCACCCAAACTCGCGCTCAACCTTGGCCTGCGTTACGACTACGTGGAGCCCATTTATGAAACAGACGACAAGCAGAGCAACTTCGACTACGCGACGGAAACACTGATTCCGGCGGCGGTCGGCGGCGCTACCCGGGGCCTGGTGAAAGTCGACCATGACGATTTCGCTCCGCGTCTTGGCCTTTCTTACAGCCTGCTTAAGAACACAGTTGTTCGGGCCGGATATGGACGCTTCTTCGCAAATCAGGAAGTCCGCACCTCTACTCCATTCCAGCTTGCCTATAACGCGCCGTTTGTCGATCAGGCGAACTATCTCACCGACGGTTCCAAGACCAACGTGACGGTGTCGGGTGGTCTTCCGCCGCTACAGTTTGATCTATCCAAGATCACAGGTGAAGCCGTCTCGGTTTCCGCTTTTGGCTACAATACCCACCTGCACGCCGCGGCTCTCGACGAGTGGAACCTCAACATCCAGCAACAGTTCCCGGGCAACATGCTGCTTGAAGTCGCCTACGTTGGCTCGAAGGCAACCCACTTGCAGGCCGTGTTCGATCGGAACCAGGACAAAGTGCCGGGGCCTGGCGACATTCAATCGCGGCGTCCAATGCCACAGTACTCAGGCTTCAATGCCATGGAAAATACCGGCAATTCAAGCTACAACGGCCTTGACGTTAAGGCTGAAAAGCGGCTTGGGCAAGGACTGACCTTCCTGAGCGCGCTGACCTGGAGCAGATCGACAAACGACTTTCCGGAGATCTGCTGCTCCTCACCCACGCCGCAGGATAGTTGGGACACATCAAACGAGCGCGGACGGTCTGATTTTGACCAGAAGCTTCGCTGGGTAACCAGCTTTGACTATGTACTTCCGTTGGGCGCCGGTCACGAAGTGCTGGGCGCGAGCAAGCTGGACGACGAGGTATTCGGCGGGTGGCATTTCGGTGGAATCTACACCATGCACAACGGATTCTACATGTCTCCTTGGATTGGCTACGATCCTTCAAACACCGGTTCTTTCGGAGCGAGTCGCTCCGATCAGAGCTGCAACGGCAACCTCCCGTCCGGAAAGCGGAGCATCAACGCCTGGTTCGATGTGAACTGCTTCCCGCTGCCGCAGCCTTACACCTTCGGCAATGCGGAGAAGAATAGCTTGATCGGGCCGGGAGCAGTGTCCACCGATGTTAACCTTCGCAAGGTCTTCAATCTTACCGAGCGTCAAAACCTTGAGATTCGTATCGAGGCCTTCAATCTCTTCAACCACGCTGCATTCTCCCAGCCGGACAACTATATTGACGATGGCCCGGGCTCGACTGCTGTTATTACCAGCACGACGCTCAGCCAGAGACAATTTCAGTTTGGTGCTAAATACAACTTCTGAGTGCAGTTTCATGCGACTTGCCATCGACTGCGCGACAGCTTAGTGATGGCGATTATCCTGGTGAAGCTCCCTTTGCAGGGAGCTTCACCAGTTTCACTTTCAGTCACGACGCTCTCCGAATACTTCGATGGGCCGGATCAACCTGCCCAGCGACGACATCTTGTGCCGGCGGGCGAGCAAGCGTACGGAGGCATCTTTGAGTAACGGCAAATCGCGGCGAAACTTCCTCAAAGGCGCCTTAGCGACACCGCTCTTGAGCGCTGGAATGTTTGCTGAGTCTTCTGTCCCAAAGGCGGATCCGCCGCCAAGCCGCCACGATGCTCAGTCGAAACGGCACGAAGGGCTGGAAGAAATTGAATTCCCGCGTGTCTACACTGGCAACCGGCTTGCCAGAATTTCCTGTCCGCTGGGCGGCATTGGCACTGGCGGAATTGGTCTCGGCGGCCGCGGCAACCTTCAGGATTGGCAGATATTCAATCGCCCTGAGATTGGCAACGCGCTGGAGTACGCGTTTCCGAGCCTTTGGATTCAGTCCTCGGGCGGCGATCCTTATAGCGTTGTTCTAGAGCGTCGGTTGCTGCCGCCCTACGATCTCCATGAGGAAGGCCTGGGTTTCGGCAATGTTCCAGGGCTGCCCCGCATGGCCGAGGCACAATTTTTTAGTTCCTTCCCCATCTCGCGCATCGTGTTTGAAGATCGTGAGTGTCCGGTTAACGTTTCTCTTGAGACGTTCTCGCCCTTTCAGCCACTGGATGCGGACGCCTCTGGATTGCCATGCGCGGTTCTGAGCTATGAGGTTCACAATCCCGCCATGACCGCGGTAGAGGCCGTGGTGGCCTGGTCGCTCTCGAACCCGGTGGGCACTTCAGAGCATCGCAGGAACGATCGCCGCACGGACGATGGTATCGATGGCCTCTTCATGACTGACCCTTCGCTTGACGCTGACGATCCCCTCTGTGGTTCGTTCGCGCTTGCGGCCTTGGTTCCGGAAGACGGTTCCAACGAAGTGCTTACTGCATGGAAAGGCGGAAGCGACTGGCAGGTAGGCGCCTATTCATTCTGGTTCGATACCTTCGCCAGGACAGGGAATCTAGGCACTGCTCAAGAGCCCTCGACGCCGGTAGGCTCTGTCGCGATTCGCTACAGCATTCCGGCAGGGGAGAAGCGTTCCTTCCGCTTCCTTTTGGCCTGGCACTTTCCTAACCGCACTCCCGATCGATGTGGATGGAGGGCGCCGGCCGGCAAGGAAAAGGCCCTGCTGGGAAATTTTTATTGCACTCAATTTCGTGATGCATGGGCCGTTGCTCAGCATGTCTCGACAAATTTGAATGATTTGGAGGAGAGAACGCGCGACTTCGTCGCGTCTCTTCAGAGCTCCACGTTGCCCGGCGCAGTGAAAGATGCCGCGACCACTAACCTCGGCACTCTCGTTTCGAATACCAGCTTCCGCATCGCTGACGGCAGCTTTCATGGCTTTGAGGGGTGTGGTGACAAGGCCGGTCTCGGCTTCGGCACCTGCACGCACGTATGGAATTACGAGGTAGCCACACAATTTCTTTTTCCCGCGCTGGCCCGCTCCATGCGCGAGATCAATTTTGGCTACTCGACCGATGCAGAAGGACACATGGATTTTCGCCACAAGCTTCCCCTTGGCTTCGAGCATTCGGGAGCTGCGGCCGCGGACGGCCAGATGGGGCAGATCGTCAAGCTGTACTTCGATTGGAAAATGCTGGGCGACGATGCATGGTTGCGCCGGCAATGGCCCGCAGCCAAGCGCGCCCTGGCCTATGCCTGGCGACCTGGCGGATGGGATGAGCGCAAATCCGGCGTGATGGACGGGGTTCAGCAGAACACTTACGACGTGGAGTTCTATGGGCCTAACCCCATGTGCGGCACATGGTACCTTGCGGCTTTGCGCGCCATGGAAGGGATGGCTGACGCTATGGGGGATCAGAGCCTGGCCCGTGATTGCCACCGGATGTGCGCAGAGGGCAGCCGCTGGATCGACGCCAATCTTTTCAACGGCGAATTCTATATTCAAAAAATACGCGGAATTCCGCGAGAGAAGATCGCAAGCGGACTTCAGGAGGGGATGGGAACCAAGGAGACGATGGACCCCGAGTTCCAACTCGGCGACGGGTGCTTCATCGATCAATTAACAGGGCAATACTTAGCCGCGATTGCGGGTCTCGGGAACTTGCTCGATCCGGCGAATATTCGCAAAGCGCTGGCATCGATCTATCGCTATAACCTCAAGAAATCTCTCGCACATCACGCCAGCGTTCAGCGCGTCTATGCGCTTAACGATGAACCAGCACTGGTAATTTGCGACTTCACCAAGTGCACACCGCCAAGAGTACCTATGCCGTATTACGCTGAAACCTGGACAGGATTGGAATATTCCGTCGCTGCTTTGATGATGAATTACGGCATGGTTGACGAAGGCGTGGAGCTGATCCGCAATGTCCGAAAGCGGTATGACGGCGAAAAAGCAAATCCATATGACGAAACCGAATATGGACGCCACTATGCTCGTCCGATGGCGAGCTGGGTCGCTATCGTTGCACTCTCCGGCTTTCACTACGACGCGCGCCGCGGACGGATGGAGATCTTGCCGAAGATTGCGGTTGGGGACTTCCAGTGCTTCTGGTCAACACCGGGTGCATGGGGCAATTTTGCATGTACCCCGCGCGAATTCAACCTGACGCCGGTGGTGGGTAGGGTGAAGATTCGAGAACTGCTGGTGGGACCAGCGTTCCGCAACTTCGCAGGCAAGCTGAAAGTAACGAGCGCTGTCGCAGAGATTACTCACACGAGCGTCGCGGAAAACAACGGCGTGCTTGTTCACTTTTCATCAGCAATTGAGGTGGATTCGGCCAGACCACTGCGAGTACACATCTGAAATCGTTTCCAGCGCTATTGAGCCTCAGGGCAGTTTCGCGTCATCGAGCCAGGCTCGTTCCATCGACAATTCCATGAGTTTGCGCGCGACACTCGTATTACCGGCAACAATTGCGTCGAGCAGGCGACGATGGAGGTCATAGGTTTCCTCCAACTGGGGCTGATCCGGGCTGCTATGTTGAATAATCGCGAAAGCGAACAGCCTGGGAACAATCCTTTCCAGAGTGCTCTCCACACAGTCATTTTGCGAGGCCGCCCAAAGGGCGCGATGAAATTTGAGATCCGCATGACAAAATTCGCGAAAGACCCCGTTCTTGGCTGCGGCTTCCATTTCCTGTAAATACTCAGCGCAACTTTGAAGCTGGGGTGAGGATTGTGCCGTAACAAGTTCTACTGCAAGAATCTCAAGGCGCGTACGCACTAAGTAGATGTTTTCAATTGAACGCCGCGTGAGAAGCGTGACCCGCGGCTTTCGTGTCGCAGTACGCTCCAAATATCCAATGAACTCCAATTCGAGGAGTGCTTCCCGAATGGTTGGCTGAGCAACCCCGAGCTTGCGAGCCAAGCCGAGCTCGGTCAAAACTTCGCCGGCTTGCAGTTCGCCATTCTCAATCGCCTGGCAAATATGTTGGACTGCGGTGTCCTTCAGGGAAACGCGGGGGATGGTACGAAGGCTGGAAGTCCCTTGATTGCCGTCGCTGGGACCGGTTCCTATTTGCGGAAACAAGTCTGACATTCAACGAGGATACCGTATGAGGATATGGAAATCAATAGTTAAAAAGTACTTGACTAACATTTAACGTTAATATAAAAGTATTGAAAGTCGTTAAAGCATCCCTGATCGGGCTTGAAGCCATTGTTGGCATTCTGCGGGTTCTTTTCCAACGTGGAGCACAAAGTCGTTCATTTTTGGTCATTTGAGACGCGCATGAAATCTGGGGTCGGTATCATGCAGTGAGTCGCGCACCAGCCAAACTGTATGGAACCCGTTCGAGGGGTTTGGATGAGAGCAACAATTCAAAGTGGAAAGACTCTTCATTTCCAAAAACTAAAAATTGAGGTTCACCCTAGCCGGGAAGCGGCAGGGATCGCGGCTGCAAGGGCAGCCGGGGAAGCTCTGCGCAGCATTGCTGCGACCCGGGAGAGCTTTGGAGTGATTTTCGCAACCGGAGCTTCGCAACTGGAAACACTCCGCGCGCTGCGTGAAATCAACCATCTGCCCTGGGGCCAGGTTTACGGTTTCAATATGGATGACTATGTTGGGTTGCCCGACGACCATCCCGCATCTTTCCCTGCCTATCTTCGCAGAGAGCTGCCACAGAAGGTGCGGATGAAGAAGTTCCTGGAAGTGGACGGAACCGCACCGGATGTTGAACAAATGTGTCGCGATTATGCGAAAGCATTGCGCGCGGCCGATCCACAACTTTGCTTGCTCGGAATTGGAGAAAACGGGCATCTGGCATTCAACGATCCTGGAGAAGCCAATTTCGGCGATCCCTTCGATGTCAGGACTGTGCATTTAGATACGATGTGCCGGCAGCAGCAAGCCTTTGAAGGTTGGTTCGAGACGTACGAGGATGTTCCCGAGCGAGCCGTTACGCTCACAATTCCGGCGCTGTTTCGGGTGCCAAAACTCATTCTGTCAGTTCCCGGAAAACGTAAGGCGCGCATCGTGCGGCGAACGATAATGGAGCCCATTTCAAGGGATTGTCCGTCGACGATACTTCGCACACATCCTGACGTGACTATCTACCTTGATGAGGACTCTGCCACAGAGCTATTTGATCTTGAATGGGATGCCGACGAATAGATTGGGCTGATTGTCCCCATCTGTCTTCAATGAACGCCGGCGATCTTGAGAAGCATGAAGAAACCGGGTAGATGTCGCTCGTCTCTGCCCCCGTTGCTGCGTTCGCCCTGTTCTTGATTAGCACTGCTTGAGGACTGAACATGTAGAGAGCCGACCCCGAGGCTGAAACGTACTCGGAACTCCAAGGAGGAAGAAGCCCATGGAAGATAAACAAAAAGATGGCATAGACCGCAGAACATTTGTCAAACAAGTTGCGGTTGCGGCAGCGGCGGCTGGAATGAGCGCGCGCTCCTATGCACGCATTCTAGGATCAAACGATCGTATCCGCATTGGGCACATCGGCTGCGGATGGCGGAGCGAAGGCCATGTGAATATGGTTCAGCTTGCTTCCAAGCAAACTTCAGTAGAGTCGGTCGCAGTTTGCGATATCTGGAGCCTGGCTCGCGAGCGCCGTGCCGCTCAGGTGAAGAAGTTCTTCAATCTGGAGCCGGGTAGTTATAAGTACTCCGAAGACATGCTGGCGCGCAAGGATATCGATGGCGTGATGATCGCGACCGGGGATCATCAACATGCGAAGCTATGCACGGAAGTGGTGAGAGCTGGTAAGGACTGCTATGTGGAGAAGCCCTTTGCCAATGTGCTTTCCGAGGCCAAAGAAGCACGCAAGGCTGTGCGGGAGACGAAGCAGGTTGTTCAGATGGGCACCCAATTTCGCAGTGAGCCGTATCCATTGGCGGTGCGGGATGTTGTGCGCTCGGGACGCATTGGGGAGATTGTTCATATTGAACAGGAATGGAATGTGAACGAGGAGCGTTGGCGGTTTGTCAAGAACGACACCGGGAATTCCGATCAGATGGAGCAGGATCGCAAATTGGAATGGAAGCAATGGCTTTACGGCCGCAAGTCAGAGCTGCGAGAAGAGGACACAGATTGGAAGCGGTGGCTGCTGGGTAGGCCGGATCGCCCGTTCGATCCACATTTGTATCTGGAATTCCGTGTCTATAAGGAGTTCTCTTCGGGAATTTTCGACCAATGGTTGAGCCATGGCGCGGACCTGATACATCTTTGGACAGATGAAACCGCTCCCAAGAGCGCGGTAGCCAACGGCGGCGTCTTTGCCTGGAAGGACGACCGCGAAAACCCCGATACGGTCGTTGCAGCGTTTACTTATCCAAAGGGCTTTCTTTATACCTATAAGACCAATTTCGGAAATAGTTACCGGAGCTTTACGCGCATTATGGGGCGTGACGGCACGATCGAAGGTCATGGCTGCGAGGGCGGCTACTTATTCACGATCACGAAAGAAGGCGGGCGGGACGAATTCTCCGAGGAGACGGAACCTGATTATGGTTCGGTTCCTATCATTGCTTCCAGCCAGGAAGGTGAAGAGGTGCTCCGGGTTCCCGGTGCTCCGAAGCCCAGCTCTCATGGGCCTAACGATGACGACGTGACGCACATGATGAATTGGCTGACGGCAATGCGGGCGCGGAAAGATCCGAATGCAACCGTCGATCATGGTTTCTCGCATTCGGTTGCGTGCATCATGGCGGCGCAGTCCTATTGGAAGGAAAAGAAGCTCTTCTGGAATGCGGAGAAAGAAGAGATCGAAGGATAAGAGGGTGTACGCAGCCGGTAAGTTTCGTCTTGTTTCGGGATGTCGGCCGTGCTTCAGAGAGTGCTTGGCGAAGGTAGCGGGCCAATGAGTCGCTGCAGGCAGCTTAACTGATGTTGATGTCTTGAAGCGAAAACGATTTGTTTTTTGACAAGGACTTCTATGGTCTCGAGACCAACAGAATTCTCGAAATTAAACATCTTCGATCGATCACGTCGATACCACGCAGGAGCGCGTTAGACCGCGAAAGCCGAGACCGCGTTGAAGCGTTCAGCCGATATAGCAGCGCAGAGCATGAGTAGAGAGCAAAAAGGAGTGAATGGTGAAGAATCGTTTTTCTTGTCTGGCGATTGGTTTCTGTCTCGTTGCGTCTCTTGGGCTGAATGTTGCTGCGCAGTCGCAAAGTTTGATGCCCGACGGCGATGGCTCCTTCAAGGTTGAAGGATGGAGCTTGCAATCTTCCTCCAAGGTCACGGAAACAGGAGAAACTCTTTCGGGGCCCGAATATCAAGTGGAAGGTTGGCATAAGGCAGTTGTGCCGGGCACGATTATCGGAACGCTCGTCAATGATAAGACGCTGCCCGATCCCAACTTTGGGGTCAATCTGCGTAATCTGGTCGGCCCAAAATTCTTCCAGGAAATACCTCTCTCTGAATTGCCCATGGATACGGAAAGTCCTTTTGCTGTTCCATGGTGGTACCGCACATCGTTCACTCTTCCAGAGAATTTCAAAGGGAGGAATATTTGGCTTAAGTTCGGCGGAATCAATTATCGCGCGGATATATGGATCAATGGCCGGCAATTAACCGATGCAAAAACCACTGTAGGAATGTGGCGCGTATTTGAATTCAACATCACGCAGTTTGTGCAGCCGGGCGCCAAGAATGCAATTGCCGTGAGGATCTTTCCACCCAGCCGGACGGAGGACCTAGCGCTTTCTTTTGTGGATTGGAATCCGGGAATGCCGGATCGCTATATGGGTTTGTTTCGCGGCGTGTCGGTGTCGACGAGCGGCCCGGTGACCGTCCGGCATCCGGCTGTCATGACTCATCTCGATCTGCCGGATACGACAATGGCGCACCTGACCGTAGTGGCGCAGTTGAAGAACAGCTCGGACGAACCGGAGTCGGGGACGCTTCAAGGCTCCATCGAGGATATTCACTTCTCCCAACAGATAGAGCTTAAGCCACAGGAGACTCGAGACGTCATCCTAGACCCGGGAGCTTTTCCGCAACTCAATATTCGGAATCCGCGGCTCTGGTGGCCCGCGCAAATGGGTACGCCCAACCTTTACAACGTTCACCTGAAATTCGTGATCAACGGCGTCGAATCGGATCATGCAGAGACCCACTTTGGTATTCGCGAAGTCACTTCGCTACTGGACGCCAATGGTCACAGGTTGTTTCTCATCAACGGAAAGAGACTGTTGATCCGTGGCGGGGGTTGGGCTATGGCCTCGACGATCACCAAGAGCAAAGAGCGGCTGGAAGATGAGTTTCGATATGTGTCGGACATGGGACTGAACACGATTCGACTGGAAGGAATGTTTGAGTCAGAAGACTTCTTCAACCTTGCCGATCAAAAAGGCATATTGGTGATGGCGGGATGGTCGTGCTCGCTTTGGGAAACATGGCCCAAGTGGAAGGAAGAGCAGTATGCGGTGGCCGAACAGTCGCTGCGGTCGCAAATATTGCGACTGCGCAGCCATCCCAGCATGCTGGCGTGGCTCAACGGGAGCGACAATCATCCCCCGCCAAATGTCGAAAGGATGTATCTCGATATTGAACGAGAGTATCTCTGGCCCAACGGGATAATTTCGTCCGCAATGCAGGAGCCATCTCTTACAGGCGATACCGGCGTAAAGATGACCGGTCCCTACGAATACGTTGTGCCCGAATTCTGGATGGAAGAGAAAGACCGAGTTGGGGATCGCGGCGGGGCTTTTGGCTTCAATACCGAGACCGGGCCAGGACCTGGAATTCCACCAATCGAAACATTGAAGGAGATACTTCCCAAGGACCATCTGTGGCCTGTTGACGATTGGTGGAACTTCCATGCGGGCCTTCACGATTTCAAAGATATTCATGTATTTCAAAATTGCCTCAACATTCGTTACGGAGAAGCCACGAATCTGGAAGATTTCTCCACGAAGTCACAAGTAATGCGGTATGAAGCCATCCGTGCAATGTATGAAGCTTTCAGCCGAAACAAATATGATGCGACCGGTGTAATTATATGGATGCTGAACAATAGCTGGCCGTCGATGATTTGGAATCTTTACGACTACGAACTGCGCGCGGGAGGCGGCTACTTCGGCGCGAAGAACGCAATGCAGGCACTGCACCCGCTCTATGGATACGACGATCACGCGATTTGGGTGGTGAGCAGCCAGTATAAAGATGCAAGTAATTTGAAGCTTACCGCCAAGATATACGACTTCAACATGAAGGAGCGGTTTTCCCGAACGGAGACCATCAACGCAAAGGCAGACTCCACAAATTCAATATTCAAGCTGCCCACGCTTGCCGACCTAACCCCCGTCTATTTTCTGAAGCTGACTCTCACCGATGCATCGGGCAACGTGGTGGGCAGAAACTTTTACTGGCTGACGGAAAAGCCCGAAACTATTTCGCGCGGAGTTATAAATCTGGGCACCGGTTTTGCCGACACGTTCGCGGACTTCAGACCGCTCAACCAACTGAAGAAAGTAACCGTAAAGGCCACCGCAACGACTACCCAGGAGAATGGCGGTCAAGTTACTCACATCAGGTTGGAGAATAATAATTCAATCCTGGCGTTCTTCCTTCGGCTGAATCTCCACGTTTGTGGGCCAGACAAAGAGATCGTTCCGGTCGTATGGAGCGACAACTATCTTTCGCTCGTGCCTGGGGAAAGCAGGGAACTGACTGCAACCTATCGCGCTCCTCAACCGGAATCGGTTCGCGTGGATGTCTCCGGATGGAATGTGAATGACGCTGAGGTTGGCTGTGACAGCAGCCCGCAGTAGCTGGAGCGAAAACGCCCCGTCGATTTGGCGCATGAACCCGAGAGCAATCAACTGGAATTTATGAGAGGAACGAAGATGCGTAACCGAGCTTATGTTCGATATTTGGCAGCAATTGTCGTTGTCTGGGGCACAGCTCTCGTCAAGCCGATATCCGCGCAGGATACGAAGTACGTCGCAGATGGATTGCGGAATCAACAAATGATTCTTGGGCCGCTGTGCAATACGCCGAGTGGAGATCAGATGGTTGACCGCCATGAACGCCCCTGTGGGACCCATGAAGCCTGGTTGAAGGATGTTACGCATTGGAGAGACGAAAGAAGAGTCAGGATCGGATACGACGGATCTCGCTATGAAATTCCCTCGTTGCAATGGACCCAACGCAGTTTTGTCCAAGCTCAGGTGATGGCCGAAGATCGGTACTTGTATGATCCAGCTTCTAGAAAATATACGGTGGATCGTTTCCTGGATGATCTGCAATCGAGGTATGGAGGAGTTGACTCGGTTCTGATATGGCCGACGTACCCGAACCTGGGCGTCGACGACAGAAATCAACTTGACATGATCAGCTCTATGCCGGGCGGCATAGCCGGTGTGAAGCAGATGGTTGCGGACTTCCACAAGCGCGGGGTTCACGTACTTTTTCCGATGACGCTGTGGGACCTGGGAACGCGAGAGCCCAAACAACCGTGGCCCGATGCAATTGCCCACCTCATGGCCCAGGTTGATGCGGATGGAGTCAACGGCGATGCGCTGGACGCCATTCCTTTGGCATTTGTTGAAGCCTCGGAGAAGAATGGGCATCCTCTCGCATTTCAACCACAATATCCTCCACCAGACGAATCGGTTGCCTGGACCCCGATCACCTCTGGCCGTTACGGATTTCAGCCTGAGCTTGGGGTGGATCGCTTTAGATGGCTGGAGCCGCGACACATGGTGAACATTTCAGATCAATTGAATGGCGATAAGACAAATGATCTGCAGTTGGCCTTCTTCAATGGTGAAGGATGGGAGAGCGGAGAGAATATTTTTGGGATTTGGAATGGGATGTCTCCGCGGGATGCCGAAACCGCAAGGCGCATATCGACGATTGAGCGGGCGTTTGCTCCCTTCCTCAGCAGCAATGCGTGGGAACCTTTTTATCCGACCGCTTCTGAGGGAGTTGTTGCCAGCAAGTGGCTTCTCGGCAATTCCACACTCTGGACAATCGTCAACCGGAACGGGTACGCAATCAAAGACACACACCTTGAGGCACTGGCAGTGGACGGGTCCCGCTTTTTCGATCTCTATCGAGGCGTAGAAATCAGTCCGAGGGAGAGGAGGGACGGGAGCCGGCTCAATTGGCAAGATATCCCATTTTCTATCGAGGCGAATGGGTTTGAAGCGATTCTCCAGGTCGAGGGTGATCCTGATGCATCCGTGATGCAACTGTTGTCGAAGATGAAAGGCATGACGGCGGAACCCTTAGCCAGCTACTCAAACACTCCGACGACTCTCGTCCAACGAATTGTCGATATCAAGCCGACGAAGCCCCAGTCCACGACGCCATCGACGATGGTTCATATTCGCGCGGGAGATTTTCCTTTTGTAGTGCAAGGGGTCGAGGTCGAAGATACACATGATCTTGGCGAGGACATTCAATATCCGTGGGAAGATTCTCCACGGCGATTCCACCAGCACCGCATGCATATCAATGCCTTTGACATGGATAAATACCCAGTTACCAATATGGAGTTCAAGGCGTTCATGGATGCCACGCACTATCATCCGCAGGACGACCTGAACTTTTTGAAGGACTGGCATGGAGGGACCTATCCTGCCGGTTGGGAGAACAAGCCGGTCACATGGGTGTCCATTGAGGATGCGCGCGCGTATGCGGCCTGGGCGGGCAAGCGGCTCCCGCATGAATGGGAATGGGAATATGCAGCGGAACAAGGTCCTCAGGGGTTCGAGGAGAGAAGATATCCCTGGGGAAATTATTGGAGAGATGACGCTGTTCCGCTGCCAGATCAAGGGCGAACCATGCGTGGGCCGGACGACGTATTTGCCCACCCCATGGGTAGCAATGCCGAGGGCGTGATGGACATGGCTGGAAATGTCTGGCAATGGACGGATGAATACGTCGATGAGCATACGAGAAGCGCAATCCTGCGTGGTGGCAGCTATTATCAGCCGCAAGGTTCCACACGGTATTTCCCGCAGGCCTATCAAAACTATCAACACGGCAAGCTGTTGTTGATGGCACCGAGCATCGATCGCGCGGGAACGATCGGATTTCGCTGCGTGGCGGACAGCTCCGCGGCTCAGAAATAACAAAGGGGCGGCTCAAGCGATCGCAGTTTCCAAGTTGATTTGGATACCACAAAGCGGCGTCCAGGGAGGCGCTTGGCATGTCAATGACGCGAAGAGACATCCTGGTAGGAGCTGGCGGGATCATCGCAGCGTCTGCCGTTGATGCAGTGGTCTCCGAATCTGCAGTGATGGACAAGATGCAAACCGCACGCGCGGATGAGCCGACGGGCGATGGCCGAAAGGAATCAACGACCGCATCCAGTGGTGGAACCCGCGCGTTCAACGGAGTCTATCACGGCGACTATCTGAACCACATTGCGTTTCCCATGGGCGGTATTGGGGCCGGCATGTTCTGCCTGGAAGGGACAGGTGCGCTTACAAAATTCTCGCTGCGTAACCGCCCTGATTTAGGCAGCGAGCCCAAGGTCTTTTCTGCCGTATCCATTCAAGAACAGCGAAGAATTGCACGCGTTCTGGAGGGGCCGGTGCCGGCTTGGAAGCTACGGCCGTTTCTGCCTGCCCCAGACGGCAACTACCCCGGCGGTTGCTGGGGGCTTCCACGGTTTCGGCAGGCTACGTTCGAGGCCCAATTTCCATTTGGGACTGTCCGTCTTAAGGATGCCGAGGTGCCTCTGGAAGTGGAGCTCACAGGATGGAGTCCATTTTCTCCTGGCGACGCAGATAATTCCAGTCTGCCGGTTGCCGGTATCGAATACCGTTTTCTCAATCGAAGCCCGGCATCAGTCGATGCAGTGTTCTCTTTCAATTCCCCAAATTTCCTGGCAGAGCGTTTATCAAGCAAAAAGGATCGAATCCGATCGACAGCGAATGGATTCATCCTGTGGGGTCCTGGGACGGAGGACAAACCATGGGACGATGCGTCTTTGGCGGTTTGGGTGGACGACCCCAAGGCGAAGGTCAATGCGGCATGGATGCGCGGAGTGGACTCACCGCAGATTGTCTGGAGAGACGTTGAGGCAGGAGCGAGTTACTCGCGAGCTCCCCTTCTGGATGACTCATCGCCGGGCGCGTCAATCTTCGTTCCTTTCTCGGTTGGGCCGGGTGAAACGAGGACCATTTCGCTTCGTTTCGCCTGGTACGCTCCAAAGTCGAATCTCTTCAAGCCTACGCAGTCTGACATGGATGATATTGATGTCGTGAGCTGCGATGAAGTGAAGTGCTCGGATGTCGTGGGGACTTATCAGCCATGGTATGCCGGGCGCTTTTCCAGCATCGAAAAGCTGATCGATTATTGGCAAGGCAGCTATCAGCCTTTGCGGCATGCCGCTGAAAAGTTTTCGTGGGCTCTTTACGACACTACGCTGCCGCCGGAAGCCATGGAAGCGGTCGCATCCAATCTGTCGGTTCTGAAATCGCCCACGGTACTTCGGCAGCAGGATGGCCGTTTATGGGGATGGGAAGGCAGCAGAGAGACCCAGGGATCCTGTTATGGATCATCCACGCATGTCTGGAACTATGCACAGTCAATCGCGCATCTGTTTCCGGAGCTTGAGCGCACTTTACGTGAAACCGAGTTTGGACCGGACCAAAACGAAGAGGGGCATCAGTTCTGCCGAGCGGCGCTTCCGATACGGCCGTTGGAAGTGGTCCATGCGGGTCCTGATGCGGCGGATGGACAACTTGGCGGAATCATTAAGTTCTATCGGGACTGGCGAATCAGTGGGGACACAGCGTGGCTCCGTCGTTGGTGGCCGAAGATTCGCGCGAGCCTGGATTATTGCATCAGGACCTGGGATCCTGAGCAAAGAGGGGTGATCGAGGAACCGCATATCAACACCTATGACGTTGAGTTTTGGGGCGCTGAAGGCATGTGCACGAGTCTATATATCGGCGCGTTGAAAGCGGCCGCGCTGATGGGGAGATCGTTAGGCGATAACGTCGAACGCTATTCCGCACTCTTGAGTAAGAGTTGCCGCCAGATGGAGGAAGAACTCTTTAATGGCGAGTACTTTCTTCAGAAGACGGCGTGGCAGAATTTACGATCTCAATACCCGCGGTTAGATGCTGACTCTCCAACCTTTCCCGAGTTCCTGGAGTTAGCCAGAAAGGACGGCCCTCCTTATCAGTACGGCCAGGGTTGTCTCTCAGACGGCGCGCTGGGAGTATGGCTTTCCTTCATGTGCGGTGTGGACGAAGTGATTGATTCGCGCAAAGTCGAGAGTCATCTTCTGGCGGTTCATCGTTATAACTTCAAGAAAGATCTCTTTGAACACGCTAACACGAGGCGTCCTCATTTCGCATTCGGTGATGAAGCCGGATTACTAACATGCACATGGCCTCGCGGGGGCAGGCCGGTGCTGGCAATGATCTACTCAGACGAAGTCTGGACGGGTGTAGAGCACCAAGTGGCTTCGCACCTGATTGCACTGGGAAGAATCGATGAAGGCCTGGAAGTTGTTCGAGCGTGCCGCCGCCGCTATGACGGGCGGGTTCGAAATCCGTTCGATGAATTAGAGGCGGGGCACTGGTATGCGCGGTCCATGTCTTCGTATGCTCTGCTGCAGGCCTTCAGCGGAGCGCGTTTCGACGCGGTGGAGAGGATTTTGTATCTCAGGCCGGCAATCAAAGGAGACTTCCGTTGCTTTCTGTCTACCGCGACCGGATTCGGAACAGTGGGCGTTAAAAACGGCAAGCCATTTGTAGAAGTAGTTTCGGGCGAGATACCGTACAGGGAGATCAAGTACACAAGCGCCCAGCCCCGGTCTTAATTGCATTGCGAAGGAACCCCAATGCGCAATTGCAACAGCCTCTTCTGTTCGTCGCTGGTTCTCTTGCTCGCTGCCGCATGCGCCAATCCAGCAGTGGCGCAGGACTCGAGGTTTGTGCCGGGTCGTCCAAACACGGATCAGATGATCGCGGCACCGGCTTGCAATGCGCCGAAGGATGAGTGGGTAGTTGAGGCGTACGAGCCGCCGTGTCCGTCGCATGAGGCCTGGATGAAGGATGTGACGCATTGGCGTACGGAGCGCAGGGTCCGTATTGGCTACGATGGCTCGCGCTACGATATCCCGGCATTGCAGTGGACGCAGAGCAGTTACATTCAACCGCAGATGATGGTCGAGGATCGTTACTTCTACGATCCGACGGCGGCCAAGTACACGGTCGACCGCTATCTCGATGACCTAACCGCGCGGTACGGTGGGATTGACGCCGTGTTGATCTGGCCCACGTATCCAAACATGGGCATCGACGATCGAAACCAACTAGACATGATCGGCTCCATGCCCGGCGGCGTGGCGGCTGTGAAGCAGATGGTTGCGGATTTTCATCGCCGCGGTGTGCGGGTGCTGTTTCCCATGATGATGTGGGACCAGGGAACGCACGACCCCGGGCAGCCATGGCCAGAGGCGATTGCTCACTTGATGGCGGAGATCGGCGCCGACGGGATCAATGGCGATACGCAGGATGGAGTTTCGCTGGCGTTCTTTCAAGCCGCTGAGTACGAGGGACACCCGCTGGCATTCCAGCCGGAACACATGCCGCACGATGAAGCGGTTGGCTGGAACCTGATGACGTGGGGCGATTTCAACTTTAGTTTTGTGCCCTCAGTGGACCGCGATAAGTGGCTGGAGTCGCGGCATATGGTCAATATCTCCGACCGCTGGAGCCGCGACAAGACGGACGATCTGCAGTATGCGTTCTTAAACGGCGTGGGCTGGGAGAGCTGGGAAAATGTGTGGGGAATCTGGAATGGAATCTCCCCGCGCGATGCGGAAGCCACACGGCGTGTGGCCACGATTGAGCGGGCGTTCTCTGCGTTTCTCGTCAGCGCAGAGTGGGAGCCGTTTTACCCATTGAGTCCGTATGGCTTATTCGCCAGCCGATGGCCGCACGGAAAGGCGACACTGTGGACGATCGTGAATAGGGACGAGTACAACATTCAGTCGGCGGAGCTTAGGGTCCCCGCATTGGATGGGGCGCGTTACTTCGACGTGTATCACGGTGTTGAGATTCACCCTGTCATCTCTCGCGATGGGAACTGGGCGCACCTGAGATTTCCGATTGAGGCGCATGGATTCGGCGCCATACTGCAACTGGTGGGTGAGCCGGATGCCTCGGTGACGGATGAGATGGCCAAAATGAAGAGTATGACTGTGAGGTCCTTGTCCAGCTATTCTGCGGACCGACAGATGCTTGCGCAGCACCTGGTGGAAATAAAGCCGGCGCCCTCAAAGGCAAATGCACGGAACATGGTGCATATCCCGGGCGGCGACTTTTCGTTTGAGGTGATGGGCATGGAGATTGAAGGCTCGAACGATGCGACCGTCGACGTTCAATATCCATGGGAAGATGCGGCGCGGCGCTTCCATGAGCACTTGATGCATATTCATGCTTTCGACATGGATAAATACCCAGTTACCAATATGGAGTTCAAGGCGTTCATGGATGCGACGCACTATCATCCGCAGGATGACCTGAACTTTTTGAAGGACTGGAAGGGCGGAACCTATCCTGCCGGCTGGGAGAACAAGCCGGTCACGTGGGTGTCGATTGAGGATGCACGCGCGTATGCGGCCTGGGCGGGTAAGCGGCTTCCGCATGAATGGGAATGGCAGTATGCCGCGCAGGGTGTGGAGTTGAACAAGTATCCGTGGGGCGATACATGGCGGGCGGATGCAGTGCCGGTTCCGGACGAAGGAAGAAGAATGCGCGGCCCGGATGATGTGGATGCGCATCCGACGGGCGCGAACAGCTATGGCGTGATGGACATGGTGGGCAATGTGTGGCAATGGACCGACGAATACCAGGACGAGCATACGCGGAGTGCGATTCTGCGCGGAGGAAGCTACTATCGGCCGCAGGGTTCAAAATGGTATTTTCCTCAGGCCTATCGGAACGATCAGCACGGCAAGTTGTTGTTGATGGCGCCGAGCATCGATCGCTCCGGGGCGGTGGGCTTTCGTTGCGTTGCCGATAGTGGAGACACGCAGCCATAGAGAGTATGGCTGACGATGAAGATGTAGCGCAGGTTATCTCGAAGGCGCTCATCGAACAGTGGGAAGCCGATTTCAGATTCACATAGCGTTCAAGCTCATTTGACAAAATCGTCATTATTCCGCTGTAGCCTCGCAGCCATGAGGAACATACAGATCAATCGCAGAACCGTTTTCTTCGCAGGCCTCTTCGTCTTAATCTGTGGCATCAGCCTCTCGATCGGGACAATGGCGCATGCGCAGGTCAATACCGGTAGCCTTAGTGGACAGGTGCGGGATGGCTCGGGGGCAGTAGTACGGGAAGCTACGCTCACCATTGTAGATAAATCTACTGGTTACTCTCGCACGGCGAAGAGTACCGACGATGGAAACTACATCTTCCCGGACCTGCCCATTGGAAGCTACGTCTTGACAGTGACCGCGCAGGGTTTTGCGACAGAAACGGAGTCGGAGACGATCAGTGTCGGATTTCATTCTCGTTCCGATGTTCAGCTTCGCGTCGGCTCGCCGGACCAGACGGTCGAAGTCACCGCAAGCAATTCAGGACTTTCAAAGGACGACGCGTCGATCGGAACGCTCGTTACAGAAGAGACCATCGCCGATACGCCACTGTTTCTGCGGAACTGGGACGACCTGCTGCGAACTGTGCCCGGTGTGCAAATCAACCGCTACACCAATCAGAGTGGGGCGACCTCCGCTGGACGCACGGGCGATTTCAACGTCAATGGCGTGCATACACTTCAGAACAATTTTATTCTTGACGGCATTGACAACAATACCTTCTCAGAGAACGTGCAGGAGCTGAGTACTGAGGCGGCTCATCCTTCAGTGGATGTGATCTCGGAATTCAATGTAATCACCAATCCGTATTCGGCTGAGTATGGGCGCGCGCCGGGAGCGGTTGTGTCGGTGAACACGCGCAGCGGTTCCAACTCATTTCACGGCACGGCTTACGAATTTGTCCGCAATCAGTTCTTCGATTCGTTCGATTACTTCTCCAAGCAGACGCTGGCGCAGAAGGCAGAGGATAACCAAAACCAGTTTGGCGGCAGCATCGGCGGGCCGATCCTCAGGAACCGCGGATTCTTCTTCTTCAACGATGAAGAGACGCGCGTGAAACAGGGAGTTTCACGAATCTCCACGGTTCCACTGGACAACGAACGAACGGGCGACTTCAGCGCTGCAACGGCCGCGGTAGACGGTGTGGCTGCGTATCCGATAGTGTACGATCCACTTACATGCGCCACGCCCTACAACGTGAAAAGCGGCTGCACTGCATTCAACAACAATCAGATTCCCTCCGGCCGCATCGATACGGCGGTTGCGGCGCTGATGGCTCTGTTTCCCGAGCCGAACTTCAAGAACGGCGGGGCCAATTATCCGGAGCTGAACAACTATTCACGCACGGGCGCCTTGACCGACTTTAACGCCAGCTACGATGCACGCGTCGATTGGACACTTTCATCCACGGACACTGCATTTGTGCGCTTCAACTACTTCAACCGCACCCGCGATATTCCTGGATACTTTGGCGGTCTGGCGGATGGAACCTCGACTTCAGCGTGGGGAAACCAAATACTCAAGGGCGCCAGCGTGGTGCTTGGCTGGACGCACATCTTTAATCCGAGCATGGTGAACGACTTCCGTTTAGGATGGGTGCGCGACTTCTCGTACGCTCAGCAACAGCCCTTCAGCTTGTCGCAAACCGCCGGCGATTTCCTGCCCGGCGTGCCAAACAATCCTGCTCTCGGCGGCGGCGTTCCGCTCACCACCTTCAGCAACAAAACCTTTCTTGGCTCGCCGGACTTCTTGCCCAAGCGGCAAATTCCCATGCTCTACCAGTACAACGACACGCTGGCGTGGACGCTTGGCAATCACAGTCTCAAGTTCGGCGGGACGGTGTTTTTTCCGATGCGGAACATATTTCAGGACGAGCCTGGAACGCGCGGCGATCTGACCTTCACCGGGATTTTTACTGGAGGCTTATCGTACGCAGATGGTCTGTTGGGCGCGACAGAATACACGCAACTGACGAATGTCTTCTTCATCGATCAGCGGTTGTGGATGGCCTCGGGCTTTGCTGAAGACGATTGGAAGGCAACGCCGAAGCTCACCCTCAACCTGGGACTGCGTTACGACTTCGCAACGCCGGCGGTGGAAGGACAGAATCGAATGGCCAACTTCGATCCTGCCGGTTCCGGATCGCTGGTCTTCGCATCATCCGGTTCGCTGAGCAGCCGCGCGCTGGTCAGTCCAAACACGACAAACTTTGCGCCGCGTATTGGCGTTTCATATGCCATGGATGACAAAACGGTGCTGCGTGGGGGCTATGGCGTCTACTACACGGCGCTTGAGCGCATCGGCAGTGAGGACCAGCTTGCGGAGAACCCTCCCTTCCTGGTGAACAAGACGATCGCCAGCAATTCGACGCCGGTTTTGGCGCCGGAGGTTGGGTTCCCGTCGAACTTTCTTGATCCTTCGACCATCAATTTCAACCAGTTGCAGAACTTCCACATTCGTGCCGCGAATCCAAACATCAACGTGCCCATGGTTCAGCAATGGAGTCTCGGCGTGCAGCGCCAAATCACCCCCGCGTGGCTTGCAGAGATGGATTACGTAGGCACGCACTCCGCTAACCTGGACGTGCTGCGCAACTACAACCAGGTGGAGATTGCGGGCAATCAGGTAGTCACCAGCGCGAGCGCTCCCGGAGGAACGGTGCCTTATCCGGACTTCGGCGAGGTTGAGTATACAGACCCAGTGGGCTACGGCAATTACGACGGCCTTCAGGCAAGCCTTACGCGGATCATGCACAACGGGCTCAGTGTGCGCGCCGCCTATACCTACTCGCACTCGCTGGATAATACGCCGGAGGAGTTGGAGACAAACTCTGGCGATGCGCCGAATGGCAGCGATTACGATGCGTGGTACGGCAACAGTGATTTCGATGTGCGCAACCGCATTTCCGCCAGCTATGTGTATGAACTCCCCTTAGGCCAAGGTAAGCAGATGTTGCAGTCCGGTCCTGCTTCCTGGATGCTGGGCAATTGGACAACCTCCGGCGTTTATACCTTCTACTCCGGCCATCCCTTCCAGGCTAACTGGGGTAGCGAGAGCAGCCTGCTCGATGCATACGGGTTTGCCACTTCCGTGCCGGACTCCGCGGCGCCGGTGCATTACGTGAGGAGCCAAACCTGCTGGTTTTATGACAGCGCCAACAGCGCCTGCGGGCCGAATGGCGCAGGGCTGACTTCACCCTATGCTGACCCCGGCAACTACACCATCGGTAATGTGGGCCGAAATACACTGGTCGGTCCGCAGACTCAGCTTTTCGATTTCGCGCTGTTCAAGAAGTTTCCCATCACGGAGCACGTGAACTCGGAGATTCGCTGGGAGATCTTCAACTTCGCCAACCATCCTGTGTTTGGCCAGCCGAGCGGAAACGTCAGCAGCAGCAGCGCCGCATCCATCACCTCTCTCTCTGCCGATCCACGAGTGATGCAATTCGCTCTTCGCATCAATTTTTGAGTATTCTGTTATGCAATCGGTTGAGCGGCGCGGCTGGAGGAGTTTTACAGTCGCCGCCGCTCGGCACCCTTATCAACGGCACAAGAGATGAGTCTCCGTTGTTTCAATAGACCGGTGATGGATATGTCCACTGGCTGCGCGCCGAGGTTCGAGACGCGAATGGTAGCCTGATGCTGGTTTCAAATCCGGTCTCTATCAATCTCGCAACGCGCTAAGGAGTTAACGTGTCCCGCTCGCTTTCCGGAATTGTTTTCGTTCGCATGCTCCTGCTTCTTTGCTTCGTTGGAGCGCTTCTGGGCGTGGCGCTCCAGGGCGCGGCGCAACAGACGCCGGCGCCCGGTTCTCGAACCTTGATGGATGCGCACAATTGCTATCCCTACTTTGAGTGGTGGAGCGACCGCATAGATCGCGCTTTGTCTGCCGGAACTCCTTTGGCGATTGAGCAGGATTTGGGCTGGTATACCGACGCTAAGACTGGCAAGAGCTGGTCGGTGGTGACCCACGGAGAGCCGCTGAGCGGAGACGAGCCGACCATGGAGAAGTACTTCTTCGAACGCGTTCGACCGATCGTGGAGCAGGCGCTGAAAGATGGCAACCACGGCGACTGGCCGCTGATCACGCTCAACCTTGACTTCAAGGACAACAAGCCCGAACATCTTGCCGCGGTGCTGGCGTTACTCAGAAAATATCAGCCGTGGATCACTTCGGCGGCAAAGGGGGCGAGCATCGAAGATGTTGAGCCGCTCGACGTAAAGCCCATTCTGGTTCTGAGCGGGGAAGCCGATGCGCAGCAAGCGGTGTTTTACGATCAGCTCGCGGTAGGTGACCGTGTGCTGGATTTTGGCGCGATTCATACCGAAGGCAAAGACCCGCAATCTCCGGCTGACGTGATCGACGCAGAGAAGGCTAGCAATTATCGCCGCTGGTGGAATAATCCTTGGAAGGTGGTGGAAAGCGGAGGTCAGCCTCATGCGGGAGAGTGGACACCGGAGAAGATGGAGCGGCTGCGTTCCCTGGTTGAACGTGCTCATGCCAATGGGTTGTGGATCCGCTTCTACACGCTGGACGGCGCGACCGAAGCCGAGCTTAGTTGCCACGGATGGTTTCACGGATATAACTTCGGTTCCCTCAAAGCGGCGCGTGTGCGATGGCGTGCGGCTATCGCGGCACATGTAGACTACCTGGCTTCGGATCAATACGAACTTCTGGGTAGTGAGATTCGCGGAACTCGCGAAAGCGGCGCGGGCTCGGCGCATTGACCATCTGTCGGCAGACCTGGACCCGCGAATAACAAGAATATGGCGAACCTCGCACTCGGGGAGATATGCTCTCATGGTCGGGACAGCGATCTTGAATCCGGATCAAGCGCGTCTCAGTAAGGAAAACCGTGGGAAGCGAAGCCGTGGGGAGCAAAGCCGTGCCCGTGAAAACATCGGCAACACCACGGGTCAGGGGCATTCAGCGGATGGCGCTGGCTCTGCTCGTACTGTCCGGAATGATCAGCTACATAGACCGCGCTACGCTGGCCGTGGGGAACCAACTCATTCGTCATGATCTTGGGCTGTCCATCGCTCAAATGGGATTCCTGTTGTCAGCCTTCCTGGTGGCCTATGCATTGGCTCAGTTGCCGATCGGAGTGCTGGTGGACCGGGTGGGGCCGCGATTGCTGCTGACCCTGGGCCTCTCGTTGTGGTCCGTGGCGCAGGGAATGGGCGGCATGGTGACCGGTTTTTCCCAATTTATTGGAGTGCGGGTCTTACTGGGCATCGGCGAGGCGCCGCAATTCCCGACCGGTGCGCGAGTCGTGCGCGATTGGTTTCATCAGCGTGATCGGGGCCTTGCGACCGGTGTGTTCAACTGCTCATCCACTCTGGGGAATGCCATCGGGGTTCCGCTGCTGACGATGCTGATGCTAGCGTTTGGCTGGCGCTGGATGTTCATCATCATGAGCTTCGTTGGACTGTTGGTCGCGCTTCTGTGGTTTGTGACTTACCGCAGCCCCAGGCGTATGACGCTGACACCGGATGAGAGCGCCTACCTTACAGAAGGGGACTTGCCGGGGCAAGAAACTGCATTGACGTTCACTGCGTGGAAGCAGTTATTCCGATTCCAAAGCACATGGGGAATGATCCTCGGTAACTTTGGCTGCGTCTATGTTGTGTGGATTTACGCTACATGGTTGCCGGCATATTTGGAAACCGAGCGGCACATGAGTATCCGCTCAACTGGATTCTTCTCGGCGATTCCATTCCTGTGCGGCACTGTGGGTGCGCTGCTGGGAGGCGTTCTCGTGGATGGGTTGGTGCGCAGGGGAATGAAGCCAATGGCCAGCCGCAAGATACCGGCCGCCATATGCCTGTTCGGCACGGCGGGTTGCACGGTAGCGGGCGCCTATGCCACAAGCAACACGCTTGCGATCGCGTTAATTTCTGCCTCAGTCTTCCTTCTGTATGTCGCGAGTACCTGCGGTTGGGCTCTCGCGTCTGTGGGATTCCCGGCAAACTGCGCCGCCTCGATTGGGGCAGTGCAGAATTTCGGCGGCTATGTTGGTGGGGCGCTCGCTCCGGCTTTGACAGGGCTGATTGTTCAGTCTACCGGCTCCTTCGTGTTGGCTCTCGTGGTTGGTGGAGTTATCAGCATGGCATCAGGCATAGCCTATCTTGTACTGGTGTGCGAACCCGGAAGCAAAGGTGATCTGCGTTTGGCTGATGCAGCGGTTCTGGCGTACCGTTCCGGGGAAGATATCTGATGCGCGGTTTCATCCCACCTGCAAACGACGAAGGTATGGAACGCTGGCTTTCATCATCGGCAGGTCCATTTCCACGAAGTAATTCTCGACGCCGGCTGTTTTTGCCGCAGTAAAGATTCTTCGCCAATCGAGAGTGCCTTGGCCAATGGGCATTATTGTTCGAGTCTTTGCTGACCAGCCCTGAAGGTGCATGGAAATAAATCGGCCCGGGTATCTGGTGAAGTAATCGGCGGCATCATAGCCGTCGCTGATTGTAGACACCTGGAACTGGAACTTGACGAACCTGGGATCGAGAAGTTGAAAGAGCAGGTCATAGGTTCGCTTGCCGTCGACCTTGGTGAGCTCAAAGTCCTCGTTGTGTAGGCCCTGCACGATGCCGGCCGCTGCTGCTCGCTCACCCATTCGGTTGTATTCTTCGGCCGCGCGCTTCACGTCATCTATCGTGGGATTCTTCGGGCCGCCCAGGCTTGCCACAAGCATCTGAGTGAGACCGACGTCTTTCGCCCAGGCAATTCGGCCCCCCTGATCATCTCTCAGTTCTTTCATGGAGAAGTGGCTGCTGATGCAGGTGAGGCCTGTCTCGTGCAGGATATTTCGAAGATCCGCCCCGGAATATTTGGCGAGTCCGGCAAACCCGGAGTCGGCGTAACCCACGGGCGAGCACAGTTCGATGGTCTGGAATCCGGCATTGGCTAGCTCCTTGAGCGTGCCGCGGAAATCCTTGGCAATCATTGCTCGTACAGGCCAGGTCTGACATCCAATGGGCAGGTTAAGGGGATTGGCGTGAAGCACGCGTGCGCCTGACGACAGGACCGCGCCCAACACCGCGCTCGACGAAGCCATCCCGATAAATTCTCTTCGTGAAATTGGCGGCATTCATTCCTCCTTGCATTTAAGCAACGATTTCAATCTTAAACTCCCCAATTGCTGATGGCCGCACATTCGGCAATTTTGGAGGCTCTGAGATGTCTTTCGCGGACGGTAGCGGAAGTTAACAATTCTTTCCACTCATTACACCAATAGCCCGAGAACCAAAACTCTCTATGAGACGCTTCCCCCATCGCTTACCGGAAGCGCGCCGATTGAGGATGTATGAACGCTATCGCATTTATGTGAACACGAAGCCGCGTGACGGTTCGCTGCGTTTTGCATAGTGCCAGCGCGAAGCGGAGAATGAAGAAGACGCTTTTGGAGGGTGTTCCAGGCTGCAGGCTTTGCGAAGGGGTTCGGAGGGAGCAAGCACTCGCTCTGCGTTTGCGTGAGTGGCCGAGATATTTGCCGGCGCTATGCGTTGGTATCAGGCGGTTCGGCGAGATAACCGATGAAGAGAGGAAGATTGCTGCGCAGGATGATGTGGGGAGCAAGACGCGTAAGCGGTTCCGGCGTTACGCCATTCAGAATATAGTGGAGGAGCAGCTCGAAGGCAGTTTTACCTTGAACAAAGGGACGTTGATACAACGTAGCAAGGATCTTGCCCGATTCGATATAAGGCACCAGTTCCGAAAACAGATCGGTGGCGATTACCTGGATTTCGCCCAGGAAGTTTCGCTCTTCCAAGGCTTCAAGGATTGGAATGCTGTTTGCCGTGCTGATGTAGATTCCAAGTGGATGCGGCTTTCTGGTCAGAAGAGCCATGGCTTGCTTATAAGCCACGCGCGGTTGTTCGTGAGATTCAAGAGCGGGAAGCAAGGACAGGTTTGGAGCAAGAATCGCCAGGTTTGCCGCAAACCCGCGCAGCTTCTCGGCGTGGTCCAGCGTGGTGAGGTCGCCCGTGATTGTCGCCAATTGGCCGGTCTTATGAATGGTGCGCGAAAAAAGCTCCGCGGCGATGGCGCCACTGGTATGCGCATCGGCAGTGACCGAAGCAAGGCGTAAACTTCGCGGAGCATCGCTGGCCACGCAAACGACGGGGGTTCCGCGCAGAGCGAGTTTGCGCAAGGCGGCTTCGATTCGATTCGGATTGCCGGGCGTTATGAGAACGCCATCGAACTTTTGCTCCGCATCCGCAGTGAGCAGTTCCAGGTCGCCCTCATCGAGCCGCGGAAAGGTGCGGAAGACAAGCTCCACATTGACGCCCATTGAGGCAGTTGCGGCCGCGCGCACTCCGGAGCGAAGCGGATCAAAAAAGGATGCGATCTCACGGGGGAAATACACCCCGATGCGCAAGCGGCGATTCAGTTTGAGGGAACGAGCGGCGATGTTGGGCTGATAACCGAGTTGGGCGGCCTTCTTCAGGACCCGGTCGCGCGTGGCCGCGCTGACGTCCGAGCGTCCGTGCAAGGCGCGATCCACCGTGCCGATTGAAATGCCAAGAGCCTTGGCGATGTCTTTGATGTTGGGCGGTTTCATTTGTCCTTCGCGCTCGATACTCCAGTTGCGTACCCATTCATTCAGATTTGGACAGGCGGAGCAGGCTTGTTGCGGCTTTGCAATTTCACGCGATACTCGTAACGGTCGCCACGGGAAACCGCAACGGCCACTTCAAAGGGCCTGCCATCCTCCATCTGCGCCACGCGTGTGACAACCAATACGGGAGACCAGGGTTCGATTTTCAGGCGCTCAGACTCGGCTTCCGACGCCGGACGCGTCTCGACGGTATCCGTCGCCTGTGCAGGCGCCAGGCCATACCGGGCGCTCAAAAATTCGTAGAGAGACTCAGTGTCCAGGCCGGTTTCCGCAAACCCCGGAACATTTTTGCTGGGAATATAGTTGACCATGAGCGTGATGGGCTCGTTATTGGCCAGGCGGGTGCGGCGCAACTGGAAAACCTGGTCGTCTGGCGCAAGTTGAAGCAGTTGAGCGATTTTCTTGGGTGCGGTGATCTCGGCCAGCTCTTGCGCGGCCGTGTGCGGAACATATCCCAGGTCTTTCAGCTGTTCGGTCCAACTGGTGATGGCATTGAGCTCATGCACGAGCTTCGGGATCTCGCGAAATGTTCCGCGGCCCTGGTGCCTGACTAGCAGGCCCTCCAGAACCAGATCGTCGATGGCCCTGCGAATGGTGATTCTGCTTACGGAGAAACGCTGTTCCAGTTTTGATTCCGGGGGGATAAGGGTCCCGGGTTCAAGACTGGCCAGGTCGTCCCTCAGCTTCTCACGCACTTGGACGTAGAGAGGGATACGTAGGGTGGAAATGTTTTGCATCGGATTCATTATAACAATATTCTGGAGATGCGCAACACATTTTAATGGAACAAGATACCGATAAGACAACTAGGTCTGGCGATCAAATATTGGAACATTTATTGATTATAATGACATTACTATGTACTATCCAACGACGGACATTTTCGTGGACGCAGGGTGAGGTTACCACTCCTGTGACTGCGCGCAATCGTGAAAAGGAGAAACATGCCTACCCTGAACAGGCGAACTTTCGTACAGCTCTCATCCGGGGCCGCTCTCGGCGCAGCATCCAGCCGAGCCTTCGGTTTCTCTCATGCGCCGTCGCTTTCCAGCCAGGACGGAGTGGTGCGCGTGACGGACTCGAATTATTCCTGGGAGTATTCCCAGAGTGATGATACCTTTCGCCTGCGCGACTCCATGCATCGCCTGATCGTAAGTGGAAAGCTGCAGCCGGCGGTCGTGGTGGCGCCGGCCGATGAACCGGCGTTACGGCAATGCAGTGCGGGAAAGCCCTCCGCTCCACGCTTAGAACAGGGTCGCGTTACGGTGAACTATGACGGCGTAAACGGCGCCGGACGGCTAGCGGTGACCTGGCGCTTTGACGAGCACGGCATATGGACCGAGCCCATTGTTTACGACGCGCCGACGGCGCAGGATGTGGTGAGTCTTCATTACTTCGCCGATGTCAACGGCGGCAATCCTGCCGCGACACTTCATTCGACTTACTTCGTGGTTCCCGGCATCAGCGAGGCATCTACCGTCAGTCCTATCGTGCGAGATGACGTGGGTCTCGATGAGGATGTTTGGTTGGGCCGCGGCAGTTCCTCGCCTGGGCCCTCGCAACAGTGGGGCCTGCCCGTGCATTACTTCTGCGGCTTTAGCGTGAGTGCCGCGGGCGGCGCAATGCGCAACATGTTTACCGAGCAGCGGTCCGGCGCCTTTACGTGTGGCCTTACCGATCTGCCGGGCGGGGATCTGTTTCTTCAGTTGAAGGGCGGAGAAAGCAGCTTGTGGATCGATTATCGAAGCGACCTCTGGAAGCACCTTCGCGGACCGGGGCCCATCTCACTGGGAGCGACACTCTACTGGTCAGTGGCGCCGGACTACTATCAGGCGATTGCGGGTTACTATCAAGGCCTATTACATGCGGGTATCATTCACAAAGCTCAGCCTTCAGCCAAGAAGATTTCAACGGCGCTGACGCCGCAGTTTTGCACATGGGGATCGCAGGTCGACCGGAACAAAGCAAATGCCCATCTGGACGAGGCTTATCTGAACGAGATATATGAGGAACTGAAGGCTTCAGGGATGAAGGCCCGAATGTTTTCGATCGACGATAAGTGGGAAGGGAATTATGGAAACTTGCAGCACTCTGCCGAGCGGCTGCCTCACTTTGAACAATTTATCGACCGCCTGCGGACAGATGGCTACAAGCTTGGCGTGTGGGCCGCGCTGATGCGATGCGAGCACCCGGAGAGCCTTGGCCTGACTACAGATAACATGCTGAAGAGGCCGGATGGAACGCCCTTTGCAGTTGTCAACCACGAAGGCCGCACGCAGTACTACATCCTTGACTTTACGCAGCCTGAAGTAGCTAAGGTTCTGGAAGACATTGCCCGGAAGTTCATCCGGCGATACAAACCTGACTTGGTGAAGTTCGACTTCGGCTATGAGATGCCTGCCGTGGCGACGGCAGGGCCACGCGACAAGCAATGGTCCGGCGAGCGGCTGATGTGGAAGGGGCTGGATGTCCTAATCAAGGCGATGCGTAAAGAGAATCCCGACTTAGTGGTTATGTATTACCAGCTATCTCCTCTCTTCCTGGATTACTTTGACTTATACAGCCCTGATGATCTATTCGAGAATTCCGGCGAGTTTGATTTGGAAGCCAATCGCCGGTTTTTCTTCAGCAGTCTGTTGGGTCAGTTAGGAATTCCGACATATAGTTCCTCAGGATACGATTGGGCAAGCACATCCAATATCTGGTTCGATGCAGCGGCACTGGGAACCATTGGTTCAATGAACGATTTTCGCGGCGATGAACAAGGCGAAAGCAGTACACCTGAGTTAATAGCAAGATATAACGGTTTGACCCATGCGGTGCGGCCCACTAACACGTTTGAAATATTGCCTCTCGATTATCTATTGGAAGCGCCGACGCTGGGCGCTCATCCACGGTCATGGGCGAGATTAGAGGCGGGGCAGCTTGTCCTTCTGGCATTCCGCCCGCCTGTAGCGTGGGACCCTCAGCCTCTGGCGCGCCAGACAGACGATCCGCGTGTCAAAGACGCCATTCATTGCGGCGTTCCTGTGGTTGTTGCATCGCGCACGGCAGAGAGCATCGCTGTCAGTGCAAGTCTCGCAATCGTTCCGTACGGCGGCGGTGAAATCGTCGTCCGCCGTAAGTTTGGAAAGAAAGCCGAGATTATCTCCCACTATTTTGGCGGAGGGAGCGGAATCAAATCCGAGTCCATGATCGAGAATGACGAGCTGAAGGTGACAGCGCTTGAGCGTAACCAGGCAGGCTTGCCGCTTGAATGGATTGAGGTGAACATCTCCTGACACGGCGGCCACGCGGCTGCTCCATCCGCACCGCATGTTCCTGGTGATCGAATCATGTTACTCCGCTGCCGCTGATATCGATGCCGGCTTCCCAGCAGCACTGCCGGATAGGAAAGGTTTTCATGCGAAAGTCCGAGGTTCTTGAACAAATAAGCAGGTGCGGCATTGTTCCAGCCGTACGCGTGAGCACCGAAGAGCAGGCTCTTCGGGCAGTTGAAGCCCTGGCTCAAGGCGGCATATCGGTTGCCGAAGTGGCGATGAGCATGCCGCATGCTGCGCGGATTCTGGACCATGTTCTTGCCCGTTTCGGCGATCGTATGCTGATTGGCGCCGGTACTGTTCTGGATGCGGAGACAGCAAGGCATTGCATTCTGGCCGGGGCGCAATTCATTGTGAGTCCGGCGCTGAAGTTATCAACGATTGAGTTATGCCGGACATACAGCACCGCGATCTTTGCCGGCGCACTTACCCCCACAGAGATATTGGCTGCCTGGACCGCAGGCGCGGATTGCGTGAAGGTCTTTCCGGTAAATGCGGTCGGCGGAGTTTCTTACATCAAGGCGATCCGGGCGCCGCTTCCGCAGGTACAGTTGTTGCCGATGGGAGGGGTCACGCTGGAATCGGTGGAAGACTATATTCGGGCCGGTTGCTTCGCTCTTGGCGTGGGCAACGATCTTGTAGGCGCTTCAAGCACCCAGCAAGATGGAGCGGCGACGATCTCTAAACGCGCGGCGGAGTATCGAGCCAGGATTCAGCGTGCCAGGCAAGAGAGCTAATGAGGATTTGTTTGTTGTCGATTTAGCAGTACATATTGACATCATAATATCTGTTACCATGTCAATTGGAAAGGCGAGATGGAGCAGCCTCTGACGATGCCGGATCGCAGCAGCGGCACAAGAACACTGTATGTGTTCCTGCTTGGCGCGACCGCGGCGCTTGGCGGCACGATGTTCGGATTCGACATTGCCATCATCGTGGGCGCGGGACCATTTCTGGTGCAGCACTTTGGACTGAGCGATCTTGGACTCGGCTGGGCCTATAGTTCACTGCTGTTCGGTTGTATTCTTGGTTCCGTTGTGGCCGGCCGTCTGACGGATACCTATGGCCGAAAGCGCATTCTCGTTTTCGTGTCTCTTCTATTCATCTTGACTTCAATTGTATGCGGCATCGCTCCGACGTTTACCGCGCTGGTCGTGGCTAGATTTGCTGGAGGACTCGCGGTGGGAGCCGTCTCTGTGCTCTCTCCGATGTATGTGGCGGAAGTGGCTCCTCCGAAAATCAGGGGCAGAATGGGCGCCACGTATCAACTGTCAATTACCGCGGGCATTCTCGCTTCCTTCCTGATCAATTACTGGCTCCGCAATGCGGGAGCATGGAACTGGCGTTGGATGTTTTTGAGCGGCGCGCTGCCCAGCCTGCTGTTCTTCCTAGTCTTGCTGAAAGCGCCGGAGACGCCGCGCTTTCTGTTTCGGATCGGTAAGAAGCAGGAAGGGATGGCGCTGCTGGAACGACTCCTGGATGCACACGAAGCGGCAGTCGAAGGAGTCGAAATCGAAGCCAGCCTCGCGGGCAGCGCCGGTTTGCCGGACCCCGCCGATCGACGCGCGCTTCGTCGTGTTCTGGCGGTCAGCTTTGTCCTTGCAATTCTGGTTCAAGCCACGGGCATGACGGTGATTCTGGATTACACGCCACTGGTGCTGAAGTCCGCCGGATGGATGATCGATGCGGTGCTTTTTTCTACTTTCCTTACGGGCGGAATCAACTTCGTATCCACACTGCTCTCTCTGTGGACGATCGACCGCTACGGACGCAAGCCGCTGTATATCGTGGGCTCGCTCGGCATGGCCGCTGCGCTGCTCCTGATCGTGCTGGCCTCGCTCTTTCGTCAGGCCAGCGGGGCGGTTCTACTTTGCCTGCTGTTGTTCTTTATCGCCTCTTTTGCGTCTTGCATCGGGCCGGTATTTTGGACCGTGCTGCCGGAGATATTCCCCAACAAGGCGCGCGGCCGCGCCATGATTGTTCCCGTGGTCACGCAATGGTTGACGAGCGCGCTGGTGGTTCTCTTGTTTCCGGTGGCCTTTCACCGGGCCGGCGTGCTACCTACCTTCGCGTTTCTGGCCTGCATGGGTCTGTTGCAGGCGGTGTTTGCCTGGCGCTTTTTGCCGGAGACGAAAGGAAAGACGCTCGAAGAAATTGAAGAGTTTTGGAATCCGAGCCGGCAGCTATCAAGACTGCGAAGCAGATAGAATGACGCGTGACGATCATGCGCGGCGATCAATTAAACGGAATAACGTCCGCAATTAACGTTGGCATGTACAGGTCCTTGAGGGGGAAAGATGTCTGAGATGGATGAGTTAACCTTTCCGGCGCAGTTGGACCGCGTGCGCGATGGGGTGTTGGCGCAGGCGAGCGTGTTGCGCGCCGTGGCGGAAACCTTTGCCGATGCAATCGGAGGGGGTGGAGTGGTGCATATCTATGCCAACGGTCACTCGCGCGTCACGGTGGAAGAGCTATGCGTGCGCATGGGCGCGCTGACCGGGTTTCATCCCATTCTTGCCGTCAGCCTGACTTCATTTACCGATGTTGTGGGGGCCAGTGGTTTGCGGGTTGCGCAGGCGATTGAAAAGGTGGAGGGGCTGGGCGCGAAGCTGCTCGATGAAGTGGATGTGGCTTTGGGTGAACCCTTGATTGTGGTATCGGCCACGGGACAGACGGCTGCGGCGGTGGATATTGCGCTTGAATTCACGCGGCGTTACCCGGAGAATCCGCTGGTCGCGATCGCCTGCGAAGAGCAGGCGCGCGAAGGAAAGCCGAAGCACTCCTCGGGCAAGACGCTCTATCATGTTGCGCGCGAGGCCAAGCGCGGTTTCTTTCTGGACAACAGCATGCCCATGGGCGATGTAACCACCACGATCACGGGACAGACGGGGATTTACAATGTGTGCCCGCTGTCGTCGATTGGCGCGCTCTCGCTTGTTCACTCGCTGAATGAGTTGACCGTGAGGGCTCTTGATCGCCGCGGCATCAAGCCTGTTGTGCTGGCCAATATGCATCTCGGAGAGACGCAGGATAACTACGATGCATGGCTGGGCGATCAGCGCCAACGGTATGCGCGCGCGCTCTACAACCCGGCCCGGATGGAGAAGCATCCATGACAACCCGCCGGACATATCTGATCACCGCTTCATCTGGAATCGGCGCGGAGACGGCGCGGCAACTAAGCGGCCCAGACGCCTGCTTCTACCTAGTGGGGCGGGACAAAGAGAAATGCCAGCGGCTTGCCTCTACCTTGGAAACGCTGGGATCTGAGGTTGCGTTCCTTGCGGGGGACCTGACGGATCCATCGTTCGCGCCTGCTGTCGTTCATGCCTGCGTGGAGCGGTTCGGCAGACTCGACGCGCTCTTCAGCGTTGCGGGCATTAGTGGACGTGCCTTCGGAGATGGTCCTATCCATGAATGCACGGAGCAGGGCTGGCAGACTACGCTTGAGACCAATGCGACGACGCAATACCGCATGTGCAGGGAGACCGTTCGCGTGATGCTGCAACAAGAGCCTGGCTCCAACGGCCAGCGCGGAGTCATTCTGAATATGAGCAGCATTCTGGCGATTGATCCGGATGCTCAACACTTCGCTACCGTGGCCTACGCGGCCAGCAAGGGCGCGATTATTGCCATGAGCAGGACCATGGCGGCCAGTTATGCCGGCCAGCGTATTCGCGTGAATGTAATCGCTCCGGGTTTGGTACGCACTCCGATGAGTGCGCGCGCGTCCGCAGATCCTGTGATCACCAAGTACATGCAATTCCGGCAGCCGCTGGTTGAAGATGTGATCCCCGTAGAGGATGTTGCCGCCAGCTGCGTCTACCTTTTGACCGACGCCTCGCACTCGACCACAGGCCAAGTGATTCAAGTGGATGGGGGCTGGGGCATCGCCTGACACAGTTCATGGGAGCCATGGAAATATCAATGAGTTATTGCTATAAAAAGACGCTATCCGCGGCCAAAGAATACGATGTCATCATAGTGGGGGCAGGCTCTGCGGGAGCTACCGCGGCCATTGCCGCGGGGCGCGGAGGCGCGAAGACGCTGCTCATCGACAGGCTTCCATTTCTTGGAGGAACCAGCACCGCGGTCCTCGACACGTTCTATGGTTTCTATACGCCGGGCAACGGTTCGCGCAAGGTTGTGGCGGGGATACCGGACGATGTCATAGCGGGCCTGCAACGCTACGGATCGTGGTTGGAGCGGCCGAATACGCACGGCGCTGGAACTGGAGTGACTTATCATCCGGAATATCTGAAGGTCGTGTGGGAGGAGTTAGTCGAGCGGGCCGGCGCAGAGATCCTGCTGAATGCATGGGTGCAGGATGTGGTTGTCGCCGATGGCAGAGTCTGCGGGCTGATTGTGGCGACCAAGATGGGGCTGCGCCGCTTCGATGCCAAGGTGGTGGTCGACGCCAGCGGCGATGCGGATATTTGCCACTTTGCCGGCGTGGGATATGAGCTTGCCGGCGAACTCGATCCGGCGCAGACACTGACGACAACCTTCAAGCTGGTCAATGTGGATATTGCGCGCAGGCAGTCGATCGGCAAGGCCGAGTTTCACGCACTCATGGCCGAGGCGGCCGAAAGCGGCCGCTATGCGTTGCCGCGCAAGGAAGGAAGCGACCATATCACGCCTGTCGATCACATGACGGCGACGATCATGACGCGCCTGCCCTCGTACCGGCGAGACCGCGATGGAGTGGTGAATGCCACCGATCCGGAACTGCTGTCGGCGGCTGAGATTGCTGGAAGGCGCCAGGCGATTGAATACATCCGATTCCTGCACGATCTGGTGCCGGGTTACGAAAAGGCGCAACTGGCCAGCTTCGGCGTACAGATCGGCGTGCGCGAAACGCGGCGCATCCATGGCGATTATGTACTGACCAGGGATGACGTGTTGTCGGCGAGGCAATTCGACGACCAGATCGGACTTTGCGGAGCGCCGATCGAGGATCATTATGAAGGGGCCGACACCAAGTGGCACTATCTGCCGGAAGGCCGCTGCGTGGGCATACCCTATCGGACGCTGCTGGCGCGCGACAGCACCAACTTGTTGGTCGCGGGCAGATGTTTCTCCGCTACACACGATGCTCACGCGAGCGTCCGATCCATGGCCCAGTGCATGAGTATGGGGCAGGCCGCGGGCGTGGCTGCGGCAAGGGCAATCCAGAGTGGCCGAACGCCGCGCGAACTGGATGTAATGGAACTTCGCAGCAGGTTGCGGGAGTTGGGCGCGCTGCTGGAAATCGAGTGAGGCGATGGAAGATTATCTTTTAGGAGTCGACTGGGGCGGGACCCGCATTAAACTGGGGGCCGTCTCGATGGAGGGTTTGCTCCTCTCGCACGAAATCATGGACACGCCCAATACCAGCAGCGTCCAAGAGGTCTACGGCGTTGTGGTCAGCCGGCTGCGCCATTTTATTGAGCGTACGGGTGTACCCAGAGGCATTGGGTTAGCTCTTACCGGGCCGGTCGATCCGGACCTTGGCGTGGTCCTGCTTCCCGGCAAGATCAGCGGCCTGGAAGGCTTTCCGATTGTGCCGCGGCTTCGCGCTGACATTGATGTGCCGGTCTGGGCGGACAACGACGGGAAAGCGGCGCTCTATGCGGAGAAGCACATGGGCATGGCGCGAGGGCGTGCCTGGGCGGTGTTGCTGACGATTGGAACGGGAATCGGCTCCGGCGTTATGCTGGACGGCAAGATTCTCAATGATCCGCGCTTCATGTTCGGAACCCAGGCCGGACACCTGGTCATCGACCTAAGCTGCGATCAGCTCTGCTTGACCGGCGCCCGCGGCACAGGGGAAATGCTCTGCTCCGCGACTGCGCTGGTGTTGGCCACACGTAGTGGGCTGCAACGAGGCATTCCTTCCACGCTGACCGACCTTTATTGGGCGAATCCGCATAGTGTCGACTTCCGGGCCATTGTAGAGGAGGGAGTGGCGCGCGGAGATCGTCTTTGCCTGGATGAACTGCGCCGCTGGATGCTTCGCCTCGGCTGGCTGTTAGTGGACATTGTTCATGCCTATTCGCCGGAGGTGGTCATTCTTGCCGGCGGCGCTATGGCGGCTTCGCGCTTCTTCATGGAAGACATTCGCGCCCATGTCGCGAAGCATATCTTCCGTTATCCGCAGGGAGAGCCGGTTCCGATTTTTGTCTCCGAACTCGGCGATCACATTGGCGTCATTGGCGCGGCGATGATGGTGAAAGAGCGGCTGCAGTCCCGGCAAGGTTGACCTCGCTCTGTTAAGGAGCCAGGGAGTCGACGGTTTCTTATTGATGCTGTCTAGCGCGGACGCGCTTGAACAGGTTGCGCAGCGAAGGCGAAGGCCACGCTCGCGTTGCGCGATGAGAGCTGTTCAATGTGCCCTTCCGAAAAGCCTTCCCGTCTCAGCCGGGGAAGAAACGACCGCAGGAAATAGGCCATGCCGGGGCCTCCGCCGTAGGATTTCCAGTACGAGCTTCGCGCGTTGTCGCCTCCGAGCAGAATGTGACCGCCGAGTGAAAGTTCAAACATCTTCCGAATCAGTTCGACAATGGTCGACTCCGGAAAATACTTCACGCGCCCCATGCAGTCGTACTGGATAAAGGCTCCGGTCTGCGCAACATCGCGGTGGACAAACCAGTCAGGGTTGCGATCTCCGTGGGAGATGATGACATGCTGCGGTTGCACCCCGTGCGATTGCAGCAGTTCAATCTGCTCAAGCATCATGGTTCCCATCTCGGAGTGGGTCAGGATCGGCGCCCCGGTCCGGGCATGTGCCAGAGTCGCCGCTTCGGCTGCTTTTTTTGTTGGATTGGCGATGTTCTGGTAGTCGGTGCCGATCTTGATAATCCCGGCGCGGGCGGTGGAGCGACGCACGATCGGGCCCTCGTAGCCGGAAAGCTCCATGCCCTCTTCAATGTCGGCCTGCCACAGCGCGGCCATCTCTTCGACCTGATAATGAAAGCGCCAGTGCGTGTCGAGATAATAGCTCTCCCGGTGAACCCCGGTCGCGCCGATCACATGAACGCCAGTCTTCTGGGAGACCTTCACCAGAGCGTCCGGGGCGCGGCCAAGACCGCAGGGGGTGGCTTCCACAATGGTCCTGCCCCCGGCGTCCGCAAAGTCGAGCACTTCTTCGATGGCGCGCTGGGTATCATCTAAACGATAGTCAGGGTGCTGCATCGTGACGAGCCCGCCGGTGATCGCCAGATGGTCATGTGCATTCGTGATGCCGAGCAGGGATGTTTCAACGTCACCAAGGACTGTGCGAGCAAATGCCATCGAGAAGTCTCTTCCTTAAGGGTGATTGTCGAGCGAGTTGAAGCCGTAGCATCATAATGTCCTGATATATGACGTTACGTCAAGGACACTAATGGACCCCATGACGAATTTTTCATTCTAACGTCATAATCTATTTTCTTGACAAATCTCTATTGCTGCTCCTAATCTCTATCAGAAGCGCTGGATGCGGCATCGGATTCCACCTTTACAGGGTTCCATCGGGCCGTTTGGATCAGGTTTGGGATCTCAATTTGAAACGATTGCAGACCGTGGGTTGTGGGAGCGCGCGAACGTGAAAATGCGGCTTGCGTGAGAGCCGGCAACACGTTGGTCTCAGGGACGCAGGCAGCGTGTTCGAAAACGGACATACCGTCCAATTCTTGAAGGCCGCGCTGGCAAGTCGCGATCTGAGCTGCTCGAGGGTGTTGATCGAGACTGCGAGAAACAGACGTTTCTGCGCCACGACTGTCGCTGCATGGAGTAAAGTGTAAATTATTTAAAATAAATTAGTTAATTGTACGAGATCTGGTCAGAAAATCTCATCAGGCAAGCAGGAAAGCTAGCGTCAGATTCTTCTTGACAAACGCGGGGAGCAATGGGTAGTGTTTTGACGGTAACGTACCCGTTACAGGATCAAACAACAAAGATTGTCAACTTTGAGAGACGAATTGGAGGATCAGTGAACATCAGGTATCGATTCGCGAGAGCCACAGCCCTGCTGGCAGGCCTGTTCTTTGTCGCCGCCTTAAGCCATTGCGTCGCGCAGGGAACTGCTTCAATCAGTGGTACGGTCGTTGACACTTCACAGGCTGCCGTTGCCGGTGGCCAGGTCACGCTCACAAACACCGGCACTGCGCAGTCTCGTGTCGTTACGAGCTCCGACCAGGGATACTTCGAATTCCCTGATCTGCCTCCCGGCAACTACAAAGTGGTCGTCGACAAGGCCGGCTTCAAGGCCTGGGAGCAATCGACTATTACCCTGTCCGTGGCACAGCACATTACTGTATATCCGCTGCTGCAGATCGGTTCGGCAACTGAGCAGGTCGTCATTACGGCCGAACCTACATTCCTCACCACAGACAACAGCACTTTGTCGGGGGTGGTTGACTCTACGCAGATTGAGCAGTTGCCGCTGAACGGGAGAAATGCGCTGCAATTGGAGGCGCTCGAACCGGGCGTCGTGTCGACCGGCACGTCAGGACAATTTGGCGCGACTCAAGTTACGTTTACTTCTTCGGGTGGGCGCGACATCGATACAAACTACAGCCTCGATGGCGGAATCAACGTGGATCCGTTCTACGCCATTGCCAATAACTATCCGAATCCCGACGCATTGCAGGAATTTTCCGTGACCAGCCGGAACTACAGCGCGCGATTCGGCCGCGGCTCAACGGACGTGTCCGCCGCTACCCGCTCTGGAACCAATCATTTTCATGGATCATTGTTTGAATTTCTGAGAACTACAGATTTGGACGCCACTCCTTATTTTTCGTTGGCGCCTCCCAACTTCCATAGAAACCAGTTCGGCGGCTCGGTCGGTGGACCTATCCGCAAAGATAAGCTGTTCTTCTTTGCAAGCTATCAAGGGACTCAGCAATCTGGTAGCCCTGGTGAGCAGGTCTACACGACTGTTCCCATGCCGCAGAGAACCGGAGATTTTTCAGCGCTCAGCGCTCCTGTCATCGACCCGACCACCGGGTTGCCGTTCCCTGGAAACATAATTCCTTCCAACCGAATCACCTCCCAGGCCACGACTTTCTTCACCACGTTTCTTCCCGCGCCAAACCAAGGAACCAGTACGTATACTTTTCCGAACGTCGGGACCGAGGCTGAGCACCAGGCAGTTGGAAAGGTTGATTACCAGATAACTCCGAAAGATATTGTGTTCGTACGCTACTTTCTCGACGATCTTCCTCAGGTGGGATATGGCTCCGGATCTGGATCGGCGCTCGACACTACCTGGCTGTCAAGCCTTCCATACCGGTATCAGAGCACCACGATCGGCTCCGTACATACGTTTTCGCCGAGCCTGTTGAACGATTTTCACTTGAGCTATGAGAGAAGCAGCTTTGGAGAATACACCAACCTTCCCTTTTCTCTGAGCGCTATTGGATACAACGTCAATACCGGCAACGCATTCAGCCAATACGGGCTCACTCCGGATTCCTCGCTCAGTGTTGGAGGCACTTTTGGTGCCTACTCGGGCGCACCGACCCGCGATATCATGCCTACCTATGACCTGAACGACAATGTTTCATGGATAAAGGGAATCCACAGCATTAACGCCGGTATCCAGATTTATAAGAATCGCGTCAACGAGACGCAAAACTTCTATACTGGTGGAGCTCTGAACTTCAGCGGTCAATTCACTGGCGTCGGGGCGGCGGATTTTCTTCTTGGAGATTTCGCCAGTTACACGCAAATCAGCGGGCTGAGTTCGCGACTGCATCAAACATTGCCTTCCGCCTATGTGCAGGACGATATCAAGCTCACCAAGCGGATGACGGTGAATGCTGGTGTTCGCTGGGATATCATCACCGGCTATACATCTGAAGATAATCAGCTGATGACCTTACAACCCGGTAAACAGTCAACGGTGTTTCCATTGGCTACAGCGGGCTTGTTGTTCCCTGGGGACAATGACATTCCCAAAGATATTATTGGGACCCGGTGGAATGACATCGCTCCCCGTCTAGGATTTGCCTGGGACATCTTCGGAAAAGGAACAACATCTCTGAGAGCAGGGTTTGGCACTTACTTTGTGCCGATGACTGAGGGCATTTCTCTCAACCGGCAGACGCTTATACAACCGTTTACCCTCGAGGTCTCAATCAGCGGAGGAGACGCGGAGAACATATTTGGAGGAGCGCCGTATAACGGGGTAGATCCTTACCCGAGGCCGACAAGCAGTTCCGGCCTGAAGACCTTGGCATTCGTCCCGACAGCTAGCGAAACTTCCCTCCCGACTACATGGAAGACTCAATCGAGTTATGAGTGGAGCCTCTCGATACAGCAGCAACTATGGAAGAGCGCGGTCCTTGAGGCCAATTATGTGGGGTCGTCTTCCTCGCATATGTTCACCTCTGGCCAGGCCAATCCAGGAGTCTATATTCCAGGTAACTCAACCGAAAGCAACTTGCAATCACGCCGGCTGTACCCGGCAATTGGTCCCGTGGAGTTAGACGCGGACTTGCTGAGTGCGAACTATAACGCATTCGAGCTTGTTTATAACCAGAAGCTTCAAAATGGACTGTCGTTGAAAAGCGCATACACTTGGTCCAAGAATCTGGGCGTGAACAGCAGCGAAGGAGCGGGAGGCAGTGGCCCGCGCGATCCATTCGATTGGCGCCTCGACTATAGCCCTATCTCGCTGAGCGTCCCTCAGGTCTGGGTGACATCGCTCATTTGGACGCCATTCGCCCGTCATAACTTCAACACCTTGGCCAAGGAGACAATTGGAGGGTGGCAGTTCGGCGGCATCGCTACACTGGAAGATGGAACCCCGCTTACCCTGAATTCGGGCGTGGACAACTCGCTGACAGGAATTGGAGAAGATACGCCGGATGTGATTGGGAATTACAATCTCGGAAAGCAATCGAAGGCCGAACAGTACGAGCACTGGTTTAACCCGGCTGCATTTACTCAAAACGCAATTGGAACCTTCGGTACGCTCCGGCCAAACTCCCTTGTCAACCCGGGCTATATCAACTTTGACATCAATCTGCAAAAGAATTTCACAATTGCAGAAAAGTATGGCGTGGAATTCCGGAGTTCTCTGTATAACGCATTCAACCATTCAAATCTGGATGCGCCAGTGTCAACTCTCACCTCGCCCGACTTCGGCCAAATCGTTGGCACCAGCAATCCGCGTGTTATCGAATTCGGCTTGCGATTCACTTACTAGAGGGCGTACGAGCGGAAATGAGAGGGCTCTTTACTGGAATGGGGCGCGGAACCGATGTCTTCGGAATCCGCGCCCTCATGAAAGAACGCGAATCTGGTAAACTCCGCGTCAAGGGTAGTTAGATGAGACGAGCGGAGTGTATTTTTCGGAGTAGCAGGGGCAGCGTTCTTGGTTGTGTTCTATTTGGACTTCTTGCAGTCCTGTTTGTCATTCGGACGCCTCGGTTGGATTCTCAGGAGCAAAGCTCGGCCGCTTCGCTTGCGCAAACTGGATGGAAGGCCTTTGAAGAAGGTCGGCTCAGCGATGCAAAACACTTGCTTGAAGAGGCTGTCCAAATTGCTCCCAGAGTAGCGGATTATCAGGCAGCTCTAGCTGAGATTGATTTGAAAACGGGTAATACCGACGAAGCGACTCAGCACTTCAAAAGCGCCATTCTCCTAAAGCCTTCAGATGCGGAATTTCGCCTCGATTTGGCTGAAATCCTGCAGGAGGAAAACAATGACCTGGAAGCGCTGCGCATCCTTCAAGTTGCGCATCCGAGTGCGGACTTGTCAGATACATGGCATTTCAGCCGGGGCTTCAGTCTGTTTCGGACCGGCCGCTTTGTACCAGCCGTCGAAGAGTTCAAACTTGTGGTTCAGAAACCTCAATTCAAGGCATCGGCTTCATTCTTTCTTGGAAACATTGCGTACTCGCAGGGTGAATTCGATAAAGCCGAGCCCTACCTCGCCACGGCAGTGCAACTTGGGAATGTGAAAGGGAACAAGGCGTATAACGCATACACCTACGATTACGGCCTGGTGTTATTCAAACTGGGGAAATTCGCAGAGGCTGAAAAGCAATTCAAAGCATCGATTGCAGACTATGAGAAAGATCCGCTGCCGTGGATGTTTCTGGGCCGCTGTGAGGCAGAGCTGGGAAATTATTCTGCCGCGATTGAAATGCTGGAGACTTCCATCAAGACCGATCCAAGTTTTCAACTTAGTTACTACGAATTAGCCCGCTTGCAGCAAAGGCATGGAGACCCGAAAAGGGCGGCGGAACTGTTCCAGAAGATCGGCGTGATGAAGGCAGAAGAGATCAGTAATGAAGAGAGCAGAGCGATGAAGCTGAGAACCGCAGCAAAGCCGGAATAGGGTCGAATCTGCTGGTGCTGGAATCTCCAACTTGAGGGCAATTCGCATGAATAAGGCAAATGGACAATGCTGCAGGCCTAATTGGCCGCCGCTAACGCTATTGTGCTTTATGGTTCTGTTCTGTTGCGGGAGTACGACCAGCTTGTCGCAAGGCATGGGAGGGGCACACCATGCCGCGGCACCGCAGAATCCAAAATACAATTTGAAGGTCAATCCCGGCATCTCGCTCGAAGATATAGCTGCCGAATCGGGCATTACATTTACCCACGTCTCTGGTGATCCGCTCCATAAGAAGTTCCTCCTGGAGGCGATTGGCAGCGGGGTCGCCATCTTCGACTACAACGGCGATGGTCTTGAGGACATCTTCCTTGTGAACGCGCGACGCTGGAGCAGCACCAGCAATGCATCCACGCCGACGAGCAGGCTTTATAAAAACCTTGGCAATCTAAGGTTTGAAGATGTAACTGAGAAGGCAGGATTAACCCACACTGGATGGGGCCAGGGCGTATGTGCAGGAGACTATGACAACGACGGCCACGAAGATTTATTCGTTACCTATTATGGTCACAATGTTTTGTATCACAATGACGGGAATGGGCACTTCTCAGATGTAACTGCCCGCGCAGGGTTGCCGACGGAAGGTACCCGTTGGGGAACGGGATGTTCGTTCTTCGACTATGACCGTGACGGTAAGTTGGATCTTGCCGTTGCTAATTATGTAGATTTCGATCCGAAGACGTCTCCTCTTCCGGGAAGTAATGCAATCTGCCAATTCAAGGGCCTTCCAGTCGTTTGCGGACCGCGGGGACTGGCTGGAGGAAAGAACGTTCTTTACCACAATATGGGTGGTGGGAAGTTTAAGGACGTGTCCGCGAGTTCTCGCTTCGATCAACCGCCGGGCCACTATAGCTTTTCGGTGATTACCGGCGACTTTGATGGAGACGGATGGCCCGATGTCTTTATAGCGTGTGATTCGACGCCTAACATCCTGCTTCACAATAACAAGGACGGGACCTTTACCGATGTCGCAATCCCAAGCGGGACAGCCTTTAATGATAATGGAGAAGAACAGGCCTCCATGGGCGCTGACGCTGGAGATTACAATCACACCGGCCGGCTTAGTCTGGTAACTACGACATTTGACGATGATGTGCCGGCATTATTCGTGAACGAGGGAAGTAACTCCTTCACTGACGTTTATCTTCAAGCAGGATTGGGTTTTCGCACGCATGACGTGGGCTGGGGCGTAGCTTTTCTGGACCTGGACAATGATGGGTGGCTGGATATCTTCATGGTCAACGGCCATGTATATCCGAACGTCGACAGTTTGCATAGGGAAAGTCATTATCGGGAAGAGAAAAATCTCTACTATAACCTTGGCAACGGAACATTTGCGGATATTAGCGATCAATCAGGGCCCGGGACCAAAGAACAAAGCGTGGCCCGCGGAATGGCCTACGGAGATCTTTTGAACGATGGGTCGCTCGAAATTGTGATCAATAACCTTGATTCAAAGCCCAACCTGCTTGTCAATCGCGGGAAGAAGGGGCATTGGCTAACCGTAAGACCTATCGGCGTAGTAAGTAACCGGGATGCCATAGGCGCGCAGGTGAAAGTCAGGGCCGGCGCCCTGGTGCAAACAGCGGAAGTGAGAAGCGGTTGCTGTTACCTATCTCAAAGCGATATGCGGCTTCACTTTGGGTTGGGAGATGCCGAGAAGGTAGATACGGTGGAGGTTCTCTGGCCAAGCGGCAAGAGAGAGAAATTTGCAGTAGATAGGATCAACAGCATCGTAGAACTCAAAGAGGGAACTGGGATGAGCGGTTGATTTGAACCAGGACTGGCCTGTCAATGAAATTGACCCTGCAGTGAAAAGGAGAATCGATGTCGCGTAGCGTAAGGTTACTTGTTCTTATTTTGTCATTCGTCGTTATGGCGGTTTGCCTGCCGTGTCCTGATGGGTTCGGTCAAAGTTCGCCGGAGTTACGCACACCGAAGCCCGGGCCTGCTCCACACATCAATGGGCCAAAGATATACGGCGCGAGACCGGGGCACCCGTTTCTGTATCGCATCCCCTGCACAGGCACGCGTCCCATGCACTTTTCGGCGAAAGGGCTCCCGGCGTCGCTCAAGCTGGATGTAACCTCGGGGATCATCTCTGGAAACGCTCCGGCAAACCCAGGTGAGTTCACGCTGACATTAAAGGCAGAGAATTCAGAAGGGAAGACATCGCGGCCATTCAAAATCGTCGTGGGCAATACGCTTGGTCTGACTCCGCAGATGGGATGGAACGATTGGTATACCTTCTATGGGCACCCATCCGACAGTGTCATTCGGAGTTCGGCGGATGCGATGATCGCGTCGGGGATGGCTGACTATGGTTATCAGTTCGTCGATATTGACGATGCGTGGGCGAGAAAGCCCGGATCTTCCGACGCGCTACTGGGAGGACCGACGCGCGACAGCGAAGGCAACATTTTGCCGAATGGCAGATTTCCCAGCATGCCTAGCCTGACCGAGTATATTCACTCGCTGGGATTGAAGGCCGGCATTTATTCAGGCCCAGGACCTCTGACCTGCGCGAAGTTCGAGGCATCTTATCAGCACGAAGACTCCGATGCTCGCCAGTTCTCCAAATGGGGTTTTGATTTGCTGAAGTACGACTGGTGCAGTTATCGCAGCATTGCCAAAAGCAACGATCTTGCCGAACTTCAATTGCCTTACAAGAAGATGAGTTCGCTATTAGAGAAGCAGGATCGGGATATTGTTCTGAACATGTGCCAGTACGGGATGGGTGAGGTATGGAAGTGGGGACGCGAGGTGGGCGGCATGTCGTGGCGCACCACGGGCGATCTTGGCATGGTCAAGGGCACTTCTCTGCCTGGGTTTTACTCCGTGGGCTTTGCAAATGCAGCTCTTGGCGACTATGCAGGCCCAGGAGGATGGAACGATCCTGACTATATCCTGATTGGCACAGTAGGGGATGCCAATAACATCAAAAGGCCAGCCAAACCTACCAGCCTGACGCCGGCCGAGCAATATAGCTATATGTCCATGTGGTCGCTCATGGCATCGCCTCTTTTCTTCTCGGGGGACATGACTAAGTTGGACCCCTTTACGTTGAATATTCTCTGTAACTCGGAAGTAATCGATATCGATCAAGATACTTTGGGGAAACAGGCAAAGATAGTCAGAAAGATAGATCAGGAATTTGTCCTGGCCAAGCCGCTCGAAGACGGTTCGATCGCAGTGGGTCTGTTCAACCTGAGCGAGGAACCGCGTACGATCTCCATCAACTATTCAGATGTGGGAAAAAGCGGCCGGCAAAAAGTGCATGATGTATGGCGCCAGAAAGATATTGGCACATTCGCGGACAGTTTCAAGGCTGAGGTGCCTGCTCATGATGTTGTCTTAGTGCGGGTGTCCCAACGGTAATTGCGCCAGGAAGCGACCACAGCGTGCGGGACGATCAACGCTGAACCAAAGTGGCCTCGGAAACGCGCTGACGCTTTCTAATTATTTGAGAGGAATTTGGCGCTATTGACATGCCGTGGATGTAACGTGTACGTTAACGAAATGCAGGAATACCCGTCTCTCTCAGCGTCAAAGAGCGCGCGGATATTCCTGCGGCTGAAGTGATTCTGCAAGCATTGAGGTTCAAGCCAGATGAGCGAAGCGCGTGAATCCGAGCCTGTCCGATGCTGGGAACAGCAGGTTGTCATTCCGACCTATCCGGTGCAGGACGCTGACCCGAACCCGATGTTTCTTGAAAAGCGGGTCTATCAGGGAAGCAACGGGAAGGTGTATCCCAATCCTTTTACGGATCGGGTGGCTCTGGAAAAGTCAGATGCAAGTTACAAAGCAATCTTTATAGAGAACGAGTTCATTCAACTGATGATCCTTCCCGAGATTGGCGGGAGAATCCACGCCGGGCTGGATAAGACGAACCAATACGACTTTTTTTACCGACAGAATGTTATTAAGCCGGCGCTGGTTGGATTGCTGGGCCCATGGATATCAGGCGGGGTTGAGTTCAACTGGCCGCAGCATCACCGCCCGTCCACTTACATGCCCGTTCATGCCGCGATCGAAGAGCATCCTGACGGGAGCCGAACCGTATGGCTGAGCGAATACGATCCCATGCTGCGGATGAAAGGAATGGTGGGTATCTGTCTTTCGCCGGGCAAAGCAATCGTCGAAGCCAAGGTAAGGTTATACAATCGCACACCTTTGCCGCAGACCTTCTTATGGTGGGCCAATGTTGCGGTGCGGGTTAACGATCAGTACCAGGCCTTCTTTCCGCCTGACGTGGCATTTGTTGCCGACCACGCCCAGCGTGCTATCTCATCGTTCCCCATAGCCCGCAATAGTTACTATGGCGTGGATTATCGTCCAGGCACCGATATCTCCTGGTACAAGAACATTCCTGTTCCCACTTCTTATATGGTGACGGAGTCGAAGTACGACTTCAGCGGTGGTTACGACCACGGCCGCCAGGCGGGCCTTGTGCATACGTCGAACCATCACGTAGCGCCAGGAAAGAAGATGTGGACATGGGGCAATGCGGAATTCGGTTACGCCTGGGATAGGAATCTGACCGACGAGGACGGTCCGTATGTGGAGCTGATGGCGGGCGCCTATACGGACAATCAGCCGGATTTCTCATGGTTGCAACCGTACGAGACAAAAACGGTAAGCCAATATTGGTATCCGATTCAGAAGATCGGTGCGGTCAAGAATGCCAACACGGAAGCGGCAATCAATCTGGAGTTTGATGAGGGATCTCTGCGCGTTGGTGTTTGCGTGACCTCGCGGCGCAATGTGCGCGTGCTTGTTGCGCGGCTGGGCCAACCAGTGCTCGATAAGCAGCTTGAATTGACTCCGGGAAGCCCGTTTGTAACGGCGATGAAGGCTGATACGGCCAAGCCCGAGGAGTACCGTTTGTCGGTTCTGGATGCGAACGGCAAGCAACTGATTGCTTTTGAACCGGAGAAGGCTATCGAGCTCAAGCCGCCCGACCCGGCAACGGAGCCGCTGCCGCCGGAGCAGATTAGAAGCATTGAGGAACTCTATCTTACGGGCCTGCATCTCGAGCAGTACCGTCACGCCACGCGGTCCCCTGAGGCTTATTGGCGCGAGGGCCTGAAACGCGAACCAGCAGATGCAAGGCTCAATAACGCGATGGGGCTGATGTACCTGCGCAAGGGCCAATTCGGCTGTGCGGAAGAGCACTTCGCGCGCGCAGTGAGCCGCCTGACTCTGCGCAATCCAAACCCATACGATGGGGAACCGTTCTATAACCTAGGCTTGGCGCGCCTTTATCAAGGCAAAAGTTTCGAGGCGTATGGAGCTTTTCATAAAGCCGTGTGGAATTATGCGTGGCAGAGTTGCGGATACTATGCGCTGGCATCGATAAGTGCTGAGCAGGGCAATCTGGAATTGGCTCTGCAACAAGTGGAGCAAAGCCTGCTGACGAATGTTGCGAATCTGAAGGGGCGCGCGCTGCGAGCTTCGTTACTGCGCCGGATGGGGCGTATCCGTGATGCCGCGGATGCGATCGCGGAGAGCCTCTCAATTGACCGGCTCGACTTCCGCATGAGGGCTGAACGTTTTCTAGAGACGCGTGAAGAGCAAGACCTGCGCGATTATATCGCCGCGCTTGAGGGAGATGTTCAGACGCTGCTGGACGTGGGATACGACCTTGCCTGGTCAGGATTTAGCGAGGACGCCTTTGTCTTGTTGGAGGCCTGCAGCCGCGGCGGATGGGACCATCCAATGCTTTGGTACACGCTATCGTGGCTTGCGGCTCAGGCCGGCCAGGAGCAGCAAGCTGCCCGGTTTGCGGCTCAGGCGGAGGCAGCCCCTTCACGCTACTGCTTCCCGGCGCGCCTGGAAGAGATGATCGTGCTCGAAGATGCTGTCGAGCGCAATCCGTCGAGCGCAAAGGCGCACTACTATCTTGGCAATCTTTACTATGACAAGCGCCGGTATGAGGACGCCATTCGGTCCTGGCGCAAGTCAGTCGAGCTGGATGATTCGTTCTCGATTCCGTGGAGAAATCTGGGTATCGCGGAGTTCAATGTATTGCACGATTCGGATATCGCCGATCGGATGTACGCCCGTGCTTTTGCCACAAATGGCGAGGATGCACGGGTTTTGTATGAATGGGATCAGTTGAAGAAGAGGGCCGGCTCGGCCACGTGCAAAGAGCGGCTCGCATGTTTGGACGAGCACAAAGAACTGGTGGCGCGCAGAGACGATTTGACGGTGGAATACATCACGCTATTGAATCAGGCCGGTCAATGGCAAGCGGCTCTGGCGCATATCGGCGCGCGGCGATTCAGCCCCTGGGAAGGCGGCGAGGGACTGGTGTCTGCTCAGTACGTCCACGCTCATCGTGCGTTGGGGAGAGCAGATCTTGCCGAGGGAAAGCCGAAAGAAGCGCTTGCGCATTTTGAGGCGGCACGGCACTATCCGGAAAATCTGGGCGAAGGCAAGCACCTGCTCACGCTGGAGCGGGATCTGGATTACTTTTCGGGATTGGCTGCTCAGGAACTGGGAGATACCGAACTAGCTCATCGCTATTGGAATGCGGCCGCGGCGCCTTTGACGGCGTTGTCTGCTCAATCCTATTTTCAAGCAAGGGCGCTCAATGCGCTGGGCGCCGATCAAGCGGCGCGTGCGGTATTGACGGCCCTTGCGGAGTATGCCGCCAAGAAGTTGGACGAGCCGCCGAAGATCGATTACTTTGCTACCTCGCTGCCCGACCTGCTTCTGTTCGACGACGACCTCGATAAACGAAATCGCATTGAGTCCCTGCTGTTGAGCGCCCTAGCCAACCACGGTTCAGGAGATGTAGAAAAGGGTATTCGTCAACTGGAGCAGGTGACTGCAGCAGACCCGAATCATTTGTTTGCGGCGGACATGCTGAGTTGGCTAAGGCAAGACAAGAGGACGACGCAAGAAGGGCTTGAGGTATTTCCAGCATTATGATCGCGTCCGTTCCCACGCCCGGCGAAGATCGCTATCGAGGCGGATCTTTTCGCGCGAGCTACGTGTGGATGGCTGCTTCAGCGGGTGCGCTGGGCGGTTTGCTTTTCGGATACGACTGGGTGGTGATCGGCGGAGCAAAACCGTTCTACGAGCGCTATTTTCAACTTGATTCGCCTTCTCTGGAAGGCTGGGCGATGAGTTGCGCGCTGATTGGCTGTCTCATTGGCGCGGTCTCTTCCGGGGGTTTGAGTAACCGCTTTGGCAGAAAGCGATTGCTTACCTTGGCGGCGCTGGTCTTTGCATGTTCGTCCTTGGGTACGGGCCTTGCCGGCCATTTCTGGGTCTTTGTGGCGTGGAGAATGCTCGGCGGTTATGCCATCGGTCTCGCCTCCGGCATTTCGCCCATGTACATTGCGGAAATATCTCCGGCGCCTTTGCGGGGCCGTCTTGTTTCTCTCAATCAGTTGGCCATCGTGTTTGGAATTCTGCTGGCGCAAGTGGTCAATTGGCTGATCGCCCGGCCGGTTCCGGCCGGCGCTACGGCGCAGGACATTCTCGTCTCCTGGAATGGTCAATGGGGATGGCGCGTGATGTTCGCGGTTACGGCCATTCCATCGGTTCTGTTTCTGGTTGCCACGTTCCTGGTTCCCGAGAGCCCGCGCTGGCTGGCCGCAAAGGGCCGCACGCAACAGGCTCTTGCGGTGCTGGAGCGCCTGGGCGGCCGCGACTATGCCGAGCAGGTGCTGGCGGATTTCCGGACGGCAAGCGAAGCGCAGCCGCAGCGGCCGTTGCTTCGCGAATTGCTCTCTCCGGACGTGGGAAGGGTTCTTGTGCTGGCCGTGGTTCTGGCGGTTCTTCAGCAATGGTGCGGCATCAATGTGATTTTCAATTATGCGCAGGAGATCTTTTCCGCGGCCGGATACCAGGTTTCGGACATCCTGTTCAACATTGTGGTCACAGGCGCGGTGAATGTGGTGTTCACGCTGATCGCGCTTGCCGTCATTGACCACTACGGAAGACGGGTTTTGCTGCTCACCGGCGTTTCGGGACTGGTGATTATTTACGCCGTTCTGGGCGCGCTCTACCATTTGCACATGCAAGGCAAGCCCATGCTGGTGCTTGTTCTTGCGGCTATCGCGTGCTACGCCATGTCGTTGGCTCCGGCAACCTGGGTGGTGATTGCGGAGATATTTCCCAATCGCATCAGGGGCAGCGCCATGTCTATCGCTATCACTGCTCTGTGGACAGCTTGCTTCCTGCTCACGTTCACGTTTCCGCTCTTGAACGCAGCGCTGGGAGCGGCAGGCACGTTCTGGACATACGCGGCAATCTGCCTGGCCGGATTGCTGTTTCTGTTATTCCGCCTGCCAGAGACAAGAGGGAAGACCCTTGAACAAATTGAGACAGACTTGCGAATGGGAAGGCCATAGCAAAGCCGGCGCGCGCCGGGTGAAGATAGCATTTGATCGCTTGTTGGCGGGGATGCGCGAGACAACCTTATTGGTCTGCCTGCCGACGTTGTGCCTTGCAGGCGCGGCCGCGCACGCCCAGCAGACGAGCGTAGTGCTGGATGGCAACGGCACAGGCCGGGTGTTTGACGGCATTGGCGCCGCGAGCGCGGGAGCTTCTTCACGCCTGTTGATTGACTACCCTGAACCGCAACGCAGCCAGATTCTGGACTATCTGTTCAAGCCGGGGTATGGAGCGGCATTGCAGCATCTGAAGGTCGAGATAGGCGCGGATGTCAACTCGACCGATGGCTCTGAGCCCAGCCATATGCGCACGCCTACCGACCACGATTCGACGCGCGGCTATGAGTGGTGGCTGATGTCGGAGGCGCACAAGCGGAATCCCAACATTGTTCTGGAAATCCTTCCGTGGGGTGCGCCGGGGTGGATTGGCTCAGGGTCGATTGTCAAGAACACGCTGTATACCCCGAAAATGGCGGACTATGTTGCTGACTTTATCCAGACCGCAAAGCGCGATTACTCGCTCGACATCGCCTATGCCGGGCCATGGAACGAAAAAGTGTTTGACATTCCTTACACCAAGGAGCTTCATCGCCGGTTTGTGGCCGATCATCTGAGTACCGGCATCGTCTGTTGCGATGAGTACCCAGGCGAGGGAGCGGGGCAATGGTCGATTGCGACGGAAATGTTAAAGGACCCGGAGTTGGCAGCCGCGATTCAAGTGATTGGGGTGCATTATCCGCGCGCGGATGGCAGGATCACCACTACGGACGATGCGCGCAAGACAGGCAAGCCGCTGTGGTCGAGCGAAGATCAACCCAATGGTGGAGGCGGACCTTTTGTAAGCCGCGATTGGGCTGCCGGCGGCCGGGTGCTTGCGCATATTTACAATCAGAACTACTTACAAGGTTCGCTTACATCGACCGAAATATGGAGCCCCATTACCTCTTACTATGACAATCTGGCTGCCCCAAACTCTGGGCTGATGTATGCAAATACCCCATGGTCGGGGCACTATGACGTGCAATCCACTATCTGGGTAACTGCCCACACCACGCAGTTTGCCCAGCCGGGATGGCAGTATCTCGACTCCGCATCGGGTAACTTGCCGGACAAGGGAACTTATGTAGCTCTGCGTTCCACAGACAAGAGAAACTGGAGCGTGATTCTCGAAACAATCGATGCGAAGCGCCCGCAGGCTGTGTCATTTCGCGTGACCGGCGGTCTGGCTGCGACGGGGGTTCACGTCTGGGAGACCAATGATACGCACATTTTTGAACAGGTTGCAGTTCTCAAACCTGTGGATGGCGCATTTCAATACACCTTTGAGCCCGAGTCGCTCTACTCGCTGACCACCACCACCGGCCAGGGCAAGGGGGATGCGCAGCCGCCTCCGGCCGCGGCGTTTCCGTTTCCTTATGCAGATAATTTTGAACAGACGCCGGTGAACCATACGCCGAAGTATCTTTCGGATCAGGACGGCGCTTTTGAGGTCCACGGTTGCCACGGGCGCGCCGGCCAGTGCCTGGAACAGGTGATTTCAGAAAAGCCGATTCCCTGGGGGCCGTTGCCTGATCCATTTACGCTGGCAGGCAATGCGGATTGGACGGACTATAGCGTCGCTGCCGATGTGTACTTCCTCACGTCCTCACCGGCAATGCTGATGGGGCGCATTGACTCCGCCGATGTGTTCCAGGATGGCAAGGCGCGCTGGCCGAGCGGCTATATTCTGCGCGTGCAGCCGGATGGAGCGTGGCAATTGTTTTCAGCGGAGTTCAAGAAGCCTGTCACGAGTCTCGCCTCCGGTTCTGTCCCACTCGACCGCAACCAGTGGCATCATTTGGAGATGCGTTTTCGTGGGAACAGAATTCTGGCATCGCTCGACGGAGCTGCGCTGGCTTCAGTTGAGAATTCGACACATACGCACGGCATGATCGCCCTGGGGACGGAATGGGACCATGTTCAGTTCGATGAACTGAGCATCAAGCCATAATGCGAACGAATGGCGCATGGCTCAGGCCACAGCGTTGAATCAGCCTTCGACTTGCTCCACGTAGAACATCTCGTTGGTGGCGCGGAAGCCCAGGGCCTCATAAATGCTGCGGGCAGCGTCGGAACTGTGCAGGGCAATGACGCGCAGGCCGCGGCGATGGGCTTCGGCCAGGCAGCGGTCCACCAGCGCGTGAGCCAAGCCGCGCCGGCGGTAGTCGGGATCGACAAACACGTTGAGCAGATAACCGCGGTGCTCGCCCGCCAGGTCGAGCGGGTGCGGCGGCCAGTCTAGCACCAGCAGGCCGGCGGAGCCCACCGCGCGGGCGGCATCCTGCGTGATCCAGCCGGTGTATTTGCCTTCCGCGATCATGCGCGCGACCCATGGCTCGAAGTTACGGGTCATGGCGTCGAGTACGGAGACCGGGGTGCTGCCCATGGCGGCGAACATGGCGCGGCGATGGGCGGCGATCAGAGCGGCGTCAGCAACAGTGGCGAGGCGAGTTTCCAACATGCAGCCCAGTATAGGCCACCAGCGAAGAGCAGGGGCAAACGCCGAATGATTCCCAGACGCCGTATGATTTTGGGATGCGCACATCGTTGTCCTCCTCGCTTCCGTTGGATCGAACACTGCTCAGCCCCGGCTTGCGGCTGGCGGTGGGGGTTTCCGGCGGTGCGGATTCGGTGGCGCTGCTGCGGGCGCTTCATGCGCAGAGTGGAATGCTGGGCCTGGTGCTCCACGTGGCCCATCTGCATCATGGATTGCGCGGCGCGGAGGCGGACGGCGATCTGGAGTTTGTGCGGACACTGGCGGCGGAACTGGGGCTGGTTTTCCACGAGGCGCGTGTGGATGTTGCCGCCGAAGCCGGCAAAGCAGGCGAGTCGATTGAGCAAGCGGCGCGGCGGCTGCGCTATGGCTGGTTTCGCCAGTTGATGGCGGAGGGCGTGGTCGAGGCTGTGGCTACGGCCCACACCCGTGACGATCAGGCGGAGACGGTTTGCGCCAAGTTTCTGCGCGGCGCCTGGACTGAGGGGTTGAGCGGCATTCATCCCGTGGTGCAGTTTGCCGAAGGGCGCATTGTGCGGCCGCTGCTGGGGACGGCGCGGGCTGAAGTTGAGGCTTATCTGAAAGACCTGGGCCAGGCATGGCGGGAAGACTCATCGAACCGCGACGCAGCCTACACCCGTAACCGCATCCGTCATGAGTTGTTGCCGCGGCTGGAGGGGTGGAATCCGCAGATCAGGGAGCATCTGGCTCAAATGGCGGAGCTGGCGAGGGAAGAAGAAGCCTGGTGGGCGAGCGAGCTGGTGCGCGTGGCCCCGCAGATTTTGCTGGCCGGCCGGCCGGTGCGCGGAGGCGGCCGCGCTTCCGGCGATGGGCGGGCTTTGGATGTGCAGCGGCTTGCCTCGCTGGCGCCCGCGCTGCAGCGCAGACTGCTGCGCTATGCGGCGGAGCAGATGGGGGCAGCTTTGGATTTTCCGGCCACCGAGGCTCTGCGGGCGCTGGCTCTCGATGGGCGCGCTGGGAAAAAACTGGAGCTGGCGCATGGCTTGCGAGCCGAACGCACGCCGCGCGAGCTGCGGCTAACCGTCGCGGCGGTTTCTCCCGGCGGTGTGGAAGCCGTTCCGGACTATGTGGGGTTGATTCCAGGCCGGATTGTGGCTCCGGCGTTTGGGCTTCGGCTAGACCTTGAGATCGGGGCCGGACTCCCCGGACAGGCTTTGGCTGGGTCCGGCGTAGAGGCCAGGCTGCGCAACTGGCAACCCGGCGACCGGGTGCGGCTGCGCTACTCCGGAGGACCGCGCAAGGTGAAAGAGGTGCTGGAACGATTGCGGTTAACGGGTAGCAGCCGTGCGGTTTGGCCGGTGCTGGAGGTGGGGGGGCGGATCGTCTGGATGAAGGGCGTGGAACTGGAGCCTGAGCAGGGAATTCGGGTTGTGGCAACGGGCATTCAGGGATACGGAGGCTGAGACTGTTTTAGAGGGGGTTTCAGAGCTTTGCGCCATGACACTTTCGAGTAAAGGGAAATGGCCCAGATTACGGAAAAGAATCGGGATCGGAGAGTTCCGGTTGGGCCCGCTTTGGGAGTACAATTTGAAATACTGCTCACCCGCGCGGCCAAGCATAAGTGTAGGCCTTCCGGGCGTTATGTGACTTTGCGTAAGTTTCACGCGTCTAAGGGTGATGTGGGCGGATACGGAGATCCAGAGGTTGGATTTTCCCCCGCCGGGAAAGAGGGATCCTGGTGAATTCGACCGTTAAAACAATCATGTTCTGGGTGTTTATTCTTGTCTGCCTTATGCTCCTGTGGACCGTGGTGCAGAGAGGCTCCGGCATGAGCAAGTCCACGGACATTGGTTACTCCGACCTGCTCAGCAAGATCGACGCGGGCCAGGTGCAGGATGCCACGATCCAGGGCAACGAGCTTCACGGCCACTTGAAGGGCGCGAAAGACGAGTTCCATACCACGATTCCCGCCAATACCGACAGCCTGGCGAACAGGCTTTATGCTGCCAAGGTTTCCTTCAATCTGAAGGAACCGCAGAGCAACATCCTGCTTCCGCTGCTGTTCAACGTGGGTCCGTTTGTTCTGTTGGGCGCGATCTGGTTCTTCATGCTGCGGCAGATGCAGTCGGGCGGCAACAAAGCGCTAAGCTTTGGCAAGAGCCGGGCGCGTCTGTTGTCGATGCAGCAGAAAAAGATCACCTTCAAGGATGTGGCCGGCGTGGACGAGGCCAAGGAAGAACTGAAGGAGATCATCGAGTATTTGCGCGAGCCGCAGAAATTCCAGAAGCTGGGCGGGCGTATTCCCAAGGGCGTGCTGCTGGTGGGCCCTCCGGGAACCGGCAAGACCTTGCTGGCGCGGGCTGTGGCCGGCGAAGCGAATGTGCCGTTCTTCTCGATCTCAGGTTCTGACTTTGTTGAGATGTTTGTGGGCGTGGGCGCAAGCCGCGTGCGCGATCTGTTTGAGCAGGGCAAGAAAAACGCGCCTTGCATTATCTTCATCGATGAAATCGATGCGGTGGGCCGGCATCGCGGCGCGGGCCTGGGCGGCGGGCACGATGAGCGCGAACAGACGCTGAATCAGTTGCTCGTCGAAATGGATGGCTTTGAATCGAACGACGGCGTCATTCTCGTCGCGGCCACCAACCGGCCCGACGTGCTCGATCCTGCCCTGCTGCGCCCCGGCCGCTTTGACCGCCGCGTGGTGGTGGGACTGCCCGATGTGCGCGGCCGCGAGGAAATCCTCCGCGTGCATGTGAAGAAGGTTCCGGTTTCAGACGACACCAACCTCAATGTGCTGGCTCGCGGAACACCAGGCTTCAGCGGAGCCGATTTGGCCAACATGGTCAACGAGGCCGCGCTGAGCGCAGCGCGCATGAATCGCAAGCAGGTCACCATGTACGACTTCGAGGTGGCCAAGGACAAGGTGTTGATGGGTGCCGAGCGCAAGTCGATGCTGCTGACCGAAGCGGAGAAGAAAGTGACCGCGTATCACGAAGCTGGTCACGCGCTGGTGTCGTTCCTGTGTGAGCATTCCGATCCGATTCACAAGGTCACCATCATTCCGCGCGGCATGGCGCTGGGCGTTACAGTCTTCCTGCCGGGCGACCGGCATAACTACACACGCGAGTATCTTGAAGCTAATCTCGCCATTGCCTACGGCGGTCGTGTGGCCGAGGAGATCTTCCTCAACCAGATGTCGACCGGCGCGGGCAGCGATATTGAATCTGCCACGGATCTTGCCCGGCGCATGGTGTGCGAGTACGGCATGAGCCGTCTTGGTCCGCTGACCTTTGGCAAGAAAGAAGAGCAGATTTTCCTGGGCCGCGAGATTGCACAGCATCGCGACTTCTCTGAGGAAACCGCACGGCAGATCGATCTCGAGGTGCGGCGCCTGATCGACGAGGCTTATCAGTCGGCGCATTCGCTGGTTGGGTCGCATGCGGACGCAATGCACCGCATCGGCGCGGCGCTGCTGGAGCGCGAGACCATTGATGCCGAAGAGGTGAGGATGCTGATCGAGGGCGTTGAACTGCCTCCGATGCGCTCGGTGCTGGCTTCGCCGACGGACTCGGGCAGCGGTACCCCGCAGCAGGTGCTCAAGCCGGATACCCGCGGCGGCCCGGGCTTCCCGGAAGGTTCGCCGTCACCGGCATAAACCCCTGAGGTGGGGTCCGCCACGGCGGACGGCTTCGCAGCCATCGGTCTCAGGAAAAAAGGGTCATTCGCTCATGCGAGTGGCCTTTTTTCTTGCCTATAAAAAATCTCAGATCAATTGAACCGCAGGCGCATTTCCTTCGACATAAGAGATAAATGAAGATGGAGAGCCTGAACCACAATCAGGACCGGACGCTTTATGAGTGGATCGCGCTACGCTGCCAGTCGGGCGAGCGGGGCGCGTTTGAGGACCTCGTCGCCGCCATGGAGCGGCCTTTGCTCTACTACGCAGCCAGTCTTACCGGGAACCAGGACAGCGGACTCGACGTTCTGCAGGAAGTGTGGATCAAGGCGTTCCGCGGCATTGGCAAGCTGAAAGGCCCTGGGGCTCTGCGGTCATGGCTCTATTCGATCACGCATGGGATCGCGGTGGATCGGATTCGCCGCAACAGTTCGCGAGAACGTGCCGAGTCGGTCGACCTCGAAGATTTTCAGGAGGCCGAAGAGCCGTCGTTTGCGGCGGAAGATGCGGCGGCGATTCATCAGGCGCTTGGCGAGATCGGGCTCAAACATCGCGAGGTGCTGGTGCTGCATTTTCTTGACGACTTGTCGATTGAGGAGATCGCGAAAGTGGTTGGCTGCTCTGAAGGCACGGTTAAATCCCGCATGCATCATGCAAAGCGGGCGATGAAGGAGATCCTAAGTGGAGGCGGATATGGAACCAAGAAATGATGGTATGCGGGAACGGTTGCTGGCGCGGTTGCCGCAGCCGGAGAATGTTGTGGCCTACCGGGAACAGACAGAATTATTGCTGGCAAAACATGAACGAGCTTTGTACTGGGAGAAGGTGACGGGAACAACCGTCACGTGGTTTGGGATAGCTCTTTTCATGCTGGCGAATAATCACACCTGGGGGCTCAAGCTCGACACCCATACAATCGCCTTCTTTGACGTTCTTGCGATTGTGTTGTTTTTTACCGGCGCTCTCAACTTGTTGGGGTATTGGATCAGCCGCAACAAGGTCGACATTCTGAAAGAAGTGAAACAGGTTCAGTTGCAGGTGCTGGAACTCCAGGCTTCGCTGCGCAAAGACGACGACCGGTAATTGTGCGTTCGGAAATTCTATTTCCGGCCGAACACTTTGTACGAGACGCCGATGCTGAGGCCGTAAGGGCAAAGGTTATAAGTTCTCCCAGTTCCTTCCGACCACTTGGGCCATTGCTGGTACTCGAAGTCCGGCAGGCGGAGGCTGAGGCGCTTCGACATTTTGATGTCCAGGCCGCCGCCATAGGCAAGCGCGGTATAGCGGCCCCAGCCGTTGTTGTCTTCAAAGTTGAGCCGGCCGTAGCCGATGAGGACCTTGCCGTAGGGCGTGGCGCGCCAGAAGTGCAGCTTGTAGATGGGCAGGCGCGGTCCGATGAGGTAGCTGTTCTCATAGATGCCGGCCAACTGGTTGAAGCGCAGCCAGCGGCCTTCGCCCTCAATCTGAACCCATGGGTTGAACTTGACGTCAACGTAAGCCCCGATGCCATAAAGGCGGTTGGGACTGGTTTGCGGAATGCCGAAGCCCGCATAGTCGGGCTGAAAGGCAGAAGCCTCGCCGCCGGCTGTAATGGACAAGCCGCGAGCGTAGGCGGATGGGACTACCTGGGCGCGGAGAACAAGGCTTCCGGCCGCTAGCAGAATAAAGAGAATTGCGGGGATGAATCGTCTCATCGTCGAAATATGCATCGGCACCAACCGTGTCCAGTCCAGGGGTCCATATCATTTTATGCGGACACCCTTGAAGATAGCCTGCCGGAATCGGTTGTGTTGCCGATTTGGGCAGGCTATCTCCAGGTTAGATGCTTACTGTGGGTTTGTTTGGGTAGCCGGGGGTTGCTGCTGAGGCGCATTGGGATCGGCGGCCGGCGGTTGCGCCGGTGGAGCGGTGCCTGGCTGCGCGTTGTCCGGCGCGGCACCCGGCTGTCCACCTGCAGCGGGCTGCGGCGCATTGGGGTCAGTCGTTGCCGGCGGATTGGCTGGCGCTTGCCCGGCTGCGGGTGTAGCAACAGGCGCCGGCGCGACAGCGGCTGCGGCCGCTGCTGCGTCATAGCGCTGCAGCTTGTAGAAGATCGGC